>NZ_CP117025.1:677500-1877500 GCF_028551275.1 Sphingomonas hankookensis
TCCTGCGAAGCGAAGCGAGCAAGACTAACCTCTATTGATGAAGCGAACGAGTTCCTCGTGGTTGACACGAGGTGGGACGGCGTTAGTACGCCGCTTCCGATTTTTGACATTGTGAATGGTTTTTTCAAATCGATGCCGTGAGGCGTTGGTTCGGAAGGGAAGCGCGAGCCGCAAGGTTCGTCAGCAACTCCGACGAAGCAGCGTTCATCACATCAAGGCTGAGCGATTTTCAACCACACCGATACAAGCCACGTGACACTGCTCTGCCGAGTTTCGTGTCGTCGTTCTAGCGAACGTCGATCCAGTGTTGTCGTTGGTGGTGTGGACTCTCAAGCGTGAGGTAAGGGCAATTCGTGGATGCCTTGGCATGTACAGGCGATGAAGGACGTGGCACGCTGCGATAAGCGTCGGTGAGGTGTGAGCAACCTTTGACCCGACGATTTCCGAATGGGGAAACCCACCTATCCGATTAATCCTGACTGTTGGAAACGGCATGCAGGGTTAATTGGGCAAGGTATCTTGAGACTGAATACATAGGTTTCGAGAAGCGAACCCGGCGAACTGAAACATCTCAGTACCCGGAGGAAAAGACATCAACCGAGATTCCGTTAGTAGTGGCGAGCGAACGCGGACCAGGCCAGTGCCTGATATTCAACTAGCAGAACGTTCTGGAAAGGACGGCCATAGCGGGTGACAGCCCCGTATGCGAAAGTGATGTATCAGGACTCGAGTAGGGCGGAACACGTGTAATTCTGTCTGAACATGGGGGGACCACCCTCCAAGCCTAAATACTCGTACATGACCGATAGCGAACTAGTACCGTGAGGGAAAGGTGAAAAGCACCCCGATGAGGGGAGTGAAACAGTACCTGAAACGGATTGCCTACAAGCAGTTGGAGCATCTTTAGGGTGTGACAGCGTACCTCTTGCATAATGGGTCTGTGACTTAATCTATCAAGCAAGCTTAAGCCGTTAGGTGTAGGCGCAGCGAAAGCGAGTCTGAATAGGGCGACTGAGTTTGATGGATTAGACCCGAAACCCGGCGATCTAGGCATGACCAGGATGAAGGTGGGGTAACACCCACTGGAGGTCCGAACCGATTAACGTTGAAAAGTTACCGGATGAGTTGTGTTTAGGGGTGAAAGGCCAATCAAGCCGGGAAATAGCTGGTTCTCCGCGAAAACTATTGAGGTAGTGCCTCGGATGGACACCTTATGGGGTAGAGCACTGGATGGTTGCGGGGGTCGCGAGATCTACCAATACTAACCAAACTCCGAATACATAAGAGTGATATCCGGGAGACAGACGGCGGGTGCTAAGGTCCGTCGTCAAAAGGGAAACAGCCCTGACCTACAGCTAAGGTCCCCAAGTCGTGTCTAAGTGGGAAAGCATGTGGGAATCCCAAAACAACCAGGAGGTTGGCTTAGAAGCAGCCATCCTTTAAAGAAAGCGTAACAGCTCACTGGTCTAAACAAGGGTTCCTGCGGCGAAGATGTAACGGGGCTCAAGACACGCACCGAAGCTTAGGGTGTACACTTTGTGTACGCGGTAGCGGAGCGTTCCGTACGCCTGTGAAGCGGTCTGGTAATGGACCGTGGAGGTATCGGAAGTGCGAATGCAGACATGAGTAGCGATAAAGAGGGTGAGATGCCCTCTCGCCGAAAGACCAAGGGTTCCTGCGCAAGGCTAATCCGCGCAGGGTGAGCCGGCCCCTAAGACGAGCCCGAAGGGGGTAGTCGATGGGAACCACGTTAATATTCGTGGGCCTGGTGGTGTGTGACGGATGGCGTGTGTTGTCGGATCTTATCGGATTGATCCGGCTTCGAAGCTGTCCCGGGAAATAGCCCCACCGTATAGACCGTACCCGAAACCGACACAGGTGGTCAGGTAGAGTATACCAAGGCGCTTGAGAGAAGTGTCCTGAAGGAACTCGGCAAATTGCCTCCGTACCTTCGGAAGAAGGAGGCCCTGATTAAGCGCAAGCTCTATCAGGGGGCACAGGCCAGGGGGTAGCGACTGTTTAGCAAAAACACAGGGCTCTGCTAAGTCGGCTTCAAGACGACGTATAGGGCCTGACGCCTGCCCGGTGCCTGAAGGTTAAGTGGAGGGGTGCAAGCTCTGAAATGAAGCCCAGGTAAACGGCGGCCGTAACTATAACGGTCCTAAGGTAGCGAAATTCCTTGTCGGGTAAGTTCCGACCTGCACGAATGGCGTAACGACTTCCCCACTGTCTCCAGGACATGCTCAGCGAAATTGAATTCTCCGTGAAGATGCGGAGTACCCGCGGTTAGACGGAAAGACCCCGTGCACCTTTACTGCAGCTTCAGAGTGGCATTAGGAAAGAACTGTGTAGCATAGGTGGGAGGCTTTGAAGCATTGGCGCCAGCCGGTGTGGAGCCATAGGTGAAATACCACCCTGTTGTTTTCTGATGTCTAACCTGCAACCATGAAACTGGTTGAGGGACCCTCTGTGGCGGGTAGTTTGACTGGGGCGGTCGCCTCCTAAAGAGTAACGGAGGCGCGCGAAGGTTGGCTCAGGACGGTTGGAAACCGTCTGTTAGAGTGCAATGGCATAAGCCAGCCTGACTGCGAGACTGACAAGTCGAGCAGAGACGAAAGTCGGTCATAGTGATCCGGTGGTCCCTCGTGGAAGGGCCATCGCTCAACGGATAAAAGGTACGCCGGGGATAACAGGCTGATAACCCCCAAGAGCTCATATCGACGGGGTTGTTTGGCACCTCGATGTCGGCTCATCACATCCTGGGGCTGGAGCAGGTCCCAAGGGTTTGGCTGTTCGCCAATTAAAGTGGTACGTGAGCTGGGTTCAGAACGTCGCGAGACAGTTTGGTCCCTATCTGCCGTGGGCGTCGAAATTTGAGAGGAGTTGCCCCTAGTACGAGAGGACCGGGGTGAACATGCCTCTGGTGTACCTGTCGTCGTGCCAACGGCGCAGCAGGGTAGCTATGCATGGACGGGATAACCGCTGAAAGCATCTAAGCGGGAAGCCTCCCTCAAGATAAGATTTCTTAGGACGGTCGGAGACCACGACCTCGATAGATCGGATGTGGAAGCGCAGTAATGCGTGAAGCTAACCGATACTAATTGTCCTATTCGCGCTTGAAACAGGTTTCCATAAAAGTACTACTTTTATGGATGCCAGAGAGTTCACACCCCCAACGTCAGCACTGGCTGACACACGTGGTTGAAACCCTCAGCCCTTGAAACACCGATTTGAAAAACATGTGCACCCGCTTCATTGCCTGGTGGCTATAGCGTTTGTGAACCACCCGATCCCATCCCGAACTCGGCCGTGAAACCAAACCGCGCCAATGGTACTACTGCCTAAGCAGTGGAAGAGTAGGTCGTCGCCAGGCATTGAAGCCGGTGCACATATCCATTCACACTCGTCATAACACCCCTTCCGCCCAACAGGGCGACCATGGTGGCGCGGGGTGGAGCAGCCCGGTAGCTCGTCAGGCTCATAACCTGAAGGTCACAGGTTCAAATCCTGTCCCCGCAACCAAACTATACAACACACGGCCCGCCTGTCGCAGACACACGGGCCGCTCGCGTTTCAACGACACACAGCCCCTGGCCGAAAGACCAGCGGGCTGTTCGCGTTTCTACCACGGTCCGAGGTTGGTCGCTCGAGATGCTATTCAGATCAATCGCGATGCGGGCAGGCAGCCCGTATCGCGATCTTGACGCTTTGCATGCGCTGCGCCTTATCCCCACACATCGCGCGCGACGTCCAGGACCAACCGCAGCTTCGCCGCCTGCTGCTCGACCTCGATGTCGTTGCCGTGGACCGTTGAGGAGAAACCGCATTGCGGCGACAGCGCCAGCTGGTCGAGGGGCGCGAAGCGGGCGGCTTCGTCGATGCGGCGCTTTACGTCGTCGGCGGATTCGAGGTCGCCGAGCTTGGTCGTCACCAGCCCCAGCACCACCGTCTTGCCCTTGGGCAAATGCCGCAGCGGTGCGAAGTCGCCCGAGCGGGGATCGTCATATTCGAGGAAATAGCCGTCAATCTCGAGTTGGTTGAACAGCACCTCGGCCACCGGTTCATAGCCGCCCTCCGCCGCCCAGGACGAGCGGAAGTTGCCGCGGCACAGATGGACGCAAACGGTCATGTCGTCGGGACGATCGCGGATCGATTCGTTGATAAGCCGCGCATAGAGCCGCGGCAGCGCATCCGGGTCCATGCCGCGCGCCCGCGCATTTTCGCGCTGGGTCGTGTCGCAGAGATAGGCGAGGTTGGTGTCGTCGAGCTGGAGATAGCGGCATCCCGCATCGGCGAGGCTGGCGATTTCCGCACGATAGGCGGCGGCAAGATCGGCGTAGAAATCCTCTAGATCGGGATAGGTCGCGACGTCGATCGCATCGCGCCCGCCGCGGAAGTGCAGCATTGTCGGCGACGGAATCGTCACCTTGGGCGTGCGCGTCGTGCAGCTGGCGAGAAATTCATAGTCGGCCCGCTGGATGTCGTGGGCATGGGCGACCTTGCCCGTGATCTTCATCACCGGTGGGGCATATTCCAACGCCTTGCCGCCGTGTTGGTGGAATTTTACTTGTGTGCCGCCCGCTTCCTCCACGCCATCGAGCTGGAGCAGGAAGTCGGTGTGGAAATAGGTGCGCCGGAATTCGCCATCGGTGATGCCCTGCAGCCCCAGATCCTCCTGGAAGCGGACCACGTCGCGGATTGCCGCATCCTCCGCCGCACGCAGCGCGTCCGCGTCGATCGCGCCGGCACGATACGCCTCGCGCGCCTCGATCAGTGCTTTGGGGCGAAGGAAACTGCCGACATGATCGGCCCGAAAGGGTGGGGTAGGCATCGTCTCTCTCCCGTCAGCCTGCAGTTATCCACAGGGGTTGTCCCGACTTATCCACAGTTATCCACAGGCTTGTGTGGATTATTGCGTGGACTGGCAATGCCGGTTGTCGGCGGCCACCATACCGGTATATGTTACCCCGCATAACAAAAAATTCCGGAGAGGGTGCACAAAGTGGCGCATGACCCACGCATAGCGATCGAGCAGGCACCGATGTCGCGGTTCCAATGGGGTATCGTCGCGACCATGATCGGGCTGAACGCGCTGGACGGATTCGACGTGCTGTCGATCAGCTTCGCTTCGCCCGGCATCGCCGCCGACTGGGGGATCGACCGTGCGGCGCTGGGCATCGTATTGTCGATGGAGCTGGTCGGCATGGCGATCGGATCGCTGCTGCTGGGCGGTGTCGCCGACCGGTTGGGGCGGCGCACGACGATCCTGTCGTGCCTGGCGCTGATGACATTGGGCATGTTGGGCGCGGCGAGCGCGGCGGGCATCGTCACCCTGTCGATCTGGCGGGTGCTGACCGGCCTAGGCATCGGCGGCATGCTGGCATCGACCAACGCCGCCGTCGCCGAAGCGGCCAATGCGAAGCATCGCTCGCTCGCCGTCGTGTTGATGGCGGCGGGCTATCCGATCGGGACCATTGTCGGCGGGTCGGTGTCGGCGGTTTTGCTCACCCATTATGACTGGCGCGCGGTGTTCGTGTTCGGGGCGCTGTGCAGCGCACTGTTCGTGCCGCTCGTGCTGTGGCGCGCACCGGAATCGGTCGCGTTCCTGATGCACCGTCGCCCGGCGAATGCGCTGGCAAGGATCAACGCGACCTTGAAGCGCATGGGCTATGCGCCCGTCGCAGCGCTGCCCGATCCCGAGCCGCGCGCGGTGGCCGCCAAGGCACCGGTCGTCGCGCTCTTCTCCCCACAACTGCTGCGCACCACGCTGGCGCTGACCATCGCCTATCTGGCGCATATCATGACCTTCTATTTCATTCTGAAATGGATTCCGAAGATCGTCGTCGACATGGGCTTTCCCGCGCCGCAGGCGGCGGGCGTGCTGGTCTGGGCCAGCATCGGCGGGGCGACGGGATCGCTGATCCTGGGGCTGCTGACCGGCAGGCTCCGGCTGCTGGCGCTGACCATCGGCGCAATGCTGTTGTCGACCGTGCTGGTGATCGTGTTCGGGCGGGCGCAGAGCGACCTGACCGGCCTGTCGATCGTCGCCGCCGCCGCCGGCTTCGCAACCAACGCCGGGGTGGTCGGCCTCTACGCGCTGGTCGCCGAGCGATTCCCGACGAGTGCCCGCGCCACCGCGACCGGCTTCGTCATCGGCATCGGCCGGGGCGGGGCGGCGCTGGCACCGATGGTCGCCGGGTTCCTGTTCGCCGCGGGATACGGGTTGCAGATCGTCGCGGTGCTGATGGGGATCGGGTCGCTGGTCGCGGCGGTCGCGCTGCTGCTGTTGCGGGGCAAGTCGGCGGTGGCGGCATAGCGGCGTGTCATCCGCAGAAGAAGAAGCGGGACCCCGGATCAAGCCCGGGGTGACGGGGAGGGGGCAGGCCGGTTGCACCTCAAGTGATTTGCCTGATTGACGCCGCCCGCGACTCGATTTAGGCTATGAAACATAACAAATCAGGAGAGGGCCGATGGCGTCCGCAGCAACATTCGACCGGATGAACCCCGTGACCGGTGCGGTCGCGACCACGGCCGAGGCGTTCGGTCCGGCAGAGGCGAATGCAGCGGTCGACGCCGCCGCCGCCGCCTTTCCCGCATGGTCGGCGCTCGGCCCCAATGCCCGCCGCGCCGCGCTGACCAAGGCGGCAGATGCGCTGGCCGGCAAGGCCGACCAGTTCGTCGATGCGATGATGGGCGAGATCGGCGCGACCGAGGGCTGGGCGCGGTTCAACCTGATGCTGGCGGTCGGCATGGTGCGCGAAGCGGCCGCGCTGACGACCCAGATCGGCGGCGAGGTGATCCCGTCGGACAAGCCGGGCTGCATCGCGATGGCGCTGCGCGAGCCGGTCGGCGTGATGCTGGGCATCGCGCCGTGGAACGCGCCGATCATCCTGGGCGTGCGCGCGGTCGCGGTGCCGCTGGCATGCGGCAACACGGTGGTGCTGAAGGCGAGCGAGCAATGCCCGCGTACCCACAGCCTGATCGCCGAAGCCTTTGCCGAGGCGCTGCCCGCCGGTGCGGTCTCGATCGTGACCAACGCGCCGCAGGACGCGGGTGAGGTCGTCGGCGCGCTGATCGACAACGCCCATGTCCGCCGGATCAACTTCACCGGATCGACCCATGTCGGCCGGATCATCGCCAAGCGTGCGGCCGAGCATCTGAAACCCGTGCTGCTGGAGTTGGGCGGCAAGGCGCCGTTGATCGTGCTGGAGGATGCCGACCTCGACGAAGCGGTCAAGGCGGCGGCGTTCGGCGCGTTCATGAACCAGGGCCAGATCTGCATGTCGACCGAGCGGATCATCGTCGTCGACGCGGTGGCGGACGCGTTCGTCGAGAAGTTCAAGGCGAAGGTCGCCACGATGGCGGTCGGCGATCCCCGCGAAGGCAAGACCCCGCTGGGTGCGGTGGTCGACCAGAAGACGGTCGATCACGTCAAATCGCTGATCGAGGATGCGGTCGGCGCCGGCGCGGTGCAGGTCAATGGCGGCGATGCGAACGGCGTGCTGATGCCGGCGCACGTCATCGACAAGGTGACGCCGGACATGAAGCTGTTTCGCGACGAGAGCTTCGGCCCGGTCGTCGGCATCATCCGCGCCCGCGACGAAGCCCATGCGATCGAGCTGGCCAACGATACCGAATACGGCCTGTCCGCGTCGGTCTTCACCCGCGACACCGCGCGGGGGCTAGGCGTCGCCAGGCGGATCAAGTCGGGCATCTGCCATGTCAACGGTCCCACCGTGCATGACGAGGCGCAGATGCCGTTCGGCGGGGTCAAGGCATCGGGCTATGGCCGGTTCGGCGGCAAGGCCGGGATCGACGCCTTTACCGAACTGCGCTGGGTCACGATCGAGACCCAGCCGGGCCATTATCCGATCTGACGCAACGGGCGCGCGGCGCGCCGGTCCCCTTTCCATCCGACATTCTCGCTGGCGAACATGCTCGCCGGCGCCTGCAGAAGGTTTGCACCATGACCGAATATAGCAGCAACGGCGTCGTCGCCTACGATGTCGAGGACCGCATCGCCTGGGTCCGGTTCAACCGGCCCGACAAGCGCAATGCGATGAGCCCGACGCTCAACCGCGACATGATGGAAGTGCTCGACGCGCTGGAATTCCGCGACGATGTCGGCGTGCTGGTGCTGTCGGGCGAGGGACCGGCCTGGACCGCCGGCATGGATCTGAAGGAATATTTCCGCGAAACCGAATCGCAGGGGCTGGCCGGCACGCGCAAGGCGCAGCGCGAGAGCTATGGCTGGTGGCGGCGGCTGCGCTGGTATCAGAAGCCGACCATCGCGATGGTCAATGGCTGGTGCTTCGGCGGCGGATACGGCCCGCTATTTTCCTGCGACTTGGCCTTTGCGGCGGAAGAGGCGAAGTTCGGCCTGTCGGAGATCAACTGGGGCATCCTGCCCGGCGGCGGCGCGACGAAGGTGGCGCAGGAGCTGCTGCCGTTCCGCAAGGCGATGTACCACGCGATGATGGGCGAGAATATCGATGGGCGGACCGCAGCCGAATGGGGCCTGGTCAACGAAGCGCTGCCGCTGGCGCAGCTGAAGGACCGGGTGACCGAGGTGGCCAAGGTGCTGCTGGCCAAGAATCCGGTGGCGCTCAAGGCGACCAAGGACGCGATGCGCCGGGTCGGCGTGATGAGCTATGACGATGCCGAGGACTATCTGGTCCGCGCGCAGGAAGCGGCCAATTCCTACGACAATGAAGGTCGCAAGGAAGGTATCCGCCAGTTCATCGACGAGAAGAGCTACAAGCCGGGGCTGGGCGCGTACGACAAGGACCGCGCCGGAGCCTGACCTGCTTAAAGTCCCTCCCCTCTAGGGGAGGGGTTGGGGCGGGGGATGCCTCGTCCGAGACCGCCGCTCGCCGCACTGCCCCACCCCAACCCCTCCCTTGAAGGGGAGGGGCTTCAGAGAACTGCCATGCCCGACCTTTCCCGCCTGCTCACCCCCCGTTCGGTCGTCATCGTCGGCGCGTCGCCGACGCCGGGGGCGTTGGGGAACTCCGTCCTGCGCAATCTCGAACGGCACGGCTATGCCGGCGACATCCACCTGATCAACCCGAAGCGCGACACGATCGACGGGCGGCCCTGCCTGCAATCGATCGACGACCTGCCCGACGGCGTCGATACGGCGGTGCTGGCGATTCCGGGGCCGGCGGTGCTGGGCGCGGTACAGGCGTTGGCGCGGCGGAACGTCGGCGCGGCGATCATCTTTTCGGCCGGGTTCGCCGAAGGGGGCGAGGAGGGTTTGGCCGCGCAGGCCGAGGTCGCACGGATCGCGGCCGAGTATGGCATGGTGGTCGAGGGGCCGAACTGCCTCGGGTTGGTCAACTATGCCGCCGGCGTGCCGCTGACCTTTGTCGAGGCGCCGGTGCTCGACCTGACGCACAAGCCTTCGGTCGGGATCGTCAGCCAGTCGGGCGCGATGGCGGTGGTGCTGGGCGCGACGCTGATGGCGAAGGACCTCGGCATCACCGCATCGGTGTCGACGGGGAACGAGGCGGCGTCGGGGGTCGAGGATTATGTCGAGCATCTGCTGGGCGATCCGCAGACGCTGGCCATCGCGATGATCGTCGAACAATTCCGCCAGCCTGCGCACTTCCTCAAACTGGCCGACCGCGCCCGCGCGGCGGGCAAGCCGATCGTCCTGCTCCATCCCGGTACGTCGAGCGCGGCGCGCGAAAGTGCCGCGACGCACACGGGTGCGATGGCGGGCGACTGGCAGCTGATGAAGGCGAAGGTCGAACGCGCCGGGGTCGTGCTGGTCGACAGCCTCGAAGCGCTGGGCGACGTTATCGACATCGCAGTGCGGGCGAAGCCGGTGCGGCGCGGCGGCACGGCGGTGCTGACCGAAAGCGGCGCGTTCAAGGCGCTGACGCTCGACCTGGCCGAGGCGATCGGCCTCGACCTGCCGGCGATGGCGGGGGAGACGGCGGCGGCGATGCGCGCGGCGGTGCCCGACTTCATTCCGGTGTCGAACCCGATGGACCTGACCGCGCAGGCGTTGGTCGATCCCGACCTGTATCGCCGTACGCTGATCCCGCTGCTGGCCGACGATGCCTATGCCGCGCTGGTGTTCGGCATCATCCAGACCGATGCCGCGACCTCTGCGCGCAAGTTTCCGCCGATCATCGATGCGGTGCGCGCGCTGGCGCCGGACAAGCCGGTGATCTTCGCCGGGCTGGACGATGGCGCACCGGTGCCGGGCGAATACATTGCCGGACTGCGCGCGATCGGCGTGCCGTACTTCCCGTCGCCCGACCGGGCGTTCCGGGCGCTGGGCCATCTGCTGCGCCATGCCGCGCGGGACTTTACGGCGGCGGAGGCGGCGCCGGTGACGCTCGACCTGCCCGGCGGAGTGATCCCCGAATATCGTGCGAAGGAGCTGCTGGCCCCGGTCGGCATTCCGTTCCCGGCGGGCGGGTTCGCCGCCGATGTGGCGGAAGCGCAGGCGATCGCGTCGCGCGTCGGCTATCCGGTCGCGATCAAAGCACAGGCGGCGGCGCTCAGCCACAAGAGCGATGCCGGCGGCGTCATCCTGAACATCGCCGACGATGATGCGCTTGCCGAGGCGTGGGAGCGGCTGTTCGCCAATGTCGCGGCCTATGACGCGTCGATCGCGCTCGACGGGGCGCAGGTCGAGGCGATGGGCAAGCGCGGGGTCGAGCTGATCGTCGGGGCGCGCAACGATCCGGAATGGGGGCCGGTGATCCTCGCCGGATTCGGCGGGGTGACCGCCGAGCTGCTCCACGACGTCCGGCTGTTGGCCGTGGACCTGACCCCGGACGCCATCGTCGCCGAACTGCGCGCGCTGAAGCAGGGGGCGCTGTTCGACGGCTATCGCGGCAGCCCCGCGCTCGACGTGGAGGCGGTGGCGGTGTTGATCGCCGGGCTGGGGCGCGTGCTGGCGGGAAGCCCCACGATCCGCGAGATCGATCTGAACCCGGTCGTCGTCTATCCGAAGGGTGAGGGGGTGGTCGCGCTCGACGCGCTGATCCTTGCCGACGCAGAGTAGCGGCGTCCCTCGCCCAATGATAGCAATGTAGCATTACAGTTATTGACAATAGCGTTTGACGGCGTAGCCTGTGGATAAAGGGGAGCGACAGATCTCCCCGTCTTGGGAGGATGCTATGACTGGCCTTCGTTCGACGATGGTTGCCGCCCTGCATTGTCATGCCGCGATCGGCGCGCTGGCAATCGCCGCCATCCCTGCCGCCGCCGCCGCGCAAGAGGTGGCGCAGGACGCGCCCGCTGCCACCGCCGAGGCGGAGGAGGGCGAGATCATCGTCACCGCCCGCCGCCGCGCGGAAAGCCTGCAGGACACGCCGGTCGCGATTTCGGCGTTCACTTCGGAAATGCTCGACCAGCGCCAGATCGTGCAGACGCAGGATCTGGAACGCATCACCCCCAGCCTGCAATTCAAGCCTGCCGGCCAGCTGTCGGGCAACAGCGCGGCATCGGTGGTGTTCATCCGCGGCGTAGGCCAGGTCGATCCGACCGCGGCGGTCGATCCGGGCGTCGGCATCTATCTCGATGAAGTCTATCTCGGCCGCGCGGTCGGCGGGGCGATCGATTTCGGCGATATCGATGGCGTCGAGGTGCTGCGCGGGCCGCAGGGCACGCTGTTCGGGCGTAACACCATCGGCGGCGCGATCCTGGTGCGCACCCGCCAGCCGGAAATGGGCAAGACCAGCGTCCGCGCGCGCCTCCGCGTCGGTGACTATAATCTGCGCGAAGGGTTCGCGGCGGTGAACGTGCCGCTGGGTGAGACGCTGGCGGCGCGCGTGTCGGGCGGGTTCCGCCGCCGCGACGGCTATGTCATCCGCGCGTTCGACGGCCTCGATCTCGGCAACGAGAATGGCTATTCGTTGAACGGCGCGCTGAAATGGGAGCCGTCGGACCAGTTCGACCTGTTCCTGCGCGCCGATTATTCGCGCCGCGACGAACATGGCGCACCCTTCGTGCTGGCCGGGGTCAATGAACAGGCGCCGGTCGCCGCCATCGCCAGCGTCGCCGCCGGCTGCCCCGGTGCGACCATCCCCTTCGCACCGATCGTGCCGGGCGACCCGCGCTTCGGCGCGCCCAACGTGCCGCTGATCAACGATGCGCGCTGCGCCAACGATTTGCAGGCGAAGGGCGATTTCGTGAACGGCGGCAACGCGCCGGTCATGAGCATGTCGGAGGTGTGGGGGGTCGCCGGCACCGCCAACATCCACCTGACCGATCAGGCGCTGGTGAAGCTCATCACCGCCTATCGCGAAACCAGCTCGCGCGGCGTGCGCGATGCCGACAACACGCCCTTGACGCTCATCACCACCGATGTCGCGGCGCAGTCGGCACAGTTCAGCCAGGAGGTCCAGCTCCAGCTCGATTTCGGCAAGGTCAGCGGCATCCTTGGCGGCTATTATTTCAACGAAACCACCGACGAGCGTGCGACGGTCTTCCTCGCCTTCCCGCCGTCGCCGCCGGTCATCCGCTCGCTGCTGGCCGGCGGCCCCGGCAGCCGCGACCTTCAGGTGTCGCGCCTGAAGACCAATTCGGTCGCGCTGTTCGGGGAGGCGACCTGGTCCCCGACCGATCGGCTCGAACTGAGCGGGGGCCTGCGCTACACGTCGGACCGCAAATATTATCAGGGAACGGTGCTGAACCTGTTCCCCGCGACCCAGCCCGATCCCAACCCGCTGCCGCAGCTGGCGACGACGCAGGGCGGGCCGCTGTTCATCTTTCCGCGCCCGTTCCAGCGCGATTTCGCCGCGCTCACCGGCTCGGCCAGCGTGCAATATCGCTGGAGTGGCGCGGTCAGCACCTATGCGTCCTATGCCAAGAGCTTCAAGTCGGGTGGCTTCAACACCCGCTATAACGCGGCGACGTCGAACAACCTGCCGGTGCCCTTCGCCGACGAAAGCGTCACCAGCTACGAAGTCGGCATGAAGACCAATATCGGCCGGCTGCGGCTGAACCTCGCCGCGTTCCAGGCGGAATATCAGGATATCCAGCTGATCTTCCGCCAAGGGGTCGTGCCGTTGCTGTTCAACGCCGGCGAAGCGCGCATCCGCGGGTTCGAGGCGGAGGCGAACTGGCGCGCGCCGTGGGGCCTGATGGTCGATGGCGGGCTGAGCGTGCTCAAGGACAAGATCAAGAGCATCACCCCGATCCCGGGTGCGACTGCCACCGTGACGCCGAACGACGATCTGCCCTTCACCCCCGACCTGCAGGCCAATCTCGGGCTGGCGTACAAGATCGAGCTGGGCAACGGCATGACGCTGACCCCGCGTGTCGATGGCAGCTATACGTCGAAGATCACCTTCATCACCGGCAGCATCCCGATCATCGAAGAGGATGGCTATTTCGTCGGCAACGGATCGGTCGGCCTGAAGCTCGCCAACGGCATCGAGATCAGCGCCGGAGTGAACAACATCCTCGACCAGCGCTACCTGATCCAGGGCAACGCCTCGCTCGCGACGCTCGGCTATGCGGAGCGCATCTTCGCCCGGCCGCGCAACTGGTTCGCGCAGCTGTCGGCGTCGTTCTGATCGACGACCACCCCACCCCTTCGTCGTCACCCCGGGCTTGACCCAGGGTCCCGCTTCTTGTCCGCCGCTGGAAGAAGAAGCGGGACCCCGGATCAAGTCCGGGGTGACGGGAAGGGATGCTCCCGCCTTCGCGGGAATGACGAACGGCACGCGTGCCACCACGCTTGTCACGCCCCACGAAACCCGCCTAGTCGTCGGACAACCCCCAAGCGGAGCGCATCTTGTCCCACGACCCTGCCCAGAGCGACGTCCTCATCATCGGATCGGGTGCCGCCGGCCTGACCGCCGCGCTGCATCTGGCCGAGCGGTTCCGCGTGACGGTGCTGGCCAAGGGCGCGCTGAACGAAGGGTCGACCGCGTGGGCGCAGGGCGGGATCGCCGCCGTCCTCGAACCCGGCGACACGTTCGAAAACCATGTCGAGGACACGATGGTCGCGGGCGCGGGCCTGAACGACCGGGCGATCGTCGAGTTCGTGGTCGAATCCGCGCCGGCGGCGATCGAGCGGCTGGCGTCGCTGGGCGTACCGTTCAACATGGACGGCGAGGCGCTGCACCTGACGCGCGAGGGCGGCCATTCGCACCGCCGCATCGTCCATGTCGACGACGCGACCGGCTGGGCGGTACAGGAGGCGCTGATCCGCGCGGCGAAGGCGCATCCCAACATCACCCTGCTGCCGGACATGGTCGCGGTCGATCTCGCGACCAGCCGGCACGAGCAGCGCTATTCGGGTGCGGGCAATGTGTGGGGGGTCTATGCCTTCAACCGCGCCACCGACCGGGTCGAGCTGTTCACCGCGCGCGCGACGATCCTCGCGACCGGCGGGGCAGGGCGCACCTATCTGTTCAGCACCGCGCCGCGCGGAGCCACCGGCGACGGCATCGCGATGGCGTGGCGCGCCGGGTGTCGCGTCTCGAACATGGAATTCATGCAGTTCCACCCGACCTGCCTCTATAATCTGGAGGTCAAGAACTTCCTGATCACCGAAGCGGTGCGGGGTGAGGGCGGCAAGCTGATCAACCCGACGACGGGCAAGAATTTCATGCCCTATTACGACCCGCGCGCCGAACTGGCCCCGCGCGACATCGTGGCGCGGGCGATCGATGCGGAGATCAAGCGCTTCGGGCTCGACTACGTCCATCTCGACATCAGCCACATGGACCCGGCGTTCGTGCGCGGCCATTTTCCCAATATCTACGAGAAGCTGCTGGGCCTCGGCATCGACATGACCACCCAGCCGATCCCGGTGGTGCCGGCGCAGCATTATACGTGCGGCGGGGTGGTGATCGACCGCGATGGGCGCACCGACCTGCCCGGCCTCTATGCGGTGGGCGAGGTATCGCAATCGGGGCTGCACGGCGCCAACCGCCTTGCGTCCAACTCGCTGCTCGAATGTTTCGTGTTCGGCGAAGCGGCGGCGAAGGACATTGCCGCGCGCTGGGACGCGCTGCCGCCGCCGCCCGCGATCCGGGGCTGGGACGAAAGCCGGGTGACCGATTCCGACGAAGAGGTGGTCATCAAGCAGAACTGGACCGAAATCCGCCGCTTCATGTGGAATTATGTCGGTATCGTCCGCTCGACCAAGCGGCTGGAGCGGGCGCGCCACCGCATCGCAATGCTGACCGAGGAGGTCGCCGATTATTACGGCCATTTCCGCGTGACCGCCGACCTGATCGAACTGCGCAACCTGTTGCAATCGGCCGACCTGATCGTGCGCTCGGCGCTCAAGCGGCAGGAGAGTCGCGGGCTGCACTATACGCTGGATTATCCGGAAGCCGCGGCGGAGGCCGTCGATACGATCCTGGTTCCCTGACGCTCGCCGGACCCGGTAACCATTCGTCGTCCATCCGGGGGGATTCGTCGCAAGCGTCGCCGTACGCCCTGTTATGTTAACACACGGACAAGCATGGTCGGGCCACGTTCCGGGGTGAGATGGTCGCGCAGATGATAAATCGAATCGGGTCGCGCGAGGCGGCCCTGATGGTGGCGGTTGTGGCATTGGGCGGCGCCGGGCTGGCGACGCGGACCTTGCCGCCGACGGCACAGGCCGCCGCGCCGCGCTATGCGGTGCCGGTGCCGCTGCCGGCACAGACCCGGCCGGCGCCGCCGGCGTTGGTGTCGGCGATCAATGCGCTGGGCGGCGGGTTCCAGGGCAAGGTCGGCATCGCGGTGCGCAGCATCGATGATGGCTGGGTCGTCGGTCATGCCATGGACGAACGCATGCCGCAGCAATCGGTCAGCAAGCTGTGGGTCGCGCTGACCGTGATGAATGCTGTCGACGAGGGGCGGCTGGCGCTGACCACGCCGGTCACGATCACCCGCAGCGACCTGACGCTGTTTCACCAGCCGATCGCCTATCTGATGAAGGACGGCGTGTTCCGGACGACCGTCGGCGACCTGCTGCGCCGCGCGCTGACGATGAGCGACAATACCGCGAACGACAAGCTGCTGAACCTTGCCGGCGGGCCGGTCGCGGTGCGCGACTTCATCGCCAGCCGGGGCCTGGGCAATATCCGCTTCGGTCCGGGCGAGCGGCTGTTGCAGGCGAAGACCGCCGGGCTGCCGTGGAAACAGGAATATTCGCAGGGCAATGCCTTTGCCCAGGCGCGCTCACGGCTCGACCCCAATGTCCGCCGTGCCGCGTACCAGGCCTATGTGTCCGATCCGCCCGATGGCGCGGGGGCAGGTGCGATCGCCGATGCGCTGGCGCGGCTGCACCACGGCATGCTGCTGACCCCGCAATCGACCAGCTGGCTGCTCGACACGATGAGCCACACCCGCACCGGCCGCGCCCGCATCCGCGCCGCGCTGCCCGCCGGATGGAGCGTCGCGCACAAGACCGGCACCGGACAGGATCTGGGCGGGCGCACCGCGGGCTTCAACGATGTCGGCATCCTGACCGCCCCCGATGGCAAATCCTATGCCATCGCGGTGCTGATCGGCGACACCTCCCGCCCGGTGCCCGAACGCCAGCAACTGATCCAGACGGTCGTGTCGTCGATCGTCGCGGTGCACGGCGGGTAGGCTCACGACCCGTATCCCCGCGCGGGCGGGGATCCAGAGCCACGGACGACATCGCTGATAACCCTGGACCCCCGCCTGCGCGGGGGTACGGTCTATCGCTTCGCCAACACCCTCGGCCCGACACCCTTATCGGTGATCACCACCGGCACGATGCTGCCGTCGCTGCGGAAATGCAGGCGGTCGATGGCGACTTCGCGGTGGTTGCCGTCGGTTTCGGTCAGCGGGCGGCGGTGATAGACGATATACCAGTCGTCGGTGCCGGGGATCTGCAGCAACGAATGATGCCCCGCGCCGCGCGCGACCCGGGCGTCCTGCTGCAGCACGACGCCGCGCGGGGTGAACGGGCCCAGCGCAGTGGGACCGGTGGCATAGGCGACGCGATAGTCCGGCCCGGTCCAGTCGCCCTCCGACCACATCAGATAATAGACGCCGCCCCGCTTGGCCATGAACGGCCCCTCGACATAATCGGGCGAGGGCGTGATCGATTTGAACGTCGTGCCATCGGCGAACGGCACGATCCCGGTCAGCGTATCGGACAGCCGCACGACGTTGCAGTGCTTCCATCCGCCATAATAAAGATAGACCTGCCCGTCATCGTCGCGAAACGCCATCTGGTCGATCGGCTGCGCGCCGTTCACGATCCGGCCGATCAGCGGCTTGCCGATCGCGTCGCGAAACGGCCCCTCCGGCCGGTCCGCCACCGCGACGCCGATGCCGCCCGTCTGCGCATCGTTCTTGATGTCGTTCGCGCCGAAGAACAGATAATAGCGCCCGCGATGCTCGATCGCCGAGGGCGCCCATAGCGAATAGGCGGCCCAGCCGACGCGTTCGACGTCCAGCACGCGGGGATGCCGCGTCCAGTGCGCGAGGTCGGGCGAGGAAAAGGCGTCGAGGAAGGTCTGCCGCAGGAACGGGTGCCAGATATGCGGGGCTTTGCGCTCCTGCACCTGCCATGGCGTGAAGCAGCTCGGCGGCGCGGGCGTGCCCTGGTCCGCCGAATAGGTCGGATAGATCCAGTAGCGGTCGCCGAAGATGCGGATTTCGGGATCGGCATACCAGCCGGGAAAGGCCGGATTGGCGGCCAGCACCGCGCGCGGGAATGCCAGCGACGCGCCGAGTCCGGCGATCAGCGTACGACGATCGATCCGAAGATCAGCGATAATCGGCGATCGCATAGGTCCCTTCCTCCGCCGCCACGCGCGGCCCAACGATCGCGACCGCTGCGCCGGCCGCCTTGCCTGCCGCGACTCCGGCCGGTGCATCCTCGAACACCAGGCAGTCCTCGGTCGCCACGCTCAGCCGCTCGGCGGCGAGGCGGAAGCCCTGCGGATCGGGCTTGCCTTGCGTCACGTCTTCGGCGGTGACGAATACATCCGGAACGGGCAGGCCGATCGCGCGCAGCCGCACCTCGGCCAGGTTGCGCGGCGCGGAGGTGACGATTGCCCATTCGTACGGCGCCAGCCCTTCGATCAGCGCATGGATGCCATCGATCGCGACGATGCCGTCGACATCCGCCAGCTCGGCGGCGTTCAGCCAGGCGGCCTCGGCTTCGATATCCATGTCCGGCGTGGCGAAGCGGCGCACCGTATCCTCGCCGCGCACCCCGTGGCACACCGCGATCAGCGCCTCGGCATCGATGCCGTGCCGGTCGCACCAGCGCCGCCACACGCGCTCGACCGCTTGAGAAGAATCGAGCAGCGTTCCGTCCATGTCGAACAGGAAGGCGGCGTAGTCGGTGTTGCGGAACGACGGCATCGCGGCGTCGTACCGGGTGGCGGCGGGGGAGGCAAATGAACCTCGGCGCCATCTCTCCGAACGTGCCCCCGCGCAGGCGGGGGCCCAGAGCCAAGGCAAAACAGGCGCCTGCGTGCGCCACTCTGGACCCCCGCCTGCGCGGGGGTACGTTATCGGTGCGGAAGCGTGCTGCGCCTCAATGCCGGAAGTGGCGCATCCCGGTGAACACCATCGCCAGCCCCGCCTCGTCCGCCGCAGCGATGACTTCGTCGTCGCGGATCGAGCCGCCCGGCTGGATCACCGCCGTCGCCCCTGCCTCGACCGCGGCCAGCAAGCCGTCGGCGAAGGGGAAGAACGCGTCCGACGCGACCGCCGAACCGATGGTGCGGGCTTCGCTCCAGCCGGCCTTGTCGGCTGCATCCTTCGCCTTCCACGCGGCGATACGCGCCGATTCCAGCCGGTTCATCTGCCCCGCGCCGATGCCCGCCGTGCTGCCGCCCTTGGCATAGACGATCGCGTTCGACTTCACATGCTTGGCGACGGTCCACGCGAAGCGGCAATCGGCCAGTTCTTGGCTAGTCGGCTGGCGTTTGGTCACGACCTTCAGCTCGACCTGATCGAGGTTGCCGGCATCGCGCGACTGGACCAGCAGCCCGCCGGCGATGGTCTTGACCATCAGCCCGCCGCGCGCCGGATCGGGCAGCTCGCCGGTCAGCAGCAGGCGGAGGTTCTTCTTGGCCGCGAACACCGCCTTCGCCTCGTCATCGGCGGAAGGGGCGGCGACGACTTCGGTGAAGATGCCGCTGATCGCGCGGGCGGTTTCGCCGTCGAGCGGACGGTTGACCGCAATGATCCCGCCGAACGCCGACACGCTGTCGCAGGCGAGCGCCGCCTGATACGCCTCGATCAAGGTTTCGCCGGTCGCGACGCCGCACGGATTGGCGTGCTTGACGATGACCACGGTCGGCGGGCCGTCGCGGAATTCGCTGACCAGCTCCAGCGCGGCATCGGCGTCGTTATAATTATTGTAGCTCAGCGCCTTGCCCTGCACCTGTTCGGCCTGCGCGATGCCACGGGCGGCGGGGCCGCGCGGGATGTAGAGCGACGCCGACTGGTGCGGATTCTCGCCATAGCGCAGCTCGGCCCCACGGGTGAAGGCGAGGGGGAGCGTGTCGGGGAATGCCTGCCCCTGATCGGCAACGGCGAACCACTGCGCGATCGCCGAGTCGTACGCGGCGGTCGCGGCATAGGCCTTGGCGGCGAAGCGGCGGCGGGTGGCGAGCGTCGTCGCGCCGCCGGTTTCGGCCAGTTCGGCGATCAGCGCGGCATAGTCGGCCGGATCGGTGACGATCGCCACCGCGTCATGGTTCTTCGCCGCCGAACGCACCATCGACGGGCCACCGATGTCGATATTCTCGATGATCGTGTCGCGGTCGGCGCCCTTGGCGACGGTCGCTTCGAACGGATAGAGGTTCACGACGACGATATCGATCGCGCCGATCGCATGTTCGTTCATCGACGCGACGTGCTGCGGATTGTCGCGCACCGCCAGCAGCCCGCCATGGACCACCGGGTGCAGCGTCTTGACCCGCCCATCCATCATTTCGGGAAAGCCGGTCAGCTCCGAAATGTCACGGACGTTGAGGCCTGCATCGCGCAAGGCGCTGGCCGTGCCGCCGGTGGAAACCAGCTCGACGCCATGGCTGGCAAGGGCGGTGGCGAGGTCGACGATGCCGCTCTTGTCGGAGACCGAGAGGAGCGCGCGCTGTGCGGTGACATGATCCATGGCCGCGCCCTTTCGCGCGAATGCGGCGGCGGGGCAAGGGGGCGCGACTTGCGACTTTCGGCGGGCGGGCGTACCCTGCGCCCCGCCCCAAACGGAGTCGGTACGATGGTCCAGTCCCTGCGCTGAACCGGCGGCAGGTCCGCCGCACGATCACTCGTACCGGGATTCCATCATGCAACGTCTGCAATCGAAACTCTGCGTCGTCACCGGCGCGGCGCGCGGGATCGGCCATGCCATCGCCACGCGCTTCCATGAAGAGGGCGGCATTGTCGTCCTGACCGATATCGACGCCCACGCCGGACAGGCCGCCGCCGATGCGCTCGGCTGTCGCTTCCTGCCGCTCGACGTGCGCGAGGAGGGTGACTGGGCGCGGCTGGCCGCCGAGGTGCCGGTCGCCGATGTCGTGGTCAACAATGCCGGGGTGACCGGGTTCGAAGGCGGCATGGTCGCCCACGATCCCGAACATGCGTCGCTCGACGACTGGCGCGCGGTCCATGCCGTCAATCTCGACGGCACCTTTCTCGGCTGTCGCTATGCGATCGGTGCGATGAAGGTCGCGGGGACGGGATCGATCATCAACATTGCGTCGCGTTCGGGCCTGGTCGGCATTCCCGGCGCGGCGGCCTATGCTTCGTCGAAGGCGGCGATCCGCAACCATAGCAAGAGCGTCGCGCTCTATTGCGCGCAACAGGGCTGGCGCATCCGCTGCAACTCGGTCCATCCCGCGGCGATCCTGACGCCGATCTGGGAACCGATGCTGGGCGACGGGCCGGACCGGGAGGCGCGGATGGCGGCATTGGTCGCCGACACCCCGCTCAAGCGCTTCGGTCTGCCGGAGGAAGTCGCGGCGGTCGCAGCGATGCTCGCGTCGGACGAGGCGGCGTATCTGACCGGGACCGAGGTCAATATCGATGGCGGGCTGCTCGCCGGATCGGCGGCAGCGCCCGGATAGGCGATTCCTCACCGTCGCTCCAGCGAAGGCTGGAGCCTCCTGCGGCGAGGCGCGCGCTTCGTCACGAGGAGACCCCAGCCTGCGCTGGGGTGACGGATATTGTCCCGGACTACCCCTTCTTCACCGACATCGGCGCGGCACAGCCATAGGCGTCGTGATAGGATTGCCCCCAGCAGCGCAGGAAACCGTCGAGGACGTTGAGGTTCATCGGCCAGCGCACCGTCATCGGCTTGCCGTCCGGCCCGCGCGCATTGGCCAGTTCGGGCGGTTTCGGCAGCACGGCCAGCGCGGCACGGGCGCGCTCCAGACCCGCCCGGTCGCCGCGCAGGAAGGCGATGCTGCCATCGACATACAGATTCCAGCCCCAGGCCTGGTCCTTGTCCGCCGGCTTGCGGCTTTGCTCGAACAGCGCGATCGCCTGTTCGGTCTGGCCGAGTTCGGCGCGCATCTGTCCCTCGTGCCAGAACAGGATCCTGGCATCCGGCTTGTCGGACGGGTGCGCGGTGCGCCAGTCGCGGATCAGGTCGGCAGCTTCGACCATGCAGCCCCGCTTCGACAGCGCGCGCCAGCCGCCGTCCATGTCCTGATCGAACGCCTGCTGGTCCAGCGCGAGCATTGCCGCCCGGTCGAACCGGCAATCCGGGGCAGCGGCACCCAGCAATGCGACGACCAGCAACAGCATCGATCAACCCTTTCGCCTACCGCGCGCGGTGGAACCGCCACGAAAAATCATGCCCCCCCGCCGGGGTCGCGCCCGACAGGACCAGCTGGAAGGTCGGCACCGGCTTGCCCGACTCGTCGATCCACAGGCTTTCCTCGACGCCCAGCGTCGCGCCCTTGCAGCGGAACTGCCACACCGGGCCGCCATCGGGGACGCGCAGGAACGCGGCCTGCCCGTCGGGGGTCGGCGCGATCTCGATGCCGGGCGCCAGGTGGAAGCGGGCGACGAACCCCGTCTCGCCCTTGCGCCCGCGCCGGCCGGTCGGGATCAGCATATCCTCGCCCTGCACGTCGCGGCCATCGGCGGAGAGCGTCAGGACGCGGCGATGCTGGAAGCCCAGCCGCTTGGCATAGCCGTCATGCGCGACCTCGATCCGGCTGATCGCGTCGCTTTCCTGCCGTGCCAGGTCGACCACGCCGACGCCCTTGCCCAGCGACCCGTCGGCATGGATCGCGGTCGAATTGGCATCGGCCAGCACCAGCGTCGAATGCGCGGCGGTGGTGCGCAGCGCCCGGCGCAGTTCGGGGGAGAGCGTCAGCAGCGCGGCGCCCGCGCCGCCGCAATTGACCACGATCCGCTGCCCGCCGTCCGACAACTCGAACGCCAGCGTCGACGCGCAGCCCTCGCGCGCGGCGCGTGCGACCGGCGGCGGGGCGGAATCGACCATCAGCACGGTGCGCCCGGCGGCAAGGCGCTGATAGCCCCAGTCGCCTGCATGGCGTAGCGGGCGGGTGCGCACCCCGGTTGCCGCGACGACATCGGCGATGCGTTCGCCGCTGACCGGTCCCGATCCCTGCCAGCAAGCAAGGCCACCCTCGCCATGGCATACGCCCAGCAGCGCGGCGACCATGCGGGTCAGCGCCAGCCCCTGCGCCTCGGGTACGTCCAGCCGCCGCGCGGCATAGATTTCGCGCAACGACGTCAGCGTCATCACCGCATCGAGCTGTTCGGCGGGCGAGCGGCCTACAATACCGCCATCCTCGAACATGCCCGTCGCCAATGCCCGCGCGAGGCCATGTTCGCCGAACGCCCGGCGCGGATCGCCGCCGGGAATGACGAGGCCGGCGGCGACCACCCCCGCCCACGCGGTGATCGCGCGAACGCCGGCGGGTGCCTTGCCCGCCTCGCCATCCAGATGCCGGGCGGCGCGGGCGATGGTGTTGAGCACGCGCGAGCGATAGACCAGGTCGGTCGATGACAGGATCAGCGGGGCATGCGCGATCCAGAACAGCATCCGCCGCCCGGTGACATGCGCGCTCCACGCCGGTTCCGACACGCGCTCGCCATGCGCGGCCAGCCATTGCAGCATCAGCGTCTCGGCGATCGGCACCGCCGTCACGCGCGGCGCGACGCTCGACAGGTCGCGCAGCCACGCAAAGCTGTGGAGATGCTCGGCGAACGCGGCGGAGAATTTGGGACGGTCGAGCCCGAGCCGGTCGATGGCCACCGCCTCGCCCCGGAACATCAGATCGCCGTTCAGCAGCGCCTGCCCCCGCGCGACGTCACCGAAAAACGGGTCGTCGGCGACCGCGATCAGCTTGAGCGGATGCCGCCCCTTCAACCGCAACCCGTGCAGCGGCGTGCGCCATGCGAGGCGCTGCAGCTTCTCGGCGATCCGTTCGGACAGCGACAGTCCGGTGCCGCCGCCCTGTCGCACCAGCCGCTTGCCGACGTCGATCCCGTCGCGCGGTTCGTCGATCGGCTGGGGCGGGATCATGCGCCGCGCAGTGCGGCGATATTCGCGGCATAGGCGGTCGGACCGCCGGTAAAGGTCGCGGTGCCGGCGACCAGGCAGTCGGCCCCGGCGGCGATCGCCTTGGGTGCGGTCACGCGGTCGATCCCACCATCGACCTGCAGGTCGATCGCCCGGCCGGTCGCGTCGATCTTAGCGCGCAGCACCTCGATCTTGCGCAACTGGCTGTCGATGAACTTCTGCCCGCCAAAGCCCGGATTGACGCTCATCACCAGCAGCAGGTCGGTCAGGTCGATCACCTGATCGACCACCTCGACCGGGGTGCCGGGATTGAGGACCACGCCGGCGCGCTTGCCCAGTGCCTTGATCCGCTGGAGCGTGCGGTGGAGGTGCGGCCCCGATTCCGGGTGGACCGACAGGATATCGGCACCCGCCTCGGCAAAGGCGTCGACCAGCGGGTCGACCGGCGACACCATCAGATGCACGTCGAACGGCTTGGGGCTGTGCGGGCGCAGCGCCTTCACCACCGCCGGACCGATGGTCAGGTTGGGCACGAAATGCCCGTCCATCACATCGATATGGATCCAGTCGGCGCCGGCGGCATCGATGGCACGGACTTCCTCGCCCAGCTTGGCAAAGTCGGCGGACAGGATGGAGGGCGCGATACGGACAGCTTGCATGGCGTCCGTCCTAGCATGGTCTGCCGACTCGGCAAGCAAAGGGTAAAGGAGGAAGCAAGATTTGGTTCACGCGAAGGCGCGAAGGCGCGGAGGTAGTGCGTCCGTGGCCCCTGCACGCCGCGCAAGCGGCCCTTTGCTTCCCGGTTGCCGTGCCGAGCGACAGGCCCGCTGCGCGGGAAGGGGACGGCAAGCGCAACCCCTCCGCGCCTCCGCGCCTCCGCGTGAACGGATCTTCTTCAACTCCGCCGCAACCGGACGATGAAGAACCCGTCCAGCCCGCCGTGATCCGCCAGCATCCCCGGCAGCGTCCGCACATAGCCTCGGCGGTTCGCCTCCACCCCTTGCGGAAGTTCGTCGGCGGTCGCCGGCTCGACCGCGAAATCCGACCGGCCGCTCAGGAACCGGTCGAGCTGTGCCTCGCCCTCGGCCGGCTCCAGCGAACAGGTGGCATAGACCAGCCGCCCGCCCGGCTTCACCCAGTCGGCGGCGCGCGCCAGCAGCCGCGCCTGCAACGCCGCCGTCTCGGCGATCACGCTCGGCCGGACGCGGTGGAGCACGTCGGGGTGGCGGCGGAAGATGCCGGTCGCGCTGCACGGCGCGTCGAGCAGGATCGCGTCGACCGGCTCGGCCGGCTTCCACACCAACGCATCGCCGGTCACGACCTTCGCCGACAGCCCGGTGCGCTCCAGATTTTCGGTGAGGCGCATCAACCGGCTCTCCGAATTGTCGAGTGCGGTCACGTCCCATCCGGCGGCGGCCAGCTGCAGCGTCTTGCCGCCGGGTGCCGCGCACAGGTCGAGCGCACGGCCCGGCCCGTTCCCCAGCAGCCGCGCGGGGATCGACGCCGCCAGATCCTGCACCCACCAGTCGCCCTCGGCATAGCCCGGCAGGTCGGCGATCGCGCCATGCTCGGCGAGGCGGCGATGCCGCGGGGCGAGCGCCAACCCTTCGGGGCCGTCCTGACCTTTAAGCGACAGGTCGACCGGCGGCTGCTGCGCGATCGCCTGTGCGGCGGCGATCACCATGTCCTCGCCCCATGCCGCGACCCACCGGGCATCGGTATCGGCGGGCAGGGTGGCGGCGTCGGGCAGTCGCGCATTGCCGCGCATCAGCGTGCCGAACACGCCATGCACCAGCTTGCGCGGCCCGCCATCGACCAGCGGAAGCGCGGTGGCGATCGCGGCATGCGGCGGCGTGTTCAGCACCAGCGCCTGCGCCAGCGCGAGGCGCAGCACGAACCGCGCCTTGGCATCGTCGGGGAGCGGCCGCTGCGTCGCGCTGTCGATCAGCGCGTCGAGATCGGGCAGCCGGCGCAGCACCGCGGCGGCGATGGCATGGGCAAGGCCACGATCCTCGCGCCGGTCGAGCTCGGCGGTCGAACTCGCGAGCGCCGCCTCCAGCGGCAGCCCGCGCCGGATGACGGCATCGAGCAATTTGAGCGCAGCCCGGCGCGCGGGAACGCCGGGGGTTCGGGGGCAAGACGGGGGCGGGCCATGTTCGGGTTCCGATGCGGCAAAGGGGGTACTTGAATCCTGTCGCCGGTCCGCCAAGTGCAGTCCCGAGCGAACCGGAAAGGAACCCCTATGGGCAAGCGGCCCCCGCATGTGAAGCCACCCGCGCATCTCTCCAAGTCGCCGACGGTGCCGACCCCGGAACCGCTGCCGCCCCAATCGGACGGCGACGATCCGCTGGGCCTCAGCCCGACCCGCTACGGCGACTGGACGCACAAGGGCATCGCCGTCGATTTCTGATCCTGCGCCGGGCCACGCCGAGGCGCGGCCCGGACGTCGGCATCAGAACATCGCGCGCAGCGTCACCGATGTCGTGCGGCCGTTGATCGACCGTGCGCGCACGATGCCGTTGGCCGGGATCACCGCATCCTCGGCCTCGGTAAAGCCCTGCACGTCGAACAGGTTGTTGGCGTTGAGCGACACCAGCAGCCGGTCGGTCGCGCGGAACTGGAGGAAGCCGTTGGCGACGGTATAGCCCGGCAGCTTCAGCTGGTTGCTGTCCTGCGCATAGCTGCTGGTCGTGCCGATGACGTTCGCACCGACCGTGATCCGGCCCAGCTCCACCTGCGGCGTCGCCTGAAAGATCAGCCGGGCCTGGCGGCGCGGGGTATTGCCGACGACGCCGGGGTTGAGCGCGTCGCTGACGATCGTCGCATCGGTCCACGTCGCCCCGCCGGTAATGCCGAACGGTCCGACGCTGTAGCCGCCGTCCAGTTCGACGCCATAGGCGCGGTACGCGCGGTCGATGAACACCTGGCGCGTCGCTTCGTAATTCTGTTCCTCGGTGCGTGCCCAGAAGCCGGTGACGTTCACGACCAGCCCGTTGTGGCGATATTTCGCGCCGGCTTCGGCCTGGCGGACGAAATCGACCGCCGCGGCCTTGCTGCGCAGCGACCCGTCAACCGTGCTGACCGCCGGACCGAACAGCAGCCGGTCGGCATTGGCGCGCCCGCCGCGGCTGTAGCGGGCGAACACTGCGAACGGCTCGGCGATGCGGAAGTTGATGCCCGCCGAATAGGACAGGTAGTTCCAGCCATAATCGACCGGTGCCGGGCTGCCGAGCGGCATGACCGCCACGCGCCGCTCGGCGGCCGAGATCACGCCGTCGCCGTTCATGTCGCGCGTCACGACACCGGTGCGGCCCCCGCCCAGGTCCGACCCGAAGATCGCCCCCGACGCATCGCCGAAGTCATAGCGGACGCTGGCGCCCAGCGCGACGCGGCCGATCTTGTAGTTCAGCGACCCGAACGGCGCGTTGACGTCGTAATCGACGCGGTAGCTGCGGCGGCAGCAATCACCGAAATAGCTGGCGCCATAGCCGTAGAAGCCGTTCTGGGTGACCGGCGTACCGGCAGCCGACACGATATCGACCAGCGCGGCGCGCCCGCCGCCCCGCACGTCGAGCAGCGTGGAGGTCCACAGCCAGTCGCTGTCGATCGTCTGGCGCGACTTGTAGAAGCCGGCCGTCGTGGTCAGGTCGCCCTCACCCACGCGGAAGACCCGGCTGGCGCGCAGGTCGTTGGTGATGTTGTCTAGGCTGTTCAGCTTGACGTCAAACACGACAATCTGCGCCAGCAGGCCGTTGCCGTTCAGCGCGGCCGGGTTGGCGATCGCCTGTCCCGCCGACGGGCCGCTGGCATAGCGCAGCGTCGCGCCCGCACCGCCCAGCGCGGTCGCGATCTCGCCCGCCGCCGCGACATTGGACGGGAACAGCGACGAGAAACCGCCGCTGATATCGGCGTAGCGGAAGCGGTTGGTCACGGTCCAGCCGGCGAGGTCGATCTGCCCTTCCACGCCGAACGCCTTGACCACCGGATGCTGCCCGTCGCGCAGGTCGCGCTGGACCGGGTTGTTGCGGCCGTCGAGCGTCACGTTGGTCGTGAAGTTGCGCGTCAGCAGCGCATCGTCGGTGATCGAGAAATTGGGCAGGCTGCGATATTTGGGATCGGCATCGGTGCCGGTGACGCGGACCGGATTGGGCAGATAGCCGACGGCGCGGTCGTCCAGATATTTGGCGTACAGCCGGACATAGCCACCGGTGAAGCTCTTGGTCAGGTTCGCCTTGAACTGGCCGCCGCGATTGCCGTCATAGCCGATCCGGCGCGGCCCCTCGCCCTGGCGATAGAAGCCGCCGACATGAAAGCGCGTCGTGCTGTCGATCTTGCCGCCAACATCGGCATCGACGCGATATTCCTCGTAATCGAGGCCGGCGCCCAGCTGGATCGCGCCGCCTTCGCGCTCCCCGGTCTTGGAGATCAGGTTGAGCACGCCGCCGGGCGAGTTGGACGAGAAGGTGGAGGCCGACCCGCCGCGAATCGCCTCGACCGACGACAGGTTCAGGTCGGACCGCAGGAAGATGTCGGCATTGCCGAAGGTGATGTCGCCGAATTCCAGCACCGGCAGGCCGTCTTCCTGCAACTGCAGGAACTTGGCGCCGCCCGATGCGATCGGCAGGCCGCGGATCGAGATATTGGCGTTGCCGTCGCCGCCCGAGCTTTCGGCGCGGATGCCCGGCACGTTGCGGAAAATCTCGGCGGTCGAGCGCGGCGCAGCCTTCAATATGTCGTTTTCGCGCAGCGAGCTGGTCGAAATCGCGCTGTCCAGCCGATCGCGACCCCGCGCGACGGCGGTGACGACGATGTCGGCCGGCGGCTTCTGCCGTGTGGCCGATTCATCGGCCGCCTTGTCGGGCGTGGCGACCGTCTGGGCATGGGCCGGCGTACAGGCGATGAGTGGAATCAGGCCGGCAAAAATTTGATGTGAACGCAATGTCGCAATCCCCCTTCGGAATGATCGCGTCCCTATGGAATACGATTTAACAGAGCGTTGACAACGATTGCAGTCGCGCAGCAGCGAGGTTTTTGCAACGTATAACAAAGTCTTACCGGCGACTTAGCTATTTGGGAAACTCTTCGCCCTACCATTGTCCCTTCGGGAATTCCGGGGGGATGCATGAATATGAATTGGCGAATCATCTGTGGCCTGTCGTCCATCGCGTTGGCACTTCCGGCGCAGGCGCAGCAGGTGGCGCCCGAGCAGGACACGGTCACGACCGGCGTCGCCAAGGGGCGCGACCGGCTGGACAGCGCCACATCGACCAGCGTGCTGCGCGAGGGGGAAATCGCGAAGCTGGCGCCGCGGTCGGTCGGCGAACTGCTGCGCGCCATTCCCGGCATCCTGGCCGAGGCACCCAATGGCGAAAGCATCGCCAACATCACCATCCGCGGCCTGCCGCTGTCGTCGTCGGGCGCGAAGTTCGTGCAGCTGCAGGAAGACGGCCTGCCGGTCATGGAATTCGGCGACATCGTCGGTGCCAGCGCCGACAGCTTCGTGCGCGTCGACCTGAACCTCGCGCAGGTCGAGGCGATCCGCGGCGGCTCCGCCTCCACCTTCACCAGCAATGCGCCGGGCGGCATCATCAACTTCATCTCGAAGACCGGGGAGCGTGAGGGCGGCGCGATCGCGCTGACCGCCGGGCTCGACTTCGACCAGTATCGCGGCGATTTCGACTATGGCGCGCGGCTGGGCGACCATCTTCGCTTCCATGTCGGCGGCTTCTATCGCCAGGGGGAAGGGCCGCGCCGCATCGGCTTCACCGGTCAGCGCGGTGGGCAGATCAAGGCGAATGTCACCCGCGACTTCGCAGGCGGCTATATCCGGCTGTACGGCAAATATCTCGACGACCGCTCGCCCTTCTACGATTCGGTGCCGTTGCGGGTGACCGGCAGCGATGCCGATCCATCGTTCGCGGCGGTCGCATCGTTCGATCCGACGCACGACACGCTGTCGACCCGTGCGCTCCAGTCGGTCACGCTGCTGGACGAAGCGAACCGGCCGATCGTCGAGGATATCCGCGACGGCCAGCGGGTCCGGGAAACGTCGTTCGGCCTCGAATCGCAGGTGACGGTGGCGGAATGGACCGTGACCGAACGCTTCCGGGTCGCCGGGCGCTCGGGCGGGCTGATCGGCCCGTTCAGCAGCCTCATGCTGTCGCCGTCGGCGGCGCTGACGCGGCTGGGCGCGACCGGCGGTTCGTTCCGCTATGCCAGCGGCGCGAACGTCGGGCAGGCCATCACCGATCCGACCGCGCTGAACGGCAACGGGCTGATCGCGATCTACAACATCCGCGACCGGCGTCAGCAGGATGTCGGCAACATCACCAACGACATCCGCGCCAGCCGCGTCTGGCAGGTCGGCGACGGCAGCCTGACCACCACCGCCGGATTCTATGCCGCGCGCCAGGCGATCGACACGTCGATCCTGTACGGCGTGGCGGTGACCGAGGTGACGGGCGGCGGCGATGCCGCGCTGCTCGACGTGTTCGATGCCGCCGGCACGGCGCGCACCGCGGGCGGCATCTATGCCTATAACCCGTTGTCGGGCACGCAGCGCCGCACGCTGCGGCTGGCCTATCGGGTGAACGCCCCCTTCGCATCGGCCAATTACAAGATCGGCCGGGTCTCGATCGGCGGCAGCCTGCGCTACGACTGGGGCCATGCCAGCGGGCAGGTGTTCGGCGTCGAGCTGGGCGGCGGACGCATCGGGCAGGTCGCGCGCGACATCGATGGCGACGGCGTGATCTCCGCACCCGAACAGCGCGTCGGCATCACGCCGACCGCGCCCGGCCTGGTCGATTACGGCTATCGCTACCTGTCCTATTCGAGCGGCGTCGTCTTCCGCGTGGCCGAGCCGCTGGCGGTGTTCGGCCGCTACAGCCGGGGGGCGCGGGCCAATGCCGACCGGATCACCTTCGGCAGCGTGATCGACAATGCGACCGGCAGGCTGGCCATCCCGTCGGCCGCGTTCGACCCGGTCAAGCAGGCCGAACTGGGCGTCAAATACCGCCATGCCGGGCTGACGCTGAACCTGACCGGCTTTCATGTCGATGCACAGGATTCGAACATCAACACCTCGACCGGGGCGGTCATCGCCCGCGATTACCGTGCGAAGGGGCTGGAGTTCGAAGGCGGCGTGCGGCGCGGCATGTTCAGCCTGACGGCGGGTGCGACCTACACCGATGCGCTGATCGTTAGGGACCGGGTCAACCCGGCGCTGAACGGCAATACGCCGCGGCATCAGGCCAATCTGATCTTCCAGGCGACGCCGCAGGTCAGCACCGATCGGTTCGCGGTCGGCGCGGTGTTCATCGGCACGACCGATACCTATGCACAGGACGTCAACCTGCTGAAGATCCCCGGCTATGTCACGACCAACGCCTTCGCGCAGGTCCGGCTGGTCGACCGGCTGCTGCTGTCGCTGAACGCCACCAACCTGTTCGACACGGTGGCGCTGACCGGCATCGACGAGGATCGCATTCCCGCCAGCGGGATCGTGCGCGGGCGGTTGCTGAACGGGCGGGCGATCTCCACCACGCTGCGACTGGACTTCTGACGGCTGCAGCCCGGCCGTCGCCGCTGCGCGACGGCCGGGCATCCAACCTACATGCCTGTCAGTAATTCCATTGCGGAGATGGAACGAACTGCCTGCTTCCGGTTTGTCGCTTGATGGCTCGGCTCTCGCGTACTTGGCGGTTCATCCTCGGTGGTCTGGTCGGGCTGCTGCTGCTCATCCTCCTGATCCTCGCCGCCTTTCCCTGGGGGGTGCTGCGCGACCGGGTGTCGGTGAAGCTCGCCGAACGCTTCGGCTCCGACGTGTCGATCGGCACGATCGAACGGGTCGAGCCGCTGTCCTTCTCGCCCACCCTGATCGTGCGCGACCTGCGCATCGCGCAGCCCAGCTGGGCGGGGCCGGGCGATCTCGTCCGGTTGCGGCGCATCGATTTCCGCTTTCGCGTGCTGCCCTTGCTCCGCGGCAAGTTCGACCTGACCGCACTCGCCATCGACGGCGGCCGGGTGGCGATGGTGCGGTCGCACGACGGTCGCAAGAACTGGGCCCCCGACAAGCGCGGCGGCAACGGCTCGGCCTCCGCGATCACCAGCCTGACCGTGCGCGACCTCGTCATCGACTATCGCGACGCGGTGCAGAATCGTCGCTTCGCCGTGACCGTGGCGTCGGACGGACAGGGGTTCCGCGCCAGCGGCGACGGCGCGATCGACAATCGCCCGGTGACCGTGTCGCTCGCCGGTCCGACCATCGCCGGCGACGGTGCGTGGCCGTTCACCGCGCGCGTCGCCGGGCCGACGATCACCGTCGATGCGAAGGGGACGATGGCCTCGCCGCTCGACACGCGGCAGATGACCGTCGACCTGACCGCGCGCGCCAACGACCTGAAGACGCTCGACGCCCTGATCGAGGCCGGGCTGTTCGGCACCCAGCCGGTCAAGCTGACCGCCCGCGTGCGGCACGACGATCCGACCTGGGTGATCGAAAGATTGTCGGGCACCATCGGCCGGTCGCGGCTGGCATCGGCCAACGCGACCGTGACCAAGGCGGACGAGCGCACCGGCATCGACGGGCGGCTGCACTTCGCCACCCTGTCGTTCGACGACCTCGCCACCGACGAAGGTCGCGCCGAAGCCGCCGCGATCGAGCGCCGCATCGGCCCGCGCGTCGTGCCCGGCACCCGCATCAACCTCGCCAAGATGGGCGAGCTCGACGGAAGGCTCGCCATTCGCGTCGACCGGCTGCTCGACATGGCGGGCTTGCGCAGCCTCGATACCGTGCTGGCGATCGACCATAGCCGCCTGACCGTCGCGCCGCTGAGCGTGCGGTTGGCACAGGGGAAGATCACCGGGCAGGTGGTGGTCGATCAGCGTGGCCGCACGACGCCCAAGACGACGTTCGACCTGCGGCTGAGCGATTCGCGCATCTCCACCTTCGCCGGCGGCGCGCCGGTCGATGCCCCGCTGCGCGCGCGGGTGCGGCTGGTCGGCAGCGGCGATACCATCCGCCAGGCGGTCGGCCGCTCGAACGGCACCATCGGCTTTGCCGCGGCGGGCGGCGTGCTGCCGGCCAAGATGGCGTCGATGCTCGGCGCCGATGTGGCGCGCGGCGTGCTGACCGACGACGATGCGCAGGCGCGGCTGCGCTGCCTGGGGCTGCGGCTGGACGTCGCCAACGGCATCGGGCGGATCGACCCGCTGCTGATCGACACCTCGCGCGCGCAGACGCGGGGGCAGGGGGTGGTGCGCCTGTCCGACGAAACCCTGTCGATCGCGCTGACCGGCACACCGAAGCAGCGCACGCTGCTGCACCTCGACCGTCCGGTGCGCGTCACCGGCCGCCTCCAGACGCCGGAGGTGCAGATTCCTCCCGGCGTGAAGAGCGCGGGCGGGATCCTGCGCATGCTGGGCCGCGCGATCAAGGGCGACGACACGCCGCGCGCGGGCAATGCCGATTGCGGCGCGCTGGTCCGCCGCGTGCTGGGCTAGGCTTGCGACCGGGCCGCACGGCGGTTATCTTGGGCGGGCCGAAAAGAGAGCAGCAGGTTGGTAGTTCCTGCGCCAGCGCCGTGGTGCGCCGGTTCCCCCGTCCGCGGCGTCAACCCGAACCCGTTCGGGATGGCGCACCGGGCCGTTTCCGTCAGGCGTCATCCCGCATTGTGAAAGGATGCCGTCATGCTCTTCCTGCTGGTCGCCCTGCTCGCCGCGACGCTGTTTACCGGGGCGGCGCTCTACATCACATTGGTCGAACATCCGGCGCGCCTGTCGCTGGCCGAGGAGCCGATGCTCACCCAGTGGCAGCAAAGCTATCGCCGCGCGCTGCCGATCCAGTCCTCGCTGGCGCTGGTCGCAGGAATCGGCGGTCTTGTCGCCGGCTGGGTCCTGCGCGACGGCTGGGCGATCGCCGGCGGGGTCGCCATGCTGGCCAACTGGCCGTTCACCGTGTCGGCGCTGCTGCCGATCAACCGCCGCCTGTCGCCCGCCATCGCCGGCCGGGGTGACGCGCACAGCCATTTGCTGCTGCTGCGCTGGGGCCGGCTGCACGACGTTCGCAGCCTGCTGGGGGTGGCGGGGACGGTGCTGCTGCTTTGCGCTTTCCTACAGGGGATCGCGACGCCATGATCGGCGACGCGCGACCCGCGCCCGCTCTTTCTGATGGCCGCAAACCCCAACGTCACCCCGGACTTGATCCGGGGTCCCGCTTCTTCTTTTCACGGCAATATGACCGCGCGACAAACTGCGCACGAGTGTGAACTTAGTGAACTTTGGACCCCGCGGCCGCTCCGGCGTGCTCCGTTCGGCGACCACCGGTTCGCTCCGACCTGATCCGGGAGCCGCTACTTCTTCAGGCAACGTGACCGCGCGACAAACTGCGCACTAGTGTGAACTTAGTGAACTTTGGACCTCACGGCCGCTCCGGCGCCCCCCGCTCGGCGACCATCCGCTCGCCGTCGATCACGATCGGACTCGCCAGCCCCGGCAGCCCGTCGGGCCGGATCGCCATGCCGCGGGCGATCACCTGCGGGTCGACGAACACCTCGTCCAGCGCGTTGATCGGCCCGGCGGGGATGCCGGCCGTCTCCAGCGCCTGCGCAAGCTCGGCCTTGCGCCACTGCGCGATCGCCGCCTGCAGTGCCGGGATCAGGTCGCGGCGATGCGTCACCCGTGCCGGATTGGTCGCAAAGCGCGCCTCGCTATGCAGCGTCAGCCCGAGCACGCCGCACAGCCGCGCGAACTGCCCGTCATTGCCGACCGCGACGATCAGCGCGCCGTCCGCCGTCTCGAACGCCTGATAGGGGACCAGATTGGCGTGGCCATTGCCCATCCGCGTCGGCACGCTGCCCCCGGCCATATAGTTCAGCGCCTGGTTCGCCAGCACCGCCACCTGCGTATCCATCAACGCCATGTCGATCCATGCCCCCTCGCCGGTCAGCGTGCGGCGGCGCAGCGCGGCAAGGATCGCGACCGCCGCATACAGCCCGGTGAACAGGTCGGCATAGGCGACGCCGGCCTTTTGCGGCGCCCCGTCCGGCTCCCCGGTCAGTGACATCGCCCCGCCCATCGCCTGGATCAGGAAGTCGTAGCCAGCACGATGGGCATAGGGCCCGTCCTGCCCGAACCCGGTGATCGAGCAGGTGACGAGGCCCGACCGCACCGCCGACAGCGCGGCATGGTCGAGACCGTATTTGGCGAGGCCGCCGACCTTGTAATTCTCGATCACGACATCGGCGGTGGCGACCAGCGCACGGACCTCGGCCTGTCCCTCGGGCGTGGTGATGTCGATCGCGACCGAGCGCTTGCCGCGATTGGTCGCATGGAAATAGGCGGCATCGCGCGGGCTTCCGTCGGGCGCGGTGACGAAGGGCGGCCCCCAGTGGCGCGTGTCGTCGCCGCTGCCCGGCCGCTCGACCTTCACCACCTCCGCTCCCAGGTCGGCGAGCAGCTGCCCGCACCATGGCCCAGCAAGGATACGTGCCAGTTCGACCACGCGAATGCCGGCCAGCGGCTTCACCGGCGGCGCAGTTCGTAGACGACGTGCGGCACCACCCGTCCGCCGCGCGGCACGTCGATCGTGCCCGGCCGCAACGTCGCGCCCAGTGCCTCGACCGCGCTCCGCGACCGGCGATTGTCCTGCCCGACATGGAAGGTGACCGCCGACACCGACGGAGCGATATGGTCGATCATCAGCCGCTTGGTCTCGCGGTTATGGCCCCGCCGCCACCGGTCGCGCGCAAGGAAGGTCCAGCCGATCTCGATCTCGTCCGCCTGCGGGTCATACGGGCCATAGCGGCTCGACCCGATGACGCTGCCGTCGCGCGCATCGCGGATGGTCAGCATCCCGGCCCCGGCCAGCCCCTCGTCGAAAAAGGTGCGGAACACCGCCGGCTGCCACCGGTCGTGCGCCGGATGCTGGTCCCAGATCGCCGGGTCCGCCGCGACGCCGTACAGCGCGTCATAGTCTTCGGCAGTCGTCGGTCGCACCGTCACCAGCGCGCCGATCAGGACCGGCTGCCGATTCATCAGAACGCGGCGATCCCGGTGATCGCGCGGCCGAGGATCAGGCCATGCACGTCATGCGTCCCCTCATAGGTGTTGACCGTCTCCAGGTTGATCGCATGGCGCATCACATGGAACTCGGCCGCGATGCCGTTGCCGCCATGCATGTCGCGCGCGGTGCGGGCGATGGCCAGCGCCTTGCCGCAATTGTTGCGCTTGATGATGCTGATCGCCTCGGGTGCCAACTGCCCCTCGTCGAACATCCGCCCGGCCCTGAGCGCCGCCTGCAACCCCAGCGCGATCTCGGTCTGCATGTCGGCGAGCTTCAGCTGGACCAGCTGCTTCGACGCCAGCGGCACGCCGAACTGCTGCCGGTCGAGCGTGTACTGGCGGGCGGCGTGCATGCAGAACTCGGCCGCGCCCATCGTACCCCACGCAATGCCGTAGCGCGCGCGGTTGAGACAGCCGAACGGACCTTTCAGCCCTTCGACATTGGGCAGCAGCGCGTCCTCGCCGACCTCCACGCCCTCCATCACGATCTCGCCGGTGATCGAGGCGCGCAAGCTCAGCTTGCCCTCGATCTTGGGCGCCGACAGCCCGGCCATGCCCTTTTCCAGCACGAAGCCGCGGATCTTGCCGCCATGCGCGTCGGACTTGGCCCACACGACGAAGACGTCGGCGATCGGCGCGTTGGTGATCCACATCTTCGCGCCCGACAGGCGATAGCCGCCGTCGATCTTTTCCGCCCGCGTCCGCATGCCGGCGGGGTCCGACCCGGCATCGGGTTCGGTCAGCCCGAAACAGCCGACCCATTCGCCGCTCGCCAGCTTCGGCAGATATTTCGCCTTCTGCTCCTCCGACCCATAGGCATTGATCGGATGCATCACGAGGCTCGACTGCACGCTCATCGCGCTGCGATAGCCCGAATCGATCGCCTCGACCTCGCGCGCGACCAGGCCGTACGCGACATAGCCCATGCCCGCGCCGCCATATTGCGGGTCGATGGTGACGCCCAGCAGGCCGAGCTCGCCCATCTCGGTCATGATCCCGCGCGCGAAATCCTCGTCGAGGAACGCGCGGGTGACGCGGGGCAGCAGCTTGCTCCGGGCATAGCCATGCGCCACCTCGCGGACCATGCGCTCCTCGTCGGTCAGCTGCGCGTCGAGGGCGAAGGGGTCTTGCCAGTCGAACCGGCCCATATCGGCCATGGGCGTTTCCTTTACAGCGTGGGGGAGACCGTCCCGGTAGCTTCGGGGGGAGCGGAGGGCAGCGGAGCTTGCTGCAGGATCACCGGCGGTGCCACCGGAGCGGGGCGCGGCGTGGTGAGCGCGACCGATTCCAGCTCGATCAGCGCCTTGCGCGCATCGACATAGCGTTTGGCGGCACTGGTCCACGCCGTGGCGTTGGCGACGCCGGGCAGCCGTTCGACCTCGGCGACGGCCTGTTCGACCTGTCCGGTATCGAGCCGTCGGCGCGCGCGCTCCAGCCGGTCGCTCGGGCGGCTGCTCGGCGTCGTGCCCTGGCGGATCACGATCAGCTGGCCCAGCTCCCGGCGCAGCCCGTCCCACCAATTCTCGCCCGTCGGGCCGGCGGTCAGCGGGATGGCGGCGGCGTCCAGCGCGGTGCGCAGATCGTCCAGCGTCACCGGGTTCTGCGCGGCGGCGATCAGGGTTCGGACCGCATCGGGCCGGCTGCTGCCGAACCGGTCGCGCAGCTGCGCCTCGAGATAGTCGAGGGGACGACCGCGATCCAGCGCGCGGCGCGTGGCGACGATCACCATCATGTCCTCGGCCCGGGTCGCATAGCCCGCCGCGTTGCGCGCGCTGCTGTCCAGCCCGACGATCCGCGTCTCCAGATCGGCGATGCGCGCGGCCAGTGCCGCCTCGCGCGCCGACAGGATCGGCAGCGCCGACACCTGCGCGGGCGGTGCGGGATTGGCGGCGGTGGGGGTGGGCTGCGCGGTCGGTGCTGCCGTCTGTTGCTGCGTGCCCCATCCGAAGCGCGGGGCGACATAGCGCAGCACCGCCAGCGTCGCGCCGATCCCGATGACGAAGGCGATGACGGCGATGGCCAGCCATCCCCGGCTGCCCCGGCGACGCGGATGACGGGTCGTCGGGAAGGGCGCATCTTCGCTGATCATGCCGCCTTATCCCCGCGCCCGTCCGCCGGGTCAATCATGCGTCGGCAAGGGACAGGGCGGCGGCGATCGTCGCCGCGTCGTCGGGACGCTCGGCAACCGCGACGGCGCGCCAGCCGGTGCCGAGCGCCTGCGCGACCGCCGGCGCGATGGCGGCAACCGCGATCGCGCCACGATCCTCGGCCAGCATCGCCAGCCGCCGTGCCGCGCGCGGCGAATGGACCAGCGCCACCGTGCCGGCGAGCAGCGCGGCGTCGACCGCTTCGATCGCCTCGCTGGCATAGACGGCACGGATCGTGGACAGGACGGCATGGCCCGCCACCGCCCGGTCGCGTGCGGTGAGCAGCAGCGCCCGGCGAACGCCCGCCCGTTCGGCCGCGTCGAGCAGCGCCTGCCCGTCACTATCGCCGGTCGCGACCACGTGCAGCCCCGCCGCCCGCGCCGCCGCCGCCGTCGCCGCGCCGACCGCATGGACCGGCAGCGTCGCATAGGCTTGCAGCGCCGCGCCCGCCTGTCGCACGGCATTGGCGCTGGTCAGGATCAGCGCGTCATGCTCCGTGGCGGACGGCGCGTCCCACGCCAGCGGCACGATGCGGAACAGCGGCAGGCGGATCGCCCGCCGTCCCAGCGCCTCGATCGCCTGCGCGGTGGCGGCATTGCCCGGTTCGGGGCGCAGCACCGCCAGCGGCCGGCTCATCGCGCGAACAGCTTTGCCACGCTCTCGGGCGCGCGCGCCAGCATCGTTTCGGCGAGAGTGCGCGGGAGGTCGATATCGTCGATCGCCCCGCTGGCGCTGTCGACCACCTGCGCGCTGCCGTCCTGCGCCAGCAATTGCGCGCGCAGCGTCAGTACGTCGCCGTCGATCGTCGCCAGCGCGCCGACCGGTGAATGGCAATCGGCGCCCAGGGCCGCCAGGAAACCGCGCTCGGCCCGCACCGCCTGATGCGTCGGCGCATGGTCGATCGCGCGGACAAAGGCGAGCGCGGCGGCGTCCTCCGCCCGGACCTCGATCCCCACCGCCCCCTGCGACGGCGCGGGCAGCAGCGTGTCGATCGACAGCGCGGTGCCGACCTCATGCCGCCCCAGCCGTTCCAGCCCGGCCGCGGCGAGCAGGGTCGCATCGACCTCCCCCGCCGCCAGCTTGGCAAGCCGCGTGTCGACATTGCCGCGAAACAGCACGATCCGCGCGTCGGGGCGGTGGCTCAGCACCTGCGCGGCGCGGCGCGGGCTGCTGGTGCCGACCACGCCGTCCCTGGGCAGGTCGGCGAGCGACGCGATCCCGACCAGCCGGTCGCGGACATCGGCGCGCGGCAGCATCGCGGCGATGCGGATTTCGGTCGGGCGGACCGTCTCGACGTCCTTCATCGAATGGACCGCCGCGTCGATTTCATGCGCGCACAATGCCCGGTCGAGTTCCTTGGTCCACAGCGCCTTGCCACCGATCTCGGCCAGCGCGCGGTCCTGCACCCGGTCGCCGGTGGTCTTGATCATCACGATCTCGATGGTCGCCGGATCGATCCCGTGCGCCTTTGCCAGCGCGTCGCGGGTCGCGTGCGCCTGCACCAATGCCAGCGGCGATCCGCGCGTGCCCAGTTTGAACGTCATCGGTGCTCGCTATCCGTCGCGTTCGCTTGGGGCAAGGTGGAGAAAGTTGGTTCACGCGGAGGCGCGGAGGCGCGGAGAAGAAGTTTGTTTTCGCGCAGAGGCGCAGAGGACGCAGAGAAGATGCGAGTGTCGCCGCGTCAGCGGCTCCGAGACAAGCGTCTCCCGATCGCGGGCGGGTCATCCCAATCGCAACCCCTCTGCGCCCTCTGCGCCTCTGCGCGATCAAAATCCCTTCTTCTTCGCGCCTCTGCGCCTTCGCGTGAACCAATCTTCCTACCGCCACCCGATCCGCGCTACAGCCGACCCCATGTCCACCCCCCTCATCCTCGGTATCGAATCCAGCTGCGACGAAACCGCTGTCGCGCTGGTGCGTGGCGACCGCACCATCCTGTCGCATCGCCTCGCGGGACAGGAGGCGGCGCACGCCCCCTATGGCGGTGTCGTCCCCGAAATCGCCGCGCGCGCGCATGTCGAGATCCTGCCCTCGCTGGTCGAGGGCGCGCTGGCCGATGCCGGCGTCAAGCTAACCGATGTCGATGCGATCGCCGCCACCGCCGGCCCTGGGCTGATCGGCGGGGTGATGGTCGGGCTGGTCACCGCCAAGGCGCTGGCGCTGGCGGCGAACAAGCCGCTGGTCGCGGTCAACCATCTGGAGGGCCATGCGCTCTCCCCCCGGCTGACCGACCCCGACCTCGCCTATCCCTATCTGCTGCTGCTGGTGTCGGGCGGCCATTGCCAGCTGCTCCGCGTCGATGGCGTCGGTCAATATCGGCGGCTGGGCACCACCATCGACGATGCGGCGGGCGAAGCATTCGACAAGACCGCGAAGGTGCTCGGCCTCGGCTATCCCGGCGGCCCGCGAGTCGAAGCGGCGGCGATGGAGGGCGATGCGAAGGCGGTGCCGCTGCCCCGGCCGCTGGTCGGCACGCCTGACCCGCATTTTTCCTTCGCGGGCCTGAAGAGCGCGGTGCTGCGCGCGCACGATGCCGGCATCCACTCGACCCCCGACATCGCGGCGTCGTTCCAACAGGCGGTGGTCGACTGCCTGCTCGACCGCACGAAACTGGCGCTGCACCTCGCCGGCCCGGTCAGCGCGCTGGTAGTGGCGGGTGGGGTCGCCGCCAATCGCGCGGTGCGGGGCGCGCTGGAGGGGCTGGCCGCAGCGAACGGCCTGCGCTTCGTCGCGCCGCCGCTCTGGCTGTGCACCGACAATGCCGCCATGATCGCCTGGGCCGGGGCGGAGCGGTTCATGGCGGGGCATAGCGACCCGCTCGACGTGGCGGCGCGGCCGCGCTGGCCGCTCGATCCGTCGGCGGAAAAGGTGCGTGGGGCAGGAGTGAAGGCATGAAGATCGGGGTCATCGGCGGCGGCGCATGGGGTACCGCGCTGGCGCAGGTTGCGGCGCGCGGCGGCGATGTGACGCTGTGGGTACGCGAGGGCGAGGTCGCCGACGCGATCAACGCCACCCGCACCAACCCGCTGTTCCTGCCCGGCGTCACCCTGTCCGACGCCATCCGTGCGACGACGGATGCCGGCGAACTGCACGATACGGAGGCGCTGCTGGTCGTCGCCCCGGCGCAGCATGTCCGCAGCGTGTTGTCGGCGATCGATGTCGGCACCCGCGCGCTGGTGCTGTGCGCGAAGGGGATCGAGGCGGGGACGCGGCTGCTGGTGGGCGAGGTGGCGCGCGCCGTCCATCCCCAGGCGCCGGTCGCGGTGCTGTCCGGCCCGACCTTCGCGCATGAGGTCGCGGCGGGCAAGCCGACCGCCGTCACCCTCGCCTGTGCCGATGCACCCTTGCGCGACCGGCTGGCCGAACGGCTCGCTGCCCCCGCCTTCCGCCCCTATGCGAGCGACGACGTGATCGGCGCCGAGATCGGCGGCGCGGTCAAGAACGTCCTCGCCATCGCCTGCGGCGTGGTCGAGGGCGCGGGGCTCGGCCAGAATGCGCGGGCATCGGTGATCGCGCGCGGCTTTGCCGAAATGACCCGTTTCGGCCTCGCACGCGGCGCACGGGCGGAAACGCTGGCCGGGCTGTCGGGGCTGGGCGATCTGGTGCTGACCTGTTCGTCGACCGCGTCGCGCAACTATTCGTTGGGCGTCGGGCTGGGGCAGGGCCGCGCCGCCGCCGAGCTGATGGCCGATCGCCGGACGGTGGCCGAAGGCGCGTTCACCGCCCCGGTCCTGCGTGAGGCGGCGGCCGAGGCCGGGGTCGACATGCCGGTGACGGCGGCGGTCGGGGCATTGCTGGACGGCACGCCGGTCGCGCAGGTGATCGACACATTGCTCGCCCGGCCGCTCCGCCACGAAGGGCTGTAACCGACCCGGCTGGTCGGTCGCGATTTTCTTCCCTATGGGCCGGCGCCTGTTTTGGGGGGAAGAGAGTTGCGACCGACCGTCAGCGTGCCGACACGATCGGCCATCGTCGCGGCGTTGAGCCTGTGCGCGACGCCGGCCATGGCGCAGGACCGAGCAAGCGACAGCGAGATCATCGTCACCGCGCAGCGGCGCGAAGAGCGGGCCGACGACGTGCCGATCGCGGCGACGGTGCTGGAAGCGGCGCGGCTGGACGATCAGGACGTGCGCAGCCTCGACCGGCTGGGGGCCAATGTCCCCAACCTCTATCTCACGCGCAATTTCGGCACGACCTCCGGCGCGCTCGTCTTCCTGCGGGGGGTGGGCGAGGGTGATTCGATCTTCACCAACGACCCGCCGGTCGGCATCTATGTCGACGACGTGCTGCTGCCGCGTGCGACGGGATCGCTACTCGACCTGATCGATATCGAACGGATCGAGGTGCTGCGCGGGCCGCAGGGGACGCTCTATGGCCGCAACACCTCGGGCGGCGCGATCAAGGTCGTGACGAAGCGCCCGACGACCGATGGCGTCAACGGCATGACCGACCTGACCATCGGCAGCTATCGTCGGGTCGACGCACGCGGCACGGTCAACCTGCCGCTGTCGGACCAGGCGGCGCTGCGGCTGTCGGGCATTTCACGCAACCAGCGCGGCTGGGGCCGCAACCTGACCGACGGCGCGGTGGTCAACGGACAGGACGTGCAGGGCGGGCGCGCCAGCCTGTTCTGGACGCCGGCCGACCGACTGACGCTGCTGGCGACCGCCGACCTGACGCGCGAGCGCTCCACGCCGCGCTTCCCGCAGCAATTCCTGCCCGACGCAGCGCGTCCCGGCCGCTTCACCAATGTCTTTCGCGAGCGCGACGGGCGTATCGACCGGTTCCGTTCGGCCGATACCATGCCGCTCAACAAGACCGACAGCGGCGGCGCCTCGCTGCGCGCCGACTATGCGTTGGGTTCGGCCACGACGCTGACCTCGATCACCGGCTGGCGCAGCTTGCGCTCGCGGATCGGCTTCGACCAGACCGCAAATCCCCCCGGCAGCGGGACGGCGGTCATCCTGTTGCAGGACCAGCGCCAGCATAGCGTGAGCCAGGAAATCAACCTTGCCGGCAGCGCGCTGGACGGGCGGATCGACTGGCTGGCGGGCGGCTATTATTTCCACGAACATAATGACCAGCTGACCGCGATCAGCTTCGCCACCCCGGCGGGAACCGCGGCGCGCTATCGCACCGACGACTTCTTTGCGGCACCGTCGCGCGGGTCGGGCACCGGCGGCACCTGGTCGCTCTATCGTCCGGCGCTCGACACCGACAGCTGGTCGGCCTTCGCCTCCGCGACGGGGAAGATCGGGAAGGCGCGGCTGACGCTGGGCGCGCGCTGGACCGACGAGCGCAAGCGCTACGACGTGCAGTTCCTGACCGCGCCCGATACCGTGCTGGTCCTGCCTGATGGTCGTCGTGCCGAACGCACGATCCGGCAGTCATGGCGCGACCTGTCGCCGCGCGTGGCGGTGGATTACCGGCTGGGCGAGGTGCTGGCCTATGCGTCGGTCGCCAAGGGCTTCCGTAGCGGCAGCTTCGACGGACGCGCGCGCAACATCGACTTCGTGATGAACCGCCAGTCGGCAATCGCGCCCGAACGGGTCTGGACCTATGAGGTCGGCGCGAAGGGCAATGCGGCCGGTGGGCGCGTTCGCTGGGACGTCGACTATTTCGTCAGCGACTATACCGACATCGCCTTCTCCGCCGCCCGCGCCGGCACCCCGCCCGAAATCTTTCGGCAGAATGTCGGCGATGCCCGGATTCAGGGGCTGGAGGCGGACGCGAGTGCACGGCCTCTGCCCTGGCTGGAGGTCGGCGGCTGGATCGCGACACTGTCCGACCGCTTCACCCGGCTGAAGACCAGCCCCGGCTGCACCGCCTTCGTCGCCGATGAGCGCGACCTCGACCTGCGCTTCACGCCGGCCTTTCGTTATCAGCTGCGGGCGGCGGTGACGCGGGGCGGCTGGCGGCTGGGCGGTGATGTCACCGGGGCGTCGCCCTATAACATTGCGCTTTGCAACGAACCGCAGCACCGGGTGACCAATGCGGAGCAGGCCAATGCCCAGCTGGCCTATGCTACGGGTCCGTGGACGATGATGCTGGCTGCGACCAACCTGACCGACCGGCGCTTCAACACCGGCAGCGTCGGCGCGATCGGCTATCCGGTCGCCCCGCGCGAGGTGACGGTGACGCTGCGCCGGGCGTTCTAGCCGTCCAATTCCTCCCCAGTCAGCAGTTCGGTATCGATCTGCGCCTGCGCGGCGGCGGCATAGCGCGCGCCGGTCAGTGCATTGGGCGGAAGCAGCGCATCGACGGCGGCCAGCGTGTCGGGCGATATCGCCAGCGTAGCGGCGGCGACATTGTCCTCGAGATGGGCGATGGAGCGCGTACCGGGGATCGGCACGATATGCGGCGCGCGGGCGAGCAGCCAGCCGAGCGCCAGCTGCGCCGGAGTGATGCCGGCTTCGGTGGCGATGCGGTCATAGGCATCGATGACGGCGAGGTTGCGCGACAGCTGCGGCTCGACGAAGCGCGGCATGGTGCGGCGGATATCGCCTGCCACATAATCGTCGGCGCGCACACTACCCGCCAACAGTCCGCGAGCGACCGGCGAGAAAGCGACGAAGCCGATGCCGAGTTCGCGGCAGGTGTCGAGCACGGCGACCTCCGGATTGCGGACGGCGGGGGAATATTCGCTCTGCACCGCGGCGATCGGGTGGATCGCATGGGCGCGCCGGATGGTCGCGGCGGACATTTCGCTCAGGCCCAATGCTCCGATCTTGCCGGCTTCCTTCGCGCGAACCAGCGCTCCGACCGATTCCTCGATCGGCACGTTCGGGTCGAGCCGGTGGAGATAATAAAGGTCGATATGATCCGTCCCGAGCCGGCCGAGCGCGGCGTCGAGCGTCGTCGCGATCGCGTCGGGCGATCCGTCGAGAATGCGCTGGCCACCCCGCATATCCAGCACGCATTTGCTGGCCAGCGTAAATTCCGACCGCCGATGCAGCACCTGCGCCACCAGCCGCTCGTTCGCCCCGCCGCCATAGAGCGCGGCGGTGTCGAGCAACGTCACGCCGAGATCGAGTGCGCGGTTCAGGAGCGCCAAGCCCTCCGCCTCGGTCGCCGGCTCGCCATAGGCATGGCTGAGGTTCATGCAGCCGAGACCGATCGCCGAAACGGTGAACGGTCCGATCGTGCGGGTCGGCAAATTCGTCATGGTGGCACTCCCGTTTGGCATTCGCGGTCCGCAAGACGCGCGAACGGGGGGCCTAGTCAAGCCAAGGCGTCAGCGCGCCGCCATGCGATAGCCGCCACCGGTCACATCGGTCGAGGCGACGAGGATCTGCGGATCGACCTTCAGCGTCGGCACCTGACCCGCCTGCCACGCCGCCAGTTCGACCCGATACTGGTCATAGGCGCGGTAGAAGTCGACGAAGGGCTGGTCGAGCGAGGCGATCCCCGGCGCCGCGAAACCGTCGATCCCGCCCACCGGCAGGTCGGCGACCTGCGCCAGCATCGGCAGCGCGGTGGCGCAGAACTGGTCGCGCACCGGCGGCTGGGCGAAGTAGTTATAGACCCGCGTCATCGCGTCGTCGAACCGGTCCTGCCAGTCGCCGCCGCCCCGGCGATATTCGGCCTCCAGCGCCTTGTGCGCGGCGGCGAAACGGGCGGCATGGACCTTCAGCAGACGGTTATACTGCGCGACGCCGGACGGGTCGGCGATATTGCAGTGGAGCGCGGCGACGTTCAGCGCCGACCGCAGATGCCAGACGGCGGCATCGGCCGACAGCGCGTGGTTGGGCGTCGCGTAATTACCGTCGGCGAGCACGGCCGGAATGGTGAGGTTGGCGGCGGCCCCCATCGGCGGCTTCGGCTTGGGCGCGGGTGTCGCGACCGGCACCGGTGGCGGCGTGACCACCGCGACTTCGGGCGTCTTGCGCGCGCAGCCGTGGAGCAGCGCGGCACCACAGGCAGCGAGCAGGAGCAGGCGTGTACGCATCGAACCGATTCCCGTCTTGTCCCCCGACAGCACGGAAATATCGGCCGCAAAGCCTTCGCAATGGTTAACGCGGCGTCAGCGTTTGAGCAGGAACACCGCATGTTCGGCACGGAAATTGGCCGCCGCCGCCGTGGTCCGCCTGCCCTTCGACAGGAACCATGCATCGACCACCGTGATCCCCCGCTTGGCGACATAGGCGCGGAAATCGTCGATCGTCAGGTGGTGGATGTTCGGCGTCTCATACCATTCGAGCGGCAACAGCTTCGTCACCGGCATCCGCCCGCCCCAGAGCAGCGACGCGCGCACCCGCCAATGGGCGAAGTTGGGAAAGGACACGAACGCCTGCGCGCCGATGCGCAGCAGATGGTCGAGCACGACATGCGGCCGCATCGCAGTCTGCAACGTCTGGCTGAGGATCGCATAGTCGAAGCTGGCGTCGGGATAGTCGGCCAGGTCGCGATCGGCATCGCCCTGCATCACCGACAGCCCGCGCGCCATCGCATCGGCGACATTGCCCGGATCGATCTCCAGCCCGCGCGCATCGACGCCGCGTTCGTCGCGCAGCGCCGCCATCAACTGTCCGTCGCCGCACCCGACATCCAGCACGCGCGATCCCCGCGCGACATGCGCGGCGATGATTGCGAGGTCGGGGCGCAGGGAGGGCTGTGATCCGCCTGTCGTCGTCATGCGCCTGCCTCCAGAAACCCGCGCATGATCCGGTCGAGTTCGGGTGAATCGAGCAGGAACGCGTCATGGCCGAACGGCGAGGACAGTTCGACGAAGCTGGCCGGCGCCCCGGCGGCGTTCAGCGCATGGACGATGTTGCGCGACTCGGCGGTCGGATACAGCCAGTCGGTATCGAAACTGACGATGCAGAACCGCGCCTTCGTCGCGCGGAACGCGTTGGCGAGCACCCCGCCATGCTCCTCCGCCAGGTCAAAATAATCGAGCGCGCGGGTGATGTAGAGATAGCTGTTCGCGTCGAACCGGTCGGTGAACGCCAGCCCCTGGTGGCGCAGATAGCTTTCGACCTGGAAATCGGCGTCGAAGCCGAAGGTCTTGGCACCCGCCTGTCCATCGGCGCGCGCCTGCAGCTTGCGGCCGAACTTGGCGGTCAGGCCCGCCTCGGACAGATAGGTGATGTGCGCCGCCATCCGCGCCACCGACAACCCGGCGGCGGGGGGCGATCCGTCGGCATAATAGTCGCCGCCGCGCCAGTTGGGATCGGCCATGATCGCCTGTCGCCCGACTTCGTGGAACGCGATATTCTGCGCCGAATGCCGCGCGGTCGACGCGATCACGACCACCGCCTCGACCCGGTCGGGCAGGGTCGCGGCCCAGGACAGCGCCTGCATGCCCCCCATCGATCCACCGACCACCGCGCGTAGCCGGTCGATCCCGAGATGGTCGAGCAGCATCCCCTGCGCGCGCACCATGTCGCGGATGGTCAGCACGGGGAAGCGCATCGCGTAGGGCGCACCGGTCGCAGGGTCGATGCTGGCGGGACCCGACGATCCCATGCAGCTGCCCAGCACGTTCGAACAGATGACGAAATGCTTGTTGAGGTCGATCGGCTTGCCCGGTCCGACCATGCGCGACCACCAGCCCGGCTTGCCGGTGCGCGGATGGGTGGAGGCGACATGCTGGTCGCCGGTCAGCGCGTGGCAGATCAGGATCGCATTGTCGCGCGCCGGCGACAGCGTGCCATAGGTTTCATAGGCGATGTCGATCGCGGGCAGCGTCGCGCCGCCATCCAGCGCAAGCGGCGTGGAGAGGGTAGCGCGGCGATCGGGACCGAAACGGGAATCCATGGCGGTGCGGTAAGCGGGCGGCGCGGCGGGTTCAAGGGTCGGGGCGCGCCACGCACATCGTCACCCCGGGCTTGACCCGGGGTGACGTAGGAATATGGGGCCACCGGCACCACCCCACTTGCCCCAAAACCTTGCGTTACGCGGCTGCATTTGCCACTGCCCGGACCCATGAACGCGCCTGCTCCCAAGCCATGGATCCTCGACATCGCCCCCTATGTCCCCGGCCGGTCCAAGACCGATGACGGGCGGCAGGTGGCGAAGCTGTCGTCGAACGAAAATCCGCTCGGCACCTCGCCGCATGCCCGCGCCGCCTTTGCGACCGCGGACCGCAGCCTCGAACGCTATCCCGACCCTGCCGCCGCCGATCTGCGGGTGGCGATCGGGCAGGCGCATGGGCTGGATCCGGCGCGGATCATCTATGGCACCGGGTCGGACGAGGTGCTGCATCTTGCCGCCGGGGCCTATGCGGGGCAGGGCGACGAGGTGATCTTCGTCCGCTACGGCTTTGCGGTCTATGAGATCGCCACGCGGCGGGTCGGCGCGACGCCGGTGATCGCCCCGGACAAGGACTATGCGACCGACGTCGATGCGATCCTGTCCTGCGTGACCGAGCGGACGCGCGTCGTGTTCGTCGCCAATCCGAACAATCCGACCGGCACCTATGCCGCGCGCAGCGAGATTGCGCGGCTGCACGCCGGGCTGCCGTCGCACGTGCTGCTGGTACTCGATCAGGCCTATGCCGAATATCTGGAGCCGGCGGAGGACGATCACGGCCTCGAACTCGCCAAGACCCAGCCGAACGTGCTGGTGACCCGGACCTTTTCGAAGATTCACGGCCTTGCCGCCGAGCGGATCGGCTGGGGCTATGGTTCGGCGGAGGCGATCGATGCGATGCACCGCATCCGCGCGCCGTTCAACGTGACCACCGCCGGGCAGCAGGCGGCGATCGCCGCGATCCGCGACAAGGGTTTCGTCGAGGCGAGCCGCGCGCACAACCGCCAGTGGCGCACCTGGTTCGAGGGTGAGATCGCGGCACTGGGCAATGCGGGCCTGCGCGCCGTGCCGTCCAAGGCCAATTTCGTGCTGGTCCTGTTCGACGGGCCGGTGAGCGCGGGCGATGCGTATCAGGCGCTGATGGGCCGGGGCTATATCGTGCGCTGGCTGCCGGGACAGGGCCTTGCCAACGGCCTGCGCATCTCGATCGGCACCGAGGCGGAGGTGCGCGGGATCGCCGCCGCGCTGCGCGAGATCGTGGGCGGCTGATGCTGCCTTTCTCCCGCGTCGCCATCATCGGGCTGGGGCTGATCGGGTCGTCGATCGCGCGGGCGGTCCGTGCCGAGATGCCGACGGTGCGGCTGACCGGGCATGATGCGTCGGCCGAGGCGCGCGAGCAGGTGCGCGCGCTCGGACTCGTCGACGATTGTACCGACCATGCCGGTGCGGCGGTGATCGATGCCGATCTGGTCATCCTGTGCGTGCCGGTGGGCGCAATCGGGGCGGTCGCCGCGGAGATTGCCGATGATCTGCCGGCAGGCGTGATCGTCAGCGATGTCGGGTCGAGCAAGGCCGGGGTCGCCACTGCCTTCGCCGAAGCGCTGCCGGGCGTGACGGTGGTGCCGGCGCATCCGGTGGCGGGGACCGAGCGCAGCGGGCCGGACGCGGGCTTCGCGACCCTGTTCAAGGGGCGCTGGTGCATCCTGACCCCGGCGGCCGATGCCGATCCGATGGCGGTCGAGCGCGTCGGTGAGTTCTGGCGGCGGCTGGGTGCCGAGATCGACACGATGGACGCGCAGCATCACGACCTGGTGCTGGCGGTGACCAGCCATCTGCCGCACCTGATCGCCTATACCATCGTCGGCACCGCATCCGACCTGGAGGCGGTGACGCAGAGCGAGGTCATCAAATATTCGGCGGGCGGCTTCCGCGACTTCACCCGTATCGCCGCGTCGGACCCGACGATGTGGCGCGACGTGTTCCTGGCGAACAAGGATGCGGTGCTGGCGATGCTCCAGCGCTTCTCGGAAGACCTGTCGGCGCTGCAACGCGCGATCCGGTGGGACAAGGGCGACGAGCTGTTCGACCTGTTCACCCGGACCCGGGCGATCCGGCGGTCGATCGTCGAACAGGGGCAGGACGACGCCCGCGAGGATTTCGGGCGGAGCCACGGGTAGGGGCGTTCGTCTCCCCACGTACCAAGAACGTCACCCCAGCGCAGGCTGGGGTCTCCTCGTGGCGGTCGATCCGCCAACCAACAGGGAGACCCCAGCCTGCGCTGGGGTGACGCTCTTGGCTTGAGCCGTTACTTCGCCTCCACCACCGGCAGCCATACCGCGCTCGGGCTGCTGCCGCCGCGTTCGATCGTTACCGTCGCCTTCTTGTACGCATCCTTGGGCGCGGTGAAGATGTTCGGGACATAGGTCTGCGGGTTGCGGTCGTAGAGCGGGAACAGCGACGACTGGACCTGGACCATGATGCGGTGGCCCGGCTGGAACACATGGTTCACGGTCGGCAGCCGGAAGCGATAGCGCTGCGTCTTGTTCGCCGGGATCGCCGAGGGCTTGGCGAAGTCGTTGCGGTAGCGGCCGCGGAAGATGTCGAGGCTGATCGGCAGCTGATATCCGCCCATCGCCGGCTGACCGGGCACGACGTCGGGATAGACGTCGATCACCTTCACCACGAAATCGCCGTCGGTGCCGGTCGTCCTGGCAAAGATATCGGCGATCGGCGCGCCGGCGACCTTGACCGGCTGCGTGAGCACCGGCGTCTGGTAGGTCATGACGTCGGTGCGGCCGTCGACATGGCGCTGGTCGCTGACCAGCCACGCCTTCCACCGGCCGTCATCGAAATTGACCGGACGCGACAGGTGCGGGACGGGCTTGGCAGGGTCGGAGACATAGCTGTCGCCACCGGCCTTGGCCGCGGTGAAGCCGAGGTCGCCGTCCGCGCCGAGATAGATGGGTTTCAGCGGTGCGGCGCAGCCCTTCGCGCAGGACAGCGGCCACTGGGGCAGTTCGTCCCAGTGATTCTCGCCGGTGTTGTAGATCAGCGCCTGGGGCGGGGTGAAGGCGGGGCGGCCGTCGCGCAGATACTGGTCGAAGAACGGGAACAGATACTTCTCGCGCCATTGGAGCGCGGTGTCGCCGTTGAACTTCAGGTCGCCGAGCGTCGAGCCGTCGTAATTCGCGCCGCTGTGGCGCCACGGCCCCATGACGAGGAAGTTATTGCCGCCCTTGCCCTTGGCCTTCAGCGCTTCCCAGGCGGTGATGGCGCCGTACATGTCCTCCTGATCCCACAGCCCCTGTTCCCACATCGTGGGGACGTTGGAGGGGTTGGCGGCGATCAGCTTGTCGAGCGCCTGTCCCTGCCAATAGGCGTCGTAGGACGGGTGGGCGACGAAGCGCTGCCAGAAGGGGAGCTGGGCATAGCCCGACGCCTTGGCCCAGTCGTTCGCGGACCCGACGTTCCGGAACTGGTCGTAATCGTCATAGGTGGTGGAGGGCGGCGAGGCGCCGGGGCCCTTGTAGCCCGTCTGGCTGCCGATCCAGCCGATATTGGCGAGGCGGAACGCGCCGTAATGGAACCAGTCGTCGCCCATCCAGCCGTCGATCATCGGGCTTTCCGGCGCCGCGACCTTGAGCGCGGGATGCGGGTTCAGCAGCGCCATGACGACGGTGAATCCTTCGTACGACGACCCCAGCATGCCGACCCGGCCGTTGCTTTCGGGCAGGTTCGCCTTGTTCACCAGCCAGTCGATCGTGTCATAGGCGTCGGTGACGTGATCGACATTGGTCGGGTTCAGGGGGCCACGCACCGGGCGGGTGACGACATAATCGCCCTCCGACCCGTATTTGCCGCGAATGTCCTGGAACACGCGGATATAGCCGGCGCGGGTGAAGACCTCGTCGCCCTGCGGCAGCGTCGCGACATAGCTGGTGCTGTCGGCGCGCGCGACGCGGCCCGACGCGTTGTAGGGGGTGCGGGTCAGCAGGATCGGGGCGTTCGCCGCGCCCTTCGGGATCATGATGACCGTGTGCAGCTTCACCCCGTCGCGCATCGGGATCATCACTTCGCGCTTCACATAGTCGTATTTGTCGGTCGGCGGCACGAACTTCGCCGGGATGTCGCCGTTCGGCGGCCAGATGTCGGGACCGGGCTTCGCCGTCTGGGCGGCGAGGGTCGAGGCGCCGAGCGCGAGGGTGCAGGCGAGAAGCAGCGGGCGAATTCGCATGGGAACAAGGGACTCCTGACCGTGTCGCCGGGCGGCGATGCGATGATGTTACATCGTTCGGCGGAGTGTCAGGGAAGTCAATATGGGCGACGTGGATATCGGCACGATCGGCCCAAAGTTCACTAAGTTCACACTAGTGACGGCTTCGCGCACGCATGTGCCGACCGGTGGCGAAGCGATCGCTCCGCCACCGGTCAGGTCGTTCAGGCGCCCTGCGGCGTCGGCGATCCGAAGGGGCCGCGCGGGCGGCGGGTCTTCGGGATCGAGGTGCCGGCAGCGGCCAGCGGGGTCGAGGGCGTGCCCTCGTCGCGGCCGATATCCTCGCCCGCGATCAGCCGCTTGATCTCGTCGCCCGACAGGGTTTCATATTCGAGCAGCGCACCGGCCAGCGTGTGCAACTGATCGACATGTTCGGTCAGAAGTTGACGCGCGCGCTCCAAGCCACCTTCGACGATGCGCTTGATCTCGCTGTCGATCAGCTCGGCGGTCTTGTTCGACATGCGCGCCGGGGCCGAGGACGAATAGCCGAGGAAGCTTTCCCCCTGCGGTTCGGCATATTCGACCGGGCCGACCGCGTCGGACATGCCCCAGCGGGTGACCATGTCGCGGGCGAGCGACGTCGCCTGCTGAATGTCGCCCGAGGCGCCCGACGACACCTTGTCATAGCCGAAGATGATTTCCTCGGCGATGCGGCCGCCCATCGCGACCGACAGGTTCGCGTACATCTTGTCGCGGTGATAGCTGTACGAGTCGCGTTCCGGCAGGCGCATGACCATGCCCAGCGCGCGGCCGCGCGGGATGATCGTCGCCTTGTGGATCGGGTCCGATGCCGGTTCGTGGAGCGAGACGATGGCGTGGCCGGCCTCATGATAGGCGGTCATGCGCTTTTCGTCGTCGGTCATAACCATCGAGCGCCGCTCGGCACCCATCATGACCTTGTCCTTCGCCTCTTCGAATTCCGAATTGGCGACCAGCCGCTTGCCCTTGCGCGCCGCCATCAGCGCCGCTTCGTTGACGAGGTTGGCGAGATCGGCACCCGAGAAGCCCGGCGTGCCGCGCGCGATGACGCGTGCATCGACGTCGGGCGCCAGCGGCACCTTCTTCATATGGACCTGCAGGATCTTGATCCGGCCCTCGATATCGGGGCGGGGCACGACGACCTGGCGATCGAAGCGGCCCGGACGCAGCAGCGCGGGGTCGAGCACGTCGGGACGGTTGGTCGCCGCAACGATGATGATGCCCTCGTTCGCCTCGAAGCCGTCCATTTCGACCAGCAGCTGGTTCAGCGTCTGCTCGCGCTCGTCATTGCCATTGCCAAGACCCGCGCCACGATGGCGACCGACCGCGTCGATTTCGTCGATGAAGACGATGCAGGGGGCCGACTTCTTGGCCTGTTCGAACATGTCGCGGACGCGGGATGCGCCGACGCCGACGAACATCTCGACGAAGTCCGAACCCGAGATGGTGAAGAACGGCACGCCCGCTTCGCCGGCGATCGCGCGGGCGAGCAAAGTCTTGCCGGTGCCGGGCGAACCGACCAGCAGCGCACCCTTCGGAATCTTGCCCCCCAGACGGGCGAACTTGGTCGGGTCCTTCAGGAAGTCGACGATCTCGGTTAGCTCGGCACGCGCCTCGTCGATGCCGGCGACATCGTCGAAGGTGACCTTGCCTTCCTTCTGCGTCAGCATCCGCGCGCGCGACTTGCCGAAGCCCATTGCGCCGCCACCGCCGCCGCCCTTCTGCATCTGGCGCAGCACGAAGAAGGCGATGCCGAGGAACAGCAGGAACGGCAGCGACTGGACGAGAATCGCCATCCAGATGTTCGGCCCTTCCTCCGGACGGGCGTTCATGACGACGTTCTTCGCGCGCAGCCGTTCGATCAGGTTGGGATCGTTCAGCGCGTTGGTGCGGAACTTCTCGTCATTGGTCTGGATGCCGGTGATGGTGTTGGTCGCGATATTGACCTCACGCACCGATCCTTCGTCGACCCGGTTCAGGAAGGTCGAATAGGGGATCACCTGCCCCTGGGTCTGGGTCGACGGGCCGTTGAACAGCTGGACGAAGATCGCCAGCGACACCAGGATGCCGACCCAGATCAACAGGCTCTTCATCCAGGGGTTGCCGCCGTTATTGTCGGGGCCGTTCTGCTTGTCGTTGTCGTTCATGCGGACGTACTACCTCTCAGTGCACCCAAGATAGGCGAGGCGAGGTTAATGGCAATGGAACAACGTCGATCAGTCTGATCGGCGCGGTGGAGCGGGGCGAAAGTGCCAGATTCCGCCTTTTGCCGAGGCCAGAACGCCGGATTGCGTCGCTTTTTTGCCCGACTCGAGCGCGGTCAGCAGCGATTCGATGTTGGCGGCGTCGGACCAGGGGCCTTCGGTGATCCCGTCGATCCGGCGAACGTCGCCGATGGCGCGGCGGGCGATTCGGCGGCGCAGCTCGCGGGGCAGGTCGGTCATGTCGAGGCGGTGTTCGCCAGCGTCGGCATCGCGGCGGCGGGTGCGCCACAGCCAGTCGACGGTTTCGGTGAGCGTCGCATCGACCTCGCGGCAATGGGCTGCGCTGGCGGCGAGGGCGAGTGGGTCGAGGTGCCCGGCGGCAAGCAGCGCGCGGACGGCGGTGCGGTCGTGGCGCGGGTCGGTGTTCGAGGGGTCGTCGATGAAGGGGAGGTCGGCGGCGAGGGCACGCAGTTCGGCGCGGCGCCAGGTGAGGAGGGGGCGGAGGATGGGGAGGCGTCGTTCCCCCTCGCGGTTGCGTCCCCGCGGACGCGGGGACCCAGAGCGGCATGTCGCACCGGTTGCGTCCTGTCGCCCTGGCCCCCCGCCTGCGCGGGGGTACGCTTCTTGCCGGGATGATGCCCTCCAGCGATCGGCGTCGAACTCCCACCGCGGGCGGATGCCGGCGAGGCCCGCCGGGCCGGAAGCGCGGGCGGCGCGCATCAGGAAGGTTTCGGCCTGGTCGTCGGCATGGTGCGCGGTGGCGAGCGCGGACGCGCTGGCGGCGAGCGCCCAGCCGCCGAGCAGGGCGTAGCGGGCGTGGCGCGCCTGCGCCTGGATGCTGGCGCCTGCTGGCGGCGTAGCCGGGGCGAGGGTGGCGTGGGGGATGGCGTGGGTGTGGCACCAGTCGGCGACCATCGCGGCTTCCTGCGCCGAGGCGGGGCGGAGGCGGTGGTCGACGGTGGCGGCGATCACGCTGCCGGGGAAGGCGGTCGCGGCGAGGGCGAGGAGCGCCATCGAGTCGGGTCCGCCGGAGACGGCGATGGCCAGCGGGCGGTCGGGGGTCGGCGGCGGGGTCAGCGCCGTCAGGTCGCGGGTGAAGCGGGTGAGGGTTTCGGGGAGGAGGGTCATGGAATGCGGCATGGTTGACGTGAATCGGACTGCGGCATGGGTTCCTTCCCCTAGTCCCCCGTTTGCTTCGAGCGCAGGTTCGAGCCTGTCGAGAACTGAAGTCGAGAAGGGGCTGCCCCGACCACCGGGTTCTCGACGGACGCTTCTCGACAAGCTCGAAGCTGCTCGAACCGAACGGGTGGGTATGGACTCCGTTCGTCCTGAGTAAGGGCTGAGCGTAGTCGAAGACCTGTATCGACAGGCTCAGCAGCTACTCAGGACAAGCGGGGGCGGCAGCGAAGGTAGGCCGCTTACGCCGCGCACTTGTTCGCCGCCCGCCCCTTCGCCACGTCCGCCTTCATCGCACCCGAAATCTTGTCGCCATAGACGTCGGTCAGTTCGCCATAGACGTCGCAGGCTTCCTTGGTCTTCTTCAGCCTGGTCAGCGCATCCGCAAGATAGAACAGACTGTCGGGCGCGCGTTCACCGTCGGGCATGTTCTTGTAGTTATCGTAGAATTCGCGGCTGGCGAGGCTGGGTTTGCCGTCGTCGAGATAGGACCGGCCGATCAGGTTCTGGGCATAGCTGGCGCGGCGGTGTTTCGGGTATTTCGCGACGACCGGGCGCAGGGCGGCAATGGCTTCGGGATAGAGTTTCGCGCTCCACAGGCGGAAGCCGTAGAGATAACCGTCGTCGGCCGCGTCGCCGGTGGCGGGCTTGTCGATCGCGGCGATGCGGGCGGCGCGCGCCGGGTCGGCGGTGGCGGCCGGTGCGGTGACGGCGGGCGGGCGGACGGTGGTGCCGCCGAGCGTGCCGCCGCCATTGCCCGGACCGCGCGTCGCGGGGGCGGCGGTGTCGGTCGAGGTGTCGCCCGAGGCGGCGACCGCGCCCGGAGTGGCGGGGGCGATGGCGGGCGCGCCGGCCGATTCCAGTGCCTTCAGCTTCGCATCGGTCGCGGACTTGTATGCCTCGAACGCCGATTCGAGCTGGCGCAGCTTGTATTGCGCCTGTTCGAGCTGGCCGGTCAGCGACTGCTGCTGCGATTCGAGCGCGTCGACCCGCGAGGTCAGCGTGGCGAGCGGGCCGCTCGACGGGCTACCGGGAATTTCGGTCGGCTGGGTCGGTGCGGTGATCTGCGGTTCGACCTGGTTGGGGGCGCCGCCCGAAAAGACTTTCCGCTGCACGGCGCGCATCTCGCGCTCCAGCTTGTTGACGCGCGGTTCGATCTGGCTGGTGGTCTGGGCGGTCGCCGGCCATGCGGCGAGCAGGGCGAGAAGCGGCAGGGCTTTGAAATGGCGCATGAAAACTCCCCCCGGAGCAGGTTGGACGGGCCGCTGGAAACTAGGCAGGCGAGCTGTCGCCACGCTTAACCGGCGGGTGACGGCGTCGGCGTGGGACTGGCCGCGCCACGGTTGCGCAGCGCTTCGGCACTCAGCGCGACGGTGACCGGGCGTTCGCCGGTGCCGAGCGGTGGCACGTTCGATCCGTTGACGGTGACGGTCAGCAGGTCGGGACGGCCGGTGCGGATCTGCGGGTTCTTGGCGGTCATCGGCACGTCGTAGCGATCGCCCTCCTTCATCTCCTTGTTCACCAGCGTGCCGGTGTCGTCGAAGATGCGGACCCAGGTGGTGCCGGTGGCGGTCAGCGTCACCTGTCCACCGCCCGCCGGGACCGGCGGGGCGACGGGGGCGGTGCCGCCGGTCGCGGGCGTGGCGGTCGGCGGCAACATGCCGAGGTCGCCGGCGACGGTCGCCTGCGGATTGGCCGGTTCGTCGCGGCGGAACAGCGAGGTGCCGAAATACAGGCCGACGCCCAGCAGCAGGACGATGGCGATCACCGCGGCGATCACGACGACGCTGGGCGAGGGGCCACGGCGCATGTCGATCGGTTCGAGGTCCTGGAGCGGTTCGGGGCGCTGGTAATTGGCGGCCAGTTCGGCACGCAGCGCGCGCGCGACCTCCGTCTCGTCCACGCCGACCGCGCGGGCATAGGCACGGCCGAAGCCCATCGCATAGGTGATCGACGGCAGCGCCTGAAACTTGCCGTCCTCGACCGCTTCGAGGTGGCGCAGCGGAATCCGCGTGCGCTGCGCGACGTCCGACAGGGTCAGGCCCTGCGCCTCGCGTGCCGAACGCAGCATCATGCCCGCCGTGCGTGGCGCGCCCGTGGTGCTGTCGCCGTCCATCATCACTACCCTTCCAACCCGCTGATCGTCCGCCCCCGGTCCATGGGCGGTTTCGGCCAGCGCAGGGCGGCTGTCAACGCCGGAGCGGGCGGATGGCGGGGAATTGGGGTGGGGGCAGTGCGTTTGGGGCAGGCCCCTCCACCACCGGCTTCGCCGGCGGTCCCCCCCCCGCGGAGCGGGGAGGAGCTTTTAGGACAGTTCTACGCCGTTGGTTTTTGCCCAGTCTTCGAGGGCGGGGCGGAGGGTTCTGGCGGGGGTCGCCAGCAGACGGTCGATTTCGGCCATTGCTGCCCCGCGGTCTAGCGAGCGGAGCATTGCCTTGACCGGGCCGACAGCGGCGGGGGTGATCGACAGGCGGTCGATGCCGAGTGCGATCAGCGCCATGGCCTCCAAGGGACGCCCGCCCATCTCGCCGCAGACGGCGACGGGCTTGCCCGCTTCCTGCGCCGCCTTCGTCACCCGGCGCAGGAAGCGCAGGATCGCCGGGCTGAGCCAGTCGTAGCGCAGCGCGAGGCGCGGGTCGGCGCGGTCGGCGGCGAAGAGGAACTGCGTCAGGTCGTTGGTGCCGATCGACAGGAAATCGAGGCTGGGCCACAGGAAATCGAGCACGTCGGCAAGGGCCGGCACCTCGAGCATCGCACCGTAGCGGATGTCGGTCGGCAACGGCTTGCCGCGCCCGCGCAGCCATTCGCGCTGCGCCTCGAACAGGGCGCGTGCTTCGTCGAATTCCCAGGGTTCGCTGACCATCGGGAACATGACGTTGAGGGTGCGGCCCGACGCCGCCTCGATCAGGGCGCGGGCCTGCGCCTTCATCAGCCCTTCGCGGCCGAGGGCGAGGCGCAGCGCGCGCCAGCCCATCGCCGGGTTTTCCTCGTCATGCCCCTCGGCATGGTCGAGATAGGGCAGCGCCTTGTCGCCGCCGATATCGACCGTCCGGAACACGACCGGGCGGTCGCCGGCGACGTCCAACACGTCGCGGTACAGGCGCTGCTGGCGCTCGCGCTGGGGCAGGGTGGCGGACACGAGGAACTGGAATTCGGTGCGGAACAGGCCGATGCCGTCGGCGCCGGTCAGGTCGAGCGCGGCGACGTCGTCGCGCAGCCCCGCATTGACCATCATCGTGACGCGGTGGCCGTCCTTCGTGACCGGCGGCTCGCCCTTCATCGCGGCGAAGGCGGCGCGGCGCTTCTGGGTCAGCGCCAGCTTGGCCTCGAACGCCTCCTCCATCGCCGGGGTCGGACGGATGACCAGCAGGTCCTCGACCGAATTGAGCAGCAGCCGGTCGCCCTCCGCGATCAGGCGGCGGATGTCGCGGACGCGGCCCAGGACCGGCACGCCCATCGCACGGGCGACGATGACGACATGCGCGGTCAGCGACCCTTCCTCCAGCACGACCCCTTTCAGACGGCGGCGGTCATATTCGAGCAGTTCGGCAGGACCGAGATTGCGGGCGATCAGGATCGTGTCCTGCCGCAGGCCCATTTGCGCGGCGGTGCCGAGCTGGCCCGACACGATGCGCAGCAGGCGGTTGGACAGGTCCTCCAGATCGTGCATCCGGTCGGCGAGCAACGGATCCTTGATCTCGCGCATCCGCATCCGGGTGCGCTGCTGCACGCGCTCGATCGCCGCCTCGGCGGTCAGGCCGCTGTCGATCGCCTCGTTGATCCGGCGCGCCCAACCCTCGTCATAGGCGAACATCTTGTAGGTCGCGAGCACCTCGTCATGTTCGCCGCCGACGCCGAATTCGGCCTGGTTCGACATGCGTTCGATCTGGTCGCGCATCTTGTCGAACGCGGCATAGACGCGGTGGCGCTCCGCCTCGACATCCTCGGCCACGGTATGTTCGATGACGATGCGCGGCTGGTGGAAGACCGCGACGCCCGCCGCCATCCCCTCGACCAGCTTGAAGCCGGGCACGCGCACCGCGCCGGTCGCCTGCGGCCGGGTGGAGGGCGCGCCGGTCGCGTCGATCAGGTCGGCATTGGCGATCAGTTCGGACAGCACCATCGCGACGGTCTGCAACGCCTCGATCTCGACATCGGCATAGCGGCGCGGATCGGCATGCTGCACCGCCAGCACCCCGACCGCGCGCTCGCGGCGGATGATCGGCACGCCGGCGAAGCTGTGATAGATTTCCTCGCCCGTCTCCGGCCGATAGGCGAAGTCGGGATGGGTCGCGGCCTCGGCCAGGTTCAGCGTTTCGACATTGGCGACGATGGTGCCGACGAGGCCTTCGCCGGGCGCCAGCTTGGTGACGTGCACCGCCTCCTGCGACAGGCCGACCGTGGCGAAGAGTTCGAGCAGCCCTTCGCGCAGCAGGTAGATCGAGCAGACCTCGCTATCCAGCGCCTCGGCGATGATGCGGACGACCGAGTTGAGCTTCGCCTGCGCCGGACTTCGCGACGCCATCACGTCGTGAAGGTTCGTCAGGATTTCGCGGGCGGAGGCGGTGGCCGAGACGGGCATGGACGAGGGCTAACACGCGAAGGGCGGGGCGTCATCACGGTTTAGGGTGACGTTGGGGAAATTGGGGGTTGGGGGGAAGGGATTCGTATCCCCGCGCAGGCGGGGATCCAGGGTCACGATAGCCGGCCGTTGTTATGCTGGGCCCTGGACCCCCGCCTGCGCGGGGGTACGGTGTGAGCTGGGTAGGGTCGGCCCTAGAGGTTCCGCACCAGCCGTTCGGCCACCGCGATCCAGGCGCAACGCAGGGCCACCGGGCTGGCGCCGAGCGTCGCGGGGAGGATCGATACCATGTCGCCATCGAACGCGAGCAGCCGGCCGAAGGCGAAGCGGCCGGCAGGCGCGGGGGCCAGCACGTCGCGGTGGAGCGCGGCGATGTAATCGGCGGGGGCGAGGCGGCGGCACCAGATCATGTCGCCCGCGCGATAGTCGCCGGTGGTCGCCTGCACGATGATCGCGATCAGGTCGCCTTCGCTGCGCGGCGGGGTGACGCTCATCGCGCGGCGGGGAGCGCTGGCCCCGGCGCCGTCGAGGATCGCGGCGACGGGCAGGTCGGGGCGTTCGGGCAAGCGGACGAGATCGGCGGCATCGACCGCAAGCGCGGCCGCGATGCGGTTGAGCCAGCCGACCGAGACGGTGCGGGTGCCGGTTTCGAGGCGGCCGATGGTCTGCGCCGTCGTGGGCGGTACGCAGCGGATCGCGACCTCCTCCAGCGTCAGTCCCTGTGCGCGGCGGACTTCGCGGATGGCGGTGATCATGTCGGTATCCTTTGTCCGCAAACCAATCTGGTACAAACGCTTTCCTACAAAGGTGCCGCCATGGCAACCCCGTCACTCAATTGGCAGGTGGAGGCGGGTTTGCGCGAACTGGTGGAGCGGCGGCTGGCGGACGGACGGGTGCGCGACGAGCCGGGCGGGCGGCGGGTGCAGGTGAACCTGCGCGAATCGCCGCTCGACTGGCTGCGGTCGCGGTCGCTGGTCGATGCGCGGCAATATGAGGCGGGCGAGCGGCTGCGCGGCGATTATGAGCGCGCGGCGCTGGGGCCGCGGGTGACGATGCGCTGGGACGGTGCGCCGCGGGGGGCGAAGGGGGTTCCGGGCGATCCGTCGGGCGGACAGGTCGCGGCCAAGGCCCGGTTCGACGCGGCGGTGGCGGCGGTCGGGCCGGGGCTGTCGGACATCTTGTGGCGGACGGTATGCGCGAACGAAGGGCTGCCGGCGGCGGAGAAGGCGCTGGGATGGCCGGCGCGGGCCGGGCGGCTGGTGCTTACGCTGGCGCTCGATCGGCTGGCGGCGCATTACCGGCTGAATGTATGAAGCCGGCACCGGCCCGCTCCCCCTCCCCGCCACCCATTCAGGATACTGGCGTGGGTGGCGGGGAGGGGGAGCGGGCCGGTGCCGTCACTATCACGAACCGCCGGTACGCCCAGCCGATCCCGATCAGCGCGCCGCCCAGTGCCATGAACGAGAGGATGCGCAGCACCCCTTCGAGCGCAGAGGCGTCGATCAGGAAGACTTTGAGCGTGGTGAGCGTCAGCAGCGTCAGGCCGAAGCGGCGCAGGTCGGCGCTGTGCCGCGCGATGCCGCGCCACAGCCACAGGATCGCCAGCACCAGCATCGCCGCCGAATAGCCGCCATTCTCGCTCAGGCCGACCGGGCCGGTGAGGAGGCTTCCTTGCGCGATCTGCCGGATGGTGGCCAGCGTCGCGGCGAGGGTGAGCAACGCGGCGATCAGGCTGCGGCGCGGCAGGCCGGTCAGGCGCCAGACGATCGCGGAGGCGAGGGCGAGGTGGAGCGTGACGGCGTTGAGGATCGGGAGCGCGCCGACTTCCTGCGGAACCCATGCCGGGTTGAGGCCGAGCAGGTCGAACCACAGGATGCGCGCAAGGGCCAGCGCCACCAGCGCCATGGCCAGCGGGCGGTGGCGGAACCAGAGCAACCCGCCGGCGATCAGTGTCAGGTCGGTCAGGACGGCGCGTTCGATGAAGCCCCGGCTGCGGAATGCATCGGGGGTGGCGACGGCGAGCGGCTGTTTGAGCAGGACGTAGAGGCCGGCGATGGCGATCGCAGCGGTTGCCGGCAGGATGATGCGGCGGGCGGGGCCGAAAAGATCGCGTTGCCACCGACCTGCGCCGAGCAGGGCGAGCGCCGGGATCACCAGCAGGCGCGCCGCGTCGCCGGCCGGGGGGAGGTGGAGATAGGGCAGTTCCTCCCAGATCATCGAGACGGCCAGCGCCTGCGCGACGTCCGACAGCGGCGGCAGGGCGAGGGCGAGCAGGACGATCACCAGGAAGAGGGCGAGGCTTTGCGGGATGGCAGGGTCGAACCGGGCGGCGGCGAGCAGGATGCCGAGCGCGGCCAGCGGGGCGAGCATGGCGAAGGCGGGCGGCAGGATCGCGGCGACGGCGAGGCCCAGCCCAAGCGCGGCAACGGCGACGCCGCCGACCAGCCCCAGATCCCCCCGTCCGGCGCGGTCGCGGTGGCGGTGGGCGGGGAAGGCTGCGGCGAGCGCTAGGGCTAGGTCGGCGAGCGCCCAGCCGATGGGGGGCAGGAGCGACGGCGCGACGATCTGCGCCACCAGCAACGGCGCGGCGGTGCCGGCCAGCGCGACGACGGCCCAGCCGGGCGCGCGGCGCGAGGCGGCGCCTCCGCCCGCGCCGAACAAGAGCAGCGCGACAGGCAGCGCCAGCGGCGTCGCATTGCTGCCCTGCACCAGCCCGAGCGCGACGAGCAGGGTGACGAGGAGGGCTGCGCCGATCGCGGCGGGCAGCAGCGTGGTGTCGCGCCATGCGAGGAACAGCGCGGCGGCGGAGAGGGTGAGGTAGAAGCTCCACGCCAGAGCGGAAAAGTCGAGCATCGGGGCCAGCGCCAGCATCTGCACCAGCGCGACGATGACCGGCGCGGCGCGCAACCACGGGCGGGCGATGGCGGCACGCGGGGCGGCGAGGCTGCCGCCGATGGCCAGCGCGATCAGGAACACGCCGATGCCGCCGAGGCTGGCCGGGGGGACCAGCGCGATCAGCAGGCCGACCCAGCCGAACGCCGCGACCAGCGCCGACAGCGCCAGCCACGCCCAGCCGCGCACGATCGCCAGCGCCAGCAGGGCGGCGACGAACAGGCCGAGATAGACGAGCAGCGCGCCGATCCCGGCGGCGTCATAGCCCGCGACCAGCGGCGCGGCGAACCCGCCGACCAGCGCCATGACGGCGGTCGGCGGCCCGTGGCGCAGCGCGAGGAACAGGCCGAGCGCGGTGACGCCCAGCATGATCGCAAAGCCGGTCGCCGGGCCGATCAGGTGATAGAGCGCGGCGGCCAGATAGAGCGTGGCATAGGCCGAGGCGATGCCGGCGCCGGCCAGCACCTGCGCGATCCGGGGATCGTCGCGGGTGGCGGAAATGCGGCGCGCACCCTCGCTGCCGGCCAGCAGTACGCAGGCGAACAGCGCGGCGAGCACGGTGCGGATCGCCGGGGGCAGCCACCCCGCCTCGATCGACAGGCGGACGAGGAAGATGCCGCCGACGACCAGTGCCAGCCCGCCGATCCACACCGGCAACCGGCTGCCGACCAGCGTTTCGAAGTCGATCCTCGGGCGGGATGGGCGGGCGATGGTCGGGCGGGGGCGGGGCGCGGTTGGCGATGCCGGCGGCCGGGCGGGAACGGGTGCCGCCTCCTCCGGCCGGACGATGGGGGGCGTGGGAGCGACCAGCCGCGCCTCCAGCGCCGCGACGCGCCGGTGCAACCGGGCCAGCGCGATCGACAGGGCGATCACGGCGAGGAGGAGGACTATCGTCACCGCCGTCGATTGTGGCACAGGCCGGGGGCCGGTGTCGCCCCCTTCGGGACCAATGGAGATGCACCCATGAAGATATACGGATCGACCATCTCGCCCTTCGTGCGCAAGGCGGTCGTCTTTGCCGAGGAAAAGGGGCTGGCGGTCGAGCTGGTCCCGACCGCGCCGGGGGACACCTCCCCGGCGTTCCGCGCGATCAGCCCGTTCGGTCAGATTCCGGCGCTGGTCGATGGCGACTACACGCTGGCCGATTCGACCGCGATCGTCACCTATCTGGAGGCGAAGCATGCCGAACCGGCGCTGATCCCCGCCGATCCGCAGGCCAGGGGGCGGGTGATCTGGTTCGATGAACTGGCGGATACGATTGTGTTTGGGGTCGGGCGGGCGATGCTGTTCAACCGGGTGGTCGGACCGTTGTTTCGCGGCGGCGCGGGCGATGCGGCGGTGGCGGATGCGGCGGAGCGCGACCAGTGGCCGGCGATCCTCGCCTATGTGAACGGCGCGATCGGGGGCCGGGCGTTCCTGGTCGGCGATACGCTGACGCTGGCCGATATCGCGATCGCCAGCGCGTTCGGCAGCGCGCTGCATGCGTGCGCGCCGGTCGATGCGGCGGCCTATCCGGATCTGGCGCGCTATCTGGACGCGATGCTGGCACGGCCCGCCTTTGCCACGCGGCTGGCGGGGGAGCGGGCGTTTATTCAACGCGCGCGTGAAAAGGTTTCGGCATGAAGTTCGCGTTTGTGAAGTGCCATGGGTCGGGGAATGATTTTCCGTTGATCGATGCGCGGGAGATGGCGCTGTCCGATGGCGAGTGGGCGCGGGTGGCGCGGGCGCTGGCGGACCGGGCGGGGGATGTCGGGGGTGACGGGCTGTTGCTGCTAACCGGTTCGGACCAGGGCAGTATCTTTGGGATGCGGATGTTCAATCCCGATGGGTCGGAGGCGGAGACGTGCCTGAACGGGCTGCGCTGTACCGCGCGGCTGGGGTTCGAGGTGACGGGGGCCGGCGAAGGCCAGGTGCGGTTGAAGACCAGCGTCGCACAGGCGCGCGCGGTGGCGCCGATCGCGAGCGGGGTGACCACGATCGAGACGAGGGTCGGGCCGGTATCGCTCAACCCCGGCGATGTCGGACTGACGGTCGGCGACGCGCCGTTCGTCGATGCGGTGATCCCCGGCCTGCCGAGCGCGCGGCGCTTTACCGCGGTGGCGATGCCCAATCCGCATCTGGTGGCGTTCGTCGAGGCGGTGGACGAGGCGGAGCTGGTCGCACTGGGCGACTGGTGCGAGGCGGCGCCGGCGCTGATTCCGACGCGGGCCAATGTCAGCTTCGTCGAGGTGCGCGAGACCGAGCATGCGCCCGCGCTGTTCGTGCGCACCTATGAGCGCGGGGTGGGGCTGACCAACAGCTGCGGCAGCGCGATGGCGGCGTCGACCCATGCGGCGGCGCGGACGGGCCGGATCGGCTGGGGCGTGGAGACGCGGGTCTTCAATCGCGGCGGCATGGTGCGGGCCAAGGCCGATGCGGACGGCGTGGTGACGATCGCGGGCAATGCGACGTTCGAGTGGGACGGGGAGATCGAGGTCGATCCGGCGACCGGCGGCGTGGGGGCGCTGCGGATCGTGGCGCGGCGGGAGGAGGAGGTTGCGGCCTGGGAAGGGATGCTGGCGGGGTTGTGATCCGGCACCTTCGCGGTTGTTTCGTGCAGAAGAAGAAGCGGGACCCCGGATCAGGTCCGGGGTGACGGGTGGGGTAAGTGCCGCGCACCAGCCGCGCCACCTGCCCCCCCCCCGTTGGCTTCGAGCGGAGGTTCGAGCTTGTCGAGAACCGTAGTCGAGAAGGGGGTGGCCTGAACTCCGGGTTCTCGACGGGCGCTTCTCGACAGGCTCGAAGCTGCTCGAACCGAACGGTGTGGGTGGGGATAAAACGGGGTGGGTGGGGATAGGGGCTGCCCGTGCTTCGATACGGGCCTTCGACTTCGCTTAGTCCCTACTCAGCATGAACGGTTTCGCGTGAAGGGAAGATCAGGCCGTTTCCCTCGGGCCCTACTCCGCATCAACGGTTTCGCGCGAAAGGGGAAGGTCAGGCCTTCCGCCCCGCCATCGCCGCTTCGACCGAGGCCAGCCCTTCGGCGCTTGCGATGGCGAGGTCGAGCGGGCGGCCGCCCAGGGTTTCGTCATGGGCGTTGAGGAACGCCATCGCCGCGTCGCGTTCGCCGAAGTGGCGGAAGGCGCTGGTGGCGACCTGGCCCTGGCGGGTGGCCTGATCCGGGGTCAGGCGGACGGTCGTGTATTTGCGGCGGAACTTCATCGCGCCGGGGCGCGGCGTCGTCGGTTCGGCCGGGGGGGCGGCCGGAGTTTCGGCGACCGGCGTGGGATCGAGCACGGCGGTCATGCCGCCACCATCCGGCCCGAGGCGCCGAGCAGGTCGCGCAACGCCGCGATCCGGCGTTCATAGCCGCGGGCCATGCCGCCATGGGCATGCGCCGCCTCAACCGAATGGGCATGGGCGGCACGCATCAGGGACACCTGATGACGGTGGAGAAGATCGTTGAGGTCCATATTCGACGCTCCCGACGGCGTAAGCGGAAGCGCGTGCGTCTCCCGGTCGCTGGCGCCTACGGACCATCTGCCAACGATATGTCTTATGTGGGGGTGCGGACGACGATCCGCCATGCCCCGGCGAAAACGAACCAAATGGGAACATTCCTGTTGACATCGTCACGCTGATATGGCACAAAACAGGAACATCGGGAATTGTAGGGATCGGGGCCGGGCGGAAACGTCGTCGGCCCCGAACCGCGTCTGGGGGGTGGGGACATGGCGAGGGAACAGGTTCTGACGACGGGGACCAATCGTCCGGTACAACAGCAGCGCACGGACAAGGGATGGACGCCGAGCCGGCGGGAGCGGTTCCTCGATCATGTCGCGGCGACCTGCAATGTGCGCGCCGCGACGGAGGCCGTCGGCCTGTCTCAATCGAGCGTCTATGCGTTGCGGCGGCGCGATCCGGCATTTGCCGCGCAGTGGCGCATGGCATTGCTGGCCGGATATGACCGGCTGGAAGAGATGCTGGTGTCGAAAGCGATCGCCGCGCTGGAGGGGGTGGCGGTGGGCGATCCCGACACGGTGGTCTGCGGCGCGATCAGCATCGAACAGGCGATCAAGCTGCTCGACCGGCATCGTTCGATCGTGAAGGGCGGCAGCGGGCATCGCGAACAGCGTTCCCGTGCGACCCAGGCCGAGACGGACGCGATGCTGATCGCGCGGATCAAGGCGATGCGCGGCAAGCAGGAGCGCCGGGTATGAGCGGCATCGACCCGCTGGTCGCGGCCATGACCGAATTGAGCGACGCACAGCTCGAACGCTTTCTGATGAAGGTCACGCCGCATCGGCGCAGCGAACTGGCGACGCGCTTCAGGCTGTGGGCGCATGACGGACAGACGATCGCGGACAATGACTGGACGGTGTGGCTGATCCAGGCGGGGCGGGGGTTCGGCAAGACCCGCGCCGGGGCCGAATGGGTGTGCGCGCGGGCGGCGGAGCAGGGCGATTTGCGCATCGCACTGGTCGGGGCGACCCGGCGCGATGTCGAGAGCGTCATGGTGCGCGGGCCGGCGGGGGTGCTGGCGATCGGGCGGCATTACGGGTCGGTCACCTATCGTCCCTCGCGCGGCGTCGTGGAGTTCGGATCGGGGGCGGAGGCGCATGTCTTTGCCGCCGAAAGCCCCGACGGGCTGCGCGGGCCGGAGCATCATATCGCGTGGTGCGACGAGCTGGCGAAATGGCGCAACGCCGATGCGACCTGGGACAATCTGATGATGGGGATGCGGGCCGGGGAGCGGCCGCAGACGCTGGTCACGACCACGCCGCGCGTGATCCCGCTGCTCAGGCGGATACGGGGGATGCCGGGGGTGCGGATCACCGGCGGGCGGTCGCGCGACAACCGGCATCTGGCGGAGAGTTACTTCGCGCAGATCGAGGGGGCCTATGCCGGCACGCGGCTGGGGCGGCAGGAGCTGGAGGGCGAGCTGATCGAGGATGTCGCGGACGCGCTGTGGTCGCGCGCGATGATCGAGGAGCGGCGGGTGGACGCGGTGCCGACTTTGGTGCGGGTGGTGATCGGCGTCGATCCGCCGGCCGGGATCGGCGGCGATGCGTGCGGGATCGTCGCGGTCGGCAAGGGTGCGGACGGATACGCCTATGTACTGGAGGATGCGAGCGTGTCGGGCCTGTCGCCCGAGGGCTGGGCATCGGCGGTCGCGGCGTGCGCGGCGCGGCATGGCGCAGACCGGGTGGTGGCGGAATCGAACCAGGGCGGGGCGATGGTCGCCAGCGTGCTGCGCGCGGCGGATGCCGGATTGCCGGTGCGGCTGGTCCATGCGTCGCGGGGCAAGGCCGCGCGGGCCGAGCCGGTGGTGGCGCTATATGAAGGCAGGCGGGCGTTTCATGTGGGGGCGTTTCCGGCGTTGGAGGACGAGCTGTGCGGGCTGGTGGCCGGCGGCGGGTATGAGGGGCCGGGGCGGTCGCCGGATCGGGCGGATGCGCTGGTGTGGGCGATGTTCGAGCTGATGCTGGGGGGGAAGGGGAGGCTGTGGTTCGGGTTTTGTGAGTTTTGGGGTGGCGTTGGGGTCGTGGGGACGGGGTTCTCGACGGGCGCTTCTCGACAGGCTCGAAGCTGCTCGAACTGAACGGGGTGGGTGGGGGAGGGTGGGTACTTGCACTTTGGCGTTCCCGTCTGCCCCCTTTCCTTCTGAATTCTTCCCCGTTTGCTTCGAGCGCAGGTTCGAGCCTGTCGAGAACCGTAGTCGAGAAGGGGGCGCCGCAAGCGCGCCGGCTCGACCGAAGGAGAAGAAGCGGGACCCCGGATCAAGTCCGGGGTGACGGGTGGGCGTGGTTCGCTTCGTTTCTCGCCGTATCCCCGCGAAGGCGGGGATCCAGGGTTATGGGCGGTGGCGTTTGCGGCTCTGGACCCCCGCCTTCGCGGGGGTACGGCCATCGACTCGCGGTTTGTGGCGAGCCCTGCGTCGGGGCCCCCGCCTTCGCGGGGGTACGTCCATTGCTCGCGGCAACGTCGCCGCGTCATCGAAACCGACCGGGCGCGGCCCGGCAACAGGAGAACGAACATGAAATGGTTCGGACGCAGGTCCGGGCGCGATGGCGTGCGTCCGGTGTTGGCGCGCGGTGGCGCGACCTTGTGGCGCGACGGCAGCGGGCCGGCGGCGGGGGATTGGGCGCAGGGCTATGAGGCGCAGCTGCGCGAGGCGTATCTGGGCAATCCGATCGCACAGCGCGCGGTGCGGATCGTCGCCGAAGGGCTGGCGTCGCTGCCGGTGAAGGGCGACGCGCGGGCCGTGGCTTTGGTCGCGGCGCGGTCGGCGGGGCAGGATTTGCTGGAGAGCGTGGCGGCGCAGCTGCTGCTGCATGGCAATGCCTATGTCCAGATCATCGACGATGGCGCGGGCGGGATCGGCGAGCTCTATGCGCTGCGCCCCGAGCGGGTGACGGTCGAGGCGGATGCGACCGGGTGGCCGGTCGCCTATCGCTACCGGGTGGGCGAGCGGGTGCTGCGGATCTTGGGCGAGGGTGAGGGCGGTCGGCCGGGGCTGGTCCATCTGCGCGGCTTTCATCCGCTGGACGATCATTATGGGCTTGGGTGCCTGGGCGTGGCGGCGGGGGCGGTGGCGATCCACAACCAGGCGGCGCGGTGGAACAAGGCGCTGCTCGACAATGCCGCGCGGCCTTCGGGCGCGTTGGTCCATGATCCGGGCGATGGCGGGGTGCTGTCGGGCGAGCAGTTCGAACGGCTGCGCGCGCAGATGGACGATGCCTTTGCCGGCGCGGCCAATGCCGGGCGGCCGATGCTGCTCGACGGCGGCCTCAAATGGCAGGCGATGAGCCTGACCCCGGCGGACATGGATTTCGTAGGGTTGAAGGCGCAGGCGGCGCGCGAGATCGCGCTGGCGTTCGGGGTGCCGCCGATGCTGCTGGGGCTGCCGGGGGACAATACCTTTGCGAACTATCGCGAGGCGAACCGGGCGCTGTGGCGGCAGACGATCGTGCCGCTGGGCAACCGGGTGCTGGGCGCGATCGGGCAGGGGATCGATGGCTGGCTGGGGACGGGGGCGCTGGAAATCGAGGTCGAGGCGATTCCGGCGCTCTCCGACGAGCGCGACCAGTTGTGGACGCGGGTCGCGGGGGCGGATTTCCTCAGCGATGACGAGAAGCGGGCGTTGGTGGGGATGTGATTCTCGCCACCGGCGTCATCCCGGCGAAGGCTGGGATCTCCTGGTGGGGTTCGGTCTGCTTGCCGCGAGAGACCCCAGCCTGCGCTGGGGTGACGTGCGCGGCGAGGGGGATCAGCGCGGCGGCTCGGGCAGCGTGCAAACCAACGTCGTGCGGTCGAACCGGCCGCCGGCGTCGAGGCAGCGTTTCCCTTTGAGGAACGGCAGCGCGAACAGGAAGGCGAGGAGCGCCGCGGCGAAGGCGGCGGCGATGATGCGGAGGCGCGGTCTCACGGGCGTGGGCTAGCGCGGGCATGAGCGGGAGACAAGACATGGGCGATACGGGGCTGCTGGCGCAGTTGATGGGGCAGGCGGCGGACGATGGCGCCGACCTGCAGACGCTGCGCGCGATTGCGGAGGAGGCGGGCGAGCTGGGCGCGACGCGGGCGATGGCCAGGATCGGGCTGTCGGATGCGGCGGCGGCGGGCGACGTGCAGGAGCTGCGCGAGCTGTTGAAGGCGTGGCGCGATGCCAAGCGCTCGGCGCTGCGGGCGGCGGTGGCGTGGGTGATGCGGATGGCGTTCGCGCTGCTGCTGGTCGGGATCGCGGTCAAGACCGGGTGGCCTGAGTGGGCGCGGTGAGGTTCGCCGGGTACGCCGCGATCTTCGGGCGGGCGGATCGGGGCGGGGATGTGGTGTTGCCGGGGGCGCTGGTGGCGGCGGGGGCGGTGCCTTTGCTGTGGCAGCACCGGGGCGATCCGATCGGGACCGTCGAGTGGCTGGGCGAGGATGCGCGCGGGCTGCGGGTGATCGCTCGTATCGATGGCGGAGAGGCGGCGCGGCTGGTGCGGGCCGGGGCGGTCGACGGGCTGTCGTTCGGCTATCGGGCACGGTCGGTGCGGCAGGGGGCGTGGCGGACGATCGCCGCCGCCGAGCTGATCGAGGTGAGCGTGGTCGCGCAGCCGATGCAGGTGCTGGCGCGCATCCATGCGGTCGAGGACGGGTGACGGGTCGCGCGCTTCACAAACTTTTCCACAACGGGGGTGTCGCGGGTCGCGGCGCCCCTTTTTTCATGGGGACGACGAGTATGACGATCGAGACGCTGGCGGGGAGCTTTTCGGGTGTGGCGGCGGGCGGCAGCCGGCCGATGCTGAGTGCCGAGGTGCAGGGCGGCGGCTTCGGCGCGTTCGTGAGGAGCGGGATGACCGTCGAGACGAAGGCGGTGGCGGGGACGTCGGATGCGGCGGGCGGCTATGCGGTGCCGCGCGAGATCGATGCGATGATCGGCGCGACACTGAAGAGCGCCAGCCCGATCCGCGCCATCGCGCAGGTGGTGACCGTCGGGTCGGCGGGGTATCGCAAGCTGGTGACGAGCGGGGCGACGCCCTCGGGCTGGGCGAGCGAGGGCGGGGCGCGGCCGGAGACGGCGACGCCGACCTTCAACGAGATCGCCCCGCCGATGGGCGAGCTGTACGCCAATCCGGCGGCGAGCCAGGCGATGCTGGACGATGCCGCGTTCGACGTCGAGGTGTGGCTGGCGGGCGAGATCGCCGGCGAGTTCGCCCGGGCCGAGGGGCAGGCGTTCGTCAACGGCAGCGGGGCCGGGCGACCGCGCGGGTTCCTGACCTATCCGACCGCCACGACCGGCGATGCGGTGCGTGCCTTCGGGACGCTGCAGCATCTGCCCAGCGGTGCCGCGGCGGATTTCGGGAGCGATCCGGAGAACCGGCTGATCGACCTGGTCCATGCCTTGCGCGGCGCGTACCGGCAGGGCGCGTGCTGGGTGATGAACGCGCAGACCGCGGCGCGCATCCGCAAGTTCAAGACGGCGGACGGCGCGCTGCTGTGGACGCCGGGTCTTGCCGAGGGGCAGGCGAACACGCTGCTGGGCTATCCGGTGGTCGAGGCGGAGGACATGCCCGACATTGCGGCGGGCAACTTGCCGATCGCGTTCGGCAATTTCAAGGCGGGCTACCTGATCGCCGAGCGGGCCGAGACGCAGATCCTGCGCGATCCCTATTCGAACAAGCCGTTCGTCCATTTCTACGCCACCAAGCGCGTCGGCGGGGCGGTGATGAATTCAGAGGCGATCAAGCTGCTGAAGATCGCGGCGTAATCTGGCGGGGCGGGGGAAACCCCGCCCGTTTTGTTGGCAATCCAGCGCAGCTGGATTGCGGCGGCACCGGCCAGTGCCGGGTGAACAATGCCCCGCATTGTTCAGATCATGCCGGGGCATGATCGACCCGACACTCCCCCACCCGGCCACCCATCAAGAATACGCTGTGGCTGGCCGGGTGGGGGAGTGGGCCGGTGCCGCATCCGCCGTGAGGCGGCAAACCCAAGGAGAAACACATGAGCGCAGCGCCCTTTCCGGCGGCGGTGGTGGCGGGGGTGCGCGTGGCGGCGCGCGACCATCTGCGGATCACCGGGACCGCGGAGGATATGGTAATCGACCGGCTGGCGGAAAGCGCGCTGGCGCTGGCCGAAGCCTATACCGGCAGCGCCATCATCGCCCGGCCGCACGAGGCGATGATGGCGGCGTCGAACGAGTGGCGACCGCTGCCGGTCGCGCCGGTGACCTCTATCACTGCCGCCATGCCGGTGACGGCGATCGATATCGATGCGGCGGGCATCGGATGGGTGCGGATGGCGGCGGCGGGGCCGGTGCGCTTCGTCGCGGGGCTGGCGGCGGAATGGAGCGCGGTGCCGCCGCCGGTCGCGCAGGGGATCGTGCTGCTGGTCGCGCATCTGTTCGATGCGCGCACGGCGGCGGCGGCACCTCCGGCGGCGGTGGGGGCGCTGTGGCGGCCGTGGCGGCGGATGCAGCTGGCGGGAGTGCGGCGATGATCGGGGCGCTGGAGCGGGCGGAAGCGCTGGGCGAGCGGCGGGCGGTGGTGGTGCGTGAGCGGGTGGCTGCGGCGGCGGAGGAGGTGCCGGGGGTCGCGGCGGAGGTCGTCGGCGATGGCGTGGTGCTGTCGGGGCGGAGCCTTGTGCGGCGGACGGTCAGCGATCCCCGGCTGCAGGCTGTGGCGGGGTGGGGGCGATGATCGCGGGGACGTTGTTGCAGGCGATGCTGGTCGCGCGGCTGCGGGCGGTGCTGACCATGGCGAGCGTGTTCGATGCGCCGCCGGTGCGTAGCAGCCGGCCCTATGTCGTCGTCGATACGCCGGTGCTGACCGACTGGGGCACCAAGGATGCCGCCGGGCGCGAGGGGCGGGTGGTCGTGCAGCTGTTCGACGGCGGCGAGGTGCCGGTGCGGTTGCGCGACCTGGCGGCGGCGGCGGAGGTGGCGGTGTTGTCTGCACCCGCCGGGTTGGCGGGGTGGCGGGTGGTGAGCCTGTCGTTCGTGCGCAGCCGGGTGCTGCGCGAGGGCGACGGCTGGGTCGGGGCGCTGGAGTTTCGGGTGCGGATGCTGGCGGGGTGAAGGGGGCGCCCTCACCCTTCCGCGGCTGCGCCGCTCCCTCCCTCTCCCGGTGGGAGAGGGAATGTTGGAGGGGTCGGGGGCGGCCCAATGGTCATTCCCGCGCAGGCGGGAATCCATTGCCGCCGACGCCGAAGAAAGATGCGCAACCGCTGAGCAAATGGATTCCCGCCTTCGCGGGAATGACGAAGGGGCGGGTGGGGCGCGCTTTGCCTGGACACGACGTACCCCGGCGTAGGCGGGGGCGAGGGTCGGCGCGACCGGCGAAGAGGAACGCCATCTCCGTACCCCCGCGCAGGCGGGGGTCCAGGGTTGCTTTGCGGGCGGTGGCGTTCGGGGCTCTGGATCCCCGCCTGCGCGGGGATACGGTCGTCATGACTAGGCCGCCGATCGCAACCGGGTCTGGGTCCCCGCCTGCGCAGGGATACGGGGTTGGTCGGGGCGCCCCGTTCCATCCCCGGACGTACCCCGGCGGAGGCCGGGGTCCAGTTTGGTGGCGATTTCGATCTTGCAGCAGCGCTTCCCGACTGAGCCCCGGCCTTCGCCGGGGTGCGGGAGGGGTGTGTGCGGTGGGCGTCATGAGATGCGGCGGGAGACCCCAGCCTTCGCTGGGGTGACGTTCGGTGCGCGGTGACGGATATTTTTCAGGAGAACATCGATGGCGGCGGAGAAGGGTAGTGCGTTCCTGTTGAAGATCGGGAACGGGGCGGTGCCGGTGGCCTATGCGACGGTCGCGGGTCTTCGGACCACGCAGCTGAGCGTCAATGGCGAGGCGGTGGCGATCACCAGCAAGGATTCGGGCGGGTGGCGCGAATTGCTGTCGGGGGCGGGGGTTCGCTCTGTCAGCGTCAGCGGTGCGGGAGTGTTCACCGGATCGGCGGCGGAGGTGCGGCTGCGCGGCAATGCGATGTCGGGCACGATCGACGACTATCGGCTGAGCTTCGAGAGCGGCGAGACGATGACCGGGCGGTTCCTGGTCACGCGGCTGGATTATGCCGGCGATTATAATGGCGAGCGCAACTACACGCTGGCGCTGGAATCCTCCGGCCCGGTGGTGTCGGCATGAGTGCGCCGGCCAATCCGGTGCGGGGTGAGGCGAGTGTCCGCGTGCATGGCGAAACGTTGGTGCTGCGACCGAGTTTCGCGGCGCTGGTCGCGGCGGAGGCGGAGGTCGGGTCGCTGTTCGCGCTGGTCGAGCGGGCGGCGGCGGGGCGGCTGACGCTGGCCGAGCTGGTCGCGCTGCTGTGGCACTGCCTGCGCGATCCGGCGCCGATGGGGCGCGAGGCGTTTGCCGAGGGGGTGACGGCGGGCGGGATGGCGGCGGCGACCCCGGCGCTGAAAATCCTGATCGCGCAGATCTTGGGCGGGCGGTGAGCTTCGCCGAGGGGGCGGGGCGGATGGCGGGGCTGGCCGGTGTGGCGTTCGGCTGGGGGCCCGACGCCTTCTGGTCCGCGACGCCCGCCGAGCTGGCGGCGCTGGTGCAGGCGGTGCAGGGCGATGCGCCCGACCCCTGCGACCGGATCACGATCGACCGATTGAAGGAGCGTTTTCCCGATGGATGAGGAAATCGAACGGCTGGTCGTGCGCGTGCGCGCCGATACCGCCGGGTTCGCGCAGGATGTGGCGACGATGCAGGCGAGCCTCGACGGGCCGTTTGCGGGCGGGATCGACCGGGCGGGGCGGGCGGTCGAGACGACGCTGGCGCGCGCGATCCGCAGCGGCAAGCTGGGGTTCGACGATCTGCGCGATACGGCGCTGAAGGTGCTGGGCGAGATTGCGGCGGCGGCGGTGGTCGGGGCGGTGACGCCGGGGGCGGTGGCGGGCTGATCGCTTTGCTGGGGCAGTTGATCGGCGGGGCGCCGGGGCGGGCGACCGGCGGTCCGGTCAGTCCACAGCGGCCCTATTGGGTCGGTGAGCGCGGGCCGGAATTGTTCGTGCCGACCAGCAGCGGACAGGTGGTCGCGGCACAGGGCGGCGGTGCGCGCGAGGTGCGGGTGGCGATCACGGTCAACGCCGCCGGCGGCGACGCGCCCCGCGCGCTGCAACAGTCGAGCCGGCAGGTCGCGCGGGCGGTGCGCGCCGCGCTGATGGAGGCGTGAACCATGGGATATTGGCTGGCGGAGCGGCGCACGGTGCAGGAGGCGGGGGTGCTGTCGCGGTTCGACCCTGCCTATTGGACGGTCGATTTTCCGCGTCCGATGATGGCGTCGGTGGTGACGACGGGCGCGGATGCGCTGCGGGTCGACTGCGTCTTTTACCGGCAGGACGATCTGGCGGGGCTGATCTGGGCATCGGAGGATGTCCACGACCACCCGCTGCTGCGCTATGACACGGTGCGCGATTATCGCGATTGTACCTTGCGGTTCCGCTGGCGGTCCGGCGGCATCCGGCCGCTGGATGCGCGGCATGGCCCGGTGCTGACCATCGAGGGGCGCGATGCGGGCGGTGTAGCGCGGGCCTGGTATGTGCGGTTGTGGAATTACGCGACCGGCACGCCCGAGGATGCCGAGGTCGTGATCGACTTTGCGAGCGTCGTCGGCGGGTACAGGCTGCCCGAGGACGGCGTGCCGGTCTGGGCGGGCGATGTCGACCGGATGTTCGTGTCGCTGGTGCCGCCGGACTATGCCGAGGGTGGCGCCTTGCTGGCGGCGCCGGCGGAGGGCTGGGCGGAGATGTCGGCGATCCGGTGCGAGGGGCCGGGATCGGTGCTGGGCGTCGGCGATGTGGTGCTGCCCGAACATGACCTGCGGATCGCGAGCGGCTATGACGACAGCTATCACCTGACGCCCGAACGGCTGCTGCACAATGCGCTGCGGCTGGGGTATCGTGGTGCCCTCGTCCACTATGTGGGCATGAGCCATTATTTCCGGCTCGAACGGTCGGGTGACGGGCTGTTCGTGTCGCTGGCCGGGGGCGTGCTGAATGGGCCGTGCGCCGCGTGGCATCGCGACTTTGCCGAGCGGGCGGGGGCGCTGGGGTTCGATCCGATCTGGTCGCTCAGCTACGAATTGTTCGACGCGCATTGCTGGGGCGACTGGAAACAGCGGGCGAGTGACGGGTCGCCTGCGCTGACCGGATGGGTGCCGCCCTCGACCTTGCTGTCGCCGGCGCATTCGGGCGCGATGGGGTATCTGCAGGCGGTGGCGCGGGCGTTCGTCGGGATCGCGCGGGCGGCGGGCGGGCGCGGGCGGTTCCAGGTCGGCGAGCCATGGTGGTGGGTGACCACCGATCATCGCATCTGCCTGTACGACGATGCCGCGCGGGTCGCGCTGGGCGGTGACGTGCCGGTGATCGACGATGTGCGCGGGCGTTTGAGCGCGGCGCAGCGGGGGTTGCTCGACCGGGCGGGGGCGTTGCTGGCCAGCTCGACGGCGGCCTTGGTCGCGGCGGCGCGGAGCGCGGGGGCGGAGGAGGCGTTGCTGCTCGCCTATCTGCCGACGATCCTGAATGCCGACAGCCCCGAGGTCAGCCGGGCGAACCTGCCGGTCGGCTGGGCAAGGCCGGCGTTCGATGTGTTGCAGCTGGAGGATTATGACTGGGCGGCGACCGGCAATGTCGGGGCGACGGCGCGGGGCGTCGCGGCGGCGGGGGTAAGGCTCGGTTATCCGGCGCACGAACAGCATTATTTCTCGGGCTTCGTGCTGAAGCGCGAGGACCGGGCGCAGTGGCGCTCGATTGCCGAGGCTGCGGAGGTGGCGATGGCGAGGGGCGTGGCGGAGACGTTCGTCTGGGCGCTGCCGCAGGTGCTGCGCGACGGGTTCATCTATTTTCAGGAGGAGGGGGCGATGGAGGCGTTCGATGACGTGCGCTTTCCGCTGGCGCTGGGCGCGGAGGCCGAGGTGATGCCGGAGACGTCGACCGCGATCGCGGTGGCGGCGGGCGGGCACGAGGCGCGCAATGTCGACTGGGCGGAACCGCGCACCCGCTATGATGTCGGACCCGGCGTGCGGTCGCAGGCGGATGTGGCGCTGCTGCTCGATTTCTTTCGCGCCAGGCTGGGGCCGGCGCGGGCGTTCCGGTTGCAGGACCCGTTCGATCATTCGACGGCCGCGGTGCCGGGATTTGGCGATGTGGTGATCGGGATCGGCGATGGCGCGACGACGCGGTTCGCGCTGGTGAAGCGGTACGGGCAGATGGTGCGGCGGATCACCCGGCCGGTGGCGGGCAGCGTGCGGGTCGGCGTGGGCGGGGTCGAGACGCAGGGCTTTTCGGTCGGCGCGGGCGGTGTCGTGCTGCTCGACGTCGCGCCGGGCAAGGGCGTGGCGGTGACGGCGGGGTTCGTGTTCGACGTGCCGGTGCGCTTTGCCGAAGACCGGTTGCAGGTGGCGCGGGCGACCCATGGCGCAGGTGTCGCGGCCAGCGTGCCGCTGATCGAGGTGCGCGAGGCATGAGCGCGGTCACGACGCTGACGCTGTGCTGGCGGATCGAGCGGCGCGACGGGGTGACGTTCGGGCTGACCGCGCATGACCGCGACCTGGTGGTGGACGGGCTGACCTATCGCGCGGCGCCGGGGATGACTCCGTCGGCGATCGTGCGCGACGATACGCTCGACGCGCCGGCGATGAGCGTCGAGGGGGCGCTGAGCCATGCCGCGATCCGGGAAAGCGACCTGCTGGCCGGGCGCTATGACGGGGCGCGGGTGGCGGTGTTCGCGATCGACTGGGAACGGCCGGGGGCGGCGGTGCCGGTCGCGAGCGGCCGGATCGGCGCGGTCGAGGCGGGGCGGGGGAGCTTTGCTGCCGAAGTGCTGGGCGGCGAGGTGCGGCTGGAGGCGCCGGTGGTCGAGGCGACCTCGCCCGGATGCCGCGCGACGCTGGGCGACCGCAGGTGCCGGGTGGCGATGCGCGGGCGGCGGAAGGTCGTGCGGGTCGTCGCGCAGGAGGGCGAGCGGCTGGTGCTGGCGGCGGGGGCGGGGTTTGCGCGCGGGCGGCTGCGGTGGATCGGCGGGGCGAATGGCGGGCTGTCGGCGTTCGTCGTCGCGGCGGATGCGGAGAGCGTGACGCTGGAGGCGGTGCCGGGCTTCGAGGGGACGGGGGCATTCGTCGAGCTGAGCGAGGGGTGCGACGGGACGCTGGCGACCTGTCGCGACCGGTTCGGCAATGTCGCGAATTTTCGGGGCGAGCCGCATCTGCCCGGCATCGACCTGCTGACCCGCTATCCCGGCGCATGAGCGCGGTCGGGCGGGCACGCAGCGTCATCGGGTGTCGGTTCCGCCGGCAGGGGCGGACGCCGGACGACGGATTCGACTGTGTCGGGCTGGTCGGCTGGGCGCACTGCGTCGCGGTGCCGGACGATTGTCCGCCGCGCTGTAGCGATGTGGCGCGGGTGGTGGCCGGGCTGGGGCAGGGGTTCCGGCAGGTCGAGCAGGCGGTGGCGGGCGATGTGCTGCTGATCGAAAGCGGGCCGGGGCAGCTGCATCTGGCGATCGCGAGTGGCGACGGCGTGATCCACGCCGATGCGGTGGCGCGGGCGGTGGTCGAACGGCCGGGGCCGCCGCCGTGGCCGGTCCTGAGCATCTGGCGCAAACGGGAGGACGAACATGGCGACGATGGTGCTGACGACGCTGGGCGGCGCAGTGGCGGGGCCGGTCGGGGCGGCGCTGGGGCGTGTGGCGGGCGGGGCGGTGGACGGCGCGATCTTCGGCGGACAGGCGCGGCAGGGGCCGAGGCTGCGCGAATTGCAGGTGCAGCTGTCGAGCAATGGCGCGCAGATCCCCAAGCTGTTCGGCACGATGCGGGTGGCGGGGACGGTGATCTGGGCGACCGACCTGCGCGAGGCGGCGTCGACCAGCGGCAAGGGCGCGGGGCGGACGATGCAGTTTAGCTATAGCGCTTCGTTCGCGGTCGCGCTGTCGGGGCGGCCGATCCGGGGCATTCGCCGCATCTGGGCCGAGGGGAAGTTGCTGCGCGGGGCGGCAGGCGACTGGAAGACGCGCACCGGCGGCTTTCGCTGGTATCCGGGCGACGAGGCGCAGATGCCCGATCCGCTGATCGCGAGCCGGGTCGGGATCGCCGACGCGCCGGCCTATCGCGGCATCGCCTATGCGGTGTTCGAGGATCTGGCGCTCGCCGATTTCGGCAACCGCATCCCGTCGCTGACCTTCGAGGTGGAGGCGGATGCCGGGCCGGTGGCGGTCGGGACGATCGTCGAGGCGCTGGGCGGGGGCGCGATCCGTGCCGAGGATGCGGGTCCGCTGTTCGCCGGCTATGCGGCCAGTGGCGCGCAGGTGCGTGACGCGATCGAGGCGATCGTCGAGCCGCTGGGCGGGTGGTATGCCGCCGCGGACGACGGCACGGCGCTGCGGATCGGGGCGGGGCCGGCGCGGGCATTGCGCGATGCGCCGCTGCCGACCGATGCGCCGACGTGGCGTCGTCCGCCGATTGCGCCGGCCGATATCGTCATCGCCTATCACGATATCGCACGCGATTATCAGGCGGGGGTGCAGCAGATTTTGCGCCTTGGCGGCACGGCACGGGTGGTCCGGATCGAACTGCCCGCCGCGCTGGATGCGGCGACGGCGGCGCGGATCGCCGGCGATGTGGCGGCGCGGGAGACGGCACTGGGCGATGTCCGGACGGTCGCGCTCGACTGGCGGTCGATCGATGTGGCGCCGGGCGAGCGGGTGACGCTGTCGGACGTACCGGGCCTGTGGCGGGTGCGGCGGACGCGGATCGAGGCGATGCGGATCACGCTGGAACTGGTGCGGATCGCGGGTGCCGGCCATGCCGCGCGGCCGGCGACCGGGGTGCCGCAGCTGGCGGCGGACGTGCCGGCGGGACGGACCGTGATCCGGCTGGTCGAACTGCCCGGCGAAGATGCGGGGGCTGTCCCGGTAGTCCATGCCGTCGCCGCCGGCACAACGGCGGGCTGGCGGCAGGCGATGCTGTCGATCGGCGGCGATGCGACCGGCTGGCGCGAGATCGGCAGTACTGCCGCCGGCGGGGTGATCGGGTCGGTGACGGTGCCACCGGCGGCGGCGACATCGCTGGTCGAGGATCGGGCCTCGGCGATCGAGGTCACGTTGCTGCACGATGCGATGACGCTGGAGAGTATCGATGCGGCGGCGATGGATCGTGGCGGCAATGCCGCGCTGGTCGGTGAGGAGATCGTGCAATTCGGGTCGGCGGTACGGACCGGTCCCTGCCGCTGGCGGCTGTTGCGCCTGTGGCGGGGCGTGCGGGGCACCGCATCGGCGATGGCGACCCATCGCCCGGGCGAAGGCTTCGTGCTGCTCGATCCTGCCACGCTGCGTCCGGTCGATGGCGCGATGACCGGCGTTCCGATCGCAATGATGGCGGCCGGCATTGTGGACGGCGACGTGGCGAACGCGACGATGGTTCCGACCGGGCGATGGCTGGTGCCGCCGGCCCCGGTTCACCTGTCGATCATGGCCAGTCGCGACGGCCCGCTTCTGCGCTGGAGCCGCCGGGCGCGACAGTTCGCCCCGTGGCGCGACGGGGTCGACCAGCCGCTGGTCGAGGAGCGCGAGGCGTATCTGTTGACCGTGACCGATGCCGCCGGAACCGCCCGGTCGATCGAACTGACGGAGACGCAATGGCGTCCGGTCGACATCGTCGGCCGGGTGACGATCGAGCTGCGCCAGATCGGCACGAACGGCCTGTCGCCGCCGGCCACCCTGTCCTATTCCCCGGAGATGTCGCGATGAACGAGCTGACCCATCGTCTTGGCCTGCCGCTGCTTCACGTTGCGCAGGCGCACAAGGAAATGGCGCATAACGAGGCGCTTATGCTGGTCGACCTGCTGTTGCACGGATGCGTCGCCGGGGTGGCGCAGGACGCGCCGCCGGTGGCCGCGGCGCCCGGCCAATGCTGGATCACGGGCGCTGCGCCGAGCGGCGAGTGGGCCGGGCAGGCGGGACGGATCGCCGGCATGACCGAAGGCGGCTGGCGCTTCGTGTCGCCGCGCGAGGGTATGCGATTCTGGTGGACCGGTGGCGAAACGACCGTGGAGTTCCGCGGGGGTGCGTGGCGGCTCGGCGAAGTGTCCGCCCGCCGGATCGTGATCGCCGGAAACCCGGTCGTGGGAGCGCAGCAACCGGCGATCGCGGCCCCGCAGGGCGGTACGGCCCGCGACGAAGAGGCACGGACGGCGGTAACGGCGATCCTGGCGGCGCTGCGTGCGCACGGGCTGATCGCGGGCTGAAAAGCGTGTCTTTCCTGCAACAGCGCAGAATTTGTGCGCTTGCGTGGAAACTATCGCTTCGGTACTTGGTTTGCGCTGTCCGTAGGACAACTGTGAAAGGGGACTAGAATGCGGAAGCTTGCCGTCACTTTGGCGCTCGCGACCACTGCGCTCGCAACTCCCGCCCTCGCCCGCGACAACGCGTGGTATGTGGGTGTGGAAGGCGGCGCGATGATCGTCGAAGACATCGACTATGATCTGACCACGCCGGCCGGTGGCGTCACCACCGTCGACAGCAACTATGGCTACGACGTCGGTGGCACCGTCGGTTACGACTTCGGCGCGCTGCGCGTTGAAGCCGAAGTTGCGTACAAGAGCGCAACCGTCGACGAACTGCGCACGACCGGTTCGATCGCGACCGGCCCGACCACGGCGGTCGGTGCAGGCACCTACAGCGGCGGTGGCCGTACCTCGGCGCTGTCGTTCATGGCGAATGCCCTGCTCGACTTCGGTGACGACGACGCGATCAGCGGCTTCGTCGGCGGTGGTGCCGGTGTCGCTCGCGTGAAGGCGCACGACTATCGCGTCGTGAACAACTTCGCTGCGCTCGACGATTCGGACACCGTGTTCGCATGGCAGGCTCTGGCGGGCATCCGCGCGCCGCTGAGCGAAAATGTCGACGTGTCGCTGAAGTATCGCTTCTTCAACGCCGATGACGTCCGCCTCGTGAACGTCCGTGGCGTCGGCTATGACGGTCGTTTCCGGTCGCACAGCCTGCTGGGTGGCCTGACCTTCAACTTCGGCGCGCCGACCCCGCCGCCGCCGCCGCCGCCGCCGGTCGAAACGCCGCCGCCGCCGCCGCCGCCGGTCGAAACGCCGCCGCCGCCGCCGGTCGTCTGCACGCCGGGACCGTACATCGTGTTCTTCGAATGGGATAAGTCGGACATCACGCCGGAAGCGGCTGGCATCCTCGACAACGCCATCTCGAACTACCAGTCGTGCGGCAACGCGCAGGTCATGCTGGCCGGCCACGCCGACCGCTCGGGTTCGGCTTCGTACAACGTCGGTCTGTCGCAGCGTCGTGCTGACTCGGTCCGTGCGTACATGGAAGGCCGTGGCATCTCGGGTGGCGTGATCTCGACCGAAGCGTTCGGTGAAGGCCGTCCGCGCGTCGAAACCGCCGACGGTGTGCGCGAACTGCAGAACCGTCGCGTGGAAATCACCTACGGTCCGGGCGCGGGCATGTAATTCCACTTCTTCGGAAGTCGAATTTCGGAAGGGAGGTCGGGCAACCGGCCTCCCTTTTCGTTTGTCCGGGTGTCCGGGTTGTCGATGCAGCGAGGTGGTTGCTGTTGTCGGGCCGGGTGTTGGCGGGAGTGCGCCCGGCTCGGGAGATAGCGGCTCCGTGCCGTGCATTCCGATCGCCAACGTAAGGATCGTGTAGGCCCCGGTCCGTCGCCCCCACCAGATGGTCAACGACCGAACGGATCTCGGGCAGCATCACCGCCTGTTCGTCGATCGGGTTGGGAGTGCCGATCCCATCGGAGTGCGCATTCAGCGCAAGCGCCGTCGTGATCTTGCGTATGGGCGCCTATATCGTCGGTGTGGTCCGTGCGCCGCTGACCGCGGTCCTCATCCTGTCCGAGACGACGGCGAGCCGCGGCCTGATGCTGTCGATGTTCGCGGCCGCCTTCCTTGGGCGTTTCGCCAGCCGCCGGGTGTCGCGAGACGCTGTATCGCGGGCTGGTGCAGGCCTTTGCCATGCCGCCGGTGGCGAAACCCGGCTGATCGCAACCCCTTCCCCCGATCCGACGAAGGTCGTCAGCGCGGCTGATATGGGTTAGGCGGGGGTATGTCTGCCAGTCATATCAATCCGCGCGTCTTCTGGGGCGCGTCCGCCATCATTGCCGCCCTGCTGATCACGACGCTGGCCATGCCCGGCAGCGCCGATCAGGCGTTCAAGGCGGCGCAGGCCTGGGCGATCGATACCTTTGGCTGGTTCTACATCGCGTCGGTCGCGGTGTTTCTGGTGGTGGTGCTGTCGCTGGGCTTCGGACCGGCGGGCAGGCTGAAACTCGGTCCCGACGATTCCGAACCGGACTTTCCCTATGTATCGTGGCTGGCGATGCTGTTCGCAGCCGGCATGGGCATCGGGCTGATGTACTTTGCGGTCGCCGAGCCGATCCAGCATTATATCTCGCCGCCCGAAGCGGAAAGCGGTACGATCACCGCCGCGCGCGAGGCGATGGCGATCACCTTCCACCATTATGGGGTCCATGCCTGGGCCATCTATGCGCTGGTCGGCCTCAGCCTTGCCTATTTCACCTATCGCAAGGATCTGCCGCTGACATTGCGGTCCGGCCTGTCGCCGCTGCTGGGCAAGCGCATCAACGGTCCGCTGGGCGATGCGATCGATATTTTCGCGGTGTGCGGCACGGTGTTCGGGGTTTCGACCTCGCTGGGGTTCGGCGTGTCGCAGATGACCGCCGGGCTGGCCTATGAATATGCCGTGCCCGACAGCACCGTTACCAAGATCGCGGTCATCGTCATCGTGATGGGGGCGGCGACGCTGTCGGTGCTGAGCGGGGCGGATCGCGGGATACGCCGATTGTCCGAGCTTAATCTGGCGATGGCCGTCCTGCTGATGTTGTTCGTGCTGGCGCTGGGTCCGACGCTGTTCCTGCTGCGTGCGCTGGTGCAGAATTTCGGGCTGTATCTCGACCATTTCGTCCTGCGGACCTTCACGCTCTATGCCTATGAACCGCGGGCGTGGATGGCGGACTGGACGCTGTTCTACTGGGCGTGGTGGATCGCATGGTCGCCGTTCGTCGGCATGTTCATCGCGCGCATCTCGCGCGGGCGGACGATCCGCGAATTCGTGATCGGCGTGCTGTTCGTGCCGACCGCCTTCACCTTCCTGTGGATGACGGTGTTCGGCAACACCGCGATCTCGCTCGATCTCGGGACGGCCGCCGGCGGGATCGCCCAGGCGGTGCAGGCCGATCTGTCGACGGCGCTGTTCAAGTTCCTCGAATATCTCCCCGGCGCCAGCGTCACCGCGACCCTCGCCATCGCATTGGTCGGCATCTTCTTCGTCACCTCGGCCGATTCGGGTGCGCTGGTGATCGATACGCTGGCATCGGGCGGGCGGGAGGATACGCCGCGCTGGCAGCGCATCTATTGGTGCGTCCTGCTGGGCGTCACGGCAGCGTTGCTGTTGGTGATGGGCGGGCTGGGCGCGTTGCAGGCCGCGACGCTGCTTGCCGCGCTGCCCTTCTGCTTCATCATGCTGCTGCTGGCGGTCGGGTTGGTGCGACAGACCAATGCCGACCTCGCCGGCGTGGCGCTGCCCGACGAAGCGCCGATGGCCGAACGGCTCAAGCGCCTGCTGGTCCCGGCGCGGCGCGGCGAGATAGTGCGGCAGCTGGCCGGGAACGGCGACGCCGCGCTGCGATCGGTTCACGAGGCCTTGCAGAAGGAGGGGTGGGCCGATTCCACTATCGAGGTGCAGGACGATCAGCGCACGCTGATCCTCGGCGCGCAGAGCGAGCGCGCCTTCACCTATCGGCTGACGCCCCGCTCCCGGCCGCTCGCCGCCTATACCGCGCTGGAGGCGTCGGAGGAGCGGCGCAGCAAGGCGTGGTTCCTGGCGGCGGAGACGAACGGAAATGCGCGGTATCGCGACCTCACCGGCTTCACCGCCGAGCAGATCGCCGCCGATGTGCTGACTCAGCTGGAGCGATGGCGATTGGGCGCGTGAACTATGGGCGCGCGCATCGGTCGATCAATTGTCGAAAGTGGGCGGCAAAGTGGGCATCGCGCCCGAAACCGCCAGATTATCCAATGATGTCAAAAGATAATGGCGGAGACGGAGGGATTCGAACCCTCGGTAGGAGTAATCCCCCTACGGCGGTTTAGCAAACCGCTGGTTTCAGCCACTCACCCACGTCTCCCAAGCGCGCAGTACGGCTTGGAGAGGGGGCCTATAACGGGGAATGGGCGGGGATCAACACCCTACGTTGATCGTAATTCGACGCCGACCGGCCGCGCGTTCATTGCAGGGACAGCTGCTTGGCGCCTATCGTGTGCGCGATGGGCAGGTTTGCGGGGAACAGGTGATGAAACGGTTGATCGGATGGATGGCGCCGCTGCTGGTGCTGGCGGTGCCGGCCCAGGCGCAGGTGCGGACCGTCGATCCCAATGACGCGATCGATGGCGATCTGGCCCCGCAGCAGGCGCCGGCGCCCACTCCGCGATCGACCGTGCCGCCGGCCTATCAGTCCGAGCCGGTCCCGCCGGTGCAGCAAACGCCGCCGCCGGTGCAGCAGTCGCCGAGCACGACCGCGACATCGGCGGCCAACGACACGTTCGAACGCGAGGACCTGATCGGTGCCGCCGAGGGCGTGTTCGGGCGCGGGGCCGAGGGGCTGGCGGGCATCATCGAAAACATCCTGAAGGACCAGGGCAAGCCCAATGCCTATATCGCTGGGCGCGAGGCGGCGGGTGCGTTCGTCGTCGGGCTGCGCTATGGCTCGGGGGTGATGAACCACAAGGTCGAGGGGCAACGGCCGGTCTATTGGACTGGGCCGTCGGTCGGTTTCGACGTGGGCGGCGATGCGACCAAGGTCTTCGTTCTGGTCTACAACCTGTATGACTCGCAGGAGCTGTACAAGCGCTTCCCGGCGGCCGAGGGGCGGGCCTATTTCGTCGGTGGTTTTTCGGCGAGCTATCTGCGGCGGGGCGATGTGGTGCTGATCCCGGTTCGCCTGGGTGTCGGTTGGCGGCTGGGCGCCAATGTCGGCTATATGCGGTTCAGTGAAAAGCAGAGGTGGCTGCCGTTTTAAGGCGAAGCGGGGCCGGCTCCTGCCGACTCCCGCAAGCCCGGCCGGCGGCTGCAAGCCGACCGACGACGCGGGCTTTGCCCGCGGCGCTGGCGCAGGGCGGCCCGCTCCTGCGGGACACGCCCCAGCCCGGCCGGCGGCTGCAAGCCGATCGACGCCGCGGGCTTTGCCCGCGGCGCTGGCGTGATCGGTTCGCGATAGAAGGAAGAAGCGGGACCCCGGGTCAAGCCCGGGGTAACGATGGTGGTGTATCGTCCTGATCCCCTTCACCCCCCCTGGAACGAAGTCGATTCGAACCGCACCGGCGCACCCTGCGCCTTGCCGACCAGCTCGGCTTCCCACATCGCGGTCCGGCCCCGCACGATCGTACCCACCGGGCGTCCGGTCAGCGTATCGCCGGTGAACGGCGACCAGCCCGCGCGCGAGGCGAGCCAGCTTTCCTCGATCGTCCAGCGGCGCTTCAGATCGACGACGGTGAAGTCGGCGTCATAGCCGAACGCGATCCGCCCCTTGCCGGCTAGGCCGAAGATGCGTTGCGCGCCGGCGCTGGTCAGGTCGATCAGCCGCTGAAGCGTCAATCGCCCTTCGGCGACGTGGTTCAGCAGCAACGGGAGCAGCGTCTGCACGCCGGGCATGCCGCTGGGGGTGGCGGGATAGGTCTTGGCCTTTTCCTCGATCGTGTGCGGCGCGTGGTCGGACCCGATCACGTCGGGCACACCCTGGTTCAGCCAGTACCACAGCCCGTTGCGATGCGCGCCGGAGCGGATCGGCGGGTTCATCTGCGCATAGGTGCCGAGGCGCGGATAGGCGTCCTCGCCCGCCAGCGTCAGATGCTGCGGCGTGACCTCGCACGAGGCGATGTCCTTGTTGGCGCCCAGCACTTCCAGTTCGGCCGGCGTGGTCACGTGCAGGACATGGACCCGGCGGCCCGCCTCGCGCGCGAGGCGCAGGATGCGGCGGGTGGCCAGCATCGCGCTCTCGTCGTCGCGCCAGACGGGGTGCGAGGCCGGATCGCCGCTTACCCGTTCGCCCTCGCGCGCGATCATCCGTATCTCGTCCTCGGCATGGATCGCCACGCGGCGCTGCCCGGAGCGGAGCACGCGCAGCAGGTCGGCATCCTCCGACACCAGCAGGTCGCCGGTCGACGACCCCATGAAGATCTTGACCCCCGCCGTGCCGGGCAGGCGCTCCAGTTCGGCCAGATGGTTGGCGTTGCGCGCGGTCGCGCCGACGTAAAAGGCATGGTCGCAATACATGCGGCCCTTGGCGCGCGCGAGCTTGTCGGCGATCGCGTCCTCGGTATCGGTCGCGGGCTTGGTGTTCGGCATTTCGAACACCGCGGTCACGCCGCCCATCACCGCCGCGATCGATCCTGTGGCGAGGTCTTCCTTATGCTCCAGCCCGGGCTCGCGGAAATGGACCTGCGTGTCGATGACGCCGGGCAGGATGTCGAGGCCGGTACAGTCGATCGTCTCGCCCGCATCGCCGGTCACGCCAATGCCGGCGATGCGTCCGTCGACGATGCCGATATCGACCTGTGCCGGGCCGGAGGGAAGGTGGACGGTGCCACCGGTGAGCTTGGTATCGAAGGTCGCCATTGCCGCCTCTTGTAGCCGGGGGGTAGGCCGTCCTACCTGTTGGCCATGACCATGAACACCCCCGAAACCCGCCCCGGTACCTGGCTGTCCGATCGGGCGGTGCTGCACATCGGCGGGGCGGAGGCGCGGCCGTTTCTGCAAGGACTGGTGACGCAGGATATGGGCGCGGTGACGCCGGAGACGCCGCAATGGGCGGCGCTGCTGAGCGCGCAGGGCAAGGCGCTGTTCGACTTCCTCCTGTGGGCCGATGGCGACGACATATTGATCGATTGCGAAGGCGAGGTCGCCGATGCGCTGGCCAAGCGGCTGACGCTCTATCGCCTGCGCCGTGCGGTGACGATCGAGCGGACCGACCTCGGCGTCCATTGGGCGGCGGAGGGCGGCGAGGGTGTTCCCGATCCCCGGCTGGCGGCGCTGGGGCGGCGCTGGCTGGCTCCGGCGGGCGACGCGGCGAGCGGATGGTTGGAACACCGGCTGCGGCACGGCGTGACCGAGGGACGCGCCGAACTGGGCGACGGGCAGACCTTGTGGATGGAATGTAATGCGCGCGAACTGCACGGGGTCAGCTTCACCAAGGGCTGCTATGTGGGCCAGGAGAATACCGCGCGGATGAACTATCGCTCGACGGTCAACCGCCGGCTGGTGGTGGTGCCCACTGACGTCGCGGGGCCGCGCACGCGCATCGTCTATCCCGATCTGGGGCTGGCGGTCGAGCATCGTCGGATCGACGATCTGGGCGCAGCGTTGCGGCCGGACTGGCTGGTGGAGGCGCTGGCGGAGCCGATCTGAGCGGGCGCTGGACCGGGGCGTCGGTGGCGCTACAAGGTTGGTCATGGACGACTATCTGACCGCCGATCGCCCGACCTTCGTCACCCATCTCGAATGTTCGATGACGGGCGAGCATTATCCCGCCGACACGCTGCATAATCTGTCGAAGGTCGGTCGGCCGCTGCTGGTCCGCTACGACCTGTCGGCGGTCGGCGAGGCACTGTCGCGCGACACGCTGTCGGCGCGCGATACCGATCTGTGGCGCTGGCGCGAACTGCTGCCGGTGCGCCGAGCCGAGAATATTGTCAGCCTAGGCGAGATCGAGACGCCGTTGATCCCCGTGCCGAAATCGGGCGGCGAGCGGGTGCTCGTGAAGGACGAAGGTCGCCTGCCGACCGGCAGTTTCAAGGCGCGCGGGCTGGTAATGGCGGTGGCGATGGCCAAGGAACTGGGCGTGCGCCGCATCGCCATGCCGACCAACGGCAATGCCGGTGCGGCGCTGGCCGCCTATGCCGCCCGCTGTGGAATCGAGACGATCGTCTTCTGTCCCGAGGATACACCCGAGGTGAATGTCCGCGAGATCGCGGCACAGGGCAGCCGGGTGTGGCGGGTCAACGGCCTGATCGACGATTGCGGCGCGATCGTCGCCAAGGGCGCGGCGGAAGGACGCTGGTTCGATTTCTCGACGCTGAAGGAGCCGTACCGGATCGAGGGCAAGAAGACGATGGGCCTCGAACTGGCGGCGCAGCTCGGCTGGCGGCTGCCCGATGCGATCTTCTACCCGACCGGCGGCGGTACCGGGCTGATCGGCATGTGGAAGGCGTTCGACGAACTGGAGGCGCTCGGCTGGATCGGGTCGAAGCGGCCGCGCATGTATGCGGTGCAGGCATCGGGCTGCGCGCCGATCGTCCGCGCGTTCGAGGCAGGGGAGGAGCATGCCGAACGCTGGGAGGACGCGCATACCGTCGCCGCCGGCATCCGCGTGCCGCGTGCGGTCGGCGACTTCCTGATCCTGCGCGCGGTGCGCGAAAGCGGCGGCAAGGCGCTGGCGGTCGGCGACCCGGCGATCCTGAAGGCGGTGGACGACTGTGCGCGCCGCGACGGCCTGCTGCTGTGTCCCGAAGGCGGGGCGACGCTGGCCGCCTACCGCCAAGCACTGCGGGATGGGGAGGTTGATGCGGACGAGGAGGTGGTGCTGTTCAACTGTGCCACTGGCCTCAAATATCCGCTGCCGCCCGCGAGCGCGACGCTCGATCGACACCAAGTGATTGATTTCGAAGCGCTTTAGGTCAGCGTTCGAATGCGGTGATGATCGGGCAGGGGCCGTCGCTACCGGCGCCGCATTGATCGGCCAGCTTCGCAAGCGCCTGCCGTGCCGCCTGCATTCGCTCGATCTGCGCATCGAGTTCGGCGATGCGCCGCCGGGCGAGGTCGCGGGCGCGGGCACGGTCGTCGGTGGCGTCGAGCGCCAGCAACTCGCCGATCTCCTCGAGCGTGAACCCGGCCGCCTGCGCCTGCCGGATGAACCGCAGCCGGTGCAGATCGTCCTCACCGTAGTGGCGAAAGCCGTTGCCGTGCGGGCGTTCGGGCACGGCCAGTAGCCCGCGTCGCTGATAGTAGCGCACCGTATCCACGCCGACGCCGCCTGCCTTTGCCAGCTGCGCAATGGTTTGTGTCATCGGGCCTTGACTCCGGACCATGGTCCAGACCCCATATAGGGTGCACGTTGCGAATGCCAGGAGCGCACCCGTGTCCGACCGTCCCACCGCCGTCCTTCACCGCATGGTCCTGCCCGGCCACACCTGTCCCTATGGCCTGAAGGCGCTCGACCTGCTCCGCCGCAAGGGGTTCGCGGTCGAGGACCGCCCGCTGACAACGCGCGAGGCGACGGACGCGTTCAAGGCGGCGCATGGCGTGAAGACGACCCCGCAGGTCTTCATCAGTGGCACGCGCATCGGCGGCTACGACGATCTGCGCCGTCATCTTGGCCTGCGCGTCGCCGAACCCGGCGCGACCAGCTACCGCCCGGTCGCCGCCCTGTTCGCGATGACCGCGCTGCTGGCGATGGCGGCCAGTCATGCAGCCTTCGGATCGCCCTTCACGCTGCACGCGCTCCAATGGTTCGGCGGGTTCAGCATGGCGATACTGGCGCTGCTGAAGCTGCAGGACATCGAGAAATTCTCGACCATGTTCCTCAACTACGACCTGCTGGCGCGGCGCTGGGTGCGCTATGGCTATGTCTATCCCTTTGCCGAGGGACTGGCGGGCGTGCTGATGGTGGCCGGCGTGCTGACCGGGCTGTCCGCCGCGGTCGCGCTGTTCATCGGGACGATCGGGGCGGTGTCGGTGTTCAAGGCGGTCTATATCGACCGGCGCGAACTGAAATGCGCCTGTGTCGGCGGGTCGTCGAACGTGCCGTTGGGCTTCGTGTCGCTGACCGAGAATCTGGGCATGATCGCGATGGGGCTGTGGATGCTGACCGGGATGTGATCCGCTTGGGTGGGTCAGGGCACCGCGAACAGCCGCAGGAAATAGCCGACGAACCGCCGTGCATGCGCGTCGATCATGTCGCTGTCGGCGGTTTCGATGCCCCATAGCCGGCGATTATGATGGACCGCGGCCATCCCGGTCAGCGTCCGCGCCATGTCGACCGCGCCCTCATTGCGCAGCCGCCCGGCGTCGATCTGCTGCGCGATATAGCCGGACAGGGCGCGTTCGATATGGCCCGCCGCCTCCTGGTAAAAGATCCGGCCGATTTCGGGAAAGCGGCCGCTTTCGCCGACGACGAGCCGCCATGCCGCCACCGCATCGGGATGCGCGGTCTTGTTCATGAATACGCGGCAGAAATTGACGAGCGTCGCCTCCATCTCGCCCGGCGTCAGCAATTCGCTGGTGACCTGTTGGCGGAAGGCGGCGGTGACGTCGGCGATGACGGCGGCGAACAGTTCCTCCTTCGAGCGGAAATAGCTCCACAAGGTCGCCTTCGACCCGCCCAGCGTCTTGAGCAGGCCCGACATCGACGTCGCGGCATAGCCCTCTTCGAGGAACGAGCGACGCGCAGCGGCGACGATCGCGTCGCGGCGATCCTGTTTGCGGGCTTCGCGCTTGCCGAGCGCGGGTTCTTCGGTGTCGGTCATAAACTGTACTGACGGGTACAGATAATCGTTGACAGGCGCAAGCGGCAGGATCATGGAACGAAGCGTACCCACTAGTACGGTTTTCGCCATGATACGCCCGAGTCTTCGGCAAGCCCGCCGCGCGGCGCCGCTTGCGGTGTTGTTCCTGTCCGCCTGTGCCAGCGTGCCGCGTCTGGCCGAGGCGCCGGTGCCGCGCACGCCCGACAGTTTCGCCGCCGGCCGCAGCTTTGCCACGTCGGGCGCGAGCGCGTGGCCGGCGCAGAACTGGTGGCAGGGTTATGGCGATGCCCAGCTTGATGCGCTGATCGCGGAAGGCTTGGCCGGGTCGCCCGACCTTGCCGCCGCCACCGCGCGCATCGCGCAGGCCGATGGCTATGCGCGGCAGGCCGGGGCGGCGCGGCTGCCGACGCTCGGCGCATCGGGCAATGTCGGCCTGACCAAGCAGAGCTACAATAACGGCATCCCCGCCGATTTCGTGCCCAAGGGGTGGAACGACACCGGCCGGGTGCAGGGCGAGCTCGGCTTCGACCTCGACCTGTGGGGACGCAACCGCGCGGCCTATGCGGCGGCACGGTCGGATGCGGAGGCGGCGCGGCTGGATCTGGCGCAGGCGCAGCTGACGCTGTCGACCAATATCGCCGATGCCTATGCCGATCTGGCACGGTTGTTCGCCGAACGCGCGGTGGCGCAGGCGGCGCTTCAGGTGCGACAACAGACCGCGCAATTGACCGCCGACCGGGTGACGAACGGCCTCGACACCCGGGCCGAGGAGAAACAGGCGGATGCGGCGGTGCCGGCGGCGCGGGCCGATGTGGCGGCGACCGACGAAGCGATCGCGCTGACCCGCAACCGCATCGCCGCGCTGCTGGGCAAGGGGCCGGACCGGGGGCTGGCGATCACCGCGCCCGCCGCGACCATTCCCGCCCGCGGCCTGCCCGCCGGGGTCACCACCGACCTGATCGCCCGCCGCCCCGATATCGTCGCGGCGCGTACCCGGGTCGAGGCGGAGGCGAACCGGATCAAGGTCGCGCGCGCCGATTTCTATCCGTCGTTCAGCCTGTCGGCGGTGTTCGGCTTGCAGTCCCTGGGGTTGAGCAACCTCATCAACGGCGGATCGACCGCAGGCAGCGTGGGTCCGGCGTTCAACCTGCCGATCTTTCGCGGGGGCGAGCTGGACGGTCGCTACCGCGTGACGCGCGGGGCGTTCGACGCGGCGGTCGCCGATTACGACCGGACCGTCACCGCCGCCTATCGCGCGGTCGCCGATGCGGTGGTCAGCCAGCGCGCGCTGGCGACGCGCCTGACCGAATCGCAACGCTCGCTGGCCGATGCGCAGGCCGGGTACGACGTCGCGCGGCTGCGCTACGAAGGCGGGCTGTCGCGCTTCACCGACGTGCTGGTCGCGCAGGACCGGGTGTTGCAGGCGCGGCGGATCGTCGCCGACCTGCAATCGCGTGCCTTTACCCTCGACATTGCGCTCGTCCGGGCGCTGGGCGGCGGCTTTTCCGCCCCGGCGACCGCCGAGCAGAACAAGGATGTGACCCATGGCTGATGCCGATCCCGCGCCCGAGACCACCGCGCCGACGAAGCGCAAGAAGTGGCTGACCGGCATCGCCGCGGTCGTCCTGCTGGGCGCCGCGGGCTATGGCGGCTGGTATGCGCTGGTCGGCAGCCATTATGTCGAGACCGACAATGCCTATGTCGGCGCGGAAACGGCGCAGATCACGCCGATGGTCGCCGGGCAGGTGATCGCCATCGGACCATCGGAAACGCAAGCGGTGAAGCGCGGCGACGTGCTGGTCCGGCTGGACGACAGCGACGCGCGCATTGCGCTGGCGAGTGCCGAGGCGGATCTGGCCAAGGCGCGGCGCCAGTTCGGGCAGACCTCCGCCACCAGCGGCGCCCTGTCGGCGCAGGTGCAGGCGAAGGGCGCGGAGATCGTCAGCGCCCGCGCGCGGCTGGCATCGGCGCAGGCGGCGTTCGACAAGGCGCAGGTGGACTATAACCGGCGGCAGCGGCTGGCGCCCAACGGTGCGGTATCGGGCGACGAACTGACCCAGGCGACCAATGCGCTGGCGGCGGCCCGCGCGGCACTGGAACAGGCGCGGGCGGCGGTGGCGGAGGCTGCGTCGCAGCGCAGCGCGGCGGCGGGCAATCTGGCGGCCAATCAGGCGCTGATCCAGGGCGCCACGTCCCGCAGCGCGCCCGACGTGCTGGCGGCGGAGGCGCGGGTGCGGCAGGCGCAGCTCGACCTCGACCGCACCGTCATCCGCGCGCCGATCGACGGCGTCGTCGCCAACCGGACGATCCAGATCGGGCAGCGCGTCGCGGCCGGCACGACGATGATGCGGATCGTTCCGGTGAACAGCGCCTATGTCGATGCGAACTTCAAGGAAGGCCAACTGGCCAGGGTGAAGCCGGGTCAGCCGGTCAAGCTCACCTCCGACCTGTATGGCGACGATGTCGAATATCACGGCCGGGTCGTCGGCTTTTCCGGCGGGACGGGATCGGCGTTCGCACTGATCCCGGCGCAGAATGCGACCGGCAACTGGATCAAGGTCGTGCAGCGCCTGCCCGTGCGCGTCGCGCTGGACCGCAACGAGTTGCAGGCGCACCCGCTGCGCGTCGGACTGTCGATGACCGCCGAGGTGGATGTTTCGGGGCGGTAGCGCGTTCCCCGACGGCTGACCGTACCCCCGCGCAGGCGGGGGTCCAGCGCCCGATTGGAAAACGCTTCGTGCTTGACCCTGGACCCCTGCCTGCGCGGGGGTACGGCAGGCGATATTTCGTGGGACATCCGACAAGGGAGCAGTCGGCATGACCGGCCAGGACGATTTCAAACCCTATACCGGCGGCAAGCTGTGGCTGGCCGGGCTGGTGCTGGCGCTGACCAATTTCATGGTGGTGCTCGACACGACCATCGCCAACGTGTCGGTCGGGCATATCGCCGGGTCGCTCGGCATCTCGACCAGCCAGGGGACGTGGATCATCACCTCCTATGCGGTGGCGGAGGCGATCTGCGTGCCGTTGACCGGGTGGCTGGCAGGGCGGTTCGGGACGGTGCGGACCTTCGTGACGGGCATGATCGGCTTCGGCATCTTTTCGGTGCTTTGCGGGCTGTCGACCAGCCTTGCCATGATCGTCATCGCGCGGATCGGGCAGGGCTTGTGCGGCGGGCCGCTGATGCCGCTGACGCAGACGATGCTGCTGCGGGTCTTCCCGCGCGAACAGCATGGGCAGGCGATGGGCATGTGGGCGATGACCACCGTCACCGCGCCGATCCTGGGGCCGATTCTGGGCGGGACGATTTCCGACAGCTGGTCGTGGCACTGGATCTTCTTCATCAACGTGCCCGTCGCGATCTTCTGCGTGTTCGGCGCGCTGCGCCTGCTGAAACCCGCCGAGACGAAGCGCGAGAAGCTGAAGGTCGACAAGATCGGCCTCGCGCTGCTGATCCTGTGGATCGGTGCGCTCCAGATCATGCTCGACATCGGTCGCGAACATGACTGGTTCGAGGACCCGACGATCGTCCTCCTCGCCATCGTCGCGGCGGTAGGTGCTGCGGTGTTCGTCGCGTGGGAGCTGACCGAGCGGCAGCCCATCGTCGACCTGCGCGTGTTCCGCCACCGCGGCTTCGCGGTCGCGGTCGCCGCCTTGTCCTTCGCGTTCGGCACCTTCTTCGCCTCGGTCGTGCTGATCCCGCAATGGTTGCAGGCGAGCCTGGGCTACACCTCGACCTATGCCGGCTATGCCACCGCGTTCAACGGCATGGGGGCGGTCATCATGTCGCCCTTCGTCGCGAAGATGCTCAAGAAGCGCGATCCGCGTGCGCTGGTGTGCTTCGGCATCTTATGGATCGCGGCGTGCAACCTGTTGCGGGTCGGATGGACGACGGGGTCCGATTTCTGGACGCTCGCCTTTCCGCAGATGCTGCAGGGGTTCGGGATGCCGTTCTTCTTCATCCCGCTGACCACCATCGCGCTGGGCGCGGTCGATCCGAAGGAGACGGCGTCGGCGGCGGGCGTCATGAGCTTCCTGCGCACCATGGCCGGCGCGATCGGCACGTCGATATCGACGACGCTCTATGCCAACCACATGACGATCGCGCGCAGCGAGATGGTCGGGCGGCTGAACACCGATGCGACGCAACAGGCGCTGAGTGCGCAAGGCTTCTCGATCGATCAGGTACGCGGCGCGATCGAGATGACGGTGACGCAGGAAAGCAGCACGCTGGCGATCAACTACATGTTCCTGCTGTCGGCGATCATCTTTGCCGGTGCGGCGCTCATCATCTGGCTGGCCCCCCGGCCCCAGCGGATGGCCGGACCGGGGGCCGCGCATTAGCGCCGGGCGGATGCCCCCGTCGCGTCATCGAACGTCGGCGCCTTCGCGAACTCCGCTTTGCCGAACGGCCGGTCCCGGAACATATAGTCGTAATAGAAATGCCGCAGCCGCCGGTGGAACGCGCGGATGCGGTCCTGATAGGCGAGCTGCGCGGCAAGATCGGTATGCGCGAGCCGGGTGAGCAGCGCCTGCACCCCGACCGAGGGCAGCACCCAGCCCAGCGCATTCGCCGTCGCCGCCCGCCGCTTCAGCCCGCGGCGATAGGCGTCGACCCGCGCCGCCACGCTGTCGTCGCCATTCTGGTGGAAGGCGAAATACCATTTATAGTGGAAACCCTCCGGCAGCGGCGGTGAATCCGCCCATCGCGGGTTGGCGGCATAGAAGCGCCGCATCGTTTCCTCGCGCGGGATTTCCCAGGCGTGATGGACATTTTCGCGCTGGGCCAGCGCGATCTTGGCACCGTCGTCGACCGGGATGGCGCGGTTGATGACGACATGGGCGAGCGTGGGGAGCACCAGCACGAGCACCAGCCACAGCCCGGCCAGCGTCGCGGCATTGGCGGTCGACCCATGGCCCAGCCGCCCGACCAGCCCGGCCAGCGCGATCCAGAACAGCAGATACGCCGCCGCCAGCGCGACGATCAGCAGCAGCGGGCCGATCGCGACACCCGACAGCACCGCGCCGACGACGAAGGGGATGCCGAGCGCCAGCAGCAGCAGCGCGAAGCGGATCAGCCCGCGCCGCAGCCACAGCCGCCGCGCCCCCGGCATCGCCTCCAGCATCCGCGCGCGCCCGGCCTCCCGCTCGCCCGATTGCAGGTCGTGGAACAACGCGATGGCGAATAGCGGCGCAAGGAAGACGAGGACGAAGGCGAAGTCGAACCGCCCGGGCAGCGCCAGTTCGGGATTGAAGGTATCGCCGTCATAGATCTGCGCCTCCAGCCCCAGCGCGCGAACCCGCAGGATATAGGGGGCGACGTCGCGCATCCCCGTCGCGGCAAAGGCCAGCGGGGCGGGCGCGTCCCAGGTCGGGTGGAAGCTGTAATAGGCGGCGCTGCCCGCGTCCTTTTCGCGATCGACATAGGTCGCGACCGCGCCGATATCCTCGGCCTGCGCCGCTGCGATGGCGTCGATTGCCGCGCGCTGCCGCGCCATTTCGGCCATGCCGGCGGCGACGGCGGCGGTGCTGAGCACGGCCAGCAGGACCAGCGCGATCGCCGCCATGCGCGACCGCAGCAGCAGCCGGGTTTCATGCAGCCAGATCGCCATCACTTCGTCCCCAGCCGGCGGGTGGCGAACGCCAACGCGACCAGCGCCAGCATGAGCCAGCCAAGGAGGATGCCCAGCCCGGGCAGGCTGGCACGCACCAGCGATCCGGCATCGGGCGGGACGAAGCGGAATTCGGGCAGGCGTTGCCAATGGTCCGCGCCGATCCGCTTGCGCCGGTCGGCCCCGGCGTCCTTCGCCGTATCGTCGGCATAGCTGACCGCATCGGCCTGCAGCCGGTTGAGCCGCTGGACCAGTGCGTAGCGATAGGCCTCCGCCTGTTCGAGGAAGCGGCGATGCCCGGTAAAGTCGGTGCCGGCGGCGGCCATCGATGCCTGGCGCAGCGCGATGGTCGGGCTGAGCAGGCCGATCCCGGTGACCAGTGCATTCTGCGACGCGTGCGTCGCAAAGCTCTGCCCGGCATAGCGGTCGAACAATCTGCTGGTCATCGCTTCGCCTTCGAGGGCGAGGAGACCCTTGTAATTGACCGGCAGGTCCTCGACCCGCGTCACGCCATAGCGCTTCAGGGTCGCGGCCTTGAACTGCGCGAAATGCGGGTCGTCGGGATTGTGGCTGTCGCCCATCCGGCGCAGGTCACGGGCGATGGCGACGTCGGTCTGCAACCGGTTGGCCAGCGGATAGGCCTGGCCGGCGATATCGGGCGCGACGCGCGGCAGCAGCACGACGCTGACCGCCCAGAGGGCCAGCAAGGCGAGCAGCGCGTCGCGGCGACGGCGGACGAGGGTCGAAACGAGGGTGATCGCGACCACCCATAAGGCGAGATAGGCGGCATAGGCGGAGGCGATGACCGCCATCGGCCCGGCATAGGCGCCCGGCTGTCCCGAAATCAGGACGAAGCCGATCATCGCCGGCAGGCCGACCAGCGCCGCGACCAGCGCCAGTGCGCCCAGCTTCCCCCCGATGATCGAACCCGCCGATGCCCCCTGCAACAGCAAGGGCCGCAGCGTACCGCGTTCGGTCTCCCGCGCGACCGCGCCATAGCCGAGGAAGATCAGCAGCAGCGGCGCCACCGCCTGCAACACGAAGGCCGGCGTCAACTGGCCGAAGCGGACCAGCAGCGAGCTTTGCCGGACGTCGCCGAAATTGCTGGTATTCTGCCGATGCCCTTCGAGGAACATGGTGTTGCCGGTAAAGGCGTCGACGCCCGGATCGAACGCGGCGAGCGGTCCCAGCGGGCGAAAGATGAAATGGCCATAATGGACCACGCGATGCGGATGGCGGTCGGGCTGTGCCTCGAACGCGTGGTTCGCCTCTGCCTGATGGCGCGCGCGGCTGTCGGCAATGCCCTGTTGAAGGGTCCACGACGTGACCACCGCGACCAGCGTCAGGATCAGCAGCAGCGCGACGGCGGTGACCGCGACGCGGTTGCGCCGCATCAGCCGCAATTCGTCCCGCGCGATGAGCGAGATCGCGCTCATGCCGCCCCGGTTCCGGAGAAGCGGTCGTGCAGCGCCCGCACGTCGAACCGCGCTTCGCCCTCGGCCGCGACCTCGTCGACGATGCGACCGCGTTCGAGGAAGCCGATCCGGTCGGCGACATCGGCGGCGCTGAGCAGGTCGTGGGTGACCATCAGCACCGCGGTCCCCCGCGCGCGGACGGCGTGGAGCAGCGCGTTGAAATCGGCGGTGGCGCGCGGGTCCAGCCCGGAGGTCGGCTCGTCGAGCAGCAGCACCGGCACTTCGCGCAACAACGCGACGGCGATCGCGACCTTCTGCCGCATCCCCTTCGAAAAGCCGCCGAGCCGCTGATCGAACGCGCGGTCCTGCAATCCGGCCGCGGTCAGCGCATCGGTAATGTCCCCGCGCGACCGGGGCGTGCCCGACAGCGCCAGCAGATAGTCGGCATTCTCGACCGCGCTCAGATGTTCGTAGAGCGCGACATTCTCCGGCAGATAGGCGATGCGCCGCCGCGCCGCATCGGGGTCCGCCGCCGGATCGATCCCGCCGACCCGGACGCTGCCGCCATCGACACGCACGAAGCCGAGCAGCGCCGACAATGTCGTCGACTTGCCCGCGCCGTTGCCGCCGAGCAGCGCGTAGATCTCGCCGGCGGCCACCGACAGCGACAGTCCGTCGAGCACGCGGTGCGCACCATAGGCGAGTGACGCATCGGCGATGGCGATCTCGGGGTCGGTCCCGGGCAGACGGGCAGGGGGCAGCGGTGTTTGCATGGGCGGCTTCCTGCCTTTCCGGGGAGGGTATCGTCAATAGAGATGATGTATCATTGCATCATCCGCTTGCCCTCCGCTCGTTTTTGCGAATAGGGATCAATATCGAATCGATCGGGGGATCATCATGACGCCATGCCTGCGCCGGTGCGCACCGGCACTGCTGCTCGCACCGTTTCTGGCGGCGACCGGCGCCTGGGCGCAGCCGGGCCCCCGGACGGATTCGGACGATCAGGCCACCGATATCGTCGTCACCGGATCGCGCCTGGCGAATGCCAGCATCAACGGCCTCGACGTCGATCCGCTGCTGTTGCCGCAGAATGTCCGCCTGCTCGACGACACGCTGATCGACCGCACCGGCTTTACCGACCTGTCGCAGCTGTTCGATCTGGCGGGCGGTATGGCGCGGCAGAACAGCTTTGGCGGGGCGTGGGACGCCTATGCGATCCGCGGCTTTTCGGGTGATATTAACCAGGGTCCCGACCTGCTCGTCAACCGCTTCAGCGCCAATCGCGGGTTCAACGCGCGCCGCGACGTGGCGACCGTGGAGAGTTTCCAGGTGCTCAAGGGCCCGGCATCGGCGCTGTCGGGCAAGGGCGAGCCGGGCGGGTCGATCAACATCGTGACCAAGGCGCCCCTCGACCATGTCCATGCCGGCGGTGAGATCGGCTATGCCAGCTTCGACACGTGGCGCGGCAGTTTCGATATCGGCGGTCCGATCGCGGGCGGGATCGCGACGCGGGTGATCGGCGTCTATCAGGATGGCAACAGCTTCCGCGACTTCGTCCACAACGACCGCCTGCTGTTCGCACCCTCGCTCGGCTGGCGGGTGAGCGACCGGGTGCGCCTGCTCTATCAGCTCGAATACAACCTCGTACATTTCGTCCATGATCGCGGGCTGGTCGCGGTCGGAGGCGATGGTCGCGCGCTGCCCCGCAGCCGCTTTCTGGGCGAACCGAACGACGGGCCGATGACCCAGCGCACCGCGCAGCATCAGGCGACCGCCTATGTCGATCTCGGTCCCGGCATCGCGCTGGAAGCGGGGCTGCAATATCGTGACGGCGCACTGACCGGCCAGTCGACCCATAACGCCGTGCTGGTCGGCACACGGCTGCGGCGGCAGCTGCGCATCCATGACTATCGCTGGCAGGACCTGTCGGGTCGCATCGAACTGAGCCTCAACCGCACGCTGCTCGGCATCGGCCACCAGTTGCGCGTCGGTGCGGATGCGTTCGATTACGACCAGCGGCGCATCTTCTACCGCTTCAATCCCAGCGCGTCGCAGCCCTATGACATCGACGTGTTCCAGCCGGTCTATGGCCAGCGCAAGCCTGAGCAGCCCCCATCGGGTGGTCCGGGTTATTAGTTAGTGCATTGTCGTCTCCGCCGCCATTGCCGGTCGTAGGTGGAGCGAAGCGGAACCGGAGGCCGGCAATGGCGGTGTCGCCGCTTGTGGTGCGGGCGGCCGATAGCCCAGGCTGCTGTGCGGCCGGACGGTGTTGTAGTGACGGCGCCACGCCTCGATCAGTACCCTTGCTTCAGCGAGGCTGTAGAAGATCTCGCCGTTGAGCAGCTCATCGCGCAGCGAGCCGTTGAAGCTCTCGTTGTAGCCATTCTCCCACGGCGAACCCGGCACGATGTACAGCGTCTTCACGCCAACCTGCCCGAGCCATTTCTGAACCGCGGTAGCGATGAACTCGCTGCCGTTATCTGATCTGATATGCGCGGGCGGACCCCTCGCGATGAACAGGTCGGCAAGCGCTGCCAGCACGTCTTCGTGTCGAAGCTGGCGCGCGACGACCAGTGCCAGGCATTCCCTGCTGGCCTCATCGATGATGGTCAGTATCCGGAACTTGCGCCCGTCATGCGTCCGCGCTTCGACGAAGTCATACGCCCACACATGCCCCGGATACTCCGGTCGCAGCCGGATGCACGAGCCGTCGTTCAACCATAGCCGGCCACGTTTAGGTTGCTTCTGCGGCACCTTGAGGCCTTCGCGCCGCCAGATCCGCTCCACCCGTTTATGGTTCACCGACCAGCCCGCCGCATGCAGCAGTGCGGTTACCCGGCGGTAGCCGTAGCGCCCGTACTGCCTGGCCAGCGCGACGATGTCGTCGGTCAGCACCTCTTCGTCATCTGCCCCGCACGGCACCTTGCGCTGTGTCGACCGGTGCTGCCCCAGCACGCGGCACACGCGCCGCTCGGATACGTACAGCACCTCTCGCACCTGGTCGATGCAGCGTCGGCGTCGCGCGGGGCTCAGAAGTTTCCCCGCGCCGCCTCCTGTAGAATCAACTTGTCCAGTGTCAGGTCGGAGATCGCACGCCGCAGCCGCAGGTTCTCCTTCTCCAGATCTTTCATCCGACGCGCCTGATCCGTCTTCAAGCCGCCGTACTCCTTGCGCCAGCGGTAGTAAGTCTGCTCGCTGACCGCGATCCGCCGGCATGCCTCAGCGGTCGTCCCGCCCTGGCCCAGCATGATCTCGACCTCACGCAGCTTCCCGATGATCTCCTCAGGCTTGTGCTTCTTGGCAGGCATGCGTCGTCCCTTCCTTGATCCAGACTGTCATAGTCGATGGACCACTCAGAAGGGGGCAGCTCAGAAGCGCGCCGTTGCTCACGGTCAGTCCATCTTCTGTTCGCTGTACTGAACCAGTCGATCACCGTCGGCGTCCTTGAAGCTGCGGTAGTAGAGCTTCGCTTCCTGTCCGCTGCTGACCAGTACGCGACCCGAGCAATCCAGCTTGTCCGGGGTGTCGACAAGCGTTTGGGGCTCGTAGATTTTGACGATGTTGACCCCGTTTTGTCCGGCGATGCGAATTACGTCGTCGCGGATGCTCTCGCAGGTACGGACTTCGACGGGTTCGGTCGAAGCGAGATTGTCGGCTGGTTCGTCCAGGCCGCAGGCGGACAACAGAATCATCGATGTGATGGGAAGGTAGCGTGTCATGACAATCATAGCTTTTCTCCTGATTGCTGGTTCAGTTCTTCCACTGCGCTTCGGCGAAGGCGCGGCAGGTGGTGAGGCCGACGATGCCGTTGCGACCAGCCGACACACGGATCGTCTGCTCGTTAATCGGTTGGATCTCGCGGCCCCGTTTCCTCGCTTCTTCGTAGGCTCGCGCGGTGGCGATCGATCGGCAGGCCGTAAGCACGGCTTCGGTTTCTGGAATGAACTGGTAGCGGCTGTATCGGACGTCGACGCTGAAGCCGGTCGTGGTGTCGGCAACCTTGATCTTGGCGTCGTTGCCTTTGCCTTCCGCCAGCGGCTTGGAAACGTCGGCGGCGGTGGTGCAGGCGGCGAGCGCGAGCAGCCCCGCCAGAACGGTGTGCTTCGGTGACATGGTGTTCTCCTTCGTTGTTGAACTGGATCGTTCCCGGTTCGCGATGACCGGGCAAGTAAAAATGACACGTCTGGTGGACAGGCATGGACGCGCGAAGGCGGCCACATCCGCGCATGGACGTGGTGAAGCTTCTGGGTGAGAACGTGCGCCGCTATCGAAAGCTGGCGGACATATCGCAGGAGGAACTTTCGCTGCGGACGGGTATCAAACGCAGCTACATAAGCGATTTGGAGCGCGGCACGCGAAACCCAACGGTTCGGGCTCTCGGTCAGTTGGCAAAAGGTCTTCGGATTGAGCCTTCAGCGCTACTTAGTTCGGAATAGTGCACCTTAGTATATAAGGTGCCAGTATTGCCGTAGTATTGTATATCAGCTAGATTGACGCTTCGAATGCAGCGAAAGATCTAGTCAAGTGCTGCGCGAACGCAGTTGCGAATAACCGAAAAAATTCTGTCCATCTCTGGAAGGTGGGCTGCCCGACTCCTACGTTCTGGGCTATAGAATGAATTATACCGTTCCGTAACTCATAAAAGTCATTGAGAATTCTAGTTATTTCTCTAGCTCTGAAATCTCGGTGTGGATTTCCAATGGAATTGTCGAAATCGGTATGTCGACACATGCCAGTATGTACATCAGAAATACTCAGTTTTTTGCATAATTCCAATATCGTCTCATACCGCATATTATTTTCATGTTCACTAATAAGTTTGTAATCGAACTAAGATGTATTTCCGTTAACTGGATAGGCTAATAGATTATTTAAAGTTTGCTGGGCAACGTTTGCCCAATTCGAAGATCCTTTTGGTCGTATACGTGAAAGTTTCGATGCCGCGGACCTCCAATACGAATCGACAAGTTTTTCTCGGAAATTGATTTCCAGATTGTTATAACTAATTACCACTCCTTTGGCATACTCCTCAATCTGTTGGCGAATATACTCTTCAAAATGAGCTGCAAGCAGTACAATACCGGCCGCTGCCATTGTATTCTGGCCACCAGCTATAACTATTGGTAGCAATCGACCCGATATATTGACCGGATTTGCAGGGTCTTGGGCCGATGTTGTCGTGATAATTGCGACCAAGTTATCTAAAATGCCTGTTTGGCGATCAAACTCGGCATTTGCGAAATTAAAATCCTGCATCACGAATCGCACTGCGTAGGAGTTCAGTCATACTAGATATTCTCTGACGTATGTCGGCAGCGGTGTTTGCGCGTCCGCTAAACCGAGAAATCTGTTCTGATGAAGAAAGTGCTTGCCAATAACGGCGTTGGACATGCGCCTTCGCATAGATGAGGCTCTCGGCCTCAGGGTACAGTTCATCGACCGCCGCCATTACTGCGTCGTACATACTCTCGGACGGCGGGCTGTCAAAGGTGAGTCTAAAAGGCTTTCCATCAAACAGCAAAGAGCATAAGCCTAGCGTATTCTCAAAAGCAAATCGATATTGAGAAATTTCTTGTTCTGTATCTGCAACGTGTCGTTCCATACATTTATCTAAGATGGATCGCATCGAACCTTTGATGGCATCTCGTTGCCGGAGAGCAAAAAATCGAAGTACAATTTGGCAATCACCCATTGTTCGATAAAGAGTATTCTTCTTTCGATCTGGGCTCTCGTACTCCTCATCGGAGTAACTATGGTATGCTGGAATGCCCCAAATTTCGGTAAATGTAGGATGCCGAGCAAGATCAATAACTAGTTCGTTAAACATTCCTGAGAATACGGCGTTTCTAATTTCCTGTGGATTAAGATGCTTGCCGCCGGTATTCAGCCTTTCAAAAACAAACCTTTTTAGTTCTAGAACTCTTTCAGAGTGTGCATCTCTCAAGGCGCTGCGAGATTCTTTAAGAAGCACGATCGCTGACAAAGAAGCGCGTTCCAAGGTTCGCTTTGTGCGCGGCGGTAGGTCGGCGTAACGGCGTCCGTTCAACGGAGATAGAATGCTAAGTGATGTCAGCTTCACCTGATTTGCAAAGAATTCTCGGATGGCGAGTAGCCTTTGTTGGCCGTCCATGACTTCGTATCGTGCAAAATCCGCCTCAAACAGAAATATTGGTGGAACTGGTACGTTGAGGAGAAACGATTCTATTAGCAGGGATTTTTGTTTATTTGTCCATCGAGAGCGACGTTGATACTCTGGTCGTAAATTTACTGTTTTCGATTCGTCGACTACGTCTTGAATTTGAGGTAACAAAAAATTGTTTGTCTGGTAAATTGCCCGAAAAGGGGATTCAACAATCGATTTCTCAATCTCGTCGACTGTTTTGAATGATATAACATCAAAGCTTTCCTCTCCTTCATTCAGAGGATCTTCGATGTTGTAGGGGCTGGCTTCTATCACTTTCTGTTCGGGATTGGTCTGGTCGCCTTCCAAGCCGTTATTTGCCAACGGTTTAATTTGGTTTTCGTCACTCATGCCATTCTGTTCCCAATCGTCGGACATGCTGCGTTCCGCGATTTCCTAGCCGTAACCGAATTTCGCGATGCCTTGTAATCGCAGCAATCTGTTTCCTTGCATTTCCGTGGATGGGGTATTTAGCAAGCAGGGCAGGACGTAAAGCTGTTATCTGCCCATGATCAGGGTTCGCCGAGCAAGGCTCGCGAGTCAGCTGGGGTTCGTCGCGCAGTTCTTAGGCCTGCCGCTGCATGGGGGCGACTATGCGCTGATCGTCATGGTGTCGGTGCTGGGATCGGCGGCGACCGCCGGGCTGACCGGGGCGACCGTGATGCTGACACTGACGCTCACCACGCTCGGCCTGCCGCTGGAGGGGGGGGCGGGGCTGTTGCTCGCGATCTACCCGATTCTCGACTTGGGGCGCACCGCCGTCAATGTCGCGGGGCGGATGCTGGTGCCGGTTATCGTGGCGAAGTGCGAGGGGTTGCTGACTTCACCCGCCGATGCCCCGCCAGAGTTGGCCTTAGGGTGGCAGCAGCGATGCGTCGCCATAGGGTGCGGCCCATCAGCGCCGATACCAGCATGTCCGGCGTCATGTCAGCGTTCGTTAGACAATGGGTTGCTGGATACGGAAAGCGACTCGCCAGCCAGTCTGTCGAGCTTTGATTGCCTAACCAAAGCGCCCCAGTCCCAACCCAAACGGCAACGAACGCTAGCGGACTTTCACAAGGCAACGCCTCGCTAAGCTTCGTTATGCATCATAAGGAAGGTGGTGCCCCTCAAAGGCCGAAAATGGGCACTCAGAACATTGGACAATTTCGATATCGCGGCGCTGATGCAACGTCCGATGCTGGATTAATAAATAGCACGCGGTTAGTCGTGAACCCCCGAGGTTCGCATGGTCCCTGTCCATGCCATATGCTGCGGAAGAATGCCGTTACCACAGCATATGGTAGCTACGAGCGTGCGCCGGGCGGGCGAACAAAAGCCTTTTGCAGGATTTAATACATCCATTATGCTGGATGCATGGAAAATGATTCGGCTATCGTTGCGCTTGGGGCGCTGGCGCAGGCAACGCGCCTAGACGTGTTCCGCCTGCTGGTTCGGCACGAACCCGCCGGGATGGCGGCTGGCGAAATCGCCCGTCAGCTCGACGTGCCGCAAAACACCATGTCGGCACATCTCGGCATTCTCGCCCGCGCGGGCCTGGTCCGCTCCGAACGCCATAGCCGGTCAATCATCTATCGCGCCGATCTGGACGGCCTGCGCACGCTGATGCTGTTCCTCGTGAAGGACTGCTGCGCTGGTAACGCGGAACTGTGTGCGCCGCTGATCGCCGAACTCGCCCCCTGCTGCTGAAAGGACGCCCTGTGGCCGTCGATATCGTGATCTATCACAACCCCGAGTGCGGCACTTCCCGCAATGCCCTTGGGCTGATCCGCAATGCCGGCATCGAACCGCATGTCATCGAGTATCTCAAGACGCCGCCCGCGCGCGCGCTTTTGGTCGCGCTGATCGACCGCGCCGGTGTGAAGCCGCGCGATCTCCTGCGCGAGAAGGGTACGCCCTATGCAGAGATGGGCCTGAACGACACGTCGCTGTCCGACGACGCGTTGGTCGATGCGATGTTGGCGCACCCGATCCTCATCAACCGACCGCTGGTCGTCTCGCCGCTCGGTGTGAAGCTGTGCCGCCCTTCCGAAACCGTTCTTGATCTGCTACCGAGCGGCCAGCTCGGCGCGTTCGCCAAGGAAGACGGCGAACAGGTGGTCGATGCGTCGGGCCGGCGCGTCGGCTGATGCTGCTTGCGGCCCTGATCTTCGTCGCGACGATCGCGCTCGTCATCTGGCAGCCTAAGGGCCTCGGCATCGGGTGGAGCGCGATGGGCGGGGCGATCGTCGCGCTGCTCGCGGGCGTCGTCACCCTGTCCGACGTGCCGGTGGTGTGGGGGATCGTCTGGAATGCGACCGCCGCGTTCGTCGCGATCATCGTCATCAGCCTGTTGCTGGATGAAGCCGGGTTCTTCGAATGGGCGGCGCTGCATGTCGCCCGCTGGGGCGCAGGCCATGGTTACCGGCTGTTCGTCCTGATCGTGCTGCTCGGCGCAGGCGTGTCCGCACTGTTCGCCAATGACGGCGCGGCGCTGATCCTGACCCCGATCGTCATCGCCATGCTGCGGGCACTGGGGTTCGAGGACAAGGCGATGCTGGCGTTCGTCATGGCGGCGGGGTTCATCGCCGATACCGCCAGCCTGCCGCTGGTCGTCTCGAACCTCGTCAACATCGTGTCGGCCGACTTCTTCGGGATCGGGTTCGGGGAGTATGCGGCGGTGATGGTGCCGGTCGACCTGGTGTCGATCGCCGCCACGCTGGGCGCGCTGCTGCTCTTCTTCCGCCGCGACATACCGCGGGATTACGATGTGGCCGCGCTGCGCGCGCCCGGTGCCGCGATCCGGGATGCGGCGACCTTCCGCGCCGGATGGATCGTCCTTGCCCTGCTGCTCGCCGGCTTCTTCCTGCTCGAACCGATGGGCGTGCCGGTCAGCGCCGTCGCCGCTGCCGGCGCCATCCTGCTGCTGGTGATCGCCGGGCGCGGCCACGAAATACAGACCGGCAAGGTGCTACGCGGCGCACCGTGGCAGGTCGTGATCTTCTCGCTCGGCATGTACCTGGTCGTCTATGGCCTGCGGAACGCCGGCCTGACCGATTATCTGGCGGCGCTGCTCGATCGCACCGCGCAAGGCGGGGTATGGGGCGCGGCGCTGGGAACGGGCGTGATCGCGGCCGTCCTGTCGTCGGTGATGAACAACATGCCGACCGTGCTGGTGGGGGCGCTGTCGATCGACGCCACCCACGCGACCGGGGCGGTCCGGGACGCGATGATCTACGCCAATGTCATCGGCTGCGACCTCGGCCCCAAGCTGACGCCGATCGGCTCGCTTGCGACGCTGCTGTGGCTGCATGTCCTGGGGCAGAAGGGCGTCAGGATCGGATGGGGCTATTATTTCCGGGTCGGGGTTACGCTCACCGTGCCGGTCCTGCTCATCACCTTGGCGGCGCTCGCGCTGCGAATTGGACTCGCTTGATGCCGCTCCGCAACCTTGCCGACCCCGACCATCTGCCCGCGCTCGATCGGCGCTATGCGCTCGATCGGCCCGCCCTTGGGCTGGGCGCTGGTGATCCGCCGCCCCGCATCCTGCTGCTCTATGGCTCGCTCCGGGAGCGATCCTATTCGCGTCTGTGCGTCGAGGAGGCAGCGCGGCTGCTCCGCTTCTTCGGCTGCGAGACGCGCATCTTTGATCCCGCGACGCTGCCGCTACCCGACCAGTACGTCGGCGACGACCATCCGGCCGTCCATGAATTGCGCGAATTGTCGCTATGGTCGGAGGGGCAGGTGTGGTGCAGCCCCGAGCGCCACGGCCAGATCACCGGCATCATGAAGCTGCAGATCGATCACCTGCCGCTCAGCATGGGCGGGATGCGCCCGACCCAGGGCCGCACGCTGGCGGTCATGCAGGTGTCGGCCGGATCGCAGTCGTTCAACAGCGTCAACAGCCTGCGCGTGCTGGGCCGATGGATGCGGATGGTGACGATCCCCAACCAGTCGTCGGTCGCCAAGGCGTTTGCCGAGTTCGATGACGCCGGCCGGATGAAGCCGTCGAGCTATTACGACCGGATCGTCGACGTGGCGGAGGAACTGGTGCGCTTCACCGTCCTGTTGCGCCCGCATACCGCGCAACTGGTCGATCGCTATTCGGAGCGGAAGGAAGCCGGCGTGCCGATCAACGCCGCCACGGACCTGTCCAGCATCGCGACCTCGCCGCAATCCTGACGGCAACGATCGGCCCGCTGCAACGAGCTGCGCTCGAACAATCCATGTTCGCAGTTGCAATATGGTCCGATCAGTGACTATCTACGGGCCTTCGACGGACCCGAATCGTTTCGGGTGGCTCGGCCCGGCGCCTATCCCCGGGATAACCATAGCGAATTTGGGTCTCGCTCCGAGCATCGTTGATTGAACGCGTCTGACGGCGTGCGCCCCTCGCTATTGCGATCAGGTTTCTACATGACATTTGCTACTTCGCTTCGACGCGAATGGCTCTCGAACCCACGCGCGGACGTGCTTGCGGGCATCGTCGTCGCGCTCGCGCTGATCCCGGAAGCCATCGGCTTCTCAATCATTGCTGGCGTCGATCCAAGCGTCGGGCTGTTTGCCTCTTTCTCCATCGCCGTCATCATTTCGCTCGCGGGCGGTCGCCCCGGCATGATCTCGGCCGCAACCGCCGCAATTGCGGTTCTCGTCCTGCCGCTGATCCGCGATCACGGCGTCCAATACCTCTTCGCCGCCACCATCCTCATGGGGTTGATCCAGGGCGTCGCCGGGTTCCTGAAGCTCGACCTGCTGATGCAGTATGTGTCACGCTCGGTCATCACCGGCTTTGTCAATGCGCTCGCGATCCTGATCTTCATCGCGCAGCTCCCCCAGCTCACGAACGTCGGGTGGGAAACCTACGCGATGGTCGCAGCGGGGCTGGCGATCATCTACCTGTTCCCGTGCATCACCAAGGCGATCCCGTCGCCACTGGTTGCGATCGTGATCCTGACGATCGTGTCGATCTATGCAGGTATCAAGGTCAACACGGTCGACGACATGGGCAAGCTGCCCTCGTCGCTGCCGGCGTTCGGCATCCCGCAGGTGCCGTTCACGCTGGAAACGCTGCGCATCATCTTCCCCTATTCGCTGACGATGGCGGCGGTGGGCCTACTGGAATCGATGATGACCGCGCAGATCGTCGATGATCTGACCGACACTCCGTCCAACAAGCGTCGCGAGATAAAGGGGCAGGGCATCGCCAATTTCCTGACCGGGTTCTTCGGTGGAATGGGCGGCTGCGCGATGATCGGGCAGTCGGTCATCAACGTGAAGTCAGGCGGCTCTACCCGCCTCTCCACCTTCGTCTCGGGCGCATTCCTGCTGTTCCTGATCGTCGTGCTGGGGCCACTGGTTGCCCGCATTCCGATGCCGGCATTGGTCGCAGTGATGATTATGGTGTCGATCGGCACCTTCTCCTGGGGATCGATCAAGAACCTCAAGAGCCATCCGTGGCAGTCGTCGGTCGTCATGCTGGTGACGGTGCTGGTCGTCGTCTCGACGCACGATCTGGCGCAGGGCGTCGTTGCAGGCGTGATCCTTTCGGGTCTGTTCTTCGCCAGCAAGGTCAAGCGTCTGTTCGATGTGGCAACCGAGCTGAGTGCGGATGGAAGGACGCGAACCTACCGCGTCTCGGGTCAGGTGTTCTTCGCCTCGTCCGAGCGGTTCGCTGATGCCTTCGACTTCAAGGAGGTGCTGGACAATGTGGTCATCGACCTGACCGCCGCGCATTTCTGGGACATTTCGGCGGTGGGGAGCCTCGACAAGGCGATCCTCAAGTTTCGCCGCGAAGGCACCCATGTCGAGGTCATCGGCCTTAATCAGGCAAGCGCGACGATGATCGATCGCTTCGCCGTCCATGACAAGCCCGGCGCCGAAGCAGCGCTGGGCGCCCACTGAGGAGAGGGCTTATGAATCGCATATTGGCCTGTATCGACGCATCCACCTACGCAACCAGCGTCGTCGATCTGGCGGCCTGGGCCGCGACCCGGCTTGGGGCTGATGTCGAGCTGCTGCATGTCGTCCAGCGGAAGGATGCCGTGGCATCGCGCAACGATCATAGCGGCGCGATCGGCCTCGGCGTCAAAAGCGATCTGCTGGAGGAGCTGACCCGCCTTGAGGAAGCGGCGGGGCGTCTCGCCATCGAGGAAGGGCGCATCCTGCTGGACGCAGGCGGTGCCCGCCTGAAGGAGCAGGGCATCACGGTCGCGTCGATGCACCTGCATGGCGGGATCGTGGAAACGATCGTCGAGCGTGAAGCTGATGCCGCGCTGGTCATTATCGGCAAGCGCGGTGCCTCGGGCGAGTTCGCGACCGACCATATCGGCTCGAAGGTCGAACGGGTGGTGCGCGCCAGTGACAAGCCGGTGCTGATCACCTCGCGTGAGGCAAAGGCACCTGACGCCGTAGTGATCGCGTTCGACAACAGCCCTGCTGCCTGTCGGGCCGTGCGTCATGTCGCAACGTCGCCGCTGTTCGGCGGCTTGCCCGTGCACCTCGTCATGGCGGGACCGGACGATGCCAGGCATCGCGATCAGCTCGGCGCGGCAGCGGCTTCGCTTCCGGCCTGCGCCGAAACCGTCCTGCGCGATGGCAAGGTTGATGCCGTCATCGGCGATCACATGGCCGCGCATCCCGGCGCAATGCTGGTGATGGGTGCTTATGGTCACTCTCCGCTCCGCACGCTCATCGTCGGCAGTACGACAACGACGATGGTCCGCACCGTCCGCGCGCCGGTCTTGCTGGTACGCTGACATGACCGGGTGCGCGCCGGACTTGGAAGCGCGGCGTCGGCAATTACTGGCGCTGCGCGATCAGCTCGTTGCTGACGATGCGGTAGCCGAGGACATGCGCGCGCCGGTCACGCTCGATCAGGAAAGCGTCGGCCGCCTGTCGCGGATCGACGCCATGCAGGTGCAGGCAATGGCTCTGGCGGCGCAGCGGCACCGCCAGGCCGAGCGCAACCGCATCGATGCCGCGCTGAAGTGGATCGATAGTGGCGACTATGGCTGGTGCGTCCGGTGCGGAGAGGAAATCGAGGCCAAGCGCCTCGATCATGCGCCTGCGACGGCCATGTGCCTCACCTGCGCCAAGGAGGGCTAAGCCCGAAAGGAAGGCGTCATGCCGACCGGAACGATCAAATATCTCGACCGTGGTGGAGCCTGGGGCTTCATCTCCCGTGACGACAAACAGCCCAAGGTCTTCGTCCACGTCCGTGCAGCGGAGCGCGCCGGCTTCACCGAGCTGCGGCGCGGGCAGCGATGGCGTTTCGATTTGGTCGAGCGTCCCAAGGGAGGTTTCGAAGCCGACAACCTGGAAATCCTGTTAGACGACCCGCTACCGCCGGGACGATAGCCCACCGGCAAAGCCGGTAGCTCATCGATCGCCGTCTTGATGCTTCTTCCAATTCACGGGGATACGCAGGTAGGTGACGCCGTTCGCCTCGGCCTCGTCAAAATGGCCCGCGCGGATGTTGACTTGGATCGAGGGCAACAGGAGCTTGGGCACGGACAGTCCGGCGTCGCGCTTCTCGCGCATGGCGACGAACGCGTCTTCGCTTACGCCGTCATGGACGTGAACGTTCGACCAGCGCTGCTCGCCCACGGTCGTCTCCCAGCGATAGTCGTCGCGACCCGGCGCCTTGTAGTCGTGGCAGAGGAACAGCCGCGTCGCGTCGGGCAGCGCCAGCAACCGCCGGATCGAACGATAGAGCGTACGCGCGTGGCCACCGGGAAAGTCGGCACGGGCAGTGCCATAGTCGGGCATGAACAGCGTATCGCCGACGAACGCCGCATCACCGATCCGATAGGCGACATCGGCGGGGGTGTGGCCGGGGACGTGCAGCACCTCGACCTCCAGCGCGCCGATCGTGAACCGATCGCCGTCCTCGAACAGGCGGTCGAAGTCCGATCCGTCCGCCTTCAGGCCATCCATCGCGAACACGGGGCGGAAGATTTTTTGCACGTCGCGGATATGCGTGCCGATCCCGATCCATGCGCTGGTATGCGCCTTGATGAAGGGGGCGGCCGACAAATGATCGGCATGGGCGTGGGTCTCCAGCACCATAGCGATCCGCCAGTCCTGCTCGCGGGCGAAGGCGACGATGCGCTCGGCCGAGCGCGTATCGGCGACGCCACTCGCCATGTCGAAGTCGAGCACTGGATCGATCACTGCCGCTGTTCGCGTCGCAGGATCGCCGACAAGGTAGCTGATCGTGTTCGTCGGCTCGTCGAAAAATGCCTCGATGAAGGGCCGGGTCATGATTTCCTCCGTTAGCTCTTGCTAATATATTAGAGGGATCTACATAAGCAACACCTAATGGAGTGGCGGTGATGCTCAAACCCCCGATGGATCTGGCAACGTTCGAGGCGAAGGCCGGCCAGGTCGCCGACACGCTGAAGGCGATCGGTAATGCGCGACGGTTGATGCTGCTGTGCAAGCTGGTCGAGCATGGCGAGGTGACGGTCGGCGATCTGGCGCGCGATGTGGGGCTGTCGCAATCGGCCTGCTCGCAGCATCTGGCCAAGATGCGTGACGAAGGCCTCGTCACCTATCGGCGCGAGAGCCAGACGCTCTGGTACGCCATTGCCGACCCGCGCGTCGAAACGCTGCTCGCCACCCTCTATCAGCTCTATTGCAAGGATTGATGCGATGACGCTTGCGACCCTTTCCCCCGCCGACACTCGCACCGCGATCGATGCCGGTGCGCGCCTGATCGACATTCGCGGTGCCGACGAACATGCGCGGGAGCGCATCCCCGGTGCGATCAACGTGCCGCTCGATCGGATCGGCGATCTGCCGCGCGACGGCCGTCCGGTCGTCTTCCACTGCAAGTCGGGGATGCGCACCGCCGCTAATGCCGCGAAACTCGGCGCGGCAATGGGTAGCGCACCGGCCTATATCCTCGAAGGCGGCATCGATGCGTGGCGGCAGGCGGGACAGCCTACGCTTGCCGATCGATCGCAACCGCTGGAGATCATGCGGCAGGTGCAGATCACTGCCGGCGCGCTGGTGCTGACCGGCGTGCTGCTCGGCACGTTCGTCGCCCCCGGCTTCTTCGGGCTGTCGGCGTTCGTGGGGGGCAGGGCTGATGTTCGCCGGCGTGACGGGATGGTGCGGCATGGCAAACCTGCTGCGCGTTATGCCGTGGAACCGGCGCGCGGCCGCCTGAGGCAATCATGGACACCGCCACCATCCTTGCCGCGCTCGCATCGGGCGGCGTGATTGGCTTGATCCTCGGTCTTGTCGGCGGGGGCGGGTCGATCCTCGCCGTGCCGCTGCTGATCTATGTCGTCGGCGTGGGATCGCCGCATGCCGCGATCGGGACGGCCGCTGTCGCCGTCACGGTGAATGCGCTCGCCAGCCTGATCGGCCATGCGCGGGCGGGCCGGGTGAAGTGGCGGTGCGCCGGTGTCTTCGCCATCTCGGGGATGATAGGCGCGGCGCTGGGTGCCGAACTGGGCAAGGCGTTCGACGGCAAGCGGCTGCTCGTCCTGTTCGGGCTGGTGATGATCGGGGTCGGCCTGTCGATGCTGCGCAAGCGCCGCACGGCGGACGCGCCTGCCGTGCGCCTGACCCGCGACAGTGCGGCGACGTTGCTACCGCGTCTGGTGCCGATCGGGCTGGGCGTCGGGCTTGCCGCCGGCTTCTTCGGGATCGGGGGAGGGTTCCTGATCGTGCCAGGGCTGATCCTGGCGACGGCGATGCCGCTGCCCTTCGCCATCGGCACGTCGCTGGTCGTCGTCAGCGCGCTGGGGCTGACCACCGCCACCTCCTACGCCCTGTCGGGTTTGGTCGACTGGGGCGTGACGGCATTGCTGGTCATGGGTGGCGTCGTTGGAACGGTCGGCGGCATCGCGACGGGTCGCTTGCTCGCCGCGCGCAAGGGCCTGCTCGAGCGGTCGTTCGGCATCGTCGTGGCCAGCATCGGTTTCTACGTGACCGCTTCGCCGATCTGAACGCCGCCGGCTGCCCCGCCACGTATCAGTAATGGGCAACATATCCACGCCTTCTGCGGTCGCGGATTTCCAGCGGCGGCCAGGGTGGATTTCCCAAGGCGTCCGCTATGCCCCCGCCGTTTCATTGCCGGATGGACATGCACTAACGTATGAAAGCCCGAGCGTGCGATGGAACAGGCAGTGACCCGTCTCATTTTGTGAGGATGATCTCTTCGCTAGCGTCCGTCCGCAGTCTGCTGTTTGCGATTTTCGTTCTGATGCTCGGCTCTGGATTCCTGACCACCTTGATAAGCATACGCTTGCAGGTGAATGGAACGGTCCCGATTGTTATCGGCTTGATCGCAACAAGCTACTTTGCAGGCTTGGCCACCGGGGCGATGCACGTTGGCAAATTGGTGGAGCGGGTCGGGCATATCCGGACGTTCGCGGTCGTAGTGGCGGTGTTGTCCGCCAGTACTTTGTCGTACACATTCTCAGAACATGCTTTGCTATGGATGCTGCTGCGTTTTATCGACGGCTTCTGTGTCGCCGGTGTTTATGTCTGCCTCGAGAGCTGGCTCAACGATCGGGCCGAAGGTCCGTCACGCGGAGGCGTTCTCGCCGGATACATGATTGCCTTGTATTTAGGCCAAGGCATCGGCCAGCAGATACTGAATGTGACCGGATCTACGCCGACAACACCATTCATACTGGCTTCTCTTCTCATCTCGCTTGCCGTTCTTCCGGTGGCTTTGACCCGAATGAACGGCCCGACCTTGCCCAGCACGGTATCACTGTCGATCTGGCGCCTGTACGCCACCTCGCCGCTGGCGATCGTCGGGGTTGCGGCCACTGGCGTCATACTTGGTGCATTTTACGGCCTTGGTCCGGTGTATGCAGGGGCGTCGGGCCTGTCCGTATCGGATACCGCCGGATTCATGACCGCGGTGATCCTGGGAGGCGTTGCCTTGCAGTGGCCGCTGGGACGCCTGTCCGACCGCTTCGATCGACGTACGGTGATTGTTGCGACCACGGCGGGAGCTGCCATCAGCGCCCTTGTTTTATCCCTGACAGTCCCGACAGGCCTCGGCCTTGCGTTGGGCACATTGTTCGGTGGTGCAAGCTTTGCACTATATCCGCTCTGTGTAGCGCATGCCAACGATCAGCTTGCGCCAGCAGAGCGCGTCAGCGCCACTGGCGGACTGGTCTTGGTCTATTCCCTTGGCGCGGCGGTTGGCCCGCTGGTGGTGTCGGCCGCGATGACTGTTCTCGGGCCGCAGGGGTTGTTTCAGGTCGTCGCCATTCTGGCGGTAAGCGTATTCGGCTTCGGCATGTGGCGCCGCTGGGTGGGAGACGCGGTGCCTGCTGAGATGCAGCAAGCTTATCAACCACTGCCCCGAACCACAGCAGTTGCGACGAAGTTGGTAACAATCGTCCCTGCTGAAGACGATACCGGCCAAGACTGACGATCCCCTTGCTCATAGCCGCAAGGATTTTGTCGGTGCGGCGGTGCCATTTGCCCCTGCCATAAGTTATTAGTGACATGTCTCCTCCGGTTTCCACCGCCACTTCGGCGTGTCCCATAGCTCGCTTCGCTAACGATGGAGCCGTGGCGTAATGCGGGGATGGCAATGGGCCGTTCGTCTCCTCACGCGTCAGATGTGGTTTCGTGCCGGACTGTTCTGCGTTTTCGCGGTGCTGCTCGCGCTGGCCAGCGCATTCCTCGGTCATACCATTTCGTACGACTTTGCCGCCAAGGTGGGGTCGAAGTCGGTCGACGGCATCCTGAATCTGCTCGCGTCCTCGATGCTCGCGGTAACCACCTTTTCATTGACCGCGATGGTTCAGGCCTATGCGGGAGCGACCAGCAGCATCACACCGCGCGCCGTCCAACTGTTGATCGATGACAGCACGTCGCAGAACGCGCTGGCGACCTTCCTCGGCAGTTTCCTGTTCGCGATCGTCGGCATCATCGCGCTGTCGACCGGCATCTACGGCAATACCGGGCGCGTCATTCTCTACGCCGGCACAATTCTGGTCATCCTGTTCATCGTCGTGACGTTCCTGCGCTGGATTCAGCACATCGCCCGCTTCGGCCGGGTGTCCGATACGATCGACCGGGTCGAGCGCGCGGCAACCGATGCCGTACGCATGATGATGCAGCCGCCCCGCTTCGGCGCTGAGGACAACGCCTCGGTCCCGAGCGACGCCCATGTCGTCCATCATGAAAAGATCGGGCGGATCACGCACGTTGACCTTGCCCAGATCGGTGAGGTCGCCGATGCGATCGGCGCGGATATCCACCTCGTCAGCATTCCCGGTCATCTGGTGGACCCGGCCAAACCGCTCGCCTGGGTCAGGGCGACGATCGACGACGATCAGGCCTGCCTGATCCGGGATGCATTCACGATCGAACATCATCGGACGTTCGATCATGACCCGCGCTTCGGTCTGGTCGTGTTGGGGGAGATCGCGGCGCGCGCCTTATCGCCCGCCGTCAACGATCCCGGAACCGCCATCGCCGTGGTCGAGGCGGCAACGCGCGTCCTGGCAGCGGCCCTGCGCCATCGGCCAGACGAGGAGCGGTCGCCGCCCGCGCGCGTGACGGTGCCGCCCTTTGCCTTTTCCGATATGCTCGAAGACGTGTTTCGCCCCATTGCCCGGGATGGGGCGGGGACGATCGAAGTCGGATTGCGCCTTCAAAAGGCCCTGGCGGCCTTGGTCGTAATCGACGACCGCTCCACGATCGATTGTCGGAACGAAGCGCAGGATGCCGTTGATAGAGGACGGACTCGGCTGTCCAGTGATCGAGATATCGCCGAACTGTCGCGCCTTCATCACACGCTGTGGGGCAACCACGGCGTTGCGGCATCATAGCATGGAAACCAGAGCAACCCGTCCGCTCAGCAGATTCCTAGTCCAACCGTTTTTCAACAATCCATCCCAACCGGTGCTACCCTGCTAATATGATCAAGAGTGAAATCAATTCCCGGGTTTTCTGGGGCGCATCCGCGATCATCGCCCTGTTGTTGGTGACGACGCTCGCCATGCCGGGGACGGCCGACGCCGCGTTCAAGGCGGCGCAGAACTGGGCGATCGACACGTTCGGCTGGTTCTATATCTCGGCGGTCGCAGTATTTCTGGTGGTGGTATTGACGCTCGGTTTCGGACCTGCGGGCAAGCTGAAGCTCGGTCCCGACGATGCGGAACCCGACTTTCCCTATTTATCGTGGCTGGCGATGCTGTTCGCTGCGGGCATGGGGATCGGGCTGATGTATTTCGCTGTCGCCGAGCCGATCCAGCATTACATCTCGCCGCCCGAGGCACCGAGCGGCACGATCCTCGCCGCGCGGGAGGCGATGGCGATCACCTTCCACCATTACGGCGTCCACGCTTGGGCGATCTATGCGCTGGTTGGCCTGAGTCTCGCCTATTTCACCTATCGCAAAGACATGCCGCTAACATTGCGGTCCGGCCTTTCGCCGATCCTAGGCAAACGGATCGACGGACCGCTGGGCGACGCGATCGACATCTTCGCGGTGTGCGGAACCGTGTTCGGCGTATCGACCTCGCTGGGCTTCGGCGTGTCGCAGATGACGGCGGGGTTGGCCTATGAATATGGCGTGCCGGACACGACGACGATGAAGATCGCGGTGATCGTGGTGGTCATGGGGGCGGCCACCCTATCGGTGTTGAGTGGAGCGGACCGCGGCATCCGCCGATTGTCGGAACTGAACCTGACCGTCGCCGTGCTGCTGATGCTGTTCGTGATGGCGGTCGGGCCGACGCTGTTCCTGCTGCGGGCGTTGGTGCAGAATTTTGGGCTGTATCTCGATCATTTCGTGATGCGGACCTTTACCCTCTATGCCTATGAACCGCGGGCGTGGATGGCGGACTGGACGTTGTTTTATTGGGCGTGGTGGATCGCCTGGTCGCCGTTCGTCGGCATGTTCATCGCCCGCATCTCGCGCGGGCGGACGATCCGCGAGTTCGTCATCGGCGTGTTGTTCGTGCCGACCGCCTTTACGTTCCTGTGGATGACGGTGTTCGGGAACACGGCGATCTCGCTCGACCTGGGGGTCGCGCAGGGTGGCATCGCCGATGCGGTGCAGGCGAACCTGTCCACGGCGCTGTTCAAGTTCCTCGAATATCTTCCCGCCGCCGGCGTCACGTCGACTTTGGCGATCGCGCTGGTCGCTATCTTCTTCGTCACGTCCGCCGATTCCGGCGCGCTGGTGATCGATACGCTGGCGTCCGGCGGGGCAGAGGAAACGCCCCGTTGGCAGCGCATGTACTGGTGCGTGCTGCTGGGGGTCACCGCCACCCTGCTGCTGATCGCTGGCGGTCTTGGCGCGTTGCAGTCGGCGACCCTGCTGGCGGCCTTGCCGTTTTGCTTCATCATGCTGCTGCTGGCGGTCGGCCTAATTCGCCAGACCAACGCCGATCTGTCGGGCGTAATACTGCCGGGCGATACGCCGTCGATCAGCGAGCGGATCAAGCGCCTGCTGGTCCCGGCACGCCGTGCCGACATCCTGCGACAAATGGCAGACAGCGGCGAACCCGCGCTTCGATCGGTGCAGGAGGCGATAGAGAAGGAAGGCTGGAACGCGAGTGAAGTGGAACAGCACGCGGACTCGGTCGAACTCACCATCACCGCAGCGGATGGTCGTCCGTTCGTCTATCGCCTGACGCCACGATCGCGTCCGCTTGCCGCCTATACTGCGCTGGATGCACCTGAAAGTCGTCGCAGCCTGACGTGGATACTTGCCGCACAGACCAATGGTGAAACCGGCTTTCGCGATCTGTCCGGATTTACGGCCGACCAGATCGCGAGCGACGTCCTGACGCAGATGGAGCGGTGGCGCCTTGCCGATACCAAGGTCCAGCGGACTTGAGCGGTCCCCGACGATCGAGTGGGTTGTGAATCGTTTGCCCATCGTGCAATATCGACCCAGGGTGTTCGCCGATCGCTGGTGCGGGCAGGTTCTAACGTTGGTCGGGCCGCCAACGCGGAACCTTTGCGCCCGGAGTATCGGCTTGCCCGAACGAACCTTCCTGCCTGCCGCCTTGCACATCGTCACATAGCGGGGAATTGCAGGTGGCTTTGCTGACCCTCATTTCCATGCCGTTCCTCGCGGTCATTCTGTTGATGGTGACCCGGCGAGCATCGCGGCAGGTCCATATGCTAATCGCTGGGACCGCCAGCGCGGGCGGATTGGCCATTCTGTTGTCGCAAGCGAACGCGGTGCTTTCCGGCCGGACGCCGATGGCAGGCATGGCGTGGCTACTGACGCTCGGTCTCGATTTCCGCCTGTGGCTTGACCCGCTGGCGTTGCTGTTCGCGGGGTTGATCCTCGGCATCGGGCTGCTGGTGATCGTGTATGCGCAAGGGTATCTGGCAAAGAACGAGCCGACGGCGCGGTTCCTGTCGTTCCTGATGTTGTTCCAGGGTGCGATGGTCGGGATCGCCCTGTCCGGCAATGTGCTGCTGATGCTGGTGTTCTGGGAGCTGACCAGCCTGGCGTCCTTCCTCTTGATCGGTTTCTGGCGCGACCGTGCCGACGCGCGACAGGGCGCACGGATGGCGCTGACCATCACCGGCGGGGGCGGTCTCGCCTTGATCGCGGGCATGATGCTGCTGGGCAAGGCGGCGGGCAGCTATGATCTGGCGACGATCCTGGCACGCGCCGATCTGGTGCAGGCCTCGCCGCTCTATCCCGCGATCCTGGTCCTGATCCTGGCGGGGGCGTTCACCAAGTCGGCGCAGTTTCCGTTCCACTTTTGGCTGCCGCACGCGATGGCCGCGCCCACCCCGGTCAGCGCCTATCTCCATTCCGCGACGATGGTGAAGGCGGGGGTGTTCCTGCTCGCGCGGCTGTGGCCGGTACTGGCAGGAACCGATCTGTGGTTCGGTATCGTCGCGTCGATCGGCCTGGTCACCATGGTGTTCGGCGCGGGCGTCGCACTGTTTCGCCACGATCTGAAGGCCATCCTCGCCTATTCGACGATCAGCCAATTGGGGCTGATGGTGATGCTGCTCGGCTTCGGGACGGGCGCGGCGGTGACGGCGGCGGTCTTTCACATCCTCAACCATGCGGCCTTCAAGGCGACGCTGTTCATGCATGCGGGTATCGTGGACCATGAGACGGGCACGCGCGACATGCGGCGGCTGGGCGGCCTGGCGGCGGTCATGCCGCTGACCGCGACGCTGGGCGTGCTGGCCGCCGCCGCGATGGCGGGTCTGCCGCCGCTCGGCGGGTTCATTTCCAAGGAGATGATGCTGGAGCAGAGTGCCCATACCGCGTGGGCGGGACAGGCCTTGCTGGTGCCCGTGCTGGCGACCATCGCGGCGATGCTGTCGGCGGCCTATTCGCTGCGCTATGCGGTGGCGCTGCATTTCGGCGCGCGGCGTACCGGCGATGTCGCTGCGCCGCACGATCCGGGGGCCATGCTGCTGGGGCCGCCCGCGATATTGGGAGCCGCCGCGCTGGCGCTCGGACTGTTGCCGATGACGCTGGCGGGGCCGTTGGTGGCCGCTGCCAGTGCCGCGGTGACGGGCGGCGCAGCGCCCGAACTGCATCTCGCGCTATGGCATGGCGTCAATCCGGCGCTGCTGATGAGCGTGGGCGCGGTCGCGATCGCGATCCTGGTCCTGTGGTGGTATCCGGCCGTGGCCAGAACCGTTGCCCGCATCCCGTCACCCGACGCCAAGCATCTGTTCGACCGAAGCCTGACGGCGATCGTCGAGGGGCTGCGTCGCGTGTCGGGCATGATCCATGTCGCGTCGCTGCAACGCTATCTGGTGATCTTGTTCGTCGTCGCGCTCGCGCTTGGCAGCGACGCCGCCTTCCGGTCCGGCATCGCCGCCGGGGATCGGCCGACCACGCCTGCGTCGCTGGCGGCCATCGTCGCCTGGGCCGCGCTCGTCGTCGCGACGGTCGCCGTGGTGGCGGTCGACCGGCGGCGGTATCTCGCGCTGATATTCATCAGCGTCATCGGCCTCGTCATGGCGCTGGCGTTGATCCACCTCTCCGCCCCCGATCTCGCGCTCACCCAGATTTCGGTCGAGGTGGTGACGATCCTGCTGATGCTGCTGGCGCTGCACCTGTTGCCGGGCAACCCGCCTCGCCTGTCGAAGATGCCGCGAAGGGTGCGTGACGGCGTGATTGCCATGGCGGGCGGGCTGGGCACCGGCTGGCTTGCCTGGGCCATCATGACGCGGCCGGTGCGCGCGGGGGTTTCGCGCTTTCACTGGGACAACAGCTATTCCGGCGGGGGCGGGACCAACGTCGTCAACGTCACGCTGGTCGACTTTCGCGCGTTCGACACCCTGGGGGAGATCACGGTGCTGGGCATTGCGGGCCTGGCCATCTTCGCCCTGCTCGAACCCGCGGTGCACGGTGTTGCCGGTCGACGACTGCGCGAATGGCGGTCGGGGGATCGTTTCTCGCCCGAGCGCCACCCGATGATGTTCGTCATGGCGACCCGGCTGCTGCTGCCGCTGGCATTGCTGGTCGGCATCTACATCTTCCTGCGCGGGCACAATCAACCGGGCGGCGGCTTTATCGCGGCGCTGATCTTCTCCATCGCGATCCTGCTGCAATATCTCGCGTCCGGCTTCGACTGGACCAATGTCCGGCGACGGATCGGTGAGCATCAGCTGATCGGGTTCGGCGTGCTGATCGCGGTCGCGACGGGGCTGGGCTCGCTGGTGTTCGGCGCGCCGTTCCTGACGAGCAGCTTCGGGTATTTCCACCTTCCGTTGATCGGCGAGTTCGAACTGGCGACGGCGATGCTGTTCGATCTGGGCGTCGCCTGCGTCGTCGTGGGTGCGGTGATGATGGCGCTGGAACAGCTCGCCCATGTCGCGCAGCGCGCGGCAAGCCAGGACGGCGAGGACGCGGCATGAGCCTGGAGTTTCTGGTCGCGTCCGCCATCGGCGTGCTGGTCGCCGGCGGCATCTACCTCGCCCTGCGCGGACGGACGTTTCAGGTCGTGCTGGGGCTGACGTTGCTGTCCTATGCGGTCAACCTGTTCCTGTTCGCGATCGGGCGGCTGATCGTCGATCGCCCGCCGCTTTATGCCAAGGGGGTGGCCGACCATGCCGATCCCCTGCCGCAGGCGCTGGTCCTGACCGCGATCGTCATCACCTTCGGCATGACCGCGCTGACCGTCATCCTGTCGCTGCGCAGCTTCCTGGAAAGCGGATCGGATCAGGTCGACGGCTTGACCGAACCGGACAAGGAGGGGGAGGCATGATGCTTGCCGACCATCTGCTCGTGGCCCCGGTCCTCCTGCCGGCGGTGACTGCGCCGGTCGCCATGCTGCTGATGCGGCGTCATCGCTCACTCGCGCTGGCCGTGTCGCTGGGCGGGGGCATCGCGATGCTGGTCGCAAGCATCGCGCTGTTCGTGATGGCGCAGGACGATGCGATCCGCAGCTATGCGCTGGGTGCATGGCCTGCGCCGTTCGGCATCGTCCTGATGCTCGACCGGCTGGCCGCGACGATGCTGGTGCTGGCGGCGGTGCTGGGGATCGTCGTGCTGGTCCATGCCGTCGTCACCGGCGCAGACCAGCGGGGCTGGCATTTCCATCCGCTGTTCCATTTCCAGCTAATGGGACTGAACGGCGCGTTCCTGACCGGCGACCTGTTCAACCTGTTCGTCTTCTTCGAAGTGCTGCTGATCGCGTCCTATGGCTTGATGTTGCACGGGCAGGGCGCGCTGCGGCTGAAGGCGGGCGTGGCCTATGTCGTGGTCAATATCGTCGGGTCGGCGCTGTTCCTGATCGCGCTCGGGCTGCTCTACGGCCTGACGGGCACGCTCAACATGGCGGACCTGGCAGTGAAGGTCGCGGCACTGGGGGCGGGGGATCAGGGGCTGCTGCGCGTTGCCGGGCTGTTGTTGCTGACGGTGTTCGCGCTGAAGGCGGCGGTGGTGCCCATCCATCTCTGGCTGCCACGCACCTATGCCGCGACGATGCCGGTGGTCGCGGCGCTGTTCGCGATCATGACCAAGGTCGGCGTCTATGCGATGATCCGTACCGTGCCGCTGATCTTCGGGGCCAAGGCTGGTGCGGCGGCGTGGGTGCCCGCGCCCTATCTGCTCCCGGCGGCGCTGCTCGGGGCGATCCTTGGCTTTGTCGGGGTGTTGGTGGCGCGCGGCATGCGCGAACAGGCGGCGTTCGCGGTGCTCGCGTCGACCGGCACGCTGTTGATGGCGGTATCCTTCTGGCAGGAGGCGACATTGGCCGCCGCGCTCTATTATCTCGTGCAGGCGACGCTGGCCGGGGCAGCCCTGTTTCTCGTCGCCGATGTCACGATGCGGCGGCGCGGCCAATATGCCGATGCGATCGTCCCCAGCCCGCGCTTCGCCGGGCAGGATGGCGCGGGGCTGCTATACCTGATCGCGGCGATCGCGGCGGTCGGGCTGCCGCCGCTGGCGGGCTTTGTCGGCAAGCTGCTGATCCTCGATGCCAGCTTTGCCCTGCCGGGTTGGCAATCGGTTTGGACGACGATCCTTGTGACGACCCTGGTCGGCGTCATCGGTTTTTCGCGCAGCGGGTCGACCCTGTTCTGGAAGGAAGCTCCACCGGCCACCGCCGCCATTGCAGGCGCAAGCCGGTCGCGCGCCGAGTTCGTGGCCCCGGTTGTTCTTCTTGCCCTGCTGGCGGTGCTGACTGTCACGGCCGGTTGGGTGACCGCGCAGACGCGTGCGACGGCGGCGCAGGTCATGGCGCCCGAACGCTATGTCGCGGCGATATTGGGGGCGACGCGATGAAGCGGCTGCTGCCCCATCCCGCGCTGTCGGCGATGCTGCTGATCGTCTGGCTGCTGATGGCGAACACCATCACCATGGGCGGCATCGTGCTGGGCGGAATCTTCGCGCTGATCCTGCCGAAATTCACCCAGCCCTTCTGGCCCGACCGCCCCCGGATGCGTTTCGGTCGCGCCTTTCTGGCCTATCTGGCGATCGTGGTGTTCGACATCGTCGTCGCCAATTTCCAGGTCGCGCGGCTGATCCTGTTCCGGCGCAATCGCGATCTTCGCGCCCGCTGGTTGATCGTGCCGATCGAGCTGACCACGCCGGAGGCGATCACGATGCTGGCAGGCACGATCAGCCTGACGCCGGGCACCGTGTCATCCGACGTGTCGGCAGATGGCCGTTACCTGCTGGTCCACGCGCTTGACGTCGCCGACGATGCTGCGGAGGTGGCCCGGATCAAGACGCGCTATCAGGCGCGCTTGCAACGGATTTTCGTATGATCGCCATCGCGCTCCACATCGCCGCGGGCTGCATCGCACTGGCGCTGTTGCTGAACCTCTGGCGGCTGCTGCGCGGGCCCGCGCTCGGCGACCGGATCGTCGCGCTCGACACGATGGTCATCAACGCCATCGCCCTGATTGTGCTGATCGGCATGATCGGCGGCAACGACACCTATTTCGAGGCTGCGCTGCTGCTCGCCATGGTCGGGTTCGTCAGCACCATCGCCTATTGCAAATTCATCCTGCGCGGGGACATCGTGGAATGAGCCTCATCGCCGATATCGTCATCGTCACCCTTCTGCTGTTGGGGGCGGGGTTCGCGCTGATCGGCAGTTGGGGGCTGGTCCGCCTGCCTACGACCATGGAGCGGCTGCACGGGCCGACCAAGGCGACAACCCTGGGCCTCGGTGCGCTGCTGATCGCTTCCGTGGTCTATTTCCAGACGCGGCTCGGCATCTGGACCGCGCACGAATTGCTGATCTCGCTGTTCCTCTTCATCACCGCGCCGATCTCGGCCAACATGATCGCCAAGGTCCATCTCCATCGGGCGCGAACGGGTGCCGCCAACGAACCGATCGGTATCGCCGGTCCGCCACCGCGGCCAGGTGAGGAGGGCGACTGGGCGACGTTCGAAGCGCCGAAGCGGGAAACCCCCGCATCGACCGCGAACAGCTGACGCTCGCCCCGTGGAAATCGGCCATCAGACACCGGATTACCACCTGTACCGCCGCAGCCGTACGCCGGTCTGGTTGGCGCTGTCGTGGCGGGCGCTGCTGGCGCTGGCGCTGATCGGCGTCGCACTGGCCGTCCACTGGTTCGACCGTGAAGGACTGCGTCAATCGTCCGGTGAGCCGGTCACCTTCGCGGACATTCTCTACTTCACCATGATCACGGTCACGACCGTCGGTTACGGCGATATCGTGCCGGTCACCCAGCAGTCGCGGATGTTCGACACTTTTGTCGTTACGCCGATCCGGTTGTTCGTGTGGCTCATCTTCCTGGGGACCGCCTATGACTTTCTGCTCAAGCGCGTGTGGGGACGATGGCGCATGTCGGTGATCCAGCGCCAGTTGCGTGACCATGTCGTGATCGCCGGCTTCGGCAACAGCGGATCGGAAGCGGCCAGCGAACTGATCCGTCGGGGCGCACACCCGGACACGATCGTCGTCATCGACGAAAGCCCCGCCGCCCTGCGCCTGGCTGAAGCGCTCGACGTCGCTGTCATGGAAGGCAATGCCACGCGCGACGCCGCGTTACAGGCGGTTCGGGTCGGTACGGCCCGCGCGCTGATCGTGGCCGCTGGGCGCGACGACACGTCGATCCTGATCGTCCTGACGGCGCGTCGCATCGCGCCGACCTTGCCGATCAGCGTGGTGATCCGGTCGCTCGATAACGAGGCCATCGCCCGGCAGGCCGGCGCCGATACCGTCATCAACCCTGCTAGCTTTGCTGGATTGCTCCTCGCCGGATCGACGCACGGCGTCCACCTCGCTGATTACATGGCTGATCTGGCGGCGACCGATGGCCGCGTCGCACTGCGTGAGCGGTGCGTCACGGCGGAGGAGATCGGAATCCCCCTGCGGGCGATCACGTCAGGGCTTGGCCATCGAATCTATCGGGGCGGAACGATGATCGGTTTCTGGGAACCGGGGGCGAACCGTCTCGTAGCGGGCGACGTGATCCTTGAGGTCGTGCCTGCAGCGGGCCAGGACTCGGATGGCCCGGCATGACCGACTGGTTGGTGGCCATCGACGCCCATCGCGCCGTGTTGGGGCTGGTATTCGTCGTCGCCCTGTTCGTCGCCTTTGCGCTCGAACGCTTTCCGCCTGTCACGATTGCGGTGGCGGGGGCCGCGATCATGATCGCGCTGGGTTGGCTGACGCCGCCCCTTGTCACCGCCGCGTTCGCCAATTCGGCACCGATCACCATCGCGGCGTTCTTCATCCTGTCGGGCGCATTGGTGCGGACCGGCACGATCGAGGCTCTGGCCAGCCTGATCGTTCGGCGAGCAGGCCGCGCGCCCCGGCGAACCGTGGCCGAAATGTTGACCGGTGCGGCCATCGCGCCGGCCTTCATCAACAATACGCCGGTCGTCATGGTGCTGATCCCGCTGGTCCGGCGGCTAGGCCGAACCGTCGGTATTCCGGCCACCCGGCTGCTGATCCCGCTCTCGTATCTCTCGATCCTGGGGGGCACACTGACCTTGGTCGGCACCTCGACCAACCTGCTGGTCGACGGCGTGGCACAGGCGAACGGACAGCCGGGGTTCGGCATTTTCGAGATCACCACGGTTGGGCTGGTGACCATGGCGGCGGGGGTGGCGACGATGCTGATTCTCGGTCCCCGATTGCTGCCCGCCCGACCCGACAATGCCATCGCCGACCGGCACCAGCTCCCCTATCTCACTGAGATCGCCCTGCTGCCGGAGGCGTCATCCCAAAGCCCGCGCATCGCCGACCTGTCGTTCCTGCGGCGTGATGCAGTACGTCTGATCGCCGTCCGGCGCGGATCGCGGGTTGATCGCAACCCGGATCCCGACATGGTGCTGCTGCCCAGCGACCGGTTGATCGTCAGCGCCACGGCCGACGAACTCGACGATCTGGCGCGAAGCGAAACGTATATGGTCGGTCTTCAGAATGTGGGGCGTCCGATCCGCCTGTCCGATGGGGCGCGTTCGGACGATGTGCAACTCATCGGCCTGACGATCAGCCCGACGCATCCGGCACTGGGCCGCGAGTTGCGCGATATTCCCTTTCTGTCGAACCTGCCGGCACGCGTTCTAGGAATCGGTCGGGCGCGGCATTTGCCGGGACCCGACCTCGCTAGCGTAAGGCTGCGGGCCGCCGACAGTCTGCTGGTCGCGGCGGATGCTACCGCCATGGCCGAACTGCGCGCCAACACCAATTTGATCGCGGAGGATACCAGCCATATCCGCCGCTTCCGTCGGCAGCGCGCACCGATCGCGATCGGTGTGCTGGTCGGCGTGATCGCGCTGGCTGCGCTCGGCATCCTGCCTACCGCGCTGCTGGGCATGATCGGCGTCGGTATCGTCCTCGTGACCCGGTGCGTCGATGCCGAAGAAGCATGGCGATCGATCGACGGCAGCGTGTTGGTACTTATCTTCGCCATGCTCGGCATCGGCAGCGCGCTGGAGGCAATCGGGACCGTCGACCTGATTGTCGGTGCAATCTCTCCATGGCTGGCGACCCTGTCGCCGCTAGGAGTAATCCTCGTCCTGTATTTCTTGACCTCCGCCCTGACCGAAACCGTCACGAACAACGCGGTTGCCGTCATTATGACGCCGGTCGCCATCGGGCTGGCACAGGCGACCGGGCAAGATCCCCGCGCGCTCATCATCGCCGTGATGTTTGCGGCGTCGGCTAGTTTCGCGACGCCCGTCGGGTATCAGACCAATACGATGGTCTATGCGGCAGCCGATTACCGCTTTTCCGATTTTGTCAGGATCGGATTGCCGATGAACGTCTTTGTTGGCCTGTCCACCTGCCTGGCTATCAGTTGGCTTGTATAGCTTCGGTGGGTCCGAACTGGCTTTGCAAGCTGCTCGACTGATAAGAATAGGCCGTTTGCCGCACCATCATCGTTTATCAGAACGAACTGCCATGGCTGAACCACGTAAAGGATGTGGTAACGGCTCGGGAAAAATGAAAAGATGGCGCATATCTCCGCACAATGGCATTGTTATCAATCGACTTGAGGCATTCTACCTTAGCCGATGAAGAAGCGGTGCTCAGGGATGACGTCGAGCAAATATAACGATTGGTTAGGTGCAGTGGCATTGCCATGATGATCATTCAATTCGCGACTTCTTCGTTCGGTAAGGAAATCGAGCGATGCCTTGGCGGCTTTCCATGGCCGGCTTGACGCGTCCGGCTTGCCCCCCGCGTAATCGAAAATCGCCTCACGATAGAATGCGAGTAATCCTTCCAGTCGGCTGACGTATCCGTGATATTGCTGGCAGTGTTCATACGGCGCCAACGGCGTCGCGAGCACTTTGCCCGCAATCAGGGCGTCGACCATTACCGGCAATTGTTGCTCTGCCTGCATGAGACGGCGGATGGCCACGGCCAAGGCCGCGAGCGGCGGCAACCCGTACCACTCGGTTGCGAACACCCTGGCCCCAACGCCGCGCGTCTGCGGCGTCGCGGTTCGCGCCATCAGCGCATCGTCTTCGCGAAGGCGTCCTGCGACGTGCTGCATCAGGCGGGGCAGATCGAGTTGTTTGCCGCCATGTTCCAGCATATCGGGATGCTTGCGAATCCGCTTTGCGATCATGCGGATGAGTGGATCGGCATGCTTCGTCAGCGGCAGGTTCACGCCGCTCGGCACGCATGCGCTTTCGCCAAAGCGCCAGTCGCCCGAGCCGAAGTACAAGTCGAGCGCGGTCTCTAGCGCGGTACGACGCGCCCGCATCTGGTTGAGCGCCCGTTCTGGTGCAATCGATTGGCTGGACCCGGGTACCAAGTAACCGAACGACGGGGTCTTCGTCAGCCTCGCTCCAACCATTTGCACGTCATGTGCGCACCAGATCAATGCCTGTGCGACGAGCAGATTGCGCAGCTTCGACATGGAGGTAGGATCGTTGCTTGCCAAGTTCCGCAAGCGACGGATTACCAGCCCGAACCTTCCGCCGACCAAGGCTGTATAAAGTTCCTGGTCGCAATCGCGCAGCGTTACCAAGGCGTGAATATGGAAGTCGAACGCCGTTTTCGGTGCAAGCTTTCCTGCCCAGCCACCGACGATGACGTCGATATTGTTGTCCGCACCATTGCGCATCATCAGCCCGCGCAGGAATGTCTCAAGCGCCCCGCGATCGGTCGGGATCAGATCGAGCGGGGGCAGTTCTTCCTTGGCGTCAAGGATCGCTGCGGGCAATGACCGGATGTCGCCGAGGGTGGGCGAGAAGAGACGTCGGCCGTAATCTGCCTCAGCGATGCCTTCGGCATAGATACGGCCATGCATGTCGCTGACCAGCGTGGTGAAGTCCCCACCACTGGCGATCGCACCTGCGAGCAGTGTATCGATGTCGGTCTTGCGCCCGGAGGTGTCGAGAAATTGATGATAGCTGCCTTCGTAACGCTGCTGGCCGAAGGCCGCCTGCTGCTTGCGCCGCTCCTTGCGGCTGACCCGGACCTGCGTCACAGCTTGCCGACTATGTCGTCGATCCGCGCCTGCAGCGCCCCGGCGCTTTCCGCCAGTCGCCTGCACAGTCCCTCGGCGTGACGATAGGCGTCATGGCCGGTCCGCTTTGCGGCGATCTCCGCATCGAACGCGGCCATCGCGTCCTTGAATCGTCGTTCGAGGCGCAGGTGGGCAGCATATGCCTCATCTATCGATGGGTGGTCATCATTCATCGTCTTCCTCCAGATGGGGCGGGAGCGAAGGCTCACGCCAGAAAGCGGGATTGCCGCCGCGCGCGCGGAGCCATTCGAAGGCAGCGCCACGGGTTGCGAGATCGGGGGCGGGTTCGCCGAGCAGGCCGACCAGCGCATCGATGAGCGCGGCCTGCCCGATGGTGATCGGCTTGCGCCGCCACGACGCGCGCGGGTCGAGTGGCCCGGTCTCGATAAAGCGCCGCACTTCCTGTTCGTAGAGCGCGGTGCGCCTGCGCCATTGCAGGATCACGCCCCACTGTTGGCACCAGGTCAGGCGTGCGGGATCGCTGAAGATCCAGCGGACGATATCGCCGAACAATGGCCCGGCGCTGGCCGCCGTGGCGGACTGCATCCAGCGCGCCATCCGTTCCGGATGCGCCATCAGCCCGAGCAAGGCGGTGTCGTCGCTGCCGTCGATCCCGACCAGCACGAGGGCCGAGCCGAGCGCGTACTTCCGGGCATCGGTCGATCCCGGTCCGCCACGCCGCTTGTCAGCCGCGCGGTACTGGCGCCGCAGTTCGGCAGCGCTGGTGGCCGCGATCGCGACTTTGCTCGCAACGCGATCTTCGCTCGCGGCAAGATTGGTAGCCAGATCGCGAAGGCGATCAGCAGTGATTTGGGCGGTGCTCATGCCCATCGCGGTACCCACGACCGTCGCCGCCAAGCGTCAACCTAGTGGCACAAAGTTGATCGACGCCGCGCGCATCTTTCCGGGGCTGAGTTGACGAGACACCAGTAGGAGTAAGGCAGAAGGTGACAGGTGAGAGGGGGTGGTGCGCGATAAAGGTTTGTCTTGCCAGAAGCAGACAAACGGCGCGCCCACCCCCTCATCCGACACGAAGGGCAAGGCAGGTGACGATCGACTATGCGGTGTTGAAGGCGCGATCGGCGGAAGTTTCCGCCGCGCTTGCCGATGCGCGTAGCGCGCGGAACCTGTCGAGTCGTCGCAAGCGTGCGGACGAGCGTGACGAGCAGATCGCGGAAGGCGCGCGACGTCGACGCAAGGCGATCACGGACCAAGAGGCAGACGCGTTCCTGAAGCGACGCCTGCGGATCAGGGTGGCTGATGCCGATCGCCCGCGGACAGGATCACGCACGCCGCGCCGGTTGTTTACGCGTGGCGTCGAGCAGATGCTGAAGGGGACGACGGGACTCACCGACGCGCGTGGCCCAGATGGTCGCCACTCGATCCACTATTCCTTCACTGCGCGCGGCCTCGGGTCGAAGAAGGGACGGCGCTGGCGTGCTGGCGAGGCGGAGCGCGCCGCACTCTATTCGGTGCGTGAAGATGCGTTGGAGAATGGGGAGCTGGGCTGGTGGTCAAACGTCGCCGCCGACCGTAGCGAGCTCGTTGCCCATTATCGTGCGTCGGAGGCGCTGGAAAAGCACGACCGTGCCAACGCCACCGTCTATATCGTCGAGGTCATCGCATTGCCGGCTGAGCTCACTGCCATGCAACGGCGGCAGGCGGCCGAGCGCATCTGTCGCCGGCTGGAAACGCTGGGGCTGGCCTATACCATCGGAATCCACTTGCCCGACGCGGCAGGCGACCAGCGCAATTTCCACCTGCACTTGGTTTACTCGATGCGGCCGTGCCAGCGGATCGCGCCCTATGAATGGGATTTCGCCACCGCCAAGCGGACCGAGATCAATACGCCGGCCGGGATTTTGCAGCGCCGTTGCGCCGTGGTGGTCGCAATCAACCAGACGTTGCGGGAAGCCGGTATTGCCAAGCGCTACACGCCATTGTCCAACCGCGAGCGCGGTATGGCCCCGCCGGAACGCGGCAAGGTCGGGCAGCAGGAAACCGCGTTGGCGCGCCGGTTGGCCGCGCTTGAGGATCGTCACGCACGCTTGGCGGCATTGCAGGCCCATACGCGATGGGTGAGGCAGACGCTGCTTAATGCCGCGGACCGGCTGGACGTGGCACGGCGGAAGGTGACACGCTGCCTTGCCGCGACGTCCATCGCGCTTGGCCACGACGTCGCCGATAGCATCATGCCCGCAGAACATCGCGGCAAGGTCAGGGAGGCGCTCGATCGCGCTTATGACATGGTGGGTCGTTCAACAGCGGCTGCTGATCTCCGCCTGGAGTCGGCGCGGCGCGCAGTGCAAGCTCGTCGCGCCTTGGGGGCGACACATATCCCGGTGTCGATGAACGGGATTGCTCGTGTCGATGACCGTGCGGGCGACATCAAGCGCCTCGACAACATCGCTATCCACGCGGACGAGACTATCCGGCAGATCCAAACCGACGTCACACAACCCCGCCAGCGAATGCCGTCGACGGAGGAACTGATGTCCGACACGGCAACCGAGAATAACAATACAGTCACGCCCGCCGGCGAATCTGACCCCGCGGCTGCTATCCGTAGTGCTGCAACGGCATATGCCGAGTTGGTGAAGGCCGAACAGGCTGCGCAGACGCTCGCGCGGGCTATGGTCGACAAGGCTCTGGCTTCACTGAAACGCAAAGCCAAGGCGATACGGCGCGACGCCAACGGACTGTTCGTCGCCGACATCGCGGGTCTGCCCATCACCGAAAGAAAGGTACTGGCCCAGCACATGGCCGATCCACGCGTGCAGGAAGCACTGGCTGACCTGTTCGCCCGCGAGATTGCGAATGCATCGATTAGCTTGGGTGAGTTGACGACCGCAGCAGTGGGCCTCGGCCAAAACGGTCGCCTCAGCAACGAGCCCGGACGTAAACGACATGACAGAACCCATGATCAAGCGCTTCCTCACCGACGCGCCGGTATCCGATCCCCCGCAGGGCTGGCCGGCTTGCGCGACCTGCGCGCAGTCGGTGTGGATGATCGACCGCGAGACGCCGCGGGCGTTCTGCCAGACCTTCGGCGGGATGACATTCGGCGAGGAAGCGCGGTTCATCTCGAAGTGCGAGGCGCACCAGCCGATCGCCTGACCGACGCCACAGGCGTCGCAGTCGCCGCAACGTCCGGGCAGGCCCCGGGTCACCGTGACCCAGGGACTAGCCGAGGATTGCGGGAGCAAGCGGAGGATGCTGCCCGGGATGGGGCGCATCAGCCAGCTTGGCCAAAGGGGCGCGATGACCCCAGTGATGGAATAGTGTCCGGCCAAGGCCGTGACGATCACGGGCGGTAAGACGCCTGAAAAGGCGGGGTCACAGCGCGATCCTGTTTCGCTAAAGAAAGTACGGGCAGCATGATCCCACCCGACCGGGCGGTGATCCTGCTGCCGAAAGCCTTGCGATGCCCTTCTTTTTCAATCGGTCCGCGCCACAACCGCGTTCGACTGCTCGCCATTATGCTTTGGCGGATCGAATAGTGGCTGCGCTACGACAGTAACGCTATCCGCTGCACCTTCGATCTGCCCTTTGATGCGCTGCGAGCCGGATACAGCGGGCATATACCTGCTCGACTAAAGGGGAGCGATGAGGACACGACCTTGGTGGTCTTAAAGAAGGGCGAGTACGACCGATGAGGTTGATGGAGCATTTTGCCCGCGATCGTCGCTTGAGATTGTTAACCTCCTCGGCGTAGAGTCGGCCTGTTCGCCAGCAGGCGGACCGAGGCGTGAGAACCTTGCGATTAGTAGCCGAATGCCCGGCCCGAACCAGTTTCGGCCGGGAGGCGTACGCGGATGTCCAGGGCTCTTTCGAGGGCCTAAAGGCGTGCGCGCTCGTCTAATCGCGGGTTCTCAACTTCCGGCTTTCGGGTCGGCATCGCCTCGTCAATCTGGGGCGGTGCCGTCGGCTGGAAGGCCATGTCGGCACCGACGCGAACGGGGGTTCGGTCGTGGGTGCGTTCAGAAAGGGTCGTGTCAGACGGCTCATAACTATCAGAAATACGGCGGTGGTGACCGCGACGATGCTGCTGGCTGCATGCGGCGGCGGCGGCGGTGGCGGCGTCAATTCGTCCGGGTCGATCCCGGCACCCAGTCCATCACCGCCGCCGACACCCACTCCACCGCCGACGGCAGCCGACAGTGCGGAATACAAGGCGTCGGGTGCCGTGGTCGGCATGAAGGCGGCTTATGCCTATGATCGCGGCATCACTGGCAAGGGCGTCACCATCGCCGTCATCGACACCGGCATCAATGTCGACGAGCCGGAGTTCAAGGGCCGCATCTCGGCGGACAGCACCTCGTTCGACCAGAAGATCGCCCGCTGCGCCACCTGCGCCACCGAGATCGTCCGCTACGACCTCAAGGACAACAACGGTCACGGCAGCGGGACCGCATCGGTCGCCTTGGCGGCCCGTGACGCCAAGGGCATGCAGGGCGTAGCGCCGGAGGCGACTCTGCTCGCGCTCAAGATCGCAGGCCCAGACATGTCGAACGTCAGTCCGACGTCCGGCCCGGTGCCCGAGGGCGGTGGTCCGAACTCGGCGCTGATCGCGCCCGCGATCACCTACGCGGTCGAGAAGGGCGCGTTCGTCATCAGTATGAGCCTGAACGGCTTCGCCGGCGGCAAGATCGCCGGCGAGCAGCGCAAGGCGATGGATCTGGTGCGGACCAGCGACCGTCTGTTCGTTCAATCCGTGTCGAACGACGTCGGCCAGGACAGCTTCGCGGGTCAGGTCACCGAGAACATGGTCGGCACCGACATGACCAACAAGGACTGGTTCCTGTTCGGCATCCGTGTCGACCGGAACCTGCAGGCTCCGAGCGGCAACGGCACCCCCGGCGCGCTGGCGGATCGTACCCTCGCGGTGGTCGCATCGAACATCGACGTCGTGGGCAAGGATGGTACCATCACGACCGTCACCGGCAACAGCTTCGCCGCGCCGGCGATCGCCGGCGCGGCGGCCCTGCTCAAGCAGTACTGGCCGCAGCTCGGCGGCAAGGCGATCAGTCGCATCCTGCTCGACACGGCCACCGATCTCGGAACCCCCGGCGTCGACCAACTCTACGGCGTGGGACTGCTCGACGTCGGGACGGCGATGCAGGCGCAAGCGCCGGCCAGTTCCTTCGTCGCTGCGCAGACGGCGCTGGCGAAGTTCTCCTCGGTGACCATGTCGGCACCGTTCGGTGGCGCGTCCGTGATCGGCCGTAGCATCGGCGGCATGACCGTGTTCGACCGCTACGGCCGCGACTACCGGATGACGGCGGCGACCGGCGTTCGCACGCGCGGCACCGGGCTGCTGGCCGGCGGCATGCTCGCGCCGGTCGACCCGCCGTGGCTGACGTCCGCCTCCACGAGCACCGATGCCCGTCTCGGCTTCACCTCCACCGTTCCCGACTATTGGCGGCAGGCCCGTCCGAGCCGACCGTCGATGGTCTCGTTCTCGCCCGCCCCCGGCCAGTCGGTGACGCTCGGTGCGAACGTCGTCGTCGGCGGGAGCGGCGGCGTCGCCGGATCCCCGTTGCGCGCGGTCGTCGCGACCCCGGTCGGCATGTCCTCGGCATGGTCCGGAAATGGCTGGGCCGCCGGCTTCTCGTCCGGTTCGTCGCGCGACGGACGTGCATCGTTGCGCTCCGCCTCCTTCTCCATGCCGTCTGGCTTCGGCTTTGCACTCTCCGATCTCGCCGAACGGGGTCGCGTGCTGGGCATGAGCCAGGACGTCGGTGTTGGACAGCGTGGGGCGAGGACGACCATGGCTTCGCTTACGATGCGACGAATGGTCGTCGGCATCCCCGTCTCCGCACGCGTCACCGCCGCCACCACCAGGGTGGAGGGCGGATCCGACACGATGCACTTCACCGGTCCGGTCATCGGCACCGCCTTCGCGGTCGAGGGCGCACACGGCCTGTTCGGGGGTACGGGGACTTTCGGCCTGTCCTCGCCGCTCCGCGTCGAACGCGCCCGCGTCATGATGCTGATGCCGGTGTCGTACGACCTCGTCTCCGGCACGCTGACGACCAGGACCGGCACCATCGATCTGACCCCGGACGCGAGGGAGCTTGACCTTGAGTTCGGGTGGTCCCGTGCGCTGACGCCGACCTCCTCGGTGCGGTTCGGTGTCGCCCATGCCTTCGATGCCGGACATGTCGCGGGTGCGACCGACACGGCGGGATACGTGACGCTGGTGCTGCGATGACCCGGCACCTCGCCGCACGCGCACCGCCTTCGGGCTGACGCGCCCACTCGCGCATAAGCCGAACACCATCAGGACTTGCGACGCCGGGAAGGCTTCCCGGCGATCGACGTCGCGTGTCCATCGCAGAAGGAAGACGAAAATGATCAGAACGATGACGATCGCCACGATGCTGCTGCTGGCGGTACCCGCATCCGCCAAGCCCGCACCGGCCGGCATGAGCCCGTTGCGGATGGACGTTGCCGGGGTTCGGCTGGCTATGCCGATCGAGCAGGTTCGCACTGCGCTCGCCGCCGCATCTTATAGTTGCAAGCCGTTCGGCAACGAGTCCGATTTTGCCGCGCGGGTGGCGGCCGAGGTGAAGGACCGCACCGGTGCCCGCGGCCCTGTTCCCTACACCACCGGGACGATGCAGTTCGACTGCCATGGGCTGAACGGCGAAGGCCTGACGATCCGTTTTGCGCAAGTACAGGCAGGAAGCATCGTCGACAATTTCTCACTTCGCATCGACGGCAGGACGGTCGATCTGCCCGCGTTGCGCAAGCAGTTGGCGGCGAAGTACGGACGACCGACCGTAGGTACCGACTTGCGGGGGTCTTGGTGTGACGCGGGCTACCGCTGCGGCGATGGCATGGTCTTCAGCGAGGGGCCGACGATCATCATCGATACCTCGAACGCCGTCACCATCAACGCAACCCGTGGCACCCGCGCCAGCAAGGCCGACGATGCCGCCATCATGGCTGCAGCTGACCGGCTGGTGCCGAAGAAATCCCGTGCGGCATTCTGAGCGGAGGCGGAGATGCCCTATCTGATCGGCATGATTCTCGGCGACACCCTCGCCAGGATCGGCTTCTTTCGTGCCGCGGGGGCGGCCATCGTGCTGGCCGCTACCGGCTTTCTCGCCCATCGCCTGGTCGCAGCCAACTTGGATCCCGACCATGCCTATATCGCCGCTGCCGCAGCACCGATGGCATTATTCGGCTGGGCGATCTGGCATCCGGCGGCGTCGCGCTTCCGACTGTGGATCGTGGACGGCGTCTATCTTGCCGCGCGGCTGGCGATGTGGTGGGCCGCAGCCGCATTCGCCATCGGCCTTGTCGCAGCCCAGTTCCGCATCGACCGCTGGTTGGCCGGGGAATGGCCGCAAGCAGCGACCGCCGCCTTTTTCTGGCTGGTGCAGCGGGCACTGGGCGCGCAGGTCGCCCGCTCGCACCGGATCATGGGCGAGCGCAGCGTCATCAAGGTTGACGCATGAGGGGCGCGCTGACGCTGCGGATCGTTGCGGCGCTCGTGCCGGTGCTGACGTCCACCGCCACAGTGGATGCGGCACCTCGACCCGCAGTGCTGGAGGCAACGACGAGGGCGGATTGGCGGGCGGCTGGCCTTGACGGTACCGGCTGCTACTGGTCGCCCCGCCGGGGCGGACCGATCCACTTCGTCGCTGCCGGTAACACGGCGATGACCAAAGTCGGCGGTCGCATCGTCATCCTAAAACCACGACGCGATGCAAAGCCCCTTTTCCCGTTCATCCATGACGCTTGGCGGGCCGATGACCTGACCATCCGGGTCGTGGACACCGCCCGGATTCGGGCGATGGGTTACGAAACGGTCACTACCGACGCGGTGCTGATCGTCACCCGTCGCAACGTGACGATCCGGCTGCGCGGATCGATGATCTGCGGCTCGTAATCCTGATGATCACGAAGGTTTGACCAACCTTTTCCTGCATTCGGTCGAATGACGATGCGCCTTCATCGCGAAGGCGAAGGTAGACCGGCCGGCCCGGCCGGGGATGATTTGGGAAGTGCCTGCGGCTGTGCCGTAGAGGCGAAATGATGGTGCGGGGCCGGCGAGCAGCCCGCCGCTCCCGCACAATATCTAGGACTTCCATGTACATCGTAAATCGAGAGCGCGAGCTCGCAAAGGCGCGCGCGCTGTCCGGGGCACTGGCCATCGCCGAGCGCGCCGGTTGGCGGATCGACCGGTCGGTGCCGATCATTCCGCCGCCTTTTCGCAATTATCTGCACATCGCCGCCGCCGAGCTGCTGCTAGTGCCGTCGATTGAGCCGTCACGCGGGGATCTCGACACGGTCGAGCGCGGCACCCGCATCGCCCGGTGCGACGCGCTGGTGGTGAAAGCGTCGAGCATTGGCCACCGGACGCTGTATTGCGCGGTCGGCGAGTGGCAGCGCCATGGCACCGTCTGGCATCATGCCCGCCGGTTGTGGCTGTCGCGCAGCAACGAGGGGTGGCTGGTGCCCGATCCCGCGGAACCGGACGAGAGCGGGGCCGTCTTCCGCCTTTCCCCCGGTCGTCTGCGCGCGATGATGCCGGCACGGCTGTCCGCCGCCGATGGCGGCTGCGATCTGACGCCGGGGCTGGCGAGGGCCGACGCTTTCCTTGCCGCCGTCTGGGGGGATTGCTGATGAGCAAGCCGCTACCGTGGATCAGCCCGTCAGATGCCGACGACATGCTCTACGATGATCCGATGGGATCGCTGCCCGATTTCGGCTACGCGCTGCTGCGCAAGAGCGCAAAGAGAAAGCAGAACCGCGTCGCCGATCTCGCTCGCGCAAAACTCCAACCCAGCAAACCGAACGACCGCGACTGGCTCGCGGATGGCCTGTGGCCGATCACCTGCGCATCACACCGCATCTTCACGGCGCCCGGTGTCGCGGTCGAACCCGGCGTGTTGGAGGGCATCTTCCACGACTACGACACCAAAGCGAAAGCGCATCAGAAATTGCTGGCGGTCGTGCTGACGTACCGTTTCCCGCATAGCTGGCAACCCGCCGACATCCTGTCGCTGGTCGGCAAGTACGCGCTGGAAAAACTGGCGCTGCAGCGGCGGCTGACCAGCATGACGGTCGTCCATATGCCGGGCGACGAACTGTCCGCCCGCCGGCCCCACGCTCATGTCGTCTGCATGGCGCGCGTCCATCGCTCTTCTGGCTGGGGCGAGGTGCATCCTGATCTTGTCGCCAAAACCGCGCAGGCGCGGTTCCAGCAGGAATGGGAGGATTTCTACGATGTTTGGCTGCCGCTTTTCCGCGACGGCTGACCCCTGAAGGCGGGATACGCAGCGATCCCGCCCGCCTGCCGGGGGCAAGGCACGAAGGAAGGAGGACGGTCCCCGATCCGGGGGATGAAAATGGAGAAGACGATAATGACGACCGACAAGACCACGATCATCCGCCGCCACACCGAGGCAGTCGCCCAGATGCTGGTTGGCAGCCGCGCGATGAAGCCCGGCGCGGCGATCCTCGCCGGCGAAATGGGCGGAGCCGAAGGGCGGCTGCGTATCGGTGCCATCGCGCACAGCAGCGGCAATGATCTGGTATATCTGGATTTTGCCGATGCCGAAGACGGCTACCAGTTGACCGGCATCTCGCTGTGCGCGGTACGTGACAGCATCTGCCACCTGCAGACCGACTGCCGCCTGTATCTGAGCCGCAATGGATCGCGGGCGATCATCCTGCCGCAGTCCGGCATCCGTAAGGCGTACCGGCTGGCGCCGGGCGAACTGATCCAGGTGGCCAACCAGCCGGCTGACCGTGACGAAGGCATCGCCCGCGCCGAGGCATGGCTCGCTAAGCTGGTCGCTCGCGGTGCGGCCTTCGCCGATTACGCCGCCGTCCGGACCCGGCCGCTGGCAGCCTGATCCAACCGGCTGACACGGTCGGTCGATCATCGCCTCGACCGATCATGACGGCTCAACATCCCGGTGAAAGAACCTCTCTACCTATAAAGCGGACGACCTCACAAATTCGGACAGTGGCCAATAAATATTTCATGCTTCTGTCCGAGAATGCTGAGCCGTCCGCTTTATAGAGTAAGGGAGGCCGTCATCTCAGCCGTCACGCCGACACCAACACCGGTTCAGCCGCCCGCCGATGTCTATTCGACTGCCGAGGTCAACGCGATGCTGGAGGCACTGACGACAACCGACCATCAGCGTCTGCTGCGGCGGTCGCGCTATCTGGCGCAGGGACATTACATACTTTCCGGTGACCTGCGGCAGGAGGCGTTCGTCCGGGCGCTCGACGGTCGTCGCCAATGTCGGCGCGGCTACGACATCGTGAACTTCCTGATTGGGATCATGCGCAGCCTGACCTCGCAGGAACGCGAAGCCGAACGCGACGGCCTGCACCCGGTCCCGCTCGACCTCGACGACGATACGCTGGCGATGGCCTCATTGGCGCCCAGCCCGGAGCAGGTCGGGCATGATGCGCTGCATTACCGGCGGACCCTCGCCGCGATCCAGCAGTCGATCGGGAACGACCCGCAGTTGGTCACCTTGCTGGATGCGGTGCTCGACGGCGAGAAGGGGATCGCCTTGCAGAACCGGCTGGGGCTCGATGCCAAGGGCCTAGCATCGTTGCGCAAGCAATTGCAGCGCAAGCTGGCGGCCGCCGCCAAGGACAGGAGCATACCATGACCACCGACGCGGACGAACTGATGCAGCTGCGACTGTTGGACGACTTCCTCGACGGTGAGGATGTCGAACCTGATCTGGCCGACCTGCAGGCGGAGATCGCGCAGGCACAGCTGGCGGTAAAGAAGGCGAACTTGCGCGCGATCCGCGCCAAACTCGATGCCGGAGCCGACGCTCGGGTCGTCCCGATCGATCGAGCGCGTCTGCGGGCACAATTGCAGCTAGCCATGTCGGGCGATGCCGACTTGCGCATGACGCTGGCTGCCCGCGGCAACGACGACCATGATATCGACGACCTGATTGACGACCTGGCCGAACTCGACCACGAAACAGGCGACCGCCCTGCGTGACGGACGCGGTTGATCCGCCCGCCGAGCGCCTGCTGCATGACCTCGGCATCACCGAACCGGGCGAGATCGATGTCGAGGTCATCGCCTGTGCCGTCGGTGCGGCCGTGCGCTATTGTCGCTTGGCCGTTGGCGATGCGCGGATCGTCGGCCTGGGCGACAGGGCGATCATCACGGTCGATGATCGGGCCAGCCGTGTCCGGCAGCGATTCTCCGTCGCGCATGAACTCGGTCATTGGCATCATCATCGCGGCCAACAGCTGATCTGCCGTGGCGCCGCCGAGCAACAAGACGGAGCGGCGGGCTGTGAACGTGAGGCGGACGGGTATGCTGCCGGCCTGCTCATGCCCCGCTTCATGCTGGAACCGCTCGTCGCTGGCGTCCCGATGTCATTCGATCTGATGCATCAGATCGCCGCCACGTTTGGCGTCAGCACAATGGCGGCTGCCTTGCGACTGGCCGACCTTCATCCTGCGGCATTCGCCCTTATCGTCGAGGAAGCGGACGGGCGTAGATGGTTCAGACGATCATCAAGCCTGAACCCTCGTTGGTTCGTCCGGTCTGCAGCATCAGACATGAGCGCAACGGCTGATCGATGTCGATTGCCCCGCGCGAATGTCGCGTTCGCTGCGCCAGCGCAGCAATGGTTCTTGGGCCAAGGTGTTAGAGACGCGGAAGCGATGTACGCCATCGACCGGGTGGCATGCGGCCGGGCAGTACACCTTGTTGTAGTGAAATAGTTTGACGGTGAGCTACGGAAGATACCTGGTGGAGAGCCGCCCGTCCGCTTTAGGGCGACGAGTCTAGCTAATCGCCCGTTCGTTCAAGCTGTGGCGGGCAGGGCCTAAGGCTGGGTCAGGCTGATTTTGAGCGTTCCGCCGATCGCCGGCCGATCGCGTCCCAGAAGGAGCTATTCATGACATTGGAATAATCGATCGGCAGCAGCTCCATCCAGCCGATGACCTGGAGGAGGGTAAGGAGGCCGAGCCCGATCGCGGAGCCGGCGAGTTGCTCGCCGAGCAGGTTCGTCTCGAACGCCGAGCTAAAGTAAAGCGCGGACTTGATGCCGTCGGCGCCCAGAACGGCGCTGGGCGTGAACAGGAGGTCGGGGCCAAGGATTAGCAGGTCGGGTGAGCAGCCCCCATCGGGTGGTCCGGGTTATTAGTTAGTGCATTGTCGTCTCCGCCGCCATTGCCGGTCGTAGGTGGAGCGAAGCGGAACCGGAGGCCGGCAATGGCGGTGTCGCCGCTTGTGGTGCGGGCGGCCGATAGCCCAGGCTGCTGTGCGGCCGGACGGTGTTGTAGTGACGGCGCCACGCCTCGATCAGTACCCTTGCTTCAGCGAGGCTGTAGAAGATCTCGCCGTTGAGCAGCTCATCGCGCAGCGAGCCGTTGAAGCTCTCGTTGTAGCCATTCTCCCACGGCGAACCCGGCACGATGTACAGCGTCTTCACGCCAACCTGCCCGAGCCATTTCTGAACCGCGGTAGCGATGAACTCGCTGCCGTAGCACATTGGGAAGCGCTGGTTCGGGAGCCGCTATGGCCCTGATGAAGACAAGGCCGCGTAGCGGCCGCAGACTTCATCAGGGCAAGCCATGGCCGGTCAGCAGGTATCTAAAGTGAGGTTGTCGAGACAACACTTTGGAGGCCGACCGACCATGACCAAGCTCACCTCTACGCCTGCCGGCGCCGTGCTGGTAGCCATCGACATGTCCAAGAGCCGACAGGAGGTTCTCATCGAGCGACCGGAAGGCGGCCGGCGCCGGCGGATGACCGTCATGGCGACCAGGCAGGACTATGACGGCTTTGCCGAGCAACTCGCTGCTATCGGGCGCCCTATCATCGTCGGGTTCGAGGCGACGGGTAATTACCATCGTACGCTGGCGCACCGGCTGCTGACGGCAGGGTTCGAGCTGCGCCTCATCTCGTCGGTCGCGCTCGCCAGAACGCGCGAGGCGCTGCACAACGGCTGGGACAAGAACGACTCCAAGGACGCGCAGGTCATCCTGCACATGCTGCGGATCGGTGCGACGCAGCGCTACGTCGACCCGCTGGTGGCCGGAATCAACGACCTGCAGGAGCTCTCGAAGACTCACGAGACGATCTCAAGGATGAAGACGCAGACCTGGCATCGGATCCTGACCCACTACCTGCCGCTGTACTTCCCCGAGATCGCCCGCTTCGCAGGCAACAGCCGGTCCGACTGGTTCCTGGCGCTCATCGAGCGGTTTCCGACGCCGGCCACCATCACGGCGCTGGACCGCGAGGCGTTCTCGGCCGCGGCATGGCCGCTCATCGGCCGCAAGGTCTCCAAGGCACGCCTCATCAACGACATCTACGAGACGGCGTCCGCCTCGACGGCACTGCCGGTGCCGGAGAACTCAGCCGCCATCACCATGTTCCGCATGGTCATCGCGCAGGGCCGCAGCCTCATCCACCAGCGAGACGAGATCGAGCGGCTGGCCCATGCGCGGCTCGCCGATGACGTCGACTACCAGCTGCTGCGCAACATTCCGGGCATCGGTCCGATCAACGCGCTGACCATCCTGGCCGAGGCCGGTGATCTGCGGCGCTTCAACCATCATCGTCAGTTCCTGAAGTTCTGCGGTCTCGATCTCGCAACGTGTCAGTCAGGCACGTTCCGTGGCCGCACGAAGCTGTCCAAGTACGGCAATGCGCGCCTGCGCCGGACCTTCTGGATGGCTGCCCAGGTCGCCGCGCGTCAGCGCGACAACAGCTTCCGCGACAAGCTCGGACGATATGTCGCCGGGCACGCGGACGATGCCGACCGTCGCCGCAAGGCGATGACGGCGCTCACCGCCAAGATGGCGCGCGTGGCTCACGCCGTCATCAAGACGGGGACAGAGTACCGGCCGTTCCTCGAACGGTCGGATGCCAGGTGGAAGGACCCCTCTCTGCAAGTGCCGTGAGGGCGCTCGTCGAGCGACCCTGTAGATAATGTTCGGGCCTTCCACCTGGGTGCGTATCTCGTTTTAAGGATGGTGAGGACCACGGCCGCCTCGGCGCTGCTGGATCCTGTGTTTGCTATGGCAGGGAGCGATCCCGTTGACGGTGGGAGCCATCTGGCTCAGATTGCATGCCGCGCCGACGGTTGTCGGCGCATGGATATCTGCTGGCCAAAACCCGCCGCTGCTTCCCGACATAGGACGTTATCTGATCTGATATGCGCGGGCGGACCCCTCGCGATGAACAGGTCGGCAAGCGCTGCCAGCACGTCTTCGTGTCGAAGCTGGCGCGCGACGACCAGTGCCAGGCATTCCCTGCTGGCCTCATCGATGATGGTCAGTATCCGGAACTTGCGCCCGTCATGCGTCCGCGCTTCGACGAAGTCATACGCCCACACATGCCCCGGATACTCCGGTCGCAGCCGGATGCACGAGCCGTCGTTCAACCATAGCCGGCCACGTTTAGGTTGCTTCTGCGGCACCTTGAGGCCTTCGCGCCGCCAGATCCGCTCCACCCGTTTATGGTTCACCGACCAGCCCGCCGCATGCAGCAGTGCGGTTACCCGGCGGTAGCCGTAGCGCCCGTACTGCCTGGCCAGCGCGACGATGTCGTCGGTCAGCACCTCTTCGTCATCTGCCCCGCACGGCACCTTGCGCTGTGTCGACCGGTGCTGCCCCAGCACGCGGCACACGCGCCGCTCGGATACGTACAGCACCTCTCGCACCTGGTCGATGCAGCGTCGGCGTCGCGCGGGGCTCAGAAGTTTCCCCGCGCCGCCTCCTGTAGAATCAACTTGTCCAGTGTCAGGTCGGAGATCGCACGCCGCAGCCGCAGGTTCTCCTTCTCCAGATCTTTCATCCGACGCGCCTGATCCGTCTTCAAGCCGCCGTACTCCTTGCGCCAGCGGTAGTAAGTCTGCTCGCTGACCGCGATCCGCCGGCATGCCTCAGCGGTCGTCCCGCCCTGGCCCAGCATGATCTCGACCTCACGCAGCTTCCCGATGATCTCCTCAGGCTTGTGCTTCTTGGCAGGCATGCGTCGTCCCTTCCTTGATCCAGACTGTCATAGTCGATGGACCACTCAGAAGGGGGCAGCTCACGGGCGCGTGATCGCCGCCTATCTGCAGACGGGTCGGATCGAATGCGGGATTGGCGAGAGTGGCGTTGCGCGCGAAGACGACGCCGAACAACTCGTTCTTGAGCTCTGGATAATAAGCCGGCCAGTCTCGACGCTTGGGTTCGGTGAAACGCAGCTGCTTGCGATACTCGAGGTTGGGATTGGCCGTGCGCTTCGCACCGAGCCGCTTGGCGGCGCGTACCTGCTCCACCGCCTTGGCCAGCGTCTGCGATGCGCCTAATGTGGCGCCCAGCGACAGGCCGTGCTTGCACTCGATATAGGCATAGGCGGCCTCCACCGGGACCTGCTCCTTAATCGCATAATTGGGCGCGATCGAGGAGCGAAGCGTCGGATATGACAGGCGATCGTAGATGACTAGATCATCGCCCGCCTCTTGTCCGTCGAAGGTGACGATCGAACCTCGGCAGACACCATAGCGCGCGGGCAGGATATCTGTAAGCACCTCGCAGAGGGCGACCTCATATTCGTCGCCGAGATCGAAATTATACTGGGCTTCGATGAGCGAGAGGCGGGCAGCGACACGCCGGCTAAGCTTTCCGGCAAAGTCCTTGTAGGGTTGAGCGACGGATAGCGACATGGAGGGGACGGGTCCTTGAGGAGCGTCAGACGCGCGAGGTGATGCGCGCTGCGGTGCGGATGTCGGCGATCGTGGTGCCGAGCGCCTGAAGGTTCTGGCGCATGTCGTTAAAGACTGGCTTCTCGCCCTCGGGATCGCTGATCGTGAGGATGGCGGTGAAGGGCACGCCGCCCTCCGGCATCACCTCACCGGCGCGGGTGAGATAATCAACGAACAACCGCCAGTTCGACGAGGGTCCGACGCCGCGCGGGAAAGTCTTCTCATGTACCTTTACCGGGCTCCATTTAAGGTCATGCTCGATGAGTTCGGCCTCGACCGAAGGCGCGCGTGACGAGGGCAGGTAGAGCGGCTCAAGGCGGCCCTTCCACTTGCCGTCTTTCTGTTCTTGCTGGAGCGTCGCGTTGACGTTGATCCGGACGAATTCGGCGCCGAAGCGCGGATCAAGGGGCGGCGTCGAGACGAGGGTGAGGCGCGCGCGGCCGCGGCAGGTGCCGCCGTCGCCGACCAGCGAGGCGGGCCAGGGGAAGCGGAAATTGATCTGCTGCCCCTGCTGGATGCGCGATGCGAAGACGAGCGTGATCGCATGATCGCCGCTCTCCATGATGCGGTCGGCGGACGGCGGCATGCCGAAGCCGACGAGATGACGCGCGACCGGTGCCAGCACTTTGTGGCGCAGCGGCTCGGGCAGTTGCGCGTGATGGACGAGGAGCCCGATTAAGGTCTCGCGCGACACCTCGCCTTCGATTGCATGGTCGAGCGCGGCCGCGGTCTTAGCGATGAGCGGCGCGGCGTAGCTCGTACCGCAATCATCGACGACGGTGCCATCGGGAAGGATGGAGAACAGTCCGTGGCCTACGGTGGGATGGACGGTGCCCGACCCACCAACATGGGCGAGGTCGGGCTTGACCCCGGCCCGCAGGCCCGGACCACGGCGGCTGTAGCGGGCTGGTGCATGCGCAACGCAGCCGTCATGGCCGATCGGGTTAAGCGCGGCGACCGCGACGTTGCGCGCGCTTTCCGCCGGCATCAGCAGCCCGTCATTGCGGGCGACCGCGAGGCCCGAGAGCGCGGTCGCCGGGTCGCTCACCCATTCGGCACGCGCGTCCTGCGGGCGGGTGTTGCCCGCCGACATGAAGATCACCGCATTGTTGTCTTCGGCGATGCGATCAAGCCGTACCGCATAGGGGCTGTAGGCCTCAGGCGCCGCCGGCTGCATGATGTTGAGGCTCATGTTGAAGACGCGCACGCCGTGCCGCGCACGGGCGTCGGCGACCGCCGCGTCCATCTCGTCAAAAAATTGGGTGAGGCCGCCCGAATAATAAGTCTCGAAGACGCCCTCGGTCTCTTCCGGGTAGATCGCGATGTCGACCAGCTCTGCGCCATCGGCCTCGGGGCAGTTCTGGACGCCGTTGAGGCTGCCGCCGGCAACCGCGAGACCGCCGATGAAGGTGCCATGCTCCTGGTCGACATTCTCGTCGGCAAGAACGCCCCAGCGGTCGATGATCCAGTCGCCGAGAGCGTCGCTGACACCGCCGTCGATGATGCCGATGCGGGGATGGGTGCGCGCGGTGTCGCGTACCGGCAGGGTTAGCGTGCGAGGCCGGGCCTGGCCTCGCTCGTTGCTCGGCGCGGAGCGGGTGACGATGCCAGGCAAGCCGATCCGGCGAACTAGGGGATGTCTTTCGAGGAAAGAGAGGAGGCGAAAATGGCGCTCGCGATCCGGGCTGAACGGCGCCAAGTCCTTGCGGCGTTCTGCCGCGCCACCATCGACCATCAGCAGCACCGCGCCGTCCGCGCCTTCGTCGACTCGTACCGAGACCAAAGGCTGGTGGCGGCGCAGATGGGCGACGCGTTCAACCGAGACGCCGAAGCCCAGTGCATTGAAGCCGGCGAGGAAGGATTCGACGAGCTGGCGATGGGCGGCGTCGAGGCGATCCCAGTCACCGCGCGGCGGCACCCCGTCGAAGAGTTCAACCTGATAGCCGCTGCCCGTCATCGGATTGGACAACCAACTGATCGCTTCGTCGATCGAGAAGGACCGGCGGTCGGCCGGGCCATAGAGTTCGATGCGCTCGATCGCGCCGGTCTCGCTCTTGCGCCCGGACGGGTTGGGTACGTCCTTTTCCTTCTCCTTGTCCCACTTCATCTCGGTGATGGTCTCGGCGCGGCCGATTTCGGCGGCGATCTGGGCGAGCGCGGTCGGGCGGGCCTCGACGATCATGACGCCGAGATCGCCACCGCCGACCACCGGTGCCCGGTCTTCGCGGAACAGCGATTGCATCGGGCGGTGGCTCTTAGCCCAGGCTTCGCGTCGCAGGATCACCTTGACGAAGCCGACTGGACCCGCCGCCTGGGCTGCGAGCGTCGCCGAGATGGTGCCGAGCTGGCCGATCAGCGCGGTGCGGTGGGCCAGAAACTCGCGATCGCGGTGAGCAAAGAAGTCCTTCCGCCCGCCGCCGCCAGCCTTTTCACGCGCTTCCTCATAATTCTCAGTATTGAGGACGATCTGAACCGGACCCGCCATGGCTTAGCTCTCTTCCTCGGCCTTGACCGCCTTGCCGAGCTGGCGGCTGACGGTCGATTTATCCTTGCCGGTAATCTCGGCGATGTCGGTCATCGAGAAGCCAAGCTCGGCATCGTCGCGCATCGCGCGGAACAGCCGGCTAGGCTCGGAGAAGAGCAATGCGCGCCGCTCGCTTTGCACGCGCGCGGCATTGAGCGTGGCGAACTGGCGCAGGGTGTTCAGCAGGTCGAGCCGCTCGGTCGTGCGCACCGCCATCGCCTTCTTGTATGTGCGCACCAATGATTCAATTTCGGCGCCGGTCGCGCCCTCGGTAAACCAGGCGATCAGCTGGAGATGGCTGTCGGGAGCCTCAATTGGCGGCATGAACTGCGTCGCGATCGCCTTGCGCATCGCAAAGTCAGGGCGCGGGATCTCGAGCTGCACCTCAAAGCGCCGCCAGACGGCGGGGTCGAGCAACTTGGGATGATTTGTGATCCCAATGGTGAAACCGACATCTCGGCGCGAGTCGAGGTTTTGAAGGAGGGCGTTCACCACCCTCTTAATCTCACCAACCTCCTGCGGGTCGTCGCGCACCTTGGCGATCGCATCGAACTCGTCGAGCAGCAGCACGCAGCGGTAGCGATTAGCGAAGGTAAACAGGTTGCCAATGTTGCGCGCTGTGGTGCCGAGGAACGAGGAGACGAGGCCGTCAAGGCGGACGAGCACCACCGGCAGGTCGAGCTTGTGCGCCATCCACTGGGCGAGGCGGGTCTTGCCGGTCCCTGGCGCGCCATAGATCAGGCAGGTCTTCGCCGGCGCGATCTCCAGTTCGCTTAAGGCCTCGAAATGCGCCCATTCGTCGACGATCGTGGCCACGGCTTGAGTGACGATCGGGTTGAACAGGGGCGGACGCCCCTGGATTTGCGCCGGAAAGATGATCTCGGCAAGCGCGGCTGCGGTCTCGCGATCGACCGGGACTGGCGTATTCGGCCCAAGCGTCTCTCCGGCGAACTGCGCCTTCGATCGCTCGATCCGGCTCGGCGCAACCTCGGTCGCGCGCTGTGAGGTCGCGAGGATGCCAGCAAGGGACGACGCCTGCTTGTCTTCACCTCCCTTCGCAAGCGCATCTCGCAGGCGCTCGACCTGCTTGCGCACGGCGGGTGATGGGTCCGCCATCGCGGATCGACACAAAGCTTGAATTATCGAAAAATGCTCCACCGCACCTAAATCCCGAATGATGCATCGCACCTGTTATTTGTTGCATATGTCACGAGGAGATGTGCAGCGCAAGGCCGTCATGGTGCACTTATTAGCCAATCCGTTGCACAGTAGCGGTTCGTTGGTGCATTGGGCTAGCCTGATGATGTAAGGCCTCGCCCGACAGCGCGTGTCCGTCAGAAGCGTGTCATACGTCGGGTCGTTCTGGACGCACGGGGGCTGCTGGAGCGATTTCGCGTAGCCAAAAAATGTGCGCGAGAGCTGATCCGCGCGAATGACGAGTTGCGCCGTCTGCTCATCTGCTCTCGATTCGCGGCAAAGGGAGGGCATAGCCGTGCCAGCCGCCACGGGTGTGTGCAGTCGCCGCCAAACGGTTCACTTCAACCTGCTTCGCAGCGTCGCTGGCCCCAGGCCCGCCACAGCGCAGGTAACTAGACGTGAGGGCATCTTGGCCTAATCCCGGCCCGCATTAAGAGCAGCTCTTTGCGGTTAGCTACAGAAGCCGGTCAGTCGCCTAACGAGCAATGCCAGCCGTGGGGCAAAACCTGAATCAACGGCCCATTTCGGGATGCGCTCGGGCCGTCGTGAACGTCGCGTTCTGGGTCGCCAAGACGGAAGTTAGAGTGGCAGCTCCCGACCAACATACGCCGTTTGTCGATCGGGCGTAGAACGGCAGCTTCCGCCACAACCTTCCATTCGCCCAGTGGAAAGCCGTCCAGCAGTTAAGCGCCCAAATCTCGGTCGTTCACGCTAGCCTTGTCGGCGGCCGGAACGCTGCCACTCGCCCAAACCTCGCAGCAATCAATCGGGGATGCACTTACGGGCCGGGGATATGTTGAAGCCTTCGGGTGTCGGCTTGTATGCGTCCGTAGCGCGAGACCAGTTCTTTTCGCGGCTCTGTTGCCGGCGTAACCGGGTCGGCTCAATCTCAACTACGACCAATTGGTCATTTTCCCCTCCCCGGACGCGGCACACGTCACGATGGAACGATTTCTTGGCCGGCCGGCGCAGCCGGCTATCGCCGTAGCGCCGGTTGTTAACCAACGCCATATAGGCATGAACATCGAGCGCAGCTGCATCGATCAATGCGGAGAAGCTTTCCAGGTCTTTGTTCCACGAGAGTGTTATCAGGCAATCAACCTGGCCTTGGAATTCCATCCGATACTTTATGTTCTGAAGTTCACTACACACAAGGACGCCAAAAAAGAGACCGTTGTGCTGGTACACCCGCTTTAGATCATTTTCATCGGCCCAGCTCAGCCCGTAACTGGTATGCAGCAACTCGTCCTCTCCCGGTGCCGGCTTACACTTGCGTTGTCGAACTTGGATCGACGACGCGTAGCCTAAGCGATCATCGGTCAGCACAAGCACAGCTGAGCTGTAGATCTGTTTTTTGTCGGGGTGACGCGTGTAATCGACCCCAGCGATCAGGCTGATTCCACTGGCACGCAATCTTCCAGCAATGGTGTTGATCCAGCGCTCGGGCACCGACAGTTCTGGGAGGAGTAGATAATCTGGTTTCGGTTTAGCGTGGATCGCAGCGTTCACGATGTCCGCTAGCTGCCAATATCGACGCGGCGACAAGTCGGGGTTTCCCGCCGCTCCTTCTTCCCAGCTTTTGTCTTTCACTTCGAAGCTGCTCAGCCCTAGCCTTACGGCTCGGCCCAGTCCTGAGCGCCTCACAACGATCGGCGGGGGACGATCGTTGCTGTTGGCTACAACTGCGGACGGGCGCGTCCTCTCGTCGTCATCCTTGTCTCCGACGTCAGGCGTCTCGGGTTCCAGCTCTTCCGCTAGATCGCCGCGCACCCAAATTCCGCGAACCGCGCGCGTGTAATCAGCCCACGTATGGGCGGCAGCGACAGGTTCGTCGAATACGCACTCATCGGGCAAGTAGAGCGCAATCTCCTCCGGCGTGTATGGCCGTGTTGGGAATAGGAATGGCAAGATCGACCGCCGCACGAGATCGCCCGCCGCCGGAATGGCGAGCAGCGCCACACGACGCGGCGGTGGTCCGCTGGCGTTCAGTTCAGTGCGTTCCAGAAACTGGCGAAGGCAATCAACGTGCTGGTAGCGACCCGCCAACAGCGCCTCGTTAGGTTGCTCTGCCGGCTGCGCCACCGCGTCGGTGCGCAGGTGCTCGCGATAGGGTGTCCTAGCCCAGTCCGCCTCGCGCGCCTGTCGCGCCAACTTCGTCAGCTCGACCACGGTAAGCCCTAAGTCCTTAATTAGACCTGCGAATGCTCGCGCTCGTGACGGCGTGGAGGAGATTGGATACGCGCGGATCAACGCTTCCCGGAAAAAACGCCTGACCTGCTCGCGAGTGTCGTTCCAGACTTCCGGTGGGACGGAGCCGGCATAGATCCCGTTGATCTGCATCCGTGTTGTCCGAGTCGAATCCTCCAGCTTGAAGATGGCGGAAATAGTCTCCCGATACACCCGTCTCGCAGGTATCCAGTCGCCAAGCGACACCGCAAACGACAACAAGCGTGGTAAGTGGTCGATCTGCTCCAAGACCTTGTCAGCGCGGATGACGTGTTCGTGAGCGAACTCATAGAAATCGTCGCGTTGCGGTCTCCAGTCCTGCGGTCGAAGGTCTCGCGCCAGCGTGTTTACTGCGCGTAACAACACTGACCATCCGAGTCGGCGCAGCGTTAACCCGTCCGCCCGCCGCAGACTGTCGGCGTCATCAGCCGAGTCGGTTGCGGCCAGCGCCCGCGCAGCATGCGATTTCTCGATATGCTCAGGCTGCGGCATCGTCCTCCGCTCGCTCGACACCTCTCGGATTTGCGAGGCGATATGATCGAGCAAATCGGCACCCGACCGACCGCTTAGGAAGAACGTCTTTTGTTTTGCAGCCTGTAATGTCAGCTGGGTTCTGCCACCCCATTCCGGCAGCGTCAGGCTGACGTTTCCGGAAGAGTCGCGGCGAAACGCGGGGACCCGCTGCGTAATAAAGGTCCAGAGGTCGCTTGGCGAGTTGATGTCATCGCTATCGTGGAGAACTAGGAACAAGTCATCGACGTAGCGAGCATAGTAGATTGGGCTTAACTGTCGCTCGACCTGCCGATCCAAAAACGCGAGCAGCACATTCGAAATCACCCGGACGACCGACAGGCCGATAGGAATGCCGCCGTGTTGCCTGGCATCGATGGGGCATCCAAGTGCGGACAGTCTCTCGCGGCAGCGCGCCGACCATTCGCTCAGCGCCGCGCTAATGAGCTGGCTGAACGCCAATTCAAACGGGGTTAGCTCAACACCCAAATACTCTAGAAATCGCGCATCGACGAGGAAGCTGGGGTCTATGCTGTGATAAAAATTGCCAACGTCGAGAGTCATCGCGATAATCGGCTGCTCCCGCTTGATAGCGTCGCGCATGGCATCAAGGCCGTCGTCGCGCCATTTGCGGTAAGGCTCGAAATAGGGCTCGAATGAACCTAAAGACTCTAGGTGATAGTCGCCGACCCACTTGCGGTCCTTGTCCGCTCGATAGCGCCGGACACGCGAAGCGAGCGCGCGAGATGACAGGCACGCGTCGAACTTATGGCCGACCAAGTTGACCCACAGCGCCGATAAAACATGGGCCTCTACGCTGAAATCGCCGATTAGCCGGAATTCAGGGATCGGTGTTCGCTGGTCGGTAGACCGCCGGAAGGCCCGTTCCGCGTCCGAGAAAAAGGCGTGCGCCATCGACGCGCCGCCGTCTTGCTTCTCGGGCGGCTGCTGTTCGAAATTTAGCCGCTTGGGGAAGATGATTGGCTGCTTGATGCCTTCGGTCAGTATGGCGGCGGCTTCGCCTGCTTGTAGTCGCACCAGCAATGCCGCGAGCTTATCAGGCAGCGACTGTTCGTAAGCGATGAACGGCTCTGCTACTCTGATGGAGGACTCATAAAAGCAGTCGACCTTGGCCTTTCGATACGCGAAGAACAGATCGGTGAGTGACAGGTCGCTCCAATCACTAAAATCTATCCCTGCCACGTCGCCTCCGCTTCACTGACGATCACGTCAACAACGTTGATGTCATCTATTAGGCCTTACCGTATCCGAAAATCTCGCGTTCGGACAAGCTCTGCGAGAGCTCGACGTAATGTGTCCGCATTCGCCCCAGCAATGCCGAGAGCAGACGGGTCGCTAACGGCCCAGCCTCTGTCGCTCTCCGATAGCTGGTCGGCGCAGTGCTGGACGTCGGCTTCTGGCAGGACCTGCCATTCGGCACATCATGTCGGAACGGCAGAAAAGTCCCACATGTCACCGTTTAGCCAGGACCAGCCGGAGCTGACGGGTGCGTTCTGCTAAGATGAATGAACGGCCGAAGTTGGGAAGCGGGAAAGGCGGTCTGAATGACCGGTTGTGGATCATTCTCACCTAGATAAAGTCGTGCCGTTGAGACGTCGTACGCGGGTGCGAGCGGAACCAATTTTTTGGCTGGCTGAGTTGACGCTTGGAATCTTCGGATTCGCCATCGCTAGCGGATGGCAGGCGAAAGCGATCACGAACAACGAGAGGTAGCGAACGTCGAAGCGCAGCTTCGATGCTGCCTCGACATGCCGCCTTCGTCTGGGCAACCCGCCGTCACCCGGCGGGAATGCATGCTCGTGCTCGACGCGCTCGCCGGCGAGTTCGATTCACTATTCGAACACAGATAGGGACAGGAAAATTGGCAAAAGCCAACCGCAGCCGGACCAGGGCTTTCACGTATATGCGCTTGTCGGTCGACAAGGAGGGCGGTGCGCCTCAGAGCATCGATGCCCAGCGCAGTGCCATTCTCGCCTACGCGGCCAAGCATGGACATTATGATCGTTGAGGAGTTTGCCGACGCCGGCTTCAGCGGTCAGACCGACAAGCGCCCCGAATTTCAGCGGCTGGTGCAAAAAGCTACCGCGGCCGATCATCCGGTCGATCTGGTCCTGATGTTCATGTTCAGCCGTATGGCCAGAAACATGCGACTGTTCTTCGACGTGGTGGGCAAGCTGGACGACGCAGGCGTCGAGGTTCGGTCGATCACCGAAGATTTCGGCCAAGGCCGTGGCCAGCGGATCGGGCGGACGATCACGGCGATGATGAACGAGGAGCAGGCGCGCGATGCGGCAATCCTCACCCGGAAGAGCCGCAGGGAGAATGCGCGGCAGGGCTTCTACAATGGGGGACCGGTGCCGTTTGGCTACCAAACCTATGTCGCCCGGCAGGACGGCGAGAAGGAACGGCGAAAGCTGGCGATCGTCGAAGCCGAAGCGGCGATCGTACGCCAAATCTTCGACTGGGCCGACATCGGACGCGGCGGACGCTGGATCGTCAAGCAGTTGAACGACGCGGGGCGCACTCTCCGCGGTGCGAGGTTCGCCAACAGCAACGTCGCCGGCATTCTAGCTCGCGAGGTCTATACCGGCGTCTATCACGATCGTACCGCCGACGACGATGGTGTTACCCCGGATATGGAAGACGCCATCGCGATTACCTGTCCATCGATCATTGCTCGGGATCAGTTCGATCGCGTGGCCGCCATGCGGGCAACGCGCAATCCTAGGCGGATGGCACCGCATGTCGCCGCCGGTACCACGCTACTGACCGGGGTCGTCCGCTGCGGTATGCCCGGCTGTTCGAGCGGCATGACGATCCGCACGGGGAAAGGTGGTCGCTATACCTACTACGTCTGCAACGACCGGGTGAACCGTAGCGGCACCTGCGCCTGTCCGAGCATCCGGCGCGAAAAGCTGGACAGCTTGGTTCTGGATGCGATCGAGGCAAGGTTGCTGGCGCGAGATCGGTTGCGCACATTGCTCGCTGGCGTTCTCGATGTCTCACAAAGTCGACAGGCGGAACGTGAGGCGGACCTTACCCGAAGCCGTTCGGAGCGGACCCGGCTCAACACTGCGATCAGTAATCTGCTGATCCTGATCGAAGAAGGGACGATGAGCGCGAGAGACCCGGCGTTTGTCGACCGCATGGCGACCAACCGGGCGGCACTGGCGGCGGTATCAAGCCGGATCGATGTGCTGGAAGCGCAACTGGCGAAGGGCAAGCGCAGGATTGACGAGCAAACGATCGACCGTTTCGGCGACATGCTTCGCAAGAAAATGCGAAGCGACGACAGCACGCTCCGTTCGTCCTACCTCAAAATGTTCGTCTCGAACGTCAGCGTGTCGGATCACGAGGTCGTTATCTCGGGCCCCGTGTCGAACTTGGAAAATGGCGTTTCTGTCGGACTTCCCGTCAAAGAGGGCGCGGTGCCCATCTTTGACCGGGAGTGGTGCCGCTTACAGGACTCGAACCTGTGACCCCCGCATTACGAATGCGATGCTCTACCAACTGAGCTAAAGCGGCCCGGGACGCAATGCCGTCCGGAGGCGGGCGCTTACCAGCGGGTGGGGCGGGTGGCAAGGGGAATTGCGTTTCGCGGCATTAGCTGCGGATTTTACCGGACGTTTACCCTGTAGCGTCCACAACCCGCGCTCATCGGGCAGAGCGCCCATGGGGACGGATTATGGACATCGTGCGCGGACCGAACGAGCAGCCGGGCGACGACGATCGCGAAGGCGTGGGCGGCGACGTCCTGGTCGTGGGCACCGACGAGCGCCGGATGCATGTCCGCGCCTATAACCACTGGGTGTCGCTGCTGGGCGGGCGGCCCTGTCCGTTGATCGACGCGCTCGATCCGGCGGGAATCGCCGATTTCGGGCCGAACAGCGTGCTGCTCGACTTTACCGATGGCCATGACGACGGCGTCATCCGGTTCCTGGGCCATGCGTTGCGTGACGAAAGCGGTACCGATTCGTCGATCGTCCGGCTGAGCCAGGTGCCGCCGCGCTCGCTGCTGTCGCGGCTGACCGATCATTACATGCAGATCATCGCGAATCGCGCGCCGATCGGGTTCGAGGCCGAGTTCGTCGGCCATCGCGGCTTTCCGATGCTCTATCGCGGTATTCTGATGCCGTTTTCGTCGGACGGCGACACGATCGACTATCTCTATGGCGTCATCAACTGGAAGGAAGTGGTCGACACCGCCACCCAGTCGGCGCTGGCCGCCGAACTGGCCGAATCGCGCCGCGCCGCGCCCCGCCGTCCGATCCCGGCGGCGGCATGGGCCGATGGGCCGAGCGCTGCGCTCGGCGAACCGGCGGCCACCCCTTCGCTGACCGAACGGCTGGTCGAGGCGCGCCGCCTGGCCGACGCCGCTCGCGGCACGGCGGAAACCTCGGCGGCATCGATCGCCGCCTTGGCCGGTGCCTATGATTTCCTGCTGGCGACCGAACGCGATTCGGTGGGTTATGCCGCGATGCTGGTGGGGGCCGGCCTGACCGTCGATCCGCGCGCGCCGGTCGAGGCGCTGGTGCGGCTGGTGTTCGGCGATACGGCGGAAGCGCATGCCCGTACGCTCGCCCGCGCGCACCGCGCCGGGGTGGGCGAGGGCGAACTGGGCGACTGGATCGAACGGACCGCCGGGCGGCCGGCAGCGGCAACCCCGGCGATGGTGGTGCCGATGGCGCCGGGCGACGACGCCTATGTGCTGCTGCTGGGCCGCGCGGTCGATGCCGGATCGGTCGAAATCCTGGGGCGCGTCGATGCCGGTCCGGGGGAGATCGATGCGGCGCGACGGCAGTTGGGCGCCTGATATCGACCGGGCATGCTCGTAATATAATTACCGCACTGCGACATTTTGTTCGCAACTGCCACAAGGGTTGAGCCTGTCGGCGAGGCAGCGCATAGCCCGCGCATGACACCGCAAAGCAAGCTCGCCCGCCCCCTGGAAACGCTGCTGGTCGACAGCGCCCTTCCCGGTGAAATCGAAGGTCTGGACGCCGCGGCCCGTGCCGACGCGGCGCAGTTCGTGGCGGCGACCGCCGCCCACCGTTCGCCCGGCACGGTCAGCGTCGCGCTGGAAACGCTGACCCGGGGCGAGGCGCGGCGGATGCGCCTTGCGGTCATCAACGACGACATGCCGTTCCTGGTCGATTCGATCGCCAGCACGATCGTCGCCCACGACATCGCGATCGACCGCATCCTGCATCCGGTGATCGCCGTCACCCGCGACGCGGCGGGTACGCTGACCGGTCTGGACGGCGAAGGTCGCCGCGAATCGATGATCTATATCGAGATGGAACGGGCCGAGGCGCGCGTCCGGCACGCGCTGGTCGCCGAGATCGAGCGCAATCTGGAGCATGTCCGCGCCGCCGTGGCCGATTGGCGCGCGATGCAGGCGGCGATGCAGGCCGATGCCGCGCGGCTGACCGCGAATGCCGATACTGCCGAGGATGCCGCGCTGCTGGGCTGGTTCGTCGCGGGCAACCTGACGCAGCTGGCGCATGAACGCTGGTCGCGCGACGGGGTGGTGAGCGACCGGCTGGGCCTGTCGCGTGCCCGGCTGGAGGTGCCGCTGCTCGCCGATGCGTCGCGTCAGCGCGCGATCGAATGGTTCGATGCCGGCAATGTCCAGCCGCTGCTGCTGAAGTCCAACTGCATCTCGACCGTCCATCGCCGCGCGCCGATCGACCTCGTGCTGGTGCCGATCCGCGAGGGCGACCAGGTGACCGGCGTGTCGATCCATGGGGGGCTGTGGACCAGCGCCGCGTTGCAGGCCGATCCCGCCGAGGTGCCGGTGCTGCGCCGTAATCTGGCCGAGCTGCGGGCCAAGTTCGGCTTCGACCCGTCGGGCCATGCCGGCAAGGCGCTGAACCACGCCATTTCGACGCTGCCCCACGACCTGACCACCGCGTTCAATCCCGAATCGCTCGAACAGCTGGCGCTGACCGCCATGTCGGTTGCGGATCGTCCGCGTTCGCGGCTGGTGCTGATCAAGTCGGCGCTGGGGCGGCATCTGTTCGCCTTTGTCTGGCTGGGTCGCGACGACGTGACGACACAGCGTCGCCTGTCGATCGGCGACATGCTGGCGCAGGCGGCGAACGCGTCGATCCTCAACTGGTCGATCGCGATGGAGGATGGCGAGGCGGCGCTGATCCGCTACGTCCTCGACCTCAGGCAGGACGGGCGGATGCCCGATACCGCCGATCTCGACCGGCGGATCGAACGCATGGTACGCGGCTGGCGCCCGGCGGTCGAGGGGGCGCTGAGCGAAATGGTGCCCGAAGGAGCGACCCGGATGGCGCTGCGCTTCGCCAATGCCTTTCCGGCCAATTATCGCAATTCGAACCTGCCCGACGAAGCGGCCCGCGATATCGTGCGCGTCGCGGCGCTGACCGACGCCACGTCGCGCTCGGTTCGCATCCTGTCGGCGCCGGGCGAGCGGATGCGGATCAAGGTGTATCGCCGCGGCGGCGCGCTGCCGTTGTCGGATGCGGTGCCGGTGTTCGAAAATTTTGGCTTCCGCGTGATCGAGGAATTGCCGACCCGGCTGGAGGATGAGGAGAAGAGCTTCATCCATGACTTCGAGGTCGAGGTGGCGTCGGGCGCCGCGCCGAAATTCGACGTGGCGGTGGTCGAGCGAGCGATCGAGGCGGTGCTGGAAAACCGTGCCGAAAACGACGCGTTCAACCGGCTGACGGTCGAGGCAGGAATCGCGCCGGCCGCCGTCGTCCTGCTGCGCGCCTGGTTCCGCTATCTGCGCCAGACCGGGGTCAGCTACAGCCTTGCCACCGTGGTCGACGCGCTGCGCCGGGCGCCGGGTGTCGCCACCGCGCTGATCGAACGGTTCAATGCCGCGCACGACCCGTCGCGCAGCGACCGCGAGGCGGGCGTGACCGCTGCCGATACCGCGATCGAGGCGGGGCTGGACGCGGTCTCGGCGATCGACGACGACCGCATCCTGCGCAGCTATCGCGGGGTCGTCGCCGCGACGCTGCGCACCAACGCCTTTGCGCCCGCCGCCAACGAGGCGCTGGTGTTCAAGCTGGACAGCGCGAAGGTGCCGAATCTGCCCAAGCCGCTGCCGTGGCGCGAGGTGTTCGTCTATTCGCCTCGGGTCGAGGGCATCCATCTGCGCGCCGGTCCGGTGGCGCGCGGCGGCCTGCGCTGGTCGGACCGGCGCGACGATTTCCGCACCGAAATCCTGGGGCTGATGAAGGCGCAGCGCGTCAAGAATGCGGTGATCGTGCCGACCGGGGCCAAGGGCGGCTTCTACCCCAAGCAGCTGCCCGCGCCGTCGAACCGCGATGCGTGGATCGCGGAAGGGACGGAGAGCTACCGCATCTTCATCCGGTCGCTGCTGTCGATCACCGACAATATCGTCGAGGGCAAGGTCGTCCATCCCGATAGCGTCGTCATCCATGACGGCGAAGACCCCTATTTCGTGGTCGCCGCCGACAAGGGAACCGCGACGTTCAGCGACGTCGCCAATGCCCTCGCGCTGGAGCGGAAGTTCTGGCTGGGCGATGCGTTCGCAAGCGGTGGCAGCGTCGGGTACGACCACAAGGCGATGGGCATCACCGCCAAGGGCGCGTGGATTTCGGTGCAGCGCCACTTCCTCGAACTGGGCGTCGACGTGCAGACGCAGCCGATCGACGTGATCGGGTGCGGCGACATGTCGGGCGACGTGTTCGGCAACGGCATGCTGCTGTCGAAGGCGATCCGGCTGAAGGCGGCGTTCGACCATCGCCACATCTTCCTCGACCCCGCGCCCGACGCGGCGGCGAGCTGGACCGAGCGCGACCGGCTGTTCCAGCTGCCGCGCTCCAGCTGGGCCGATTACGACCCGACGCTGATTTCGGAGGGCGGCGGCGTATTCCCGCGTACCGCCAAGACGATCCCGCTGAGCGATGCGGTCCGCGCGATGCTCGGCGTCGCTGAGCGCGAAATGGAGCCGACCGCGCTCATTTCCGCGATCCTGCGCGCGCCCGTCGACCTGATCTGGTTCGGCGGCATCGGCACCTATGTGAAGGACCGCAGCGAGAGCCATCTCGACGTCGGCGATCCGGCCAACGACCGTATCCGCGTCGATGCCCAGACGCTGCGCGCCAAGGCAATCGGCGAGGGCGCGAACCTGGGCGTCACCCAGGCCGCGCGCATCGCGTTCAGCGCCCATGGCGGGCGGATCAACACCGACTTCATCGACAATTCGGCCGGCGTCGATTGTTCGGACAACGAGGTGAACATCAAGATCGCGCTGAACCGCGAAGTGATCGAAGGGCGCCTTGCGCAGGACGATCGCAACGCGCTGCTGGCGCGGATGACCGATGACGTCGCGCATCTGGTGCTGGAGGACAACCGGCTCCAGACGCTGGCGCTGTCGGTCATGGAGAATGACGGCCCCGTCGCGGTCCCGAGCTATGTCCGCGTGATCGAGATGCTGGAGGCCGCCGGCAAGCTCGACCGCGTGGTCGAGGGCCTGAGCGCCAACGACGATTATGTCCGCCGTGCGCAGGACGGGCGGGGCCTCACCCGCCCCGAACTGGCGGTACTGCTCGCCAGCGTGAAGCTGGCCCTGCAGGAGGCGATCGAGCACGCTCCCCTAGCGACCGATCCGGATATGGCAGGCGATCTGCTCGCCGCCTTCCCGAAGGAAATGCAGGAAACCCGCAAACAGGCGATCCTCGACCACCGTCTGCGCGGGGAAATCGTCGCGACCAAGCTCGCCAACCGCATCGTCAACCGGCTGGGTGTGCTGCACGTCTTCGAACTGGCGGAGGAAGAGGGCGAGGCGCTGGCCGATATCGCGGCGATGTTCGTCGCCGCCGAACGACTGTTCGACATCGACGCGCTCTACGACCGGATCGAGGGTGCCGATATTTCGGAGCGGGCGCGCATCGCGCTGCTCGACGAGGTGGCGGTCGGCGTGCGTTCGCAGATCGCCGACCTGCTGCGCGCCTTCCCGGCGGGCACCACCCCGGCCCATGCCGTCGCGCACCTGCAAAAGGGCGTGGCGAGCCTTGCCGGACAGACCAGCTCGCTGCTCCGCGCCGAGGCGGCACAACAGCGCGACCGGATCGCCGGCGTGTTGCAGGATGCCGGCGCGCCGCAGGAACTGGCCGGACAGGTCGTGCGGCTGTTCGAACTGGACGGGGCGGTCGGCCTTGCCGATCTCGGCCGCCGGTTGAAGCTGGACGAGACGCGGCTGACGCTGGCCTTCACCCATCTCGGCTTCGCGCTGGGGCTGGACTGGGCTCAGGCGGTGGCGGCACGTATCCAGACCGGTGACCCGTGGGAGCGGCTGCTGATCGCCGGCCTGGCGCGCGATTTCCAGCAGCTGCGCTTCGACTTCCTCAATCGCAATGCCGGCAAGGACCCGCAGGCGGCGGTCGAGAAGTGGCTCGAGGCCAATCGCGACCGCGTCGCGCAATTCGCGGCACTGGTGCATCGTGCGCGGCAGGCCCCGGTGGCAGGTGCGGCGATGCTCGCACAGATCGCGGGACAGGCGCGGGTGTTGCTGGCGCGGTAGTCGCTCCCCGCTCACGCGACGTATCCCCGCGCAGGCGGGGACCCAGGGTGAGTGTCGCTGACGTCGGCCATTGGCGCCCTGGACCCCCGCCTGCGCGGGGGTACGGATTGGGCGGCAGGCAAAGCCCCTACGTCACCCCAGCGCAGGCTGGGGTCTCCTGCGGCGAGGTGCGCGCTTCGTTACCGGGAGATCCCAGCCTGCGCTGGGATGACGTTTGTGGTGAGCAGGCAGGGGCGGCGCTACACCAACCCCGCCCCCTCCAGCCGCACCACCGGCAGCATCGCGCCCGCCGGTGCCGGTGGCAGGGTCAGCGTCAGCCCCTCAACCGTCCGCTGCATCGTCACGCTCCCCCCGCCGAGCAACGTCGCCCGCTCGATCCGCCCCGCCGCGCGCGTGCCCAGCGCCGCGATCGTCGCCGGCCCCTCCGGCCAGCCCAGAAAGATCGCGTTCAGCCCGCCGCCGCCCGCTGTAAACCGCACGTCGCGCGCGCCCAGCTTGTCGACCTGCCCTTCGTTGAACATCCCGCCGGCCAGGTCGGTCGGCCCCTGGCCGAACGTCCGCCACGGCCGCGTGCCATAGATCGCCGACCCGTTGACGCGCAGCCAAGCGCCGATCTGGTCGACGATGCGCTCCTCTTCGCTATCGATCGATCCGTCGCCGCGTACCGGCACCGACAGCAGCAGATTGCCGTTCTTCGACACGATATCGGCCAGCCGCTGCAGCACCGCCCGCGCGGGCACATAGGATTTCTCGTCGAAGCGGCGGCGGTTGTAATGCCATTCGCCGATGCAGGTGCAGGTCTGCCACGGCTCTGCGCGCAACCGGTCGGAAAAGCCGCGCTCGATATCCTCGACCAGTGCCTGGCGCTGGAACGCGGTCAGTTGCTTGGCGGTGAGCACCACGTCGGCACGCCCGGACCGCTTGGCGGCGTGGTTGTAGAAATGGGCGATCGCCTCCAACCCGACCGGGCCGAACGGCACCCCGAAATCGTCGAAATAGACGAGATCGGGGTCGTAGCGCTCGACCAGCGCCTTCTGCCGCGCCAGCCAGTTGGCAACGAAGCGTGGATTGGCGGCGGGTGCGAATTCCATCCACCGCCCGCTGGTCGCGCCGGCCCATGCGTCCATCTGCGCCCTGGTGGTAAAGCCGTCGGGCGCGGCCAGCGTTTCGCCGGTGTACAGCTCCTGCGGGTCCAGCCCGTCCCACCATTTGCCGGCACCGTCCGCCTTGGTCAGCCGCGCGGCGTCATAACGCTGCCCGGCACGCGGCCCTTCGGGATCGTAATTATACGCGACCTGATACCAGTGCCACGCATGGCTCGCATGGTTGCTCACCCCGAAGCGCAGCCCTTCCGCCCGCGCCGCGTCGCGCCAGCCGGCGATGATGTCGCGCTTCGGGCCGACGCGGGTGCTGTTCCACGCATGCGGGCTGTCGAACAGGTCGAAATTGTCGTGGTGGACTGCCATGCCGACGAAATATTTCGCCCCCGCCGCCTTGTAGCGTTTGACCAGCGCCGCCGGGTCCCAACGCTCGGCACGCCACCTGCCGATAATGTCCATGAAGCCGGTATCGGCGGGATGGCCATAGCGCTGGACATGCAGGTCGTACGGCCCACGCCCCTGTTCGTACATCTGCCGCGCATACCAGTCGCCGGCCTCGGGCACGCATTGCGGCCCCCAATGCGCCCAGATGCCGAACTTCGCATCGCGGAACCAGTCGGGCACCGCATAGCCATCGGCGAGCGACGACCAGTTGGGTGCCAGCGGCGCAGCCCGTGCCGCGACCGGCCCGGCGGCGGCAAGGGCGGCGGTGCCGCGCAGGAATTGGCGTCGTTCCATGGACATCCCTCCCGAATGGCGGCCGGTCGTTCCGGTCCGCGGTCGCCACGCATGATAGTGCTAAGAACCAATTGTATGACATAGATATCGTGGGTAAAGAGACGTGACAACGCTGTCGGATATCGGGTCGACCGATCCTCGAAACGGCGACGGGACCAGCGGGAGAGGGCGGTATGGCGGCGTGGCGCAGTTGGGCGATGGCGGGGGCGGCGCTGGCGATGCTCGCGACGCCGGTCGCCACCGCGAAGCCGGGCGACGCGCCGGTCTTGGTCCGCAAGGACGGCCGCCACGCGCTGCTGGTCGATGGCAAGCCGTTCCTGATGCTGGGCGTACAGGCCAACAACTCCAGCAACTATCCCGACATGCTGCCGCAGGTGTGGCCGATGGTCGAACGGCTCCACGCCAATACGCTGGAGATTCCGGTCGCGTGGGAACAGATCGAACCGGTCGAGGGCCGGTTCGACTTCAGCTATCTCGACGCGCTGCTGCCGCAGGCGCGTGCACATGGCGTCAAGCTGGTGCTGCTATGGTTCGGCACGTGGAAGAACACCTCGCCGGGCTATGTCCCCGCGTGGGTCAAGACGAACAACGCCCGTTTTCCGCGGATGCGGACGAAGGAAGGCAAGACCCATTACGCGCTGTCGCCGCATGGGCAGGCGACGTTCGAGGCGGACCGTAAGGCATTCGTCGCGCTGATGCGCTACCTGCGGGACCACGACCCCGACCATAATGTCATCATGGTCCAGCCGGAGAACGAGACCGGCGTGTACCAGCAGGCGCGCGACTATTCGCCCGAGGCGAACCGCCTGTTCGCCGGCAACGTGCCGCCCGAACTGGCAAAGGCGACCGGCAAGTCCGGCAGCTGGACCGCGGTCTATGGCGACAATGCCGAACCCGCGTTTAACGCCTGGTACACCGCGCGTTACATCGACCGCATCGCCGCGGCGGGGAAGGCGGTGTGGCCGCTGCCGATGTACGTCAACGCCGCGGTCGGCGGTCCCTTCGCGCCGCAGGGCAAGTCGGGCGGCGCCAGCGGTGGCCCCGATTGGCAGGTGATCGATGTGTGGAAGGCGGCGGCACCGAGCATCGATGCGGTCGCGCCCGACCTCTATACCCGCAGTGCCAAGGACTATCTGAAGTTCCTTGAGCACTACGCGCGGCCCGACAATGCGCTGCTGGTGCCCGAAACCGGCAACGCCGCCGACTTCGCGCGCTTCCTGTGGCCGACCATCGGGCGGGGCGGCATCGGCTGGGCGCCGTTCGGCATGGATGCGACCGGCTATTCCAACTATCCGCTGGGCGCGGTGACGCTGGACGATGCGACGATCGAGGCGTTCGCCAGCAAATACCGGTTCCTGAAACCCATGGCGCGCGGCTGGGCGACGCTGGCGTTCCGGCATCCCGGCTGGGGAACGGCCAAGGGCGCGCCGGATGCCGAACAGACCAGGGTCATGGGCCGGTGGAGCGTATCGGCCAAATATGGCGAATGGCAGTTCGGGTCGATGGATTCGCCGTGGCTGAAGGCCGAACCGCCGGCCGCCGCCGCGCAACCGGTCGGCGGCGCGGCCGTGTTGCAACTGGCGCCCGACCAGTTCCTCGTCACCGGCACCGATGTCCGCGTGTCGTTCGACGTGGCGGACAAGGCGAAGGGCGACACCGCCATGCTTATCAAGGTCGAGGAAGGGACGCTCGCCGACGACGGCAGCTTCCGCGCCCGCCGGGTGATGAACGGCGACCAGACCGATTACGGATTGAACTTCACCGCCCAGCCGATGCTGCTGCGCGTGACCATGGGAACGTACCGCTGATGAAGACGCTTCGCTGGACCCTGTTGTCGCTGGCCCTGTCGGCCTCGCTCCCGGCGCTGGCCGCCGATGTGGCGAAGGTGCCGGGCGGGGTGGTCGTCACCCCCGATGCCGGCCCCGCCAAGCGGGTGCGGGTGCTGGTCTATGGTCCCGACCGGTTCCGCGTGACGGCGGTGCCCGATGCCAGCCTCGACACGCCCGACAGCCTGATGGTGACCGCGAAGCCGGCGGGCGACTTCACCGTGACCCAGACGCGTGGGCTGGTAGTGGTGAAGGCGGCGGGCGGATCGGCCGAGATCGACCTCGACGATGGGCAGGTGCGCTTCCGCGATGCGGCGGGCAAACTGACGCTGGAGGAAGCACCACGTGCCGGGTTCACCCCGGTCACCGCCGGTGGCGAAACATTTGTCGCCGTCCGCCAGCAGTTCAATCGCGGCACCGACGAAGGATTCTACGGTCTGGGCCAGCACCAGAACCGGCAGATGAATTACAATGGCGAGGACGTCGAACTCGCCCAGCATAACATGGACATCGGCATCCCGTTCGTCGTGTCGACGAAGAATTACGGCGTGCTGTGGGACAATAACGGCATCACCCGCTTCGGCAATCCGCAGGCATATCGGCTGGTCGGCGACGGCATGAAGGTCATGTCGGGCGGCAAGCCCGGCTGGCAGGCGCAATATTATCTGGGCGACCGGCTGGCGGTGACGCGGACCGAGGCCACGATCAACTATCAGTTCATCAAGGATCAGGCGAACTGGCCGGCGGCGGCCAAGGCGCAGACGGTCGCCGCGACCACCGGACAGAATACCGCCGGCAATGCGGTGCAGACACAGAAGGTCGTGTGGACCGGCACCGTCATGCCTTCGGTCACCGGCGTCCAGAAATTCCGTCTCTATTCGTCGAGCTATGTGAAGGTCTTCGTCGACGGCAAGGAGGTGCTGAACCGCTGGCGGCAGAACTGGAACCCGTGGTTCCACAATTTCGACCTGCCGATGACCGCGGGCAAGGCGGCCGAGGTCCGGATCGAGTGGGAGCCGAATGCCGGCTATATCGCGCTGTTCCAGAACGATCCGCTGCCCGCACCCGACCGCCATTCGCTGTGGTGGTCGTCGGACGTCGCCCATGCGCTCGATTATTATTATGTCGGCGGCAAGGACATGGACGGCGTCATCGCCGGCTATCGCGCGCTGACCGGCAAGGCGGCGCTGATGCCGCGCTGGGCTTACGGCTTCTGGCAGAGCCGCCAGCGCTACAACACGCAGGACGAACTGCTGAACGTCGTGCGCGAATATCGCAAGCGCCGCCTGCCGATCGACAACATCGTGCAGGACTGGTTCTACTGGCCCGAGGACCAGTGGGGCTGCCACTGCTTCGACGGAGAACGTTTTCCCAACCCGCAGCAGATGGTCGACGAAATCCATGCTTCGGACGCGCGGATCATGATTTCGGTGTGGCCCAAATTCTACCCGAACACGAAGAACGCGCAGGAACTGAACGCCAAGGGCTATTTGTATCAGGGTAACCTGATCGCGAAAGAACGCGACTGGGTCGGCAAGGGTTATTTCAACACCTTCTACGATCCCTATGCCCCCGAAGCGCGCGCGATCTATTTCCGGCAGATGAAGGAGGCTTTGGTCGACAAGGGCTTCGATGCATGGTGGATGGACGCGACCGAGCCGGACATTCATTCGAACCTGTCGATCGAGGAACGCAAGGACCGGATGGGTCCGACCGCGCAGGGGCCGGCCGAGGAGTTCTTCAACAGCTATCCTTTGGTTCATGCCGAGGGCGTCGCGGATGGCCTGCGTCAGGCGAAGCCCGACGTGCGCCCGTTCATCCTGACCCGGTCGGGCTATGGCGGTATCCAGCGCGCCAGTGCCGCGCTCTGGTCGGGCGACGTCGCGTCGCGCTGGGACGATCTGCGCGACCAGATTTCGGCGGGCGTCAACCTGTCGATGTCGGGCGTGCCCAACTGGACGCACGATATCGGCGGCTTCGCGGTCGAGGATCGCTATGCCAAGAAGGACCCGGCGCATCTGGCCGAATGGAAGGAACTGAACCTGCGCTGGTTCCAGTTCGGCGCGTTCAGCCCGCTGTTCCGCAGCCATGGCGAGACGCCGTTCCGCGAAATCTATGAGCTCGGCGCCAGCGATCCGGCGCTCTATCAGGCGCTGGGCACCTATGATCGCCTGCGCTACCGGCTGCTGCCCTACATTCTGTCGCTGGCAGCCGAGAATTGGCACCGCGACGGCACGATGATGCGCGGGCTGGTGATGGACTTCGCCGCCGATCGCAAGACCTGGGGGATCGACGACCAGTATATGTTCGGGTCGGCGTTCCTGGTAGCACCGGTGACGCAGTTCGGCGCGCGCAGCCGGCAGGTGTACCTGCCCGCCGGGGCCGACTGGTATGATTTCTCGACCGGCGCGTATCTGAAGGGCGGACGGACGATCACCGCCGCCGCGCCGCTTTCCACCATGCCGCTCTATGTCCGCGCCGGATCGATCGTGCCGACCGGTGCCGAGGTGCAGTCGACCGCCGAACAGCCCGATGGGCCGTATGTGCTGCACGTCTTCACCGGCAAGGATGGCAGCTACACGTTGTTCGAGGATGATGGCCTCAGCGAAGGCTATCGCAAGGGCCAGTCGGCGCAGATCCCGGTGACGTGGAGCGAGGCGACGAAGACGCTGACCATCGGCGCGCGGCAGGGCAGCTTCCCCGGCATGGTCGCCCAGCGCGCGATGTCGGTGCGGTTCCACACGCCGGGCAAGGCGGTCGCGCCGGACTTTGCCGACAACAAGGCGACGGCGTTCGTCTATGACGGGCGGGCAGTGCGCATGCCTCTCAAGTAACGCGACGGTATCCCCGCGCAGGCGGGGATCCAGGGTTCCACGCGGACAGCCTGGTTGGCTTGGCTCTGGACCCCCGCCTGCGCGGGGGTACGGTAGCGGCGAAACGGCGGAGAAATTACATGACGAGCGCACAACGGATCGCCTTCGGCACCCTCGACGGCCAACCGGCCGAAGCGATCGAATTGACCGCCGCCACCCTCTCCGCGCGCATTCTGCCGCTGGGCGCCACGCTCCAGTCGCTGTGCGTCCCCGACCGCGACGGCACGGTAGCCGACATCGTCCTCGGCTTCGACGACGTCCAATCCTATCGCGACCGTCCATCGTGGTTCGGAGTGACGGTCGGCCGCTATGCCAACCGCATCGCGCACGGGCGCTTCAGCCTCGACGGGCGGACCTACACACTCGAAACCAACAACACGCCGAACCACCTGCACGGCGGATCGGACGGCTTCGACCAGCGATTATGGGACGTGGCCGAGGTCGGGCAGGACGATGGCGCAGCATGGGTCCGCCTGACGCTGACCAGCCCGGACGGCGACGCCGGCTATCCCGGTACGCTCCACGCCAGCGCAACCTACACGCTGACACCTGAGGCGCTGACCATCGCCTATGCCGCGACGACCGACGCACCCACGGTAGTCAATCTCACCAACCACGCCTTTTTCGATCTGGGCGGGCAGGGGGAGGCGATGCGCCACCTGCTGACCATTGAGGCGGTTCAGTTCCTGCCGGTCGACGCGACCTCGATCCCTACCGGCGAGCGGCGGGCGGTGGCGGGCACGCCGTTCGACTTCCGCTCGCCCCACGTCATTGGCGATCGGGTGCGGGACGGCCGCGACGAACAGATCGCGATCGGGCGCGGCTATGACCATAACTTCATCGTGCGGGGGAAAGTGGGCGTGCTGCGTCCGGCGGCGGTGCTGGCCGATCCCACCTCCGGGCGGGTGATGGACGTGGCAGTGACCGCGCCCGGCCTACAACTTTACGCCGGCAATTTCCTGAACGGGGCGCAGGCCGGCAAGGGCGGGCGGCTGTATCGGCAGGGCGATGCCGTCTGCCTCGAACCGCAGGCGTGGCCCGATACGCCCAACCGCAGCGACTTTCCGTCTGCCCGGCTGGACCCCGGTCAGCGCTACGAAAGCGTCATGCGCTTCGCCTTTTCGGTGCGATAACGGTGTCGGCTGCACCGCCGCAACGATGTTGCGCGGCGCACAACGCGCCTTGACGAAATCGGTTGCGTTTGCGAACGACCGCTCATGAAGACCCCCCTTCTCCTCGCCGCGACTGCCGCGGCCTTCGCCCTTTCGGCCTGCGGTCAGCAGCAGCCGGAACAGCTCGACACCCGCGCGCCCGATCCGCTGGCATCGCAGCTCGCCAACCGCGCCCCCGTGGAACTTCCGCCGCCCGTCAAGGCGAGCGTGACCTTCCGCTGCAAGGACAACAGCCTCGTCTATGTCGACTTCTTCGAAGGCGACACCCAGGCGAACTTCCGCGCCAAGCAGGGCGACATGCCCGTCCGCCTGAAGGCCGAGGAAAAGGGCAAGCCCCTGACCGGCGAAGGCGGCTACAGCCTGACCGGCAGCCCCAAGAGCATCACCCTGACCCAGCCGGGCAAGGGCGCGCAGACCTGCAACGCCTGATCCGATTACCGGTGGCGGCTAGCTTCCGGGCCGCCATCGTTCGACAGACTGACGGCCGGCGGAGCGATCCGCCGGCCGTTTCTTTTTTGGTGCTGGACTTCGCCCAAAGCCACCTGTCACCCCGGGCTTGACCCGGGGTCCCGCTTTCTTGCCGTGACGGGAGAAAAAGAAGCGGGACCCCGGGTCAAGCCCGGGGTGACGGTGTGGGGGGGGAGTTTGCTGTCCTTCCCAAGGACGTCACCTCAGCCCAGGGTGAGGTCTCTCGCGGCTCCTGCCGCGCCCGATTACCGGGAGACCCCAGCCTGCGCTGGGGTGACGTATGCGGCCGGCGGGATGTGCGTGAAAGCAGCCCTCAATACTTCACCCGCGTTGCGCGAAGCTTGTAGCGCTTGAGCGCGTCCTGCACGCTGCCGCTGCCCGCCAGATGGCCGGCACCTACCGCGACGAACACCGTGCCCGGGCGCTTCATCCGCTCCTCGATCCACTTGGCCCAGCGGGCGTTGCGATCGGTGAGCAGCACGCGCTTCAACTCGGGCGAGACGGTCATCTCCTCGTTCATCGTCGCCGCCAGCGCGTCCGGGTCGCCGCGGCGCCACTGGTCGACCATCTTGTCGATCGACTGGCCGGCGGTCGGCAGTTCCTTGATCGTCTCGGTCAGGAAGGTGACCTGTGCGGCATCCGACAGCGAATCGAAAAAGCCGAACTGCTGCTCCAGCGTTTCCAGCCCGGTAACCGGCTTGCCCGCCGCCTTGGCCGCCTGCGAGATCGCCTGTTCCGCGCCGCTTGCCGGATCGTAGCCTTGTTTCTGCAGCGTCACCAGCGTCAGCGTCGACGCGGCGAACCACGGGTCGAGCTGTTCCAGCGCACCGGCGGGCAGGCCGGCATCGGCCACCGCCTTGGCATAGGCCGGGCGCTCCGCCTCGGGCAGCTTTTCGCTGAGCTTCGGGCCGGTCACGTTCACCGCCGACTTCATCACCGCCGCCTGCGCTTGTTCCTGCGTCGGCATCGGGATTTCCAGCACGACCTCGTTCGATTTGTCGAACGCGCTACGCACGGCTTCGTCGAACCACGACAGGCCGGGCTTCAGGACGTGGATCGTCCCGAACAGATAGATGGTCGTGTCCTTGTCCTTGACCACCCACAAAGCGGGATCGGCCTCGCCCGCCGGCAGGTCGGCGATCGGGGTTGTCGGCTTGGGGGCGGCCTGTCCCCAGACGGGCGCAGCGGTCAGCAAACTGAATGCGGCGGCGAAACGCAGCAGGATCGAGGACATCATCGTCTCCATGGCGCCGGCAGGGCCGGCAGTTGCACCGTCATAGCAGCGCCGCCGGGGACGCGACACAAGATTTGCCGTTCATCGATAACGCAGGAACGTCCGTGCCGCTCCCATCGTTGAGGCCGTCCATATCCCTGATTTCAGGGCCTTGCCGGGAATTCCGCGATGTCGAACGCCTCTGCCCCCGATCCGTCCGACAACAAGCCGCGGCGGGTGCCGATCGGTCCCCTCGCCGCCGCGCTGGCCAGCAAGGTCGAGGCAGCGTCGCTGCTGTTCATCGCATCGGACGAGGTGCGCGCGGCGGCGCTGGCGGACGTGCTGGCGGCTTTCGCGCCCGATGCAACGGTCGTGCACCTGCCGGCAAGCGACGCCCTGCCCGGGGACGATGCGCCGGCATCGCCCGGCAATGCCGGCGCGCGGGTCGCGGCGCTCCGCCGGCTGCGGATCGCGCATGGCGAGGGCCGCGCGGTAGCGTGCATGACTACGCCGGAGGCAACGGCGTTGCGCATCGCTGCGCCCACCGATTTCGATGCCGCGCCGCCGGTCTTACGCGTCGGCGAGGCGATCGACCTGTCCGACATGGCCGCGCGGGTGGAGGAACTGGGGTATGTCCGCGACGACCGGGTCGACGAACCGGGCGAGGTCGCGGTGCGCGGCAGCGTGATCGACATTTTTCCCGCCGATGCCGAACAGCCGATCCGCGTCACGGTGGAGGAGGATCGCATCGCATCGATCCGCAGCTATGATCCGGTGACCCAGCGCGGGCATGCCGAGCTGGGCGAGGTCACCATCGGTCGTGCGGCCGAACCGCCGGTGGGGAAGGGCGCAACGCTGCTCGACCACCTGCCGGGTGCCGCGGTGGCGATGGATGGCGATGCCGCCGGACGGCGCGAGCGCTTCCTCGACCTTGCACAGGACGCCACCCGCCGTCGTCGTCGCGATGCCGCATCGCTGGTCGATAGCGCGAGCTGGGATGCGCTGCTCGGTGAGCGGGAGCGGATCGCATTGCCCGAAGCGGTGGCTGAACCCCCTCGCTTCGTCACCGCCCGTGCCCCTGCGCGTGCGTTCGGCAAGTTCGCTCGCCAAGTACTGGAGGAACAGCGGCTCGTGTTGGCGGGCAGCCCGCGCGACCTGCGGTTCCTGCGCAAGAAGCTGGCGAAGCTCGCCCGGACCGAACCGGTGACGATTACGTCGTGGGATGAAGCGGTAGCGGCCAAGCCCGGCACCGCGATGCTGCTGACCGCGCCGCTCGATCGCGGGTTCGTGATCGACGGCGTGACCGTAGTGACGGGCGGCGACCTGCTGGGCGGACGCGCGCGCGGCGACGAACTTGCCGGTGCCGGCGCCAATCCGCTGTTTGCCGAGGCGGGCGAACTGCGCATCGGCGACGTGATCGTGCATGAGGATTTCGGCATCGGCTGCATCGCCGGGCTGGAGCAGCTGCCGGGTGAGGCGGCGGGCGACGCCATCGTGCTGACCTATGCCAAGGCCGCGCGGCGGCTGGTGCCGGTGATGGAGGCCGACCGTATCTGGCGCTATGGCGCGGACGGCGATGCGGTGACGCTCGATGCGCTGGACGGGGCGAGCTGGCAGAAGCGGCGCGGGGCGATCGACACCGCCATCGCCGACAGCGCGCGCGAACTGGCGGCCATTGCCGCGACACGGGACCAGCAGCGGGTCGCACCGATCGAGGTCGACATCGCCGCCTATGAACGCTTCGCCGCCGGATTTCCCTTTACCGAAACCCCCGATCAGGCGCGCGCCATCGCCGCCGCCCGCGCCGATCTGGCCGCCGGTCGCCCGATGGACCGGCTGGTCATCGGCGATGTCGGCTATGGCAAGACCGAGGTGGCGCTGCGCGCCGCAGCGATCGTCGCCTTGTCCGGGCGGCAGGTCGCGATTGCCGCGCCGACAACGGTGCTGGTCCGCCAGCATGTCGAAACCTTCCGCCGCCGATTCGAGGGCACGGGGATCGAGGTTGCCGGCCTGTCGCGTCTGTCCGATGCGGCGGAAAAGAAACGGGTGAAGGCCGGCCTGGCCGACGGATCGATCGGTGTGGTCGTCGGTACGCAGGCGGTGGCCGGCAAGGGTGTCACCTATCACGACCTCGCCCTCACCGTCATCGACGAGGAACAGCGATTCGGTGCGAAGGACAAGGCGCGCCTACGCGAGATGGCCGACCATGTGATGACATTGTCGGCGACGCCGATCCCCCGCACGCTGCAAAGCGCGTTGATCGGCCTGCAGCAATTGTCGGTCCTCGCGACCCCGCCGGCCCGCCGCCAGCCGATTCGTACCGCCGTCGCCGCGTTCGACGAGGTGACGGTGCGCACCGCGCTGCTGCGCGAACGCTCGCGTGGCGGGCAGAGCTTCGTCGTGGTGCCCCGGATCGAGGATATTGCCCCGCTGGAGGAACGGCTGCGCAAGCTGGTCCCCGACCTCGACCTGATCGTCGCCCATGGCAAGATGCCGGCGGCGGAGATCGACGCGGCGATGGTCGGCTTTGCCGAGGGCGAGGGCGACGTGCTGCTGGCGACCAACATTATCGAGGCGGGGCTGGACGTGCCGCGCGCCAACACGATGATCGTCCACCATGCCGACCGCTTCGGCCTGTCGCAGCTCCACCAGCTGCGCGGGCGGGTCGGGCGCGGCGGGCGGCGCGGGCAGATATTGCTGCTGACCGATCCGGACCAGTCGATCGCGGACGCCACCCTGAAACGACTCCGCACCTTGCAGGCGTTCGACCGGCTGGGCGCGGGCTTTGCCATCAGCGCGCGCGACCTCGACCTGCGCGGCGCGGGCGACCTGGTGGGTGAGGCGCAGGCCGGGCACATGAAGCTGATCGGCATCGACCTGTACCAATATCTGCTCGGCCGCGCGCTCCGGGCCGAACGCGGCGAGAATGTCGACCGGGTCGTGCCTGAACTCCATGTCGGGATCGCCGGTCGCCTGCCGGAGCATTGGATACCCGAGGCCGAAGTGCGGCTGATGCTCTATGGCCGGCTGGCGCGGATCGAGGAGGAAGGTGCGCTCGATGCGTTCGAAGAAGAGTTGGAGGACCGGTTCGGTGCGCTGCCCGACGAGGCGCGGCTGCTGATCGAACTGGCCCGCGTCCGCCTGCTGGCGCGAGGGGCGGGCGTGGCGAAGGTCGATGCCGGCCCCGCGGCGATCGCACTGACCCCGCAGCATCGCGGGGACGCGCCCGAGGGGCTGACCGAGAAGAACGGTCGCTGGATCATGGCCGCGCGGATCGACGATGCGGAGGAACGGCTGACCAAGGTCGGTGAGGTATTGGAGGCGGTGGCGGCATAACTTCGCTGGCGTTGGCGGCGATCCTGTCCGATGCTGTCCGCATGACGAAAGCGATCTTCATCACCGGCGGCGGATCGGGCATCGGGCGGGCCGTCGCGCAGTTGTTTGCCAGCAGGGGCTGGCGCATCGGCCTTGCGGATGTGAACGCCGCCGGCCTGGCGGAAACGGCGGCGCTGTTGCCGAACGGTGCCGCGACGTTCGTGTTCGACGTGACCGATCGCGCGGCATGGGACGCGCCGCTCGCGGCATTTGCCGATGGCGGCGGGATCGACGTGCTCTTCAACAACGCCGGCATCGCCTCGGGCGGTGTCTTTGCCGAGATGACGCCGGACGCGGTCGAGCGGACCATCGCCGTCAACCTGACCGGTGTGGTGCACGGCGCCCATGCAGCCCATCGCTACCTGAAAGCCAGTGGCGGGTGCCTGCTCAACACCGCGTCGGCCGCCGGCATCTATGGCACCGCCGGTGCGGCCGTCTATTCGGCAACCAAGTTTGGGGTGCGGGGGTTGAGCGAGGCGCTGGATGGCGAATGGTCGGCGGATGGTATCCGCGTGCGGTCGCTGATGCCGGGGTTCATCGACACGCCGCTGCTCGACGCGTCGCTGGCCGGGACCAATTACAATGTCCGGCAGCAGGTCCGCGCCGCCGGACTGGAGTTCACGCCCGTCGAAATCGTCGCGCAGGCGGCATGGGACGCGGTGCACGGCGACGCCGTCCACACGCCCGTCGGGCCGACCGCGAAGCGGATGCGCTTCGCCGCGCGGTGGCTGCCGGGAAAATTGCGGCAGCAGATGCGGCGGCGATAGGCTCCGCACAATCGTCATCCCTGCGAAGGCGGGGATCCATAGCCGCTGACCTTTGCGCCTTTATCGCGACGCTGGCGTGTATGGATTCCCGCCTGCGCGGGAATGACGAATTTTGGCTATTCCACCAGCGCGTCGATCGCCTGCGCCATGTCGATGTCGCGGTCCGACAGCCCGCCCGCGTCGTGCGTCGTGAGCAAAATGTCGACGCGGTTGTAGACGTTCGACCATTCGGGATGATGGTCCGCCTTTTCGGCGAGCAACGCGACCTGCGTCATGAATGCGAACGCCTGGCTGAAATTGTCGAAGGTGAAGCTGCGGACGATCGCGTCGCGCCCGGCGTCATGGTCCCAGTCGGGCAGGCCGTCCAGCGCATCGGCGCGCTCTGCCTGGCTCAGCGGTTCCATCGTCCCTCCCTTGTATCTGCCTCGGCGCAATGCCTATGGTTTGCGCCATGTCCGATCAAGCGCGAACCGCCCCGAGTGCCGAAGCAATGGAAGCGCTCGCCCGTGCCGCGCTGGCGCGCATTCCCGAACCCTTTGCCGGCCACCTGTCCGACATCGTGCTGCTGGTCGAGGAATTCGCCGACGACGATACGCTGGCGGCGATGGAAATGGAGCCGTACGAGCTGACCGGCCTGTACCATGGCAGCCCGGTCGGCGAGAAGTCGGCGTTCGACGGCATGCGCCTGCCCGACCGCATCCATTTGTATCGCCAGCCGCTGCTGGCCGAATGGTGCGAGACCGGGGTCGATCTGGGCGATCTGATCCGGCATGTCGTGGTGCACGAGGTCGGCCATCATTTCGGCCTGTCCGACGACGACATGCACGCGCTGGAAGACTCTGTTTGATCCTGTCCCTTGCGCACGTGACGGGCCGGCGCGGCGGGCGGGCGCTGTTCCGCGACCTGTCGTTCGACCTTTGCGCGGGCGAGGCGGTATTGGTGCAGGGGCCGAACGGCGTCGGCAAATCGACGCTCGTACGGATCGCCGCCGGACTGTTGCCGCCGGCGGAGGGCAGGGTTGCGCGCGACGGTGCGGTCGCGTTGCTGGCCGAGGCCGCGGCGCTGGACGCTTCGGTGTCGCTGGGGACGGCACTGGACTTCTGGGCGGGACTGGACGGCGCGCGGGACCGGCTGCCCGCCGCGCTGTCGGCGATGGACATCGCTTCGCTGGCGGACGTGCCGGTGCGGATGCTGTCGACCGGGCAGAAGCGCCGCGCCGCCATCGCCCGCGTCATCGCCAGCGGCGCGCCGCTGTGGCTGCTCGACGAACCGGCCAACGGGCTGGACGCGGCGTCGCTCGACCGGCTGGAGACGGCGATCGCGCGCCATCGCGACGGCGGCGGGGCGGTGCTGGTCGCCAGCCATGTCGCCGTGGCGCTCCCGCACGCGAAGGTCGTGACGCTGTGATCGCGCTGATCCTGCGCGAACTGCGTATCGCGTGGAGCGGCGGCGGGCTGTTGCTGCCGGTCGCCTTCTTCCTGCTGGTCGCGACGCTGTTCCCCTTCGCGATCGGTCCCGATGCGGCATTGCTGGCACGGATCGGCGGCGGGGTGGCGTGGGCGGCAGCGCTGCTGGCCGCGTTGCTGCCGCTCGACCGGCTGGTCGCGCCCGATATGGAAGCCGGGGTGGTCGATCAGCTGGTCTTACGCGGATGGAGCGAAACGAGCGTCGCCGCCGCCAAGACGATCGGTCACTGGCTGGGCTTTGCGCCGGCGGTGATGCTGGCGGCGGCGCTGTCGGCGGCATTGCTGGGGATGGACGGGCCGACCTTGGTCGCGCTGGAGATCGGGTTGCTGCTCGGCACGCCGGGGCTGGCGGCGCTGGGCGTGGCGACGGCGGCACTGACCGCCGGCCTGCGTGGCGGGGGCGCGGTGGCGGGCCTCGTGATGCTGCCGCTGGCGCTGCCGCTGGTTATCTTCGGGGCGGGCGGGCTGGAGGGTGGTGCCGGCGCGATCAAGCTGCTGGCGGCGACCAGCCTGTTGCTGTGCGTCGGCGCCCCGGTGGTGGCGGGCGCGGCGATGCGGATCGGGCGGACCTGAGGTCCTCCCCGCTATGCGGGGAGGGGGACCAGCCGCAGGCTGGTGGAGGGGCATTGCCCCCTGCGCTGCGTTCGCGGTGACGCCCCTCCACCCCTCGCTACGCGAGCGGTCCCCCTCCCCATCGAAGATGGGGAGGATCTTAGCGGGACCACCGCGCGAAAATCGCTGTCGGCAGGACCAGCCCGCGCGTCTCCTCGCGCACGCCCAGTTCGCCGCATTCGACCGTGCCGCCCAGATCGCCGAGCGACTGGCGCAGCAATTCGCCGATCGCCAGCGCCGACATCCGCACCGCGTACACCGTCAGGAACAGGAACCGCGACTTGCCATCGAGCAACTGGCGGCAATCGGCGATCAGGCCAGGGAGGTGCTCCTCCAGCTTCCACACTTCGCCATTCGGCCCACGGCCCCATTTGGGCGGGTCGAGAATGATGCCGTCATAACGCCGTCCCCGCCGCACCTCGCGGCCCACGAACTTGGCGGCGTCCTCGACCAGCCAGCGGACCGGCTTGTCGGTCATCTCCGACAGCGCCGCATTCGCGCGCGCCTGCTCGACCGACTTCTTCGACGCATCGACATGGACGACGCGCGCGCCCGCGTTGGCAAGCGCGAGGCTGCCGACCCCGGTATAGCCAAACAGGTTCAGGCATTCCGGATCACTCGCCCCGTCCAGCCGCCCGCGCATCCAGTCCCACACCGGCGCCATGTCGGGAAAGAAGCCGAGATGGCGGAACGGCGTGTTGCTGGCCGAAAAGCGCACCTCGCGCCACGTCAGCGGCCAGTCGCGCGGAGGCTGCTTGAAGAATTGCCAGCGCCCGCCGCCATCCTCGTCCGATCCGGGCACGAACTCGCCATGCGCGTCCCACCGGTCGAGTGCCGGCGCCCACATCGCCTGCGGCTCCGGCCGGATGAAGCGGAACGGGCCATAGCGTTCCAGCTTGCGACCATGGCCGCAATCGATCAGCCCGTAATCGCCCCATGGCTCGCCGATAAGTGCGATCGGGTCCATTACGCGCGGGGCGTCGCCCGTTCGGCGATCCAGGCAGTTACCGCTTCGAAGGTAGCGGGCAGGGTGACATAGCGTTCCTCGCGCTCGAACAGGTCGCCGACGCGCGGGGGCAGCGGGGCGCGGGTGCCGATGGCACGTTCGACCGCGTCGGGGAACTTGGCCGGGTGCGCGGTCGCCAGCGTGACCATCGGCGCGTCGATGCCGCTGTCGAGCGCGGCGGCAAGCGCGATGGCGGTGTGCGGGTCGATCGTCTGCGCGGCGTTGTCGCATGCCCAGCGCATCGCCTGCGCCATGCGGTCGGCATCGACGCGCGCGCTCTGGAACAGCGAGGCCGCGCCCTGTTGCTGCGCATTGGTCAGCCGCATCGCCCGGCTCGATTCGAACCCGCGCATCTGGTCGCCCAGCGCCAGCCCGTCGCGCCCGCCCAGATCGTGCAGCAGTCGTTCGAAGTTCGAGCTGACCTGGATATCCATCGACGGGGTGGCGGTCGGCGTTACCGTCGCGCTCGAATAATCGCCGGTCGACAGCGCGCGGTGCAGGATGTCGTTGACGTTGGTCGCGACGATCAGCCTGGCGATCGGCAGCCCCATCTGCGCCGCGACATAGCCTGCGAACACGTCGCCGAAATTGCCGGTCGGGACCGAGAAGGCGATCGCCTTGTCCGGTCCGCCCAGCCGTACGGCGGCGTAGAAATAATAGACCACCTGCGCCATCAACCGCGCCCAGTTGATCGAATTGACGGCGGACAGGCGGAAGCGCCCCGAGAAGCCGGGATCGTTGAACATCGCCTTGACCAGCGCCTGCGCCGTGTCGAAGTCGCCTTCGATCGCGATATTGTGGACGTTGGGCGACAGCACGGTCGTCATCTGCCGCCGCTGCACGTCGGACACGCGGCCCGCCGGGTGCAGCATGAAGATGTCGATATTCTCGCGACCCGCCACCGCGTCGATCGCGGCCGATCCGGTGTCCCCGCTGGTCGCGCCGACGATCGTCAGGCGTTCGCTGGTGCCGGTGAGGAAACGTTCGAACAACAGCCCCAGAAGCTGCAATGCAACGTCCTTGAACGCCAGCGTCGGGCCGTGGAACAGCTCCAGCAGCCACTGGTCATGGTCGAGCTGTACCAGCGGGGTGACGCCCTTGTGGCTGAAGCGGCCATAGGCGGTTTCGCATAGCGCGCGCAGTTCGTCTTCCGACAGCGAGTCGCCGACGAACGGCAGCATCACCCGCACCGCCGTTTCGGCATAGCTGAGGCCCGCCAGCGCCGCGATATCGTCACGGGTCAGCGTCGGCCACTCGGTCGGGACATACAGCCCGCCATCGCGTGCCAATCCGGCCAGCGTCGCGCCGGCGAAGTCGAGTTCGGGCGCATCGCCCCTGGTGCTGACATACCGCATGGGGGTGCGGTTAGCGGCTACGACGACGAAGTGCCAGCAAGTATATGATGACCGCGGCCAAGGCGAAGCCGAACCATTGCAGCGCATAGCCCAGATGATTGTCGGGCAGGCTGGCCGGATCGGGGCGCTGGCTGGGCGACAGGCCCGGTGCGGCGACGTCCGACACGATCATCGGCGCGGGTGGCGCGGCATGGCCGGTCATCCGGTCGAGCAGGGTCGGCCCGCCCGGCGCGTGGCTCAAGGTGCCGGCGACCGCGCCGCCGGCCCAGACCGGGCGCAGCTTCGGGTCGGTCGCGACACCCATGTCGACGCGGAAGCGCTGGCCGGTCGGTGACTGGCAGGCGGCGATATGGCGATAGCCCGAGGTGCCGTTTGCCGTGCGGCCGGCGCCCATCGTCCACCCCTCGACCCGGGCACAAGTGGCGGTAACGCGCGCGAACAGCAGCTCGTCGGCGATCCGCGGCGGCAAGGGCTGGGCCGGGCGGTCGAGATTGGCGGTGGCGCGCGCGATCAGCGCGGCCTTTTCGGTACGGCGCTGCAACTGCCAGACGCCGAGCGCGATCATGGCGGCGACCGCGAGCAGGACGATAAGGGTCGGCAGGACGGGCAGGCGCTTCATGGGCGGGGGGCGATTTTGCCTTCGCGCGCGGCGTTGCGATATTCGAGCGCCAGCAGCATGCCCTTGGCGATCCGGAGCGACCCGACCACGCCGCCGATGGTCAGCGGTATCCACAGCAGGGCATGGACCCACCACGGTGGCCCCACCTTCAGGTCGAGCCAGATGGCGAGGATGGTGACGATGCCGCCCAGGATCAGCGTCAGGAACGCCGCCGGTCCGTCGCCGACATTGAACGCCGAGAAATCAAGGGCACAGGCGCCGCACCGGTCGGCAAAGGCGACGGGGCCACGGAACAAGGTCGTGGCCCCGCAGCGCGGACACAGGCCGCGCATGCCGCAATCGAAGGGCGCGGGACCGCCCGCGCCCACCGGATCAGGCATCAGCCACCATGGATCGGCGCGCCCCAGCCGCCCCAGACATAGATGACGACGAACAGGAACAGCCACACCACGTCGACGAAATGCCAGTACCAGGCGGCCGCTTCGAAGCCGAAATGCTGCTTGGGCGTAAAGTCGCCCTTGTAGGCGCGGATCAGGTTGACGGCGAGGAAGATGGTGCCGACGAGCACGTGGAAGCCGTGGAACCCGGTCGCCATGTAGAAGGCGGCGCCATAGTTCAGCCCCGCGAACGGCATCGGCGCATGGATATACTCATAGGCCTGGATGCACGAGAACAGCGCGCCCAGAAGGACGGTCAGCCACAGCCCCTTCTTGACGCCGTCATTCTCGCCCACGCCGATCGCGCCCCACAGCCCCTTGAGCTTGCCGCCGCGCTGGTTGTGGATCAGCGCATGGTGTGCCCAGGTGACGGTCGTGCCCGACAGCAGCAGGATGAAGGTGTTGAGCAGCGGCAGCTCGAACGCGTTAAGCACTTCGAGGCCCGCCGGCGGCCATTGCGCGGTGACCGCGGTGTTGCCTGCCTCGATCAGCGAGACGCCGTCCTCATGGCTGTACTGGATCGCGGCGGGGAACAGCGAAAAGTCGAACCACGACCAGAACCAGCCGACGAAGAACATCACTTCGGACGCGATGAACAGGATCATGCCGTAGCGCAGGTGCAGCTGCACGACCGGGGTATGGTCGCCGGCCTTCGCCTCGCGGATGACGTCCGCCCACCAGAAGCCCATGCACGACAGCGTGGCGATCAGCCCCGCGCCGAACACCAGCCCGCCCAGCGCCGCCTCGTTCATCCACATGACCCCACCCGCTGCCAGCGCGAACGCGGCCAGCGAACTCGCCAGCGGCCAGATGCTGGGGGGAAGGATGTGAAAATCGTGGTTCTTCGCGCCTGCCATCATCCATCCCTATATGCGTCGCGCCTGTGCCGGTGCGTAATTCTGCGCGATCCTAGCTGGTCGTCGCGGCCGAATCCACCGGGTAAAATGTGTAGGACAGCGTGATCGCGCGAATGTCCTTCGCATCCGGGTCGTCATGGATCTTCGGATCGACGAAGAAGATGACCGGCATCCGCACCTTCTCACCCGGCTGCAGCGTCTGTTCGGTGAAGCAGAAGCACTGGATCTTCGTGAAATATTTTCCCGCCTGACTGGGCGTCACGTTGAAGGTCGCGGTGCCGGTGACCGGGCGGCCCGACACGTTCTTGGCGGTGAAGAACGCCATGTCGCGCGCGCCGATATCGACGGTTTCCGATGCGCGTTCGGGCTTGAACTCCCAGCCAAGTGCGGGGTTCGAGTTGGCGTCGAAGCGCACCACGACCTTGTCGCCGATGCCGCCGGGCGCTGCCTGCCCGCGCTGCGTCGTGCCGTTGAACCCGGTCACCTGACAGAACATGCGGTAGAGCGGCACGCTGGCGAAGCCGACCCCGGTCATGCCGACCACGGCCGCGGCGGCGAACAGGGCGGTGCGCAGGTTGCGGGTCACGCGCCCATCCCGGCGCGAATCTTGACGATGGTGATCGCGAACATCAGCAGCACGAACGCGCCGAGCAGCCACGCCATCACCTTCGCCCGTTCGCGCTGGCGCGCGCGGATGCGGTCGTCGTGCTCGCTCATGCCGCCACCCACCGGTCGGCGACCAGCGCGCCGAACATCGCAAAGAGATACAGGATCGAGAAAGCGAACAGCCGCTTTTCGGGCTTCATCTTGTCTTCGGGGCCGGTCCTGCGCGTCGCGACCTGCACCGCCAGCACGCCGAAGGTCGCGGTCAGCAGGCACGCGGCGATGCCGTAGATCGGACCGGTGAGGCCCAGCGGCCATGGCGCCACCGCGACGGCGGCCATCGGGATGGTGTACAGCCCGATCTGCGTCCGCGTCACCCGCTCGCCCGCCACCACCGGCAGCATCGGCACACCGGCATTGGCGTAATCGGTCTTCACGAACAGCGCCAAGGCCCAGAAATGCGGCGGCGTCCACAGGAAGACGAGGCTGAACAGCAGGAACGGCAGCAGCGCGACATCGCCGGTCGCCGCCGCCCAGCCGATCAGCGGCGGAAACGCCCCCGCCGCGCCGCCGATGACGATGTTCTGCGGCGTGCGGCGCTTGAGCCACACGGTATAGACCAGCACGTAGAACAGGATCGAGACGGTCAGGATGATCGCGGCGGGGACATTCACGGCCAGCCCCATCAGCACGACCGAGAAGATCGCGAGGCCGACACCGAAATGCAGCGCCGATTCGCGCTCCATCCGCCCGGCGGGCAGCGGGCGGCCCTGCGTCCGCTTCATCTTCGCGTCGAGATCGGCCTCATACCATTGGTTCAGCGCACCGGCGGCACCTGCACCGAGCGCGATGCACAGCACGGCGGTGAAGCCCAGCACCGGATGGATCGGCACGGGGGCTGCCAGCATCCCGCACAGGCCGGTGAAGACGACCAGCGTCATCACGCGGGGCTTGGTCAGGGCCAGGAAGTCGCGCCAGTCGGCGGGCAGGGTGATCGTCTGCGCGGTCATCGCCGCTGTATAGAGAGTTGTGCGGGCGGGGGAAAGCGGGTGTGAGGTTCGCGGTGCCCACCCCCGTCGTCATTCCCGCGAAGGCGGGAATCCATAGACGCAACGTCCATGATTCCCAACCAGCGCCAGCGGTTATGGACCCCCGCCTGCGCGGGGGTGACGATGGGGGTAGGGCGAGACCTTACCATCCCACCCCGTCATCCCGGCGAAGGCCGGGATCCATTGTGTCGGAAGCTGTCGAAAGAACCGCGACCGTCCCCCCATCCATGGATTCCGGCCTCCGCCGGAATGACGAACGGGGGGAAGCGCTCAGCCCCTTACCGGAACCTGCCCGACAGCGAGACACCGATGATCCGCGGATCGTTGAACACCGCGGCCATGTAATTCTCGATCACGCCCTTCAGGTTCTTTTCGTTGGTGATGTTGCGCGTGAACACCGACAGTTCCCACGCGTCGGACGGCGGAGCGTAACCGATCTTCAGCCCGCCTTCGAAATTGCCGTTCGCGGTGAATTCGGGCGCCCGGTACAGGGTGAACTGGGTATAGCCCTGCAGATTCCAGTCGGTGGCGATGAACACCCGCGACCCGTCGTTGAGCGGCTGATCCCAGCGCGCGGTCAGGTCGAGCGTATATTCGGGCGCATTGGGCAGCGGTTCGCCGTCGATCTGGGCAAAGGTGTTGGCGCCGACGCGGATCGTCGGGTTGTATACGGTGCAGACCACCTGTCCGTTCAGCGCACAGACCTGCGCGAACACGCGCTTGTCGCGGATCGCCGAATGCAGCCAGCTGCCGCCCAGGCCCAGCGTCAGCTGCGGCACCGGCTTCCAGTCCAGCTCGGCTTCGACGCCGTATGCCTGCGCCTTGTCGGCGTTGAACAGCACGCCGTTGCCGTTCGAATCATTGCCGTTCAGCTGGATGTCCTTGACCCGATAGCCGAAGACGGTGGCGTTCAGTCGCAGCGTGTTGTCGAGCAGGTTGCTCTTGAACCCGGTTTCAAACGACAGGATCGTTTCGGAATCCGCCGTGGTGAAATCGGCGTTGAACACCGCCGAGCGCCCCTGGATCGTCGGCCCGCGGAAGCCGCGCGCGACGCGCGAATACAGGCTCAATTCGTCGCTCGCCTTGTACAGCAGGCTGACGTCCCAGCTGGGTTCGGTCGACGACAGCTTGACGTCGGTGCGACCGCGATAGGTGACGACGTTCGCCGCGGTGTTGGCCGTCTTCACCAGCCGGGTGCGCTTCGTATCTTCGGTGATGCGCGCACCGGCGGTCAGCGTCAGCCGGTCGGTGAAGTCGTAATGCGCCTGTCCGAACGCCGCCCACGACGTGTTGGTATCCCGCAGCCGGACCCAGTTGTTGGGATTGCGCGCTGCCGTCGTCAGGAAGAATCCGCGCTGGTAGAATTCGGTGACGTCGCGATTGTCGAAATAGAAACCGCCGAGCTGGAAGCCGAACGGGCCGCTGCCGGTCGAGGCAAGGCGCAGTTCCTGCGACCATTGGTCGAGGTCGCGGATGTTGCCGCGGCTCTGACCGAAGCCGTTGGGCACGCCGTTCACCGGGAACAGCGCCGCCGCGCCGCCATCGGTATCGCCCCGGCTATAGCCGCTGGTCGTTTCGTACGCGGTGATCGAGGTCAGCTCGACCGGACCGAAATCGAACGCGGCGCGAGCCGATGCGCCATAGGTGTTGTACGCCTGCGGATTGTTGCCGCCTTCGTCCAGCGCCACGCGGTCGCGGGGTTCCGCCGACACGTCGTTCGACCCGCGCTTCAATGCCGCGCGGTGGAAGATGGTCGAGGTGCCCTCATACCAGCGGGCATGGCCCGACAGGTCGAGGGTGATCGCATCTGTCGGCTGCGCGCGCAGCTGCAGGCGCAGGTTGCGGTCGTCGAAGCCGCCCATCGCGTTCTTCTTGGGCGTCTGCGTATTGTCGGCGCTGAAGCCGGTATAGCTGTTGTCGACCCAGTCGTCGCGGTGCTGGACCAGCGCCGACACGCGCACCATCAGCCCGTCGGCGATCGGCCCGCCGACCCCGGCGTCGAAGCTGGCGCTGTTATAGGTGCCGTACGACGCCTGTGCGCGGCTCTGGAAGGTGGCCGTCGGGCGGATCGTATCGAACTTGATGATGCCGGCGGTGGTGTTGCGGCCGAACAGCGACCCCTGCGGCCCGCGCAACACTTCGACCTGCGCCACATCATAGACCGGGTTCGACTTCAGCACGACATGTTCGAGGATCACGTCGTCCTGGATGACGGTGACCGGCTGCGACGCGCCGAGATAGAAGTCGATATTGCCCAGACCCCGGATGTAGAAGCGCGGGAAGATGCGGCCGGTGGTCGTCTCCGCATAGAGGCCGGGGATGCGACCCGACAGCGACAGCAGCGTGTCTTCGCCGCCCGACTGGAACTGGCGCAGGTCGTCGCCGCTCGCGACACCGACCGACAGCGGCGTGTTCTGCAACCGCTCTTCGCGGCGTTCGGCGGTGACGACGATGTCGCCGAGACCGGCATCCTCGCCCGGCGTGGCGGAGGTCGCGTCGGTCGGCGCATCGGCGGTCTGGGCGAATGCCGGCGTCGCGAGCGCGACGAACGCGGCGCTGACGAGCAGCGGCAGGCGGGTCTTCATTGGGTTTTCCTTCCCTGTGGTCGACCGCCCGAACGCCAACGCAAAGCCGCCCGGCGGTTCCCCCGAACCACCGGGCGGTAATCTGCTCGCATCGCGCCGCGGGCCGTCCCTGCCGCGCGCGCTAGGCGTATTTTATTTCGTTTCGATGACAGCCATCGGTCCGCTGCGCTCAGACGAAACCCTGCGACCAGCTCGACCGGTCGTAATTGCCGATATTGGGCAGTACGGTCGACAGGTCGCCGTCCGACACGCCGAACCACCGCGCCAGCGTCGAGGCATATTGATCGACCGCCATCGTCGGGATCAGCCGCCCCTGGCCGACATCGTCGCTGGTATTGTGGCCGATCGCCGGCGGCGCGCCATAGAGCCGCTTGCCCTTCACCGCGCCGCCCATGACGAAGTGCATCGACCCCCAGCCATGGTCGACGCCATTGCCGTTCGACGTCAGCGTCCGGCCGAAATCGGACCCGGTGAAGGTCGTCACCTTGTCCGCGACGCCCAGCGCGGCGGTGGTGTCGTGGAACGCGCGCATCGCATCGGCCAGCCGCCCGAGCAGCACCGGCTGCGACGTCGCCAGATTGTCGTGCAGGTCGAACCCGCCCATCGCGACGAAGAAGATCTGCCGCTTCGCACCGATCTGGCCCGAAATGGCGATCATCCGCGCGACCATCCGCAGCTGGTCGGCCAGCGAATTGCCGGTCGGGAACAGGTTGAGTGTCGATTCGGGCACGCCGGCCAGCGCATTGGCCAGTTGCGCCTGGGTATCCATCGCCCGCTTGTTCACCCGCGCATATTCGCTAGCGAACATGTGCGGATTAGTTTCGGACATCAGCCGCGCCAGCGTCTGCGCCGCGGTCGCCGATCCGTAGAGCGACGTCGCCCCGCGCAGCAGCGATACCGGGCCGCCGGTGCCGACATTATACTGGATCGCCTGCCGCCCGGTCAGGAAGACCGCATTGCCCGACGCGTTGATGCAGGTCAGCGTCGCCGACCCGTTGCCCGACTGGTACAGGTCGCCGATCCGCCCGCCCCAGCCCGATGCCGCGCCTTCCGGGCTGGAGGCCTGGAAAAAGCTCTGCTGGTCGTTGTGCGAAAACAGCTTGGGCGGCACGCGCACCGACTTGTTCAGATATTGCGCGCGCGTCGTCGGCTGGATCAGCGTCCCGACGTTCAGCGCGACCGCCAGCCGCCCCGCATCGAACAGCGGGTTGAGCTTCGCCATGGTCGGCGCCAGCGCATAGGCCCGCCCGCCCAGGTCGTTGTCGGGCAGCAGCGCCGTCGCCTGCAACGCATCGCGCGCCAGCGCGACGGTGCTGCGCGCGGTGCGATATTGCCCGTGCGACGTCGGGTCATAGGGGACCAGCGTGTTGTAATGGTCGTTGCCGCCCTGCAGGAAGATGCAGACCAGCGCCTTGTAATCGGTGGCGGTCGCCGCCGCCGCCTCGCCGATCGCGCCCAGGCTGGTGACGAACGGTGCGGCGACCCCCGCCATGCCGAGCGCGGCGGTGCGTTGCAGAAAGGCGCGGCGCGAGACGTCGTGCAGCATCGTCGGAGCGTTCATTTCAGCACCAGATAATCGGGCGAGGCGAGGGTCAGCAGGATCGCGGCCCCCGTGCGGTTGAGCGTCGCGTTGTTTGCGGTCAGCGGGATACTGTCGACCGCGGTGCGGATCGCGGTGACGGTCGCGCCGCGCAGCTGTCCGGCGGCAAGGATCAGGTTGACCTCGTCGACCAGCTTCTGGCTGTCCGACGCCAGCGCCATCATCGGCGCATAATCGGCCTTCACATCGCCGGTGCCGCCGCCGACCAGCGACTGCATATAGTTGATATAGGCGATGTTGGTCTGTTCGGTCGCGATCTGGAACTCGGGCGCGGTCATCCCGGCCTGCGCCATCGCGGTGCCGGGCGGGGAATAGCCCGGCCGCATGAAGCCGAATACGCTGGACGCGCGGCCGATCGACTGGCCCAGCCGCAGCGTCGTGTTGCTGGTATCGCCGATCGCCCAGGCGTCGCTCGGCGACGTGACGCCGAACGCGCGCGCCCAGTTGGTCAGGCGCTGGACGGGATCGCGCAGCCGCCCGGCGGTCGTGCTGGCCAAGGCTGCGGCATCGTCGCGGGCTTCGGGGTCGAGCAGGATCGCGCGGATCACCGCCTTCATGTCGCCGCGCACGCCGCTGCCGTTATTGGCGAAGGCGGCGGCGACCCGTCCGACATAGCCGCGGCTGGGGTTCGACGTCACCAGCCGCTGGATCAGCTGCTTCGATACGAACGGCGCGATGTTGGGATGGCGGAACAGGATGTCGAGCGCGGCATTGACCGCCGCCATCCCGCCGCCCGACACCGTCGCGCCCAGAAAGGTCGCCGATCCGGTTTCGTTGGCGGTGACCCAGATCCGCATCGGCGTGCGCATCCGTGCCGGGGTGCTGTTGTCGAAATCGACCGTGTTCAGCCCGGTGAACACCCGCGCGAGCTGCGACACATCGTCCAGCGTATAGGTTTCGAGCGGCACGCCGTTCGAGGTGCGGACGCTGCCATCCTGTTCGAGCTGATAGACGCCGAGCGTGAAGAGCTGCATCAGCTCGCGCGCGAAATTCTCGTCGGGCATCGACCCGTTCGACGCATCGGCCTTGCGGCTGCCCGCCGAACTCAGGAACGATCCCATCGCCGGGCTGAGCGCGACCGCACCCAGCAGGTCGCGATAATTGCCGAACGCATGCTCCAGCAGCACGTCATGATACGCCCCCATCGAAAAGGCGCGCCACGGCATGTTCAGCCCGCCGATCCCGACGACGAGGAAATCGAGCAGCGCCAGCGACACACGCTGCCGCAACGGATCGTTGCCGGCGATCGCCTGGCGCCAGACGCTGGCGTCATAGCCGTTCTGGCCGTTGAGGTTGGCGTTGACCGCGGCGTCGTTGAACCCCTTGGCCATCAGCCAGTCCCAATGGCTGGTATCGCGCGGCAGGGCGAACTGCGCGTCGATCCAGCCGGCGATGCCGCTGTTCAGCACCGCATCGATCGAGGCGCGGGTCGCACCCATCGTCGCCTGCGCCAGAAAGCGGCTGGCGCCCTGTGCGGTCAGCGCAGCGACGGTCGGGGTGGGGCTGGGCGTGGGGGTTGGGGCAGGCGTCGGGTTCGTTACCGTCACCAGTCCGCTGCCGCTGCCGCTCGACCCGTCGGACCCGCATGCCGCCAGCAGGGCCGACGCACTTACTATTCCGTGGGTTTCGAGCCGCGTTCGGGGCTTTGGCGCGGGATGGCCCTCGCCGTCCGACCCTGAAAGCGTCTCTCCTTCCAAATCGTCAAAACTCGACGGATCGCCCAACATCGGCATTCCCCTACGCACCCTGCCCGCGGTGGTAGCGCCGTTATGGTTGGGAAATGCTTAATGGAATGATTCGTCTGAAAAAAATGCGCAACAACGCGCGTCAGGTGCGAATTGTTCCAAGGCCTGGCAAATAATCATTACGATATCGTACTGAGCTTGCAGCGGCAGAAAGGCGCTGAACACCATTACCGTCTTTGCCGTTACCAAAAGAAAAACGCCCCGGATTGCTCCGGGGCGTCCTTTCGTTTCGATGCTGCAATGAAGATCAGTCGATCTTGGGCAGGGTTTCGAACTGGTGGAAGGGCGGGGGCGAGCTGAGCGTCCATTCCAGCGTCGTGGCACCTTCGCCCCACGGATTGTCCGCCGCCTTGCGTCCGGCCATCAGCGAGATGACGATGTTGACGAAGAAGAACACCATCCCCAGCGCCATGATGCCGTATCCGGCCGAGGCGATATGGTTGAAGAAGGCATAGGCGTCCGGATAGTCCGGGTAACGCCGCGGCATACCCTGCGTGCCGAGGAAGTGCATCGGGAAGAACATGACGTTCACGCCGATGAAGAACACCCAGAAGTGCAGCTTGCCGAGCAGTTCGTTGTACATCCGGCCCGACATCTTCGGGAACCAGTAGTAGAAGCCGGCGAATAGCGCGAACACCGCACCCAGCGACAGCACGTAGTGGAAGTGCGCGACGACATAATAGGTGTCGTGCAGCACGTCGTCGACGCCGCCATTGGCCAGCACCACGCCGGTCACGCCGCCGACGGTGAACATGAAGATGAACCCGATCGCCCACAGCATCGGCGTGGGGAAACGGAGCGACCCGCCCCACATCGTCGCGATCCACGAGAAGATCTTGATGCCGGTCGGCACCGCGATCAGCATCGTGGCGGCGGTGAAGTACATCTTGGTATTCACGCTGAGGCCGGTGGTGAACATGTGGTGCGCCCACACGACGAAGCCGACCGCGCCGATTGCGACCATGGCATAGGCCATGCCGAGATAGCCGAACACCGGCTTCTTGCTGAACGTCGCGACGATGTGGCTGATGATGCCGAAGCCCGGCAGGATCATGATGTAGACTTCGGGGTGACCGAAGAACCAGAAGAGGTGCTGGTACAGGATCGGGTCGCCACCGCCGGCGGGATCGAAGAAGGTCGTGCCGAACTTGCGATCGGTCAGCAGCATCGTGATCGCGGCGGCCAGCACGGGGAGCGCCAGCAGCAGCAGGAAGGCGGTGACCAGCACCGACCATACGAACAGCGGCATCTTGTGCAGGGTCATGCCCGGCGCGCGCATGTTGAAGATGGTAGTGATGAAGTTGATCGCGCCCAGGATCGACGACGCACCGGCCAGGTGCAGCGACAGGATCGCCATGTCGACGCTCGGCCCCGGTTCGCCATAGGTCGACAGCGGGGCATAGACCGTCCAGCCGGTGCCGGCGCCGCCGCCGAACATCGTGCTGCCCAGCAGCAGGAGGAAGGCGGGAATCAGCAGCCAGAACGAGATGTTGTTCATGCGCGGGAACGCCATGTCCGGCGCACCGATCATGATCGGCACGAACCAGTTGCCGAACCCGCCGATCATCGCCGGCATCACCATGAAGAACACCATGATGAGGCCGTGGGCGGTGATGAGCACGTTCCAGAAATGGAGCGCCTGATCGCCTTCATGGCCCGACAGCCAGGGCAGCCACTGAATGCCCGGTTCGGCCAGCTCGAGGCGCATGATGCCCGAAATCGCACCGCCGATGATCCCCGCGACGATCGCGAAGATCAGGTACAGCGTGCCGATGTCCTTGTGGTTGGTCGACATGAACCAGCGGGCGAAGAAGCCCGGCTTGTGGTCCGCGTCATGATGATGCGCATGATCGTCGTGCGCGAACGCGTTATGGCCGGGAAGGGCGGTATCGGTCATCTTACTGGTCCACATTGCCGACGCCGCCGCCGTTGCCGGTGGCGCGCTGGGTGGAGGGAGAGGCGGCTTCGGTCGCGTTGACCACCGGGGTGCCCGCGTCGCTGGCGGTGTTGCCCGCCGCCGACGTGGCGTCGGCGGTATCGGCGCCCGGCTGCGGGATCACGGCGTTGCTGGGCGCGGCGGCTTCGGCGGCGCCGGGCAGCGTGCCGCCCTTGGCCTGGATCCACTGGTTGAACTGCGCCACCGGCACGGCTTCGACCGCGATCGGCATGTACGCATGGCGCGCGCCGCACAGTTCGCTGCATTGGCCAAAATACAGGCCGGGCTTGTCGATGGTGAAGCTGGTCTCGTTCAGCCGTCCCGGCACTGCGTCGAGCTTTACCCAGAAAGCGGGGATCGCCCAGCTGTGGATCACGTCGGTCGCGGTGGTGATCAGGCGGATCGGCACGCCGACCGGCAGCACGATCCGGTTGTCGACCGCCAGCAGGCGGGGGCCATCGGCATCGGTGCGATACCGCTGTCCGGCGGCGACCTCGTTGCGTTCCTTCAGCATGTTGGCGGTCACCGACACGCCGCCATAATCGGGATATTCGTACGACCAGAACCACTGGTTGCCGATCGCCTTGATCGTCACCGCATTGTCGGGCGCCGGCTTGAACTGGCGCGCGAGCAGACCGATCGACGGCACCGCGATCGCGGCGAGGATCAGCACCGGCGCGGCGGTCCAGATGATTTCGATGGCGGTGTTGTGCGACGTCTTGGACGGAACCGGGTTCGCCTTTTCACGGAACCGGATCACGACATAGGCGAGCAGGAACAGCACCAGCAGCGAGATGGCGACGATCACCGGCATCAGGATGTGGTTGTGAAAGGCTTTCGCCTCCTGCCCGTTCGGCGTGAACTGCGCCTGCAGGTCGACGGCGCGGTCGGACGGCTGACCGACATGCGGCACGGCGATCATGCGTGGCGAACCATCGCTGTTGAGCGTCGGGTCCTGCACCGCGGCCGGCGCGGGCGCATCGGCGGTCGCGGCGGGCGCCGCCTGTCCGGTCGGGTTGGCGGCGGCCGATCCGGGGGGCGGTGCGCCCGCCTGCGGCGCGGTCGCGACCTCGCCGGACCCCGGCGTCACCGCTTTCGGCGCGGCGGCGTGGGCGCCCCCGGCCAGCGCGGCGGCGGCCGCAAGTACCAACATCCTCATCCCAATGCTTCGCATCGTGTCGTGTCACCCCGTTAGTGGGCACGCGGCACGCTTCTTGTTCGGCGTGGTCGCGTGCGGCGGGCGTTTGGAAACCCTAACCCACCGGGCTATACGCGGCATGTCGCCTGGCCTCAAGCGATGGTTGCGAACGGGCGCTACGCGGGTTTAGAGCGGCGCGCGCAATCAACCGGTGGACGACAGCCCATGAACGACGACGCGATCCTCGACGAATTCCGTGCTGCGGAGGCGCTGCTGGAGGGGCATTTCATCCTGTCGTCGGGCCTCAGGTCGTCACGCTACCTGCAATGCGCCCGTGTGCTGATGGACCCGCGCCGCGCCGCGCGGCTGTGCGACGAACTCGCCAGCCGCTTTCCCGCCGGGTTGCGCGAACGAATCGACGTGGTGATCTCGCCGGCGATGGGCGGGGTGATCGTCGGCCATGAAATGGGTCGGTCGCTGGGCGTGCCCGCGATGTTCCTCGAACGGCCGACCGGCACCTTCGAATTGCGTCGTGGCTTCCGCATCGATCCGGGCACTCGCGTGCTGATGATGGAGGATGTGGTAACCACCGGCCTGTCCTCGCGCGAAGCCATCGCCGCGATCCGGGCGGCGGGCGGCGACGTGGTCGCTGCCGCGTCGCTGGTCGACCGGTCGAACGGCACCGCCGATCTGGGCGTGCCGTTCCACCCGCTGATCCGGCTCGACGTGCCGAGCTATCACCCCGACGCACTGCCCGCCGACCTCGCCGCGATCCCGGCGATCAAGCCGGGGAGCCGGGCGGCATGACCGCGCCCCTGCGGCTGGGCGTCAACATCGATCACGTCGCGACGGTGCGCAATGCGCGTGGGTCGGGCTATCCCGATCCGGTGCGCGCGGCGCTGCTGGCGGCGGAATTTGGCGCGGACGGGATCACCGCCCATCTGCGCGAGGATCGCCGCCACATCACCGATGGCGACATCGCCCGGCTGTCGAGCGAACTGACGCTTCCGCTGAACCTCGAAATGGCGGCGACCGAGGAGATGCTGGGCATCGCGCTCAAGCACCGCCCGCACGCCGCCTGCATCGTCCCTGAGAAGCGCGAGGAGCGCACGACCGAAGGCGGGCTGGACGTCGCCGGGCAGCAGGACAAGCTCGCGCCGATGGTCCGCGCGCTGGCCGATGCCGGGGTGCGGGTGTCGCTGTTCATCGAACCCGACGCCGCGCAGATTTCCGCAGCCGTGGCGCTCCGCGTGCCGGTGGTCGAACTGCACACCGGGCGGTACGCGGAACTGTCGGGCGAGGAACAGGTCGTCGAACTGCGTCGCATCGCCGATGCCGCCGCGCTCGCCGCCAAGAACGGGATCGAGGTCCATGCCGGCCATGGCCTGACCTTCGACAATGTAATGCCGGTCGCCGCGATCCCGCAGGTGCGCGAGCTGAACATCGGTCATTTCCTGATCGGCGAGGCGATCTTCGGCGGGCTTGGCCCGGTCGTGCGGCGGATGAAGGAATTGATGGAGACCGCGCGGTGACGCTCGCATGATCCTCGGCCTCGGCTCCGACCTCTGCAACATCGAGCGGATCCAGAATTCGCTCGACCGGTTCGGCGACCGCTTCGTCCAGCGGGTGTTCACAGCCGTGGAACAGGCCAAGGCCGACAAACGCCCCTTCACCCGCGCCGGTACGCTGGCCAAGCGCTTCGCCGCCAAGGAAGCCTTTTCCAAGGCGGTCGGCACCGGATTTTCGCGCGGCGTGTTCATGCGCGACATCGGCGTGGTCAACGCCCCCTCCGGCGCACCGACGCTGCACCTGACCGGGGGTGCGAAAGCACGGCTTGACGCGATGACGCCCGAGGGCCACGTCGCGACAGTGCATCTGACGATGACCGACGACCATCCCTGGGCCCAGGCGTTCGTCATCATCGAGGCGCTGCCCGAGACAGAGTAGGACGTTTGATGGCCGATCATCTGGCGCTGGAGGACAACATACCCGCGCCGTCGCAGCCGACCCCCGCCGCCAACACGTCCGCGCCTGCCCGCAGGCGGCTCGACTGGAAGGGTGAATTGCGCGGGCTGTTCTGGCTGTTGCTGGTGGTGCTGGGCTTCCACAGCTTTATCGCCAAGCCATTCTACATCCCGTCCGAATCGATGCTGCCGGGCCTGCGCGTCGGCGACCGGCTGGTGGTCAGCAAATATGCCTATGGCTGGTCGTTCGTGTCGCCGACCATTCCCAATCCGGTCGCGATGTTCCGCGACATCGTGCTGCGCCAGCCGCAGGAGACGTGGAGCGTCCAGCTGCCGGCATGGCATGGCCGCATCTGGGGTTCGATGCCCGAGCGCGGCGACGTGGTGATCGTGAAGCCGCCGGGCAGCAATACGGACCTGATCAAGCGCGTCATCGGCCTGCCGGGCGACCGGTTGGAGGTGGCGGGCGGTGTCGTCTACATCAACGACGTCGCCATCCCGCGCAAGGCGATGGGCGACGCGATGATCCCGGTCGACGCCAACACCAAATGCGATCCCGACCAATATCCGGGTGCGCTCGTCCGCACCGACAAGGGCGCCTTCTGCCGCCTGCCGGTCTATCGCGAGACGCTGCCGAGCGGCCGGCAATATGACACGATCGATTTCCGCTATTCTCAGGGCGACAATTTCCCGGCGATCGTGATCCCGGCCAACCACCTGTTCCTGATGGGCGACAATCGCGACAACAGCGCCGACAGCCGTTTTTCGGAGGCCGAGCGTGGGCTGGGTGGCCCGGTGCCGTGGGAGAATATCGGCGGCCGGGCGGAGTTCATCACCTTCTCGCTCGACGGCACGACCAGCCTGAACCCGGCGACGTGGTTCAGCTCGTTCCGCAGCGGCCGGGCCGGCACCTCGCTGGTCCCGGCCCGGGGCGACGGGCAGTGAGCGGCTACACGCTCTACGACTATCACCGATCCTCGGCGGCGTACCGCGTCCGCATCGCGCTGAACCTGAAAGCGGTCGAGTGGCAGGGGGTGCCGGTGTCGCTGCTCAAGGGTGAGCAGCGCTCGCCCGAGCATCTGGCGCGCAGCCGCCAAGGACTGATCCCCGCGCTCGACATCGGCGGCGGCACGATGCTGACCCAGTCGCTGGCGATTCTCGACTGGCTGGACGCGACGCATCCGGAGCCGCGGCTATTCCCCGCCGACCCGCTGGAGCGCGCCCGCGCGATGGCGCTGGCGCTGGTGATCGTCGCCGACATTCATCCGATCGACAATCTGCGCGTGTTGCAGCGGCTGGAGGCACAGTTCGGCGCCGATGTTGCCGCCAAAGCCGACTGGTATCGCCACTGGATTGCAGAAGGGCTGGGGGCGCTGGAGGTGGCGGCGCCCGAGCGCGGCTTTTTCGGTGGTGAGACGCCGGGCGTCGTCGACTGCTGCCTCGTGCCGCAACTCTACAATGCGCGGCGGTTCGAGCTCGACCTGTCGCCCTGGCCGAAGCTGGTCGCGATCGATGCGCGGGCGGCTGGGCTGCCCGCGGTGGCGGCGGCGCGCCCCGATGCGGTGGCGCCGGTCGCATGACGCTGGCGACTACGGGCGCGAACGGGTAGGACGTCGCGCGACATGGTAAGTGATGCCGAAGCTGCGGACGCGCGTCCCGACCTTGCCGGGCTGGAGCCGCTCGACCGGTCGCGCCCGCGCTGGCCGCGCATTCTCGGGGCGATCCTTTCCGGATTGATGATCCTCGGGCTGTCATGGGAGCTGTTCGACCATGGCTGGGCCGGGGTCGAACTGGCCGCGCCGGATTCGCCGTGGTTCTATCTGTTCTTCGCGCTCGCCTATTTTGCGCCGCCGCTGTTCGACTTCATCATCTTCCGGCGCCTGTGGCGGCTGCCGTTCGACGGGTTCGGGGCACTGGTGCGCAAGCGGATCGCGAACGACGTGGTCATCGGCTATTCGGGCGACGTGTTCTTCTATGCCTGGGCCCGCGCCCGGTTGAAGATGGTGACGGCGCCGTTCGGCGCGGTGAAGGACGTGACGATCCTGTCGGGTATTGCCGGCAATATCGTGACGGTCGGCATGCTGGGCGTAGCGCTGCCCTTCGCGTTCGAACTGTTTCCGCCGGCGCAACTCCGGATGCTGGCATGGTCGTCGGCGGTGGCGGTCGGGATTTCGGGCGTGCTGCTGCTGTTCTCGCGCCGGGTCTTTTCGCTGCCGGGCGCCATGCTGCGCTGGATCTTCGGCGTGCATTGCGCGCGGCTGGTGCTCGGATCGCTGGCGTTCGGCATTGCCAGCTATTTCGCGATGCCCAATGTCTCGATCACCTGGTGGCTGTTCCTTGCTGCGGGTCGACTGGTCGTGGCGCGCCTGCCGCTGTTGCCGAACAAAGACCTTCTTTTCGCCAACTTCGCGATTATGTTTATCGGGCATGGCGAAGCCCTGTCCGACCTGGTCGCATTCATCGCGACCCTCACCCTGTTCACGCACGTGGTGCTGATGGCGGCATTCGGGCTTCCTGCGCTCGCAAGGAAAGAATGATGAAATTGCCCCTGACGCTGCTCGGTGCGGCGTTGCTCGCGGCCAGTCCCGCCGCCGCCCAGTCGATCGGCAGCGATGCCGCCGCATGCAATGCGAACCAGGGGCCGGCGATCCGCGTCAACGTGGTAGGGCTGAAGGACCGCACCGGCCGGCTGAAGCTGGAACTCTATCCGGCGAACGACGACGATTTCCTGAAGGACGACCGCGACCTGCGCAAGGAGGGCAAGTTCTTTCGCCGGGTCTGGGCCACCATGCCCCAATCCGGCGCGGTGCAGTTGTGCATCCGCGCGCCGTCGCCCGGCCGCTATGCGCTGTTGTTCACCCATGACCGCGACGGGCGCAACAAGTTCAATTTCATGCGCGACGGGGCGGGCTTTCCGGGGCCGGCAAAGCTCGGCCGTGCCCGCCCGAAGCTGGCGCAGGCGATCGTCACCGTGCCCGCCGGCGTCACGACCACGACGGTGCGCGCCCAGTATCTGCGCGGGCTGGGCGGTTTCGCCCCGCTCGACTGAGCCGAACCCCCGATGCGCGTCGTCGACGTCAACGAATTCTACTCGCCGACCGGCGGGGGGGTCCGCACCTATATCGACCACAAGATGACGATCATGGCCGAGCTGGGCCATGAACTGATCGTCATCGCCCCGGCCAAGGAGAATGCGGTCGAGGAGCGGCCCGGCGGCGGGCGCATCCATTGGGTCAAGGCGCCGACGCTGATCCTCGACCCCAATTACGGCATCTTCGTGCGCGGCGGGGCGATCCATGCCCTGCTCGACGAACTGCATCCCGATGTGGTCGAGGCGTCGAGTCCGTGGCGCCCCGCGACCATCGTCGCCGACTGGCCCGGCCATGCGGTGAAGGTGTACTTCGCGCATAACGACAATGTCGGCGCCTATCCGCTGCGCTGGTTCGAACGGATGGCGAGCCGCGAACGGATCGAGGAGGCGTTCATGTGGTGGACGCGCTACATGGCGCGCTACCTCGACAAGATGGACGCGTTCGTCACCAACGGCCCGGCGCTGGAAAAGCGCCACGCCGCGCGTGGGCTGACCGTCCATGCGTCGATGCCGCTCGGCATCCAGCGCGGGTTCTTTTCACCCGAGCATCGCGACGAGCAGTTGCGGGCATCGCTGCTCGACCAGCTCGGCCTGCCGCCCGAAGGGCATCTGCTGCTGGGGCTGGGGCGACACCATGCCGAGAAACGCTGGCCGATGATCTTCGACGCGGTCGAGATGGCGGGCGAGCATCTGCCCGTCGGGATGATCCAGATCGGCAGCGGGGTGCATACCCGGCGCCTGGAACACCGGTTGAAGAACAGCCCGCATATCAAGCTGTTCCGCCCGGTCTATGACCGCGTCCGCCTCGCGCGGATCATGGCCAGCTGCGACGCGCTGATCCACGGATCGGATGCCGAGCCGTTCGGGCTGGTCGGGCTGGAGGGGCTGGCATCGGGCCTGCCGTTGATCGTGCCGGACGAGGGTGGCTGTGCCGAGATCGCCGAGCCGGCATTCGCCGAAACCTATGCCGCGCGCGATCCGCGCTCGGCGGCGGATGCGATCGAGCGGATGTTCGCGCGGGACTATGACGTGGTCAAGGCGGCGGCGAATGAAGCGGCGGCGCGGGTCCGGACCGACCGCGACCATGCGGTCGACCTGATGCGCTATTATGAGGGGTTGGTGGCGGAGAAGGCGCAGCGGTTCCCGGAGTGGTTCGCGAAGTAATCGATACTCGGTTCTGGACGTCACCCCAGCGAAGGCTGGGGTCTTTTGCGGCTCCTGCTGCGCGCCGTCACCAAGAGATCCCAGCCTTCGCTGGGATGACGCCCGTTGCTCGGAATCAGCTGAGCGACTTCCCCACCTGTTCCAGCATATCCTTCGACAGCCCCGGCACCGACAGGATCCGGTCGAGCTGCGCCCGCATCAATTCCCCGCGCGTGCGGTCGAACCGGCGCCAGCGGCCGAGCGGTGGCAGCATCTTGGCGGCGGTCTGCGGATTGATCCGGTCGAGTGCGATCAGCTGGTCGGCGAGGAACCGGTATCCGGCACCGTCGGCGCGGTGGAACGCCTTCTGGTTCATGCTGAACGCGCCGATCAGCGCGCGGGCACGGTTGGGGTTGGTGAGCGTAAAGTCGCGATGCCCGGCCAGCTCCTCGACCTGCTCGAACGTATCGGCACGGGTCGACAGCGCCTGGGTGGTGAACCATTTGTCCAGCACCAGCGGATTGTCGCGGTAGCGGTTGTAGAAGATGTCGAGCGCGGCGATCCGGTCGTCGGAGTCCGAATTGACCAGCGTCATCAACGCGCCCTGACGGTCGGTCATGTTGTCAGCCTGCTCGAACTGGGCAAAGGCGATCGCGTCGGCGTCGCTCGCCCCCGATGCGGCGATATAGCCGAGCGCCACGGTGCGCAGCCGCCGCTTGCCCTTGGCATCGGGAGTATATTCGAACGCATCCGCCTCCGTCGCGGCATAGGCGGCGCGCCATTCGGGCAGCAGCGCCCGGCCGATATCGCTGCGCAGCGCCTCACGCGCGGCAAAGATCGCGTCGGGATCGACCACGCCCATCTGGTCGCCGATGAAGCTGTCCGAGGGTAGCAGGACCGCTTCCGCGACGAACGCCCGGTCGAGGCGGTCGTCGGCCAAGGTGTTGGCGATGGCGTCGATCACCGCCGCGTGATCGCCATGGCCGCTGGCGACCGAGGCGACCAGCGTGTCGAGCATCAGCTGCTGCATCGCTTCGTAGCGGGCGAAGGGATCGTCGTCGTGCGCGCTGAGGAACGCAAGGTCGGCCGACGTCCGATCGGTCTCCACGATCACCGGCGCCGAGAAACCGCGATTGATCGACAGCACCGGGCGTTCGGTGACCGTTTCGAAAGTGATCGTCGCCGCGTCCTGATCGAACAGGAACAGCCGTTCGTCGCTCAAGGGACGGCCGGTTTCCGCACCGAACAGGCGGAGTTTGAGCGGCAGCACCATCGGTTGCTTGGTCTGCTGGCCCGGCGTCGGCGGCACCGCCTGGCGTAGCGACAGCGTGGCGCGACCGCCGCCGGGGAAATGTTCGAGCGTCGCGGACACGCGCGGCGTACCCGCCTGTTCGTACCAGCGGCGGAAGGCGGACAGGTCGACGCCCGAAGCATCCTCCATCGCCACCACGAAATCCTCGCAGGTCGCCGCCGTCCCGTCATGGCGGCTGAAATACAGGTCGGTGCCGGCACGGAATGCCGTCGGCCCCAGGATCGTGGCGATCATCCGCACGACTTCCGCGCCCTTGTTATAGATGGTCGCGGTGTAGAAGTTGCTGATCTCCTGATAGGCGTCGGGCCGGATCGGATGGGCGAGCGGCCCGGCATCTTCGGGGAACTGCGAGGCGCGCAACGACCGCACATCCTCGATCCGCTTGACCGCGGCCGACCCCTGATCGCCTGAGAATTGCTGGTCGCGCAGGACGGTGAAGCCTTCCTTCAACGACAGCTGGAACCAGTCCCGGCAGGTGACGCGGTTGCCCGACCAGTTGTGGAAATATTCGTGGGCGACGACGGCGGCGATCCCATCATAGTCGTAATCGGTCGCTGTATCGGGGTCGGCGAGGATGTAGCGGCTGTTGAAGATGTTCAGCCCCTTATTTTCCATCGCCCCGAAATTGAAATCGTCGACCGCGACGATGTTGAACACGTCGAGGTCATATTCGCGACCATAGACCCGCTCGTCCCACGCCATCGAGGTCTTGAGCGCGCGCATCGCATGGTCGGTCTTCGCCAGATCGGGCGCGCGGACCCAGATGCCGAGCTGCACCTCGCGGCCCGAAGCGGTGACGAACTGCGCGCGATTGGCGACGAGGTCGCCGGCGACCAGCGCGAAGAGATAGCAGGGCTTGGGGAAGGGGTCCGACCATTCCGCCCAGTGGCGGCCGTCGCCCAGATCGCCGGACGCGACCGGATCGCCATTGGCGAGCAGTACCGGGAAGCGCGCCTTGTCCGCGACCATCCGTACCCGGTAGCGGCTGAGGATATCGGGGCGGTCGGGGAAGAAGGTGATGCGGCGGAAGCCCTCCGCCTCGCACTGGGTGCACAGGTTTCCGCCCGAGGCGTAGAGGCCCATCAGCTGGGTATTCGCCTGCGGTTCGATGACGACTTCGGTGGTGATTTCATGGGCGTCGCCGGGCAGGTCGAGCACCAGCGCGCCATCCTCCAGCCGCCAATCATTGTGCGGCGTGCCGTCGACCAACACCGATCGCGGCGTCAATCCGTCGCCGTCGAGTCGCAACGGACCTTCGCCGTTCCGGGTCACCGACAGCGTGGCGGTCACGCGGGTCGCCTGCGGATCGAGATCGAAATCCAGCGCGATTTCCGGCACATGCCATGCCGGCGGGCGATAATCGCTGCGGCGGATGACGGGCGGGGTCATCGGGGTACGCGTCGCATCGACCATCATTATCCTCGACTCTCAATCCATGTCGGCGCCCGCGTTGCGCGGGGCCACGGCACAAGCTACGCCTGTATCTATGGTCGCTTGTCGAAGGATTCCAATGTTCCGTCCAGCCTTGTTGCTCGGTCTTCTCATCAGCACCGCCGCTATCGCGCAGGATGCGCCGCCGGCTCCCGCTCCCGCCGCCCCCACCGCCGCGGAAAGCCAAGCGCGCAATGCCGAGCTGAACGCCGTCCTGCCGCCCGCGCAGGCGGCGATGAAGGCGCATGTCATGTTCCTGGCGAGTGATGCGATGCGCGGTCGCGACGCCGGCTCGCCCGAATATGATATCGCCGCCAATTACGTCGCGTCGCAATTCTATGCGGCGGGGCTGCGCCCGGCGGGCGACGATGGCAGCTATCTGCAGAAGGTGCCGCTGATCAAGGTCGGCCCGGCGGACATGGGCAAGCTGAGCCTGAACGGGCAGGCGCTGACCTTCGGCCAGGATTATCTGCCGGGGGTCAATCCGGCGTCGGCGGAGACGACGCTGGCGGCGCCGGTGGTCTATGTCGGTTACGGCGTGTCGTCGCCGACCCGCGACGACTATGCGGGCCTCGACGTGCGCGGCAAGATCGTGGCGGTGGTGCGCGGTGCGCCCAGCGGCCTCGACAGCGAGGAAGCGGCGCATTTCGGCGGCCTGCCGACCAAGGCGGGGATCGCCAGGGCAAAGGGCGCGGTCGGCATCATCGCGCTCCAGACCCCGGAGGTTTCCGCGCGGATGCCGATGGCCAAGACCGTCGCCACCGCCCAGCCGACCAGCGTCACCTGGGCCGAGGCCGACGGCAAGGGGCACATCATCGGCGGCGGCGTGCCGACTCTGGCGACGCTGAGCGCGGCCGGTGCCGAAAAGCTGTTCGCCGGTTCGGGCACCAGCTGGGCCAAGGCGGCGAGCGCGCTGTCGGGCAAGGGCAAGTTCCGCGGGCTGACGCTGAAGCCGCGTCTCGACGTGGCGATCAAGACGGTCACCACCCCGCTGCCGAGCTACAACGTCGCCGGCATCCTGCCGGGCAGCGATCCGGCCGTCGCGCCGGAAACGGTCATCCTGTCGGCCCATCTCGACCATGTCGGGGTCGGCACGCCGAACAAGAAGGGCGACACGATCTATAACGGGGCGATGGACAATGCGGTCGGCATCGCCTCGCTGATCGAGGAGGCCAAGCGGTTCAAGGCGGCGGGCAAGGCGCCGCGCCGCTCGATCCTGTTCCTGGCGGTCACGGCGGAGGAGAAGGGGCTGGTCGGTTCCGATTACTTCGCCAACAATCCGACGATCGGAAAGGCGCGGATGGTCGCCAACGTCAATCTGGACATGCCGATCATCACCTACAAGTTCAGCGACGTCATCGCGTTCGGCGCGGTGCGATCGAGCCTGGGCGACATCGTGAAGCGTGCGGCGACGACGGCGGGCGCGGCCTTCTCCCCCGATCCGATGCCCGACATGGCGCTGTTCGTGCGGTCGGACCATTATCGGTTCGTGCAGCAGGGCGTGCCGTCGGTGTTCCTGTGGCCGGGCACGTCGGGGCCGGGCAAGGCGGCGGTCGATGCGTTCTTCGCCAATAATTACCACCAGCCATCGGACGAGGTGGTGCAGAGCCCGCCGATCGATTGGGAATCGGGCGAACGCTTCATCAACGTCAATTACCAGATCGCCCGCGACATCGCCGACGCAGCCCAGCGGCCGGCGTGGAACAAGGGCGATTTCTTCGGCACGCTGTATAACGGGTACGGCGCGAAGTAACCCCGGCTAGCCACGTCATCCCGGCGAAGGCCGGGATCCAAGGTTCCGCAAGCGCCGAAGCGTTCGGTTATGCGGCACGGTGGATCCCGGCCTTCGCCGGGATGACGAATTTGGATGACGTGATTGAGGATTTTCATGCGCCTTCTTCCGCTTGCACTGTTGCTGGCATCTACGGGCGCCCTTGCCCAGACCGCGCCCCTGACCCCGGAAGAGGCGGCGATGCGGGCGCATGTCGCGTTCCTCGCGTCGGACGACATGAAGGGCCGCGCGCCCGGTACGCCCGAATATGATCGTGCCGCCGCCTATGTCGCCGAGCAGATGCGCGCCGCCGGCCTGCAACCGGCGGGCGACAACGGCACCTATCTGCAGAGCGTGCCGCTCGCCTCGGCCGTGCCGGCGGGGAAGGGGAGCCTGACCGCCGCCGGGCGGCCGGCACTGACCTTCGGCAGCGATTATCTGACCTCGACCAGCTTCCTCGAACCCGATTTCCGCCGGTCGGGCGAGGTGGTGTTCGTCGGGCGCGGCGTGGTCGATGCGGCGAACGGCATCGACGATTATGCCGGGCTGGACGTGCGCGGCAAGATCGTCGCCTATCTCTATGGCGCGCCGGCCAGCCTGCCGAGCGAGATCCGCGCGCATCTGGCGAGCGGCGATACCAAACGGGCGACGGCGGCGGCCAAGGGCGCGATCGGCGTGATCCAGATCGAGAATACCGAACAGACGCATCGCTATCCCTTCAGCTATCTGATGTCGGTCTATCGCAGCCCACGCATGACGTGGGTCGGCAAGGACGGGCGTCCGCATGTCGCGGGCAGCGGCGCGCCGTCGATCGCGTCGCTCAGCGCGACAGGGGCCGCCAAGCTGTTCACCGGATCGGCGCTCGACTGGGCCGCGGTGGTGAAGGCGGATGCCGCCGGACAGGCGATGCCGCGCGGCGCCACCGGCGTGCGGGTGTCGACGAAGCAGCGCTCCAGGGTGACGCGCTTCACCAGCAGCAACGTCGTCGGCGTGTTGCCGGGCAGCGATCCGGCGCTGAAGGGCGAATATGTCGCGCTGTCGGCGCATCTCGACCATATCGGCATCTCGACCGATCCGACGCTGCCCAAGGGCGCGGACCGGATCAACAACGGGGCGATGGACAATGGCGTCGGCACGGCGGCGATGATCGAAGTGGCGAAGCAATTCGCCGCCGATCCGCGCAAGCCCCGCCGCAGCCTGATCTTCGTCAGCGTGACGGCCGAGGAGAAGGGGCTGATCGGCAGCGAATATTTCGCGCTGCACCCGACCGTGCCCCAGGGGTCGATCGTCGCCGACGTCAATCTCGACATGCCGATCCTGTCCTATCGCTTCGAAGACATGGTCGCGATCGGTGCCGACCATTCGACCGTGGCGCAGGCGGTGGCGCGGGCGGCGGGCAAGCGCGGGATTGCGCTCAGCCCCGATCCCGAGCCGGAAGAGGCGATCTTCGTGCGGTCCGACCATTACAGCTTCGTCAAGGCGGGGATTCCGGCGGTGTCGCTCGACACCGGATGGAAGGGGCCGGGCAAGGCGGCGGTCGCCGATTTTCTGGAGCATCGCTATCACCAGCCGGGCGACGACATGAACCAGACGTTCGACTGGACGGCAGGGCGGATGTTCGTTGCGATCAACCACGACATCGCGCTCGACCTGGCCGATGCGGATGCGCGGCCACGGTGGAACAAGGGCGATTATTTCGGGGTGTTGTATAACGGTTATGGGGCGAAGTGAGCCTGAGCGGCCCGCTGCCGTACCCCCGCGCAGGCGGGGGTCCAGAGCCAGGCAGGACGCCGTTTCGATCGTAATCCTGGACCCCCGCCTGCGGGGGTACGGCGTAGCTGGAGTATCGCTGTGCGCCTGCTGATCTTCGGGTTGGGATATACGTCGCGGGCGATTGCGGCGCGGCTGGAGCCTAGGGGCTGGCGGGTCGTGGGCACGACGCGGGACGGGCGCGACGGCAGCATCGCCTTTGCCGACCGCGACCGGGTGCGGTTCGAGGCGGAACAGGCGACCGCGATCCTGTCCAGCGTGCCGCCGGACAAGGACGGCGATCCGGTGCTGGAACGGTATCGCGACGTGCTGGGCGGGCGGACGCTCGCCTATCTGTCGTCGACCGGGGTGTATGGCGATGCCGGCGGCGGCTGGGTCGATGAGAGTGCGCCGATCGCCGGGCGGCGGGCGAACCGCAATGCGGCGGATGCGGCATGGCTGGCGCTGGGGGCGCGGGTGTTCCGGCTCCCGGGCATCTATGGGCCGGGACGATCGCCCTTGGAGCGGGTGGCGGCGGGGGAGGCGCACCGGGTCGATTGTCCGGGACAGGTGTTCAGCCGGGTGCACGTGGCGGATGTTGCCAAAGGTGTGGCGTATGGCCTCACAAAACCGGCAGGATCGTATAACGTATCCGATAATCTGCCGGCGTCGCAGAACGAAGTGGTGGAATATGCCGCGCGGCTGCTGGGCGTGGCGCCGCCGCCGTTCGTGCCCCTGGAGACGCTGAGTCCGATGGCGCGGGCCTTTTATGGCGAGAACCGGCGGGTGGCGAACGGCAAGGCGAAGCGGCTGCTGGGCTGGGCGCCCGACTATCCCGATTACCGGTTCGGTCTGCGCGCCTTGAGCGCCACCACCAGCCCGGCCAAGGCCAGCGCCGCACCCGCCCCGGCGAGTGGCGACCAGCGATAATCTTCGAACAAAGTTGACAGCAGCATCGCGATGACCGGCACGACGACGCCGTTATAGGCCGCCTTGGCCGGGCCGATCGTGCGAATAAGCCCGTAATACAAGGTGAAGGCGACCGCCGAGGCGATGATGCCGAGGTAGAGCAGCCCGCCAACATAGGACCAGCGCCAGTCGAACACCGGCGGCCCGACGGTCAGGCTGGCATAGGCGGCGTCGATGGCGGCCCCGATCAGCATCGCGACGCCGAGCAGCGGCACCATCGGATAGGCCCGCGCGGTCGGTGTCGCCTGCATGACGTTGGCGACCGATGCCGCGAACACGCCGGCGAGCGCAATGCCCAGCCCCAGCACGACCGCCGGGCCGTTTTCGGGATGCTCGCGCGCTTCGTGGAGGAACAGCAGGGCGACGCCGGCCAGCGCGATCGCCGATCCGACCAGCAGCTGCCGCCCCATGCGCTGCCCGAGGAAAATGCGCGCGAGGATCGAATTGGGCACGACCAGCAGCGCATACATCAGCGCGACCAGCCCCGAGGTGACATATTGTTCGGAGCGGTAGACGAAATTGAAGTTGAGGCAGAATTGCGCAAGGCCAAGGCCGGCGGCGAACAGCCAGCCGCGCCGGTCGAGCCGCACCCGGTCGCCGCGCCACCAGCCCCAGGCGAGCATCGTCACGCCCGCGATGACGAAGCGATAGGTGACCGACCACGACGCCGGCACCACGCCCAATTGGTCGCGGATCACGATCCAGGTCGATCCCCAGATCAGCGTGACGATGGCGAAGGGGATCAGGACCGCCGGGGTCGCCGAACGCGGGGTGTCGCTCATAGCGCGGCGATCGCTTGTGCCAGCGGGGCGACGGTCGCCGCGTCCTGATCCCATGCCACCACCAGTCGCGCTTGTCCCACGCCCCAGTCGTAGAAATCGAACCCCTGCGCGCGCAGGGCGGCGGCTTCGTCGGCGGTAAGGCGCAGGAACACCTCGTTCGCCTCGACCGCATGGACCAGCCGGTCGCCCGCTGCCTGCGCCAGCATCGCCGCCCCGGCATTGGCGACGCGGGCATTGGCGAGCCAGACATCGCCGTCGAGCATCGCCAGCAGCTGCGCGGCGAGGAAGCGGCCCTTCGACGCGAGCAGCCCGGCACGCTTGCGGCGATAGCGGGCGACCTTGGCGAGTTCGGGGCGGAAGAAGACCAGCGCCTCGGCTGACATGCCGCCATTCTTGATGAAGCCGAACGACAGCGCGTCGACGCCCGCCTGCCACGTCACGTCGGCGGGGGTGCAGCCGAGATGGGCGATAGCGTTGGCGAAGCGGGCGCCGTCCATGTGCAGGCCGAGGTTGCGGGCCTTGGCGAGCGCGCCGATCGCGGCGACCTCGTCCGGGGTATAGACCCGGCCGGCCTCGGTCGCCTGGGTGATCGAGACGGCGTGCGGCTGCACCTGATGTACGTCGTCGCGGATGGTCGACAGGAAGGCGTCGATGGTCGGCGCGTCGAGCTTCGCGCCGTCGCCGTCCAGCAGCATCAGCTTGGCGCCATGGGTGTAGAATTCGGGGGCGCCGCCCTCGTCATTCTGGATGTGCGCTTCGGCGTGGCAGACGATGCCGCCATGCGGCGGGCACATCGCGGTCAGCGCGAGGCAGTTGGCCGCCGTGCCGCTCGGCACCCACAGCACCGCCACCTCGCAGCCGAACAGGTCGGCGAAGCGCGCGTCGAGGCGGCGGCTCAGCGCGTCGCCGTCATAGGCGGTGTCCTGTCCGTTCGCGGCGACGATCGCGTCGAGGACGGCGGGACAGGCGGGGGCGGCGTTGTCGGAAAAAAAGCGCATGCCAATGCCTTGGGCGGATCGGGGTTGGGGGTCAACCGGGGGTGCGGAGTCGTTCGCTATCCCGGCGCAGGGCGTGGCTCCGGCGCGCTGCCACATCCCCGCGCAGGCGGGGATCCAGGGTGACATGCGCAACGCTTCGGTCTGGCTGGCGCTGGCCCCCCGCCTGCGCGGGGGTGCGGTCGGTGAGACGTCGAGCTTCCGGTTCGACGGTCGCGGAAGAAGCGGGACCCCGGGTCGAGCCCGGGGTGGCGGGGGGGGTGCTTTCCCGCCATCGTCACTCCCGCGGAGGCGGGAGGCTATTGGCGCTGGCGTTCGGGATGGACGCGCCGGCGTTGCGTCTATGGATTCCCGCCTGCGCGGGAATGACGATAGGGACGCTATGAAGCGCCACATCCCCGCGCAGGCGGGGATCCAGGGTGACATGCGCATCGCTTCGGTCTGGCTGGCTCTGGACCCCCGCCTGCGCGGGGGTACGGTCGGTGGGAACGTCGAGCTTCAGGTTCGGCGGTCGCGGAAGAAGCGGGACCCCGGGTCGAGCCCGGGGTGACGGGGAGGGGGGCGGTGCTTCCCGCCATCGTCACTCCCGCGGAGGCGGGAGGCTATTGGCGCTGGCGTTCGGGATGGACGCGCCGACGTTGCGTCTCTGGATTCCCGCCTTCGCGGGAATGACGAGGGTGCGTTCGCCCTATTGCTCGTCCTCTTCCGGCGGGCGGCGGTCTTCGGGCGGGGGCGGTTCTTCCTCGCGGCGGCGGCGGTCGTTGGGGCCGATGCGGACCTGGCCGTCGCGGTCGAGCGAGACGTCGAAGCCCGGCCCCTCGATCGTCGGCGGCGCGTCGAACGGGTTGCCGAGCATGTCCTGTACCGCGTCGATCGCATTGTCGATCGGTTCGGGTTCGGGCGCCGCGACCGGCACCGGATCGCGCAGGTTCAGCGCCTGTCGCATGAAGTCGCGCCAGATGCGCGCGGGCAGGCCGCCGCCGGCCAGCCCCGGATTAGTGCTGTTGTCGTCATTGCCGAGCCACACCCCGGCGACGATCCCGCCGGCATAGCCGATGAACAGCGCGTCGCGATTGTCCTGCGTCGTGCCGGTCTTGCCGAACGCATCGACCGGCAGGTTGGCGGCGATGCCGGTTCCCTGTCGGATCGAGGCGGCGAGCAGGGTGCGCATCCCCTCCAGCTCGTCACGCGACAGCGTGCGCCGGGTCGAACGCAGCCGGTCGAGCCAGGTCGGTTCGTCCTGTTGCGCCAGGCCGCGCGGGATCACCGGTGCCTCGCCCGCCGCGATCGCGGCATAGGCGCTGGTCAGTTCGAGCAGCGACGTGGTCGAGGTGCCGAGCGCGATCGACGCTTCGTTGGCGATCGGCGTGGTGATGCCGAGGTCGCGGGCGGCGCGGATGACGTTCTTGACGCCGACTTCCTTGGTCAGGCGGGCGGCGGCGACGTTGCTCGACCGCTGGAACGCGCGTTCCAGCGTGATCGTGCCGAGATAGCGCCCGTCGCTGTTCTTGGGGCTCCATTCGCCGATGGTGACCGGTTCGTCGAGCACCTGGCTCTGCGGATTGAGGCCCGATCGCAGTGCGGCGAGATAGACGAACAGCTTGAAGGTCGATCCGGGTTGGCGCCGCGCCTGTACCGCGCGGTTGAACGGGCTGGCGGCGTAATTCTTGCCGCCGACCATCGCGATCACCCGGCCATCGGGGCGCATCGCGACGATCGCGACCTGGGTCTGGCGAAGGCCGGCGTTGCGCACCGCGCGTTCGGCGGCGCGCTGCATGCGGATTTCCAGCGTCGTCGTCACCTTGCGATCCGCGCCGACGCCGCCTTCGCGGTCGCGCGCCTGCGGCAGCACCCAGTCGGCGAAATAGGTGCCCGAGGGCAGGGTGCTGTTGCCGGTGACGCGCAGCACGGCGGGCTTGACGCGGTTCGCCTCGGCCGGGGTGAGGTAGCCCGCGTCCTCCATCGCGCCGACGACGACCGCCTGCCGCGCACGCGCGCCCTTCAGGTTGCTGGTCGGGGCGAGGCGCGAGGGCGCTTTCACAAGGCCTGCCAGCATCGCCGCCTGTCCGACGGTCAGGTCCTTGGGCGCGCGGCTGAAATAATGGCGCGCGGCGGCGTCGAGGCCGTACGCATTGTCGCCGAAATAGGCGTTCGACAGGTAACGAGACATGATCTCGTCCTTGGTCAGCCACGCCTCCAGCCAGAAGGCGATAAGCACCTCGCGAATCTTGCGCGCGGCGGTGCGGTCCGAATCGAGGAACGCGTTCTTCGCCAGCTGTTGCGTGATCGTGCTGGCGCCCTGCCGCACGCCGCCCGCCGCGGTGTTGGTCCACATCGCCCGCGCGATCCCGCGCGGGTCGATGCCCCAATGGGTGCGGAAGCGGCGGTCCTCGATCGCCATGAACGCTTCGGTGACGTGCGCGGGCAGCCTGGCCGCGTCGACCGGCTTGCCGATGTTCGCACCGCGCTCGGCGATCGGCGTGCCTTCCGCCGACAGCAAGGTGATCGACGGCGGGGCGGGCGGTTCGAGCGATTTGGACATCGGCGCGGTGAACGCGAGCCAGCCGATGGCGAGGATCAGCAGCAGGATGAACACGCCCAGCCCGCGCATGGCCCAGCGCAGCCACCAGCGAAGCGGGCGCCGCTTCCTTGCGGCGGGGGGCTTCGGGGGGGCGGGGGCGGCGTGCCCGCGCCGGGGAAGCTGCGGTCATAATCCGCCAGCGCGTCGTCGAACGCGGCCAGCCGCCGGCGCCGCTCCAGTGCCTCGCCGGTCAACGGGGTCGACAGGCGGCCGATCCGGCTGGGATCGATCGGGCCGGAGGGCGGGGACGGGGGATCGTAAGCCATGGTACCGGCCGTGTATTACCGGTCTGATACAGCCTCGGCAAGCGGACTTGCGGTGGGGTGAGGGTGATGTTTTCGATCCAGCGTTGCCGGATGAGGGCGGTGCCGGCCCGCTCCCCCACCCGGCCACCCACACGGTATCCTCGATGGGTGGCCGGGTGGGGGAGCGGGCCGGCACCGCATCCGCCGTGAGGCGGACGAACATGCCGCACGGAACCGGCAGATGGCCCAAACGCTAAACGCCGGCAACGACAGGAGAATCGCCGTGGACGACGATCGTATCTGGAATTTCGAGGAAAGCCTGTGGACCGCCGACGCGGCGCATTACGAGGAATCGGTCGACGACGCATGCCTGATGGTGCTGCCGACGCCGCCGTTCGTGTTCACGGGGCAGCAGGCCATCGACGCGGTCAAGGACACGCCGCGCTGGGAACAGGTGTCGCTGACCGAGCGCCAGGTCGCGCGGCCGCAGGAAGGGCTGATCGTCGTCGCGTACAAGGCGGAGGCGCACAAGGGAGGCGAGGCGTACACGGCGTACTGCACCTCGACCTATCGTTGGATCGAACATGGCGTGTGGACGGTGGTGCAGCACCAGCAGACTCCGCCGCTGACGTCGAAGGGCGAATAGACCGCGACGCCAAATCGTCACCCCGGGTCAAGCCCGGGGTGACGTTGAGTTTGGCGGTAGGTCGACGCCGGCTGTGACGCGTGGCGGCGTGAACGTCATCGGATCATGACCGGTCGCCGGACGATGTACCTTCGATACGCGACCTTCCGCCCGCATCCGGCGGTCGGCATCGTTCCAGTCGGGTAGCGTCGCATCGTCCTGTACCCAATGCACGATGCTCGCCTGATCGCACCAGCGCATCAGTTTCGGCATCGCGCGACGGTGCGGCCCGGCGGTCATGTACGCACGCATCGACGCAGCATCGTCCCACGCGGTCATCGTCCAATAGGTCTGGCGACGATCGGCCAGCATCCGCCCGCCGCGATAGCCCTCGGCGCGCCTTACCTGCCGCGCGCTCAACCACGTATCGATCAGGAACGCCGGCAGGAAGCGCGCGGACCGGATGCGCAGCCGGGTGATGCTGACGAAGGTCACGCCTCCAGCTCGACGTCCCAGTAGAGCCAGTCGTGCCAGGTTTCGTGCAGATGGTTGGGCGGGAAGCGGCGGCCCTGTTCCTGCAGCTGCCAGCTGGTCGGGCGGATCGGCTGGACATGGAGCGGCATCGCCGCCTGTTTGGGCGTCCGGCCGCCCTTGCGCAGGTTGCACGGCGCGCAGGCGGTGGCGACATTTTCCCAGGTCGTCCGCCCGCCTTGCGCGCGGGGTACGACGTGATCGAAGGTCAGGTCGTGGGTCGCGCCGCAATATTGGCAGCTGAACCGGTCGCGCAGGAACAGGTTGAAGCGGGTGAAGGCCGGGAATTCCGACGGCCGCACATATTGCTTGAGCGCGATGACCGAGGGCAGCTTGATCCGTGCGGTCGGGCTGCACACTTCGCGGTCATATTCGGCGACGATATCGACCCGGTCGAGGAATACGGCCTTTACCGCCGTCTGCCACGGCCACACGCTGAGCGGATAATAGCTCAACGGCGTATAGTCCGCGTTGAGCACCAGCGCGGGGCAGCCATCGGGATGGCGGAGGCGATCGGGATGGTACATGAAGTCCCCCTCGCGTAAACGTCGGCGCCGATATGATCGGCAACGATGACGCGGACATGACAGCACGGCGCGATACCCAAAGTCAAACCGGCGAGGTCGTCACCCGGTTCGCGCCCAGTCCTACGGGCGCGCTGCACGCGGGCCATGCGGTTGCGGCGATCGCGGCGCATGACCGGGCGCGGACGGCGGGCGGGCGGTTCCTGCTGCGGATCGAGGATATCGATACCGGCCGCAGCCGGCCGGAGCATGTCGCGGGCGTCCTGCGCGATCTGGAATGGCTGGGGCTGGCATGGGACGGGGAGGTCGTGTTCCAGTCGCAGCGGATGGCGCGCTATGCCGATGCGCTCGACCGGTTGCGGGTAGCGGGCCTCGTCTATCCGTGTTTCTGCACCCGCGCCGATATCGCCCGCGAACTGGCGGCGAGCGCGTCGGCGCCGCATGGGGTCGATGGCGCGGTCTATCCGGGGACATGCCGCGCGATCCCGCCGGAGGTCGCCGCCGCGCGGCTGGGCGAGCCGCATGCGTGGCGGATCGATATGGCGCGGGCGGTGGCGCTGGCGGGGCCGCTGACATGGACCGACGAGCTGGCCGGCACGGTCGTGGCCGATCCGCTGGCACAGGGCGACGTGGTGCTGGCGCGCAAGGATGCGGGCACCAGCTATCATCTGGCGGTGACGGTGGACGATGCGGCGCAGGGGGTGACCCATGTCGTGCGTGGGCTGGACCTGTTCGCCGCGACGCATATCCACCGGTTGTTGCAGGCGCTGCTCGACCTGCCGGTGCCGGTGTGGCGGCACCACCCGCTGCTGCTGGGACCGGACGGGCAGCGGCTGGCCAAGCGCAACGGTGCGCCGACGCTGGCGGCGCTCCGGGACGGGGGCGTCGACGGGCGGGCGTTTGCCGATGATCTGCGGGCCGGTCGACTCCCCATTGGCTTTGCGCTGGCAAGTGCTTAGCTTGGCGTCATGAACACCTTCCTGGTCCTGTTGCTGATCGCGGCGATGATCGCGGTCGTCGTCGCGTTGATACGCGGCATCGTGTCGTTCCTGGCGCAGGGCAGCGCCGAGGCGCGGGGCGAGGGGCCGAGCGAACATGCGCTGAAATCGAACAAGATGATGCAGGCGCGCGTGCTGTTTCAGGCGATCGCGATCCTGATCGTCGTCGTGCTGCTGTTCTTCGCCGGACGCACCTGACCACGACGATGGTGAAGCTGACCAAGATCTACACCCGCACCGGCGACGGCGGGACCACCGGGCTGGTCGACGGATCGCGCGTGGCGAAGGACGCCGCGGTGATGCAGGCGATCGGCGATGTGGACGAGGCCAATTCGGCGCTGGGCGTCGCCATCGCCGCGCTGGGCGAGCATCCCGACACGAAGACGCTGCTGACGATCCAGAACGACCTGTTCGATCTGGGCGCCGACCTGGCCACCCCGCCGTCGATCGACGGGGCGCTGCGCATCGTGCCGGAACAGGTGACGGCGCTCGAACAGGCGATCGACCGGGCCAATGCCGGCCTGTCGCCGCTGACCAGCTTCATCCTGCCCGGCGGGTCGGCGGCGGCGGCGGCGCTGCATCTGGCGCGCGCGATCGTGCGCCGGGCGGAGCGATCGGCGGTGGCGGCGTCGCACGATGCGCCGCTTAACCTGCATCTACTGGCCTATCTCAACCGGCTGTCGGATTTTCTCTTCGTTTTCGCGCGGCTTGTGAACCAAAGTGCCGGTGGAGACGTTTTGTGGGTACCGGGCGGGGAGCGTCCGGCACCCTAGGAGACGATCATGCGAGCGACACCGGCCGACCGGTCCGACCATCCGCTCGCACATCGTTACCGCACCGTCCGATCGCTGACCGATTCGCTGGCGGCACCGCTGTCCGATGCCGATGCCACCGTTCAGTCGATGGACGATGCGTCGCCGGCCAAATGGCATCTGGCGCACACCACCTGGTTCTTCGAAACCTTCGTCCTGCGCGACCATGTGCCCGGCTATACGCTGCACGACGACCGTTTCCCGTTCCTGTTCAACAGCTATTACGAGGCGGAAGGCCGGCGCCATGCGCGCAGCCGGCGCGGGATGATTACCCGCCCCAGCCTGGACGAGGTGCGCGGCTATCGCGCGGCGGTCGATGCCGCCCTGCTCGCCGCCTTGCCGACCCTGTCGGAGGCCGCGCAGGAACTGGTGGCGCTCGGCTGCAACCATGAGGAGCAGCATCAGGAATTGCTGCTGACCGACATTCTCCACCATTTCAGCGAGAACCCTCTGGAGCCGGCGATGTTCGCGCCCGAGCCCAAACGCCCGGTGGCGGTGCCGCCGCCGACCGGCTGGATCGAGCATCCAGGCGGGATCGTGCAGGTCGGCCATGGCGGACAGGGCTTCGCGTTCGATTGCGAAGGGCCGCGGCATGACGTGCTGCTCCACGCCCATGCCATCGCCGACCGGACCGTCACCAATGGCGAATGGGCGGCGTTCATCGCGGATGGCGGCTATCGCGACGCGCGGCTGTGGCTGGCCGATGGCTGGGCATGGGTGCAGGCGAACGGGATCGACGCGCCGCTCTATTGGGAGCGGCAGGGCGAGGTCTGGACCCGGTTCGGGCTGGACGGGCGGCGCGCGATCGATCCCGCCGCGCCGGTGACGCATGTCAGCTTCTTCGAGGCGGATGCCTATGCGACCTGAGCCGGTGCCCGCCTGCCGACCGAGTTCGAATGGGAGGCCGCCGCCGCCGCCCATGATCCGGCGGGCGGCAACCAGCTGGACCATGCCCATGCGGTCGAACCGCGCCCGTCGAGCGGCGGGCCGGCGTTCTTCGGCGATGTGTGGCAATGGACCGGCAGCGCCTACCGCCCCTATCCCGGCTTCCGCACCGTGGAGGGCGCGGTCGGCGAATATAACGGCAAGTTCATGAGCGGGCAGTTCGTGCTGCGCGGGAGCTCCTGCGCCACGCCGCGCGGCCATGCGCGCGCCTGCTACCGCAATTTCTTCTACCCCCATCAGCGCTGGCAATTCACCGGCGTCCGCCTTGCAAAGGATCTGTGATGCTGCTCAGCGACGACGTGCCGATGGTGACCCGTGCCGACCCCGCGTTCCGCGCCGATGTGCTGGCCGGGCTGTCGCTGTCGCAAAAGGCGATTCCGGCGCGCTGGTTCTATGACCGCAAGGGGTCGGAGCTGTTCGAGGACATCACCGCGCTGCCCGAATATTATCCGACGCGCGCCGAAACCGCGATCCTGAAGACGATCTGCCCCGAACTGGTCGGCGCGGTCGGCGACGGCGTGGCGGTGGTGGAGTTCGGATCGGGATCGTCGGTCAAGACGCCGATCCTGCTCAACTGCATCGAACCGGCCGCCTATGTCCCGATCGATATTTCGGGCGATTTCCTGCGGTCGTCGGCGGCGACGCTGAGCGGGCAGTTTCCGGGGCTGCCGGTGCTGCCGGTCGAGGCGGACTTCATGCATCCGGTGCCGTTGCCCGATGCGGTGGCGGACATGCCCAAGCTCGGCTTCTTCCCCGGATCGACCATCGGCAATATGGAACCGCTGGCGGCGGGTACGCTGTTGCGCGCAATGCGCGACTGGCTGGGCGAAGGCGCGATGCTGCTGATCGGGATCGACCGCGTGAAGGACGAGGATACGCTGGTCGCCGCCTATGACGATGCGGCAGGCGTGACGGCTGCGTTCAACCTGAACCTGCTCGACCGGATCAACCGCGAGCTGGCCGGCACGGTGCCGGTCGACGCGTTCGCGCACGAAGCGCGCTGGAACGACGATGCCGCGCGGATCGAGATGCATCTGCGCGCGACCCGCGACGTGGGTTTCACGGTCGACGGGCGATCGTTCGCGATGCGCGCCGGAGAGACGATCCATACCGAGAACAGCCATAAATATGGCGACCGCGACGCGCGGCTGTTGCTGCGCAGCGGCGGGTGGACCCCCCAGCAGCAATGGTGCGGCGACGATGGCGCGTTCTGCGTGATCCTGGCCGAAGCGCAGACGGTGCCGATCGCCCCGTGATCCGTCTTGTCCTGACGATGGTGGCGCTGGCGGCGGCGGTGCCGGCAGCGGCGCGCGACCTGACCGTGATGAGCCTCAACATCCGCCTGCCCGCCGAGGGCGACGGGGCAAATCGGTGGGAATTGCGGCGTGACCTGACCGCCGCGACGATCCGCCGGGCCGATCCGGACGTGATCGGCATGCAGGAATTGTTCAAGCTACAGGCCGACGACGTGGTCGCCCGGCTGCCGCGCTATCGGTGGATCGGCGTCGGGCGCAGCGGGACCGGCCGGGCAGAGGACGAGCATATGGGCGTCTTCTACCGCGCCGACCGGCTGCAGGTGGAGCGCTGGGGCAATTTCTGGCTGTCGGACACGCCCGAAGTGCCGGGCAGCATCAGCTGGGGACACCCTTATCCGCGCATGGTGACCTGGGCGATCTTCCGCGAGCGGGACGGCAATCGGTTCGCGATGTTCAACACGCACCTGCCGTACCGCGCCGAGGACGAGGCGGCGCGCGAGAAGGGCGCGGCGCTGCTCGCGGCACGAATCCCGGGGATCGCCGGCGACCTGCCCGTCGTGCTGACCGGCGATTTCAACACCGTGCCCGACAGCCCGACTCATCGCCGGCTGGAACGCGATCTGAGCGATGCATGGGTCGCGACCAGGCGCCGTAGCGGACCGGAGGCGACCTTTCACGGCTTTACCGGCACGCCCGACCGGCGGATCGACTGGATTTTCACGCGCGGCTTTACGCCGGTGTCGGTGACGACGATCGATACGCGCCGGGGCGATGTGTTTCCCTCGGACCATTATCCGGTGGTCGCGGTGCTGCGGCGCGCTCGGCAAGGTTCTGCGTCACCCCGGACGTGATCCTGGGCGAAGCCTAACGGATCACCCGCGCGGTCCACGTCCGGATGAAGTCGGGATTGCCGTGACAGTCGTCCATCTGGCGCTGCTCGATCAGGCGGAAGCGGGTGCCGTCCCATGCATAGCGTTGCGTCATGCCGCAATCTCCCAGCCCCCGCCCCTTGGCGAAGGTGTCGAGGATGCCGTCCTCGAACGTCGCGTTGTACACCAGGTCGCCGTCGGAATCGCCGGCGACCGGCATGTCGAACGAGGCCGGCATCGCCTCGCCCCGTTCGATCACGAACAGCGCGGACAGGATGTTATAGGCCCCGGCGGCGCAGGGCACGATCGCCAGCGTGCGCGGGCCGTCCAGCGTCTTGGTGGTGACGTCGGGCAGGTCGTGGTCGTCGCAATCGGCCTGTTGGCGCATCCGGGTGATGAGCAGCGGGTCGAGCAGCGCGGCCTCCCCCCGGATGGTCGCGGCGCGGACGACCGGCAGCGGCGGGGCGGGGCGGGTATCGGGCTTCGTGCCGCGCGCGACGATCGCGCCGGTGGTGCCGACGCGCCCCTGCCGGTCGTCGATCCAGCGCAAGGCCGCCGACGCGCCGGTCAGCTTCAAGGGCGCGATGCTCTGGCCACCGGCGGCGATGAGGGTCAGCGTCCGGCCAATGGCGAGCTTCGCGGCGAGTGCCATTGCCGGAGCGCCGGTCAGGACGATGGCATCGTCCTGCTGCGTGCCGCCGCGCGCGACCGGTTCGTCATCGACCGTGGCGGTCAGCGGGAGCGCGATGTCGTCCTGGCTGCGCAGGCGGATCGCGACCGGGGCGTCGGCGCCGGGACCGCGTTCGATCGACAGGGTCAGGGCGGGGGCGTCGCCCTCTTCGGGCATCAGCGATCCCGCCTGGCAGGTGCCGCCATTGTCGCAGCCGACCGCCCAGTCGCCGAAGCGCTTGAGGGCCAGGGGGCGGGGCGGGGTGGCGGTGTCGGTGAGCGGCGTGGGCGAAGGCGATGCGCTCGGCGCCGGGGCGGGCGGTGCCGACGCGCCGTTGCAGGCGAACAGCGACAACGGCAGGGCGAAGGGCAGGAAACGGCGCATGGGGGTGCGATACCGGCATGCACCCGTGATCGAAAGCCGCTATTGCCGCGTTCGAGCCGGGAAACGGCATTTATCGAGAGGAAGCAGGATGAAGACGATTGGCGTGATCGGCGCGGGCCAGATGGGGGCCGGCATCGCGCAGGTATCGGCGCAGGCCGGCTATGACGTGCTGCTGTCCGACGTGTCGGTCGAGCGCGCGCAGGGCGGCAAGGACGGTATCGCCAAGCAACTGGCGCGCGCGGTGTCGAAGGAAAAGATCACGCAGGGCGATGCCGATGCGGCACTCGGGCGGATCACGCCGGTCGGCGACCTTGCGGCGATGGCCCCATGCGACCTGGTGATCGAGGCGGCGACCGAGCGGGAAGCGATCAAGCGCCAGATCTTCGAGACCGTGGGCAAGGCGCTGTCCGATACCGCGATCCTCGCCAGCAATACCTCGTCGATCCCGATCACGCGGCTGGCGCAGGCGGCACCCGACCCGGCGCGCTTCATGGGGGTGCATTTCTTCAACCCGGTGCCGGTGATGGGCCTGATCGAACTGATCCGCGGCCTTGCCACCAGCGACGCGACGGTCGCGGCGGTCGAGGCGTTCGGGCAGAGCCTGAACAAGCGGATCGTCCATGCCAATGACGCACCGGGCTTCATCGTCAACCGCGTGCTGATGCCGATGCTGAACGAGGCGTGCTTCGCGCTGGGCGAGGGCGTGGCGACGATCCCCGATATCGACGCGGCGTGCCAGCTGGGGCTCAATCACCCGATGGGGCCGTTCACGCTCGCCGACTTTATCGGGCTGGACACCTGTCTGGAGATTACCCGCGTCCTGTTCGAAGGGACCGGCGACCCTAAGTTCCGCCCCGCGCCGCTGCTGGTCAAATATGTCGAGGCCGGCTGGTACGGGCGCAAGGTCAAGCGCGGCTTTTATGATTATTCGGGCGAGGAGCCGGTGCCGACCCGGTAAAGGACGCTTGACGTAAAGCGAGCTTGTCATGTAAAGCGTCCTTCACAATAGTGGAGGACGCCGTGATGTCGATGCCGCCTGAAATGAAGCGCTATACCGTGCGGCTGATGAGCGTGATGACGCTGTACGGGGTCACGCTGGTCGGGGTGAATCTATGGTTCCGGCACGCGCCGCCGACAGGGGCGCTGGCCTATGTCGCGGCGGTACTGCCGGCGGTACCGATCGCGCTGGTATTCGTGGTGATCGGGCGGCTGCTCGTCGAGATGCGCGACGAGTATCTGCGGGCGCAGATGGTGCGTGATCAGCTGATCGCGACCGGAGTCACGCTGTCGATCACGACCGCCATGGGCTTTCTCGAAGGGTTCGGCATGATCGGCCATGTCGAGGGCTATTATGCGGCGACGATCTGGTTCGGCGCATTGGGGCTTGCCGCCTGCCTGCGCGGCATCGGCCGGTTGCGGGAGCGGGCCGATGGATAATCATCTGCGTACGCTCCGGGCCGAGCGTGGCTGGTCGCAGCAGCATCTGGCCGAACGGCTGGAGGTGTCGCGCCAGAGCGTCAACGCGATCGAAACCGGCCGCTACGACCCGTCGCTGCCGCTCGCCTTTCGGATTGCCGAGCTGTTCGGGCTGACGATCGAGGACGTCTTCGTCAGCTCGACGCGGGGTTAGCGCTCGAGTCATCCATCATGGGAACGTCACCCCAGCGAAAGCTGGGGTCTCAGGCGACTCTTGCTGCGCGCCCTTACCGGGAGATCCCAGCCTTCGCTGGGATGACGTCGGGTCCGAGTGCAAGCGACCGAACCTCAGATAAACGTCGCCACCGTCGCGCGGTAGATGGCCGGCAGGATGATGCCCTGCAGGATGCCGATCAGCACCAGCACCACGAACGGCGCGAAGTCGAGCGCGCCGAAATCGGGCAGGATGCGCCGGATCGGGCGGTAGATCGGCTCCGTCACCACCATCAGCCCGCGATAGAGCGAGCGGATGAAGTCGTTATGCGTGTTGATGACGTTGAACGCGATCAGGATCGACAGGAGCGCCTGTACGATGATGATCCACCACAGGACGTTCAGCAGTACCTGAATGATATCGAGCAGGACGTTCAACGCAGGGGGCCTTTCGCGAATGGCTCTCGACTATAGGGATGCGGACGCCCGGGTCCAAGCCTTGTCAGGTCGGTTCGGGGCCGGCGTGTTGTCGGTGCAACACAGCCGGCTGCCGTTCGTTCCTTGTCAGGCGTGGACCAGCGTGCCGGCGCCCTGTTCGGTGAAGATTTCGAGCAGCATGGCGTGCGGCACGCGGCCGTCGAGGATGACCGCCGCGTCGACGCCCTGCGCCACCGCCGATACGCACGTCTCGACCTTCGGGATCATGCCGCCGCTGATCGTGCCGTCGGCCTTAAGCTCGGCGATGCGCGCCGCGTCGAGGTCGGTCAGCAGCTCGCCGCTCTTGTCGAGCACGCCCGCGACATCGGTCAGCAGGAAGAAGCGCGAGGCGCCCATCGCCCCGGCGATCGACCCGGCCATGGTGTCGGCGTTGATATTGTAGGTGTCGCCATCCGCGCCCAGCGCGACCGGCGCCACGACCGGAATGAAGCCGTCGCGCGCGAGGCTGTGCAGGATCGTCGGATCGACCGCGACCGGCGTACCGACAAAGCCCAGGTCGACATGGCGTTCGATCCCCTGCGCGCGGTCGGGTTCGTTGCGGCCGACCTTTTCGGCGGTGACGAGGCGCGCGTCCTTGCCCGAAATGCCGACCGCCTTGCCGCCCGCCGCCGCGATCCAGGCGACGATTTCCTTGTTGATCTTGCCGGCCAGCACCATTTCCGCGACCTCGGCGGTGGCGGCGTCGGTGACGCGCAGCCCGTCGACGAAGCGCGATTCGACGCCCAGCCGCTTGAGCATCGCCCCGATCTGCGGACCGCCGCCATGGACGACGACCGGATTGATGCCGACCTGCTTCAACAGCACGACATCCTCGGCGAAATCGCGCGCCAGTTCGGGATCGCCCATCGCGTGCCCGCCATATTTCACCACGAAGGTGCGACCGGCATAGCGCTGCAGATAGGGCAGCGCCTCGGTCAGCGTTTCCGCCTTGGCGAGCATCTTCGGATCGGGTGCGTGGGTCATGGATGGGCGCTTTAGCGGGGTCGGGGGGCGGAAGGAAGAAGTTGGTTCACGCGGAGGCGCGGGGCGGCGGGAGAAAGAGATTTATTCGCGCAGAGGCGCAGAGGGCGCAGAGATAGTGCGCTCGCCGCGACAGCGGCTCTCCATCATCGGCTGCCGATAGAGAAGAGGCTGCGCCAGACCGGCCGCCATCGCCGGCACCACAACCTCTCAGCGCCCTCTGCGCCTCTGCGCGACAAAACCCCTTCTTCTTCTCCGCGCCTCCGCGCCTTCGCGTGAACCCGAATCCTTCTTACCGCGCCCGGTCCAGCCAGCGCCCCAGCCCGACAAAGGCATAGATCAGCGGCGGGACCAGCACGATCGACAGCACGACCTTGGCCAGCATCTGTCCGACCACCAGCTGCCCGATCGGGAACACGCCATAGAAGGCGACCGTCACGAAGATCAGCGTATCGACGATCTGCGACAGCACGCTGGCGATCGCCGCGCGCAGCCAGAGCAATTTGCCTTCGCCGCGCTTCAGCCAGCCGAAGATCGTGACGTTGAGCGTCTGCGATACGCCATAGGCGATGATCCCCGCGCCCCAGATGCGCCACGTCGCGCCGAGGATGATCTGGATCGCATCGCGATTGACCGGCAGCATGTCCGCCGATGCGGGCAGCGCCCACACGATCCATGACAGGATCATCGAGGTGATGAGCGGCACGAAGCCGAACCACACCAGATGCTTCGCGCGCCCCGGGCCATAGAGTTCGGCGATCGCGCTCGACACCACGACCAGCAGCAGGAAGGCGAAGATGCCCGCCTCCACCGCCAGCGGGCCGATCGCGACCTGCTTGTTGCCCAGCACGCCTGCGACGCAGACCATGCCGCCATAGAAGATCGAGAGGATGAACAGCGCGCGGGGCAGGGTGATCGTCGCGGACGCAGGTGCGGTCGCGGGCGGGGCGGGTGTCGTCATGACCCTTGCTAGTCCCGAAATCGGCCGATGGCAAAAGCGTTTGTCGCCGCTGGCGTCGCTGGCCGTGGCATGGCATGTCACGACGGTTTGGGCCGTCCGGGGCGGGCGGCGGGGCAGGGTAAGCGTTCAACATGACTCGTTTTCTGATCGGCATCGCCGGCATCGTCGTGATTCTGGGGATTGCCGTCGCATTGTCGACCAACCGCCGGGCGATCCGGCTGCGCGTGGTGGGGGCCGCGTTCGCGTTGCAGGTCGGGATCGCGGTGCTGGTGCTCTATACGCCATGGGGCAAGGGCGTGCTGGGCTTCCTGTCGGGCGGGGTCGCCAACCTGCTGGCCTATGCCAATGCCGGCACCTCGTTCCTGTTCGGGCCGCTCGCCCGGCCGGAAATCGGCGGGCAGAGCTTCGCCATCGCCGCGCTGCCGGTCATCATCTTCTTCGCGTCGCTGGTGTCGATCCTCTATTATCTGGGGATCATGCAGCTGGTCGTGCGCTGGATCGGCGGCGGCATCGAAAAGGTGATCGGCGTCAGCAAGGTTGAATCACTGTGCGCCGCCGCGAACATCTTCGTCGGCCAAAGCGAATCGCCGCTGGTGATCCGCCCCTATCTGGCAGGCCTGACCCCGGCACAGCTGTTCACGGTGATGACCAGCGGCATGGCGGGCGTCGCCGGCACGATCCTCGCGGCCTATGCGTCGATGGGCATCCGCATCGATTTCCTGCTGGCGGCCAGCTTCATGGCGGCGCCGGGCGGCATATTGATGGCCAAGATCATCATGCCCGACACGCCCGAACCTCCCGCCGGCGAACTGCCGCTGGGTGACGACCGCGAGGCGGAGGCGATCGCGCTGGCCGAGGCGACGCATGACGAGGAACGCCCGGCCAACATCATCATGGCGGCGGCCCAGGGCGCGCAGACCGGCGTGAAGCTGGCGGTGGCAGTCGGCGCGATGGTGCTGGCGTTCGTCGCGCTGGTGGCGCTGGCCAACGGGCTGCTCGGTGGCATCGGCAACTGGTTCGGCGTGGCGGACCTGAGCTTCCAGCGGCTGCTCGGCTATGTCTTCGCACCGGTCATGTATCTGCTGAACGTGCCGTGGAACGAGGCGGGGATCGCCGGCGGGCTGTTCGGGCAGAAGGTCGTGCTGAACGAGTTCGTCGCCTATATCTCGCTGGGCGAGGCCGGCGCGCAGCTGTCGACGCGGACGATCGCGATCATCACCTTCGCGCTGTGCGGCTTCGCCAATTTCTCGTCGATCGCGATCCAGATGGCGGTGACCGGCAGCCTGGCGCCGAACCAGCGGCCGATGATCGCCAAGCTCGGCATCCGCGCGCTCGTCGCCGGCAGCCTCGCCAACCTGATGTCAGCGGCGCTGGCCGGGCTGCTGCTCGCCTGAAATCCGGTCGGACGCGCCGGGTATCAACGCTCTGTTTACGATGGGTCGGCTAGATTCGACCCATCGTGCCGGACGCGGCGCGTTGAGTGACAGGACGGACAAAGATGCACCAGGGACTGATCGACGAGCGGACGCTGGCCAACGCGCGCGCGGAACTGGGCGCGAATTTCGTCCGCATTCTCGGCTATTTCAAGGAAGACGGCGTCAAGTCGCTGATCGCGATCGAACAGGCGATGCGGCAGCAGAATGCGGCGGCGATGGTGCTGCCGGCGCATACGCTGAAAGGGGAGTCGCGCCAGTTCGGTGCCGACACGCTGGCCGACCTGGCCGAGGTGATCGAGACGATCGCGCGCAACTGCGTCGAGACGCGCGACGTGCCGACCGAAGCACTGGAACATGTCGCGCAGCTGCGCCCGACGTTCGAGGCGACGCTGGGCGTGCTGGATCGCGACAGCAATCCGCTGGCGCAGCGGCGCAACGGGTTCGGAAAGCGGCCGGTCGCGCTGTAGGGCGATACGCTTAAGGACCACCCAAGGCCGAGTCCCGCCGGCGGTGAATCCGGCTGCGCTTTGACGTCACCCCAGCGAAGGCTGGGGTCTCAAGCGGCTCCTGCCATGTGATCCTACCGGGATATCCCAGCCTTCGCCGGGATGACGTCTGGTTCAGGCAGGGGGGGGGCAGGCCCTAATGCACCGGTCCCGGGCCAACCGGCCGCGCGTCCACGCGGCCGGTCGCGTCGGGTCAGCCGCCGTGCTTGTCCAGTTCGGCGACCGAGTTGAGCTGCACGTAATTCTGGATGCCCATCCGCTCGATCATCTCGAACTGGGTTTCGAGCGTGTCGACATGCTCTTCCTCGTTCATCAGGATCTCGGCGAACAGGTCGCGGCTGACGAAATCACGGATGCTTTCGCAATAGGCGACGGCTTCGCGCAGCTGGGCGACGGCCTCGACCTCGATCGCCAGATCGGCTTTCAGCACCTCTTCGACGGTCTCACCGACGCGCAGGCGGCCGAGCAGCTGGAAATTGGGCAGGCCGTCGAGGAACAGGATGCGCTCCGCCAGTCGGTCGGCGTGCTTCATCTCGTCGATCGATTCGTGACGTTCGAACTGGGCCAGCTTGTAGACGCCCCAATGGTCGAGCAGGCGATAGTGCAACCAGTACTGGTTCACCGCCGTCAGCTCGTTCTTGAGCGCTTCGTTCAGAAATTCGATGACCTTGGCGTCGCCCTTCACGTCGTTCGTCCTTATATGATGACGAACCGCCCATACGCGTTTCGGGGCTTTGGCGACAGGGTAAAAATGGCGGATTTCCGCCGTTTTCGGCAGCTGCGAACGTTACGCAGCCGCGCGTTCCGCATCGATAATGGCTCGCGCGAACGGCACGCATTGCCCGCATTTCGCCTGGCATCCCAAGGCCCGGTACGCCTGGCAGGCGCTGCTGGCACCGCCCCGTGCGGCCGCGCGGACATCGCGTTCTTTGATGGCATTACAGACGCATACGACCATGTTCGACCCTCGCTCTGACGAGTCGATCAATAGTAGTAATGAAACTCGTTCGCAAGAGTTATTGCGGATGACTCGCACGAACGGCGGCGATCAGCGGATGCGGATCGGTTGCAGCTGCCACCGGGCGAGCGACCGCCACAGCCATTCGAACGGGCCGAAGGGGAACCGGGCGAGCCACCAGGGCGACCACAGCAGCATCAGTCCGCACATCGCCAGCACGGGCAGGTACAGCGTGGCGCGCGACCAGAAGCCGAACTGGCCGAGGCCCCAGCCATGAAAGACGAAGCACATGACGATGGTGGTCGCCAGATAGTTGCTGAGCGCCATGCGCCCGACCGCTGCGCACCGGGCAACGATGGCGCCGCCGCGCTGCGCGAGCAGCAGGATCGCGGCGGCATAGCCCGCGATCATCACGCCCCGGAGCGGCGGGGGAAGGGCGAAGGCGCCGATGATGACCGAGCGGGCATCGATGCCGTGCGAGAACATCCATGCGGCGATCATGGCATAGCCCGCCACGCCGATGCCGATCCCGACGCCTGCCCAGCGCCACAGCCGGGCGCGGGACCATGTGCCCGTCAGCATCCCGCTGCGCAGCGCCGCCATGCCGAACAGCATATAGGCGAGCGTCTCGATGCCGATGAAGATGGTGTTGTAGAGCGTCGTCGCCAGCTCGACCAGATTATGGTGCACGATGCCGGCATAGCTGCCGCGAAACAGCGCGATCTCCTGCGCCAGCACGGCGGGCGTCGGGATGCCGAAGCCGTTTTCGAAGTCGCGCAACCCTTGTGCGGCGGCAGGCGTGTCCGCACCCTTCATCGCGACGAACGACAGCGCGATCGCGCCCAGCAACAGCCATTCGAGCGCCGCCAGCGCGATGCCGCATGCGACCATCCGCCGTACCGAGCTGGCGCGAAAGCCATAGGCGACGCTGCCGACCAGCGCATAATGCATCAATATGTCGCCCGGCCACAGCAGCACGGCATGGGCGAGCCCCAGGACGAACAGCCAGGCCATCCGCCGGTAATGCACCGCCGCCGGGTCCGCGCCGCCGGCTTCCGCCCGGTCGACGACCAGCAGCAGCGAGGCCCCGAACAGGAAGGAGAACAGCCCGCGCATCTTGCCGTCGAACGCGATCATCGTCGCGAAATAGGCCCATAGGTCGGCGGGACCGGTCATGCCCCACGCATGGGGGCTGAGCCGCGCGGTGTCGGGCAGCGCGAAGCTCAGGATGTTGACGAACAGGATGCCCATCACCGCAACCCCGCGCACCACGTCGAGGGTGACGATGCGGTCGGCGGCAGGGCGGGGGTCGGTCATGGGAAATTCTCCTGCCCGATCGCGCGGGCAGGGGGAAGGTGGTTAGGCGAGCGCCGCGTCGGCACCCATCAACGCGGGGAAGAAGCCTTCATGTGCCTTGCGCAGGTCGTCCAGGGACACGGCGAAGTCGCCATCGGTCAGTTCGAAGATGATCCGGCTGCCGATGGTGCGGCCGATCGGTTCGGCATCGACCCCGGCCTTTTCGGCGCCCTGCAGGAATTCGAGCAGCGCGTGGTCGTGCACCGTGACGATGTAATTGCCCTGATCCTCACCGAACAGCGAGCGGGCGATGTCGTCGAACGGCAGCTTGCGGTCGAGGATCGCGCCGACATTGCCGGCGAGCGCCATCTCCGCCACCGTCACCGCGACGCCGCCATCCGACACATCGTGGCAGGCGGTGATCTTGCCCGACAGGATCGCCTGGCGGATATAGCCGCCGGTACGACGCTCGCCGTCGAGATCGACCGGCGGCGGCGGGCCTTCCTCGCGGCCATGGACTTCGCGCAGCCATAGCGACTGGCCGAGCGAGCCGGTGCGGTCGCCGACGCGCAGGATGATGTCGCCGGTCTGCTTGAAGGCGATGGTCGCCGACTTCTCCCAGTCGGCCAGCAGCCCGACACCGCCGATCGCCGGGGTCGGCAGGATCGCCGAGCCGCCGCCGGTCGCCTTCGATTCATTGTAGAGCGAGACGTTGCCCGACACGATCGGGAAGTCGAGGGCGCGGCAGGCCTCGCTCATCCCGTCGAGGCAGCCGACGATCTGGCCCATGATCTCGGGGCGCTGCGGGTTGGCGAAGTTCAGACAGTTGGTGACAGCGAGCGGCGTCGCGCCGACCGCGGTCAGGTTGCGATAGGCCTCGGCAATCGCCTGGCGACCGCCCTCGACCGGATCGGCGAAGCAATAGCGCGGGGTGCAGTCGGTGGTCATTGCCAGCGCCTTCTGCGTCCCGTGCACGCGCACCACCGCCGCGTCGCCGCCCGGGCGCTGCACGGTGTCGGCGCCGACCATGTGGTCATACTGTTCCCAGATCCAGCGACGCGACGCGATGTCAGGCGATCCCATCAGCTTGAGCAGGTCGGCGGCCGGATCGGTGCTTTCGGGCACGTTTGCCAGTTCGGCGGATTTCGGCGTCGGGACATGCGGCCGGTCGTAGAGCGGGGCTTCGTCCGCCAGCGGGGCGAGCGGGATGTCGGCGACGACGTCGCCCTGCCACTTCAGCACCATGCGGCCGGTGTCGGTGACATGGCCGATGACCGCGAAGTCGAGTTCCCATTTGTCGAAGATCGCCCGCGCGAAGTCCTCGCGGCCGGGCTTCAGCACCATGAGCATCCGCTCCTGGCTTTCCGACAGCATCATCTCGTACGGGGTCATGCCGCGTTCGCGCTGCGGCACGTCGTCCATGACCAGTTCGATGCCGACGCCGCCCTTCGACGCCATTTCGACCGAAGAGGAGGTGAGGCCGGCGGCGCCCATGTCCTGAATCGCGACGATCGCGTCGGATGCCATGAGTTCGAGGCACGCCTCGATCAGCAGCTTTTCGGTGAAGGGGTCGCCGACCTGCACGGTCGGACGCTTTTCCTCGGCATCCTCGCCGAAATCGGCCGAGGCCATGGTCGCGCCGTGAATGCCGTCGCGGCCGGTCTTCGACCCGACATAGACGATCGGATTGCCGACGCCGGAGGCGGCCGAATAGAAGATCTTGTCGGTATCGGCGATGCCGACGGTCATGGCGTTGACGAGGATGTTGCCGTCATAGGCCGGGTGGAAATTCACCTCGCCGCCCACGGTCGGCACGCCGACGCAATTGCCATAGCCGCCGATGCCATGGACCACCCCCGCGATCAGGTGGCGCATCTTCGGGTGATCGGGCCGGCCGAAGCGCAGCGCGTTGAGGTTCGCGATCGGCCGCGCGCCCATGGTGAACACGTCGCGCAGGATGCCGCCGACGCCCGTCGCCGCACCCTGATAGGGTTCGATGTAGGACGGGTGGTTGTGGCTCTCCATCTTGAAGATCGCCGCCTGCCCGTCACCGATGTCGATGACGCCGGCATTCTCACCCGGCCCGCAAATGACCTGACGTCCGGTGGTCGGCAGCTTCTTCAGGCGGATGCGGCTGGACTTGTAGCTGCAATGTTCCGACCACATGACCGAGAAGATGCCCAGTTCGGTCAGGTTCGGTTCGCGCCCCATCGCGTGCAGGACGCGCTCATATTCTTCGGGGCTCAGGCCGTGTTCGGCGACGATCTCGGGCGTGATCTGGGTCATGGGCGAGCCTCTAGCGCGCACGCGCCTGTGGTGCCAGCCGGTTTGTTGGCCGCGGCGACGTAACAGAAGGGCAATGTTGCGTTGCCGAATAGATACAGTGGTGGAACAAATTTCGTTCGAAAGGATTAAAGCGCTTCGGAATCATGCCGGTGCGTGGGAACCGTTCGCCACGCTGGGAGTCGGTGCGGTGCATCGTCGGACTCGGCGTAGCATGGCATGATGCCGAGCAAGGGAGAATGTGAATGGTTTCGAAGTTTCTGACGGCAATCGCCGCGACCACGCTGGCCGCTGCTCCGGTCGCCGCCAATGCCGCGCAGAACGCGTCGGCCCTGTCGGTCGCCAAGTCGGTCCGCGCGTCGGCTCCGGCCAAGGGTGGCCAGAAGCTCGCCGGCGGCGGCATCGTGTTCGCGCTGCTGGCAGCCGCGATCGTGGCCGGTGGCGTGATCATCGCCGTCGACGACAACGATTCGGACAGCAACTAAGTCCGATTGCGGGGCGGGGGCCGGTGTCGGTCCCCGCTTCCGTTTCAGGCCGACTCTTCGGTCTGTGCACGATCGCGGCGTTCCGCCCAGCGCGCGATACCGTCGTTGCCGAACACGCCGGAAAGCATGATCCACCATGCCGGGTTGCTGTCGAACCGCAGCTCGCCGGACCAACGCCACCATGTCATGATGGCCAGCGGATCAGTGCGGTAACCACGAATATCTGCCGCAGCCGCTGGGCGCCGGGATGGCGGGATGAGGCCGTTGCCGATCCCGATCAGTCCCGCTAGCGCCCGCATCACCGAGCGGCCCCGATCCGCTTCGAAAGCGGTTCAGCCCTTCCGCTGCTTCCACGCATTCCAAAGCATCATGCCGATCAGCGTGCCGCCGGCGACGGTGCCGCCGACCGCTACCGCGGTGACTACAGGCGACAGCGTGTTGTCGGCGCGGTGGAGATGGGGGCGGTGCTTCTTCAGCTTCTTGAGCAGCGGGGTGCGCGCCGACAGCGCCTCGAACATCTCGCCCGGCCCTTCCGGGTCGAGGATCTTGTTGTCGGCGAGCCATTCGGTCACCGCCCCCAGATCGGGAATTTCGTAGGGGCGTAGCGAGCGGCCTTCCCCACGCAGTTCCTCGATCGTCGCAATCAGCGAGTTGGTGCGCTCCAGCGTAGCCTCGATCGTCTCGCAATCCACCCCAAGATGCTCGGCGAGCAGCGAATCGCGGATGCCGGCGATGGTGCGGCGTTCGTCGGCATTGGCGTGGCGAGTGGCGTCGACCGTCACGTCGCATTCGGTGTCGAGCCTGAGCGAGCGGTTGTTGAAGTTGGACGATCCGACCCGCAGCAGCTGGTCGTCGATCACCGTCACCTTGGCATGGACATAGATCGGCGTGCCGCCGGCGGTGAAGGGATGGTAGAGCCGCAGCCGGTCGTGGCGGTCGCGTTCCTTCAAAGCCTGGAACAGGCGCGCGCGGGCCGAATCCATCGCGACGGGTTCCAGCCAGCCCTCGGCCGTGGTCGGGTTGACGATCACGATCTCCGGGCCGTCCGGCTCGTCGAGGCGTCTCGCGATCGCTTCCGCCACCTTGCGCGAGGCGAAATACTGGCTCTCGGCATAGAAGAAGCGTTCGGCACGCGCGATCAGGTCGAGGTACAGCGTCTCGATCTCGTGCACCGGTTCCTGGTCGGTCATCTCGGGCACGGTGCGGGCGATGGCGACGTCGATCTCGGTAAAGTCGGCGTCGAGCCCGGTCGGCCAGCAGCCGCCGACGCCGGTCGGCGCGGGCAGGGCGTCGCCGCCCGAGATTTCCCAGCGCTGCCGGCACATGTCGCCCAGCGCTGCCGCGACCGGCCCCTCCAGCGCGGTGGTGACGTCGTGCCAAGGCTGGTAGGGCGTGCCGTCCGGTTCGATCCGGCGGGGATCGTCGTCACGATGCTCGCGCGTGTCCCAGCGGTCGACGGTCATGTCGATCCCGCCGCAAAAGGCGACGTCGTCGTCGATCACCACGACCTTCTGGTGATGCGAACCGGCGACCGGGTGATGGGTGTCGAGCCGCATGTGCACCTGCGGGTCGGCGATCCATTTCGCGATGCGCACGAGGGTGCGGCCATGGAACAGCGTCTTGATCGCGCCGGTGTCCCAGCGCAGGATATGGACCTGCAGCCCCGGTGTCCGGCGGACCAGCCAGCTGATAAATTCGCCAACCTTTTCAGGGCCTTCGCTGGCAGGGTCGGTCTTGAAGCGGATGCGGGCGTCGAAGTCCCAGCCGATCAGCAGGATCTGCCTTTTCGCCTTCAGCATCGCGTCGCGGGCAGGGGTGAAATAATTGTCGGCATCGACCAGCACGGTCGCGCGCGTGGCACGCTCGATCCGCCAGCAGTTGCGACCCGGTTCGAGTGGTGGGGTGTGACGGACCATGGGGACAGCCATGGCACCCTATCGTTGCAGTTCCAAGCGATTGCGGTCGGTCGGTTGGGTTTCGGCGGTCCAAAGTTCACTAAGTTCACACTCGTGCGCTGTTTGCGGCGTGGCGCGCGGGGTGGCGTTTGGGCGGGCGGGGGCGCGGACGATGGGAAAGAGCGGGGACGATGCTGGCAGGTTGGGTGCGTGTAGGAAAGGGGGGACATCGTCCCCGCGACGGGGACCGATAGACGTTGATGGTTCGGTCGGAGGTGCTGCTGCTGCGCGTGTGGATACCTGCCTTGGCGAGACCGTTGCGAACGTCCGCTTCACCGTATCCCCGCGAAGGCAGGGATCCAGGGTCGCATCCGCAAAGCTTTGTTTTGCTTGGCTCTGGACCCCCGCCTGCGCGGGGGTACGGCGAGTATGTGACTGAGCCCGAGACTTTCGGAGAGGCCTCGCCTTCGCGGGAATGACGACGGGGTGTTGTCGTGCCTCGCCATTGGCATCGGGCACCCAGATTACGTTCGGCGTGACGGTGGCAGGGTCAGAGGATGTCGTGGACGCGCTCGGGTGGGCGGGCGAGGACGACGCCCTTCGCCGTTTCGACGATCGGGCGTTCGATCAGGATCGGGTGCTCTGCCATCGCATCGAGGATCGTCGCATCGTCGGCGGTTTTGAGCGGTTTGGCTTCGGTCTCGCCGGTGCGCAGGGCTTCGCGCGGGGTCAGGTCGGCGCGGGTCAGCAGGGCGGCCAGTTCGTCGCGGGTCGGTGGGGTTTTCAGATATTCGACGATGGTTACGTCGGCGCCGGCTTGCGTGAGGAGCGCGAGGGCGGCGCGGGACTTCGAGCAGCGCGGGTTGTGGTAGATCGTGGCTTGCATGGTTCCTCCCCGGCACGGGGAGGAGGACCGCCGGCGCAGCCGGGTGTGGAGGGGGTTGGCCAGTTCCACCACGGTTGCGTCTGCGGAGGCCCCCCTCCACCATGCTACGCATGGTCCCCCTCCCCGCGAGCGGGGAGGATCTTGGGTGTTTGTTCGGGCCTGGTGCCCTCCCCGCGAGCGGGGAGAAGCTTCAGGTCAGTCGTTTTTCGCCAGCCATTCTTCCAGCCACTTGATCGTGTAGTCGCCCTGCTGGAACTGCGGGTCGTCGAGCAGCGCCTGGTGGAGCGGGATGGTGGTCTTCATCCCCTCGATCACGAACTCTTCCAAGGCGCGGCGCAGGCGCATCAGGCAGCGTTCGCGGCTGGTGCCGTAGACGATCAGCTTGGCGATCATGCTGTCGTAATAGGGCGGCACCTTATAGCCGGCGTAGAGCCCGCTATCGACGCGGACGTGCATGCCGCCGGGCGCATGGAAATGCTTCACCGTGCCGGGCGACGGCGCGAAGGTGCGCGGGTCCTCGGCATTGATGCGGCATTCGATGGCGTGGCCGGTGAAGCGGATCTGCTCCTGCTCGCATGACAGGCCATGGCCCTCGGCGACGCGGATCTGTTCGCGGACCAGGTCGATGCCGGTGATCATCTCCGTGACGGGATGTTCGACCTGCAAACGGGTGTTCATTTCGATGAAATAGAACTCGCCATCTTCCCACAGGAATTCGATCGTGCCCGCACCGCGATAGCCCATATCGGCCATCGCCTTGGCACAGATGCCGCCGATCCGTTCGCGATCGGCCTGGCTGAGCACGGGGGAGGGGGCTTCCTCCAGCACCTTCTGGTGGCGGCGCTGGAGCGAGCAGTCGCGCTCGCCCAGATGGACCGCCTTGCCATTGCCGTCGCCGAAGACCTGGATCTCGATGTGGCGCGGGTTGCCAAGATATTTTTCGAGATACACCGTGGCGTCGCCGAACGCGGCCTTTGCCTCGCTGCCGGCCTGCTGCATCAGCGTTTCGAGTTCGTCCTCGGAATGGCACACCTTCATGCCACGGCCGCCGCCGCCCGACGCTGCCTTGATGATGACCGGATAGCCGGCCTTGGCCGCGATCGCCTTCGCCTCGGCGATGTCGCTGATCGCGCCGTCGCTGCCGGGGACGAGCGGCAGGCCGAGCGCGCCGGCGGTGCGCTTCGCCTCGATCTTGTCGCCCATCGTGCGGATATGTTCGGGCTTCGGCCCGACGAAGATCAGGTTGTGCAGCTCGACGATCTCGGCGAACTTGGCGTTTTCCGACAGGAAGCCATAGCCCGGATGGATCGCGTCGGCGCCGCTGATCTCCGCCGCCGAAATGATATTGGGGATGTTGAGATAGCTGTCGGTCGCCGAGGGCGGGCCGATGCAGATCGCTTCGTCGGCAAGGCGGACGTGCATCGCGTCGGCGTCCGCAGTCGAATGGACCGCGACCGTCTTGATCCCCATTTCATGGCACGCGCGGTGGATGCGGAGCGCAATCTCACCCCGGTTGGCGATCAGCAGTTTCTTGATTTCGGGCATGTTATTCCACGACCACCAGCGGCTGGTCGAATTCGACCGGCTGGCCGTTCGACACCAGGATCTGCGTCACGGTGCCGGCGGCCGGGGCGACGATCGGGTTCATGACCTTCATCGCCTCGACGATCACCAGCGTGTCGCCGGCGGCGACCTTCTGCCCGACCGACACGAACGGCTTCGCTTCCGGGTTGGCGGCGAGATAGACGGTGCCGACCATCGGCGAGGTGACCGGGGGCACGCTGCTGACCGGCGCGACGGCGGCGCCGGCCTCGATCGTGGTGGTCGCTGCGCTGGCCAGCTGCGGTGCGGGCGCGGGGGCGTAGGCCGGGGCGGGGGCATAGCTTGCCGCCGCCTGTACCGGGGCGGGCTTGCGCACCACGCGGACCTTGCGCGCGCCGTCCTCCACCTCGACCTCGGTCAGGTCGGTTTCGTCCAGCACCTGCGCCAGCGCGCGGACGAGGTCGATGTCGACGCGCATCGCGTGGCTGGTGAACGGCGTTCCTTCGCCCTGATTGTCGTCTGCCATGGTAACCCCCAATGGTGTATTCTTAAAAAACCGCGCCCTTGTCAGATGCGGGCGGCCGCTTCAAGCGCGACCAGATAGGAAAGCGCGCCGAACCCCGCCACCGTGCCGCGCGCGGCGCGCCCGACATAGCTGACATGGCGAAACTCCTCGCGCTTGTGCGGATTGGACAGATGGACCTCGATCACCGGGGTCTTCACCGCCTTGATCGCGTCGTGGAGCGCGATCGACGTATGGGTATAGGCGCCGGCGTTGAGCAGGACGGCCTTCGCGCCTTCCGCCTGCGCCTCGTGCAGCCAGTCGACCAGATGGCCTTCATGGTTCGATTGGCGCAGGTCGATCTGAAGCCCCAGCTCGCGGGCGCGATCCTCCAGCATGCCGGCAATGTCGTCGAGCGTGTCCGACCCGTAGATTTCCGGCTCGCGCAGGCCGAGCAGGTTCAGGTTCGGGCCGTTGAGGACGAAGACGGTGGCGGTCAAGCGGGCAGGCTTTCGGTTGCGGGCGCGTGTGCGCGGTCCCTATATGCAGCGCACCATAGCCGGACCGGGCACCCCAAGTCGAGACGAGCAAGTCGAGACAGGGGGGCGCCCCGACAGGAGACGACATGCACAGCGACGGCACCATCACCATCACGGTCAACGGCGATCACATGCGGATTCGCGACGGGCTGACCATTGCCGAGCTGGCGGCACAGATCGGGCTGGTGCCGGAAAAGGTCGCGGTCGAACGCAATCTGGAGGTCGTGCCGCGCTCGACGCTGGCCGACGTCCGGGTCGAGGATGGCGACGAGCTGGAGATCGTGCATTTCGTCGGTGGCGGCGACCATCAAACGGTCGGGCAGGCGGCCGATACGTGGAGCGTGGCGGGCAAGACCTTTACCTCGCGGCTGATCGTCGGGACCGGCAAGTACAGGGATTTCGAACAGAATGCCGCGGCGGTGGCGGCATCGGGCGCGGAGATCGTGACCGTGGCGGTGCGCCGGGTGAATGTCAGCGATCCCAAGGCGCCGATGCTGACCGACTATATCGATCCGAAGAAGGTCACCTATCTGCCCAATACCGCCGGCTGTTTCGATGCCGACAGCGCGATCCGCACGCTGCGGCTGGCGCGCGAGGCTGGCGGCTGGGACCTCGTCAAGCTGGAGGTGCTGGGCGAGGCGCGGACGCTGTATCCCGACATGGTGGAAACGCTGCGGGCGACCGAGGTGCTGGCCAACGAAGGCTTCAAACCGATGGTGTACTGTGTCGACGATCCGATCGCGGCCAGGCGGCTGGAGGATGCCGGCGCGGTCGCGATCATGCCGCTGGGCGCACCGATCGGATCCGGCCTCGGCATCCAGAACCTCGTCACGATCCGGCTGATCGTCGAAGGCGCGAAGGTGCCGGTGCTGGTCGATGCCGGCGTCGGCCAGGCGAGCGATGCGGCGGTGGCGATGGAGTTGGGCTGCGACGGGGTGCTGATGAACACCGCGATTGCCGAGGCGAAGGACCCGGTGCTGATGGCGCGGGCGATGAAGTCGGCGGTCGAGGCGGGGCGGATGGGCTATCTGGCCGGGCGCATGCAGCGGCGGCGCTATGCCGACCCGTCGAGCCCGCTCGCCGGACTGATATGAATCAGATTCAATGGAACCCGCAGGTCGGGCTGCGCTTTGTATAATCGCAATCCAGCGAGGGCAACCTCGCCAACCTACAGGAGCCTTTCATGGGTGAATTCACCGACAAGCTCGCCGCCGCTGGCAACAAGGTCGCCGGCAACGTGAAGGAAGCCGTTGGCAAGGCGACCGACAACGAGCGCCTGGAAGCCGAAGGCCAGGCCCAGCAGGCCAAGGGCACCGGCCAGGACGTGAAGGGCAGCGTCAAGGGCGCGCTCGGCGACAAGATCTGAGCTGATCGGACACCGCGTACCGCCGGGTAGTTGGCGGATGGTGTCGAAGGGGCCGTTCCGGGAAACCGGGGCGACCCCTTTTTTGGTCAGAAGCGGTAGCCGAGGCCTGCGACGACATGATGGCGCTCGACGCCGTTTTCGAGAACGGTCTGGCCGATCGTCTCGCGGTCGGCGGCATAGTTGGCGTAGCGATATTCGAGCTTGCCATAGGCGCGGCTGGTCAGGCCGAATTCGCCGCCCGCGCCCAGGTGGAAGCCGTCCAGCCGGCGTCTGGCGCGGTAGCTGAACGCAGGGTCGGTCAGGTCGCGGACGTCGCGGCGGACTTCGCCGTTGCTGTAGCCGCTCTTGAGATAGACCAGCGAATTGGGGCCGGTGATGAAGCCGATGCGCGCGCCGACATCGATCTCGCGTCCGGTCGACAGGCAGTCACGCGCGACCACGGTCGCACCGAACGACAGGTCGTCGCACGTCTCCAGCGTCGATTTCGACAGGCCGGCATAGACGCCGAGCACCGAGGCGCGCGACAGCACCATGTCATAGCCGACTTCGCCGCCATAGGTGATGCCGCTGTCGCCGGCGCTGGTTTCGCTGCGCTCGGTGCCGTCGCGCACCTCGGTCACGACATCGACCCGGTCCCAGCCGACGCGCAGTTCGATGCGGGGGCCGAGCGGCGTGTCGACGATGTCCTGCGCGGCGGCGGGTGCGGCGATGGCGACGGCAAGCGTGGCGGCGGTGATGGTCGCGACGGTCTTCACGGAAATCCCCCGGAGATTGAATGTCTTGGCCGAGGGATAGGGTCGAATCGATACGATAGGCTTAACGCGCGCGCATCGCGGCGATGGTGGTGCCGTGGGTGATGACGTTCATGTCGGTGCGCAGGTGGAGCAGCCGCACGCCGTCCCGCGCCAATGCCCGGTCGAGCGCGGGGGCGAATTGCTCGGTCGTCTCGACCGTTTCGGCCCAGGCGCCATAGGCGCGGGCGAGCGCGGCGAAATCGGGGTTGGTGAGCGCGGTGCCGCTGACCCGTGCGGGATATTCACGCTCCTGATGCATGCGGATCGTGCCGTAACCGCCATTGTCGACCAGCAGGACCAGCAGGTTCGCCTGCGTCCGGATCGCGGTTGCCAATTCCTGTCCGTTCATCAGGAAATCGCCGTCGCCCGCAATTGCCACCGCCAGCTTGTCCGGGCAGCGCAAGGCGGCGGCAACGGCGGCGGGCGTGCCGTAGCCCATCGCGCCGCAGGTCGGGGCCAGCTGCGTGCCCGACCAGCCATAATGCCAGTAGCGATGCCACCAGCCGGAGAAATTGCCCGCGCCGTTGCAGATGATCGTGTCGTGCCCCGAAAGCCGCTCGCGCATCGCCGCGACGCACGGACCGAGGTCGAGGGTGACGTCGCGCGGTACGGGGGTGGACCATGCCAGCCATTCGCCATGCGCCTCGGCCATTGCCGGGCGAGGCTCGACGGGCGGTTCGGCGCGGGCGAGCATGGCGGCGAAGGCGTGAGGATCGGCAGCGATGGCGAGGTCGGCGCGGTACACCCGGTCGAGTTCGGCCGGGTCGGGATGGACGTGGATCAGCGTCTGCCCGGGATGGTCGGGGGTGACGAGGGTGTAGCCGTCGGTCGTCGCCTCCCCCAGCCGCGCGCCGATCACGAGCAGCAGGTCGGCGGCCTTGATCCGCTGGACCAGTTTGGGCGAGGGGCCGTAGCCGAGATTGCCGGCCCATGCCGCGCTGTCATTGGCGATGGCGTCCTGTCGCCGGAACGCGCCCGCGACGGGGATGCCCCAGCGCTCGGCGAAGGCACTGAACGCCGCGCCGGTCGCTTTGTCCCAGCCCGCGCCGCCGACGATCGCCACCGGCCGCTCGGCCCCGGCGATGCGATCGAGCAGGTCGGTGAAGTCGGCGGGATCGAGGGTGGTTGCCAAGGGGACGAGCGGCGGCCGGTCGGCGACTTCCGCGCGTTCGCACAGCATGTCCTCGGGCAGCGCGATCACGACCGGGCCCGGCCGCCCGGAGGTGGCGGTGCGCCATGCGCGGGCGACATATTCGGGAATGCGCGCCGGATCGTCGATGCGCAGCACCAGCTTGGCGAGCGGGGCGAACATGGCGAGGAAGTCGACTTCCTGAAAGCCTTCGCGGTCGCGCATCCCGCGGTCTACATCGCCGATGAACAGCAGCATCGGCACCGAATCCTGCCGCGCGACATGCACCCCGATCGACGCATTGGTCGCACCGGGGCCGCGCGTGACGAAGGCGACGCCCGGCCGGCCGGTCAGCACGCCATCGGCGCACGCCATGAAGCCGACCCCGCCCTCCTGCCGGCAGGTCACCAGATCGATCGTCGGCGTGTCGTGCAGCGCGTCTAGCACGGCGAGGAAACTTTCGCCCGGCACGTGGAAGATGCGGTCGCAGCCTTGCAGGGCAAGGGCGTCGACAAGGATACGGCCACCGGTGCGCGACTCTGTCATTTTTGCAGGCTAACGCGGGGTCGGGCCGGGCGCCAGTACCGGGTCTTTGTGGACTGGTTCCCGACGTTGGCCGGCTGGGGGTGACGGGTGGGGCAAGGGTGTCGCGCATCATCGGCGGGGTCGCGGACGATGTCGCCAAGTTGAAAGCTGGTTCAGGTTCTTGACCCGCCCCGGCGGCCATGCGTAATCCGCCTGAACGGAAGTTGGGAGAGTGGCGATGAAGAAGCTGTACCCGAATGCGGAGGCTGCGCTCGACGGGCTGCTGCACGACGGCATGACGCTGTGCGCCGGTGGGTTCGGCCTGTGCGGCATTCCCGAACGGCTGATCGATGCGATCGAGGCATCGGGGGTCAAGGATCTTACCATCGCCAGCAACAATGCCGGGATCGACGGGCAGGGGCTGGGCAAGCTGCTGCGCAGCCGGCAGGTGAAGAAGATGATTTCCAGCTATGTCGGCGAGAACAAGGAGTTCGAGCGGCAATATCTGAGCGGCGAGCTGGAGGTGGAATTCTGCCCGCAGGGGACTCTGGCAGAACGCTGCCGTGCGGGCGGGGCGGGGATTCCCGGCTTCTATACCAGGACCGGCGTCGGCACGCTGATCGCCGAGGGCAAGGAAGTGAAGCAGTTCGACGGGGAGGATTATATCCTCGAACGCGGCATCCGTGCCGACCTGTCGATCATCAAGGGGTGGAAGGCCGACGAGGCCGGCAACCTGATCTTCCGCAAGACCGCGCGCAACTTCAACCAGCCGATGGCGACCGCCGCCAACATCTGCGTCGCCGAGGTCGAGGAAGTGGTGCCGGTGGGGTCGCTCGACCCCGATGCGATCCACCTGCCGGGGATTTACGTGAAGCGGATGATCGTCGGTGCGCCCTATGACAAGCAGATCGAGTTCCGCACGGTGCGGGAGCGGGTTTGATGGTGGCTCGCAGAAGTCGTATTCCCGCGCAGGCGGGAATCCAGGGTTATGATACGCCGACGTCTGCGCCTGTGGCTCTGGATCCCCGCCTGCGCGGGGATACGGTCGGGGCGGTGGTCAAGGCCCTGACCCTCGCCACCGCCGCCTTCGCCCTGTCGGGCTGCGTCGTCGCGGTCGGCAACCAGTCGCCCGCCCCGGTTGCGCCGGCCACCGTGGCGGGCGTGCCGGCGGGGATGCAGTATCTCTACGGATCGGGCGAGGCCGTTGCCGCCAGCCGGCAGACCTATTCGGCGCTGGTCCGCTATGTGCAGCAATATCAGCGCGACCGCACGACGCTACGCCGCATGCCGCTACAGGCGGTGCTGGCGCCCGGCGCGACGCTGGCCCAGCCGACGCAGCTGACCTGTACCGGCAAAGCGGCCGTCGTGTTCGATGTCGATGAAACCGTGCTGCTCAACACCGGCTATGAATATTCCGACGCGCGCGGTGGGCTGAGCTATGACGCCAGCCGCTGGGAACGGTGGGAGCGGTCGGACGGGCGCGCGACGCGGGCCGTGCCGGGCGCGGTCGAGGGGCTGGCGGCGCTGCGCGCGGCGGGTGTGACCGTGGTGTTCAATTCGAACCGCAACGCCGCGACCGCATCCTATACCGAAGCGGTGCTGAACCGCGCCGGCCTCGGCCCCGCCAGGCATGGCGAGACATTGTTCCTGAAGGGCGATGCGCCGGGCGGGTCGGGCAAGGATGCCCGCCGGGCGCTGATCGCGGCGAAATATTGCGTCGTCGCGCTGGTCGGCGATCAGCTGGGCGACTTTACCGACCTGTTCAATGCGGGCCTCAAGCCCGCCGAGCGGCGCGCGGCAGCGGATTCGCCGGCGATCGCGCCGCTATGGGGCAATGGCTGGTTCCTGTTGCCCAACCCGGTCTATGGCACCGCGCTGGCCGGTGATTTCGACGACGTCTTCCCCAATGATCTGCGCTGGAGCGATCCCGGCGCGCCCAAGGAGTAATCGCATGGCCTGGACCCGCGACGAAATGGCGGCACGCGCCGCGCGCGAGCTGAAGGACGGTTTCTACGTCAACCTCGGCATCGGCATCCCGACGCTGGTGGCGAACCATATCCCGGACGGGGTCGAGGTGACGCTGCAGTCGGAAAACGGGATGCTGGGCATCGGCCCGTTCCCCTATGCCGGCGAAGAGGATGCCGACCTGATCAATGCCGGCAAGCAGACGATCAGCGAATTGCCGCAGTCGGTCTATTTCAGCAGCGCCGACAGCTTCGCCATGATCCGCGGCGGGCATATCGACCTGACCGTGCTCGGCGCGATGGAGGTGTCGGAAAAGGGCGACATCGCCAACTGGATGATCCCGGGCAAGATGGTGAAGGGCATGGGCGGCGCCATGGACCTGGTCGCCGGGGTCAAGAAGATCATCGTCGTTATGGAGCATACCTCCAAGAACGGCGACCCGAAGTTCATCCCGGAATGCACCCTGCCGCTGACCGGGCTGGGGGTGGTCGACATGATCATCACCGATCTCGCGGTGTTCGCCCGCGACGATCATGCCAGCCCGTTCCGGCTGATCGAAACTGCTCCGGGCGTGAGCGCGGAGGAAGTGCGGTCGAAGACGACGGCGGCGTACGAGGGATAAGGTCTAAGAATTGGTTCACGCGAAGGCGCGGAGGCGCGGAGAGAGAAGAAGGTAGTTTTCGCGAAGAGGCGCAGAGGACGCAGAGGGGCTGTGGGCGCGGCGGTTGCAGCCTGTCCGGCGCAGCCTCTCTTCCTGTTGCGACGAAAGCTGAAGGCCGCTGGTGCGGCGGGGCTTCACCGCGAACGCCACCCCTCTGCGTCCTCTGCGCCTCTGCGCGAACCAATTCTTCTACTTCTTCCTCCGCGTCTCCGCGCCTTCGCGTAAAAACAACCTTCTTTCACTGTCGCGAAGCCGTCTCCGGCATCTTCCACCAAAGCAACCCCAGCCCGACCGCCGCGATCCCCGCCAGCAGCAGGAACGCCGCGTCGTATCCGCCGCGCACGATCATCACGCCCGCCAGCGTGGTGCTGAGCGCGCCGCCCAGCCCCTGCACCGTCGCCACCGCGCCCTGCGCCGCGTTGAACCGGCCGGTGCCGCGCATGATCGCCGCGACGACCACCGGCAACAGCGCGCCGAAGATGCCCGCGCCGATCCCGTCGAGAAGCTGCACGCCCAGCAGCCAGGCCGGCGCATCGGCCACGCTATAGAGCACGCCGCGCGCCACCAGCACGCCCATGCCGACCAGCAGGATCGGGCGGTGGCCCCAGCGATCGGCGTTGCGCCCAACGACGATCGCGACCGGGACCATCACCAACTGCGCCCCGACGATGCAGGCGGCGACCAGCGACGTCGCCTGTCCCGCGCCGACCTCGCGCCCCAGCAACTGCCCGACGGCGGGCAGCATCGCGGCATTGGCGAGGTGGAACAGGAACGCCGCCCCGGCAAAGATCGCCAGCGCCGGATTGCCGGTCAGCGTGGCGAGCAGCGAGGGCGTGGGCGCGCAGGATTCGTCCGGCTTCCCCTCGCACCCGCGCGCGACGTCATGGTCGATCGCATCGCCATCGACCCACAGGATCGCGGCAATGCTGCACGCCGCCAGAATACCCATCAGGTAGAAGACGACCACGGGGCCGAACTTCCACGCGAGCAGCCCGGCCAACGCGGCGGCGACGGCGTTGCCGGCATGGTTGAACGCTTCGTTGCGCCCGACGCGGCGGGTGAATGCCTTCGGTCCGACGATCCCGAGCGAAATCGCGGCGATGCCCGGCGCGAACACCGCCCCCGCCACTGCCGCGACCGACTGGGTAGCGGCGACCGCAAAGAAGCCGGAAACGATCGGCAGCGAAATCGACGCCAGCGTCACCAGCAGCGCGGCGACGACCAGCAGCGCGCGCTTCGCCTTCACGCGGTCGACCAGCGCGCCCGCCGGGGTCGTCGCCAGCAGCCCGGCGATCCCGGCGATGGTCATCACCATCCCCGCCGTCGCCTCGTCCCAGCCATGGGTCGGCCCTCGGACCGACACGAGATAGATGGCGAGATACGGTCCCAACCCGTCGCGAACGTCGGCCAGAAACGCGTTCATCGCATCGAGGGCGCGGGCGTTGCGGCCATGGGCGGGATCGGGATGGGGCGGCATGGGGCGATCCCGTAAAGGAGGATCGCGCAGGAACGTCGATTGCCTGCGAAGGGTCCGCGGATCGAATACGAAATTTGCCAAGGCTGGTAATAAAATGTCGCCAGACCTTTCGTTCGCGGCTGTTTTCGGTTAACGCGCGGCCATGAGTAGCCGTCCGCAAACCCTGTACGAGAAAATCTGGAACGACCATGTCGTCGAGCGTCGCGCCGACGGCACCTGCCTGATCTATATCGACCGGCATCTCGTCCACGAAGTCACCAGCCCGCAGGCGTTCGCCGGGCTGCGCGCCAATGGCCGCACCGTGCGCCGGCCCGATCTGACGCTGGCGGTGCCTGACCACAACCTGCCGACAACGCCGCGGGTCGATGCGGCGGGCAACCGCCTGCCCACCGTCGATCCGGCCAGCGCCAGCCAGCTCGCCGCGCTGGAAAAGAACGCGCCCGATTTCGGCATCCGCTATATCGACGCGACGGCGGCGGAGCAGGGCATCGTCCATGTCGTCGGGCCGGAACAGGGTTTCACCCTGCCTGGCACGACCCTGGTGTGCGGGGACAGCCATACCAGCGCGCACGGCGCGCTGGGCGCGCTGGCGTTCGGCATCGGCACCAGCGAGGTCGAGCATGTGCTGGCGACCCAAACGCTGTTGCTGCAGCAATCGAAGACGATGGAAATCCGCGTCGACGGGACGCTCGGCTATGGCGTGTCGGCCAAGGACGTCGTGCTGGCGATCATCGGCAAGACCGGGGCGGCAGGCGGCACCGGCTATGTCGTCGAATATACCGGCGACGTCATTCGCAGCCTGTCGATCGAAGGGCGGCTGACCGTCAGCAACATGTCGATCGAGGGGGGCGCGCGTTCCGGCCTGATCGCACCGGACGAGACGACCTTCGCGTACCTCAAGGGCCGGCCGATGGCACCGAAGGGCGACGCGTGGACCCAAGCCGTCGAATACTGGCGGACGCTGCCGAGCGATGCGGGGGCGGTGTATGACAAGGTGGTACAGCTGCACGCCAGCGACATCGCCCCGTCGCTGACCTGGGGCACCAGCCCCGAGGATGTCGTGCCGATCACCGGCGTGGTGCCGTCGCCCGACAGCTTCGCCGATCCGAGCAAGCGCGTCGCGGCGCAGAAATCGCTCGACTATATGGGCCTGACGCCCGGCACGCGGATGCAGGACGTGCCGGTCAGCTACATCTTCATCGGCAGCTGCACCAACAGCCGGATCGAGGATCTGCGTGCGGCGGCCAGCGTCGTGAAGGGGCGCCATGTCGCGGGCGGGATCAAGCAGGCGCTGGTCGTGCCTGGATCGGGGCTGGTCAAGCGCCAGGCCGAGGCCGAGGGGCTGGACCGCATCTTTACCGAAGCCGGCTTCGAATGGCGCGAGCCGGGCTGTTCGATGTGCCTGGCGATGAACCCGGACAAGGTGCCGCCGGGCGAACGCTGTGCTTCCACCAGCAATCGCAATTTCGTAGGACGGCAGGGACCGGGCGCGCGGACGCACCTCGTCTCCCCGGCGATGGCGGCGGCGGCGGCGGTGACGGGGCGGCTGGCCGATGTACGCGATTTGGTGACGGAGTAAGGCGGATGAAGCGGGTTCTGATCGCGTTGATTGCGGGCGCGGTGCTGAGCGGCATGGCGGCCGCCTATGCCTCGGTCCGTCCGGCCAAGGCGGCGGCCCCGTCGCGGACGGACGCGCGGCAGTGATCGCACGCCTCGCGGCACTGGCCGCACTGGTGCTGACGATGGCGCAGGCACCGGCACCCAAGCCTGCCGCCGACGTCGAGCTGTGGCGGCTCGATTGCGGCGGTGTGCAGGTCAACGACCTCAACGCCTTTTCCGACACGCTGGCCTATAGCGGACAAAGCAAGCGGCTGGTCGCCAGCTGCTATCTCATCCGCCACGGCAGCGACTATATGCTGTGGGACACCGGCCTGCCCGAGGCGGTGATCGGCCAGCCGGTGAGCAACACCGACGCGATGTCGCCGATCCTGACGACGACGATCAAGCGGCAGCTGGCGCAGATCGGCGTGAAGCCCGAACAGATCGGCCGCGTCGGCATCAGCCATTATCATTTCGACCACACCGGACAGGCGGCGGGCTTTCCGGGCGCGACCTTGCTGATCGGCAAGGGCGATGCCGATGCGCTGAGTGCCGGCAAGCCCGGCACCAGTGCCGAACCGCTCAAACCCTGGTTCGGTGGCGGCGCGAAGATCGAGGCGATCGATGCCGACAAGGACGTGTTCGGCGACGGCAGCGTCACCCTGCTGAACCTGCCGGGCCATACGCCGGGGCATCACGCGCTGCTGGTCGTATTGAAGGGGAAGGGGCCGGTGCTGCTGTCCGGCGACCTTGCCCATTTCCGGGAAAATTACGACACGAACGGGGTGCCGCCGTTCAACACCGATCGCGCGGCTACGCTCGCCTCGCTCGACCGGTTCAAGAAGCTGGCGGGCAATGTGAAGGCGACCGTGATCCTGCAACATGAACCGGGCGATGTCGCCAAGCTGCCGGCCTTCCCGGCATCGGCGCGCTGATGGAACCGATCACCAAGGTCGAAGGGCGCGCCTATCCGTGGGGCGCCAAGAATATCGACACCGACATCATCATCCCGGCGCACTGGCTGAAGACCACCACCCGCGAAGGGCTGGGCAAGGGCGCGTTCGAAAGCGTGCGGGCGGAACCGGACAATATCTTCGACGATCCGCGCTATGCCGGCGCGCCGGTGCTGATCGCGGGCGAGAATTTCGGCTGCGGGTCGAGCCGCGAACATGCCGCCTGGGCGCTTACCGACATGGGGGTCAGGGCGGTGATCGCGCCGAGCTTTTCCGACATCTTCTCCGGCAACGCGATCAAGAACGGGATCGTCACCGTTGTCCTGCCACAGGACGCGATCGATCGCCTGGTCGAGGTCGCGAAGACCGACATGGTTGCCGTCGATCTGGAGACGATGACTGTCACCACCCCGTATCAGGATCGTTTTCCCTTCGAGCTCGACCCCTTTCGTCGCCAATGCCTGATGGAAGGGCTGGACGAGATCGGCATGACGCTGGCACAAGATACCGCGATTTCGAAATATGAGTCCGGCGTGGCCAGTGCCCGACCGTGGCTCCACCAGGAGAGCGGACATGCGGGCGTTGCTGTCGAAGGAAACGGGCGGACCTGACACGCTGACCATCGGCGACCTGCCGGACCCGGTCGCGGGCCGGGGTCAGGTCGTCATTGCGGTCAGGGCATGTGCGGTAAACTATCCCGACCTCCTGATTATCGAAGATAAATACCAGTTCCGCCCCGAACGCCCGTTCGCGCCGGGTGGCGAAGTGGCGGGCGTGATCGACAGCATCGGCGACGGCGTCACCGGCTGGGCGGTCGGCGACCGGGTCGTGGCGGTCACCGGCCATGGCGGCATGGTCGAGAAGCTGGCGGTGCCTGCCGCCGCGCTCCACCGCCTGCCACCAAACCGCAGTTTCGAAGATGGCGCGGCGCTGCTGCTGACCTATGCCACGTCGATCCATGCGCTGCTCGATCGCGGCCGACTGGGCGAGGGGCAGACGCTGCTGGTGCTGGGCGCGGCAGGCGGCGTCGGCCTTGCCTCGATCGAACTGGGCAAGGCGTTCGGCGCGCGGGTCGTCGCGGCGGTATCCTCGGAAGAAAAGGCGGCGGCTGCAAAGGACGCGGGCGCGGACGAGACGGTCGTCTACCCCCACGCCCCGCTCGACAAGGACGCATCGCGGGCGCTGGCCGAGGCGTTCAAGGCGGCGGTGGGGCCCAAGGGCGCGGACGTGGTGTTCGACCCGGTCGGTGGCGACTATGCCGAACCCGCGCTGCGCAGCGTCGGGTGGGAGGGGCGCTATCTGGTCGTCGGCTTCCCGGCGGGCATCCCGAAGCTGCCGCTCAACCTGACGCTGCTGAAAAGCTGCGACGTGTGCGGCGTGTTCTGGGGCGCGTTCGCGATGCGCGATCCGGCGGCGAATGCCGCGCACGTCGCGACCTTGTTCCGCCTGTGGGACGAGGGCCGGATCGCGCCGCGCGTGACGGGCACGTTCCCGCTGGAGCGTGGTGGCGAGGCAATTGCCGCGCTGGCCGCGCGCAAGGTCATCGGGAAGCTGGTGGTGGTGATCTAACCGTATCCCCGCGCAGGCGGGGATCCAGGGTTAGCGGGCGCCAGCGCCGGTTCTACCTGGCTCTGGACCCCCGCCTGCGCGGGGGTACACCGACTGTCGAGGTCCGCTCCGCCCGACACCTGTGCCGTTGCGCGTAACCCCGTCGCATCCTATCTCGCGAAGGAGGGATGAGTAGGGGAATGCGATGACGACGTTCGACGACCGGGAACGTGCCTTTGAAGCCAAATTCGCCCGCGATGGCGAAATGGCGTTTCGGGTGACGGCACGGCGCAACAAGCTGCTGGGCCAATGGGCGGCCGAGCGGATGGAGCTGACCCCGGCCGAGACCGATGCCTATGCGACCTCGGTCGTGCAGGCCGATTTCGAGGAAGTCGGCGACGACGACGTGATCCGCAAGCTGCTGTCCGACCTCGCCGCCGCGGGTGTCGATACCGACGAAGCGCAGATTCGCCAGGCGCTGGCCGATTGCGATGTCGAGGCGCGTCGCCAGCTGCTCGGAAGCATCTGACATGCCGATGGAAGCACAGGCGATCGAGGCATTGATCGTCGCCGCGATCCCCGATGCCGTGGTCGAGATCACCGATCTGGCGGGCGACGGCGACCATTATGCCGCGCGGGTCGTGTCGGGAAGTTTCCGGGGTAAGCCGCGCATCGCGCAGCAGCGCGCGGTCTATGCCGCGCTCGGCGGGCGGATGGGGGGCGAACTCCATGCGCTGCAACTGACCACTGCCGTTCCCCAGGATTGAATCGCCGACACGGCGCCAAAAGGAAATGACAATGACCGACGATACCCATGCCCGCATCGACGCGGTGGTGAAGAACAACCCGGTGGTGCTGTTCATGAAGGGCAGCCCGCTATTCCCGCAGTGCGGCTTTTCCAGCCGCGCGGTTGCAATCCTTAACCACCTGAACACCCAGTTCGAAAGCGTCGACGTGCTGCAGGACCAGGGCATCCGCCAGGGCATCAAGGCCTATTCGGACTGGCCGACCATTCCGCAACTCTATGTCAACGGCGAATTCGTCGGCGGGTCTGACATCATGATGGAAATGTACGAGAGCGGCGAGCTGGCCGAGCTGCTGGGCGGCAAGGCGGCGTAAAAGCCGCCTCTCCCGGAACCCTCCGTCACCCCGGGCTCGATCCGGGGTCCCGCTTCTTCTTCCTGACGGCACCCCAAACCGTCGCCCCAGCGAAGGCTGGGGCATCGAGCGGCTCCTGCCCCGTGCTGCAACGGGGAGATCCCGGCCTTCGCTGGGGTGACGTTCACGGCGAGGCTCAGCAAGCGGGACCTCGGGTCAAGCCCGGGGTGACGTTTGAGGCGGAAGGGTTCACGACCTAACCCGCCACCCCACGCCCCCTCCCCACATCGGGGAGCATTTGCTACGGCAACCCCATGGCCGAACCGACCACCCCCGCATCACCCGTCGCCGCCTGCTGATCGGGGGCGGGGCCGGGGTCGGGTTGATTGTCGCCTGGGGGCTGTGGCCGCGGCGCTATGGCGTCAATCTCGCGGCGGCGGAGGGGGAGAGCATCTTCGGCCCATATCTCAAGATCGGCGCCGATGGGCAGGTCACCGTCGCCGTGCCACAGGCGGAGCATGGGCAGGGCGTCTATACCGCCCTGCCGCAGATCGTCGCCGACGAACTGGGCGCGGACTGGCGCACCGTCGCGGTGGAGGCGGCGCCGATCAACCCGCTCTACGCCAATCCGCTGGCCGCTGGCATCCTGTTTGGTGACGCGCTGGCGCTGCTGCCCGCCGCTACCCGCGCGGCCCATGCCGAACGCACCGCGTTGATGCTGACCGCCGGGTCGACCTCGATCCGCCGGTTCGAAGCGCCGCTCAGGGAAGCCGGCGCGGCGGCACGCGTGTTGCTGTGCAAGGCGGCGGCGCGGGCATGGGGTGGCGACTGGCGCAGTTGCGGGACGGCGGACGGCTTCGTGGTGATGGGCGAACGCCGCGAACGCTTCGGCGTGCTGGCGGCAGCGGCGGCGGGCGAAAGCCTGCCCGGCGGCGAACTGCCCTACCGCGTCGGCGACGAAAAGCGGCTGGTCGGCACGGCGCAGCCGCGACTGGACGCCCCGGCCAAGGTCGATGGCAGCGCGACCTTCGCCGCCGATGTGCGCAAACCCGGCATGGTCTTCGCCTCGATCCGGCAGGGGCCGATCGGCGACACGCGGCTGCTGAGCATCGACAAGCCGGCGGCGGATGCCGTGCCGGGTGTCGTCAGCGTGGTGGAAACCGACCGCTGGGTCGCCGCTGCGGCCACGACCTGGTGGGCGGCGAACCGCGCGGTCGATGCGATGGCGCCGCGTTTCGAAACGCACGGGCTGGTCGACAATGCGTCGATCGCCACCGCACTCGACACCGCCTTGTCGGGGGAGGGGGCGCGGGTGCACGAGGCGGGCGACATCGACGCCGCGTTCACCGGCGGGCGGACGCAGACCGCGACGTACCGCGTTGCCGCCGCGCTGCACGGCGCGATCGAGCCGACCAGCGCCACCGCCGACTGGAGCGACGGCACGCTGACCCTGTGGATGCCGACCCAGGCGCCGACGCTGGCGCGTGCCGCCGCCGCCCGCGCGATCGGCATCGCTGAGGATCGGGTCGTGCTGCACCCGACCATCGCCGGCGGATCGTTCGGCGCGAACCTCGACCATCGCGTCGCCGAACAGGCGGCGGTGCTGGCGCGCAAGCTGGAAAAGCCGGTGCAGCTGACCTGGTCGCGCGGCGAGGATTGCCTCGCCGATCGCTACCGCGCGCCCGCCGCCGCGCGGATGACCGCGCGGTTGGGACGGGGCGGCACGATCCTGGGCTGGCGGGCACAGGTCGCGGCGCCGCGCACCGGCCGCGACCTGGCGCGGCTGCTGCTCGGCGGCGATGTCGCGGCGTCGCTGGCGATGGCATTGCCCGGCGACCGCGGCGATGCGCTGGCGACCGATGGCGCGGTGCCGCCCTATGGCATCCCCAACCTTGCGGTCGACCACCACCCCGCCGACCTGGGATTGCCCGCCGGATGGTGGCGGTCGGGCGCGCATAGCTACACCGCGTTCTTCACCGAATGTTTCCTCGACGAACTGGCCGGGTTCGCGGGGATGGAGGCGCATTCGTTTCGCATCGCGATGCTGGGCGGCGACGTGGCGCTGGCCCGCTGCCTGTCGACCGTCGCCACGATGGGCGGCTGGCAGGGCGGGGTGCCGGGCAGCGCGCAGGGCATCGCCTGCCACCGGATGCGGGGATCGGCCATCGCCTGCATGGCGGAGGCGCATATCGGCGACAACCAGCGGGTGAAGGTCGACCGGCTGGTCGTCGCGGTCGATTGCGGGCGGGTCATCAATCCTGACCTTGTGCGCCAACAGATCGAGGGCGGGCTGTTGTTCGGCATGGCGATGGCGACCGGCGCTTCGACCGGCTTTGCGGCCAATCTGCCCGATGTGCGCGGGTTCGGCGGCATGAACCTGCCGCGGCTTGCCGACAGTCCGGAGATCATGATCGAGATCGTCGACTCCGACGCCGATCCGGGCGGGGTCAGCGAACTGGCGGTGCCGGTGGTCGCCCCCGCCATAGCCAACGCGCTCCACGCCGCTACGGGTCGGCGCTATCGGTCGCTGCCGTTGCTGGGGTGAGGGCGGCGTAACGAAGAAGGATTAGATTTCGTGCAGAGACGCGGAGGCGCAGAGAGGTTGCGTTTGCAGTGCCGTCTCGTGATCGGAAGACTATGGTGGCCGCTATGCCATGGTGCTGCATGCGCTTACGCGCGAAACGATGCCGCCGGCGCATCCCCTCTGCGCCTCCGCGTCTCTGCGCGAACCACTTCTTCTTTTGAAATTGGGCGCGTAGCCCGCCCCAAAATACAGCTTGCCCCGAACCCCGGCGTCGCGCGTTAAACCGGCGCATGGAACGCCCCTCGAATCACCCCGCCATCCCGAAGCGCCGCATCGGCGTGCTGCTGATGAACCTCGGCACGCCCGACGATCCGTCGCCGCGCTCGGTCAAGCGTTACCTGGCGGAGTTCCTGTCCGACCGGCGCGTCGTGGAAATCCCGCCGATCGCGTGGCAGCCGATCCTGCGCGGCATCATCCTGAACACCCGCCCGAAGAAATCGGCCCATGCCTATCAGCAGGTATGGAGCGAGCACGGCTCCCCGCTCGCGGCGATCACCCGCGCGCAGTCGGAAGCGATGCAGGGGGCGTTCGGCGACGGCGTCGTGATCGACTGGGCGATGCGCTACGGCAATCCGTCGATCGCCAGCCGGATCGAGCATCTGCGCGAACGGGGCTGCGACCGCATCCTGCTCGCCCCGCTCTACCCGCAATATTGCGCAGCAACGACCGCGACGGCGAACGACAAGGCGTTCGCGCATCTGGCGAAACTGCGCTGGCAGCCGGCGATCCGCACCCTGCCGCCCTATTATGACGACCCGCTCTATATTAACGCGCTGGCGACGACGCTGCGCGAGGATCTCGCGAAGCTGACCTTCGAACCCGATGCGATCGTCGCAAGTTTCCATGGCATGCCCAGGCGTACCCTTGAAATCGGCGATCCCTATCACTGCCATTGCCAGAAGACCGCGCGGCTGGTGTCGGAGGCGCTGGGCCGTCCGCTGACCGTCGCGTTCCAGTCGCGATTCGGCCCGGCCAAATGGCTGGGCCCGGCGACCGACGAGACGCTGGTCGAACTGGCCAAGGCCGGCAAGCGCCGCGTCGCGATCTTCGCGCCGGGCTTTTCGGCCGACTGTCTGGAGACGCTCGAGGAACTGGCGATCCGCGGCAAGGAAAGCTTCGAGGAAGCCGGCGGGACCGATTTCGCCTATCTTCCGTGCCTGAATGCCGAGCCGACCGGTAATAAAATGTTGCGCAACATTATCGCGCGCGAACTTGCGGGTTGGATCGACCCGGCCTAGCAGGGGGTCAAACTTTCGTAGGAGAGAATGCATGGCACGGGTAGCGATCGTCACCGGCGGCACGCGCGGGATCGGTGAGGCGATCAGCCTTGCGCTCAAGGACATGGGCGTCACCGTCGCCGCCAACTATGCCGGCAACGACGAAAAGGCGAAGGCGTTCACCGACCGCACCGGCATTGCTGCCTTCAAGTGGGACGTGGGCGATTTCGAAGCGACCCAGGCCGGCGTGAAGGCGGTCGAGGAAGCGATCGGCCCGGTCGACATCGTCGTCAACAATGCCGGCATCACCCGCGACGGCACGCTGCTGAAGATGACGTACGACATGTGGGACGATGTCATCCGCACGAACCTGGGCGGCTGCTTCAATCTTGCCAAGGCGACCTTCCCCGGCATGCGCGACCGCAAATGGGGCCGCATCGTCAACATCGGCTCGATCAACGGGCAGGCGGGCCAGTACGGCCAGGTGAACTACGCCGCCGCCAAGTCGGGCATCCACGGCTTCACCAAGGCGCTGGCACAGGAAGGCGCGCGCTTCGGGGTCACGGTGAACGCGATCGCGCCGGGCTATATCGATACCGACATGGTCGCGGCGGTCCCGGCCGACGTGCTCGAAAAGATCGTGGCGAAGATCCCGGTCGGTCGCCTGGGTCAGGCGAGCGAGATCGCGCGCGGCGTCGCGTTCCTGTGTTCGGAAGAGGGCGGCTTCGTCACCGGCTCGACGCTCAGCATCAACGGCGGCCAGCACATGTACTGACCGGGCGGCGCGGGGCGGCCATCGCCGTCCCGCTCTCCCCTTCAGCCGCGAAACACCACCGTCCGCGCGCCGTGCGGAAACACCCGGTCGTTCAGGTGCAGCCGCACCGCTTCGGCCAGTACGCGCCGTTCGATATCGCGGCCCTTGCGGATCAGGTCGTCGGGCGTGTCGGCATGGCTGATCGGCTCGACATCCTGATGGATGATCGGTCCCTCGTCCAAATCCGCCGTGACGTAATGCGCCGTCGCGCCGATCATCTTCACGCCCCGCGCATGCGCCTGATGATAGGGTTTCGCGCCCTTGAAACCGGGCAGGAAGCTGTGATGGATGTTGATGCAGCGCCCCGACAGGAACGCCGCCAGATCGTCCGACAGGATCTGCATATAGCGCGCGAGGACGACCAGTTCCGCGCCGCTATCCTCGACCAGCCGCTTGACCTGCGCCTCCTGCGCCGCCTTCGTCTCTCGCGTGACGGGCAGGTGGTGGAACGGAATGTCGCCGATCAGCGACCCGTGCAGCAATTCGCGCGGATGGTTGGACGCGACCGCGACGACCTCCATCGGCAATTCGCCCAGCCGCGCGCGATAGAGCAGATCGACGAGGCAATGGTCCCATTTGGACACCATCAGCAGCACCCGCTTGGGTGTCGCCTGATCGCGCAGCGACCACTCCATGCCCGACGCCTGCGCTATCGCCGCGAACTCGGTACGTAACTGGTCGATCGGCACGTCGGCGGTGAACGCGACCCGCATGAAGAACTGGCTGGAGAGCGCATCGTCGAACTGCTGCGCATCGACGATATTCGCGCCGCGCTCGGCGAGGAACCCGGCCACCTTCGCCACCAGCCCCGGCCGGTCCGGGCATTGCAGCCGAAGCGTGTAGATGCTGGTCAAGAAGCGTCCCCCCGTGTCGACCGGTGCTTGCGGTCGGTTGCGCCGCTGTGGCTGCATCGCGGTGGCGGGTAAAGATAGCGTTTGTATCGGGTGGGGTGGCGGGGTGTTGCCCTGCCTCGGTCCACGCGGGAAGGTGACGCCTCGGCCCCATGCCGTTCGGTTCGAGCAGCTTCGAGCTTGTCGAGAAGCGTCGGTCGAGAACCCGGTGCTTGGGGCAGCCCCTTCTCGACTTCGGTTCTCGACAGGCTCGAACCTGCGCTCGAAGCAAACGGATTGGGATGAGGGCAGCGTCAGGACGGCTGGCTCCATGGCCAGCCGGTTGTATATCGCGCGCGCCCGAACTCTGAGGATACGATGGAACCGTTCGTCCTGAGTAGCCGCTGAGCTTGTCGAAGCGGCGTATCGAAGGACCGCTGTGCGCAGATGCTTAGATACGGGTCTTCGACTTCGCTCAGCCCCTACTCAGCACGAACGGTCCTACTCAATGCTGCCCCCCTAGAACTTCACATCCGCCTGCACCGTAAACGCCCGGCCGCGCGGATCGGCGACGCGCGGTTCCCATGCGCCGCCCGACCCGGTGTTCGAATCATAGGTGATCGCAAATGGCGGATCGACGTCGAACAGGTTCTTCACCCCCAGCGTCAGGCGCGTCGCCTTGTTGCCGAGATTCAGGAAGCTGACCGCGAGGTTATAGGTCACATAGGGCTTCACATATTCGTTGAATCCCGGCCGCGTGACCGTGCCCGCCGCGATGCCCGGCAGCGCCTGGTTCTTGTATCCGTCGCGATACAGCTGGGTCAGCGCGATCGTCACCGCATCGTTGGTATAGCTGACGAACGCGTTGTGCTTCCACTTGAGGCTCAGGTCGCCGGCAAAGCTGAACACACCGATCAGGCTGGGACCATAGGGCGAATTCTCGGTCAGCTTTTCGCGCCGGCGCAGCATGTAGGTGCCGTCGATCCCGGCGAGGAAGCTGCCGCCCAGCCCGTCGACGCCGCCGCGCGCAGTCAGCTCGAGGCCCTGGGTGCGGCGCGCACCGGCATTGATCCAGCGCCGGTCGATCACGACCAGCTCGCCCGCCGGGTTGCGGAGGAAGCGATCGGCGAACAGTCCGGCATTGTCGATCAGCTCGCGTTCGGTCAGCAGCTGGATCGTGTCGTCGACATTGATCGCCCAGAAATCGACCGAGGCGCTGAACTTGGGCGCCGGCTGGATGACCACGCCCGCGCTGAACATCTTGGCGCTTTCCGGCCCCAGGTTCGGATTGCCGCCGGTATAGATGTTGGGCTGCACCGCCTGGCAGGCCGGGTTGGTCGTGTTGGGGATGCCGCCGGGGCAGCGCACCGGATCGGCGAGGTCGCGGCCCGAATAGGGCGAATCGGTCAGGCCGTTGAAGATCTGGTTGAAGGTCGGCACGCGGAACCCGGTGCTGAACGATCCGCGGAACATCAGCGGTTCCCACGGACGCCACTTCGCCGACACCTTGGGATTGGTGCTGGTGCCGAAATCGCCATAATCGTCGATGCGTGCCGCCGCGTTCAGTTCGAACCCGCGGAACAGCGGCAGCAGCAATTCGGCATAGGCGGCCTTCACCTGCCGGTTGCGCCGGCGCAGCGCGTTCACATTGTCGAATGCCGCGAGGAAGATGACCGGCGCGGCGGCGGCCGCCGCTTCCGATCCGTTGAAGCTGTAGGTTTCGCTGCGGAAATCGATGCCGGCGGCCAGCTGCGCCTTGCCGCCGGGCAGGCGGAACAGCGGGCCGGCGATCGAATAGTCGATCTGCTTCACCTCATAGCGCCCGCCGTACAGCGTCGCCCCTTCGGCCGACACGGCGGCAAGCCCCGCCAGCGCGGCGTCGCTCTGGTTGATCGAGAAGGGGTTGAGGATGCCGCTGTTGAGCAGCCCGGCAAGGCCCGGCCCGCTCGCCCCCGGCGCGGTCGGCGCCAGCGGGTCATAGGCGCCGCTGTTCAAAGTGCCGCGATAATAATAGCCGCTGCCCAGCGTCGAGCTGGCCTCGCTCTTGGCGTACGACCCGCCCGCGCGATAATCCCATCCGGCCCACAGCGGCCCTTCGGCGGCCAGCGTGACGCGAATCGTCTTGGTATCGGTTTCGTACTCGCGCGGGCCGCAGGCGATGCAGCGCCAGCGGAAGGCGATCGGCTTGCCGTAATTGGCGGCGACCGCCGGGAAGGTGCCGCGGATCGCATTATAGACCGCGTTATAGGTCGGCGCGGTCAGGCCGTTGAGCGGATACGCGACCTGGAAATTGGTCGTGTTGCTCGACACCTGCGCGTTGGAGAACAGCTTGGCCGAATTGGCGTTGGACCCGGTGACCTCGACCGAGAGCTGGTGATCCTCCGCCACGCGCGCGACGGCGCGGGCGAGGTAGGTCAGCGTCTTGATCGGCTGCTGGATCACCGCCGCGCGGCCCGTATCCCACGCGCAGGCATAGCGCGCCGACACGTTGTTCCACAGCGCGTCGTCATACGCCATGCCGCCGTCCATCGACTCGCATCCCGCCCCGCCGGGCAGGTCGAGGATGTTGATGCCGCCGGTCGCCGCCGTGGTGGTGCCGGGGATGACGAGGCCGTTCAGCAACTGCGCGGTTGCAGTCCCGCCCAGCAGCGTGCCGCCCGCCAGCGTGCTGCCTTGCAGGGTGGAGCGATTGAGCGGAAAGGCGGTGGCGATCGGCGTGCCGCGCGTGTCGACCGACAGGCCGCGCTCTGGCTGGTTGCCGTTCACGAAGTCGCGATTGGCGCCGAACAGGATGTTGTTCCAGCGATAGGCGACCGCGCCCATCACGTTGAACCCCTGATCGTCCAGATCGCCATAGCCGGCGATCGCCGACACGCGGTAGATCGCGCCATCGCCCTGTTCGGTGATGTCGCTCGCCCCCATCGCGCCGACGCCCTGGTAATCGGTGCGGGTGATGAAGTTGATGACGCCGCCGATCGCGTCGGTGCCATAGATTGCCGAGGCGCCGTCCTTCAGCACCTCGACCCGCTCGATCGCGGCGAACGGAATCTGGTTCACGTCGACCGCTGCGCCGGACAAGCCGTGCGCCGCGACGCGGCGGCTGTTGAGCAGGACGAGGGTCGCCGCCGACCCCTGACCGCGCAGGTTCGCCGCCGACAGCCCGTTGGTGCCGCGCTGCGCGCCTGTCGTCACATCGGCGTTGGAGGCGAGGTTGTCGGCGCCGGTGCCGTTGCTGGTCAGCAGGCCGATCAGCTGTTCCGGGCTGGCGATCGCGTTGCGTTCGATTTCGGCATTGCTGATGATCTGCAGCGGCAGCGAACTGTTATTGGGGTCGCGCTTGATCCGCGAACCGGTGACCAGGATTTCGCCGTCGTCCGCCTTCGACGCTTCCGAAGTTTGCACCGCGACACCGGTCGGCGTGGCCGCCTCCTGCGTCGTGACCCCCTCGCTGACCGTCTGTGCGCCAGCGCTTCCGGTCGCCATCATCGCGGCGAACAGCGATCCGCCCACCAGCATCATTGCCTTGCCAGCCCGCATAGTCTTGCCCCCAAGCCTGCGCCGCCATTCCCCGTGAGCGGCTGTCAGCAATAGTAAGCAACAAAAGCGTGGCGGTGCGGAAGGGGGCGTTCAGCGAGTTTTCATGGAACCGTAGCGTTACGGTAACACTCACCCAAATTTGATGGGAACGCCATAACGCCCGGCTATAGCGCGGCCGCCGCCGCCAGCAGCGCGGCGTCCATCGTCGGCGTGGCGGAGGTGCCGTCGGGATTGTCGTTGGCATAGAGCGCGAAGGTCAGCGTCTGCCCGCTCGCGGCCGTCATCGTGCCGGCCAGTGCCGACACGCCGCTCAGCGTGCCGGTCTTGGCGTGGATCTTCCCGGCGAGCGGCGTGTCGCGGAACCGGCGCGACAGCGTGCCGTCGACTCCGCCGACCGGCAGCGTCTCGATCCACCGCGCGCCCCAGGGTTGCGCCTGCGCCCAGGTCAGCAGCGTCACCATCGCGCGCGGGGTGACCCGGTTATAGGTCGACATGCCCGACCCGTCCGACAGGTCCCATGCGGACCGCGGTACGCCGGCCGATGCCATCATCGCCTCGACCCGCTTCAACCCGTCGCCGATCGACCCGCCGCCGCCGACGCGTCCGATCCGGCGCAGCAGCAGTTCGGCGTGCAGGTTCTGGCTGGCCTTGTTGGTGACCGTCACATCCTCGATCAGCGGTCCGGGCTGCAGGCGTGCCAACATCGGCGGCAAAGTGGCACCTTCGACGACCCCGCCATCCTCCTCCGCCCGGTGCGGCCGGTGGCGGACCGCCACGCTCCCGGTCACCCGGACACCCCGCTCGCGCAACAACTTCGCGAACATCCACGCCGCATGATGCGCCGCGTCCTCCACCCCGGTCCTGACCGTCACCCCCGGCCCCGGCGCGACCGTCCCCGACAGCCGCAACACGTCGCTCCCCGGCATCCGCTCGAACGCCACCGCATTGGTCGTGCCCACCCGTATCCGGTTGTCGATACGGTAATAATCCGACCCGCCGACTACCGCGCGGTCGCCCTTAGCGGTAACGGTCAGGACCAGTTCGTTGTCGTCCAGCGTCAGCGCGGAGGTGGCGGTGCCATAGCGCCCGGCCATGTTGTTCCACCCCATGCCGGGCGACCAGCGCTGGTCGGGAAAGCGGCTGTCGTCGCCGATCACATCGCCCACCACCCGGGTCTTCGCCGCCACCGCATCGGCCAGCGTCGCCAGGCAGTCGACCTGGCAATCCGCCGCGCTCGACAGCCGCGCATCGCCCGCCCCCACCAGCACGACGTCGCGTCCCTCCATCCGCACCCCCGCGCCGCCATCGTCGGCGGCGTCGAGCGGCAGGGTGGCAAAGCTCGCCAGCGTCGTGAAAATCTTGGTATTCGAAGCAGGTACGAAGCGCCGGTCCGGCTCGATCGCTACCTGTTCGACGCCCGCGGCATCGCGCACCACCATGCCGAAACGGGTGCCGGCCGGTGCCTTGGCCAGCGCCGCGCGCACCGCCGTCTCCACCGCCGGATCGGGCGCCGCCGCCGCCAGCATGGCGCCCGCCGCTCCGATGATGATCGCTTGTATCGTCTGCATGAGCGGCATCCTACGCCGCCCCCCGGTCCGCGCAACCGTTGGACGCGCGCGGTATAGCCGGTACACATGGAGCCATGCTCGTCCGTCTCCTGCTCGCGCTGCTGCCCCTGCTGCTGATCGCTGCCGACCGGCCGGCGGCCGGCGCGGAGGCGGTGCTGATCCGGGGTGCGCGGGTGTTTGACGGCACCGGAGCGCCGGCGGTGGCGGGGGATGTGCTGATCGTCGGCGACCGGATCGCTGCGGTCGGACCCCGGCTGAAGCGACCGCGCAGGGCGCGGGTGGTCGATGCGCGCGGGCTGACGCTGCTGCCCGGGCTGCACGACCTGCACACCCATTTGCGCGCGTCGGGCTATGGCAGTCCCGACGATCTGGGCAAGGCGTGGGGCTCGCATCTGGCGAACGGGATCACCAGCGCCAACGATTTTTCGCTGTCGGGTGAGATGCTTGCGCCGATCCGCGCCATTGCCGCTGACGGGACCATTCCCACGCCGCGGCTGAACCTCGCCATCCGGTTGGGTGTGCCGGGCGGGCATGGCACCGAATATGGCTGGGGCAGCTTCTTCACGCTGACCGCGACGACCCCGCGCGCGGCGCATGTCGCGATGAATGCCGCGCTGGCGTACCGGCCCGACGTCATCAAGGTGTTCGCCGATGGCTGGCGCTACGGCCGCTCGCCCGATCTGGCGAGCATGAACGTGCCGACACTGGCGGCGATCGTCGCGGATGCCCATGCGGCGGGGCTGCCGGTCATTACCCATACGGTGACGCTGGCGGGGGCGAAGGTCGCCGCCGCCGCCGGGGTCGATGCGCTGGGGCATGGCATCGGCGACGCGCCGGTCGATGCCGAGCTGATCGCGCTGATGAAGGCGAAGAACGTCGCCTATGTGCCGACCCTGGTGGTGTACGAACCGCAGCAGAACCGGACGTTCGTACCGCTGGAGTGGCGGCACCTCGCCGCGCCGGAACGGGCGGCGGAGGCGGCGCGGATGGCCCGCCCGGTCGAGGCGATCCCCGAACTGGAATCGAAGCGCTGGGCGATCATGGAGGCCAATGTCCGCGCGCTGCACGCGGCGGGTATCCGCATCGGCGTCGGCACCGATGCGGGGATCGGCGGGGTCTATCACGGGTCGAGCGCGGTGCGGGAGACGCGACTGCTGGCCGGACTAGGGCTGACGCCGGCCGAGGCGCTGGTCGCGGCGACCGGCGGGGCGGCGGACATCTTGCGCCAGCGCGACCATGGCCGGATCGCGGTCGGTCAGCGGGCCGACCTGATACTGGTTGGCGGGCGGCCGGACGTGTCGATCGACGACCTGCACGACGTCCGCAGGGTGTTCGTCGCCGGGCGAGAGATGCTCCTGACCGAAGTACGGCAGCGGATCGATTCGTCCGAGGCGACGCCGATGCCGGTGCACGCGATGGCCGGGTCGATCGATACCGGCGCGCGGGGCGACGGGCGGACCGATCTCGACACGCTGCCGGTCGAAAGCACCGAGCCGGGGACCGATCACAGCCGGCTCGACATCGTGCGTCCCGACCGTCCGCACGATCCGCACCTGTTCGCGGTGGCGCGGCTGGGCGCGGCGGACCGGCCGTTCGCCGCGTTGGTGCTGCCGTTGACGAAGGGGGCGATCGACGTTGCCGACGCACGCGGCTTTACCGGTATCGCGTTCGAGGCGCGCGGGGCCGGCCGCTACGGTGTCGCCTTCGACGTCTATGGCGCGCGCGGAGCGGGGCGGGCGTTCTTCGAAGCGAGCGGCGAGCGGCGGGAAATCCGGCTGCCGTTCAGCGCCTTTGCCAGTGGCGACGCGCCGCTCGACGTCACCCGGCTGCGCAGCGTCGCCTTTCGCCTGACCGGGGAGCCGGACGGGCGGGCGTGGTTGGAACTGGCGAAGGTCCGCTTCTACCGCTGAACGCTACGGGGCACGGTCAGCGCAAAGGCCAGCACCACCGCGAAGGACAGGCACGGCACCAGCATCGCGGTTTGGATCGAGACGATGCCATGGCTCAGCCAGCCCATCAGCGGTGGGAACACCGCCCCTCCGATCACCGCCATCACGATCAGCGGCGCGCCGAGCGGCGCGCGAGGTCCCAGGTCGCGGACGCCGAGCGAGAAGATGGTCGGGAACATGATCGACATGAAGAAGCTGCTGAGCGCCAGCGCATAGATGGCGGTCATGCCATGGGCGAGGGCCGCGACCAGCATCAGCGCGACATTGACGATGGCGAAGGCGGCCAGCAGCCGCGTGGCGGCGATGCGGTGCATCAGGATCGTGCCGATCAGCCGTCCGGCGAGGAACAGCGCGAGGCTGATCGACAGTAGATAGGCCGCCTGTCGTTCGGGCGTGGCCGGGCTGATCGTCTTCACCACGTCGATGAAGAAGCTCCACACCCCGACCTGCGCTCCGACATAGAAGAATTGCGCGACGACTGCCCAGCGCAGGGCGCGGACGCCCCATACCGACCGCAGCCCCTGCCAGGTGTTGCCGCCGGTCTCGCGCGGCACGTCGGGCAGGCGGACGATGGCGACGGCGAGCGCGATCAGTACGACGATGCCGGCGAGCACGAGATAGGGCAGCTGCACCATCTGCGCCTCGGCCGCGCGATAGGCGGCAAGGGCGGCGGGAGACATGGCGTCGAGGGTCGCGCTGTCATGCTCGACGCCCGAGAAGATGAAGCGGGCGCCGATGACCGGGGCGATCGCGCCGCCGAGGCCGTTGAACGCCTGCGCGAGGTTCAGCCGCTGTTCGGCACGCGCCGGATCGCCGAACGCGACGATATAGGGGTTGGCGGCGGTTTCGAGGAACGCCGCGCCCGAGGCGATGACGAACAGCGCGCCCAGGAACGCGGCATATTCGCGGACCTCCGCCGCCGGATAGAAAAGCAACGCGCCGACCGCGTAGAAGCCGAGCCCCGCGAGGATGCCCGCGCGATAGCCGAAGCGGCGCAGCACCAGCCCGGCGGGCAGCGCCATCACGAAATAGCCGATATAGAAGGCGAACTGGACGAGGCCCGCCTGCGCGCGATTGAGGTCCAATGCCTTCTGGAATTGGCGGATCAGCAGGTCGTTGAAATTATTGGCGACCGCCCAGAGGAAGAACAGGCTGACCACCACCGCGAAGCCGGCGGCATAGCCCGGCATCACGAAGCGCCGCCCGGTCCCGGTCCCGGTCCCGGTGTCGGCGGCGGCGGGCGGGGCGGCGGGGGGCATCATGGATGGTCGCTCAGGGCGAAGATCGGCGTCATCGGCGTCCAGCGGCTGCCGTCCGGCGCGGCTGGCAGCGCGCGTTGGAACCGGCCCATCCGCGCCTCCCATGCCGCGACCTCTGGATCGGCGGCGTCGGCATTCGCCTTGGCCGCGGGATCGAAATCGGGGGCGATGGTCATCGTCATTACGAGGCGCGTACCGGTGCGGAAAATCTCCATCTCCTGAACCCCCGAAGCGCGGATCGCGGCCAGCACGGGCGCGGGCACGTTGCCGGGCTGGTGCCAGCGTTCATACTCCGCGATTGCCGCCGCATCGTCGACCAGGTCGAGGGTCAGGACGCGGATCATGCGTTCGACCAGCCGCCGTCGATCACATGGACCGCGCCGGTGGTGTAGGACGATGCGTCGGAGGCGAGGTACAGCGCCAACTCGGCAATCTCCTCGGCACGGCCGAGCCGCCCCATCGGCTGGCGCGCGGTAAACGCGGCGCGGGCGGCCTCCGCATCGCCGGTCGCGGCCATGCGTTCTTCGAGCGAGGGCGACTGGACCGTGCCGGGGCAGATCGCGTTGCAGCGGATACCAGACCCCACGAAATCGAGCGCGACCGATTTGGTGAGGCCGATTACCGCCGCCTTCGACGCGGTATAGACGAAGCGGTTCGGCACCGCGATCACATGGCTGGCGACCGAGGACATGTTGACGATCGATCCGCCACCGTTCGCGATCATGGCCGGCAGCAGCGCGCGGATCAGGCGATATTGCGAGCGGACGTTCAGGTCGAAGCTGAAGTCCCAATCGACTTCCTCGGTCGTCAGGATCGTGCCGGCATGGACGAAGCCCGCGCAGTTGAACAGGACGTCGACCGCGCCGACCTGCTCGGCAAAGTCCTTGATCGCCTGGCCGTCCATCAGGTCGACGGCATGCGCCTCGCAGCCCTCCAGCGTCGCCAGCGCGTCGGCGTTGATGTCCAGTGCGAGGACGCGGGCGCCTTCGCGGACGAACAGTTCGGCGGCAGCGCGGCCGATGCCCTGCGCCGCGGCGGTGACGATGGCGGTCTTGCCAGACAGGCGGGTCATGCGGTCTCCGTAGGGATGGGGGCGTCGGCGCGGATCAGGCCGGCGTCGATCAGGTCGGTCCATAGCGCGGCCGGCAGCGGCATTGTCGCCAGCGTCGTCGCCTGCGCCACCTCGTCCGCGTCCGCCATGCCGGGGATCACCGCCGTCACGACCGGATGCGCCATCGGGAATTGCAGCGCGGCGGCGGCCATCGGGACCGCATGGCGCGCACAGATCGCGGCGATGGCGTCGACCCGGCGGGTGACGTCGGCGGGCGGCGCCTCGTAATTGTAGCGCGCATCCGGCCCGGCGCCCGAGGCGAGGATACCCGAATTATAGGGGCCGCCGACGATCACCTGCACGCCCTTGGCCGCACAGCGCGGCAGCAGCGTGTCGAGCGCGGCCTGTTCGAGCAGCGTGTAGCGTCCGGCGAGCAGGATGACGTCCAGTTCGATCCGGTCGAGCAGCTCCTCGCACACCGCGATCTCGTTCACCCCGATGCCGATCGCGCCGACTACGCCGGAATCGCGCAGGCTGCGCATCGCCGGATAGCCGCCGTCGAGGAAGGTCGCCATCTGCGCCGCCGCGTCGGCGCCATGGGTCAGCGCGCCCAGATCATGCGCCAGCAACAGGTCGATCCGGTCGCGGCGCAGCCGGTCGCGGCTGGCGTCGAACGAGGCGAGCACGCCGGCGCGCGAATAGTCGAACGCGCTTTCGACCGGTTCGGGGGAGACGAACCCCTGTCGCTCGGCGGACAGGTCGCGGTCGGGGGCCGGGCGCAGCACCCGGCCGACCTTGGTCGAAACGAATGCCTGCCCATCGGGGTCGAGCGCGGCCAGCGCATTGCCCAGCCGCCGTTCGGACAGGCCGAAGCCGTAATGCGGCGCGGTGTCGAAGCACCGAATGCCCCGATCCCATGCGGCGTCGATCGTGGCACGGGCGGCGTCATCACCGACCGGCCGATACAGGTTCCCGATCGCGGCCCCGCCAAAACCCAGCTTGGCGGGGACCAGCCCGTGCATCATCGCCTATCCTCTCTCCGCATATACTCGCGAAGAAATTTCACCTGTCAAAACGATTTGGATCAGTAGACGACGACCGAGCGGATGCTTTCCCCGGCATGCATCAGGTCGAAGCCCTTGTTGATTTCCTCTAACGACAGGACATGGGTGATCATCGGGTCGATCTCGATCTTGCCGTTCATGTACCAGTCGACGATCTTCGGCACGTCGGTGCGGCCCTTCGCCCCGCCGAACGCGGTGCCGCGCCAGTTGCGCCCCGTGACCAGCTGGAACGGGCGGGTGGCGATCTCCTTGCCCGCTTCGGCCACGCCGATGATGATGCTGGTGCCCCAGCCACGATGGCACGCCTCCAACGCCTGGCGCATGACGTCGGTATTGCCGGTGCAATCGAACGTATAGTCCGCCCCACCATCGGTCAGCGCGACGAGGTGCTGGACGAGGTCGCCGGATACGTCCTTCGGGTTCACGAAATGGGTCATGCCGAAGCGACGGCCCCATTCCTCGCGGTCGGGGTTGATGTCGACGCCGACGATCATGTTCGCGCCGGCCATCTTCGCGCCCTGCAGCACGTTCAGCCCGATACCGCCCAGGCCGAAGACGATGATATTGTCGCCCGGTGCGACCTTGGCGGTGTTGACCACCGCGCCGACGCCGGTGGTGACGCCGCAGCCGACATAGCAGCTGGTCTGGAACGGCGCGTCCTCGCGGATCTTCGCGACCGCGATCTCGGGCAGGACGGTGAAGTTCGAGAAGGTCGAGCAGCCCATATAATGGTAGATCGGCTGCCCCTTGTAGCTGAAGCGGGTCGTGCCGTCGGGCATCAGCCCCTTGCCCTGCGTCGCGCGGATTGCGGTGCACAGGTTGGTCTTGCCCGACAGGCACGACTTACACTGGCGGCATTCGGGGGTGTAGAGTGGAATGACGTGGTCGCCGACCGAGACACTGGTCACGCCGGCGCCGACTTCGCGAACGATGCCCGCGCCCTCATGGCCCAGCACGCTGGGGAAGATGCCTTCCGAATCCAGCCCGTCGAGCGTGTAGGCGTCGGTATGGCAAATGCCGGTCGCCATGATCTCGATCAGTACCTCGCCGGGCTTCGGGCCTTCGAGGTCGAGCTCGACGATTTCGAGGGGGCGCTTCGCTTCGAAAGCGACGGCGGCGCGGGTCTTCATGGGGCGTCTCCTTATCGCGTGCGGCGTAGCGGGCGGGGATGGGTATCGGCAAGGGGCCGCCGGGGCTATCGTTCGCACGATCGGGCGGAAGGGAGGACAGATGCGCAGGATTTTCACGATCGCCATGCTGGTGCTGGGCGGATGTGCGACGGGGGACGGCGGGGTGCCGATGACCGCGATCTATTCGCCGCCGGTCCGGCCGGGCGGTACGGGGCAGATGATGTTCCTGCCGACGGGCAAGCCGCTGGCGCTGCCGATCGAGGCGTTGCCGCACGCATCGGCATTCGTCGGTGGCAAGGGCGTGTTCGGCGGCGAACCCGTGCTGGCCGATGCCGCAACGTGCCGGGCGCGGCTGACCGCCATCGCGACGCGGGCGGCGCGGCGTTATCCGGCGGCGAGCGGGATCACGATGATGCGGGAGGATGAACTGACGATCCTTGGCCCCTGGACGCAGCCGATGCGGGTGTTGCGGTTCCGTTGCGAGGGTGAGCGGATGGTGCGCGAGGACGGCATGGTCGTGCCGCATGCCCAGATGCCGTCGCCGCCACCGGTCGCCATCCGGCGATGAAGCACGGCTGGGTTCTGCTGGCGGCGGCGCTCTCGGGGTGTGCCGGCGGCGACTATCGGCCGGTCAGCGATGCGGCGGTCAAGATCGGCGCGCCGTACCGGGTGCGGGGGACGACCTATGTCCCGGCGGTCGATCCGAGCTACGACATGCTGGGGCTGGCCAGCTGGTATGGCAGCGAGTCGGGCAGGCGGACGGCCAATGGCGAGCGGTTCCGGCCGGGCGGGGTGAGCGCGGCGCACACCACGCTGCCGCTGCCGAGCTATGTCGAGGTGACCGCGCTCGACACCGGGCGGCGGATATTGGTGCGAGTCAACGATCGCGGGCCGTTTGCCGGGCGGCGGCGAATCCTCGACCTGTCGAAGGGTGCCGCCGAGGCGCTGGGCGCGCGCGGGCAGGGTGTAGTCCCGGTTCGCGTGCGGGTGGTGTCGCCCAGCGAGCGCGACCGGGCACGGCTGCGCCGGGGCAAGGCGGCGCGCGAATTGCCGCCGGTGGACGAGGCGACGCGGGCCAATTTGCGGGCGCAGCTGCGGGCGAGCGGGCTGTAGCGGCGGTCCAAAGTTCACTAAGTTCACACTAGTGACGTAGTTGCGTGGCGTTCGGTTCGGGGGCGGGGTCTGCTGACCGGCAGGCCGCGGCGTGGGTCAAAGTTCACTAAGTTCACACTCGCCGCGTTTTCGTCGCGTGTTCGCATCAGGCGCGCCGGAGCGACAGGCGGGCGATGCTCCAGGTCGGGACGCGCACCGCGAACATCGTCGTCACCCCGGGCTCGATCCGGGGTCCCGCTGATCCCGCTGCCGTTGGAGAGAAGCGGGACCCCGGGTCGAGCCCAGGGTGACGGGAGGTAGTGCCGAATTGCCGACCGTATCGGCTTCGGTTGTATGGCGGCGATGTCAAAGAGCGTCGGGTAGACGAGCCCGGTGCGATCGTGTCGTGCCGGCGCGTTGTAGGAAAGTGGTTATTGGGCCTGCATGCCGGCCAGCCTTTTGTCCTGTTCGGCCTGTACCGGGACGCCGAGCGCGGTGCGCAGACGCAGAAAGGGCGGCCTCTTGCGGGGCCGCCCTTTTTTTCTGCCAGCGCCATGGGCGAAGCCGGCTTCGAGGTCGACCATGCCCCCGGCATGGTCTGCGGAATGCGGGGCATTCCGCACCTCGAAACCCGTCGGTCGGGGCCTCGGCCCCGCCGGCCGGTCGCGCTGAGGTGGTGCCTTGGTCCAGCTTTGCTGGACCTTGGCTCAGCGCGACGTCAGCGCGAGTAGAATTCCACCACCAGGTTCGGTTCCATCTTCACCGGATAGGGCACTTCGTCCAGCGTCGGAACGCGGGTGAAGGTGACCTTGGTGCCGTCGGTGCCGATGTACTCGGGCACGTCACGCTCGGCGAGGGTCTGCGCTTCGAGGACCAGCGCCATTTCCTGCGCCTTGGTGCCCAGCGAGATTTCGTCGCCGACATAGCAGCGGCGCGACGCGATGTTGCACTTCACGCCGTTGACGCGGACGTGGCCGTGGCTGACCAGCTGGCGCGCGGCGAACACGGTCGGCGCGAACTTCGCACGGTACACGATCATGTCGAGGCGCTGTTCGAGCAGGCCGATCAGGTTCTGACCGGTGTCGCCCTTCATGCGCGACGCTTCTTCATAGGTGCGCTTGAACTGCTTTTCGGTGACGTCGCCGTAATAGCCCTTCAGCTTCTGCTTCGCGCGCAGCTGGATGCCGAAGTCCGACATCTTGCCCTTGCGACGCTGACCGTGCTGGCCGGGGCCATATTCACGCTTGTTCACCGGGCTCTTGGGACGACCCCAGATATTCTCGCCAAGGCGGCGATCGAGCTTGTACTTGGCGCTGGAGCGCTTCGACATGGGTATTTCCAATGCAATCTGGTATGACGTTTGACCGTCCGGGGACGATCGCGGCTCCCGGTCTTCGCCTCCGACCTGGGTCGGGGCCACCGCTTCACCGGGAATGCGGGGCCGAATTGCGAAGCGGCGCGGTTAGCCGGGTGCGTGCAAGGAGTCAAGCTGGACAGGGCGGGCGTGGCACGCCACAGCATTCGGCCATGACGATCCTTCCCGGCCCCCAGTGCACCACCATGACCGAAGTCCGCGCCGGCGTGGACGCCCTCGACCGCGAACTGGTCGCGCTGCTGGCCCGGCGCTTTGCCTATATGGACGCGGCGGCGCGGATCAAGCCGGGGCGCGAGGCGGTGCGGGACGAGGGGCGCAAGGCTGAGGTCATTGCGAACGCGCGGGCGGCGGCGGTCGCGATGGGCGTGCCGGAGGATGTCGTGGCGGAGCTGTGGGAGCGGCTGGTCGAGGGGTCGATCGCGTATGAGTTGGCGCGGTTCGACGCTATGCGGGGGTAGGTCCTTTCCCATTCCCTACTCCGTTTGCTTCGAGCGCAGGTTCGAGCCTGTCGAGAACCGTAGTCGAGAAGGGGGTGCCCCAAGCGGCGCGTTCTCGACGGACGCTTCTCGACAAGCTCGAACCTGCTCGAACCGAACGGATTTCGAGTATTATCGCCGCCGTTTCGCCCCATCCAGCGCCGACAGCACCCCGCGCATCGTCCGCACTTCCTGCGACGTCCAGCCGGCCTTCGTCAGCAGCGTCCTGAGCGTCCGGCGCGAGGTCGCCGCGCGTTCGGGGGGATAGAAGAAGCGCGCGGCTTCCAGCATGTCGTCGAGCTGGCCGATCATGCCCTCCAACTCCTGGTGCGGGGCGGGGGCGCCCAGGTCGACGGTCGGCGGGCTGGCCAGCCCTTCGCCCTTCGACCATTCGTACGCGACGAGGATCACCGCCTGGGCGAGGTTGAGCGAGCCGAATTCGGGGTTGATCGGTACGGTCAGGATGGTGCGGGCCAGCGCGACGTCGTCGGTTTCGAGGCCGGAGCGTTCGGGGCCGAACAGGATCGCCGAGCGGCCCGGTTCGGCGCGGATCGCCTGCGCGGCGGCTTCTGGGGTGACGACCGGCTTGGTGATGCCGCGCTTGCGGACGGTGGTGGCGTAGACATGCGCGCAGTCGGCGACCGCTTCGGCGACGGTGTCGTAGACGGTGGCGTCACGCAGCACCTGGTCGGCGCCGCTGGCGGCGGGGCCGGCTTCGGGATTGGGCCAGCCGTCGCGCGGGGCGACGAGGCGCATTTCGACGAGGCCGAAGTTCAGCATGGCGCGCGCGGCCTTGCCGATATTCTGGCCGAGTTGCGGGCGGACGAGGACGATGACGGGTGGCTTCCCGACATCTTCGGCTTTCTCGCCGTTTGTCCTGAGTAGGGGCTGAGCCTGTCGAAGACCCGTATCGAAGGACTTGCGGGCAAGCGCGCTGACGGTAGCCCAATCGGCACCTATCAGCGCTTTTTTCTTCGCACGCGACCATCCCTTCAGGCGGGTTTCGGCGGCGACTGCTTCCTCGCGCGTGGGGAAGCTCTCGCTCCAGACCAGTTCGACGGGCAGCCGGCTGGCAGTAAAACCCGGAATTTCGCCGGACTGATGCTGTGCGATCCGCCGTTCCAGATCGTCCGTATGCCCGACATAATATTTTCCGTCGGCGCAATGGAGCATGTACGTGGCGAAACTCATGGCGGTCCTTCGATACGCGTCTTCGACTTCGCTCAGCCGCTACTCAGGACGAACGGTGGCGGGAAGGCTGATGTCCTACTGCCCGAACCGGATGGGGGGAAGGGGGTGCCCCAAGCGACCTACCCCTCTTCTCGACAGGCTCGAAGCTGCTCGAACTGAACGGAGTGGGCAGGGGCAGGGGCAGGGGCAGGGGCAGGGCAGGGGGTTACCCCTTTGCCGCATCCCCGACCGTGCCCGCAAATTCCTCGAAATCCTTCGCCTCGCGGAAGTCCTTGTAGACGCTGGCGAAGCGGATGTACGCGACGGGATCGAGACCCTGCAGCCCTTCCATCACCAGTTCGCCAATCCGGCCCGAGGGGACTTCGCTGTCGCCGGTGGTCTCCAGTTGCCGCTGTATGCCTGACACCAGCCGTTCGACCTGTGCCGGGGTGATCGGCCGCTTGCGACAGGCGGTGGCGACCGAGCGGAGCAGCTTGTCGCGGTCGAAGGCCTGGCGGCGGTCGCCGGACTTCACGACGGTCAGGTCGCGCAGCTGGATGCGTTCGAAGGTGGTGAAGCGCGCGCCGCAGCCCGAACATTGTCGGCGGCGGCGGATGGCGGCGCCGTCGTCGCTGGGGCGGCTGTCTTTTACCTGACTGTCTTCATGGGCGCAGAAGGGACAGCGCATCGATCTTCCTGGAAAAACCGCCCGCGCCACCATTTGGCGGCGCGGGCGGGGTGCCGCGTCAGTAGCGCGGCTTCTTGTTCGCCTTGTAATAAGCATAGCCGGCGCCGGCGGCGGCGCCGATCAGCGGACCGACAAAGGGAACCGGAATCGCGATCACTGCGCCCAGAGCACCCCATTTCGCCATGCTCTTGCCGACCGACTTGTCCTGCATCTTTCGAACTCCTTACAGACCCGGATAGATCGGGAACCGCTCGCACAGCGCCCGAACCCGTGCCTTAACGTCCGCCTCGACGGCAGGGTCCCCGGCCTCGCCCTTGTTGCGCAGGCCGTCGAGCACGTCGGCGACCATGTGGCCGATCTCGGCGAATTCGGCCTTGCCGAAGCCGCGGGTGGTGCCGGCGGGCGACCCGACGCGGATGCCGCTGGTCTTGACCGGGGGGAGGGGATCGAACGGGATGCCGTTCTTGTTGCAAGTGATCGCCGCACGCTCCAGCGCTTCGTCGGCATCCTTGCCGGTGACGCCAAGCGGGGTGAGGTCGATCAGCGCGAGGTGGGTGTCGGTGCCGCCCGCGACGATGTTCGCACCGCGATCCTTGAGGGTGGCGGCCAGCACCTGCGCATTTTCGACGACGGCGCGGATATAGTCCTTGAACTCAGGCCGCAGCGCTTCGCCGAACGCGACCGCCTTGGCCGCGATCACGTGCATCAGCGGGCCACCCTGCAGCCCCGGGAACACCGCCGAGTTGATCTTCTTGGCGATGGCTTCGTCGTTGGTCAGCACCATGCCGCCGCGCGGGCCGCGCAGCGTCTTGTGCGTGGTGGTGGTGACAACATCGGCATGGCCGAACGGGGTCGGGTGCAGGCCCGCAGCGACGATGCCGGCGAAATGCGCCATGTCGACCATGAACTTGGCGCCGACTTCATCGGCGATCGCGCGGAACTTGGCGAAGTCGATATGGCGCGGATAGGCCGAACCGCCGGCGATGATGAGCGTCGGACGGTGTTCGCGGGCGAGCGCCGCGACCTGATCGTAATCGATCAGGTGCGTCTCGCGGTCGACGCCGTACTGGACCGCGTTGAACCACTTGCCCGACATCGCCGCCTTGGCACCATGCGTCAGGTGACCGCCGGCGTCGAGGCTCATGCCCATGATCGTGTCGCCGGGCTTGGTCAGCGCCAGCATCACCGCGCCGTTCGCCTGCGCACCCGAATGCGGTTGGACGTTGACGAAGCCGCAGCCGAACAGCTGCTTGGCGCGGTCGATCGCCAGCTGCTCGACCTCGTCCGAGGGGTGGCAGCCCTGATAGTAACGCTTGCCGGGATAGCCCTCGGCGTACTTGTTGGTGAAGACCGAGCCTTGCGCCTCAAGCACCGCCTTCGACACGATGTTTTCCGACGCGATCAGCTCGATCTGGTAGCGCTCGCGCTCCAGTTCGTGGGTGACGCCGGCGAACACGGCGGGGTCGGCATCGGCGAGGCTGGTTTCGAAGAAACCGTCGGGGCGGAACTGGTCGGTCATGGGGCGCGGCTCCCGCTGAGAAAGAGGTCGCGCGCGCTTTAGGGTCCAAACGTCATCAGAACAAGGTCGTGACGGAGCGGATTTTGCTGCCAGGCAAGGAGCAAGGAGCGGAGCGATGCTCCAGCATCGTGACCGACGCGCGACGCCGCTTGGCAGCAAAATCCGCCCGCCGCTCCGCGGTCGATCAAGGAAGGTCATCCACCGCGTCGCTTGCTTGCGCGTAGCGTCGGCTACGCGACTACGCTGCGCTTCTTGTAGATGACCTTCCTTGATCGATCACGATCCTTGTTCTGATGACGTTTGGACCCTTTGTCCGGGTGTCATCGAATTGCCACCCGGGGAATCGGGTTTCGGCGGTGTTCCGCGCTTCCCTATCCGTCGTCACCCCGGACTTGATCCGGGGTCCCGCTTTTTACTGCCGTCGAGAAGAAGCGGGACCCCGGGTCAAGCCCGGGGTGACGGTAAGAGGCGGTCGTCGACGCCCGATCAGGCCGGCGGATTGCCGAGCTTGTCGACGCGGCGCTGGTGGCGGTCGCCGCCGAACGGGGTGGCGAGGAAGGCGGTGAGGCAGGCCTTCGCCATCTCGGCGCCGATCAGCCGGGCGCCCATCGCGATGACGTTCGCATCGTTATGTTCGCGCGCCAGCGACGCCGACAGCGGTTCGGACACGAGCGCGCAGCGGCAGCCGGCCACGCGATTGACCGCGATCGAGATGCCGATACCCGATCCACACAAGGCGACGCCGAAATCGGCCTCGCCGCCGCTAACCGCTTGAGCGAGCTTGTAGCCATAGTCGGGATAATCGACGCTGGTCGTGTCGTGCGGCCCCAGATCGGCGACTTCGTGCCCCTGGTCGTGCAACCAAGTGGCGAGTTCTGCCTTGAGCGTCAGGGCGGCGTGGTCGGATGCGAGTGCGATGCGGGCCATGGCGCCGCTTCTAGCGGTCGGGATACGGCAGCGCTAGGCTGTGTCCAACGACAGGCAGGAAAGGATGAAGGGATGCGTGGAACGATCATCGTAGCGGCTTTGGCGTTGAGCGCGTGCGGCGCCGACGAGCGACGCAGCGAAGGGGCCGCGACCCAGGCCGAGATCGAGAACAGCGCCGCGACGCCGCTGCCCGCCCCGGTGCCGCCGCGCGCACCCAGCCCGACCCCGACCCCGACGCCGACCGCCACCGCCACCGCGACGCTGGGCGCCAACCATTATCTCGGCCGCTGGATCGGGGTGGAGGGTATGTACCTGAACGTCACCGAACCGGCGCAGGGCGAGGTCAAGCTGGAGATGCAGTACGACCTCGACAACAAGGGCACCTATACCGGCACGATCACGCCCGAAGGCATCCGGTTCCAGCGCGGCGGCGAAACGCTGCTGCTGCGGCCGAGCGACGGCGATGCCACCGGCCTTAAATGGCTGGCGGGCAAGAAGGACTGCCTGACCGTCAAGCCGAGCGAAGGCTATTGCCGTGACTGATCCCATGGCCGCATCGACCCCGATCCGGGCGCGGCCGCCGGTGGCGGCGCTGGCGCTGGGCTATGCCGGGTTGCTGCCGCCGGCCATCGGCATCGCCTGGCGGTTGCTCGACCCGGCCAAGGGCGGCGCGGCCAATGCGCTGGGGCTGTTCTACGCCGCGCTGATCCTGAGCTTCCTGGGCGGCATGTGGTGGGGCGCGGCGGCGGCGCGGCTGAGCGGGGCGGCGCTGACGCTGTGGCTGGCGATCGCGGTGGTGCCGTCGCTGGTCGCGCTGGCGGCGGGCGCGGTGCTGTTCACCTCGGTCCTGTCGGGCGCGGCGATCGTCGCCGCCGGGCTGCTCGGATCGCTGCTGGTCGATATGGCGCTGGTGCGCGCAGGCCATGTTCCGCCGTGGTGGATGCGGCTGCGCGTGCCGTTGTCGGTCGGTCTGGCGGCGCTGACGCTATGCGCGGGGCTGCTGGCTCAGTCATGAGTCGCGCGCATTAACGAACTTGCCGTATTTTGCGTGTAGTTCGCTGATTTAAGAGGCAAATAACCCCCGATATCGGTGTGTTCATGCGGATAGAATTCGATCAGGCACGCAATGCGCTGGCCTTTTTGCAATATCATCGACTTGAACCGAGCGCGGTCAATTATCAGACCGCGCTCGTTCATCTGTCCAGATCGTACCATCCGTTGTACGAAGAGGTCGTTGCCGCGGTCGATGACGCGCAACTGACCGATGCGAAGTTCGCCGAATTGGCGAAGGTCCATGCGTCCGGTATCGCCGATTGGGCGAGGAATGGCGGCGTGGCGGCGCCCGATCCGTCGGTCGCGGAGCGGTTGAGCACGACCGAGCAGGGCCTGGCCGCGCTGCGCGAACAGGTGGCGGCCCTGACGGCGCGGATCGAGGCGGGCGGCGTCGGCGTGGTCGATGCCGAGCATGACGAATTGACCAAGGCGCTGAACCAGACCGGCGCGCGGCGCGTGCTGGACCAGGTCGCGACGGGCGACCAGCGTTATGTCCTGCTGATGTTCGGGATCGACCGGCTGGTCGGGATCAACCGCGAATATGGCAATTCGGTCGGCGACAACATCCTGAACGCCTTTGCCAGCAAATTGGCCAATACCTTTCCCGAACATGAGGCGATCCGCTGGGCCGGTAACGAGTTCATCGTCGCCATTCCGGGGCAGACGATGACCGCGGTGCGCGCGCGGGCGGAGGAGGCGCTGCAATTGCTGGAGCGGCGCAAGTTCAAGCTGCGCGAGTCGGGCGAGGCGATCGGCACCGTCACCGCATCGGCGGCGATGGTGTCCGATCAGGGCAACGACATCGAATGGGTGATCGAGGAGGCCCGCGCGAAGCTGCAGGGGGCGATGCTGTCGGGGGGTAACCGGGTCGCGGTGTAGGGACGAATCCTCCCCGGTACGGGGAGGGGAACCGTCGCCGGAGGCGATGGTGGAGGGAGATGGCCCCGCAACGCAACCGCTACGTATGCCGACCGCCCCCGCCACCAGCTTCGCTGGCCCCCTCCCCGTGCCGGGGAGGATTGTTACGCGGCTTTCTTCAGTTCGAGGCGGCCCCAGATTTCGACCAGCGCGGCGGTGAGTTCACGCATCATCGCCTCGTCATGCGCCGGGCCGGGGGTGAAGCGCAACCGTTCGGTGCCGCGCGGGACGGTCGGGTAATTGATCGGCTGCACGTACACGCCATATTCGCGGAGCAATATGTCGCTGATCCGCTTGGCCTTGACCGGATCGCCGACCATCAGCGGCACGATATGGGTGGTGGTGTCCATCACCGGCAGCCCGGCTTCGGCGAACAGCACCTTCAGCATCGCGGCGGCGGCCTGTTGCCCGTCGCGCTCGGCGGGCGATGCCTTCAGGTGGCGGACGCTGGCCAAGGCGCCTGCGACCAGCACCGGCGACAGCGAGGTCGTGAAGATGAAGCCCGGCGCATAGGAGCGGATGACGTCGATGACGGTGCGGTCGGCGGCGATATAGCCGCCCATCACGCCGAACGCCTTGCCCAGCGTCCCTTCGATGATCGTCAGGCGCGATGCAGCTTCGTCGCGTTCGGAAATGCCGCCGCCGCGCGCCCCGTACATGCCGACGGCATGGACCTCGTCGAGATAGGTCAGCGCGTTGTATTTGTCGGCAAGGTCGCAGATCGCGTGGATCGGCGCGACGTCACCGTCCATCGAATAGACGCTTTCGAACGCGATCAGCTTGGGCACCGCCGGGTCTTCGGCGGCGAGCAGTTCCTCGAGATGCGCCAGGTCGTTGTGGCGGAACACCCGCTTTTCGCAGCCCGAATGGCGGATGCCGGCGATCATCGACGCGTGGTTCAGTTCGTCGGAAAAGACGATGCAGCCGGGCAGGATGCGCGCCAGCGTCGACAGCGTCGCTTCGTTCGAGACATAGCCCGACGTGAACAGCAGTGCCGCTTCCTTGTCGTGCAGGTCGGCCAGTTCGCCTTCGAGATCGATGTGATAGTGGGTGTTGCCGCCGATATTGCGGGTGCCGCCCGACCCTGCGCCGACATCGTGCAGCGCTTCCTCCATCGCGGCGATGACAGCGGGATGCTGGCCCATCGCCAGATAGTCGTTCGAGCACCATACGGTGATCGGCTTCGGCCCGTTATGCCCGGCGAAGCAGCGCGCATTGGGGAATTGCCCCTTGTTGCGCAGGATGTCGATGAAGACGCGGTAGCGCCCTTCCTCGTGCAGGCGGTCGATCGCCTGTGCGAAGACACGGTTGTAATCGACCGAGCGGGCCGGAACTGCGTCGATGCTCATGGGGCGGGGGTGTACCTGTTGGGGCGGCCCGTTTCCAGCGGATAAAAGCGGTTATGGTGATCGGCGGGGTTGGACATATTGTCCAAGGGGGGCGGTTTTTCTCCTTCGTCATCCCAGCGAAGGCTGGGATCTCCCGGCGACGAAGCGCGCGCCTCGCCGCAGAAGGCCCCAGCCTTCGCTGGGGCGACGGACCAGAACAGGTCTACAGCGCCTCGACCGAAGCGAAGCCCTGCGACTCCAGCCCCGCCGCGATGGTGCGTTCGCGCTCGCCAAGCCTGGTGAAGACGAGCCGGCCGGGAACCGGAGTCGCGGGGAACGCCTGTCCCTGCGTCAGCGCGACGATGCGCCGGGCGATGCCGGGGCCGCCATCGACGAACGCGATATGCGGCGCGACGGCCAGCATCGCGTCGGCCAGCAGGGGGAAATGGGTGCAGGCGTTGACGATGACGTCGATCCGGTCGCCGCCCGGTTGATCGAACAGCCCGGCCAGTTCGCGCGCGATGGCGTCGCGCGGGGGCGGGGTGCCGGCCAGCGCGCCCTCCGCCAGTTCGACCAGCGCCGCCGATCCGTGGCGCAGCACGGTGCAATCGGCGGCGAAGCGGGTGGCGAGGTCGTCGACATAGGGCTGGCGCACCGTGGCCTGCGTGCCCAGCACGCCGATCACTCGGGTGCCGCTCAACCCCGCCGCGACCTTGATCGCGGGCACGGTGCCGACGACCGGCACGTCGAGCGCGGCGCGCACCACCGGCAGCGCGATGGTCGAGGCGGTGTTGCAGGCGATGACGACGAGGCGCGGGCGATAGCGCTCGACCAGCCGGCCGAGCAGCGCGGGCACCCGCGCGGCGATTTCGCCCTCGGTCCGGGTGCCATAGGGGAAGCCCGCCGAGTCGGCGGCATAGACGATCGGCGCGGTCGGCAGCAGGGCACGGGTGGGCGCCACGACCGACAGGCCGCCGACGCCCGAATCGAAGAACAGGATCGGTTGCGCCGTTTCGGTCATGGATGGTCCCGTAGCCGCCGCTCGCCGCGTTGCAAGCCGCCGCCGAACCCCTTACCCTGCATGGCACAGACGGCAAGTTACACGGGGGCGATCCTGCCGAGCGAAATTCTCTGGTTCCCGCCGGTGGCGGCGTTGCTGATCGGCTATCTGCTCGGATCGATCCCGTGGGGCATTTTGCTCACGCGGATCGCCGGGGCGGGCGATCTGCGCTCCATCGGGTCGGGCAATATCGGCGCGACCAACGTGCTGCGTACCGGGCGCAAGGGGCTGGCGGCGGCGACGCTGCTGCTCGACCTGTTGAAGGGCGCGGCGGCGGTGTGGATCGTCGCGGCGTGGTTTCCGGGTGAGGAACTGGTCGCGGGTGCGGCGGCGTTCGTCGGCCATTGCTATCCGCTGTGGCTGCGGTTCCGGGGTGGCAAGGGCGTGGCGACGATGATGGGCGTCGTGGTGGCGCTCAGCCCGATGGCGGGGCTGGTCTATGCGGTCGTGTGGCTGGGGTTGCTGGCGACGATCCGCATTTCGTCGGTCGCGGGCATGGCGGCGGCGGTCGCCGCGCCGGTCGCGGCGGCGGCGCTCGGCCGGTTCGACCTGGTGGTGCTGTTCCTCGGCCTCGCGCTGATCGTGCTGTGGAAGCATCGCGAGAATATCGAGCGGCTGGTGGCGGGGACGGAGCCGAGGATCGGCCGCAAGCGTGGGTGAAGGGTCGGTAGGCGAGCGACCCGGCGCCGCCGACCAGAACGCCGCCCGGTTCGCGGCGCTGCGGCTGATCCGGTCGGCCAATATCGGCCCGGTCACGTTTCGCGCGCTGATCGAACGCTATGGCGATGCGGTGGCGGCGATCGAGGCGTTGCCGATGCTGGCGGCGCGGGGCGGTGGTCGGGCGCCGGCGCTCGCGGACGAGAGCGTCGTGCGGCGCGAGATCGCGACCGTTCGCGCCCTGGGTGGGCGATACCTGCTGCTCGGCGACCCGGACTATCCCGCGCTGCTGGCGGAGATCGATAGCGCGCCGCCCGCGCTGATCGTCCGGGGCGAGCTGTCGCTGCTGGCGCGGCCGGCGGTGGCGATGGTCGGGGCGCGCAACGCGTCGGCGGCGGCGTGCCGCTTCGCGCGCGGGCTGGCCGAGGAACTGGGCGCGGCGGGTTATGTCGTCGTGTCGGGACTGGCGCGCGGGATCGACACGGCGGTGCATCAGGGGGCGATCGGCCATGCCACGATCGGGGTGATCGCGAGCGGCATCGACGTGGTGTTCCCGCCGGAGAATGCCGCGTTGCAGGAGGACGTCGCCACGCGCGGGCTGCTGGTCGCCGAACAGCCGCCGGGGACGCAGCCGCTGGCCCGCCATTTCCCGTCGCGCAACCGGATCATCGCCGGCCTGTCGCTGGGGACGGTAGTGGTGGAGGCGGCACCCCGGTCCGGGTCGCTGATCACCGCCCGGCTGGCGGGGGAGGCGGGGCGCGAGGTGATGGCGGTGCCCGGATCGCCGCTCGACCCGCGGGCGCAGGGGTGCAACGCGCTGATCCGCGAGGGCGCGACCCTGGTCCAGAATGCGGCGGACGTGGCGGAGATGCTGCGGCCGATCGACGCGCGGGCGGTGCGCTCGCCGGGATCGGGCTATCGGCCCGAGCCGGTGGCGGCGGACGCGAGCGAGGCGGAGCGTGCGCGGATCGCCGGGCTGCTGGGACCGGTGCCAGTGGCGGTCGACGAACTGGTGCGGCAGTCGGGCTGTCCGACGATGGTGGTGCAGACGGTGCTGCTCGAACTGGAGCTGGCCGGGCGGCTGGAGCGGCACGCCGGGGGGCGGGTCGGCTTGGCGTAGCGTTTGATCGTTTGTTTGGGGCCCCGCCCTCATGCTGGCCGGAACGGTTGGAGAATAGCATGACGGTTGATTTGGCACGAGCGGAGGGTCGCAGGGCTCGGGCGTTCTGGCAGCGCGAGGGCGAGCGAATCCGCCGGACGATCGGCACGCCGCAATGTGTCCGGCTGCACGGTAACGATATTCGCAACATCGACGTCCGCCACATCCATAATCGATTTGGCTACCAGGCCGGCGGGGGTACGCTGTGCTCGGGTGCGCTGTATCGTACCGAAGACTTCATGGGGCTGCCCGAAGCTGAGCGATGCGGCACCAAGGCGCTAGGCCAGACGGTTCACATCGAACACACCGTGCCGGTCGCGACGTTGACTCGGAATATCATCGGTTCCGATCGGATCGATCCGCACGATACCGTACTGTGGGTACTGACCCATTCGGTCGCGACGGGTGTCACGGACGGTCCGACAGGGGAACGACATCGAATGGTTCGACGCGGTCAGGCCAGGCGATCCCATGCGTTCACGCCAGATCATGCCGATCATGACCGTCCTTTCCGACGCTATGATCCCGCCGGACACAGTCCGATCTGGGATGTGGTACGGGGCGAACGGATCGATCCGGAACGGTTCAGCTTTGCGGACCATCGGGAAAATATCGCAATGGCGTTGGGTTGGGCGGCGTTGGACGATTGGGCCGCACGCGTGGCGGCGTGATCGTCATACGGCATTAAAAACCTGCGGCTTGACGTAGCGGTGCCTGCCTCCCCACTCTCGCGTACGTACGCACAAGGACCGACCGCCACATCATGCAGCTCGTCATCGTCGAATCGCCCGCCAAGGCGAAGACCATCGAAAAATATCTGGGGTCCGATTACCGCGTCCTCGCCTCCTATGGCCATGTCCGCGACCTGCCGCCCAAGGACGGGTCGGTGAACCCGGACGACGGCTTCGCGATGGATTGGGAGACGTACGCCGACAAGACGAAGCAGCTGAAGGCGATCACCGACCTCGCCAAGACCGCCGACCGCCTGATCCTCGCCACCGACCCTGACCGTGAGGGAGAGGCGATCAGCTGGCATGTGCAGGAGGTGCTGAAGAAGCGTCGCGCGCTGCCCAAGGAAGTCGAGCGGGTCACGTTCAACGCGATCACCAAGCCGGCGATCCTGGCAGCGATGAAGGCTCCGCGCGACCTCGATACCGATCTGATCGATGCGTACCGGGCGCGGCGGGCGCTCGACTATCTGGTCGGGTTCACCCTGTCGCCGGTGCTGTGGCGCAAGCTGCCGGGTGCCAAGTCGGCGGGCCGGGTGCAGTCGGTGGCGCTCAGGCTGCTGGTCGAGCGCGAGCGCGAGATCGAAACCTTCATCGCGCAGGAATATTGGTCGGTCATTGCCAAGATGGAGGCCGACGGCACGCCGTTCGACGCGCGCCTCGTGAAACTCAAGGGCAAGAAGCTCGACAAGCTGTCGCTGGGCGATGCCGGGTCGGCCGAGGTCGCGAAGGCGGCGGTGGTCGATGGTCGCTTTACGGTCGTCAATGTCGAGACGAAGCCCGCGACGCGCAATCCACCGCCGCCCTTCACCACCTCGACCCTGCAGCAGGAAGCCGCGCGCAAGCTGGGCTTCTCGGCCAGCCACACGATGCGGGTGGCGCAGTCGCTCTATGAGGACGGTGCGATCACGTACATGCGGACCGACGGCGTGCAGATGGACGGGTCGGCGATCGATGCCGCGCGCGGGGCGATCGCCAACCGCTATGACGGCAGCTACGTCCCTGACAAACCGCGCCAGTACCAGACCAAGGCCAAGAATGCGCAGGAAGCGCACGAGGCGATCCGCCCGACCGATTTTTCGAAGGATCGCGCCGGGTCGGGCGATCATGCCCGCCTGTACGACCTGATCTGGAAGCGGGCGCTGGCCAGCCAGATGGCGTCGGCGCGGATGGAGCGGACCGCCGTCGAGCTGGAGGACCAGACCGGGCAGACGGCCTTACGCGCCACCGGCCAGGTCGTGCTCTTCCCCGGCTATCTCGCGCTGTACGAGGAAGGGCGCGACGACGCGGCGGACGAGGATTCGCGCCGCCTGCCGCTGCTGCGCTCGGGCGATGCGCCGGCCAAGAAGGACGTGGTCGCCGAACAGCATTTCACCCAGCCGCCGCCGCGTTTCTCGGAAGCGTCGCTGGTCAAGCGGCTGGAGGAACTGGGGATCGGTCGTCCGTCGACCTATGCCTCGATCATCCAGGTGCTGAAGGATCGCGGCTATGTCCGCGTCGAGAAGAACCGGTTTTTCGCGGAAGAGACCGGGCGGTTGCTGACCGCGTTCCTCGAACGCTTCTTCGAGAAATATGTCGGCTACGACTTCACGGCGGGGTTGGAAGAAGAGCTGGACGACGTGTCGGGCGGGCGGGCCGAATGGCAGGCGGTGCTCGAGGCCTTCTGGCGCGATTTCAAGCCGCGCACGTCGGAGGTGATGGAACAGCAGCCGAGCGCGATCACCGCCGAGCTCGATCAGTTTCTGGGATCGTACCTGTTCCCCGAAAAGGCGGACGGGACCGATCCGCGGCTGTGCCCGAATTGCGGCGAGGGACGCCTGGCACTGCGTGGCGGCAAGTTCGGCGCGTTCATCGCCTGCTCCAACTATCCCGAGTGCAAGTACACTCGCCGCTTCGCGCAGCCGGGCGGCGAGGATGGTGGCGATACCGGACCGGAATCGCTGGGCAAGGACCCGGAAACGGGGCTGGAGGTCGAGCGCAAGTCGGGGCGGTTCGGGCCGTACATCCAGCTGGGCGAGGGCAAGGACGCCAAGCGCGCGTCGATCCCCAAGGATATCGGCGAACTGAACCTCGAATGGGCGCTGAAGCTGCTGAGCCTGCCGCGCACCATCGGCAACCATCCGGAGACGGGCGAACCGATCGAGGCGGCGATCGGGCGCTATGGCCCGTATCTGAAGCACGCCGGCAAGTACGCGCGGTTGCAGTCGACGGCGGACGTGTTCGAAACCGGCATGAACGCGGCGGTGGTGAAGCTGGCCGAGGCGGCGGCGGGCGGCGGGCGACCGGCGCGCGGCGCGGCGAAGGAACCGCTCAAGGTGCTGGGCAACCATCCGCGCACCGAGCTTGAGATCAAGCTGATGGAGGGGCGCTATGGCCCCTATGTTACCGATGGCACGACCAATGCGACGATCCCGAAGTCGGTCGAGCCGAACGCGCTGACGCTGGAGGAAGCCGCGCAGCTGATCGACGACCGCGCGGCGGCGGCGCCGGCCAAGGGCAAGAAGAAGCCGGCGGCCAAGAAGGCCGCGCCGAAGAAGGCGGCGGCGAAGGATGCACCCGCCAAGAAGGCGCCTGCGAAGAAGGCTCCGGCGAAGAAGCCGGCGGCCAAGGCCTAATCGTCACTCCCGCGTAGGCGGGAGTCCATAGGCGCAAGCGTTGCGGATCGGGTCCGGGCGTCGGTGCTTATGGATTCCCGCCTTCGCGGGAATGACGGAAGGGAAGGGTAAGGTGACCCCGGCTCTGTGCTGGTCACGGGACTATTGTCGCAGACGCGACCCCAGCCATTCCCGTCACCCCGGGTCAAGCCCGGGGTGACGAACGGAAGAATGTCTCGCGCTTGTCGCCGACGAGTTGCCTGCCCCCGGCTCGGACGGCGTCAACCGTCGCAGCCGGACCCGTCAGCGGCGCCGATCAGTTCGGCCGCGCGCCCGCCTGCAAAAACGCCCGCGCCGCTTTCTGCGCATCGGCGATCTGGCGCGGAGTCATGTCGCAGGCGATTTCCGCGCGCCATGCCTGCGCTTCCTCGACGCCCGACATGGCGGCGAGGTTGAACCATTTATGTGCCTCGACCAGGTCGATCATCGCCCCGCCGGTACCGCTGGAATAGCAGATGCCGAGATCGAACCACGCCGTGCTGTTGTTTGCGCTTGCGTCTTCCACCCGGCTTTCCGAGAGGAAGCGGGCGCCTTTCTGACTAATGCCCATGTTCAGAACCCCCATTGGTACAGGCACGAAATTGCCGGCTGGGGGTTGCGATTTGGTTAACGCCAGAAACCGGAGCGGTTCAGTGCGTTAACGTACCGCCGATTAAGCATGTCGGAACGGATGCCGCTTATCCATGCAGGCGTTCCCCCGCGCTGGGCCGCGTCGTTGCCGGGGTATGGCAACGGGCCCAATGGCGGGGGACGTCTGTCGCGCCGTCAGCCCCGGGCGAGGGCGTCCAGCGTCGGGCGGATTCCCGACAGGTCGTAGCCGGCGGCACCGCCCGAGGCGACCAGATGGGCGGGGTCGCCACCCTGCTTGGCGCTGGCGAGCGCCCACAAATTGCACGACCGCGTGCCCGAGCGGCAATAGGCGAGGATCGGGCCGTCCGCCTGCTCGAGGATCTGCGCCATCGCGTCCAACTGCGGGTGGCTGAACCCGGCATGGGTGATCGGGATCGCGTGATAGGCCAGCCCCGCCGCTGCCGCCGCGTCCGCGATCGCGTCGCCGGCGGGCTGGCCCGCTTCCTCGTCATCGGGGCGGTTGTTGACGATGGTGGTGAAGCCTTGCGCCTTCAGCGTCGCGACATCGTCGGCGGTGATCTGCGGGCTGACCGAAATGCGGTCGTCGATACGGCGGATGTGCATGGGGGGAAGATAGCGGGGCGGGTCGTCCCAAGCAAATCCTCCCCACAACGTGGGGAGGGGGACCAGCCGCAGGCTGGTGGAGGGGCGAGGGCCAAAGAGGTTGCGCTTGCCGCTTCCCCCCTCCACCACTCGCTGCGCGAGCGGTCCCCCTCCTCACGTTGTGGGGAGGAATTTAGTGCTGCTTGATGACGCTCAGGAACGCGTCCCCGTACGCTTGCAGCTTCTTCTCGCCCACACCGGTGATCCGCCGCATGCCGCCGATCGTCTGCGGCCGGTCCGCCGCCATTTCGCGCAACACCGAATCGTGGAAGATGACATAGGGCGGCACCCCGGCCTCCTGCGCCAGTTCGCGGCGCTTGGCGCGCAGCGCCTCGAACAGCGGATCGCCGGTCGGGTTGGGGGTGGCGGAGCCGCCGCCGCGCCGGCGCCGTTCGCGCTTGGGCGGCACGATCATCGACAGCGTGTCGCCGCCCTTCAGCAGCCCGCGCGCAGCGGGGCCGAATTCCAGCCCGCCATGATCGTTGGCACGCAATGCGTCGCGCAGCTGCAGCGCGCGGCCGACCGGTTTGAGCAACGCGACGTCGTCGCCATCGACGATGTTCCACACCGACAGCTGTTCGTGCCCGTTCATCAGGCTGCGTTCGGTCGACTGACCGGTCAGCACCTGTTCGATATAGGTCGCGCCGAACATCATCCCGGTGCGGAACACGGCGGACAGATATTTCTGCGCCAGTTCGGTCGCGTCGACCGCGTTGGGCGGCGACAGGCAATTGTCGCAATTCCCGCAATAGTCGCCCGGCTGTTCGCCGAAATGGCGCAGCAGCATCGCGCGGCGGCACCCGGCGGTCTCGACCAGCGCGCCCAGGGCATTCAGCCGCTGGCGTTCGCCCGGCTGGCGCGCCGGTTCGACCTCGCCGATCCGCTGGCGGGCGCGGGCGAAGTCGTCGGCGCCCCAGAACAGATGCGCCACCGCCGGATCGCCGTCGCGGCCCGCACGGCCGGTTTCCTGATAATAGGCCTCGATCGATTTCGGCAGCCCGGCATGGGCGACGAAGCGCACGTCGGGCTTGTCGATGCCCATGCCGAAGGCGATGGTCGCGACCATCACCATGTCTTCGGACGCGACGAAATCATGCTGGTTGCGCTGGCGGACGGCGGGGTCGAGTCCGGCATGATAGACGCGGACCGGGCGGCCGGTCCTGGCCAGCGCCTCGGCCAGCTTTTCGGTGCCGGCGCGCGACTGGACATAGACGATGCCGGGGCCGGGGGTGGCGGCGATGACGTCGGCGATCTGGCGCGTGCCCTGATCGCGCGGGGTGATATGGTAGCGGATATTGGGCCGGTCGAACCCGGCGACGATCAGCCCGTCCTGCGGGATGCCCAGCTGTTCGAGGATGTCGGCGCGGGTATGCGCGTCGGCGGTCGCGGTGAGTGCGAGGCGCGGCACATCGGGAAACTGGTCGAACAGCGGGCGCAGCAGGCGGTAATCGGGGCGGAAGTCGTGGCCCCATTCGCTGACGCAATGCGCCTCGTCGATCGCGAACAACGACAGGTTGCCGCGCGACAGCAACTCGCGGAAATCGCTGCCCGATGCGCGTTCGGGCGCGACGTAGAGCAGGTCCAGCTCGCCATCGAGGAACCGGCCGCGCGTCTCGGCCCGGTTGTCGTCGGCGCTGGTCAGCGTCGCAGCGCGGATGCCGACGGCGGTCGCGGCGCGCAGCTGGTCGTGCATCAGCGCGATCAGCGGCGACACGACGACGCAAGTGCCCGGCAGCATCTGCGCCGGCAGCTGATAGGTCAGCGACTTGCCGGCACCGGTCGGCATCACCGCCAGCGTGCGCCGCCCGCCTAGCACCCGGTCGACCACCTGCCGCTGGACGCCGCGAAAGTCGGGAAAGCCGAAGGTCGATTGCAATACGGGGATCGGGTCGAGCGCCATCGGGCCTCACCTAGGGATGCGGGGCGGGCGCGTCGAGGGGTGGTCAGTCGACCCGCGTCGCGCGCCAGCCCTTGCCGGTGATGGCTGCCTCACCGACCGAGCCGGTGTAGCTGGCGCCGTCGATCACGACGTCCAGTTCGGTGCCGCGCAGCCGGCCGGCGACAAGCTTTCCGTCGAAGCTGCCCGTCACGAACTGGAACCGCTGGTCGAGGTGTAGCACTCCCGAACGCCCGTCGGGCAGGGTCATCCGCCAATTGCCGCCGGCGACGGCCGGCACGATGTAGAGGTAGATGGAGCGTTCGGCGACGAGGCCCCATTCGTCCGCCTGCCAGTCGCCCATATCGAACGCATGGGTGACGATGCGCGTGCCGGGGCGGAGTTCGGTCAACAGCTGCGGACGCAGCGCCATGTTGATGCGCGGCAGCAGGTACATCGTCACCACGCTGGCATCGCGCAGCGGCGTGTCGAACAGGTTGGCGGCGGAAAAGCGGGCGCGGTCCTGTAGCCCGTGGAGCGCAGCATTGCGGCGCGCACGCTCGACCAATGTCGTGTCGATCTCGACGCCACGCGCATTCGCACCCAGGCGGGCAGCGGCGATGGCGATGCGGCCGTCGCCCGAGCCGAGGTCGATCAACGTGTCGGTGGGGCCGACCTCCGCCAGGGCAAGCATCGCATCGACCACCGGTTCGGGGGTCGGGACATAGGGCACGTCATAGGTCGGCTCGCGCGCGGCGATGCCGGTGCCGCGCAGGATATCGCCCATCCCGTCGCCATAGGCGCTGCACCCGCCGAGCAGGACGGCGAGCAGCAGCGCCCGCCGCTTCACGCCGCTGCCGCCGTGCGCAGCCACGCGGCGGTTTCGGCCGGGTGGGTCACCGGGATCATGTGCCCGCCGCCGATCTTCGTCAGCACGGCGCCCGGAATTTCCCCGGCGGTAACGTCGCCTTGGCTGTGCGGGTCGAGCAGTTCGTCGTCGCGACCATAGAGGATGACGACCGGCAGTTTGATCGCACCGTAGCGCGGGATCATCGTCGACAGCGCGCGGTTGGCGTCGCGCAGCTCGACGGCGCCCGCCTCGAAGCTCGACGGGCGCAGCGCGGCGAGGCCCCCGCCGCGCGTGCCGAAATCCATCGGCACGGCATCGGGCGCGAACACCTGTTTCGACACCGCCGGCCCGGTCAGCGTGGTCAGCGGTACGCCGACCGTCCACGCGGCGAGGCCGCGCACGGCCGCGGGCGGGGCCTTGCCCCGGAACACGCCCGGCATTTCGGTCACCCGCTGGGTCAGCGGGGCGATTAGCGCGACGCCGCGGATCTTGGCCGGCTGGTTCACCGCCATCGCCAGCGCGACCGCGCCGCCCATCGAATGCCCGACCAGCAGCGGACGGTCGAGGCCGAGCGCATCGATCAGGTCGGCGACCATCCGCGCCTGCGTCTCGATCGTGGGATGCTCGCCCTCGACGGTCGAATGGCCCCAGCCGGGCCGGTCGACCACGATCAGTCGGTGGTCCTTCAGCTGATCGGTCAGCGCATAGGTGAAGTTGCGCAGCTGGCCGTAGATGCCGTGGAGCAGCAAGATCGCCGGGCCGTCGCCGCCGGTATCGACATAGTGCAGCCGCGCGCCGGGCACGTCGACGAAATCGCCATCCGCCGGGACCAGCATCTCCGACGCGCCGGCCGCCAGCGTGGTCCACAGCGCCAGCGCGCCGCCGACCCATGCGGTCGTGGTCGCCGCCTTCTTCAGGGTATCCTTCATGCGTCTTCCTCCCGCAATGCGTCGGGGATACGCGTCAGCGCGGTGGAGTGTCCATCGCATACGACAAAGCGGTTACGCCTCGGCCAGCGCGGCCTCGCGCTCCGCCGCCTGTCGCGCCCACATCTCGGCATAGGTGCCGCCCAGGCGCAGCAGGTCGGCATGCGATCCGCTTTCGACCACGCGTCCCCCCTCCAGCACGACGATGCGGTCGGCATGGACCACGGTCGACAGGCGGTGGGCGATGACGATGGTCGTGCGCCCGCGCTCGATCGCCTCCAGCGTGTCGAGGATGTCGGCCTCGGTCCGGCTGTCGAGCGCGCTGGTCGCTTCGTCGAGGATCAGGACCGGCGGGTTCTTGAGCAGGGTGCGGGCGATCGCCACGCGCTGCTTCTCACCGCCCGACAGTTTCAGGCCCCGTTCGCCGACCCGGGTGTCGTAGCGGTCGGGCAGGCTGGCGATGAACGGCGCGATCGATGCGCCGCGGGCTGCCTCGGCGATCTCGGCCGCCGTCGCATCGGCGCGGCCATAGGCGATGTTGTAGCCGATCGTGTCGTTGAACAGCACGGTATCCTGCGGCACGATGCCGATCGCGCTGCGCAGCGATGCCTGCGCCACCTGGGCGATATCCTGTCCGTCGATCGTGATCCGCCCGGCGGTGGGATCGTAGAAGCGGAACAGCAGCCGCGCGAGCGTCGACTTGCCCGCCCCCGACGGCCCGACCACCGCCAGCGTGGTGCCCGGCGGAATGTCGAGGTCGATACCGTTCAATATCTGCCGCCCATCACCATAGTCGAAGCCGACCCCTTCGAAGCGGACATGACCGCGCGTGACGGTCATTGGCGGAGCGTTGGCCACATCGACGATCTCGGCGGGCGCATCGATCAGGTCGAACATCGCGCCCATGTCGACCACCCCCTGCCGGACGGTGCGATAGACCATGCCGAGCAGGTCGAGCGGGCGGAACAACTGGGTGAGCAGCGTCGACACCAGCACCACGTCGCCTGGGGAAAAGCGCCCGCTCGACCACCCGAACACGATCAGCGCCATGCCGCCGCCGAGCATCAACGCGGTGATCAGCGCCTGCCCGATATTGAGCAGCGCCAGCGAGTTTTCGGACTTCACCGCCGCATCGGCATAGCCGGCGATGGCGCGGTCGTAGCGCTGCGCCTCACGCTCCTCCGCGCCGAAATATTTGACCGTCTCGAAATTCAGCAGCGAGTCGACCGCATGCGCCACGGCGCCGGTGTCGAGGTCGTTCATCCGTTCGCGAAGTGCCGAGCGCCAGTCGGTGACCCAGCGGGTGAAGACGATGTAGAATACCACCATCGCCACCGTGCCGCCGACCAGCCACCCGCCGAAGCGCGTGCCGAAGATCGACAGGACCAGCGTCAGTTCGAGAATGGTCGGCGCGATGTTGAACAGCAGGAAATACAGCATCGTGTCGATGCTCTTGGTCCCGCGCTCGACCACTTTCGTCACCGCGCCGGTGCGCCGTTCGAGGTGGAAGCGCAGCGACAGGGCATGGAGGTGGCGGAACACCGATGCCGCCAGCCGCCGCGTCGCGTCCTGTCCGACGCGTTCGAACACGACGTTGCGCAGATTGTCGAACAGCGTGCCGCCGAAGCGCGCCGCCGCATAGCCCGCGACCAGCGCCACCACCAGCCACAGCGCATCGCGCGATCCCGCCGCCATGGTGTCGATCGCCCCCTGCAATGCGAACGGCGCGCCATAGACCTGCACCAGCTTCGACGCGACGACCAGCAGCAGCGCGGCGATGATGCGCGCCTTCAGCCCCGGCGCCCCAGCGGGCCAGAGATAGGGAAGGAAACGGCGGAGCGTCGCCAGCATCGGTCGGGTCGGACCGGAGGCGGAAATGGTTTCGGGAGGCATGGCAAGCGCCATTTGGGGAGGCGGGCGCAGATAGGCAACGCTTCGTCGGAACAAGGTGCTTACCAATGTATTGAAACCATCGAGGAGATGGGACATGGCACCTCTTGTCTATGTGATGGCGATCCTGGGTTGCGGCGACGATGGCGCGACCTGCACCCGCGAGCGGGTGGCCCCGGCAAGCTACCAGTCGATCGCCGAATGTCAGGCGGCGATGCCGCTGATGCTGGCGCAGAATACCGACCTGTCCTTCCCGGTCATCAGCGCGTCGTGCGAACGCGGCGGGCGCTTCGTCGTGGACAATGGCAAGCCGACCAAGCCCAAGGCGGGGTAAGCGCACCGCGGCTTGACGACGATCGGGCGCCGCTATACTTACATCATTGTAAGTAACGGAGGCGGTCATGGCGGCGCATGGACTCGACACCATCCAACCATTGCGGCGCGACTGGGGCACGGCATGGGCCGCGCTCCGGCGACTGCTCGCCGATGGCAACGATACGGTGCAGGTGTTCCGCATCATGCGCGCGCTGAACGCCGATACCAGCCACCGCAACTATGCCCGGTTGTTACAGGAACCGGGCGGCGGGCGGATCGCCTATGACCATGTCGAACTGGCGAAGCGTTTCTCCGACCGGGCCTGGGTCGATGCATTGCCGGAGGGAAGCGTCGGCGCGCATTATCGCGCCTTCCTCGACCGCACCGGCTTTTCGGCACAGGGCCTTGCCGACATCAGCTATGCCGATGGCGAGGGCTGGCAGGACGCCGCCCATCCGGTCGCATGGTTCGGCCGGCGCGAGCGCGACGTCCACGACATCTGGCACATCCTGACCGGCTATACCGCTGAGGAACATCTGGGCGAGGCGTGCCTCGTCGCCTTCTCCTATGCCCAGACCGGCGGGTTGGGCTGGGCGGCGATCGGTCTGGGCGCGGCGCTCAAGTCGCTGCGGATCACCGGCGAGCGGGCCTTCGCCAAGGCGGTATGGGAAGGATATCGCCACGGCCGCAAGGCGCGCTGGCTGCATGCCGAGGATTATGAGGCGCTGCTGGCCGAGCCGCTCGACGCGGCGCGCAGGCGGCTGAATATCGCCGAGCCGGTGGCCTATCACGCGGCGCAGAAGCGGCTGCGCGAGCAGGGGCTGGCGGGGATTTAAGGGCGGAACGACACCCACCACGGCACCCCGGACTTGATCCGGGGTCTCGCTTCTTCTTCTATCCCGACCGCAGCAAAAAGCGGGACACCGGGTCGAGTCCGGGATGGCGAATGTGGGAGGGACGGCCTTACTTCGCCAGCGCCGCGCTCGCCTGCGCGTCGCCCCGGTCGCGAACCGCTTTCGCGCGCGCTTCGGCCTGCTTCTCGACCAGCTTGGCTTCCTCGCGGATCGCCTCGGCGCGGACCTTCAATCGTTCGGCGTCATAGCCACCGGCCTGTCCCGCCTGATTGACCAGCCCTTCCGCCTCGACCTTCATCTGCGCGGTCTGGTTTTCGGCGGCCGCCTCGATCGCATCGGCTTCGGCATCGGCCTGATCGCGCAGCTGGTCCGCGCGCTGCTGTTCGGGGCTTTGCGAGCCGCAGGCAGTCAGCGCGAAGGCGGCGGCGGCCATCAGGACGAAACGGGGCATCGGCGGTTCCTGTCGTAAGTCGAACCATCCAAATCCCCGAACCTGCGGAAAGTTGCGTTCGTATAACAAAGCGGCGGCCGCCCAAGGGTTTCGCGGCGGCCTTCGCACCGCTAACGATCACGGACCGATGCTGACCCGCCTGACCCTCACCGATTTTCGCAACCATGCGGACGGCACCATCGAACCGGGTGCGGGTTTCGTCGTGCTGAGCGGACCCAATGGCGCGGGCAAGACCAATGTGCTGGAGGCGGTGTCGCTGCTGGCGCCGGGTCGCGGGCTGCGCCGCGCCGCCCTGTCCGACATGGCGCGCGAGGGCGGGGCGGGCGGCTTCGGCGTCGCAGCCGATCTGGGCGACGATGTCCGGATCGGCACGGGGACGCAGGCGGGTGCGCCCGAACGGCGGATCGTGCGGATCAACGGCGCGGGCGCGGCGGCAACCGCGCTGGCCGAATGGCTGTCGGTACTGTGGCTGACCCCGGCGATGGACCGGCTGTTCGTCGAGCCGGCCGGGGAGCGCCGCCGCTTCCTCGACCGGATGACGCTAGCGCTGAACCCGGCCCATGCGACGCAGGCGACGCGCTACGATGCGGCGATGCGCCAGCGCAACCGGCTGCTGGCGGAGGAAGGGTCGCCCGATCCCGACTGGCTGGCGGCGCTGGAGGCGCGGATGGTCGAACATGGGCTGGCGCTGGGTGCGGCGCGGGCGGAGTGCGTTGCGATGCTGGGCGACCGGATCGCTGCCTTGCCGGCGACCGATTTCCCGCGCGCCGCGCTGGCGCTGGAGGGGTGGCATGGCGATGCGGCGCTGTTCGCGCGCGAACTGGCGGCGGGGCGTGCGCGCGACGCGGCGGCGGGGCGGGCGCTCAGCGGACCGCACCGCGCCGACCTGATCGTCACCGACCGCGACCGGGGGATGGCGGCGGCGCGCTGTTCGACCGGCGAGCAGAAGGCGCTGTTGCTGGGGCTCGTGCTGGCGCATGCCGAGCTGGTGGCAGAGCGTGCCGGGCGGCGGCCGATCCTGTTGCTGGACGAGGTTGCCGCGCATCTCGACCCCGGCCGGCGCGCGGCGCTGTTCGCACGGGCTTGCGGCGCGGGGCAGGTATGGCTGACCGGGACCGAGGCCGCTTTGTTCAGCGACATTCCGGGCGATGCCACCCGCTATCATGTCGCGGACGGGCGGATCGAGCGGGTGTAGCGCGTGCGGGGCATGCAGCGAACCGGTGCCCCGTCGTCACCCCGGACTCGATCCGGGGTCCCCCTTCTTCTTCTCCACCGCCGTAAAAAGCGGGACCCCGGGTCAAGCCCGGGGTGACGGAAATGACTGTTACGTCGACCGCGTCGATGCCGATCATCGACGGGCAAGTCGCAACTAGTAAAAGCGCAACTCGGCCGGCACGCGTTCCGGTTCGCCGCCGTGCAGCCGGATCAACGCAGCCTCGATCACCCGCCCCAACGCGGCGGTGTGGAACGGCTTGGCGACGCAGCCCAGGATCAGCGGATGGTCGGAGCTGTCGGGGCAATTGCCGCTCAGGAACAGGCAGGGAATGCCGCGTTCCGCCAGCGTCGTCGCCACGTCGCGACCGCAATCGCCGCGCGCCAGCCGCACGTCGCACAGCGCCAGGTCGGGACGATCGGCATCGGCCAGCGCCAGCGCATCGGCGCGGGTATCGGCGATGCCGGTGACGACATGGCCGTGCAGGACCAGCGCGTCCTCGACCAGCATCGCGACCAGCGCTTCGTCCTCGACCAGCAGGATGCGCAAGGGGTCAGCCATAATGCGGCACCGGCACGGCGATGGTCAGCCGGTCGCCGCCGTCGCGCGCCACCTCGGCCCGCAGCTGCCGTGCCAGCCCGCGGACCAGCCGCCCCTCGTCCAGTGCCGGGCGCGCCGCTCCCATGCCCGGCCCGGTCAGCGTGATGCGCAGCAGATCGGCCGCCATGTCGATCGCGACATGGGTCACGATATCGGGATCGGCGGCTAGGAAGGCGTGGGTCAGCAGCGCGACCGCCGCCGCCTGTTCGACCGGCAGGGTCGGGGTGCCGCTCACCGTGACCTCGACCACTTCGTCGTCGCTGCGATCGACGAGCGATTCGATCAGCGCGGCGATATCGATCCGGCTCGGGCTGTCGGTCGCATAAAGCGGGCGATGCGCGGCGGCGAGCACTTCGAGCCGTTCGGCCGCCCCTGCCAGCGCGGTGCGCGCGGCATCGTCGCTGCTGTCCGCCGCGCCCAGCCGGACGACCGCCACCGCCGCCTGCAACGCGTTGCGTACGCGGTGGTTGAGTTCGCCCAGCAGCCGTTCGCGCGACGCGATCCCCTCGCGCAGCTCCGCCTCGATCTTCAGCCGGTATTTGGCCAGCGCGACATAATGGCAGATGGTGTGGAGGAAGGTCAGTTCGTCGGCGTCGAACTGATCGGTCCAGCGCCGCCCGAAGCCCAGCGTGCCGAGCAGTTCGCTGCCATGCACCAGCGGGGTACAGGCATAGGCGTCGATGCCCAGCAGGCGCACGAAATCGGTCAGCGGGTCGTCGGACGACTGGATGCCGAACGCCTGGATCGGGCGGCGCTGGCGCGCGGCGCAACCGCAGACTGCCTGACCCACGGCCAGTTCCGCGCCCGATGCCGCTTCCGCCTCGGTCAGTCCGGCATGGGCGACCAGCGTCAGCACTTCGCCGTCGAGCCGATAGTTGAAGAATACGTCGAGCCGCAGTTCCTCGGCGATCAGCGCGAAGAGGTCGTCGACCATCCCCGCCGGGTCCTCCGCCGCGAGCAGCCGGTCGGCGGCCTCGCCCAGCAGACGCAGGTGACGGCGGGGCAATTCTTCGACGGGAATGTCGGCCGATACGGTTTCGGACATGCGGTGCTTCTAGGCGCGAGAATCCGCCGTTGCCAGCGCGAATTGGCGGTGGCGTACAGCATCTTCTTGACCTGCGTCAGGGTTTCGCCTATTTGCCGCAGCGCAGCGACGCTTTTTCAGGCAGCGTGATCGGACCTTATGGTCTCGGCTCCGCGTCGCTTAACCCGGCTTCCCTAGTCACGCGGGTCGCAATTTTTTGCCCCGCCATCCGTGCGCCATTGTCGTCGGCGTCCACGGCTGCCGGACCTATTTGCAGGAACTGTCATGTCCTTCCAGTCGCTTGGCCTGTCGAAGTCGATCCTCGACGCGCTCGCCGCCAAGAATTACGAAACCCCCACCCCGATCCAGCGCGATGCCATCCCGCTCGTGCTCGAAGGGCGCGACCTGCTGGGCATCGCCCAGACCGGCACCGGCAAGACCGCCGCGTTCGTGCTGCCCTCGATCGACCTGTTGGTGAAGGCCAATGTCCGCCGCCGCCCGATGCGCTGCCGCATGCTGGTGCTGGCCCCGACCCGCGAACTGGTCAGCCAGATCGCCGACAATGCCCGCGCCTATGCCAAGCACAGTAAGCTGACCGTCGCGACCGTGTTCGGCGGCGTGCCGGTGCCGCGCAACATCCGCGATGTGGCGGCAGGCGTCGACATCCTCGTCGCGACGCCGGGCCGGTTGCTCGACCTGATCGACCAGAAGTGCCTGGGGCTGGGCGAGCTCGAGATCCTCGTCCTCGACGAAGCCGACCAGATGCTCGACCTGGGCTTCATCCACGCGCTGCGCCGCATCGTGTCGATGGTGCCGAAATCGCGCCAGACGCTGTTCTTCTCGGCGACGATGCCCAAGGACATTCGCGAGCTGGCCGACAAGTATCTGACCGATCCGGCGACCGTGCAGGTGACGCCGGTATCGTCGACCGCCGAACGCGTCGAGCAGTACGTTACCTTCGTCCAGCAGGCGGAGAAGCAGACGCTGCTGACCATGTTCTTCCGCAATACAAAGATTGACCGAGCCCTGGTATTCACCCGCACCAAACACGGCGCCGACCGCGTCGTGAAGCTGCTGGCGGCCAACGGCATCGCGTCGAACGCGATCCACGGCAACAAGTCGCAGCCGCAGCGTGAGCGGGCGCTGGCGGCGTTCCGCGACGGCACGGTGCCGATCCTGGTCGCCACCGACATCGCCGCGCGCGGCATCGACGTGTCGGGCGTCAGCCATGTGGTGAACTTCGAACTGCCCAACGTCTCGGAGCAGTACGTCCACCGCATCGGGCGCACCGCACGCGCGGGTGCGTCGGGTGTGGCGTTCAGCTTCTGCGCGGACGACGAGCGGCCGTACCTCAAGGGCATCGAGCGGCTGACCAAGCAGAAGGTCGAGGTCGTGCCGCTGCCCGACGATTTCCTGCAGCAGAGCGCGCAGATCAAGGCGAGCCGCGCGCCCTATGCCCCGGATCGGCCCGAGCGCCTGCCCAGCGAGCGCGGGCCCGCGCGGCCGCGTGCGACCCATGCCCATGGCGCCAAGCCGGTCCATGGTCGCGGCGGTCCGGTCGGCAATCCGGCACGCGGCGGCGGTCAGCCGCAGCGCGGTGAGGGGCAGGGCGGTGGCGGTCGTCCGCCGCGTGAAGCCGGTGCCGGCGGTGGCGGGCGTCCCGGTGGCGGTGGCCGTCCGGGTGGCGGCGGCGGTCGCGGCCGTGGCGGCCGTGGTCGCGGCGGCGCTCCGCGCGCAACGGCGTAATCCCAGACCCTCCCCGCCGTGCGGGGAGGAGTTACAGCTCCCTGAGCGCCCGCGCCGGCCGCGCGCTCAGGATCGGCAGCACCCCCAACAACCCGATCCCCACCGTTACCCCGACCCCGACCGCCAGCGTCGCGGCGATCGCGCCGTAGTCGGGCAGCCAGTCGAACGCGAACAGCTCGACCACGACATACCAGGCGCCCGCAATCCCGATCGCCGCCGCCAGCGCGGCGAGGATGACCGCCAGCAGCAGATATTCCAGCGCCTGCGCCGCCAATATCTGTCCGCGCGTCGCGCCGAGCGTCTTCAGGATCACCGAATCATAGGTCCGCGTCTCGCGCGCGGCGGCGATCGCGCCGACCAGAACGGCGATGCCGGCAAGGATCGCGATGCCCGCTGCCGCTGCGATGGCGGTCGCCATCTGCGAGACGATGGTGCGGACCTGCCCGATCACCTCGCGCACCTCCACGACCGAGGTCGAGGGGAAGCCGGCGGACAGCGCGCGGACGACGTCGCGCTCGCGGCCCGGAGGCATGGTAATCGTCGCCGCGAGATTGTGCGGCACGTCGGACAGCGCGTTGGGGCTGAACACCATCACGAAATTGAAGCCCATCGTGTCCCACGCGATCTTGCGCAGCGAGGCGATGCGCGCGGTGCGTTCCTGTCCGGCGACGCTGATCGTGAGCGGATCGCCCAGCTTCAGGTCCAGCGCCTGCGCCATGCGTTCGTCGACCGAGACGAGCGGCGGGCCGGTATAGTCGGCCGGCCACCATGTGCCCGCGACCAGTTCGCTGCCCGGCGGGAGGGTGGCGGCGAAGGTCAGGCCGCGTTCGCCGCGCAGTGCCCAGGCGCCTTCGGGAATGGTCTTCAGGTCGGCGACGCGGGTGGTGCCATAGGCGGTGATGGTGCCGCGCATCAGGGGCACGGTCTGGACGTCGCCGTCGGGCTGGATGTTGGCGATGGTGTCGCGAAACGATGATTCGCGGGTCGGGGGCACGTCGAGGGCAAAAAGCGCGGGTGCGCGCGCCGGAACGGTCCGTTGGATGTTGGCGTCCAGGCTGGTGCGGATGGCGGCCAGCAGCACGAACAGGGTGAGGCCGAGGCCCAGCGCCACGACCAGCGCGCCGGTGCGGGCGCCGGGGCGGTGGAGCGCGGCCACGGCGAGGCGCCATAGTGGCCTGCGCGAGCGGGGCAGGCGGGCGGCCAGCCTGCGGATCAGCCAGCCAAGTGCCGACAATAGCAGGAGAAGTCCGCCCGCCGCGCCGAGGAATGCCGCGCCGAACCAAGGGCGTTCGCTAGTCGCGAGCACCAGCGCGACGATGCCGGCAAAGGCCGCGCCCATCCACGCCGCCGCCTTCCACCGGGGGGCGGAGCGCCCGTCATGGACCCCGCGCAGCAGCCCGGCGGCGGGCACCGCGCCTGCCGCCAACAACGGCGGGGCGGCAAAGGCCAGCGCGATCAGCAGGCCATAGGCGGCGGCCTGAACCAGCGGCAGCGGATGGATCGCGAAGGCCGGCGCGACCGGCAGGACATCGCCCGCCAGCGCCACGATCAGCGGCACGGCCGCGATTCCGATCGCCAGCCCGATCGCGATGCCGATGGCGGAAACGGCAACGATCTGAAGCAGATAGACCCGCGCGATCAGGCCGGAGGTGGCGCCCAGCACCTTTAGCGTGGCGATGCTGGAGCGACGGGTGGCGAGGTAGCTCGACACGCCGTTGCCGACCCCGATGCCGGCGATGACCAGCGCGGTCAGCCCGACCAGCACGAGGAATTCCCCCATCCGCGTCAGGAAGCGTTCGGCACCGGGCGAGGCGCGGTCGCGGGTGCGGCTGTCCCAGCCCTGCGCGGGATAACGCTTTGTAAATGCAGCGATAGCCTGCGCCGGATCGTAGCGGCTGGCGATGCGGTATTTGCTCTCGTACAGGCTGCCCGGCGCGATCAGGCCGGTGCGTTGTAGCCCGTCGAGCGACACCAATGCCACCGCGCCCAGCGTGAAGCCTTCGCTCAGCCGGTCGGGTTCGTCGGCGATGATCCCGGCGACGGTGAAGCACGCCGTGCCGTAGCGGACGGAACCGCCGACGCGCAGTTTCAGCCGTTCGACCAGTGCCGGTCCGACATAGGTCTCGGTCGGCGACAGCGGACGGGCGGCGCCGTTTTGCAGGGTGAGCGTGCCGTAGAGCGGATAGGCGGTGTCGACCGCCTTCAGCTCGATCGGGGCGGTCTGGCCGTCGAAGTTGACACCCATCGACTGCATGCGCAGCGTTTCGGACACGCGGCCGAGCTTCGCCATCGCCCGGCGCTCGGCGGGATCGGCGGGTCGCTGCGACACGGAGAGTTCGAGATCGCCGCCCAGCAGGCTCTGCCCGCGTGCGGCGAGTTCGCCGGTGATGGAGCGGGTAAGGCTGCCGATCGCCGCCAGCGCGCCGACGCCGAGGATCAGGCAGACGAGGAGGAGGCGCAGGCCGCGGAAGCGCGCGTCGAGTTCGCGGCGGGCGAACGTCCATGCGAGGCGCCAGTCGGTCATGCGGCGGCTTCGCAAGGGTCTGCTTCACCGTATCCCCGCGCAGGCGGGAATCCAGAGCCGCCTAGACCACCGGTTGTTTTGCTTGGCTCTGGACCCCCGCCTACGCGGGGGTACGGGTTCGTTTTGAAACAGGTCGGAGCCTTTAGCACCGCGCCCGTCATACCCCGCTATCCCGCGCGATGCGGCCGTCGGCCAGTTCGACCACCCGGTCGCAGCGTTCGGCGAGCGCCGGGTCGTGGGTGATGACCAGCAGGGTCGCCTTGGTCGCGGCGCGGCGTTCGAACAGCAGGTCCATGATCGCATGGCCGGTCGCGCGGTCGAGATTGCCGGTCGGTTCGTCGGCGAAGACCAGCGCCGGCCGCCCGGCGAGCGCGCGGGCGATGGCCACGCGCTGCTGCTCGCCGCCCGACAGCTGCGTCGGATAATGGTGGAGGCGGTGGCCAAGGCCGACCGACGCCAGTTCGGCCTCGGCCCGCGCAAAGGCGTCGGCGACGCCGGCCAACTCCATCGGCACCGCGACATTTTCGAGCGCGGTCATGGTGGGGAGGAGGTGGAACGCCTGCAACACGATGCCGATCCGCCCCCGCCGGGCACGCGCCAGATCATCCTCGCCCATCGTGCCGAAATCGGCCCCGGCGACCCGCACCTGCCCGCCGCTCGCACGTTCGAGGCCGGAAAGGACCGCCATCAGCGACGACTTGCCCGAACCGGAGGCTCCCAAGAGTGCGACGCTGGTCCCTGAGGGGACGGCCAGGTCGATGCCGTGGAGAATGCGGGTGGCAGCGTCGCCGGTGCCCAGCGTCAGGGTGACACCGCGCGCGTCGATGACCATATCGTTCGAAACGGATTGCATGAAAGGTTGTCGCCGGTGACGAAGCAGGGACCCATATATGCTGGCGGCATCGCGCTTCTCCAAGGCGCTTTGCTGCTGTCGGGCTGTGGCGGGCCGGATTTGTCGGAAACGAACGACGCGACGGCGGTGAACGTCGCCACCGACGCGACTCCGATACCGGCCGGATCGCAGGCGCCGGTCGCGGGGCCGGAGCGGCTGGTGCTGGCGTTCGGCGACAGCCTGTATGCCGGCTACGGCCTCGGGCGCGGCGACAGCCTGCCCGACGACCTGCAGGACGCCTTGCGTGCCGACGGGATCAATGCGCGGGTGGTGAATGCCGGGATTTCGGGCGACACGAGTGCGGCGGGGCGGCAGCGGCTGGCCTTCACGCTCGACAAGCTCGACCGCAAGCCCGACCTCGTCCTGCTGGGGCTGGGCGGCAACGACCTGCTCAGGCAGATTCCGCCGGCCGAGACCCGGGCGAATTTCGTCTCTATGCTGGACGAACTCAAGAAGCGCGACATTCCGGTGGTGCTGACCGGCATGATGGTGCCGCCCAATCTGGGGCCGGACTATGCCGCGCAGTTCAACCGCATCTGGCCGGACCTGGCAAAGCAATATGACGCGACGCTCGATCCGTTCATCCTGGCCGGGGTCATCGGCAACCGGGCGCTGATGCTGCCCGACGGCATCCACCCGAATGCGCAAGGGGTCGACCGGATCGTGGCGCGGCTGGGCCCGGTGGTGGCGGGGCGGTTGCGGGGGTAGGGCTTCCCGTTTTGCCGTGCGGACCGGCGGTTGCGGGAATTTGGAAGCGAGAACAGGTTTTGGGAAATAACAACCCGCAGGCGGCCGTGAGCGCGACCGGCGCGGCCGGATTCTCGTTGTTGGTTCCCAATCGGGAATGAAGGGTGGGGCTTCAATGCTTGCCGAGGCGGGGGTATCTCCGGACTATGACAGATGTTGCGAGGGTCGATCTTGAGTTGAATGATTGCCGGGCGGTCGCGGGGTATGCGGCGCTGTGCGCTCATTCTGTCCTTTCGGTTTTCGAGCAACTGCACCCAAACGATCAGCGGCTGCACGATGCCATTGACGCCGCGCAACTGTTCGCGGGAGGCGCAAAACGAACCAAGGTCCTCCGGGACAGGGCTTGGTCTGCGTTACGGGCTGCGGGCGAAGCGGCCGAAAACGGCGAGATTGCTGCTAGCGAGGCAGCGCGGGCCGCCGTTGCGGCCGCCGGCGCTGCCTACCTGCATCCGCTGGCTAAGGCGACTCAGGTAAAGCACATTCTTGGATCGGCGGCTCATGCAGTGCGGGCAATCGAACTTATACGCCCGAGCAATGCGGAATTGCATTTAACGATGTTGGTTGGCCTCGCCACGTCGCAGGTGTCGGAGGTTCTCCGCCGCTATCCAGCCGCCCCTTCGAAAGGCGGTCGCATTGGCGAACTGGTTCGCGAGATCGACGCGGCGCTTCGTTGATCGGTATGTGACCAGCAGACGCAGATTTCCCGAAAATCGATCCTTTGCGGGAAACCCGCCCCTACCCGAACGGCCGGTCGATCGATGGCTGCGGCTGGGTGAACCACTGCGCGCCGGTGTCGGTGACGTGGAAATGATCCTCCAGCCGGATGCCGAATCGGTCGGGGACGACGATCATCGGTTCGTTGGAAAAGCACATGCCGGGCTGGAGCGGGGTCGTGTCGCCGCGCACCAGATAGGCGGGTTCGTGGATCGACAGGCCGATGCCATGGCCCGTGCGGTGCGGCAGGCCGGGCAGGCGGTAGTCGGGGCCGAGCCCTTCGCGTACCAGCACCGCGCGCGCGGCGGCGTCGACCGCTTGCGCCGGCACGCCGGGGGCGGCGGCGGCGAAGGCGGCGGCCTGTGCGGCATGTTCGATGTCCCAGATAGCGCGGATGTCGTCATCGACCGCACCGAAGGCATAGGTGCGGGTGATGTCGCTGTGATAGCCCTCCACCCGGCAACCGGTGTCGATCAGCACCAGTTCGCCTTCGTTCAGCGCGCGGTCGCCGGGCAGGCCGTGAGGAAAGGCGGTGGCGCGGCCGAACTGGACGATGCAGAAGGTGGAGCCCCCGCCGCCGATCGCGCGGTGCGCGTCGTCGATGAAGCGGACGACCTCGCTGGCGAGGATGCCGGGGCGCAGGATGCGGGCGGCGGCGGCGTGGACCGCCAGCGTCATGTCCTTGGCCTGTTGCAGCAGGGCGAGTTCGGCAGGCGACTTGATCCGGCGGCAGCCATCGATCGCGGGCGCGCCATCGGTCAGGGTCAGGCCATGGGCGGCCAGCTTCTGCCCCCAGGCGAAGGGCAGCAGCGGATCGACAGCCAGCGTCGCGCCGGCGGGAAGCGCATCGCGGACCAGCGCGGTCGGGTCCTCATCCTCCTCCCACAGCAGCAGGTCGGCGGCGATGGTCAGGTCCGCCTCCAGCGTGCCGCGCTCGAACGCCGGGCAGAGGATGCGCGGGCGACCGGTAACGGGCAGCAGCAGCGCGACCATCCGTTCGCTCGCCCCCCACGGAATCCCGGTGAAATAGCGCAGCGAATCGCCGGTATGGACCAGCAGCGCCTGCGCACTCGACGCTTCGGTCAGCGCGCGGGCACGCTCGATCCGGGCGAGGCGTTCGGCGGGGGTGATGGCGGGGGCGGGCGTGGCCCATGGGGCTATCGCCGCCAGTTGCTGCGCCGCGTTCGATCCGCCGATGGTCATGGTCCGCCCTTTCGATCCCGTTCCGCCTCGCTGTAGCGGCGCGCGCGCGGCATTGCCACGCCGGGTGCGCGTATCCTAGCTGGGCGCGACGCTATCGGAGACCGAATGCATGCTGACCGACCGCCGTACGATGATGATGCAGGGCGCGCTGCTGGGGGTCGGGCTGGCGAGCGGAGGGCTGGCCGGGGCGCAGAGCAAGGCCGCGTTTCCGAGCAGGCGCCCGGCGTCCGCCGACCGCCGCTTCGTCAGCAAGGCGGTCGAGCAGGAGATTGCGCGCGTCAGCCGTATGATCGCCGATCCGGAACTGGCGTGGCTGTTCGCCAACGCCTATCCCAACACGCTCGACACCACGGTGCGGATGGGGACGGTCGGCGGCAAGCCCGACAGCTTCGTCATCACCGGCGACATTCCCTGCCTGTGGCTGCGCGATTCGGCGGCGCAGGTGAAGTCGTACCTGCATCTGGCACCGCGCGACGCGAAGCTGCGCGAGCTGTTCCGCGGGCTGATCGCGCGGCATGCGCACAGCGTGCTGATCGACCCCTATGCCAACGCCTTCATGGAGGACCCGACCGCGCGGACGTCGCTGTCGTGGGCGAAGGAGGATGTGACCGAGATGAAGCCCGGCGTGGCCGAGCGGAAATGGGAGATCGATTCGCTGTGCTATTCGATGCGGCTGAGCCACGGATATTGGACGACGACGCGCGATGCGACGCCGTTCGATGCCGAGTGGTCGCAGGCGATGCGCGCGATCGTCCGCACCTTCCGCGAACAGCAGCGCAAGGACGGACCGGGCCCCTACAAGTTCCAGCGCGCCAGCCGCCAGCCGACCGAGACGCTGCTGGCCGGTTATGGCGCGCCGACGCGCAAGAACGGGATGATCCATTCGGGTTTCCGCCCGTCGGACGATGCCTGCCAGTATCTGCTGTTCGTGCCGGCCAATCTGTTCGCGGTGACGACGCTGCGCGAGATGGCACAGGTCGCGAACGAAGCGCGCAACGATGCGGCGCTGGCCAACGATGCGACCGCGCTGGCGAACGAGGTCGCGGCCGCCGTGGCGCAGCACGGGACGATGCGGCTGGCCGATGGCAGCGACGTATGGGCCTATGAAGTCGACGGCTATGGCAATGCGATCTTCATGGACGACGCCAATGTTCCGTCGCTGTCCAGCCTGGCATGGCTCGGCTGCGTGCCCGCGAGCGATGCGCGGTGGCAGCGGACCGCGAAGGCGGCGTGGAGCGAGGCGAACCCGTGGTTCTTCAAGGGGCGCGCGGGCGAGGGGATCGGCGGGCCGCATCAGGGGATGGACTATATCTGGCCGATGTCGCTGATCGTGCGGGGATTGAGCGCGACCGACGATGCGACGATCCTGCAATGCCTCGCCACGTTGAAGCGCACCCATGCGGGTACGGGCTTCATCCACGAGGCGTTCGAGAAGGACGATCCGGCGAAGTTCAGCCGCGACTGGTTCGCCTGGGCCAATGGCCTGTTCGGCGAGTTCATCCTGCATCTGGCGGCGACGAGGCCGAAGCTGTTGCAGGCGCCGCTGGAGAATGTCCGGGTCTGAGGGGGCACCATCATCGACTGCCGATCGGCATGCATGAAACCGTCGCCCCAGCGAAGGCTGGGGCCTCTTGCGGTTCCTGCTGCGCGCTACAACCGAGAGATCCCAGCCTTCGCTGGGATGACGCTCGGGTGAGGTCGATCAGGCTCCAAGAAGCGCGCACCCCCCCCCGATCACGGCCGTAGGCCCACACCCTGCGCGTTGTAGGCGTCGCGAAATTCCTTGGCGAACATGTCGAGGAACGCTTCGTCCGAGCCCTGCGCCACGCCGCCGAACTCGCGTTCATAGGCCTGCCACAGCGCGGCGTCGCGCGCCGAGGGGAGGACGCGTTCGAGCACGCCGCCGTCCTTGGCCCGCGCGCGGATCGCCGACGGCGCGAAGCGTTCGAGCGTGGTGCGCAGCGCCCCCTGCATCGCGCGCAGCGTCGCGACCTGATGCGATTGCAGGTCGCGAAACGCATCCTCGACCGCGCGGTCGGGGGGCATGAAACCGGGCTGTTCGGTGCCCAGCAGCATCGCCAGCGCATCGTCGGGGCTGCGCGCGAATTTCAGCGGGTTGTGGCCTTCGGGACTATAGGCGGTGGCCTCGGCCCCCAGTTGCGCCTTCGCCCGTGCGCGGGCCTCCAGCATCACCACCAGCCCTGCCACCAGCTTGCGGAACAGCAATGCGCCGCGTTCGGCGGCGTCGGGCGACAGCTTCGCCGGATCAAGCCCGAGCGCGGCGAGGAAGGCATCGCCGGCGCCGGTCGCAGGCGGCGGCGGGGGCGCGGCCGGCGTTGGAGTAGCCTGCGGGGCCGGTGGCGGCGGGTTGAGGCCCAACGGATCGCGTGGCGGTTCGACCGGCTGGCCGAAGCCCCCACGCGCCCAATCGACGACATTGCCCTCCGCGATGCGGCCCCACAGATCGTCGGGGGAGGGCGCGGGCGGGCGGTCGGGTGCGGCGCTGGACCAGGCGGAGGCCGGATCGGGCGCGGGCATCGCGCTGTCCCAGGTCGATACCACCGGCGCGGCGGGGGTGGCAGGGGCGGGCGCGGCCAGCCCGATGCGCGCTCGGGCGGCGGACCCCAGCCGGTCGCCGGGGCGCGATGTGCTTCGGGGCGGGCGAGCGACGGGCCGGTCTGCGGTTGCCAGCCGGCATTGCCGCCGCTGCGGGTCGCGGCGGGGAGCGGGCCCCAGCCGGCGCTGGCCCCGCCGCCGGTGTCGGCGGGTGCCCAGCCGTCATGGGGCGAGGATGGAGCGGGCGGCGCGGTGTCGTTCCACCCGCTCCACCCGGTCGCCGCGCCGCCGGAATCGATCCGGGCGAGGATGGTGAACGGGCCGGCGGTGAAGCGGTCGCCGTCGCGGATCAGATGGTCGGGCGACACGCGCTGGCCGCTATCGGCCAGGAAGGTGCCGTTGGTACTGCGATCGGTCAGGCGATAGTCGCTGCCGTCGAAGCGGATGTCGAAATGGCGCGACGACAGATGCCGGGTCGGATCGGCCAGCATCCAGTCGCATCCCTCCGCCCGGCCGATCGTGGCGGAGCGACGGTCGATGGCGAGCGGCGCGGCGGTGGCGGGGCCGGCGACGACCGACAGGGTCAGCGTCATCGGCTGCCATCACCCGCCGCCGGGCCGAGCGCTTCGGGCGCGCCGAACGAACCGCCGCCATCGGGATTGATGTCGGTCCGCCCGCCATTCAGCAGCAGCGTGGCCGAACCATTGATCCGCGTGTCGGGCGCGTTGACGACCGCCTGATCGTTCGCCTGCACGTTGATCGTCGGCGACTGGATGGTGATGCTGTCGGGACCGATGGTGATCTTCGAATTCTTCACGCGGATGGTGATCGCCGTCTTGGATTCGATCGACAGCGCGCCATCGACCAGCAGGCCGTCGGTGCCGATGACATGCGTCTCGCGCTTGCCCTGCACCTCGGTCTTGCTGTCGCCGACGACGGTGCGGGTTTCGTTGCGACCGATGGTGCTGGTATCGTCGCGACCGATATTGGTGGTGCGGTCCAGCCCGACGCGACGGTCCTGGTTGTGGCCGACATGGCGCGATTCATCGAAGCGGACGCGGCTGTTCATGTCGCGCTCTGCATGGATGAACAGTTCCTCCTGCCCACCCTTGTCCTCGAACCGGATTTCGTTCGACGTGCGCGTCTGCCCGCTGTCGAGCGCCTCGGTCTCCGGATAGTCGCCCGATGCGCCATAGGTCAGCGTGCGCCACACCGCGCGCGTCTTGTTGGCGGGCAGGTCGTAGACCGGCATGTGCGACCGGTTGAACACGCGGCCCATCACGATCGGCCGGTCGGGATCGCCGTCGAGGAAATCTACCAGCACCTCGTGCCCGACGCGCGGCAGGATGACGTTGCCCAGCCCCCCGGTCTGCGACACGCGGATCCAGCAGGTCGATCGTTCGCCCGGCGTGTCGGCACGGTCCCAGGGGAAGCGGACCTTCACCCGGCCATATTCGTCGGTGTAGATCGTCTCGCCGGTCGGCCCGGTAACCATCGCGGTTTCGAGACCGGTGGTGCGGGGGCGCGGCGTCTGCGGCGGCGACTGGTACACGGTGTCGGCCGGGATCGCCTCGAACCGGACGTTGTACGGCTCCTCATCCTCCTGCTCGCCCGAGCGATAGGCTTCCGCGGCGATCGAATGGGTCGCGGCGATCACCATGTACGATCCGTTCAGCCGGTCGGCGGGATGATCGGCCACGTCGAGCCGCTGTCCGGTGGTGATGCCCGATGCCTGGCTGGTGCCGGTGAACACGCGACGGTTGGCGCGCTGTGCATCGAGCAGCGTCTGCCCACGCTCGCGCCCGACCTGTTCCTGGTCGCCGCGCCCGGTCTTTTCGCGGACATGGCGGCCGGGATAGACGAAGATTTCGCGGTCGTCGCGCGGGTGGCCGCCCTGTCCGGCGGACTCGCTGGCGAGCGGCTGGTCGGGCGATTCGAAGTCGTAGTCGCGCACCGTCACCCGTGCCTGCCCACTCGATGCGACGCGTTCGACCCAGCTCTGCAATATGTCGCGCGGGGCGTCGAAGCGGCTCTTCGAATTGGCGGTGAACACCGACATCGCGTTGGCATTGAAGCGCAGCTGCGGCGGGTTGCCCGGCTGGTGCGACGCCGGCCCCTCGCACAGCACCATCACGTGCCGGTCGGCATCGTGGCGGAAGAAATAGTAGATGCCTTCCTCTTCCATCAGCCGCGACACGAAGTCGAAATCGCTCTCGCGATACTGGACGGTATAGCCCCGCGTGATGCGCGGCTTGGCGAGGCGGGTATAGTCGACGTCCTGGATGCCGGCGCCCTCGATCACCTCCTGGATGATCTCGACCGCGGTCTTGTCCTGAAAGATCGCCATCTGGCGGTTCTGCGCCAGATAGTAGGTCCAGGGTTCGATGCGGAGCCGGTAATGATGGCCGTCGGGCTTTTCCTCGACATATTCGCCCGCCGTCACCAGGCCGTGGAAGCGGCGGAGCAGTTCGCCATCCTCCAGCACGGCGAGGCCGGCGGGCTTGCCGAGATGGGGATAGAGGTCGAGTTCGAGCGGCGAAATGATCGTCGCCTGTACCAGAAAGGGACGGCCGAGCCGTTCCTCGCTTTCGATCCGTTGCAGCACGACCTGTTCGTCGCCCACGTCGATCGACATCTGGGTAAGCCGTTGCCCTGCGTCCGCCACCGGTTACTCCTGTGTGCGACAGCCTGCGATCCGCGGCTGTGAACTGCTTGGTTCTCCACCGCAAACCTATCGGTCTGGCCGTCGCCGTACAATGCCTTGCCAAATCAAACGGTCGTTTCGGGATTGTGATCCATCGCGAATCGCGGCTAGAATATGGCAACAGGGCGGGGGCCTAATCGTATCGGAACCGATAAGGGGACGAGACTATGACGCTACGTATCGCACTGGTTTCCATGGCAGCGCTGATCGCGACTCCGGCACTGGCCGGACAGGCGCCGGCCGCGCGGACACCGACGGTAGAGGGCTATTTGTGCACCTTTGCCGGCAAATGCGACGGGGCGACGCCCGACCGGGTCACCCGCGACGCACCGGACACGCGCGGCTTCCGCCTCGCCCGGCCAGGCGAGGGGTCGGAGGCGTCGTCGGCGACCCCCGCACCGGTCGCGCGGACCCAGCGCCGGCCGGCGCGCGGCGCGGTCGCCGAACGCTCGGGGCGTAGTGGCCGCAGCGTCGGCACGCGCGCCTATGCCGCCGCCGCCGCGCCGACCGCCAACCCCGGTTCGGGCCGCCGGGCCGACCTGATGATCGGGTTCGAACTCAATTCCGACCGGCTGACCCCGCAGGGCGAGGCGGCGGCGCAGGTCTTCGCCCGGTCGCTGCTGATGCCCGAACTGCAGGGCCGCCGCTTCCGGATCGAGGGGCATACCGACGAGCGCGGCGGGCGCGGCATCAACGTGCCGCTGTCGGTCCGCCGGGCGCAGCGGGTCGCCGACTATCTGATCGCGCGCGGCGTCGCACCGTCGCGGCTGGAGACGCGCGGATTCGGATCGTCGCAGCCGCTGCCCGGACGCAGCGCCACCAGTCCCGCCAACCGCCGGGTCGAAGCCGAGCTGATCTCCTGATCGCGCCGGCGGCGGCCGTGACCATGATCGACCGGGAAACCCTGTTGCAGCCGGTGTCGGACGACGCGCCGGCCGGCCCCGACCTGTCCTACGACCCCGCGCGGGAAGTGATCGAACAGGCGTTCGCATCGCCACCGGACGAGGTCGACTGGGACGCGACGATCCGCGCGATCGTCGCGCAGATGGGCGAGACCCGCGACCTGTGGCTGGCGGTGTATCTGGCGCGGGCCGGCGCGCGCGCCGGGCGGCTGGCGGTGGTCGGCGACGCGCTCGACCTGCTGGCGGGCTATGTCGAGCGCTTCTGGGACAGCGTGCATCCGAGCGTCGAGGAATATGGCGTCGAGGGGCGGCGCGGGGCATGCGAATCGCTGGTGCGGATCGGCGAGTTTCTCGCCCCGCTGCGCCGGGTGCCGCTGATCGACCATCCGCGGCTCGGCAGCTTTTCCGGCGGCGATTTCGAACGCTTTGCCGCGGAGGGCGCGGCGGCCGACGGCTATGGCCCGTTCCGCGCGGCGCTGGCCGATACGCCGGTCGACCGCATCGTCGAGGAACGCGAACAACTGGAAGCGCTCCGTGCCGCGATCCTGCGCACCGACCGGGTGTTGTCCGAACGGTCGGAAGCGGTCGGGCAGACCGGCACCAACTTCGCCGCGACCTATGACACGATCGATTCGATCCTCGACGCGATGCGCAGCTTCGGCGCCGCCGAACCGGCCGAACCCGCGGCAGGGGACGCGGGCGATTCGCCCGCAATTGCAATCACATCACCTGCATCGGCGCCAGGGCGGATCGCGTCGCGCGACGATGTGGCAAGGGCAATCGATTCCATCATCGACTATTACGGACGTGCCGAACCATCCAGCCCGATTCCGATAGCACTCGTCCGAATCAAGGGGTGGATCACAATGGACTTCGTTTCGATCCTAGATGACATTGCACCAGGGAGCCGAAACGAGGCCTTGAGCGTATTACGTTCCAGAAACGAAACGGACGGGGGATCCGACCTCATGTGATTCCGGTGCGACAGCAGGGCGCCGGGTCAGAGTTCTGGTCCGGCCGAAACGTCAGAAGGGATGCGGATACATGGCGATCAAGAGCGGGCAGCGTTTCATCAGGGAAAATCGCAAGCCCCGGGTGCATATCGAATACGAAGTGGAAACTTACGGCGCGCGCCAGAAAGTCGAACTTCCTTTCGTCATGGGCGTGATGTCCGACCTGTCGGGCAAGAGCCTGAAGGACAAGAAGGCCGCCGAATCCCGCGAATTCGTCGATTTCGACATGGACAATTTCGACCAGCGGATGGAGGCGATCGCTCCGCGCGTCGCCTTTGCCGTCGACAACACGCTGACCGGCGAGGGCAAGCTGGCGGTCGACCTGACGCTCAATTCGATGAATGACTTTTCGCCCGGACAGATCGCCAAACGTATCGAACCGCTCGCCAAGCTGCTGGAGGCCCGCACCCAGCTGGAGGACCTGCTGTCGTACATGGACGGCAAGCACGGGGCGCAGGACCTGCTCGACAAGGTGCTGAACGACCCGGCGCTGCTGAAGGCGCTGCTCGCCGAACGCGCGGCGGCCCGGAGCGAGGCTGACGGCGCCCCGTCGGCACCCCAGGCCTGAACCCCGGTAGCGAACAGGAGCGGACCATGGCCCAGGAAGCCTTCAGCCAGAGCAACGACACCGCGCCCGCCACTTCGGAAGAAGTGAGCGATTTCCAGGCGCTGCTGCAAAAGGAATTCAAGCCCGCGACCGAGGAACGCCGGTCGCGCATCGAACAGGCGGTGCAGACGCTGGCCGAACAGGCGCTGTCGAACGCGCAGATCGTCGGCGGCGACGTGTTCGCGACGGTCGACGCGATGCGCGCGGCGATCGACCGCAAGCTGACCGAACAGATCAACCAGATCATCCACCATCCCGAATTCCAGGCGATGGAATCGGCATGGCGCGGCCTCAACTACCTCGTCATGAACACCTCGACCGGCAAAGACATGAAAATCCGCGTGATGAACATGTCGAAGGAAGAGGCGCGGCGGATGTTCCGCCAGTATCGCGACGCGGCGTGGGATCAGAGCCCGCTGTTCAAGAAGATCTACGAGAACGAGTTCGGCCAGCTGGGCGGACAGCCCTATGGCGCGTTCGTCTGCGACTACAGCTTCGACCATAGCGCCCCCGATCTGGAGGTCATGCGCGGGCTGTCGCGGATCGGGGCCGCGGCCCATGCGCCGTTCATCGCCGCCGCCGCGCCGTCGCTGCTGGGCATGGACAGCTGGACCGAGCTGTCGAACCCGCGTGATCTGGGCAAGCTGTTCGACGCGACCGATTACGGCGCATGGCGTTCGTTCCGCGCGTCGGAGGACAGCCGCTATCTGGCGCTGACCCTGCCGCGCTTCCTCGGGCGTCCGCTATACGGTGCCAAGACCGAACCGGTCGAGGAATTCGATTTCGAGGAGGATGCCGGCGGCGCGCACGACCATCATCTGTGGTTGAACGCCGCCTATGCGATGGGCACGCGCATTACCGAAGCGTTCAACACCTATGGCTGGACCACCCGCATCCGCGGCGTGGAATCGGGCGGCACCGTGGAGGAGCTGCCGACGGCGGCCTTCCCGACCGACGAGGGCGGCATCGATTACAAATGCCCGACCGAAATCGCCATTTCCGACCGGCGCGAGGCGGAGCTGTCCGCCGCCGGGCTGATGGCGCTGGTCCATCGCAAGAATACCGACCAGGCGACGTTCATCGGCGCGCAGACCGTCCACCGGCCCGCCGCCTATGACAAGAAGGAAGCGACCGCCAACGCCAATCTGTCGGCGCGCCTGCCCTATATCTTCGCCAGCTGCCGCTTTGCACATTATCTGAAGTGCATGGTGCGCGACTGGGTCGGCGGATCGCGGGAAGCCGAACAGCTTCAGCGCGATCTCAACAATTGGGTCCTCCAATATGTCGACGGTTCGCCGACGACGTCGAACGAGGAGACCAAGGCCCGCCTGCCATTGAAGCAGGCCAAGATCGAGGTGATCCCAGACGAGGAGAACCCGGGATATTACAAGGGGAAGTTCATGTTCGTGCCGCACTACCAGCTCGAAGGGATGGATGTGGCGCTAAGCATGGTTTCACGCTTGCCCAAGTCCTGACGTAACCTTTTTCCGTCCGGGCTTTCACGGTTTGTAACGGGAGTAAGTCAATGGCAGTCGATCTGTTTCTCAAAATTGACGGTGTCCAGGGTGAATCGTCCAAGAAGAACCACCAGGGCGAAATCGATATCATCTCGTTCGATTTCGGCGCGGTGCAGCATGGTTCGTTCCACAGCGGCGGCGCCGGCGGTGGTTCGGGCAAGGCCGAAATCTCCGACATCCGCATCCAGAAGGAAGTCGACAAGTCGTCGCCGCTGCTGTTCAAGCATTGCGCTTCGGGCAAGCACATCAAGGAAGCGATCATCTATTCGCAGAAGGCGGGCGACGGCAACAACCCGCTGACCTATTACAAGATCAAGCTCGAAGACATCATCGTGTCCGACATCCATAACAACGGGGCGTCGGGCGGCGATGCGATCATGGAATCGGTCACGTTCAACTGTGCGAAGGTGACGTTCGACTATCAGGCGCAGAACGCGCAGGGTGGCAAGGACGGCGGCGTCGTCACCGCCTATTACGACATCCGCCAGAACGAGGCGGGCTGACGCGATGGCGGCGGTCGTCGATACTGGTTCGCAGGCCGACGACCTGCTGCGTGCCGGCGACTTCGACGGGGCGCGCCGCGTCCTGGTCGAAGTCGTCAAGGCCGATCCGGGCCATGTCCCGACCCGGCTGTTCCTGTGGCAGTTGCTGGCGGTGCAGGGCGACTGGGCCAAGGCCAAGACCCATCTCGCCGCGCTGGCGCAATTGTCGCCCGAGGCGCAGATGCTGTCGGTCGTTTATGGACAGGCGATCGATGCGGAGGCGACGCGCGCGGCGGTGATGGCCGGTCGCGAACGCGCAATCATTCATGGCGGATCGGACTGGGCCGATGGGGTGGCAGAGGCGCTGCAATTGGCGGCGACCGGTGCCGCCGAACAGGCCGACGACGTCCGCGCGGCGGCGTTCGACGACGCGCCGAACACGCCGGGCACGCTGGACGGCGTGGCGGTCGACTGGATCGCCGATGCCGACCCGCGCTTCGGCCCGGTGATCGAGGCGATCATCGGCGGGCGGTATGGATTGCTGCCGTTCGATGCGGTGGCGAAGATCACGTCGGAAGGGCCGAAGGACCTGCGCGACATCGTGTGGTATCCGGTCGAGCTGACGCTGAAGGCCGGACCGCGCATCGCCGCGCTGCTGCCCGCGCGCTATCCCGACCTGTCCGCCGATCCGGCTGAGCTGGCGGCCAGGGCGACCGGATGGCGCGATGACGGGCATGGCGTGGGTCAGCGGCTGTGGACCGCGTCGGATGGCGAGGATCGCGGGCTGTTGTCGGTCCGCTCGGTCGAGCTCGGCTGACCCCGTGGCGGTGCAGCAACGGCTGACGCCGACGCTTTACGACAAGCTGGTCGCCGATCTCGATATCTCGGGAATGCGCGACGATGACGAGGCGGTGCCGGCGGTCGCGCGCGAGAAATTCCGCTATTATTCGGTGCCCAAGCTGGAACGGTTCAACGAAACCGCGCTACGCGCCACGATTCGGCGCGATCTGGCGTGGCTGTTCAACACCACCAGTCTCGAATCGCTGGTCGACCTCGAACCCTATCCGCACGTTCGGGAATCCGTGCTCAACTATGGGCTGAGCGACCTTGCCGGCCGCACGCTCGACCGGCGCGCGGTGCTGGCGCGCGCGCGGGAGATCCGGCGCGCGATCCGGCTGTTCGAACCGCGCCTGTCGCGCGAGGGGCTGACGGTCGATCCGGTCGAGGACCCGAGCGATCCGCACGCGCTGACCTATTTGATCCAGGGCGATATCACCGCGGCGGCGCAGACGATGCCGGTCAAGTTCCGTACCGAGGTCGAGGCGGAAACCGCGTCGGTCAATGTCCGCGAATGAGCGCATGACCACCGGCATCGATCCGCGCCTGCTGCGCTATTACAACGACGAACTCGCCTATCTGCGCGAAGAGGCGCGGGCGTTCGGGATCGAACATGAGGCGGTGGCCGGGCGGCTGGGGCTGAAGACGCCGACCGATCCCGACCCCTATGTCGAACGTCTGCTGGAGGGGGTCGCCTATCTGGGTGCCCGCGTACAGCTGAAGATCGCGGACCAGTATCCCGAATTCACCCATCACCTGCTGCATGCGGTCCAGCCGCATTATCTGGCGCCGACGCCGTCGATGTGCATCGCCGGGTTCGAGCCGAAGGACGGCGATCCCATCCTGACCAAGGGCTATGTCGTCCCGCGCGGCACGCCGCTGACCGCGACCGCGACCGAACAGAATGGTGTGGCGGTCGAATTCCGCACCGCGCATGACGTGACGCTGTGGCCGCTGAAGATCACCCAGGCCGAATATCTCCCCAGCCGTGCGGCGGTCGCGCCCTTTGCCACCGCCGCCGATGTGCGGGCGGAGGCGGGGCTGCGGCTGCGGTTCGAGGCGACCGGCGGCGCGGCATTGCCGCAGGTTCTGCCCGATACGCTGCCGCTCTATCTGGCGGGGTCGGAGGCGGTGCCGGCCGAACTCTATCGCCAGATCGTCGGCGAAACGGTGGCGACCATCGCCCGGTCGGCCGATGCGGCGGCGGGGCCGGACGGGTGGATGCGGTTGCCCGAACCGGGCCAGGTCGGGTTCGACGACGATCAGGCGCTGTTGCCACCCGAATTGCGCTCGTTCCGCGGCTATCGGTTGCTGACCGAATATTTCGCCTGTCCCGAACGTTTCCTGTTCGTCGACCTGAAGGGGCTGGGCCGGGCGTTCCGGGTCAGCCCGACCGCGTGCGACGTGGTGCTGCTGTTCTCGCGATCGGCGCAGATCCTGTACAATGCGCTCGACCCGTCGAACTTCCGCCTGTTCGCGACGCCGGCGATCAACCTGTTCGAAAAACAGCTGGGCCGGGTGCGGGTGTCGCGTTTCGAACATGAACATCATGTCGTGCCCGACCGCGCCCGCCCGCTGGATTACGAGGTGTTCCGCATCCTCGATGTGCAGGCCTATGCCGCGAACAATGTCGATGCACGCACCGTCGCTCCGCTCTATGCGCCGGGCGCGTTGCTGTACGACTGGAACGAGGCGCTGTTCTACACCACGCAGTTGCGGCCGCGCCGGCTGTCGACCCGCGAACGGCGGCTGCGGCGGCGCGGGGAATATACCGGGACGGAGACATGGATCGCGCTGACCTCGCCGGGCGATGCCGCGCGGCTGGACGGGGTGGACGAACTGGCGGTGCGGGCGCTGGTGACGAACCGCGAGCTGCCCGAACTGCTGACCTTTCGCGGCGACCATCATTTCACCGTGTCGGGCGTGCCGGCGCGCACCGTCAGCGTGCTGCGCGCGCCGACCCGGCCGCAGCCGCCGATGGGGCTGGGCGATGCGGCGTGGCGGCTGATCGGCCATCTGACGCCCAACTACACGACCCTGGCGCCGCAGGACGGCAGCGATCCGGGCGTGCTGCGCGATCATTTGGCGCTTTATGGGCGGCAGGACGATGCCGCGTCGCGGCGGCAGGTCGACGGGGTGACCGCGATCCGATCCGAACGGGTCGCGCGGCGGGTCCCGGGGATGGACCGCATGTCGATCGCGCGCGGGCATCGCATCCATGTGACGCTGGACGACGCGGCGTTCGACAAGGGGCGGATGTTCCTGTTCTCCGCCGTCCTCGAACGCTTCCTGGCGGAATTCAGCAGCATCAACAGCTTCACCGAAACCTGGGTCACGAGCGCCAATGAAGGGGAGTTTCAGCGATGGCCGCTGAGGATCGGTCGCCGACCGACCATCTGACCTTCCTGGGCGAGGCGGCGGCCGAAACCAAGCGGTTCGGCCTGTTCCCGATCGTCCGGGGGGCCGAGGCGCGGGCGCGGCACCTGCCGCGGGTCGGGCGGGCGCGGCGGCCGGCGCAGAGCGTTGCCGACCTGACGCAGGTGCCTTCGCTCGCCTTCCCCGATTCGACGCTGGCCGAGGTCGAAATCCGCGACGGGCGGGCGCGGGTCGGTGGATATTGGCTGGGACTGACCGGGCCGATGGGGCCGTTGCCGCAGCATATCACCGAGTTCGCGACGTTCGAGCGGCGCTACGCCCGGTCGCGGCCGTTCGGTCGCTGGCTCGACCTGCTGGCCGGGCGCATGCTGCAATTCTTCTTTCGCGCGTGGAGCGATTCACAGCCCGCCGCGCAGGCCGACCGGCCGGAGGATGACCGCTTCGCCCAAGGGCTGGCGCGGCTGACCGGGGCCGGCGACGGCGTGCGGCCGGATGCTGCGTTCCCGGCGGCGGGGCGGGTGCATTATGCCGCGTTGTTCGCCGGACGGCGCAGCGCCGGGGCGATCGAGGACGCGCTGACGCATCTGCTGGGGCAGGCGGTGCGGATCGAGGAATATCAGCCGCGCTGGCGCGACATCGATGCCGACGACCGCACCCGGCTGGGTCGGCAGTTCGCGCGGCTGGGTGACGAGGTGATGCTGGGCGGGCGGGCCAAGGTGGTGAGCGATGCGTTCCGTGTCGTCATCCGGGCAAGGTCGCCGGCCGATTATGCCGCGCTGCTCCCCTCGGGCAGCCGCTTCGCGATCCTGTCGGAGGCGCTCGACGCCTTCGCGCCCAGCCATCTGGAGAAGGACGTCGCGCTGGAGATCGACGCGGCACATGCGACGCCGGCACGGCTGGACGGCGCGACGCGGCTCGGGTGGAGCGGCTGGCTGGGCGGCGGTGGTGCAGGGGTGCGCCGTGACGCGCATCTCAGGCGGGGTGGGGGCGTGGCAACGGGGGCGACACGAAAGGAAGCGGAACGATGATGATCGCAACGCCGGTTGGTCCACGGCGACCCAATCGCACGGCCGATGTCCGCACGATCCAGAGCCTGTTGAACCGCGCGCGCGGGCGTGTTGCCGGACAGGAAGTCCTGCGCGAGGATGGCATTTTCGGCCCGCGCACCGCCGCCGCGATCGCGCGGTACCAGGCGCAGGTGCTGCGCTTCGGCAAGCCCGATGGCGTGGTCGATCCCGGCGGCCCGACCTTGACCGCGCTCAGCCGCGCGCCGGCGGGGCCACGTCCGGCCGCCCCGCCACCCGCACCACGACCGGCAGGTGGCGCGCCCGCGACCCCCGCACCGCGGCCGGCCGCTGGCGGAAAGGCAGGGCCGGGCGGGATCAGCGAGGCGACCTATGTCGACATCGCCGCGCGGCTGGGATGCGAAACGGCAGCGGTGAAGGCGGTGGTGGAGACCGAGGTCGCCATTCGCGGTCCGTATGACTCGCAGGGCCGCCCGACGATCCTGTTCGAACGCCACAAATTCCACAAACACACCAATGGCCGCTTTGCCGCCGCCCATCCCGATATCTGCAACGCAACGCCGGGTGGCTATGGCCGCGATTCCGAACAATATCCCAAGCTCGAGCGGGCGATGGCGCTCGACCGTGCCGCCGCGCTGAAATCGGCGAGCTGGGGCGCGTTCCAGATACTGGGCGAAAACCATGTCCAGGCGGGCCATTCGTCGGTCGAAGCGTTCGTCGCCGCGATGAAGAAGTCGCTGCTGCTGCAGGTCGAGGCGTTCATCGCCTTCGTTCGCGCCGACCGGCGGCTGTTGTCGGCGATCCGCAACCGCAGCTGGTCGGAGTTCGCGCGCATCTACAACGGGCCGAGCTACCGGAAATACAAATACGACGAAAAGATGCGGACCAATTACCAGAAATATGCCGCGCAGTGAGGAGGCCGATCATGCCCAAATTCATGCTGTATCTGGCCGGGCTGTCGCTGGCCGCCTGTGGCGCCGCGCCGGAGGGCCAGTCGGCCGAAGGGGTCGCCGACAATGCCGCGTCGCCTGCGGTCGTCGACGAAACGCCAGCGCCGGCACCCGCCCCGACACAGGCGGCGACGACGGTCAAGCTGTCCGGCGCGGCAAGCGCGGCCAGCCTCGCCGCGGCCGAAGCGGGCGCCAGGCGCAATGGATGGAGCGAGGTAGAGGTGAGCCGGTCCCAGTCGTTCCGGTTGGTAGCGGGTGAGCGCGAGGTCGCGACGCTGGTGACGGGCGAGGCGACGCTGGCGCCCGATGTGCCGGGATGCTTTGCGGGCGTGATACAGGGCGACCGCGTCACGCTGGTCCCGACGATCGGGCAGGGCGATTATGAAGCCACCGCCTGCGGCGGGCCGGTCGCGGCGGGCATATTGTCGCCCGGCGAACCGACCAGCATCGGCGTGGTGTTCAAGGCCTATTCGCCGAATGCCGAGGTGCTCGAACCGATCGCCTTTACCTGGGACGCCGCGACCAACCGCTTCGCGATCGATGCCGCGCGGTCGGAACAGGCGTCGCTGGCCGGCGCACAGTCGATCGCCGACATGAAACGCACCGTGCGATAACCCGTCCGACCCGCGTCCCGCCCATCGACCGACAAGGATCCGCATGACCGATATCAGCCGTACCGCCCTGTTCGGCCGCCTCGACGCCAGCGCGCTGCAGGCGATCGAATCCGCCACCGGCTTCGCCCGGATGCGTGGCAACCCCTATGTCGAGCTGGTCCATTGGCTGCATCTGCTGGTCCAGGATTCGACCGGCGACATTGCCGCGATCCGGGCGGCGTTCGGCATCGACGATGCGGTGCTGGCGCGCGATATCGTCGGTGCGCTCGACATATTGCCGCGCGGGGCGTCGGCGATCTCGGACTTCGCGCCGCAGGTCGAGGAGGCGATCGAGAAGGGCTGGCTCTATGCCTCGCTGCAATTCGGTGCGGGCAAGGTGCGCACCGGGCATCTGCTCTACGGGATGCTGCGCACGCCGACGCTGCGCAACGCGCTGTTCGCGACGAGTGGCGAGTGGCGCAAGATCGCCGCCGACCGGCTGGGCGCGGAGTTCGATGCGATCGTGAAGCCATCGGCCGAGACGACGTCGGTCGCGTCGATCGAACCGGGCGCTCCGGCGGCGGCGAGCGGTCCGGCCCCGGCGGGCGAGGCGCTGGCGCGCTACTCCAGCGACCTGACCGCCAAGGCGCGTGCCGCCGAAATCGACGCGGTCGTCGGGCGCGACGGCGAAATCCGCCAGCTGATCGACGTGCTGCTGCGGCGGCGGCAGAACAACCCGATCCTGATCGGTGAGGCAGGCGTCGGCAAGACCGCGGTGGTAGAAGGGTTCGCGCGGCGCATCGCCGATGGCGACGTCCCGCCCGCGTTGAAAGGAGTGACGCTGCGCGCACTCGATGTGACACTTATGCAGGCCGGCGCGGGCGTGAAGGGCGAGTTCGAGAAGCGGCTGCGCCAGGTGATCGACGAGGTCGAGGGCGCGGCCAGCCCGGTGATCCTGTTCATCGACGAAGCGCATACGCTGGTCGGCGCGGGCGGGCAGGCGGGGACGGGCGACGCCGCCAATTTGCTGAAACCGGCGCTGGCGCGCGGGCGGCTGCGCACCATCGCCGCCACGACCTATGCCGAATATCGCCAGTATTTTGAAAAGGACCCGGCGCTCACCCGCCGGTTCCAGCCGGTCGACGTGGCCGAGCCGGAGACGGATGTCGCGGTCGACATGCTGCGGTCGGTGGTCGGGGCGATGGAGCAGCATCACGGCGTCGTCGTGCTCGACGAAGCGGTGAGCGCGGCGGTCACCCTGTCGCAGCGTTACGTGCCCGCGCGGCAACTGCCCGACAAGGCGGTCAGCCTGCTCGACACCGCCGCCGCGCGCGTCGCGGTGTCGCAGCACGCCACCCCGGCGGCGGTCGAGGACCGGCGGCGGCGGCTGGAACTGCTGGAGGCGGAACGCGGCGTCGTCGAGCGCGAGACGCAGCAACGTTATCGCCGCGACGACCGGCTGGCTGAACTGGACGAGGCGATCGAAGAGGCGCGGGCTGCGGTCGAGGCGGTCGAGACGAAATGGACCGCCGAGCGCGAGGCACTGGACGCGGTACGTGCCGCGCGGGAGGGCGATGACGGCGATGCGCTGGATGCTGCGCTGACAGCTGCGCGTGAGGCGGCGGGCGACGATCCGATGGTCTTCGGCGTGGTCGATGGCGATGCGATCGCGGCGGTCGTCGGCGACTGGACCGGCATCCCGGTCGGGCGGATGGTCAAGGACGAGATCGAAAGCGTGCTGACGATCGGCACCGCGCTGAAGGCACGGGTGATCGGCCAGGATCATGCGATGGACGCCATCGCCAAGCGCATCCAGACCAGCCGCGCGAAACTGGACAATCCGGCCAAGCCGGTCGGCGTGTTCATGCTGTGCGGCCCGTCGGGCGTCGGCAAGACCGAGACCGCGCACGCGTTGTCCGAGCTGCTGTTTTCCGGCGACGATTCAATGATCGTCATCAACATGAGCGAGTTTCAGGAGGCGCATACCGTCTCGACGCTGAAGGGCGCTCCTGCCGGCTATGTCGGGTATGGGCAGGGCGGGGTGCTGACCGAAGCGGTGCGGCGGCGGCCCTATTCGGTGGTGCTGCTCGATGAGGTCGAGAAGGCGCACCCCGACGTCCATGAGATGTTCTTCCAGGTGTTCGACAAGGGGTTCATGAACGATGCCGAGGGGCGGCATATCGATTTCCGCAACACGGTGATCCTGCTGACCTCCAATGTCGGGACCGACCTGATCGCGACACTGACCGAGGATGAGGAAACGGCGCCGACGCCCGATGCGCTGGCGACGGCGCTGCGCCCCGAATTGCTCAAGGTGTTTCCGCCGGCGTTGCTGGGGCGGCTGTCGGTGCTGCCCTATTATCCGCTGAGCAAGGACATGCTTGCGGGGATCGTCCGGCTGCATCTCGGCCGGATCGAGCGGCGCATCCGCGACAATCACGGCATCGCGCTCACCATCGATCCGGCGGTGGTCGACCATATCGTCGAACGCTGCACCGAAGCGGCGTCGGGCGGACGGATGATCGATGCGATCCTGACCAATTCGATGCTGCCCGACATGTCGGTCGCGCTGCTCGAACGGCGGATGCGCGGGGACGAGGTGCGCTCGATCGCGGTCGCGGTGGATGGCGACGCGCTGACCTATCGGTTCGATGGTGCTTCCGGCGCGGCGGATGGGGCGGTCGCGTGATTGCAGCGAGTTACGGTCGCGACCTATCCTCGGGGGGATCGAGAGGAGCGTTATATGCCTCAAGACCGATATGCGCATGAGCGCGGCGATCCGGCGGTGCCGCAATGCGGCCGGTCCCCGGTGCATATCCTGTTCGACGGGCGCACGCTGACCCTGCGTGGACCCAGGCTTCAATATTCATGGTCCGCGGTATCGGGAAGGCCCGATGCGCGCGGCAATTTCGACTACTCGGCCGAACGACAGCGTCTGGGCGGCGAGGGACCGATCCCCGCCGGTGAATATTGGATCAACCCGGCCGAACTGTGGGAACGGTCCTGGTATCGCTACGATCAGGCCGCGCCTTGGGGCGATTACCGCGTCACGTTGCACGTCATGCCGGCGACCGTGACGCACAGGCGCGGCGGCTTCTTCATCCATGGTGGTTCGACGCCGGGCAGCGCCGGCTGCATCGACCTGACCAACGACATGAGACGTTTCGTGGCGCGATTGCGGGAGATGGTCGGGCCGTCGCCCGATTGCTTCGTGACGGTCACGGTGCGTTACTGATGCGCGTGCTGCGCTGGATATTGGCGGCGCTCATGGTCGCCGGGGCGGTCTGGATCAGCGCAGACATGCTGAACGAGGCCTATGGCGCCGGGCCACCCTATTACGGGCGGACGGTCAACATGGACAAATGGACCAGCCCTTGGCTGGCGCTGGTCGCCATCGACTCGCTGGTGCTGCTGATCGCGCTGACTCTGTTGCGGGGGCGGACCGACAAAAGACGGTAAATGATGCATCCATTGCGAAGGCGGAACGTTCAACGTTGCGCCTATTGAAAGGCGGAGACGGAATCGTGCGATTTGGAGAGATCGATCGAGGCGCCCGGGGCCAGCAGGTCCAGATGTTGCAGCATCTGTTGAACACGACGGCACGTCCCCGCCCACCGTTGGACCTCGACGGCGTGTTCGGCACGGCGACCGAGCGTGCAGTTCGCAGTTTTCAGCAGAGCCGCGGGCTGGAGGTCGACGGCGTGGTCGGTGCGAAGACGTGGTCCAGCCTGGGCATTACCGGTGCCGCGCTGCCCCGCACGCCGTCCGCCGCGCGATCCTCTACCGGCACGCCGACCCGTGCGGTGACGGCGCCGTCGATCCGCAACCTGCCGATCGGCGATGCACCTTTGGGGCGCGGGATGGGCGGTACAGCGACCGCGACCCGGCGTGCACAGGCGCGTCCCGCAGCCGCTGCACGTCCGGCACCGCATCGCAGCGCGCAGCTGGAGCCGCCCGGATCGACCATCGGTGCACCGTGGATGCGGGTGGCGTTGGCCGAGAAGGGCGTGTCCGAAGTCGCCGGGCGCAGCCATAATCCGCGCATCGTCGAATATCACGCCACCACCACGCTGGCCGCCAAGACCGACGAGGTTGCGTGGTGCGCGTCGTTCGTGAACTGGTGCCTCGAACAGGCCGGCATTCGCGGCATCCGCAGCGCGCGGGCGGCGGATTGGGGCAAGTTCGGCACGGCGCTGCGCGAACCGCGCTATGGCTGCATCGTCCATATCTATCGCACGCCGCGCGGTGTCGACGGCGCGACCGGATCGTCGTCGGGAAATCACGTGGCGTTCTTCGTCGGGCAGACCGCGACGCATATCCAGTTGCTGGGCGGCAATCAGGGGAACCAGGTAAAGGTCTCCAGCTACCCGCTCAACAAATATACGGTGAAGGCCATGCGCTGGCCGGAGGGACGATGAAGGGACCGGGAACGATGACGATCGGGCTGGGCGCGCTGCTGTTGCTGTCAGCTTGTGGCGGCGCAGAAACGGCGGTCGAGGCGAACGCGACGGACGCCGCGGTGCCAGTGGAGGCGCCGGCCGAGGCCCCGGTCGCGCCGGTTACGCCGCCGGTGGAGGCGAGTGCGACCCCGTCCGCTGCGGCGACGGGCCAGTCGTTGGACGAGTTCTGGGCCAGGTTCCGCACGGCGGCGCTGGCGAACGATGCAGCGGGGATTGCTGCGCTCAGCGCACCGACGGTGATGCAGCATGGCGATCTGGACGACAGCCCCAAGCATCGCCTGACGCCTGCTCAGGTCGGGCCGGTGCTGAAGAAGCTGCTCGACAACCCGAACAACGTCGATGGTGAGGGCCAGACCCAGCGCCAGCTGCTTGAAGCCACGCGCACGGTAAAGGTGGATCCGACCTGGGCGAAGGACCGCATTCGCATCGGCGACATGGAGTTCGCGCTGGGCAGGAACGGGTGGCAGCTCGATCAGATATATTACGAAGACTACGATTAATCGGGCAAAGATCGTCGGCGACACGGGGTCAACCGGCGCCGGCAACAAGGGGGAAGATAGTGTTGCGGAAGCCGGGTTCGGGACGTTGGAAGCTGCTGGCGGGGGCGGTCGCGTTGGCCGTTCCCGCGACCGCATGGGCGCAGGTGGCACCACTGCCCAGCCGGCAGGAGGTGACCCCGCCCGTGCCGGAAACGGACCGGGCGCCGCGCGCCGATGTGGATTCGCGCGGTGCGTTCGCGATCGGCAACTGCCCGTTCGCGGACTCGCCGCTGCGCGTGTCGCTGAACCGGGTGGCATTCAGCCGGGCCGATGGCGCACCGTTGCAGCCGGAAATCGCCCAGGCGCTGACCAAGGTGCAGGCACCGACTGGTGACCAGTCGATCGCCACGGTGTGCGAGATCCGCGACCGCGCCAACGCCGCGCTGCGGTCCGAAGGCTGGATCGCGTCGGTCCAGATTCCGGCGCAGGAGATTACGGGCGGCGTGCTGCGGCTGGAGGTGGTGACCGCGCGCATCGTCGAACTGCGTGTGCGCGGCGATGCCGGACGTTATGAACCGTTGCTGCGGCGCAGGCTGGCGCAGATCCAGGCGATGGACCCGCTGAACGAGCGTGAGGCGGAGAGGCTGCTGCTGCTGGCCGGTGACGTGCCGGGGCTCGACGTGGCGCTGTCGCTGCGCGCGTCGGGCGGCAAACAGGGCGATGTGATCGGCGACCTGACGGTCAGCTCGCGCCGCTTTGCCCTGTTCGCCAATGTCCAGAATTACAATTCGGCGTTGCTCGGTCGCGAAACGGTCTATGCGCGCGGTGAGCTGTACGGGCTGACCGGGTTGGGCGACATCACCTATCTGGGCGCGTCGGCGGCGGTCGATTTCCCCGAACAGTTCATCGTGCAGGGCGGCCATATCTTCGAGGTCGACAGCGCCGGCACCAGCTTCGGCGCGCGGGCAACCTATGCATGGTCGCGGCCCGATCTGGGGGCGCTCGACCTGCGCACCAATACGCTGATCGCCGGGTTCGACGTCGCGCGGCCCTTGGCGCGGTCGATCCGGTCGAATGCGCGGGTGCGCGGCGGGCTGGACTATATCGACCAGATTTCGCGCGTCGGCGGTGGCAGCGATGCGGTGACGCTGACCCGCGACAAGCTGCGCGTGGTGTTTGTCGGGCTGGATGGCGACAAGCAGTTCGTCGATGCGAACGGCAATGTCTGGCTGTCGATCGCGGCGAGTGGCGAGCTGCGCAAGGGGCTGGGCATCCTCGACGCCAGCGAGCGTGGCTTCGCCGACGGTGTGCTGACGTCGCGGCTGAACGGCAACCCGCAGGCGCTGGTGTTCCGCAGCGCGGTCGACGCGACCGTCAGCGTGGGGCCGATTTTCAGCATCGCGGCGCAGGGGCAGTTCCAATGGTCGAACGACCCGCTGCTCAATTACGAGGAGTTTGCGCTGGGCAGCCTGACGATCGGGCGCGGTTATGATCCCGGTTCGAACAGCGGCGACCATGCGGTCGGCGGCCGGTTCGAGGCGCGGGCCGATGTGCCGCTCTGGTCGCCGGTCCAGGCACAGTTCTTCGGCTTTTACGACCATCTGTACCTGCGCAATCTCGACCGTACCGCGATCGAGGGGCCGCGCAATTTCAAGAGTGTCGGTGGCGGCGTCCGGCTGTCGCTGCCCGGCAGCGTCGTGCTCGACGTCGCCTATGCCAAGCCGCTCGACAAGGCGCTGCTGCTCGACGAACGTCGTCCGCCAGCGCGTGTGCTCGTTTCGTTGACCGCGCAGCTGCGCGATCGCGCCCGATAGGAAATGCCGATGCCCGTCGTCGCCACCGCCCGCCGCCTTCGCGCCGCTCTCGTGCTCACCACCGCCTGCGGGGCGCTGTTCCCGGCATTGGCGGTGGCGCAGAGCGCGCAGGTGCGGTTGCCGACCGAAAGCGACGTGCGCGACGTACGGACCGACGGGCTGCGGCCGGATTTCAAGGACAGCAGCAACCGGTTGCGCGTCGACCTGCGCGGGCGGAACACCGTCATCGACTGGAACGGGTTCAACATCCCTGAAAGCAAGGAGGTCAACTTCACCGACGGCCGGCTGCTCGGCGGGCTGCGCGGGGATATTGCGGTGCTGAACCGTGACGTGTCGGGCAACCCATCGCAACTGCTCGGCAAGCTGACCAGCGATGCCAATGTCGCGGTGTGGGTGCACAATGCGAACGGCATCCTGGTCGGGTCGAAGGCGGCGTTCAACACCGGGTCGCTGGTGCTGACCACGCTGGACATATCGCCTGAGGATTTCGTGCGGGCAGGCGACAGCTATCGGTTGCAGGCCAGCGCAGGCAGCCAGTCGGCGATCACCGTCGAACAGGGCGCGAAGCTGCGCGTCGACGGCAGCACGCGCGGGCTGGTGATGCTGGCCCCCAAGATCGACGCGCATGGCGAGTTCGTGGCGGAGGGACAGGATGTCGCCTTCGTCACCGCCAGCGACGTGACGCTCGACTATCGTTCGGGCAGCCCGTTGTCGGTGACGATCAACCGGGGCAGCGCGGTCGCGGGCACCAGCCAATATGTGCGCGGCACGGTGGCGGGCAACAACGCCATCTTCGCGCTGGCATCGCAGGATACGCTGACCGATTCGCTGCTGCAGGTGTCGGCGGCGGTGACCACCGCCAGCGCCGGGTCGCGCGGGATCGTCCTGTCGGCGGGCAAGCCGGCGGCGGCGGTCAACGGCGTGACGGTCGCGGGCGATGCGGCGGCGACCGGCGGCGTCGCCCGGCTGCTGGTCGACGGCGCGCTGCGCGCCGACAATCGCGACGCGGACATCGTCGCCGGCGCCAGCGGTTCGGCGAGCTTTGGCGGCGCGGTGCAGACCCGCGACGACTTTTCGGTCGCATCGGGCGGGGCGCTGAGCATCGCCGGCAACGTCACCGCCGGTGGCGACGTGCTGCTGTCGGGACGCGGCGTGACGCTGGGCGCGACGGACCCGGTGACGCAGCGCGCGGGTGGCCAGTTCCGCGTCAGTTCGACCGATGGCGATATCGTCGGGATCGGTACGGTGACGCTGCGGTCGGGTGATACCGGTGATGACGGCCTGCTGCTCGAAACGCTGGGTAGCAGCGCGGGGAATATTCGGCTGGGAAGCCGCAGCCGGTTGATCGCGGGCGACGACCGGCGTGGCGGGCTGACGCTGGCGCGGCGGGACGGTGCCACTGCGATCGATATCGGATCGGTCGAGGCGCGGGCACTGCGCGGCGCGGTGGGCAGCGGTGCAATCGGCACCGGCGATGTGAACCTGCGCGAGGCACTGTCGATCGGCGGGTCGACCATCGTCACGGGCGATCTGGCATCCGACCGCGCGATCGACGTTCGCGGCAGCGGCGCGGTGACGACCGGCGGGATCGATAGCGGTGCGGGTGCGACCGTGGTCGCGGGCACTGCGCTGACTGTCGGCGGCGATGTTGCGGCATCCGACGGCGTCAGCCTGCGCGGCGGTTCGGTCACGCTGGGTGGCAGCGCGTTGCGCAGCGGCGGCGGGATCGACGTCACCGCGTTGACCGGGGGTATTACTGGCTCGCGCGCGCTGGCGATCGCGTCGGGCAGCAGCCGGCGCAGCGACGTCATCAAGCTGCAGGCGGCGGGTGCGGACGGTATCGTGCTGGCCGATGGCAGCACGATCACCGGCGGCACCAACCGCGCGCTGGACGTCCGGGTCTTTACCGCCAGCGAAGCGCCGCTGAAGCTCGGCGACGTGACCGCACGGTCGCTGGGCACCATCGCGACGCTCGACGGCGATACGGGGCCGGGCGGTGCGTTCCGGTCGGCGGGATCGCTGACCTTCGGGCGGCTCGATCTGGTCGACGGCTTCGCGGCGGAAAGCACCGGCGGCAATCTGACGGTCGGCCGGATCGCGGTCAGCGGCGCGTTGCAGGGAATCGATCTGCGCGCGGCGGGCACGCTGTCGGTACAGAGCGATATCAGCACCAGCGGCGCGGTGACGCTGGCGAGCGGGACGGCGCTGACGCTCGGCACGATCGAGAGCCGCGACCGGGCGGTGACGCTGACCAGCGGTGGCACGTTGCGTGCGGGGCGCGTGTCCGGCGCGACCGGCGTGACCGCCAGCGGGACGGCGGTGACGCTGGGCGATGTGCGCGGTGGGACCGGGGCGGTGACGCTGGGTGCGACATCGGGCGACTTGTCGGTGGCGAGTGCGGCCGGACGCCGGGTCGCGCTGGATGCCGGGGGTGGCATCGGCGTGACCGGCACCCTGACAGCCGATGCCGGCGCGGTAGAATTGAACGCGGGCGGTGCGATTGCGGTCGCGGGGACGATCCGCAGCACGGGCGGCAATGTCCGCGTCGTGTCGACCGGCGGTAGCGTGGGAGTGACCGGCGGGCTGACGTCGGACGGGGCGGCAACGCTGTCGGGAACGGCCATCACGCTCGGCGGCACGCAGACGGCACGCGGCGCCTATAGCGCGACCGCGTCGGCCGGGGGGATTACGCGCAGCGGCAATGCGCTGTCGATCCGCGCCGACAGCGATGCGACCGGTGGCGAAGGCGTCACGCTGGGCGCGACCGGTGGTGCAATCGACTTGGGCGACAGTCGGATCGATGCCGGCGGCACGGTGCGGCTGACCACCGATGGGCAGGGGATCACGATCGGCGGCGTGCAGGCCGCCGGACTGGTGGCGACCGGAGCGACCACGACCGGGGCAGCGATCCGCACCGGCGACCTGCGTCTCGGCGGACCGGCAACGCTGCGCGCGGCGGGCGACGTGACGACCGGCGCGATCAACACCGATGGCGCAGTGACGCTCGGCGGCAATGCGGTGCGGTTCGGCAATGCGCGCGCGGCGAGCCTGTCGGCGATCGCCGCCGGGGGGGTGGTCACCGGCGGCAATATCGACACGAGCGGCGATGTGCAGGTGCAGGCGGCGAATGGCGTGCTGACCCTGGGGCGGATCGCGACGACCGGTGGCGACGTCGCGCTGGGCGCGCTCGGCCCGGTGTTCGTGCAGGGCGTTGCGTCGGCTGGAACCGCGTCGGTGATCGGGACGGGTGCCGGCAACGACGTGTCGGTGGCCGATGGCGTCGCCGCCAACGGCGCGGTCACGGTGCGATCGGGCCGCGACATCCGCACCCCGTTCGTGCGCAGCGCTACGGGTGCGCTGACGGTGGCGGCGCCCAATGGACGACTGGCAGGGTTCGTCACGGGCACCGGGACCAGCCTGTCGGCAGGCGCCGGCCAGCCCTTCTCGCTGACGGTCGGCACCGATGCGGTGCTGGGCGATGTGGTCGGCGGCAATATATCGATCACCGCGACCGCGATCACCGCCAACCGGATCGATGGCGGCAGCTTGCCGGTCGCGCTGCGGGCGACGGTGGGCGACCTGACGGTTTCCGGGCCGGTGACGGGCAGCACGGTATCGCTGACGGCGGCGGGACGGGCGCTGCTGGGATCGGTCGATGCGTCGGGCGCGGTGACGTTGGGCGGGGCGCAGGGGCTGTCGTTTGGGCGCGTGTCGGGTGCGTCGATCGACGCGAGCGGCGGTGCAATCCGCGGCGATGCGCTGTCGTCGACTGGTGCGATCACGCTGAGCGGCGCCGACGTGACGCTCGACCGGATCGACGCGGGGACACTGACTGCCGATGCGACGGGTACGCTGGCGATCGGTACGATCGAGGCCACGGGCGACGCGGTACTGACCGGCGCTTCGGGCAATTTCGGCGACGTTACCGCCGGGGGAGCGCTCGGCATCACGACGAGCGGCGCGACGCGCTTCGGCCGGTTGACCGGACAGAGCATAGCCGCCACGGCGCGGGGTGGCGCGCTCATCGGAACGGCGGTGGTCGCGCGCGGCAACGCGACGCTGACCGGGCAGTCGATCGATCTGGGTTTGGCCGAGAGTGGTGGATCGCTGTCGGCGAAGAGCGACGCCGCGCTGGCGATCGGCACGGTCCGGGCGACCGGGGATGCGACCCTGACCGGCGCGACCGGCACTTTCGGTACCGTCACTGCCGGCGGAGCACTCGGCCTTTCGACGACGGGTGCCACGCGCTTCGACCAGCTGACCGGGCAGACGGTCACGGCGACCGCGCAGGGCGGGGCGCTCAATGGAACGGCGGTGGTCGCGCGCGGCAATGCGACGCTGGCGGGCCAGTCGATCGATATCGGGTCGGTCGATAGCGGCGGGGCGCTGTCGGCCACGACCGGCGGAGCATTGACGCTCGGTACCGGCAAGGCGGTCGGCGACGCGGTGTTGTCCGCCGGTACGACCGGCAATTTGGGTACGGTGACGGCCGGAGGCGCATTGCGAGCGACGTCGGCCGGCGCGTTACGGTTCGACCGGTTGGCGGGACGGGCGGTCACGGCGGCGTCGCAGGGCGGTGCGCTGAGCGGCGGCACGGTGAGCGCGACCGGCGATGTTACGCTGGGCGGCCAGTCGATCGCGGTCGGGCCGGTCGCCGGAGCCGGCTCGCTGGCTGCCGATTCGACAGCGGGCGCGTTGCAGCTTGGCGCGGTGGCGATGGGCGGGAACGTCACCGTCCGGGCGAGCGGCGCGGCGACACTGGCGAACGGCGTGACCGCTGGCGGTGCGTATCGGGTGACCGCAGGATCGATCGCGCTGGGCGGTGAGCAGCAGGCGGGCGGCGAGGTTCGGCTGAGCGCGACGAACGGCGCGATCGGCGGGGCGTCGGGGCTGACGCTGGTGAGCGGTACGGCAGGCGGTACGGCACCGATCATACTCGACGCTACCGCCGGCATCGACCTGTCGGGCGCGAGCTTGCGCACCGGGGCGGGCTCCGCGCTGGCGCTGCGGGCAGGGCGCGGGCAGGCGATCCGGCTGGGATCGGTCGAGGCAGGGTCGCTCGGCGGCTTCGACGGGAGCGCGCCGGTCGACCGGCTGACCCATGATGGCAGCGTGACGACCGGTGACCTGACGGTCGGGCGCATGGCGGTGACGCTGAGCAGCGGCGACCTGACGACCGGACGGATCAGCGCGACGGGGCCGGTGTCGTTGATCGCGAGCAGCGGTTCGGTTCGGGGCGGCGACCTGACGGCGGGCACGCTGGAGGCGAAGGCCGGATCGACATTGGCGCTCGGTACGGCGACGGTCGGTGGCACGGCAACGCTGGAAGCGGGCAATATCGACCTGCGCGCGCTGACCGCGCAGGCGCTGACGATCAAGACCGCCGGGACGCTGGGTGCCGGGAATGGCGGCGCGACGGCGCTGCGCACGACCGGCGGCGATCTGACGGTGGAAGCGGGAACGGCGCGGCTGGCCAGCGTCGAGTCCGCCGGGTCGGCGACGTTGCGCGGAACCGCGGTCGAGGTGCGGGACAGATTGTCGGCGGCACGGGCGCTGCTGGTCGAGGCGCGTTCGGCGCTGACGCTGCAGAATGCGGCGGCAGGCGGTGATGTGTCGCTCGCATCGACAGGTGCGGTGAATGCGGGTGAAGTGTCGGCGGGTGGCGCGCTGTCGGTCGATGGCGCCGGCGTTACGTTGGGCGCGGTGCGGGCCGGCGGGGCGTTGAAGGCGACCAGCAGCGGCGGACTGTCGCTGGCGTCGGGTAGCGGCAACGGCATCACGCTGGATGCGGTCGGGTTGGTGCGCGCGGGTGCGCTGAGCGGCGGGCCGTCGATCGCGATCCGCGGTGCCGATGCCGAACTGTCCGGCGCGATCCGGGGGAGCAGTGTCCGCTTCGCCACGCGCGATCCGGCGACGACCGCGCTGCGCATCGGTGACGGGACGCAGGCCAACGGCTTTCGCCTGTCGGCGGCGGAGGTCGCGCAGGTCGCGGCCGACAGCGTCGCGTTCGACGGCGGCGCGGGCGCGATGGAGATCGGCAGCGTCGCGCTTGCCCCCTCCGTTGGGCGATCGGTCGAGATGCTGTCGACCGGCGATGTCCGCGTGACCGGACAGGTAAGCGCGACCGGGGCCGGCCGCAGCATCCGCATCGGCGGCGATGGCGCGAACGGCAATGCCGCGACGATCCACCTGATCGCGACCAGCGATGCGGGCGGTCGGCTGTTGGTCGGCGACAACGACCTCGACCTGCGCGGCAACCGGATCGCGGCGGGGCTGTCGACCGGGTTCCTCGATACGTTGCAGCCGGGCGATGCCGGACGCGCGCAGGCGCAGGCGCTGATCGGCAACCCCAATTCGGCGCTGTACAATACGCAGCTGGGCGGCGGCTTCTTCGCGCCCGATGCGACGACGATGATCGCCGCGCGGTCGCTGACCGTCCGGTTCGGCGATTATGCGCTGTTCCAGAATACGGCGGTGCCGGGGCGGTCGTCGGGCGTCTCCGTGGGATCGCTGACCGCGCCGGTCACGCCCGCGCTGCGCATCGCGACCTATGGCACGCCAGCGGCGGCCAGCTTCGCGTTCTTCGGCGACATCAACGGCATCACCGGGGCGGGCGCGGCGCTGCTCGGAAATCCAGTGATCGATATCCAGCCGCAATTGTTGCCCAACAGCCGGATCAACGGCTGTCTGGCCGGGTCGGGTGCCGGGTGTCTGACGACGATCGTCATCCAGCCGACCTTGCAGGTGTTCGATTGGGACAGCCAGGCGGTGTTCGGCATTTTGCAGGACGTGTCGCTGCCCTTCACCCCGATCATCGGCGGCAATAACGAAGCGTTGCTGAGCGGGCTGCCGGCACTAGTACCCGAAACGCCCGCCGATGCCGCCGCGCCCGCCCCGACCGTCGTGCCGTCGCAGGAGCCGAAGCCTTGATCCGTCGCCCCATCGTCCCGTTGCTGTCGGGTGCTGCCGCCGCCGTGCTGGCAGGATGCACCGCCACGCCGCCCGCGCGGCTCGACAGTTTCAACCTGGGCAGCAATGCCGCGGGCGAGCGGTGCGCGGCGGCGCGCAACTGGAGCGACGCGGCGACACCCGATCCCTTCTCGCGCGCCTATGCCATCACCTGTTCGAGCGTCGCGGCGAGCCGGCCGCTGGGCACCGTCCGGATCGTGCCGGCCGAAGCAGCGGCGATCGAGGCGGTCGATGCGCAGTTCGATTGCGGCGACCGCCGCGACCTGACCATCAGCGGCAATCCCGCCACCGCGGCGCGGTGTTTCGACAAGCAGACCGGGCTGGAATCGATCCGGCTCGACCTGACGCGCGGACAGCGGCGCTATGTCGCGGCGGGCACCCCGGCGATCCTGCCGCAGGTCGAGGAGGCGCTGGCCATCGCTGCCGGGCTGCGCCAGCCGGCGGTCGCCGCGACCTATGTCGCGACCGCGAGCGTCGATGCCGCCAGCCTGCCCGTGCGGGCAGGGGCGCTGGCGGCCGATGCCGCGCCCGCCCAACAGGCGACCGCCAGCGCCGCGCTGACGCAGGGCATCGCGCTCAACCACAAGGGGCTGCATGTCGAGGCATCGCGCGTGCTGAACGATGCGCTCGCCCGGCTGACCCCCGACGCACCGCCTGCGCTGAAAGCCGAATTGCTGCTGGAAGCGGGCCTTGCCGACTCCAACATCCGCTTCCCCGACGCCGCCGCCCAGCATTTCGAGGGGGCGCGCGCAATCTTCGTCGCGGTGCCGGCGACGCGCACGCCGTTCCTGCTGCGCAAGCTCGACACCTATCGCGCGCTCGATGCGATCAACCGCGCCGCGTTCAACGAGGCGCTGGCGACGCTCGACCGCAGCGGCGGGACGCCCGGCGCGACCGACCGGCCGCTGGAGGATGCGGCGACGCTGGTCGCGCTCAACCAGCCGGCGGCGGGCGATCGGGGGATGCCGGCGCTGGCCGATACCGCGCAGCTGTCGCGGCTCGTGCTCGATGCGCAGTCGCATTATGCGCGCAGCATCGCATTGCTGGGGACCGGTGATCGTCCGGGAGCGCTCAGGGAAATCGATGCTGCCGCCGCCATCTATCGGCCGCTGACCAACCAGCGGCTCGACCAGACGCAGCTCTATTGGCTGGGTGCTCGGATCGCGCGGCAGCAGGGGCGGTTGCGCGCGCAGGCGGGGGATTATCGCGGCGCGCTCGACCATTATACGACGACGGTCGAGTTGCTGCGGCGCGGGTCGATCGCCAATGCCGGGACGGGCAGCGAGCCGGCGATTGCCGAGGCGGAACTGGAACGCGCGGCGGTCTATGCCCGGGCGGGTGCATCGCGGGCCGAAGCGCGCAGCGCGTTCCGCGATGCGGTCGATGCGGTGATCGCGTCGGGTGGGACCGCGCCCAGCGGCGCGATCGGCATGGAGGATTATCTCGACCTGCTGGTCGCCGAATCCGCCAGGCCGGCGGCGGACACCTATGACCTGTTCTTCCGCGCGGTGCAGGCGGCGGGCGAGCCGGCGGTCGCGCGGCAGATCACCGAACTCCGCGACGTCGTCACCGCCGATCCGGCGGTGGGCGCGGCGGTGCGCGAGCGGGCCGATCTGGAGCGTGAACTCACCCGGTTGCGCTTTGCGCTGTCGAGCGGGGGCGAGGGGGCGCCGGGTAGCTCGACCGCCGAACTGAACCGCGCGCGGGAGGCGGCGGAGAACCGGCTGCTCGCGGTCGATGCGCAGCTGGCCGCCGATCCGCGCTACCGCACGCTCGACGAAAGCCCGGCGACGTTGGCCGAACTGCGCGCCGCGCTGCGCCCGGGCGAGACGTTCCTGAAACTCACCACGCTCAACCGCCGCATCTACGGCATGGTCGTCACCGCCGACCGGACCTATCTGTATCAGGTCGCCGAGAGCGAGGCGGCGCGCGGTGCGGTGCTCGAACTGGCCGGGCAGTTGCGGCAGTCGATCGATGGCGATCTCGGCTTGGGCAAGCTGGTGCCGTTCGATGAAGCCCGCGCCTATACGCTGTACCGGCTGGTCAGCGGGCCGGCGGCACCGGTACTGGCGGCGTCGCGCGCGATCGTGGTCGATCCGTCGGGACCGTTGCAGCAATTGCCGGTCGGGGTGCTGGTGACGCGCTATGCGGCTGATGCGTCGAAGAGCGATCCGTTCGACTTCTCGCGCACCGCGTTCCTGGCGGCCAATGCCTCGATCTCGACCGCGTTGTCGCCACGATCCTTCCTCGTGTCGCGTGCGCTGCCGGCGTCGCGGGCGCAGCGGGCGTTTCTGGGCTTCGGGCAGAACCAGCCCGGATCGCCGGTGCCGGCACCCGGCTCGAACGGCCAGATTCGCGTCGGCTTCGGCTGCATGGTCGCCGCCGACCGGTTGAACAGCATCGCCCGCTCGCTAAAACCAATCGACGCCCGCGAACTTAACATTGCCGCCGGGGCGCTGGGCGCGCGCGATGCGCAGTTCGTCACCGGTCGGGCGTTCAGCGATACCGGTGTGGAGGGACGCCAGGACCTCGACCAATATGAGGTCGTCCATTTCGCGACGCATGGCATCGAGGAAGGGCTGTGGGGCTGTTCCAAGTCGCCGCCGGCGCTGGTCACGTCGTTCGGGCAACCGGGGTCGGACGGGCTGCTCGACTTTTCCGAGATCGCAAAGCTGAAGTTCGACGCGAATCTCGTCGTGCTGTCGGCATGCGACACGGCGGCAGGCGTGCGGGGCGAGGCGCTGCGCCGCGCGGTCGGGCAGGAGGAGCCGGGATCGACGCTGGAAGGACTGGTCCGCGCGTTCCTGACCGCCAATGCCCGGTCGGTGCTGGCAACCTATTGGCAGGTGTCGGCCGAGCAGGAGAGCAAGGAGTTCATGCGCAGCTTCTATAGCGAGGCGCGGACCCACAGCATCGGCGAAGCGCTGCAACGCGCGCAGCGGACGTTGATCGCGCAGCCGCAATATTCGCATCCCTTTTACTGGGGGCCGTATTTCCTGGTCGGCGACAGCGCGAAGTCGATGCTGAGTGGCGGGGCGGGCGCACGGATCGCGGCGCGCTGATCATGCGCGCGATCGCGCTGGCCGGGGCCGGGGTGCTGGCGACCTGGATCTGCCTGTGGGGGGCGGCACCGTTCGCCGACCATCTGGTGCAGGGCCTCTCGCCGGTCGCGGCGGACGCGGGGTTCGGCGTGATCGTGTTCGGGGCGATCCTGATCCTCGCGCTGGGTCTTGCGAGGGTGGCTGGCGTGCCGTTGCGGCCGGTGGCGCTCAAAGGATTTGGCGGCGGTTTCGCCATTGGTCTGGCCGGGTTGCTGCTTGCGATCGGCTATTGCGCGCTGGCAGGGACGCTGGGGCGGGGTATCGGACCTGCGGCACGGATCGCGCTGCCGCTGGGCGTGCTGCTGGTGCTGCTCCAGGTGACGGCGGAAGAGGTCATGTTCCGGGGCTATGTCCAACCGCTGCTGATCCGCGGGGTCGGGGCGGGCGTGGCGGTGCCGCTGACGGCGCTCGCGTTCGCTGCGTTGCATGCGCTGTCCGGCGGCGTCGAGCCGGTGATGCTGACGAACATGCTGCTGGGCGGCGTGCTGTTCGGGTTGCTGGCGCTGGTTCGCGGGCTGGGTGCGGCGATCGGCGCGCATTTCGCGTGGAATGTCGTCGAACAGCTGGGCGTGGGGCTGGACCCCAATCCCGGCACCGGCGCGTTCGGATCGGTGATCGACCTCGACCTGGTCGGCGCTTTGCGGTGGGGCGGATCGGCGGCGGGGTTGAACGGCAGTTTCGCCATGGGGATCGCGCTGCTGGCCGTAATCCTGCTCGTCGTCGGGCGGCGACCGGTATGAGGCTACATCGTCTCCGCCCGTTTCGCGTCGATCGCGTCGCGAATCTTGCGGAACCCGACCATCGCAGCGGTGGGAATCGACCGGCCGCCGCCGGTTTCGATCGACATCGGGTCGACCGCCTGCCCGTCGATATGCACTTCGTAATGGAGGTGCGGGCCGGTCGAGCGGCCGGTGGTGCCGACCTCGCCGATCTGCATCCCCTGCGCCACCCGGCTGCCCGGGATGATCGCGGGCGCGATGCGGTTCATGTGCAGGTAGAGTGTTTCCCAGCCATTGTCGTGGCGCAGCCGGACGAAATTGCCATTGGCGCCCTTCATGCCGGCAAAGCTGACCGTCGCGTCGCCCGCCGCGAAGATCGGCGTGCCGGTGGGGGCGGCGAAGTCGGTGCCGCGGTGCATCTTGCGAAAGCCCAGAATGGGGTGACCGCGCATCCCGAAGCCCGAACTGATCCGCGCCGCATCGACCGGGGTGCGCATCAGCGCGCGGCGGCTGCTGCGTCCGCTGCTGTCGAACCATTCCGCCTCTGCATCGCCGGGCAGCTGGTACAGGTAGAGCGCGCGCGTCTTGGCGGCGGTGGCGAGCGAGGCATAGACGAGGCGCGGCGCGCCGACCGGTTCGCCATCGGCGTTGACGCGCTCCTCGAACCCCGCTTCGAAGATGTCGCCCGGCGCGACCTCACGCTGGATGTCGAAATCGTAGCGAAAGGCGTTGGCGAACGGGCCGACCAGCACATCGCTGACCCCCGCCGCCACGGCCGAGCTGTAGAAGCTTTCGCCATCCAGCTCGCCGCGCACGAAGCGCAGGCGACGGGTGAGTTTCGCCGACAGCGGCTTGGCGGCGAGCGTCCCGTCGCCGGCCCGCTCGATCGCGACGCCGCCGCCATCGGCATGGGTGAGCGTGGCGGCGTGCAGATTGCGGCCTGCCAGCGTGACGTCGAGCCGGAGCAGGCCCGGTGTGTCGCCCAGTGCAGCCTGCCCCAGTTCGGCAGCGCGGGTGGCGTCGGCTTCGGCTACGCCCAGCGAGCGGAGGGTCGGGGCGATGGCGGCAGGGCCGGCGATGTTGAGCACGCGCTGGTCGTAGGATGCGCCAGGCGTGGCGGTGGCGGCGGGGCTGGCGAGGTCGTCGCCTGCCGGTCTTGCCGTGTAGGCGAGGATCGCTCCGCCCAGGGTTACCACGACGCTGGCGATCAGCGGCGTCCGGCTTCGCCCGCGCGCGACCGGTATCGGCGGTGGTGGCGGGACCGGCGCGGGACGCGGGCTACCCCAGGAGCGCGGGTCGTAGGACGGGTCGGAATCGTCGCGATGCTGCATGGCCTGCCCTTGGAACCAATAGCAGCGTCGGGCGTCACCTTGGCAGCTATTGCTGTGGCGAAACGATCTGGCATGCACTTGGCTCCGGCGCGCTGTTTCCGGCCAGAAGGGGGGAGAGGTTGGTGAAGAACCGGGTGGCGTGGTCCGAGGGTATGTTCCTGCGACCGCAGCATTTTCAGGCGCAGGACCGCCATGCCGAAGCGCAGCTGAACGCCCGCATCGCCTCGATCCGCCCTTGGCCCTGGGGGCTGACCGAACTGGTCATCGACGAGGATGTGGCGACGCTCGGCAAGTTCGCGGTGACGCGCGCGACCGGCATCCTGCCCGACGGCACGCCCTTCGCCATTCCCGACGATATCCCGCCGCCTCCGCCGCTCGATATCCCCGCCGATGCGCGCGACGCGCTGATCTCGTTGACCCTGCCGGTCGCGCAGCCGGGTGCCGTGCAGTTTCGCGAGGCGGACAGCGACAGCCTCGATGCGCGCTTCCTGGTCGACGATGCCGAGGTCGCCGACAGCTTTTCCAGCGACCGGACGAGCGAGCCCGTCGGCCTTGCCCGCCCGAACCTGCGCTTCGGCGTAACCCGCGACCAGACCTATGGCCGGGTGACCCTCGGCCTCGCCAAGGTCCGCGAGGTGCAGAACAAGCGGGTGATGCTCGACGACCGCTATATTCCGGCGACGCTGGACATTGCGGCGGCGGCGCGGTTGCGCGGCGGGCTGTCGGACATTGCCGGGCGCGCCGGACAGCGCGCCGGCGAACTGGCGCTGCGTGCGGTCGAGGCGACCGATGGCGGGTCGGACACCTTTGCCGGGTTCCTGCTGCTGCAGGCGCTCAACCGCTGGCTGCCGGTGCTCGACCATCTCCAGCATCTGCCGATGGTGCATCCCGAACGGCTGTTCGAGGCGCTGGTGTCGATGGCGGGCGAGCTGGCGACGCTGATCCGCCCCGAACGCCGCGCGCCGCCGCTGCCGCGCTACGACCATGTCGATCCGCAGCAATGTTTCGATCCGGTGTTCGACCTGCTCCAGTCGATGCTGTCGGCGGTGTTCGAACGCTCCGCCGTGCAGCTGCCGCTCGATCAGGCGGGGCCGGGGGCCTATGTCTCGCGGATCACCGACCACGCGCTGTACCAGACCGGCTATTTCTACCTCGCGGTATCGGCCGCCGCGCCGGTCGAGGAAATTCGCGGGCTGTTCCCCTCGGTCGCGAAGATCGGCGCGGTACAGCGGATGCGGCAGATCGTCGATTCGGCGCTGCCCGGCGTGCCGCTGCGCCATACCCCGACGCCCCCCCCACAGCTGCGGGTGTTGCCGGGCTTCGTCTATTTCGAGCTGGATCGCGGCGTGCCGGACTGGGCCGAGTTCCAGCAGGCGACGGCGCTGGGCCTGCATGTCGCGGGTGACTGGCCGGGGCTGAAGCTCGAACTATGGTGCGTGAAGCGGAGCGCGCGGTGACCGAAGACGGCGACGAGGGCGACAAGACGGTCTTCCGACCGTCGCCATTGCAGGGGCTGCGACAGAATGCGGCGTCGGGCGCGGGCTATGGCGCGCCGCCGCCTTTGTCGCGGACCGGCCATGCACCGGGCAGCGCCCCGCTCGCGCCATCGCGGCTGGCCGATGACGACGTGCCGCTGCCCGCGACACCGCCAAAGGTCCGCAACATCATGCTGGCCGAGGCCGAGCCGGTACTCGCGCTGCTGGCGGCGGTGCGCGCCGGGCGGGTGCGGATGCCGATGCCCGAATTCCACCGCGAATGCGCCAAGGCGATTGCGACGTTCGAGCGCGCTATCGCGCCGCACTATCCGGAGGAAAAGCGCCAGCGCGCCAAGTATGCGGTCTGCGCCACCGCCGACGACATCGCGCAGAACCTGCCCGGCATCGGCACCGATGGCGCCGAATGGGCGCGGCGGTCGATGGTCGTGCAATTCTTCCATGAGAATATCGGCGGCGACCGGTTCTGGCAGCTGGTCGACGACATGCTGCGCACGCCGAACGACAATCTCGACCTGATCGAGCTGTTCCATGCGTGCCTTGCGGCCGGGTTCGAGGGACGGTTCCGCGTCATGCCCGACGGGCGGCGGCGGTTGCAGGAGATCATGACGCGGCTGTACGGCGCGCTGCCGCATGTCCGCGCGCTGTCGCAGGTCGAACTGGTCCCGAACTGGCGCGGGGAAAAGGCCCCGCCCGCGCGGATCGGGATGAATATCCTGGCACTGGCGGCGGCGGGCGCGCTGGCGCTGCTGGTGCTGGCCTATGCCGTGTTGCGGCTGATGCTGGCGTCGAGCGGCGACTTGCCGACCGATCGGCTGGCCGCGCTCAACCCCGACAGCCGACTGACCCTGTCGCGTCCGGCCGAGGCGATGGCGGCGGCGCGCAGCGAACAGGCATCGCGCCTCGCCAAATTCCTCGAACCCGAAATCCGCGAAGGGCTGGTGACGGTCGAGGAGGATGCGCAGACGGTGCGGGTGCGCACCACCGTCGGGCAGCTGTTCGAATCCGGATCGGACGAACTGGAGGCCGGCCGCGAGACGCTGTTCCATCGCATCGGTCGCGCGATCGAGGGAGAGCGGGGGTCGGTGCTGATCGAGGGCCATGCTGATAACGACCGCGTCGCGACGGTCCGCTTCCCCGACAATATGGCGCTGTCGGAGGCGCGGGCGGAGACGGTAGGGCGGCTGATCCGCGACGACCTGTCCGATCCGTCGCGCGTGACGACCAAGGGGCTGGGGGAAAGCGTGCCGATCGCGTCCAACGATACGCCGGAGGGCAAGTCGCAGAACCGCCGGGTCGAGATCATCGTGCCGAGGCGTTCATGATGCGGCGGTTCTTCACCAACTGGTATGCGGTGACGCTGCTATCGGCGCTGGTGCTGGCGCTGATCATTGTCTTCGCACTGCCGCTGTTCTTCGCCTTCTTCCGGCCGTGGAGCGTCCGGATCGCGTTCGTCATCGGCATCGCGCTGCTCTGGGGCGCATGGTGGGGTTGGCGGCGGTGGCGCGCGAAGAAGCGGTCCGACGCGATCGCCAAGGAACTGGCCGGACCGGACGCGGCCGAGGAAGAGGGCAAGGCGCTGGGCAGCCGGATGGGCGATGCGCTGGCCAAGCTGCGCAACGCGTCGGGCAATCGCCGCGACTATCTCTACAGCCGCCCCTGGTATGTCATCATCGGCCCGCCGGGTGCGGGCAAGACGACGGCATTGCTCCATTCGGGCCTGCGCTTCCCGTTCGTCGAACAGGCGGCGAAGGGCGTTGGCGGCACCCGCAACCTCGATTTCTGGTTCGCCGACGAAGCGGTGCTGGTCGACACCGCCGGCCGCTATACGACGCAGGATTCGGACGCGACCGTCGATGCGGCGGGGTGGAGCGCGTTCCTGAACCTGCTCAAGCGCCATCGTCCGGCACAACCGATCAACGGCATCATCGTCGCGATCGGCGTCGATACGCTGGTCGGCAGCGACTGCGCCGCGATCGACGCGCATGCGAGTGCCGTGCGGCGGCGGCTGGTCGAGCTGCGCCGCACGCTGGAAACGGCGGTCCCGGTCTATCTGATCGTGACCAAGGCCGATCTGCTCGCCGGGTTCGGCACCTATTTCGACGATCTGGATGTCGAGGGTCGACGCGCGGTGTTCGGTGCGACGCTTCCCTACGCCGATGGTCGCCCGAGCGCCGAGGCGCTGGCGCAGGCATTCGACATATCGGCACAGGCGATCGCCGACCGGCAGGCGCGGCGATTGTTCGAGGAAGTCGACCAGCGCCGCCGCGGCATGATGCTGGGCTTCCCGGCGCAGTTGCGTAGTCTGCGCGCGCGGTTGATGCGCTTTGCCGAGGGCGCGTTCGTCGCTGGGGACGATGCCCCGGCGCAGTTGCGCGGTTTCTATTTGACCAGTGGCGTGCAGGAAGGGGCGCCGCTCGACCGTATCCTCGCCGCGATGGGCGATGTGTACGAAACGCCTGCCGGGGGGATGGAGACGCGCAGCCGCGCCTATTTCCTCAACCGGCTGTTGACCGAGGTGATGTTCCCCGAAGCCGGGTTGGGGGCGACCGACCTGCGCGCGCGCACCCGGCACCGCGCGCGGCTGATCGCGGCGTTGGCGGCGATCGGGATCGTCACCGCGCTGGTGCTGACCGCATGGGGCATCAGCTATGCCCGCAACCGGGCGTTTCAGAACGAATTGGCGGCACGCGCGCAGCTGGCCGAGAACCAACTGCGCGAGGCAGGGGTCGATCTGGTGCAGGTGCGCGAGGATGATGCCGATCTGCGCGCGGCGCTGCCCGCGCTCGACACGCTGCGCAACCTGCCGCGCGGCTATGCCGAACGGCGTGCGGGCGGACCGCCGCTGATGATGACCTTCGGGCTGTACCAGTCGAGTCTGAGCCAACAGGCCGAGGAAAGCTATCGCGTGGCGCTGCGCCGGATCCTGCTGCCGCGCCTGTTGCTGCGGCTGGAGGCGGTGATGCGTGCCGATGGGCGCGATCCGATGCGGCTGTACGAACCGCTCAAAGTCTATCTGATGCTGGGCCAGCAGGGGCCGATGGATGCGAAGGCGGTCAAGGCATGGGTCACCGCCGACTGGGCGGGCGAACTCTATCCCGGGGCCGACAGCCAGGCCGAGCGCACCGCGCTGACCAAGCATCTCGACGCGCTGCTGGAGGATCGCGACATTGCGTCGGTGTGGCCCAACCGTCGCCCGCCGCTCGACGCCGGGCTGGTCGCGTCCGCCCGCGCGGCGGTACAGACGCTGAGCCTTGCCGACCGCGCCTATGCGGTGATGCGGCAGAAGGCGGCATCGGCGGGTCCGGCGTGGGAGGCGGCGAACATATTGTCGCAGGGCGATGTGCTGGCCTTTGCCAATCCGGACGCGGTCGCGGCCTATCGCATCCCCTATTTCTTCACGCGCGCGGGTTATGAGAAGGCGTATCTGCCGGGATTGGCGACGGTGCAGCAGGATCTGAAGCGCGACCTGTGGGTGCTGGGCGGTGCCGGGGAAGCCGGGGTCGGCGAGGAATTGTCGAACGTCCGGCCGGGCGTCGCCGGCCTCTATGCCAAGGACTATATCGCGGCGTGGGACGGCATCATCGCCGCAATGAAGCCCGGCGCCTATTTCCGCGATCCCGCCGCGTTCGGGGCGCTGACCAAGAGTCCGTCGCCGCTGAAGCGCGTGCTGCTCGAACTGCGCAAGAACACGATCTTTACCGGCGGGGTGCAGGCCGGGCTGGCGCGGGCCGGGCGCTATGGCATGAATCGCTCGCGGCTGGGCCGGGTCGCCAACGAGATCGGCCGCGATCGCGCCAGCGGGATCGATGCGGGCGACGAGATCACCGCCTATTTCGCCACCCTCCACGAATATGTCGGCGACGGGCGCGGTTCGGCCCCGGTCGACGAGTTCATCGGCGGGATCAAGGCGGCGGGACAGGCAGTGATCGCGGCGCAGTCGGTCGGCGGCGGCGGCGGATCGGATGCGACTCAGGCGGCGATGGCCACCGCACTCGCCACGGTCAAGGCATCGGCGGCGCAGGCTCCGCCGCAGTTGCAATCCTTCGTCAATGCGGCGGCAGGTGGCGGGGCGGCGGCGCAGATCGGCGCGGCGAGCGGCGCGGTGACCGATGCCTATGCCCAGAGCGTCCTTCCAGCCTGTCAGGGGGTTGCCCAGGAGCACTACCCTTTCTTCGCAAATGCCCCGGACGCGCCGATGGCTGAAACGCTGCGCGTGTTCGGGATGGGCGGGGTGATCGATTCCTTCGTGCAGCAGCGGCTGGCGAAGATGATCGACACCGGCGGGCCGGTGTGGCGCTGGCGTGAGGGTGATCCGGTGGCGGCGGCGCTCAACCCCGCGACGCCGGAAGCCTTTGCGCGAAGTGCCGAGCTGCGCGACCTGCTGGCCGGCGGGCTGCCGATCAAGGTCGCGGTGGCGCGGTTCGGGCAGGGGGTCGGCACGGTCGAACTGTCGAGCGGCGGCACCCGCTATCGCTTTACGCCTACAGCCAACCAGCCACGTCCGCTGCTGTGGTCGGCCAATGGTGGCCTGCCCGAGGCGTCGCTGATCCTCTACGGCCCCGCGACGCCGGGTGCCGCGCCGGCTGGGGGCGATGCGCCGCCGGGACCGGAGATCGCGCGGATCGAGGCGGAAGGGCCGTGGGCGCTGTTCCGGTTGATGGACCGTGCCGAGAAGCGCAATGCCGGCGAGCAGCGGATCGAGGCCGGGTTCGGCGACGGCGCGGCGCGCAGCACGCTGGCCATCGCGCTGCCGACGAAGCGTAACCCGTTCAGCCGCGCCGGGCTGTGGTCGTTCCGTTGCCCGAGGGCGCTATGATGGCATGGGTTTTCGGCAAGCTGCCCGCGCATGGCGATTTCGTGGCGCGCGGCATGGATGCGGCGACCCGCGGGATGCTGGACGACTGGCTGGCGGCGGCGATGGAGGCGGCGCGGGTGCGGTATCCGGATTTTGCGGACCGGTTTGACGCGGCGCAGCCGTGGCGTGCGGAGGGTAATGGCGTAGCCGGGGCGATCGCCGCGTCCCAGGATGCGGTGGGTCGGCGCTTTCCATTGCTGCTGCTGACCGATGGCGACCGCCATGATCCGGCGGCGTGCGAGGAACTGCTCTACGCCGCGATCACCGAAGGCTGGGACGTGGACCGGCTGGCGGCGGTGGGGGCACCCCCTCGCCGCCCGGTGGCACGCTGGATCGGCGAGGACCGTTCGCTGAATGGTGCTCGCCCGGTCGACCTGATCGGCGAGATGCTGGCATGAGCGGCGCGGTCCGTGCGCGCGGGGTCGCCGCGACCCATCCGGGGCTGAAGCGCCGCATCAACGAGGACCGCTTCTGCGCCCGCCCCGATCTGGGGCTGTGGGCGGTGGCCGATGGCATGGGCGGCCATGCCCATGGCGACTGGGCCTCGAACGCGGTGGTCCAGGCTTTGGAAGGGGTGGCGCTGCCCGCCGATTTCCACGACGCCACGCGCACGGTTGCCGATGCGGTGCACAGCGCCAACCGCCGTATCTGGGCCGAGGCGCAGCGGCGGACGCAGCAAATGGGGTCGACCGTCGTCGCGCTGCTGGTGCAGCAGGGCTGTTTCTCGGCGATCTGGGTCGGCGACAGCCGCGCCTATGTCCTGCGCGACGGTGTGCTGCACCCGCTGACCCGCGATCACAGCCAAGTGCAGGAAATGGTCGATCGCGGGCTGATCTCGCCCGAACAGGCGCGCGACCATCCGCGCGGCCATGTGCTCGCGCGCGCCGTCGGCGTGGGCGCGCGGCTGGAGGTCGATGTCGTGACCGACGATGCGCTGCCGGGCGACCTGTTCCTGCTGTGCAGCGACGGGCTGACTGCGACCACCGACGAGGCGACGATTGCCGCCGTGATGGCGATGCCCGACCGGCAGGCCGCGCTCGACCGGTTGATCGAAGGTGCGTTGGCAGGCGGGGCGCCGGACAATGTGACGATCGTGCTGGTCGCGGTCGAGGAAGCGACGACGCTGTCGCTCGGGCGAGGCGTCGCATGATCGGCGAGGATGACCACGACCGCACCGTGTTTCAGCCGGGCGACGGCGATGGCGATCGCACCGTGTTCGAACCCGTAGGCGGCACGGTGTCGCAGCGCAGCGCCCATATCCAGCCCGGCGACGTCCTGAACCACATGTTCGTCGTGCGCCGTTTCCTGGCACGTGGCGGCATGGGCGAGGTGTTCGAGGGCGCGAACCTTGCCACCGACGAACGCGTCGCGATCAAGGTGATGCTGCCCGCGCTGGCCGCCGATCCGAACGTCATCACCCTGTTCAAGCGCGAGGCGCAGACGCTCACCCGGCTGCATCACGAGGCGGTGGTGCAGTACCGCGTACTGGCGATGGAGCCGGAACTGGGCGTCCTCTACATCGTCACCGAATATATCGACGGGACCAGCCTGTCGGACATGCTCGCGACGCTGAACCCCGATCCGGCGGCGCTGGGCGCGCTGTTGCGGCGGCTGGCATCCGGCCTTGCGGCGGCGCATCGGCTGGGGGCGATCCACCGTGACGTGGCACCCGATAATGTGCTGCTGGGCGGCGGCGACCTGAAGCGGGCAAAGCTGATCGATTTCGGCATCGCCAAGGACCTCGACCCCGGTACGGCGACGATCGTCGGCGACGGGTTCGCCGGCAAGCTGGGCTATGTCGCGCCCGAGCAACTGGGCGATTTCGACCGGGCGCTGGGGCCGTGGACCGATGTCTATAGTCTCGGGCTGCTGATCCTCGCGGTCGCGCGCGGCGCGGATCTGGGGCTGGGTGGCACGCTGGTCGATGCGGTCGACAAGCGACGCGCGGGGCTGGACCTGTCCGCCGTCCCGCTGCCCTTGCGCGGCGTCGTCGAGCGGATGGTGCGACCCGACCCGGCGCAGCGGCTGCGCGATATGGATGCGGTGCTGGCGGCACTCGACGCGGCGGAAGTGCCGGGGGCCGCGCCGAGCGGTCTGCCGCGGCGCTGGCTGTGGCTGGCGGGGGCGGCGCTGCTCGCCATCGTCGTAGCGGTCGCGCTGTTCCTGTCGGGGCGGGGGGGCGACGATCCTGCCGAGGGCGGCACGCCGGTCATGGTGCCGGGCGACCCGGTGCAGAACGCGCGCTCCGCGATCGATTCCGCGCTGCCGTCGGTCGGCTGTACGTGGCTGAGCATTACCGACATCGCGGCGGCGGGCGGTGGGGTCGATGTCGCGTTGACGGGCGTGGCGGGCGACCCGGCACAGGCGCAGCGCGAGATTGCCGAGACGCTGCGCGATCGGGGCATCGCCGCGCGCAAGATGGATTTCGCCGACGTCGCCGTCATCACCCCGGCGGGATGCGCCGCACTGGACGCCTATCGTCAGATCCGCGCGAACGGTCGCAACCGGCTGAGCGTGCCGCAGCGCCGGTTCGAGATGCGGGCGCAGGACGACGGGTCGGCCTATGCCGGGCGGCAGGCGGCGAGCGCGATCGTCGGGATCGATATCGGCGATCCGACGCTCGACTTCGCGCTGCTCGGGATCGAACCGTCGGGGCGGATCGCGATGCTGATCGAGAATCGCCGTGCCTTTGCGGAGGCGCTGCGGGCGTCGCGCAACGAGGTGCCGATCAAGGACCTGGGCAACGATCGCTACCGGTTGCAGATCGACCTGGATCATGCCGGATGGTCGGGGCTGCTGCTGGTCACCGGCAAGGGGCCGTTCGAACCGGCGGTGCTCGCCCCGCCGCTCGGCAGCCGCGGTAGCGACTGGCGCGACAAGGTGGCGACGCTGGCGGGCGAGCGCGGCTGGCGCACCGAGATGATCTGGTTCGAATCGGTCGCGTCGCGCTGAGACTGTCGCTCAGCCGGATGGGTCGCTTCATCGATGGGGAAGTGATGGTGCCCAGGGACGGGATCGAACCGCCGACACTGCGATTTTCAGTCGCATGCTCTACCAACTGAGCTACCTGGGCACGCCCGGATGTCCGGGAGAGCGCGCCTGTTAGCGTTGCGAATCGTCGCTGTCCAGCCCGGTTTCACCTTTTTCGTCGGACGAGGCGGCCGGACCGGGAATCCGATATCCCTCCCCCATCCAGTTCAACATGTCGCGGTCGCGACAGCCGCGGCTGCAAAAGGGACGATAGGCAGCGTCCGTCGGTGCGGAACACAGCGGGCAGTTGTTACGGGAAGCGGGCCTGGACATGGCCGGCGGATATGGCGAGGCCGGCGTCGCCCCGCAAGGCGAGCGTGGCGCCGAGCGTGCGTTCGACCGCCTGCACCCAGTCGGGCCGCGCGGCGATGGCGGCGATGACGGAGGGATGTGCGGTGAGCGTGCGTTCGCCGCTGCCCCGGTCGCGCTCCGCCTGACGCAGCAGCGCGCGGGCATGGGCGGGGACATGGGCGAACAGTTCGGGCAGCGACGCGCGGCTGCGGCGGCGGACGATCTGGAGAAAGCCGAAGCCGTTGACGGCGGTCCGCTCGAAGGGTTGCGGCAAGGTGGCGTCGATCGCCTCGGCGGCAGCGAGGCGCACGGCCTTGTCGCCGACCGTCGGCAGGTCGATGCCGATCGATCCGGCAAGGTCGAGCCGGGCGATGGCCCGCGCCGCCGCGCGCGCGCCGGTAATCGCGAGGTCGGCGGGGGCCACGTCGCCGTCAACGTCGATCAGCGTCATGGCGGGGGTGAGCGATATGCTCAGCGCCCCGCCGGGAAAGCCGACCTGTCCGGTCATCGCCTCCTCGATCAGCAACGGCCAGCCCGCCTCGCCCAGCAGGTCGCGGTCGAACGGGCCGACGATGCGGGCACCAGGCAGAGCAGCGAGCGAGGGGCCATCGCCCGGAAAGGCGTCGGGCAGGGCGGGGCGGGCGCGGGCGCGCTTGGGCTTGCCGGGTTCGGGGGTGGCAGGCCGGGTAATCTCGACCAGCAGCGTCGCCCCTTCGGTAACCGCACGGGGCAGGGGGTGGAGCAGCGCCTCGCCGCCGTCCCACGCGACGATGCCTTCGTTGCGCACGGTAATGCGGCGGACGAGGCGGGCGGGGAGAATCGTGCCGGCGAGCAGCGCGTCGTCCGGTTCGATCCGTGCTTCTACGATCTCGTCATCGACGATGCGGGCGGCACGGATTTCGCCGATGCCGCGCTCGACGATCCAGTCAGCCAAGCGGGACGCCGGCGGTTTCGAGCAGCGCGCGCGTGTCGAACAGCGGCAGGCCGATCACGCCTGAATGGCTGCCCGACAAGAATCGGACGAACGCTTCCGCGCGGCCCTGGATCGCATAGCCGCCGGCCTTGCCCAGCCCCTCGCCGCAGGCGATGTAGGCGTCGATCTCACGCGGCTCGAGCCGCTTGAAGGCGACGATGGTGTCGGCAATGCGGATTCGCGCCTTGCCATCGGGCATCAGCACGCAGACGGCGGACAGGCAGTGGTGACGCCGGCCCGACAACAGTCCGAGCAGTTCGCGCTGGACGTCTTCGGTGGTGGCGGGCGGCAGGATGCGGCGCCCAAGCGCGATGGTCGTGTCGCCGGCCAGCACGACCGCGCCGTCCTGAGGCCCGATCGCGCGCGCCTTCGCCTCGGCAAGGCGCAGGGCGTAGGGGCGCGGGAGTTCGCCCTTCAGCGGATTTTCGTCGATATCGGGTGCCTCGACCCGATCGGGCACCGCACCGATCCGCGCCAGCAGGTCGCGGCGGCGGGGCGAGGTCGAGGCGAGAATCAGGCGCATGGCCGTCGGTCCGGACACGCGGGGGCCGCTTACTTGAAGCGGTAGGTGATGCGACCCTTGGTCAGGTCATAGGGGGTCAGTTCGACGAGGACTTCGTCGCCGACCAGCACGCGGATGCGGTTCTTGCGCATCTTGCCGGCGGTGTGCCCCAGGATCTCGTGATCGTTCTCGAGCCGGACGCGGAACATCGCGTTGGGCAGCAGTTCGACCACCTGGCCGCGCATTTCGAGAAGTTCTTCCTTCGCCAAACAGATACCTCGTGAAATTATGGCGCACCGGCAACCGGGCGGGTTCCCATAGGCGCTAAACGCAAAAAAGGAAAGCACGAACGACCGGACCCGTGGCTGGCACGGCCGGTCGATGCTGTGGGGGGTGAAATAGGGGCGGCGGCGGGGAGGGCAAGGGTGGCTTCGGGTTTCCCGTCAGCCGTCACCCCGGACTTGATCCGGGGTGACGCTTTTCCAACCGTGCCAGAAGAAGCGGGACCCCGGGTCAAACCCGGGGTGACGTGCAGGGTTCAGCTAGTGTCATCATCACGACGGATTATGCTCCTTCAGGAACGCGGTCATCTCGGTGAGGAATTGCAGCCGGTCTTCGCTGCGCGAGAAGAAATGGTCGCCCAGCGGCTGTTCGATATAGCGATAAGGCTTGCCCGCCTTCTTCAGTTCGGCGGCGAGGGCGCGCGACTGGGCGACGGGGACGCGCTTGTCGACCTTGCCGTGCATCAGCAGGATCGGGGTCGAGAAATCGGCGGCGTGGAAGCGCGGCGAGATCAGCTGGAAATCGGGCGCCTGGGTCTTCAGCCAGTCGCCGATGGTGCGGCCGTTCAGGAACTGGCTGTCATAGCGGCGCAGCGCCGCCAGGTCCGATACACCGGCATAGCTGATCGCGCAGCGATACAGGCCGCCGTCGCGCTGCGCGGCGCGCATCGCTGCATAGCCGCCATAGGATGCGCCGACCATGCAGACGCGCTTGGGATCGGCGATCCCCTGCTTGGCCAGATGGGTGACCGCGTCGTTCAGGTCGTCCTGCATCTTCAGGCCCCATTCGCCCTCGCCCTTCTTGGCAAAGGCGCGGCCATAGCCCGACGATCCGCGATAATTGGGCTGGACGACAACATAGCCGATCTCGGCCAGATATTGCGTCCACCAGTCCCAGCCCTCGCTGTCGCGCGCAAAGGGGCCACCGTGCGGCAGGACGATCAGCGGCAGGTTCTTCTGCCCGATCCGGTGGCGCGGCATGGTCAGTACGGCTTCGATCGGCGTGCCGTCGCGTGCGGCGTAGCGGATCGTGCTGACCGGCGAGAGGCGGCGGCCCTGCAACGACTGGCTGTTCCAGGCCAAGCGGTTCATCTTCGCATTGCGGGTGTCCCAGAAATAGAGCCCGCCGGGCTGTGACGGCGTGCCGACCTCGACGAGGAAGCGGGTCTGGGTGCGGTTCCACGACACGATACGGGCGCGGCGGTCGCCGACCGATCCGTCGATCGCTTCCTGCAATTCCTTCAGCGTCTGGTCGAACCAGACCGAATGGCCGTGGCGGTCGGTGACCTGCGCGCCGATGACGTCGTTTTCCTCCGCGTTGTCGAGGATGCCGTCGACGTCGTAACCATCCAGCGCATAGAGCTTCTTGCCGAGTTTCAGGTCGGGCAGCGAGACTTCGTAGAGCGCGGTGAAGCCGCCTTCGTCGTCGAAGGCGACGGCGCTGGTGCCGTCGGCACGGAAGGTGAGCGGGATGGTCATCCCGTCCTCGTCCTTGCGCACGCGGCGGGCGATGGGGCGGAACGCCTCGCCATTGTTCGCGCGGTAAAGCAGCACCGAGCCGCGCGTGGCATCGTTATACTGATAGCCGGCGCGGACCTGCCCGTCGCCATCGGCATACCATTTGTGCACGTTGGGACGCCCTTCGGCGACGCGGCGGGTCTTGCCGGTCGATACGTCGATCTCGAACACCGAATATTGGAAATCGGCCTCGGTATCGATGCCGGTCTGTTTCGACAGCAGGATGCGCGGCGAACCGTCATGCGCCACCCACAGTACGTCGTCGGCATAGACCCCGGACCGGGTCCAGTCGAGCTTGCGCGTGGTCTTCAGGTCGGTGCTGATCGCCAGCACGCGGGTGACGTAGATTTCCTGACCGAAATAATCCTGCTGTGCACCCAGCCCGATCAGCACCCAGTCGTCATTGACCCAGCGCCACCAGTTGATGTCGGTATCCTCGGGCGCGCCCATCGTGTGCCGCTGCTTGGGATCGATCAGCGAGGTGAGCAGCAGCGCCTGCCGCCCGTTCACCGCGCCCTTGGCCAGCAGGCGGGAGCCATCCGGCGACAGCCTGGGCGATTCGAGCAGGGGAAGCTCGGCGAAGGCGGCGATCGGGACGGGTGTTGCCGGATCGACGGCGGGTGCAGCCGGCGGGCTTTGCGCCGGCAGGGCGGTGGCGAGCGCTAATCCGATCCATGGCAACAGCCGCATTCTGGTCCCCCGTGTGCGGCGGGGCGGGCGGCACGCGGCGCTGCCCCCCGGCAACGTCCGTCCGTCCTGATCGAAAAGCCCCCGCCGTTCGGGCGCGATGGTAGCGCGCGCCCGGCGGGGCGCAATCCGCTTTTCGTTACGCCGCGCCACCCCCGGCGAGCGCGGCGAGCAGTAGCAGGGCGACGATGTTGGTGATCTTGATCATCGGATTGACCGCCGGGCCGGCGGTGTCCTTGTACGGATCGCCCACCGTGTCGCCGGTGACCGCCGCCTTGTGCGCCTCCGATCCCTTGCCGCCATGATTGCCGTCCTCGATATATTTCTTGGCATTGTCCCAAGCGCCGCCGCCGCTGGTCATCGAGATGGCGACGAACAGGCCGGAGACGATGACGCCGAGCAGCATTGCGCCCAGTGCCGCGAAGCCCTGCGCCTGCCCGGCGACCCACATGACGATGTAATAGACGGCTACCGGTGAGAGGACGGGGAGGAGCGAGGGTATGATCATCTCACGGATGGCGGCGCGGGTGACGATGTCGACGGTGCGGCCATATTGCGGGCGGCTGGTGCCGGCCATGATGCCGGGGTCGGCGGCGAATTGTGCGCGGACATCCTCGACCACCGACCCCGCCGCGCGACCGACCGCGGTCATGCCGAACGCCCCGAACAGATAGGGGAGCAGCGCGCCGAGCAACAGCCCGACGATGACATAGGGGTTGGACAGCGAGAAATCGACGGTCAGATCGGGAAAGAACAACCGCAAATCGGTGGTGTAGGCGCCGAACAGGACGAGGGCGGCAAGGGCTGCGGAGCCGATCGCATAGCCCTTGGTCACCGCCTTGGTCGTGTTGCCGACCGCGTCCAGCGCGTCGGTGCGGTGGCGGACCTCGTCGGGCAGCTGCGCCATTTCGGCAATGCCGCCGGCATTGTCGGTGACCGGGCCATAGGCATCCAAGGCGACGACCATGCCGGCCAGCGCCAGCAGCGCGGTCGCGGCGAAGGCGACGCCGATGATGCCGGCCAGCTGGTAGGAGGCGACGACGGCGACGACGATCACCAGCGTCGGCAGCGCGGTCGATTCGAGACTGATCGCCAGCCCTTGAATGACGTTGGTGCCATGGCCGGTGACGCTCGCCCGCGCGATCGACTTGACCGGGCGATAGGCCGTGCCGGTGTAATATTCGGTGATCCATACGAGCGCGGCGGTCACGCCCAAGCCGATCATCATGCACCAGAACAGGTCCATGCCGGTGAAGGCGGTGCCGGCGACCGGGGCCTGCGCGCCCATCGCCCCTTCGACGGTCAGCGTGTCGCCGCCGGGATCGAGGAAGCCCGCGCCGCCAATGACGGCGTTCAGGTCGCCCAGCGCCCAGCTGGCGGCGAAATAGATGGCGGGGACGGCAAGCAGCGCGGTGGTCCAGAATCCCTTGTACAGCGCGCCCATGATCGACTGGCCCTTGCCCAGCCGGACCATGTAGGTGCCGAGGATCGAGGTGATGATGCACACCCCGCCGACCACCAGCGGCAGTGCCATCAGGCGGAGCAGTTCGGCGGGCGGTGCCTGCACCAGCAGCGCGATCGACACCATGGTCAGGCCGATGGTCACGACATAGGTTTCGAACAGGTCGGCGGCCATGCCGGCGCAGTCCCCCACATTGTCGCCGACATTGTCGGCGATGACGGCGGGGTTGCGGGGGTCGTCCTCCGGGATGCCGGCTTCGACCTTGCCGACCAGATCGGCGCCGACGTCCGCCGCCTTCGTAAAGATACCGCCGCCCAGCCGCGCGAAGATCGAGATGAGCGAGGCGCCAAAGGCCAGCGCGGTCAGCGCCTCGACCACTTCGCGGTCGCCCGGACCATGGCCCGCGATGGCGACGAGGTACCAGAAGATGCCCGCGATCGCGAACAGGCCGAGCCCGGCGACCAGCATGCCGGTGATCGCGCCCGATCGGAACGCCATGGTCAGGCCACCCTGCAACGACCCGCGTGCGGCCTCCGCGGTGCGGACATTCGCGCGGACCGAAATCTCCATCCCGACATAGCCCGCCACGCCCGACAGCACCGCGCCGATGACGAAGCCGACGGTCGACAGCGCGCCAAGTGTGGGAAACAGGATGATCGCGACGATCACGCCGACGATGGCGATGGTGCGGTACTGGCGGCCGAGATAGGCCTTGGCCCCCTCCTGGATGGCGGCGGCGATGTCCTGCATCCGCGTATCGCCGGCCGGTGCGCGCAATACCTGCATACTGGTGAAGATGCCGTAGAGCACGGCGAGCGCCGCGCATGCCATGGCCAGATAGACGATCGTCATCCGCAAACCCCTCCCTGCGTGGGGCGGCCCGGCTGTCTCGTCGGGTCGATGCCCTTGAAGGGACGCAGCTTATGCCGATGGGCGGGGGGCGCAAGGGATATTACGGGGGAGAAACCCGACCCTGTTATGCTACAACTCGCGTCATCCCAGCGAAGGCTGGGATCTTCCGGCGATAGCACGCCGCAAGAGTGGCTTGAGATCCCAGCCTCCGCTGGGATGAGGCCAAGTTTCGTCAGTGCTGGTAGCCCAAGCGGTCGGGCAGGGGGATGGGCTGACCGTTCTGGAGCGGGTGCAGCCCTTCGCCTGTCGCAAACGTGCCGATCCGCGTGGCGGCGACCGGTGGCTCGCCGTCGCAGGCGAAGAGCAGTTCGTAATCGTCGCCGGCGGTGGCAGCGGTCAGGGCGTCGTGGCCGAATGCCTTGAGGTCGTCCGACACGGGTACGTCGGCGAGGTCGATCGTGACCGCAAGGCCGCTCGCCGAGGCCATGCGTCGCGCGTCGATCAGCAGGCCGTCGGACACGTCCATCATCGCGTGGACGATCGGCGCCAGTGCCTGTCCTTCGGCGAGGCGCGGGATCGGGCGGCGGTAGCGGGCGAGGAGTGACGCCGGTCCCGCCGCACCTTGCGCGATGGCGAGGCCCGCGCCGGCATCGCCGATCGTGCCGGTTATCCACAGGCCATCGCCGGCGCGCGCGCCGTCGCGGCGGGGGGCATGGGCGCTGCGGCCAAGGGCGGTCAGCGAGAGGATGCGGGGGGCGTCGGGCGGGAGCTTCACCGTGTCGCCGCCGAGCAGCGGGCAGCCGAAGGTGCGCAGTACCTCGTCGAGGCCGGCGAGGAACGCGCGGTCCCACGCCTCCTCGCCGATCGGGTAGCCCAGCATCACCCCGAGGGGCACCGCGCCCTTGGCGGCGAGGTCGGACAGGTTGGTCGCGACCAGTTTCCACGCCACGTCGGCGGGCGGGTCGTCGGGCAGGAAATGGACGCCGGCCACGACCATGTCCTTGGTGAGGATCAGGTCGCCCAGATGTGCGGCATCGTCGGTGAGGCCATGTGCCCCGGCATGGAGCGGCAGGCGGCGTAGCGCGGCGAGGAAGTCGGCTTCGGTCACACGCCCGCGATCCACGCGCCATGGGCGTGGGCGGTGGCGAGCATCCGGCGATCGCCATGGCTGAGCCAGCTTTGCACGATCAGCTCCTGGCGTTGCAGCACGCGATCCGGCTCCATCCGGACCCAGGCGAGCGGGCGGTCGGACGTGGCGCGGGCGGCGGCTTCGTCGATCATCGCGGTGATCGCGGCGCGGCGGGCGTCGCCGAGATATTGCCAGACGACCGAGTGCATCAGGACGCGGGTGACGCCCGCTGCCTGCGGTTCGGCAAGGCGAGCGCGGAGCCAGTCGACCGCATCGCCCTGCACCAGATCGACCGGTCGGGCGCGTTGCATGGCGATGGCCGCCGCCAGCCGTTCCTGCCGTTCGGGCTGGTCGGCCCAGATATAGCCGGCGAGGCGGGTGGCGATGGCAGGATCGGTGGCGTCGAGCGGCTGGATGTCGACGCCGCGCACCGACGCGATGTGCAGTAGGACGGCGGGTGGCGGCGGCCCGTTCCATTCGGGACGGATGGTGACCGGGGCGTCTTCGGGACCGACTGTCGTACCGCCCAGATCGAACCGGTAGCGGTCGATCAGCAGGTTGAGGCCGGCGCTCGACCCGATCTCCAGCAGCTCGACCGCCGGGCCGTGGCGCTTTGCAACCTCCAGCAGACCGGCCATCAGGACGCCTGAGCGCATCGGTTCGTTGGTCTGTGGCGGGCCGTCGAGCCACGGCAGCAGCGCGGCGTCGTGTTCGACCAGCACGCGGCGCAGGATCGCCTGCGGCTCGCCTTCGCCCGCGAACAGCGCGGTCAGCTCAGGATCGATGCCGGACCGGGCCAGCGCGTGGAGACCTCCGACGAGGCGGAGCGGCAGCGCATCGGGGATCGGGTCGCCCGGCCAGTCGAGCGTGCGCCGGCCCGTCGCGCCGTCGCGCGACAGGGCGTCGGCCAGCGCCTCGCACACCCGCGCGGTGATCGGCGCGTCCATCGCCGCGCAGAACGCGGCCTGCTGGCGAAAGGCTTGGCGATTCGTCGGTTCGTCGGCCATGGGGCGTCTGTTGCGCCCGCCCCGCACCCCAAGTAAAGCCCGCCGTGCCCATGACCGATCCCATCATCATCGCCGTGCCCAAGGGGCGTATCCTCGACGAAGCCATGCCGCTGCTGGCGCGCGCCGGCATCGTGCCCGAAGCGGCGTTCCGCGATCCCGACAGCCGCGCGCTGCGCTTCAGGACCGACCGGCCGGACATCGACCTGATCCGCGTGCGCGCGTTCGACGTGGCGACGTTCGTGGCACATGGCGCGGCGCAGCTGGGCATCGTCGGGTCGGACGTGCTGGCCGAGTTCGACTATTCGGAGCTGTACGCGCCGGTCGACCTGAAGATCGGGCATTGCCGCATCTCGGTCGCAGAACCGGCGGGCATGGCCGCGACCGACGATCCGCGCGGGTGGAGCCATGTGCGGATCGCCACCAAATATCCGCACACGACCCAGCGCCACTTCGCGGCGCGGGGCGTTCAGGCGGAGTGCGTGAAGCTGAACGGCGCGATGGAGCTGGCCCCGGTGCTGAGCCTCGCGCCGCGCATCGTCGATCTGGTATCGTCGGGCCGCACGCTGAAGGAGAATGGGCTGGTGGAAGTCGAAACCATCGCCGAGGTGACGTCGCGGCTGGTCGTCAACCGTGCGGCGTTCAAGACGCGCGAACAGGTCGTGCCTTTGGTCGATGCGTTCCGCCGGGCGGTGGCGGCATGATCCGGCTGGACGTGAGTGCGGCGGGGTTCGCCGCCGACTTCGCCGCGCTGGTCGATGCGCGGCGCGAGGCCGACAGCGACGTGGCGCGCGACGTGACCGCGATCCTGCGCGCGGTGCGCGAGGAAGGGGATGCGGCGGTCCGGGCCTTTACCGAGAAGTTCGACGGGCATGATCCGGATGCGACCGGATGGCGGATCGAGCTGGCCGACTGCCGCGCGGCGCTGGACGGGCTGGACCCGGAGCTGCGCGCGGCGCTGGAACTGGCGCATGACCGGATCGCGGCGTACCACGCCAAGCAGCGGCCCGAGGATCGCGACGAGGTCGATGCCGATGGCGTCCGGCTGGGTGCCAGGTGGAGCGCGGTCGCGGCGGCGGGGGTCTATGTGCCCGGCGGGCGTGCCGCCTATCCGTCGTCGGTGCTGATGAACGTGGTCCCGGCCAAGGTCGCCGGGGTCGAGCGGATCGTGATGGTCACGCCGACGCCCAAGGGCGAGGTGAACCAACTAGTCCTCGCTGCCGCTGCGCTGGCCGGGGTGGACGAGGTGTGGCGGATCGGCGGGGCGCAGGCGGTCGCGGCGCTCGCCTATGGCACCGACCGGATCAAGGCGGTCGATGTCGTGACCGGCCCCGGCAATGCCTGGGTCGCGGAGGCCAAGCGGCAGCTGTACGGCGTGGTCGGGATCGACATGGTCGCCGGGCCGTCGGAGATCGTGGTCGTGGCGGACGGGCAGAACGATCCGGCATGGATCGCCGCTGACCTGCTGAGCCAGGCCGAGCATGATCCGACCAGCCAGTCGATCCTGTTCACCGACGATGCCGGCTTCGGCGATGCGGTGGCGAAGGCGGTCGATGACCAGATCGCGCAGCTGGCGACCGGACAGGTGGCGCGGGCGAGCTGGGATGCGAACGGCGCGATCGTGATCGTGCCGACGCTCAGCGATGCGATGCCGCTGGTCGACCGGCTGGCGCCCGAGCATCTGGAGCTGGCGGTCGGCGATCCCGAGCCGCTGTTCCGGGCGGTACGGCATGCCGGGTCGGTGTTCCTGGGGCGCTATACGCCGGAAGCGGTCGGCGATTATGTCGCGGGGCCGAACCATGTACTGCCGACCGGGCGGCGGGCGCGCTTTGCGTCGGGGCTGTCGGTGCTGGATTATATGAAGCGGACCAGCTTCCTGGGGCTGGATGCGGCGGCGCTGGCGAGGATCGGGCCGGCGGCGGTCACGCTGGCCGGGGCGGAAGGGCTGCCGGCGCATGCGCGGTCGGTGGCGATCCGGTTGGACGCGCCGGGCAACGGGGCAGCGTAGCTGCACCGAGCCGCACGAAGCGCGTCCGGCCGGCGGCGCGGGCAGCGCCGTCCGACGGCACGGGCTTTGCCCGTGGCGGCCCTGGGTTGCGGCTTTCGGTAGCGGCGCGGCTACTCCCGCGGCAGGGGGAAGGTTTCGGTTCAAAGTTCACTAAGTTCACACTCGTGCGCGATTGGGGCGCCGGGGGGACTGGCGTGTTCGCGGGGCGGACGGTTCAAAGAGCGGTCCCATCCTGTCACCGTCCGCGGCTGTAGGAAAGCGCCCCCTCGACTTGCCACCCAAGGTGGCGCTATGGGGCGGCGCTTATGACCAGCAAGACTTCCCGTCCGCGAGGCGCCCGTCAGGCCCGCGCCGCCGCCCGGTTGGCCGCCGTGCAGGCGCTGTACCAGCATGAGATGGAAGCGACGCCGATCCCGGCGCTGCTCCACGAATTCCACCAGCACCGGCTGGGCGCGACGATCGAGGACGTCGAATATGCCGAGGCCGACGTCCATTTCTTCGACGATGTGGTCAAGGGCGTCGATGCCCGCCGCGAGGAGATCGACGCGCTGATTTCGACCAAGCTGTCGTCCGGGTGGACGATCGAGCGGCTGGACAAGCCGATGCGCCAGATCCTGCGCGCGGGGACCTATGAGTTGCTGGCGCGGGCGGATGTGCCGGTGGCGGCGGTCATCAGCGAATATCTCGACGTGGCGGATGCGTTCTACGACCGGCGCGAGAAGGGGTTCGTGAACGGGCTGCTCGATTCGGTGGCGAAGCAGGTTCGGGGGTAGTTTCTCCCGCCCCTCCGTTTGCTTCGAGCGGAGGTTCGAGCTTGTCGAGAACCGTAGTCGAGAAGGGGGTGCCCCGAGCGACCGGGTTCTCGACGGACGCTTCTCGACTTCGCTCGAAGCTGCTCGAACTGAACGGGTGGGTGGCAAGAGGGGCGCCTATCCCGACCGTTCATGCTGAGTAGGGGCTGAGCGCAGTCGAAGACCCGTATCGAAGTACCTGTCGAGGTCCTTCGATACGCCATTTCGACAAGCTCAATGGCTACTCAGGACGAACGGGTCTGTCCGCCGCAGAGCCGAGCCACCCTCGCAACGCCGCATTCACCGCCTCCGGTGCCTCCCACGGCACGAAATGCCCGGCTTCCACCTTCACCACGCGCAGGTCGGGGACATAGCCGGGCAACGCGTCGAGCTGCACCGGCAGCAACGCATGGTCCTGCATGCCCCAGATCACCAATGTCGGCTGGGGTATCGGCGGGAAGGGGCCGTCGAGCCATGCCGGGCGGTCGGGCTGTTCGCCGGGCGCGGGGACGATGATCGGGGAAGCGCGATACCAGTTGAGCATTGCGGTCATCGCGCCGGGATTGCCCCATTCGTCGAGATAGGCCGCCTTGTCCTCGCCCGCGATGGCGCGGGTGACGAACCGGGCGAAGCCGTTCGTGAAGAAATGTTCCAGGCCGGTCCCCGTCAACCCCTTGTCCAGCGACGTATCGCGGAACCGGGTCATATACTGGCTCGCGGCACGCTGATCGGGATCGTCGAACAGCGAGCGCTGGAAGACCAAAGGATGCGGGGCGTTGCAGATCACGAGCCGCTCGATACGGTCGGGATGGTTGAGCGCGGCCATCCATGCGATCGCGCCGCCCCAGTCATGGCCGACCAGCGTGAAGCGGGCGATCCCGAGCGCGTCGGCCAGTGCGATCAGGTCGGCGACGATGCGCGCCGGGGCATAGTCCGCGACTGCCGGCGGCTTATCGGACTTGGCGAAGCCGCGCTGGTCGGGGGCGACGACATGATGGTCGCGGGCGAATTCGGGCAGCTGGTGCCGCCATGTCCGGTGCGATTCGGGAAAGCCGTGGAGGAAGATCAGCGCCGGATGCGCGGGGTTCCCGGCGATCGCCACATCGAGCGCGACGCCGGTCGACAGCGCGATGCGGCGCAGTTCGGTCATGGATAGCTCACCGTCTTGGGAATTTCGGGAATCGGAATGAACTCTTCCGAATCGTCGGGCACCTTCGGGAAGTTGCCCGCCTTCCAATCCTGTTTCGCCTGATCGATGCGGTCGCGGCGCGAGGAGACGAAATTCCACCACACGAAGCGTGGGGTGGTGAAGGCTTCCCCGCCGCACAGCATCACGCGTGCGCCGGCGGACGAGCGCAGCGTGGCGGCGATGCCGGGGCGCAGCACGTAGAGCGTCATCGGTTCGAGGTTCACACCGTCGAGCGCCGCATCGCCGTGCGTCAGGTAGAGCGCGCGTTCGTCGGCGCCGGCGTCGATCGGGATCGCGCCGTTCGGCTCCAGCACGATATCGGCATAGATGGTCGCGGCGTACTGGGTGGTCGGGGCCGACGCGCCCCACAAATCGCCCATGACGACGCGCGCGGTCGCGCCGCTGGCGGAGACGACCGGCAGCTTCGCAGCTTCGACATGTTCGAACGCGGGGTCCATTTCCTCATGGGACTCCGGCACCGCCAGCCACGTCTGGATGCCCGAGAGGAGCGGGCCGCCGGCACGCTCGTCGGCAGGGGAGCGTTCGGAATGGACGATGCCGTGGCCGGCGGTCATCAGATTGACCGCGCCGGGTTCGATCCGGGCGAAGGTGCCCAGCGAATCGCGATGGTCGATCGCCCCGCCGAACAGATAGGTGACGGTGGCCAAGTTGATGTGCGGATGGGGGCGCACGTCGATCCCTTGTCCGGGGTCGAGTTCGGCCGGGCCCATCTGATCGAAGAAGATGAACGGGCCGACCATCGTACGGGTCCTGGTCGGCAGGGTGCGGTGCACCTTGAACCCGCCGAGATCGTGGGTGACCGGCTGAATCGTCTGAAGGAAGAAGCGGTCGTTTTCCATCAGTCGGCGTCCAGTTCGGTATAATGGCGGAAGATGCCGTCCGTATTGAACGCGATCCGGCGGTCGCTGGCAAGATAGGCGGCGATTCCGGGCAGTTCGGCGACCCGGTCGCGAATGTCGATCAGGCGCGGGATGTCGCCGGTGAGCGTAGCCATGCGCTGCGGAAAGGCGTAGCGCAGCCCCTCGACCAGCTGGAACAGCGAGGTGTCGACATAGGTCCAGCGATGGTCGATCGCCCATGCCCCGCCATGTTCGCTGATCAGGGTTTCGAAATAGCCCAGATATTTGGGCAGGCGTTCCTGCAGGAACTGCTGCGCCGCGCGCGCCGATTCCGGGCGCTGTTCGTCATAATAGGCCGACATGGCGACCGGGTGATGGACCGCGTGCACTTCGGCGATCAGATCGGCGATGGTCAGCTGCCACTGGTTCGCCCATTGCCGGTCGCGGATGCTGGAGAGGGCAAGGCCGTGGCGCTCGCCCAGATATTGCAGGATGTTGGCGACCTGCGCCAGGCGCATCCCTTCGAGTTCGAGGAAGGGCGGGGCGAAGGGCGCGCGGGGCTGGCGTGCGAGGTGGCGCTGCATCGCCTCCACCCCCTCAATCCGGGCGCAGTCGCGATAGTCGATGCCGGCGGCCTCCATCGGCAGGCGGACGAACTCGCCGCGCCCCTGGATGGTGGGCCAGTACCACAGGTCGTAGATCAATCGGCGTCTCCGGGCGCGCGGGCGCGGATCGCCAGCGCATGAATGCGGGTCGCGAGCAGATCGGCCAGCGCGCGATTGACCAGCCGCTGCCGCGCGACGCGCGACTGTCCGGCAAAGGCATCGGCGACGATATCGACCGAGAAATGGGTCTCTCCCGTACCGTCGTCGCCCATATGGCCGGCATGGTGGTGGCTGTCGTTGGTGACGGTGAGTGTTGTCGGCGACAGGGCATCCGTCAGGCGGGTGGCGATCAGGTCGGCGAGCGGAATGGTGGCGGTGTCGGTCATGCGACCTATATAACGCGCTTTGCCAGAGGGAGTCGCGTGGCGCGCGAGAGAATATCGAAGGATCGCCCCAATGCCCGGTTCCATGGGCGGGTCGAAGCGAACGGGCGGCCGTGTGAGGTGCCGGGGTGCCCGGAGGCGGGCGAGTTCCGCGCGCCGCCGCTGGAGGGCGCACCGCAGGGCGGCGACCGGCCGAGCGCCTATCGCTGGTTCTGCCTCGACCATATCCGCGCGTTCAACGCGGGGTATAACTACTTCGCCGGCATGACCGCGGAGGAGATCCACGATGCGCAGCGGCCCTATGCCGGATGGGAGCGGGAGACGCGCGCCTTTGCACGGGCGGGAACCGATCCGGGGCCGGCCTGGGCCGACTTCGCCGATCCGCTGGATGCGATCGGCGCGAAGTTCCGGGGTGTGCGCGAGGCGCGGGCCGAGCGGCAGGACGGGCGGCCGCTCAGCCCGGCGGACCGGTCGGCGCTGAAGGTCATGGGGCTGGCGGTCGATGTCGACCGGACGGGCCTGCGCAAGCGCTATTCGGAGCTGGTGCGGCAATATCATCCCGACCGCAATGGCGGGGATCGCAGCCATGAGGCGGCGTTGCAGAAGGTGATTGCGGCGTATCAGCAGTTGAAGGGGGCGGCTGCGTTTGCGTGAGGGGCTTACTGCCCCCCATTACCCACCCCGTTTGGTTCGAGCAGCTTCGAGCTTGTCGAGAAGCGTCCGTCGAGAACCCTGTGTTTGGGGCAACCCCTTCTCGACTTCGGTTCTCGACAGGCTCGAACCTGCGCTCGAAGCAAACGGAGTGGGGAAATGGTGACTGGTGAGGGTGGCTCACCCCAACCCGAGCGCCACCGCCTCCAGCTGTTGCGCGACCATCGCCCAGCCGCCCTCGAACCCCATTTCGGCGTGCATCTTCGCCGTCTCGTCGTCCCAGTGCCGGGCCGCGGCGCGGTAGAGGGTGGCGCCGTCGCCATCGGCTTCGAAGGTGAAGACGCCGACGAAGGTCAGCCGCTGCGGCTGCGGTATCCAGCCCGGTGCGAAGGCGTTGGTGAACACGATGCGTTCGTGGGGCACGACGTCGAGGATCACGCCCTCGCCGGTCATCGCCTCGCCATTGGGCCCGCGCATCGTGGTGGCGAAACGGCCGCCGGGTACGAGGTCGAGGCCGAGCAGTTCGGTCGTCCACGGACGCGGCGCCCACCATTTGGGCAGATGGTCGGTCCAGGCCCGCCATACGGTTTCGACGGGGGCGGGGATGCGGCGTTCGATGGCGAGTTCGTGTTCAGGGATCATGGGCGTGATCCTACCAGTCCGAAGTGTGCTCCCATAGGGTCGCTGGCGACGACCGAGTAACTGCCGCCGGGGATCTGGTCGGGACCCTGCAGGATCGTGCCGCCGCCCGCCGTGATCCGTGCCGCGGCATGGTCGATATCGGCGACCATCGCATAATATTGCCAGCCGGGCTGGGCGCCGGGGAAGGTGCCCATTGCCGCGCCGATCGCCGTATCGCCGCTCAGCAGGAATTTATACTCGCCGAGCGGACCCATCGGCATCGCACCTTCCTGTCGCCAGCCGAAGCGGGCGGTATAGAAGGCGATGGCCCGGTCCTGATCGGGGGCGGTCAGTTCGTTCCATACGAAATGGCCGGGCGTCGCGCCGTTCGCATCCTGAAACGATGCGCTGGGTTCGGCGCTTTCGCTGCGCATCAGGTAGAGCGCGGCGCCCTGCGGATCGGTCAGCATCGCCATGCGGCCGACGCCGGGCATCGACATGGGCGGCATGTGCTGCGTACCGCCGTTCGCGACGAAATCGGCCGCGGCCGCATCGACATCGTCCACCGCGACATAGCCGAGCCAGGTCGAGGCCGGCATGCCCGGCGGCATCGCCATCAGCCCGGCGACGGGAATGCCGGCGGCGGTGGTGAACAGGCGATAGTCGATGCCGGGCGTGCCGGAATCCTGCACGGTCCAGCCGACGACGTCCCCATAGAAGGCGGCTGCCGCATCGACGTCGCGGGTCAGCAATTCGTACCAGACGAAATCGCCCCGGCGGTTCATGCGCCTGCTCCCATGTGTCGATCGAAGATGGGGGTGAAGCCGCCATAGACCATGCGCTTCCCGTCGAAGGGCAGGGCGCGGTCGGCCATGCGCGGGTCGGCCATCATCGCCTGCCAGCCGCTGTCGCGCACGTCCTTTGACGGCCATTCGATCCACGAATAGCAGGCGACCTCCCCATCCCGGAGATCGACGGCGCGGGCATAGTCGGTGTGCTTGCCCGGCGGCACGTCGTCGCCCCAACCCTCCACGACGCGCAGCGCACCGTGATCGCGGAAGACCTGCGCCGATTCGGCCGAGAAGGCGAGATAGGCGTCCTGGCTGTCGGCCGGGACCGGGGTCAGGCAGCCATCGACATAGCCGGGCGTGGCGTCGTCGCCGCTGACCATCACCCCGTCGAACCCGCCATAGATCATGCGCTTGCCATCGAACGGCATGTCGAGTTCGGCCATGCGCGGATCGGCCATCATCGCCGCGCCGACGCGGTCGCGGGTCGCACGGTCGGGATATTCGATCCAGCTGAACAGCACCTCCTCATCATCGGCCAGCGCGACCGAGCGCGCGAAGCCGGTATGGGTGCCCGCCGGCACGTCGTCGCCCCGGCATTCGACCAGGCGCGTCGCGCCGAGATCGGCAAAGATCGCCGCCGCCTGCGCGACATGGGCTTCGTAAGCCGCGCGGTTGGCGCGTGGCACCGGGGTCACGAACCCGTCGATATAGGTCATGCACAGTCTCCCTTGGCCACCCATTCGGCATAGCCGGCGGGCGGTTTGCCGGTGAACCCGGCCAGTTGCGCGGCGAGCGCGCGGTGAAAGGCGGGGCGGGCGGTGCCGCGTTCGACATAGGTGACGAGCGTCGGATGCGCGGCGAGCTGTTCGCTGCCCTCCATGATCCGCAGCACCGCGACCATCATCAGGTCGCCGATGCTGAACGCGCCGTCATACCATTCCCGGTCGCCCAGCCGCGCCGCGACCTCGCCAAAGCGTTCGGCGATGCGCGCGTCGATCGCGGGCAGGCGCGGTTTCGACCAGGGTTCGTCGCGTTCGAACAGGGTGGCGACGGCATGGTCCATGATCGGCGGTTCGACGGTATTGAGCGCGGCGAACAGCCATTCGGTCGCGCGTGCCTTGCCCGCCGGATCGGTCGGCAGCAACACGCCGTGGCGTTCGGCAAGGTGCAGCACGATCGCGCCCGATTCGAACAGCGTCAGGTCGCCGTCCTGATAGGTCGGCACCTGTCCGAAGGGCTGGCGCGCGCGGTGGTCGGAACGCTTCTGCGCGCCCTGCGACAGATAGTGGACGTCATAGGGCCGGCCCGCTTCCTCCAATATCCAGCGGACGCGCAGGTCGCGGACCTGGCCCTGCGCGAAATCAGGCACCCAGTCGAAGGCGGTGATGACCGGGCGGGTCATGCCGCGCCCTCCGCATGGGCGGCCTCCGCCGCCGCCATGTCCATGGTGAACGGACCCCAGCCATGACCGTCGAGGTCCTCGAACGCGCGGCTGTACATATAGCCTTCGTCCTCGGGATCGTGCAGTTCGCGCCCGCCCGCCGCCAATGCGGCCTCGGTGATCGCGTCGACGCCGGCACGGTCGTCGAACGAGAGGGCGAGCAGCACGCCGCTTTCGGTCTTCGCATCGATGATCCGCTTGGGCGTGAAGGTCGCGTAGAAGGCGCGGTCGAGCAGCATGACGTGGATGCTCTCCGACCAGGTCATGCCCGACCCGCGTTCGTTCGAGAATCGGCCGTCCTTCACGAAGCCGATCGCTTCGTAGAAGCGCGTCGCCGCGGGCACATCGGCGACCGCGAGGTTCACGAAAATCATCTTCGGCATGGCACCCTCTCCCCGGCTCAACCGAATCGCTGTTTGTATTGGATGCGCGTCGGGGTTAGAAAAAGCAACGATGGAGTTAGAAAAAGTAACTATTGATGCCAAGCGGCGCTATGACGATGCCTGCGGCGCGGCGCTGGGCATGGAATATGTCGGCGAACGCTGGGCGCTGCTGCTGATCCGCGAGCTGCTGCTGGGGCCGCGCCGGTTCGGGGAGATACGCGCCGGCCTGCCCGGGATCAGCGCCAACGTCCTGACGCAGCGGCTGGCGGGACTGGAGGCGGCGGGGATCGTCGAGCGGCTGCGCCTGCCGCCGCCCGCCAATGCGCAGGTCTATGCGCTGACCCGCTGGGGCTATGAGGCGGAGCCGGTGGTGCTGGCGCTGGCGAAATGGGCGCTCCGGTCGCCGACGCACGATCCCTCGCTGCCGTTTTCGGCGGTGTCGCTGATGCTGGCGCTGAAGATGCTGCTGGTGCCGGAGCGGGCAGGGGACTGGTGCGCGACGGTCGCGTTCCGGCTGGGCGACGATCCCTATGTCGCCGAACTGGCGTCCGGGGCGCTGTCGGTGACGCGGGGGCTGGGAGCGGCGGACGCAACCTTGTCCGGCCGCCCTTCGGCGTTCCTGCCGGTCGTGTTCGGCGCGAAGCCTTTGTCGGCGGCGGTGGCCGAAGGGGCAATCGCGCTGGAGGGGAACCGCGCCATCGCCGAACGGTTCACGACGCTGTTCCGATTGCCGCCGAAGGTTGAGTAGGCGGCCCGCTTCGTCCTAAAGACCGCTGCGGCGCATCAATACGCGCCCACGCGAAAGGCCCGCATGACCACCGATACCCTGCCCCAGCCGTCCGAAACCACGATCCTGAGCGCGCCCGACCGGATGGTGAAGGTGCGCGAGATGTTCGGCATCGACAGCGACCTCGAAGTCCCCGCCTTTTCGGTCGCCGACGAACGCGTGCCCGATGCAGATCCGGCCTATGTGTTCGATCCCGACACGACGCTGGCGATCCTGGCGGGCTTTGCGCACAACCGGCGGGTGATGGTGCAGGGCTATCACGGCACCGGCAAGTCGACCCATATCGAACAGGTCGCGGCGCGGCTGAACTGGCCGTGCATCCGCATCAACCTCGACGCGCATATCAGCCGGATCGACCTGATCGGACGCGACGCGATCGTGCTGAAGGACGGGCAGCAGGTCACCGAGTTCCGCGAGGGGTTGCTGCCCTGGGCGCTGCAGACGCCGACCGCTTTGGTGTTCGACGAATATGACGCGGGCCGCCCCGATGTGATGTTCGTGATCCAGCGCGTGCTGGAGACCGAGGGCAAGCTGACGCTGCTCGACCAGAACCGCGTGATCCGGCCGAACCCGTATTTCCGGCTGTTCGCGACCGCCAACACGGTCGGTCTGGGCGATACGAGCGGGCTGTATCACGGCACGCAGCAGATCAACCAGGGGCAGATGGACCGGTGGAACATCGTCGTCACGCTGAACTACCTGCCCGCCGCGACCGAGGCGCGGATCGTGCTCGCCAAGTCGGGCGAGTACGACAAGGTCGGCGGCAAGGAGACGGTCGAGAAGATGGTGCGCGTGGCCGACATGACCCGGCGCGGCTTCGTCAACGGCGATATCTCGACGGTCATGTCGCCGCGGACGGTCATCACCTGGGCGCAGAACGCGCTGATCTTCGGTGACGTCGGTTTCGCGTTCCGCCTGTCGTTCCTGAACAAGTGCGACGAGGCGGAGCGGGCGCTGGTCGCGGAATATTATCAGCGGGTGTTCGGCAAGGACCTGCCCGAGAGCGTGGTGGGCAAGGCGTAACCTGTTCCGTCACCCCGGGCTTGACCCGGGGTCCCGCTTTTACCGACAGCAGCAGAAGAAGCGGGACCCCGGATCAAGTCCGGGGTGACGATAGGGTCGGGTAGTCGCGGCAGGGATAGTGGCCGGCGCGGGCCGTCATAAGGGTGTCGCAATCGCCCAATCCGCCGCGACTCTCATTGACTCCCGTGTCAGCAACCCCCACGCTCTCCCCATGGCACATCAGCATCCGCTTGCCGTCGCTCCGGGCGACATCGACCATATGGGGCACGTCAACAATGCCGTGTACCTGTCATGGGTACAGGACGCGGTGGTCGCCTATTGGGAGCGGGTCGCCCCGGCCGATGCGGTCGCCAAGCATCTGTGGGTCGCGCTGAAGCACGAGATCACCTATCGCCGGCCCGCCTTCCTCGACGATCCGATCGTCGCCACGGTGGTGGCCGAACGGGTGGAGGGCGTGCGGGCTTATTTCTCCACGCTGATCAAGCGCGGCGAGGAGGTGCTGGCCGAGGTGCAGAGTACCTGGTGTTCGCTGGATGCCATCACCAAGCGTCCGGCGCGGCTGGCGCGCGACGTGGTGCATCGTTTCCTGCCCGAATAACGATTTCGTTTTCTGCAATTGCGGTAAGAACCTGTGCAGTTGCGATGTTGCGCTGCACCAATCATATCTCCGGTCAACGAACGACGCCCGAGCGTCGAACCTTCAACCGACCGGAGACAGACCCATGCGCAGCTTTGCCGCCGCCGCCGCCTTTCGCGTTGCCCTCGTCGCTGCGGGCATGTTGATCCCGACCCTCGCCTCGGCCAACGAGATCGAGCGCGACGGGTACAAGTTCGACTATAATCGCAGCGTCACCGACAAGGGCGAGACCGTCCTCTCGGGCACCGTCAAGACGACCGGCGAACCGTTCCGCCTGGTGGTGCGCGACCGCACCGTGACCGGCGACGTCGGCGGCCGCGCGGTCCGCTTCCGCATCGCCAAGCCGCTGCCGAGCGCCGCGGTGGTTGCCGCCCGCTAAGCGCGACGACCTTCCCGGGTCGCGACGCCCGTCCCTGAAAAGGGGCGGGCGTTTTGCGTTCAGTCGTGCGGCGTGCGGATGACTTCCCATTCGCCGAGCGATTCGAACCCGGCCGATCGGGCGAGGGCGATCGAGGCGAGATTGTCGGTCTGACAGCGATATTGCGGTTCCAGCCCCGACTCGACGGCATGGTCGGCGATCGCGCCGACGACCGCGCGGCCCAGACCGCGACCGCGCGCCTCCGGCAGGGTCAGCACGCCGAGATCGCCGAGCGGGCTTTCGTGCCAGCGCAACATGCTGGCGGCGCAAACGATCCGGTCGCCGTCGAACCCGCCGAACACGACTGGATGGTCGAATTCGACCCATGCTGCGTCCATGTCCTGCGCCGAGGCTGCGTCGCGAAATTGCTCGAACGCGTGGCGGTCGCCGGGGCCGAGCCGGCGGACGGTGTGCTGCCCCGACGAACGTCCCGGTGAGGGCACACGATAGAAGAGGTGATCGGGATCGTGCAGGCGTATGCCATGCTCCGACAGCCTCGCCCGGATCGCGGCGATCCGCATCGGCGTCGTGTCGGACAGGCCGGTGCGCCGGGCAAGCGCCGGGGCGATGGCGACCGCCGCCGTCCCGTCGCGCCGCGTCAGGATCATGACATAGGTTTCGCCGAGCGACTCGTCGCTGCGCAGCGAAACCCGGCCGTCGTCGAATACGCATCGGCCGCTGCCGAACGCCTGTTGCCAATACTCGATAACGGCGGGCGGGATCATCGATAGTCGATCCGCCACAGCTTGAGCGGCGACCCCTTGGGCAGCGGCACCGGGGTCAGCCATCCCGGCACCTTGCCATGCGCCAGCAGGTCGTAGAAGCCGCCGGGCGAGCGGGCGCGGTAAACGGTCGTCTCCGCCATGTTGGGGCAGGTCAGCAGATAGGTCGCGCCATGCCGCCGGGCGATGGTGCGGAAATTGTCCGGATCGCCCTGGAACGCGTGATGCACGTCGAGGATCGCGTCGCCGTTGCGATGGTACGGGCCGGTGATGCCGTCATGATGCGTCGCGACGATCAGGCGGGGCCCGAGATCGACATGGGTGAACATTACCGCCGCCGGAATCCGGTTCAGCGCCTGTAGCGCGGGCAGGCTGGCGCAGCGGGCGCCCGCGCGGAGCACCTGCTTGGTGCGGGCGTCCTGCGGCTTGATGCGCACGCTCTTGCCGACACCGGCGGCGGGCAGGCTGGAGAGTGCACGCACCACCGGATCGACCGCGAAGCTGCCCAGCACCAGCACCGCCGCGACGCTGCCGAGTACCCGCACGATCGCACTATTGCGCGACAGCAGCCATGGCAGCAGCACCCAGGCGAGGGCGACCGCGCCGGGCACCGCCAGCAGCTGTGCCGCCGGGCCGGCGCGGATCTGCCAGAACAGCATCGCGACGGCGAAGGCGGTGAACAGCGTGATCGCCGCCCATGGCACGAGCGTCGGCGACCGGCGTGCGCGCCACGTGGCGAAGATGGTGCCGAGGAGGCCGATGATCGGTCCGGTGACGATCGGCAGAATGGTGCGGCCGGGCATCGAATAGAGCGGCTTGGCCTCGCGCACATTGTTCAGCCAGGTGCGGGCCAGCTCCTCCGACACGCCTTCGGGACGTTGCAGGCATTGCGGGAACAGCGCGGCAAAGGCGCCGGCCAGCGCGCCGCCGGCGACCAGCGCCAGCGCGAGACGGACGAGGCGGTTTTCGGGCGCGATCCATGCCAGCAGCACCAGCAGCGCGCCACCCGCGACCACCGCCGACAGCCACACCGGGGTCAGCGCGTCGCAGCGCATCGCGTAATTGGCGTTGGAGGCGAAGGCGACGAAACCGATCGCGCTCGCCCCCGCCAGCGTCGCGCCATAGACGGTCAAGCGGCGTGCCTCCGCCCGCTCCCAGACCCAGCGCAGGGCGACGATCGCACCGGCCATCGCGCAATAGGGCAGGAGTTCGAGCCCGATGGTCAGCGATAGCGCCGAGGACAGGCCGACGACCATGCCGCCGCGCGCCTGTTTCGGATCGGCAAGGCCGGCGACCGTCCAGGCGAGGCAGGCGAGCTGCCAACCATGATGGTCGATGCGTTCGGGCATGAACATCAGCAGCGTCGACGAACAGCCGAGCAGGAACAGGATCGCGAACGGCCATGCCACCGGCGACACCAGCCGCCGCACCGTCACCGCCAGCGCCGCCATCGCCACGCCCATCGGCAAGAGCGGCGCGATGCCGACCGCGAGCTTTTCTGCCCAGACCGGCCCGGCAAAGGGCTTGAGCAACAGGATCAGCCCCGCGATCGGCAGGTCGACCAGGCGCGACCAGTGGATGTCCAATCCCCCCGGCGGGTTCAGCCGGTATTGGCGCAGGTCGTACCAGCCCTGACCGCCCAGCCACGCACGCACCTGCATCAGGCGCATATTGTCGTCGGTGTCGGACAGGGCCAGCCAATGGACTGCGTTCCAGCGTTGCCACAGGAACCACGCGGCGATCACCACCCAGGCGAGCAGCAGCCAGCGCCGCCAGTGACGGTCGAGTTCGGTGAGGCGCGCGGGCGTGTCGGTCAAAATCGCTTTCCCCAAGCCGCCACGCATTCTACGGCGGCTGTCCTGCCATGGTGGCAACAGGCGCGCTGTATCGGATGGCGCGCAAAGGACAAGGGTGGCACGCGGGTGATCGCGCGGATCGAACGGTTGATGGCGGATGGGGTGCTGGGGCAGTTGATCCGCTTCGGCATCGTCGGACTGTTGGCGACGGCGGTCTATTCGGCGGTGTATCTGCCGCTGGTCTATCATGTCCTGCCGACCGGCTATGCGTTCGTCGCGGTGATCCCGGCCTTCGTGGTCGCGGCGACCTTCGGCTGGTTCGCGCACGGCCGCTGGAGCTTTCAGGGCCATGGCACGCGGACCGAGGGTGCCGAACAGCCGATCAAGTTCGTGCTTGTGCAGGGGTTCGGCATGGTGCTGAACGGCCTCTTCACCTTCGGCATGGTCGATCTGGGCGGGTTGCCCGACTGGAGCCCGCTGGTCCCCGCCGTGCTGGTCACGCCCTTCGCCACCTTCGCGCTCAACCGTTCATGGGTATTCGGATAAGATGGACCGCATCGTTTATGACCGCATGGCGGCGCACGACTCGACGCATTGGTGGTATCGCGCGCGGCGCGAAATCCTGGCCGACTATGTCGAGCGCTATGCCGGGTTGAAGCCGGGCTCGCGCATCCTCGAGATCGGTTGCGGCACCGGGCACAATTTGCCGATGCTGGGGGCGTTCGGCGAGGTCGACGCGATCGAGATCGATCCGGCGGCGCGCGCCATCGCCAGCGAGCGGCTGGGCAAGCCGGTCGGCACCGCGCCGCTGCCGACGCTGGCGGGGGTGACTGGCACCTATGACATGATCGCGGTCCTCGACGTCGTCGAGCATATCGAGGACGATGTCGCGACGTTTCGCGGCATGGCCGAGCGGTTGGCACCCGGCGGCAAGATCCTGGTCACCGTCCCGGCGCACCAGTGGATGTGGAGCGCACACGACGTGGTGAACCATCATCATCGCCGCTATTCGAAGGCGACGCTGGCCAAGGCGATTGCCGATGCGGGCCTGAAGCATAACGGCCTGCGCTATTTCAACTCGCTGCTGTTTCCCGCCGCCGTCGCGGCGCGGGTCGCGGGCAAGCTGACCGGCAAGGACGACAGCGACGACTCGCCGCCGCCCAAGCCGCTGAACAAGGCGTTCGAGGCGATCTTCCGGCTGGAACGGCATCTGCTGGGGCGCTTGCCGATGCCGCCGGGGCTGTCGATCGTTACCTTGGTGACCAAGTAGCGTCCGTCATCGCCGAGGCGAGGCGGGCGACGACGCTGGCATGGTCGGGCAGGAACGGGGATAGGGCGCGGGCCGGCGGAATGCCGGTGCCTTCGTAGAATTTCCCGTCGGCAGCGCGATAGGCTTCGGCGGGGAGCGTCAGGCTCCAGCCGTTCGGTAGCGGCTTCACCAGTTGGTCGGACAGCGCGCCGCGGGTCCGGCCGCCGACATGCCGGACATGGGGCAGCGCGCGCATCGCGAGGGTGAAGGTTTCGCCTGCGCTGACGGTAATGTCGCTGGTCAGCAGCGTCACCCGGCCGGCGTAGCGCATCCGCGACGACGGTTCGACGCGGAACGGCTGCCATCTATTCGTTCCGACCGGGGCCTTGGCAAAGCCGAGGGTCGGGCGGCTGGCGAATCGTCCGGCGATCCGCAGACTGACGCTGTCATAACCGCCGCGATTGTTGCTGACGTCGACGATGACGCCGGGCAGGTCGCGGAAATCGGTCAGTGCCGCATCGAGTGCGGCGTCCAGCGCGGCCAGTTCGCCCTGCCCCTGTTCGGCGAACCCGCCCATGGTCAGGATGTTGATATAGCCGATTCGGCCGATCCGCCCCCACAGGATGCGGCGACGCGCGACGAGATGGCCGCCGCCGTCCAGCAGGGCGGTGATGCCGGTGCGATAGCGGTCGTTCCACGCGCGCTCGCGGGCGGCGGGATCGGCGCCGAGCGCCGGGTCAAGCCGGGCGGCACGCAGCGTCGGCGCCTCGCCGCTCTCCATGCTTCGGTCTTCGCCGTCGATCGTTGCCGACAGCGAGACGTGCGCGTCGTCCAGCGGATCGAGTGCCGCTGCCAATCGGTCGTACAGCGTTGCGGGGGTGCTGTCGGTCGGGATCGCGGAAAGCCGCTTTGCGAGCTGTCGACGGTGGCGCTTGCGTGGGGGTGTCCGGGGGTAGAGGTCGGCGAAAGTCGCCGCGACGAGGCTGGCGATGTCGCTGCTGGACCAAGAGCGCGCGGTCCAGCAGGCGGCGGGCAGGGCGGCGATCCGCCGGTACACATAGCGCGTCTGGCCCTGGCCTTCCGAAAACGCGACTTGGTCGGGATCGAGCATCGTCGCGTCCTGATCGACGATCGTCTGCCCGGCATCCGTATCGGGGTCAGGGTAACAATAGGGGCCGGCGACATGGTAGAGCGCCGGGCGTCCGGCCGTTACCGTCAGGAGCTGGCCATAGCCTTCCGCCCGCCATGTGCCGGTGAGATCGGCGGGCGCTGCTCCAAGCGTCAGCGGCAGAACCGCCAGGGCGATCAGGCGTCGGGCGAATGGCAAGCGCTCAGCCCCGCCGGAACCATTTGAACTTCGGACCTGCCGATTGCAGCACGCCATGCCGGAACAGGCGCGCGCCCAGACTGATCGTGATCGCGACCCATAGCAGTTGCCATGCAAGGGCGGCGACATGCGGCCAGATGTCGGCGCTGGTCGCGGCGCGGCCGGCCATGGCGAAGGGGCTGCTGAACGGGAACAGCTCGGCTGCCGTCGCGATCCAGGTGCCGGGCCGTCCGATCGCGGCCAGCGCGAAGGCGAACATCGCCATCTGGAAGATGGTGATCGGTAGCGACAGCATCTGGATCTCGCGCGGGGTCGATGCCTGCGCGCCGACGGTCAGGAACACCGATCCGAGCAGCATATAGGCGAGCGTGAAATAGAGGATGTACAGCAGCACGAACCCGGGAAAGCCGATCGCGGGCGCGATGCCCGACAGGCCTGCGGCGAATTCGGGCGGCAGCAGCGCGCCGATATTCGCCCCGACCGCCGCCCAGAAGGCGAGGAACAGGATCGCCACGCCGAACATGCCGATCAGCTTGCCGAGGAACACCGATTCCAGCGGCACGGCGGCAGCCAGGACCTCGATCACCTTGTTCGAGCGTTCCTCCGCCATGGTGCCGACCGCCTGTCCCGCCAGCATCAGCGTGACGACGAACAGGGTGACGACGGCGAAGGTGCCCGCTGCGCTCTTGCCGCCGAGCGACGTGCTGTCGCGTTCGACGCGGGTGAAGGTCGGTTGCGACAGCGGCGCTCCGGACAGGCCGGCACGCCGGTCACGCACCGCCTGTTCCGCGATCGCCGCCAGATATCTCGCGGTGGTCGACGTGATATTGGCGTGGATCAGCTGCGGTGCCTCGAGCGGGCCATAGAGGACCGAGGGCACGTCGACGTCGGGATCGGACAGCAAGGCGCGCGCCTGTGCGGCAGGATCGGCGGCGGGCGCGACGGTCGCCAGCGGCGGCAAGCCGCGTTCGCGGGCAATCGCCGGGCGGATCAGCGCATCGGCGGCGCGCAGCCGCGCGGCATCCTCCGGCGTGGCGATGGCGTAGAGCTTTTCCTTGCCCTCCGCGCCCTGACCCACGGTCATCGCGCCGAGGCTGCCCATCGCGCCGAACCCGGCGAACAGCAACGGGGCGAGCAGGAAGAGGAGGAACATCGGCGTCATCACCGTCGCGGCAAAATCGCGGCGGGCGATGGTCATGGTCTGGCGGATCAGCTTGGCGGTGTCGCTCATGCCGCTTCCCCCCGCGCGGCGTCGCCGACGATGCGGACGAACGCGTCGTGCAGCCCGGGCCGTTCTATCGAGAGGCCCGAAATGCCGTAGCCCGCGTCGATCAGCCGCACCAGCATCCCCTCTATGCCGTCCGCCGGCAGCGTGAAGCGCCAGCCGCCGCGATCCTCCTGCGCATCGGCGGGCAGCAGCGCGGCGATGCCCGGTGCGGGGTGGTGCGGCACGTAATGCGCCTTCATCGGCAGCAGCGCGCGGGCGTCGTCGACAGTCCCCTCGAACCGGCGACGGCCGCCGGCGATGACGCATAGCCGGTCGCACAGCCGTTCGGCATGGGCCATGACGTGCGTGGAAAACAGGATGGTCGCGCCCCGGTCGCGCTCGGCGCGGATCAGCGCTTCCAGCCGTTCCTGGTTGACCGGGTCGAGACCGGAAAAGGGTTCGTCGAGGACAAGAAAATCGGGCTGGTGCACGACGCTGCCGAGCAGCTGGACGAACTGCGCCATGCCCTTGGACAGCTTGCGGATCTTCGAATCGACCGCATGGCCGAGGCCGGCCTGTTCGAGCATCGCCGCCGCCCGCTTGCGCCCGGCCGACCAGTCCAGCCCACGCAGCGCGCCCATGAAGGCGATCGCCTCGCGCGCCTTCATGCCGGGATAGAGGCCGCGTTCCTCGGGCAGATAGCCGACCCGATCGGACGCGTCGCGCGGGGAGCGGCAGCCCAGCAGCGTGCGCGATCCTTCGTCGGGTTCGATGATGCCGAGCAACATGCGCAGCGTCGTCGTCTTGCCCGCGCCATTGGGGCCGAGCACGCCGTACACTGCGCCGGTCGGCACCGACAGGTCGATGCCGTCGACGACCCGCCGGTCGCCGAACCGCTTGACCAGCCCGGTCGCGTGCAGGGCCAGGTCATTCCGGGCAAGATGATCGTCGCGCAACCGCTATCCCCTCCAACGACGCTCTTTAGCGTGCGCATGGAAAAGCGTAGCGGGGGGAAGTGATCCAAGACAAGGCCATCCCGAGCGATATTGTTGACCGTATCCGGGTCAAGGCGGCCGAATGCGGGTTCGTCGCCTGCGGCATCGCCCGCGCCGATGCCGCGCCGCGCACCGCCGAACGGCTGCGGCAATGGCTGGACGAGGGACGTCACGGGTCGATGATCTGGATGGAGGAGCGTAGCCAACAGCGCGGATCGCCCGCCGGATTGTGGAGCGAGGTGCGCTCGGTCATCGCGCTCGGCATGAGCTATGCCCCCGCCACCGATCCGCTGGCGCTGGCGGGTGTGGGAGACCGGGGGCGCATCTCGGTCTATGCGCAGGGCGGCGACTATCATGATGTGGTCAAGAAGGCGCTGAAGGCCCTTGGCCGCTGGCTGGCGCAGGAGTCGGGCTGCGATCTGAAGGTGTTCGTCGATACCGCGCCGGTGATGGAGAAGCCGCTTGCCGAGGCGGCGGGGCTGGGGTGGCAGGGCAAGCATACCAATCTGGTCAGCCGGACCCATGGCAGCTGGCTGTTCCTGGGCGCGATATACACCACGCTGGACCTGACGCCGGACCGGGCGGGACGCGATACGTGCGGGTCGTGCGATGCGTGCCAGCGGGCGTGCCCGACCGATGCGTTTCCCGCGCCCTATCGCTTGGATGCGCGGCGCTGCGTCTCGTACCTGACGATCGAACATGCCGGGCCGATCCCGCACGAGCTGCGCGAAGGGATCGGCAATCGCATCTATGGCTGCGACGATTGCCTGGCGGTGTGTCCGTGGAACAAGTTCGCGGCGGCGGCAGCGGCGAACCGGGCGTTCGCGGCGCGCGCCGAACTGGCGGCACCGCGCCTCGCCGATCTGATCGCGCTGGACGATGCCGGGTTTCGGGAGGTCTTTCGCGGGTCGCCGATCAAGCGGATCGGGCGTAACCGGATGGTGCGCAACGCGCTGATCGCGGCGGGGAATAGCGGGGATGCGGCGTTGATCGGCCCGGTGCGTGCGGCGTGTAGCGATCCCGATCCGGTGGTGGCCGAAGCGGCCACGTGGGCGTTAGGCCGCCTGTCGGGTTAGGTCGGCATCGAGCCATTCGATCCGGTTCCGCCCGCCATGCTTGGCGCGGTACAGCGCCTCGTCCAGCCCGCGCAGCAGCGCCGGCGGATCGACCGGCCAATGGTCGAGATGATGGGCGCCGATGCTGGCGGTCACGCGGATCGCGGTGCCGTGTCCGTCGATGCGCAGCGCGGCGATGGTGCTGCGCAGCCGTTCGGCGATGAGCGCGCCCGCCTGCGCATCGGGTGCGACGAGCGCGAGCGCGAATTCCTCGCCGCCCAGCCGGGCGCACAGATCGTCTTCGCGGCAGCAACCCTCGATGGCGGTGGCCACCGCTCGCAGCACCGCGTCGCCCGCCGGATGGCCATGGCGGTCGTTGATCGATTTGAAATGGTCGAGATCGAGCCAGAGCAGCGTCAGCCCGCCATCGTTGGCGCTCGCCTCCAGCCGGCGGTGGAGCCGGTGTTCGAACGCCCGGCGGTTGAGCAGCCCGGTCAGCCCGTCATGGTCGGCAGCCTGCTGCAACTGCGCCATCAGGTCGTCGCGCACCGCCATCGCGCTGCTGATCGTGAGCGGCACGAGCGCGAGGAACGCGACGGCGATGCGGATCGACACGACCATGCGCGGGATCGACAGGTCCTGTCCGATATCGACCATCCCCAGGCCGATGGTGATCATGCACCCGCTGCCCAGCGCCATGGTGACGAGCGCGGCGGTCGACACCGAATAGGTCATCGCGCACAGCAGCAGCGCGGGCATCGGGAACATGATGCTGCCGGGTCCGTCGAAATAGACGGCAAGGACGCAGGAGACGGCGAGCAGGAGCAGCGGCCAGAGCGGCTTGGCCGCGGCGGCGGTCGCGACGCGCCGTTCGCGCCGCCAGGGCGGCTGCACGGTGAGCATCGCGGGCAGGAAGATCAGGTAGTTGGCGATCTCGCTGGCGGTCCAGGTCATCACCGTCTGGGTCGGCGATCCGTGGAACTGCACGACGACCATCACCGCGCCGGTCAGCGCGGCGACGAGGCTGCCGGGCAGCAGGCCGACCGAAATGCGCATTACCGAATGGACCCGCCGCAAGCGCAGGTCGCGCGACGCGAGGCGGCGCAGCGCCAGTACCGCGACGAAGGTCCCCGACACATTGGCGGCAGCGAACCAGCCGCTGAGCGCAGGGCTCTGGCCGAAGAGCAGGTCGGCGAGGACGAAACCGGCGCCGGCACCGAACCAGCCGGCCGGGCGGTGCAGATGCGGCGCGCGCACCATGGTACCGACGAGGATCGCATTGGCCGGCCAGAAGGCGACGGAGAAAGCGTGGCGGGTGATCAGCCCCAATGCCGCGCCACCGCCGACCACGGCGCAGACCAGCAGCATGGCGCGGACCGCATCGACCATCGGCCCCCGCCCGGCAAGCGGGCGCGCGGTCCATGGGGGCGCGCCTTGCGCGCCGGACGGAACGGTGGTCGGCATCGCGCGCGATTCTAGGGCGTGGCGGTAAACAAGCGGTAAGGGGCGGGCGTCATGCACCGCTTTCGCGACGAACCGCGGCCAGATCGCCATTGGGCCGCCCCTGAACATGGGCCCAGTCGCGGAATTTCCAGTCGCCGCCCCAGACCAGCCCCTCCGCCTTCGCCGCCTTGCCCAGCGCGCGGAAAAAGACATGGGCGTCGGGTTCGCGCCAATACCAGCGTTCGTCGACCAGATCGGCGGCCCAGGCGGCGGGAATGCCTTCCGGCGTCTGGGCATTGTGGAAGCTGAAGCGCACCTTGCTGGACCCGGCACGGAACAGGCGCTGTTGGACCTCGACCGACCGCCAGCCATAGACGACGACCGGGCGGAACCGCTCGGTGCGCAACCGGGCGATGACCGCGACGACGCGCGGGCGGAAGCGGGGGTGGAGGCTGGCGAGCTTGCGCTCCTGCGGCCAGTTGCTGCTGTCGCCGTCCCAGTGCGCCGGGGCGGCGCGCAGGCGGGCGAGGGTGGCGCCGCCGGGATCGACCCGGCCATCGGCGTCGATCCCGAAGCGATCCTGTGCACTACGGATCGCGGCGATCAGGCGCGGACCGGCGATGCCGTCGATCCCGCCCGGATCGATCCCGATGCGCAGCAGCAGCCATTGCACCGCGCGCACATCGCCCGCGCGGTTCACGCCGCCTTCCCCGACCGCCGCCTCGATCATCGCCCTACCCCTATCCTGTTCATCGCGCGGGGACGCTGGCGGGCGAAATCCTACATTTCAAGCGCGGTTCAGCGGCGCCGGGCGCGTGCTGCCGCGACCTGTGCGCCGAATGCGCGGGCCCGTTCGTCGAGCGCCGTGGTGTTCGCCCAGGCCGGGCCGCCGGCTCGCGCCTGCTTCGCAAGGCGTCCGATCATCGCACTTTCGGCGCGCAGGGTACGCGCTTCCGCCCGGCTGAGGTCGCCACGCCGCCGTCCGTCGCGGATCGAGCGGTTCGCGTCGTTCAGGTCGCGATCGAACGAGGCGCTGGGCGCTGCCGGCATTTCGCGCACGGCGGAACGGCCCCCGTCCCAGATTTGCGCGCTGGCGGGTGCGGCGATCGCAAGCAGGAGGATCGGCAGGATCACACGCATCGGCATTCTCCTTCATCTACGCGCATCCTATCGTCGCGGCACCATCCGCGCCATCCGGCTTTTCCTGTCGCGCAGCTTGGGGTAACGCCAGCGCCCATGATCCGTCCTGCCCTGTCCATCGTCGTTCCCTGTTACAACGAGGCCGCCTGCCTCGACGTGCTGCACACCCGCATTTCGGCGGCGGCGCGCGCGGTGGTCGGCGACGATCATGAAATCGTGCTGGTGAACGACGGATCGCGTGACCAGAGCTGGGCGGTGATGGAGCGGCTGGCGGCGTCCGATCCGCGGCTGGTGGCGATCAACCTGTCGCGCAACCACGGGCATCAACTGGCGCTGACCGCGGGGCTCGACCTGTGCGCGGGCGAGCGCATCCTCATCATCGATGCCGATCTGCAAGACCCGCCCGAATTGCTGGCGGACATGCTCGCGACGATGGAATCGGAAGGCGCCGATGTCGTCTATGCCGTCCGGCGCAAGCGCGAGGGCGAGACCTTCTTCAAGAAGCTGACCGCCGCCGGCTTCTACCGCGTGCTCGACCGGGTGACCGATACCCCGATCCCGCTCGACACCGGCGATTTCCGGCTGATGAGCCGGCGGGCGCTCGACGCACTGCTGAGCCTGCCCGAACAGGCGCGCTTCATTCGCGGCATGGTGGCGTGGGTCGGGTTCCGGCAGGTGCCGTTCCCCTATGACCGCGACGAACGGCTGGCGGGCGAGAGCAAATATCCGCTGGGCAAGATGATCCGCTTCGCCCTCGACGCGGTGACTGGTTTCTCCACCGCGCCGCTCCGCCTCGCCAGCCATATGGGGCTGGTGCTGACCGGGCTGTCGCTGCTGCTGTTTGCCTATATCGCGATCGGCTGGTTGTCGGGCAGCGCGGTGCAGGGATGGACGTCGACGATGCTGGTCGTGGTGTTCCTGGGCGCGGTGCAGATGTTCGTACTGGGGATGATCGGCGAATATCTGGGGCGGCTGTACGTCGAATCGAAGCGGCGGCCGCTCTATCTGGTGGCGGACGTGGCCGGGCCGGTGAAGGGGCGGGCGAGTCTGGGGTATCGGGCCGGGGACCGGGGCGAGGTTACGGTGTCGCCGGTGCTGCCCGAGCAGTCGTAGAAGGTCGGGTTCACGCGAAGGCGCGGAGACGCGAAGAAGGAGATAGATTTCGCGCAGAGACGCGGAGGCGCAGAGAGGTTGCGGGCGCGGACAGGTTTTCCGCGATAGCGGCCTCACTCGTCGTTGCAGCGAAAGATGTCGTCTCCCGGTCGCGTGCGCCTGCCGGGTACGAACCCGCTCTGCGCCTCCGCGTCTCTGCGCGAACCCATTTCTTCTTTTTCTTCGCGTCTCCCCGCCTTCGCGTGAAAACGACTTACCGCGCACCAACCTCGCCCAGCAACCAAGACCGGATCGCACTGGCCAAATTGGGCGGATCGTCCCCCTCGATCCGAACCGCATCGATCGCCGCCACCAGCGCCGACAACGGCAGCGACCGCCGTGCCGCGGCATCCTCCAGCGCCGTCCAGAAACCGGGTTCGAGGCTGATCGAGGTCGCGTGCCCGGCGATGGTGATCGACCGCTTCACCGGCCCGCGAAAGCCGCCCGGCGGCGCGACCGGCTTCATTCGCTGTCGAACAGCGACGCCAGCTGCTCGATCATCGTGCCGGCCAGCTGCTCGGCGTCCATGATCGTGACCGCGCGATTGTACCAGCGGGTCACGTCATGACCGATGCCGATCGCGACCAACTCGACCGGCGACTTGCCCTCGATATAGGCGATCACCTGCCGCAGGTGCCGCTCCAGATAGCTGCCCGAATTGACCGACAGGGTGGAATCGTCGACCGGCGCACCGTCCGAGATCACCATCAGCACCTTGCGATCCTCGGGCCGCGCGATCAGCCGGCCATGCGCCCACAGCAGCGCCTCGCCGTCGATATTTTCCTTCAGCAACCCTTCTCGCATCATCAACCCAAGCGACTTCTTCGCCCGCCGCCACGGCTCGTCGGCCTGTTTGTAGACGATGTGGCGGATGTCGTTCAGCCGACCGGGCTGGGGCGGGCGACCGGCGGCGAGCCACGCCTCGCGGCTCTGTCCGCCCTTCCACGCGCGGGTGGTAAAGCCGAGAATCTCGACCTTCACCCCGACGCGTTCCAGCGTGCGGGCGAGGATGTCGGCGCTGATCGCCGCGATGCCGATCGGGCGGCCGCGCATCGACCCCGAATTGTCGATCAGCAGCGTGACGACGGTATCGCGAAACTCGGTATCGCGCTCGATCTTGTAGCTCAACGACTGCGCCGGATTGATGACCACGCGGGCCAGCCGCGCGGCGTCGAGCAGCCCTTCTTCCTGGTCGAAGTCCCATGACCGCGACTGTTGCGCCATCAACCGGCGCTGCAACCGGTTGGCGAGCTTCGTCACCACCCCCTGCAACTGCACCAGCTGCTGGTCGAGATAGGCACGCAGCCGCTCCAGCTCGTCGGCCTCGCACAGTTCGGTCGCGGCGATCACTTCGTCGAACTTGGTGGTGAAGGCGCGATAGTCGAACTGGGTGTTGAGGTCGGCAAAGGGGCGGTTGGGGCGCACGGGCATCATGCCGCCCTCGTCCTCGCCATCGGCCATGTCGTCGCCCTGCGCATCGACATCCTCGGACATGTCGTCCGACTGGCCATCGGACTGCTCGTCGTCGCTGCGGTCCTCGCCGCGCGCCTCGACCTGCCCTTCGCCGCCCTGCTGTTCGCCTTCGTCCTCGCCGTCGTCCTGCGGGGTTTCCTCGTCCTCGCCTTCGGAATCGTCGCCGCCGTCATCGGCCTGTTCGGGCTCGACCTCGCCCTCGACCAGCTCGAGGTCCTGCAGGATGCGGGTGATGCCGCGCCCGAACGCCGCCTGATCGCCAGCCAGCGCGGACAATGCGTCGAGCTGGGCGCCGGCACGTTCCTCGATCCAGTCGGTGATCAGCGCCATGGCGGGGATCGCCGCGGCGGGCGGCATCCGACCGGTCAGCCGTTCGCGCACCATCAGCTGTACGGCGGTCGACAGCGGCACTTCGGCGCGGGTGCGTGCGCGGGTGATCGGGTCGGAGCGCATCCGCATCGCCAGCGCCTGATCCAGATTGTCGGCGATCCCGTCATAGCCCGCCGACCCGATCGCATCGACCCGCGCCTGTTCGACCGCATCGAACACCGCGCGCGCCACCGCATCGCCCGGCGCCGCGCGGGCGTGAAGCGCGGTGTCGTGATAGCGCATCTTCAGCGCAAACCCGTCGGCCAGGCCCCGGGCCTCCGCCACCTGATCGGCGGGCAGCGCGCGCGCGGGCATAGGCACCTTGATATGCTTGCCTGATGCGACCGGCGCGTCGGCGGTAAAGCCCAGTTCCACTTCCGGCTCCTCGGCAAGCGCGCGCGAGGTGCCGCGCAGGACGTCGCGAAACCGGTCGAGTGGAGATTCCTGTGCCATGGCGCCTGCTTTGGGGATTGCCCGGAGCAAGGGCAAGGGGGTGGTGGCGGGGCAGCAACGCAAATGACAAGCGCTTCCGCCTCCGGTAGAAGAACGCGGTGGCAATCCTCCGACGCCTGATCCTGACCCATAAGGCAGCGGCGCTGCTGGCAATCGCCATCGCGTTAGCGATGAAGGCGATCGTGCCAGCGGGGTTCATGCCCATGCTGGTCGAGGGGCGCGTTGTTATCGCGCTGTGCCCCGGCAGCAGTCCAGCTGTAACGATGGCCCACCCCGCCGCCATGGCCTATCATGAGATGACGGCCGTACAGCACGGCGGCCACAGCAAACCCGACACCCCCCAACACGACAACAAGCCACAACCCTGCGCCTTTGCCGGATTGACCGCGCTGTCGCTGGCGGGGGCGGACCCGGTGGTGTTGGCGGGGGCCATCGCCTTCGTCCTGGCGCTGGGGTTGCAGATCGTCGTTGCGCTGCCGACGATACGGCCCGCCCGGCTGCGGCCGCCGTTGCGCGGGCCGCCTGTGATCGCCTGACATCGTCCGGTGCGGTTGGCCTCGTCGCTGCTGGCGGCGGGGCTGTCGCGCTGCTGTCTGGACGGAGTGCCGCACGCCGCTTTCGGTCGTGCGCAGGCTCCCAGCGATCATCAGGAACACCCTGTCATGCCACCTCACACGGCCGCGTCTGCGGCCCCATCTTGCCGTGCGCCGGTCGCGTCGCGGCGAACGCGCCGGCCCTATGGACCGCTCCATCGCCCACCGGGAGGCCGGCGATGAGCGATCCGCGCCTTTATCGCACGATCTGGCGCTGGCATTTCTATGCCGGGCTGATCGTCGCACCGTTCCTGCTGATCCTGAGCATCACGGGCACGATCTATCTGTTCAAGGACGAGCTGAACGATGCGCTGATGCCCGATCTGCAGATCGTCGCGCCGGTCGCTCGTCCGCTCCCGCCGTCGCGGATGATCGCGGCGGCGGTGACGGCGGTCCCTGGCGTGCCGACGCGGATCGACCTGCCCGAGGCGCCGACCCGTCCGGCAAAGGTGTGGATCGATGCCGCAAGCGGCGAGCCGCGACAGGTGATGGTCGACCCGGCATCGGGACGGGTGCTGGGCAGCTATGTCTACGCCCATACGCTGGTCGGGTTCGCCGACGTCATGCACGGGTCGCTGACCTTCGGGCCATGGGGCGATGCGGTGGTGGAGCTGGCGGCGTGCTGGGCGCTGATGCTGATCGCGTCGGGGCTGTTCCTGTGGTGGCCGCGCGGGCGGCGGTCGATGGCGGGCGTGTTGTGGCCGCGGCTGCGGGCGCGGGGCCGCGTGTTCTGGCGTGACCTGCATGCGGTGACGGGGGTGTGGAGCGTCGCGCTGATCGCGTTCCTGCTGCTGACCGGGCTCCCCTGGGCGGTGGTGCAGGGGCCGCTGGTGCGCGGCGCGTTCACCGCGATGGGCATCGGTAACGAGGCTGCCCGCTTCGACCGTGTCTCGCCACGCAGCACGCCGATGGCGACGCTGGGTGGCGTGCCGTGGAGTCAGGAGACCGCTCCGATGACGGCATCCGACCCCGCCCATGCCGAGCATGGCGGCGGCGGGCATCACGCCGACGCGGACGATGCGGCGGTCGCCGGCGCCGACGCGATCGCCGCGAAGGCACAGGCGGCGGGGATCACCGGGGGCTATCGCCTGTACCTGCCGTCCGGCCCGACCGGCATCTACACCGTGATGGTCACCCCCCGGCATCCCGAGGGACAGCGCACGCTGCAATATGACCGCTGGTCGGGGCGATTGTTGTGGGAGAATGGCTGGAACCGCTACGGCATCGGGGCGAAGGCGGTCGAGCTGGGCGCGCAGATCCATATGGGCCGTTATTTCGGGCTGCCCAACCAGCTGCTGATGCTGCTGCCATGCATCGCCATCATCCTGCTGGTGGTCAGCGGCGTGACGATGTGGTGGCGCCGGCGCCCCAGGGGCAGGCTGGCCACGCCACCGCCGGTCAGCGGGGCACGGCTGCGCGGGGCGATCACGCTGCTGGCCGTGGCGGGCGTGTTCCTGCCGCTGTTCGGGGCGTCGCTGCTGGTGCTGGCGGTCGTCGACCGGATCGTGGCGACGCTGCGCCGACCCGCGGTCGCGTGAGGTCAGTCGACCGGCGCCAGCGCGCGCCGGTCGACATCGATCCAGCGGTCCTTGCCCTCGCCGCCGCGTGCGTCGCGCATGGCGCGCAACCGCCGGGTGGTCGGCGCGTCATGGTCCATCCACAGCCGCACGCCACCCGAATGAAACAGCATCGCCCAGTCGCTGCCGCTGTCGCCGGCGACCAGCATCGGGCGGCGGACCGGGTCGATACAGGCCATGATCGCGGCGACCTTGCCCTCCTGCCACGGGAGCGGGGTCCAGAGCGTCGTCATCGGCGTGAGCGCGGCGCGGGCGGACCAATAGCCGGGGCGGGCCGCCGTCCCCTGCGCAATGTCGCGCCGCGCGGTCGAGATCTGGCCGGCGGCATCGCGCAGCAGCATGGTCGTGCCGATCACCCGTTCGGGCGGGATCGACAGGCCGTAGCGCGGGTCGGACGCGACCATGCGCACGACCTCTTCCTGCGACGCGCTGACGATATAGACCGCGACGCCACGTGCCTTCAGCGCCGCGATCAGCGCGCGTTGTGCGGCATAGATGCGGGGGGCTTCGATCGTCTCGTCCACCTGTCGCCCGTCGCGGACATAGCGGACCGGAATGCCGCCACGATGGGCGAGGAGAGCATCGAAGCGCTGTTTCAGAACGCCCAGCGGTTGCCCGGCAAAGACCTGCGCGCTCCACGGCAGGCACAGCTTCGCATCGAAATCGCACAGCCGCCGATAATAACCGTAGAGGCTTTCGCCCGGATCGAGGGGCATGGGGCGCAACTCCGGCGGCAGGCGGTCGACCGACAGCCAGCCCTGCTGTTCGAAGAAGGCGATGCCCGCTTCCTCGATATCGCTGCTCCACAGCGTCCCGTCGGCGTCGAACACGGCATAGTCGCCGGGCCGGGCGGCGGCGACGGCGCGGTCGAGTTCGGCCTGGACCGGGGCGGGCCATGGCGTTGCGGCGGCGAACATCAGCGCGAACAGGAGCATTACGACAGGCTTTCGACAAAGGGATCGCTGACGCTCGCTTTTCCCGCACGGTCGTGGCGCCCGGTGATGCGGCGGCGCCACGCGGGATGGTCCGCATGGGTCAGCGTCAGGTCATACCAGCCGAGCGCCTGTTCGAGCGACCAGCGGTGGCGGCCCGTGCCAAGCGCTTCCTCGGTCGCGCCGCCGCCGGGGGTGAGGCGACGCAGGCGCAACCCGGTGCCCGGCGTGATGACGGCAAGGCCGGCGTCGCCGACCGTCCAGGCGACCGGCGGCACCGTGTCGCCCCGCGTGCCGACGAAATGGCGGTGGAAGCCGTTCGGCCCCAGCACCCACAGGTCGTACCGACCGTCCGCGTCGAACGGCCAATGCCCCTCGATCCGGCTGCCTGCCCCCACGACGTAGCGACGCGGCGGGTGGTCAAGCGCGTGCCGGTCGTAGACGTGGAACACGGCGCCCGCGCCATCGGCGGCGAAGCGCAGGGTCAGGCCGGTATCGGCGACGCGCTCGGTCGCCTCCAGGCGATAGGGCAGCGCGCGCGAGCGGCGGACGCCCGGTTCCTGCCATGGCGCGGCGGCGGGCGGGGCGGGGGGATCGACCTGTCCTTTCAGTGCGGCGGCGCGCCGCGCGTCCGCGCCCGGATCGGGCAGGCGCGGCGCGGCGGTGTCGCTTGCCGCAAAGTCGAACGCGCTGGTCAGGTCGCCGCAGATCGCCCGCCGCCACGGCGCGATATTGGGTTCGTGAAACCCGAAGCGCGTTTCGAGGAAGCGGATGACCGAGGTGTGGTCGAAGGTCTGCGAATTAACCCAGCCGCCCCGGCTCCACGGCGATACGACATAGAGCGGCACGCGCGGGCCGAGGCCATAGGGGCGACTGCGATACTCCGGCAGGTCGATGTCCTTGTCGCCGATGCTCGGCATGTCGTGATAGGCGCCGGCCAGATCGACGGTCGATCCGCCGAGCAGCTTGCCGTCCGTCCCGCGCGACGGCGGGGCGGGGGGCGGAACGTGGTCGAAAAAGCCGTCATTCTCGTCGAACATCACCAGCAGCACGGTGCGCGCCCAGACCTTCGGGTCGGCGGTCAGCGCGTCGAGGATGCTTGCGACATAGTCCGCGCCCTGTGCCGGGCTGGAGGGGCCGGGATGTTCGGACCCGGCGGCGGTGGCGATGACATAGGACACTTGTGGCAGGTGGCCGGCGAGCACGTCGGCCTTCAACTGCTCGGGGCCACGCGTGGTCAGCGCCCGGTCCTTCAGCTCAGCATCGCCGCGCCCGGCATGCGCCTCGCGAAACGCCGCGAAGCCGGCCAGCGGATTGTCGGTGAAGTTATCCGCCATGTCCTGATAGATGCGCCAGTCGATGCCGGCCGCCTGCATCCGCTCGACCGTGGTGGTCCAGCGATAGGGATCGGGGGCGCCGCCCTGATCGACGAAATTGTCGTGCGAATTGCCGATCGCCGGGCCGCCATGGGTGCCGGCGGGGTCGTTGGTGCCGGTCCACAGCACCAGCCGGTTGGTGTTGGTCCCGGTCTGCGTCGCGCAATGATAGGCGTCGCAGATCGTGAACGCCTCGGCCAGCGCGAACTGGAAGGGGATGTCGGCGCGGGCGTAATGCCCCATCGCGCGCGGGTGCTTGGCCTCGGGCCAATGCGCCATGCGGCCTTGGTCCCATGCCCGCTGTGCATCGGGCCAGGCGTGCGGCGTGCCCTCCATCCGCATCAGTTCGAACTGACGGCGGGTATCGAGATGGAAGGGGCTGGTGACGCGCGGACCGCCCGGCGCGGTGCGGTCGCTCTGTTGCCAGACAGTGCCGCCGGGCGTCGGGATCGGGAAGCGGTCGCCGAACCCGCGCACCCCGCGCAACGTGCCGAAATAATGGTCGAAGCCGCGATTTTCCTGGCACAAGATCACGACATGCTGGACGTCGGCGATGGTGCCCGTGCGCCGGTCGGGCGCGATCGCGGCGGCACGGGCGATCGACGCGGGCAACGCCGCCGCCCCGACAAGAGCGGCACCGGTGGACAGGAGGGTGCGGCGTGACAGGTCGACCATAAGGGTACTCGATAGCTTGTCGTCGTCCCCGTGCAGGCGGGGACCCATGGACGCTGACGTAGCGGCGCAATGCGAAACGTCGGCGGCAACGGATCCCCGCCTGCGCGGGGATGACCGGTAGGTCAGAAGTCGAACGTCAGCGCCGCCGTGACCGTGCGCGGCGTGCCGAGGAACGCCGACCCGCCGTCCGCGCCGGCCAGGTAGCGCCGGTCGGCAAGGTTGGTCGCCTGCACCGTCAGCGACATGCCCTTCATCACCGCATTGACCTCGCCCAGGTCGATGCCGGCATAGGCGTCGACCGTGGTGAAGCTGGGCGCGGTCGCATCGCCGTCGCTGCCGATGAAGCGGTCGCCGACGAACTTGGCGGCTGCGCCGACCTTGAACACGCCGCGGGCATAGTCGGCCGCCGCGACCCACATGTTGCGGGGGCTATTGATGACCTGCCGCCCCGGCGTCACGCCGATATCGGCGTCCTGCGCGGCATTGCCGGTGCCGATATAGGTCGCGTGGTTGTAGGTATAGTTGCCCGACAGGGTCAGCCCCTGCGTCACCCGGTACGCAAGCGCCGCCTCGATCCCGCGGCTCTTGATCCCGCCGACGTTCAGATAGACGCTGTCCTGCTCCTCCAGATAATCGATGCCGGTGACGAGGTTCGCCGAGATCGACTGGATGCGGTTGTTGAACTTGATGTCATAGGCGGTCAACGACGCCTTGACCCGCGGCGTCGAATAGCGCGCGCCGATTTCGATGTTGTTCGCGGTTTCGGGCTTGATGCGGGCGATCACCTCGCGCGGTTCGCCGAGCGGCCCGTTGCCGATCGCGGCGAAGTTCTGCGAATAGCCGGCGAACGCCTCCAGCCCGTCGATCGGCGCATGATAGACGATGCCGGTCGAGATCAGCGGGCGGCTGTTCGAATTCAGCTCGGTCACGGCACGGCCGTTCAGCAATTCGGCGCGCCGCTGGTCGAGGAAGAACTGCTTCACCCCGAACCGCGCGGTGAGCGGGCCATAGGTCACCGCGTCCTCGACATAATACATGATCTCGTCGAGGTCGTAGTCGGTGCTGAACTGCTGGTAATAGGGCTTGCCGTCGAACGCCGGGCCGACCAGCGCGTTGGTGATCTTGTGCCAGTCGCGCAGCTGGTTGGCACGGCCGCGTTCCCACCACAGGCCGCCGCGCAGCGTGTTCTGGAACGCGCCGAAATCATGCGTCCACGCCGCATCGGCGGTCAGGCCGCCACGGTCGTTTTCATAATGGGTGTGGCGGTACGACATGACCGGGGTCGACCCTACCGCGTAGCAGCGGGGCGCATAGACCGCCGGGATCGCCGCCGTGCCGGTGCAGCCGGTGAGGAAGGTCGCCTTCGCACCGGTCGGGTCCACGAAATAATAGCGGCCGAGATTGCCGCCGCCGATCACGGTCGGCTGGCTGCCGGTGAACTCGCTTTCCGGGTTGCCGGCGCCGTCGTTGCGGACATCGACCAGATAGGGCGGTGCGAAATCGCCGCGCCCGCGCATGCGGTGATAATAGCCCGCACCCGACAGCTTCACTTCGCCCAGATCGGTCTCGCCACGCAGATAGGTGAAGAAATTGCGGCGCAGCGCGCGCGAGGTCGAGCGATAGCCCTGGTCGATGTACGGAATGCCGGTCCAGTTGTCGGTATAGGCATCGTGGTTCGGATCGTTGGCGAACATTTCGGGGCTGACCGACCCGAATTCCGCTTCGTCGGCATCGTCATAGCTGACCCAGCCGGTCAGCTTCACCCGGTCGATATGGCTCACGATCTTCGCATCGACATGATCGCGGCGCGTCTCGCCCGATCCGCCGATCCAGTCCTTCACCCGGCTGGTCGAGGCGCTGACAAAGGCGCGGGTGTCGCCGGCGAACTGGCCGGTATCGACCCGGCCATAAATCTTGCGCGCGCCGAAATCGCCGCCGGCCAGCGTGAAGCGATAGCGGGTGTCGCGCGTCGGGTCGGTGGTGACATAGTCGAGCGTGGCGCCCAGCGCCTCGTTCGAGCGCGACGAGATGTCGGCGGTGCCCTGCGACACGGTCACCGTCTTCAGGTTCAGCACGTCGAGATAGCGGTTGGCCCGCGATCCGCCACCATAGCCCGAACCGCCATTGGGCAGGCCGTCGATGGTCGAGCCGATCTGCTGGCCGCCGCCGCCGCCCGAGCTGAAGCCGCGGATGCTGATCGAGGTCGCCCAGTCGGACGAACCGAACGCGTCGCCTTCCGCCACGAACACGCCGGGCAGTTCCTTGATGACGTCGTTGACGCTGGTCAGGGCCGACTGGCGGTCGAGCATCGGCTCGGTCACCTGCGTGTTGGCGAAGGTCGTCGCGCGGCCGGTCACGACGATCTCGCCGCCGCTGCGTGCCTCGTCCTGCGTGCCCCCCGACACTTCGGCCGTCGCCGCATCGGCCGGAGCCGTCTGCGCATGGGCGTGCGTCGTCCCCGCCGCGATCGCCAGGATCGCCGCACCCGTGATGAACTTCATGATGTCTCCCTTGGCGGGCGTGCCGCCTTGTCCCGGCCGTTGTCCGACCCCGGACGCGCCTTTGGCGGGAATTGATGACGCGTGTGTGACATTTGATGATATTTGCGGAGTAACGTGAATAATTGGCGGAGTGATCTGTCACATCAACGCAATATCATCATTTGTGCAGCGAAAATCGTCGCCAGAACCACAGACCCGACACGGTCGCCCCGCCGCCCAGCATCAGGGCGGTCGTCAGCGTCGCGCTGGTGAAGAAACCGAGCCACGGCGCGCGATTGTCGGCCAACTCACGCAACAGCATCAGCGCGACGCTGCCGGCATAGCCGAACGAATCGGCGAGATAGATCAGGAAGCCGGCATTGCCCGGCGACTTGCCCAGCGCCATCATCCGGTCGAACAGCACCGCGCTGAACGGGGCATAGGCGCTGTAGATGCCGATGCCGATCCACACCGTCCACGCGACCGGCCCGATCCAGCCGAGCCGGAACAGGAGCGTCGCGCCGCCCAGTGCCAGCGCGCCGAACAGGATCGCGCCATGGATCGCCAGCAGCGCGCGCAGATTGCTGCGGATCGTCGCCAGCATCGCCATGCCGATCAGCACCACGATCGTTACCGGCACTTCGGTGATCGAAAACATCGCCGCCGGCGCGCCGTTGCCGAGATCGCCCCAGATTTCGGCGGCGAAATTGTCGCGAAAGTCGCGCAGGCCGGTCAGCAGCGTATAGCCGAGGATCAGCAGCGCAAGCGGCAGGGCGTGCGCGCGGACATAGGCGCGGCGTGCCGGGCCATCCATCGCCACGCGCGTCCCGCGCGCCGCACGATCGGCGGCATCGGGCGGCGGGGTCCGCGCCAGCACCGCCAGCGCGGCGACGAGGACCGGCGCGAACACCAGCCCCGTCACTGCCGGCATCCAGAAGGGTGACAGCCCGTGCTGGACGAGCAGCGCTCCCGCCGTCCGGGTCGCGCCCGACGACAGGATGAAGCTGGCGGTCAGCATCGCCGCCAGCATTTCCGACACGCGCCGCCCCTCCAGATAGCGAAAGACGAGGCCCCAGATCATGCCGAGCGGCAGGCCGTTGAGGAACAGGCATAGCGGCCCGGCCCAGGCGGGTAGCAGCGCAAAGCCCAGCAGCGCGAGCCACGCCGCACCGATCAGCGACAGGATCAGCCGCGCCCGCCGGTCGGCGCGGTGCTCGGCGACCACCTTCACCCCGACCATCTTCGACAGGGCATAGCCGACCGCCTGCGCCAGGATCAGCGTCGCCTTGTAATCCAGCAACTGCCACAGCGGCGCCTGATCGGCGAAGGCGACCGCCATGACCGGTTTGCGAAAGGCGTACATCGCGAAATAGACGCAGAACGCGGCCAGCCCCGCCGCGAACAGGGGCACACGGGAAGGGGCTGGCGTCGACAAGCTGCTGACAATCGCTACGAAACAGCTGCGCTCCTAGGGCACGGATATGTCGGTTCGATGACCTTGGCACTGGCGTCCCCACGCCCCATGTCGACCCCATGGCCCTTGCCCGATGGATCACCCCGCATCCCAGCGGCATTCACCTGCCCGCGATCGACGTCTGGATCGATCCGTCGGAACCGGTCGAACGTGCGCTCGTCACCCATGGCCATGCCGATCATGCGCGTGGCGGGCATGGACAGGTCTGGGCGACGCCGGAGACGCTGGCGATCATGGCGACGCGCTATGGCCCGCAAAACGGGGTGCCGATCGCCTATGGCGAGAGCATCCGCATGGGCGACTACGACATATCCTTCGTGCCCGCCGGTCATGTGCTGGGATCGGCGCAGATCGTGCTCGACCATGGTGGCGAACGCGTCGTCGTGTCGGGCGATTACAAGCGCCGGCCCGATCCGACCTGTGCGCCGTTCCAGCCGGTGCCGTGCGACGTCTTCGTGACCGAGGCGACCTTCGGCCTGCCGGTCTTCCGCCATTCCGAAACCCGCGACGAGATCGACAAGCTGCTGGCGGCGCTCCGCATGGAGCCGGAGCGTTGCGTGCTGGTCGGCGCCTATGCGCTGGGCAAGGCGCAGCGGGTGATCGCCGAGGCACGGGCGATGGGGTTCGACGACCCGATCTACCTCCACGGTGCAATGCAGCGGCTTTGCGACCTCTATGTCGAACTGGGCGTCGATCTGGGCGAACTTCGTCCGGTCGCGAGCGCTTCCAAGGCGGAGTTGCAGGGCCGCATCATCGTCGCACCGCCTTCCGCTTTGGGCGACCGCTGGTCGCGGCGGCTGCCCGACCCGATCACCGCGATGGCCAGCGGCTGGATGCGGGTTCGCCAACGCGCCCGGCAGCGCGGCGTCGAACTGCCGCTGATCCTGTCCGACCATGCCGACTGGGACGAACTGACGGAGACCCTGACCGAAATCGCGCCGAAGGAGGTGTGGGTAACCCACGGCCGCGAGGACGCGCTGGTCCATTGGTGCATGACCCGCCAGATCAAGGCCCGCGCGCTCGACCTAGTCGGCTTCGAGGACGAGGATGATTGAGGGGGCGGGGCAGCGGTTGGGGCCGTCGCTTAGGTTCCCGGCGGATCGCCTCAGACGTTCGGACAGGATGGATCAGCGTGCGGCAGCCACGATGACGCCCTTACGCGCCTGATGGGACTTAGACCGGTCACCCCACCGTCACCCCGGACTTGATCCGGGGTCCCGCTTCTTCTTCTCCGGTCGACGGAAGGCGAGCCCCCGGCTCAAGGTCGGGCTGCCGGGCAGGCGGATGTCGCGCCATCAGCCATTTCGAAATCTTACGAAAGAACGGCCGGTCGACCGGAAATCAACCGAACCACGCCCCCACATCCGGGGCGCGGCTAACTACGATGCCCGTACCGCGCCTATCGACCAGCATCAGCATCTACGAACAGCCGACCCGCAAAACGGCCCGCTTCGATCACCACTTACGGAAAGCTCGCTCCGGCAACGCCCGAAACGCCGTCCCGCCTCAGAACCGGAACGCCGTCCCCACATAGATCGCCTGCCCCTCGCGGCGATCCGGCGACACGCGCAGCATCCGCTCGCGGTCGGTGCGGCTGCGCATGCCCGCGGTCACGTCGAGGTTGCGGGTCAGCTTCAACGATCCGCCGCCATCGAGCGAATAGCCCGAGGTGTCGGTGATCATCTTCGGCTGGTCGGTCAGCGCATGGTCGACCGTCAGCGGCGCGCGCGTGCCGAACTTGCGCGCCGAATAGCCCATGCCGACGGGATCGCGGCTGCCCGGCTGGGTGCCGAGATCGAGTCGGGTCAGGTCGCCGATCGCGGCCAGCCGCTTGCCGCCGACCGATCCGCCCAGATTATAGGTGACGGGGTTCAGCGCCAGCGTCGGCGTGACGGCGGCGACACGGTCGGTCGGGCGTTCCGCCTGCATGGTCGCGCTGCGGACCGCGGCCTTGATCGCACGGCTGCCGATGACGGCGCCTTCGGACGGCGTGAACTGGAACCCGGTCGGGTTCAGCGCGGTGCGCGACAGCGCAGCGGCGAGTCGCGGGTCGGCCGAGGCCGGCGTGAACGAGCCGAAGCCCGCCAGCGGCATGCGGTCGAGATCGAGCTTCTTGAGGACACGCGGCGCGCGCTGTTCCTGCGCGAACAAGGCAGGCGACGCACCAAGCCCGGCGGCGATCATCGCCCCCAGTCCAATGCCAGCCAAGATCCTGCCACCCGTCATGTCAAACCTCACTCCCCGCTAATCGCGATATCATGATTCGGTTTCCCGTATCCACCGCCTCCGGTCGCTTTCCCGGCTAGTGTTGCATCGAACACACATATTTGTCCGACCAAAGCGGTGGCGGGCCGGAACGGGGCGTCGGCGGGCCGATTGCGCACCCTTGCCGGTGCGGATCACCAACCCGCTTGCCGCGTCCGCGCCACCTCCTATAGAAGCGGGCCGAACTGCCATATTGGCCTGTAGTCAAGGAACCGCCGATGAACCGCCCGCTGCTGATCGCGTTGCTGGCAACGCTTGCCCTGCCGATGGCCGCGTGCAGTGGCGGCAAGGGCCGCGTCGCGGGCGACCTTGCCGCATCGAAGGTCACGACGATCGGCGTGAACAGCTATCTGTGGCGCGCTAGCCTCGACACGCTGTCGTTCATGCCGATGGCGCAGACCGACTCGAACGGCGGCGTCATCGTCACCGATTGGTACGTCAATCCGGCGGTGCCGACCGAACGCACGAAGGTGACGGTCACGATCCTCGACCAGGACCTGCGTGCCGACGCGCTGCGCGTGGCGCAGATCCGCCAGGTGAACCAGGGCGGCCAGTGGGTCGAGGCGCCGGTGACGGCCGCCACGGTGCAGAAGCTGGAAGATATCATCCTGACCCGTGCGCGCGACCTGCGCCGCGGGGCCATCACGGGCTGATCCGACGACCATGACTCCGCGTTTTTCGCCGGCCGAGGCCGATGCCCGCTGGCAGGCGGCATGGGATTCGGCGCAAACTTTCGTCGCCGACGACCACTCGCCCAAGCCCAAACGCTATGTGCTGGAGATGTTCCCGTACCCCTCGGGACGCATCCATATGGGGCACGTTCGCAACTATACGATGGGCGACGTGCTGGCGCGCTTCCTGCGGATGACCGGCCATGAGGTCCTGCACCCGATGGGGTGGGACGCGTTCGGCATGCCCGCCGAAAATGCGGCGATGGAAAAGAAGGTCCATCCCGGTGAGTGGACCTATGCCAATATCGCGGCGATGAAGGCGCAGCTGAAGCGGCTGGGCCTCGCCTTCGACTGGTTGCGTGAGTTCGCCACCTGCGATCCCGACTATTACGGCCACGAACAGGCGCTGTTCCTCGAACTGCTCAAGGGCGGGCTGGTCTATCGCAAGGAGTCGGCGGTCAACTGGGACCCGGTCGACATGACCGTACTGGCCAACGAACAGGTGATTGATGGGCGCGGCTGGCGCTCGGGCGCGCTGGTCGAGAAGCGCAAGCTCAGCCAGTGGTTCCTGAAGATCACCGATTTCGCCGACGACCTGCTCGCCGGCCTCGGCACGCTCGATCAATGGCCCGACAAGGTCCGGCTGATGCAGGAAAACTGGATCGGCAAGTCGGAAGGGCTGCAATTCTCCTTCGCGCCGGTCGCGCCGTTCGATCAGCGGATCGAGGTCTATTCGACCCGTCCCGACACGATCTTCGGCGCCAGCTTCGTCGCGATCGCCGCCGATCACCCGATCGCGCGGGCGCTGGCCGACGCCAAGCCGGACGCCGCCGCGTTCATCGAGCTGTGCAAGCAGGGTGGGACCACCGCGGCCGAGCTGGAAACCGCGGAAAAGCTGGGCTTCGACACCGGCTACCGGATGCAGCATCCGTTCGCTGCGGGCGTCGAACTGCCGGTCTATATCGCGAATTTCGTGCTGATGGACTACGGCACCGGCGCGGTGATGGGCGTGCCGGCGCATGACCAGCGCGACCTCGACTTCGCGCGCAAATATGGCCTCGACGTCCGTCGCGTCGTGGCTGACGGCGACCTGACCGATCCGGTATTCGATGGCAGCGAAGCCTATACCGGCCCCGGCCGCCTCGTGAACTCCGACTTCCTGAACGACATGGACGTCGCCGCTGCCAAGCGCGCGGTGATCGACCGCGCCGAAGCCGGCGGTTGGGGCAAGGGCACGACCGTGTGGCGCCTGCGCGACTGGGGGGTGAGCCGCCAGCGTTACTGGGGCACGCCGATCCCGATCGTGCATTGCGGCGCATGCGGCGTGGTGCCGGTTCCGACCGACCAACTGCCGGTCAAGCTGCCCGAGGACGTGTCGTTCGACATCCCCGGCAACCCGCTCGACCGCCATCCGACCTGGAAGCATGTCGATTGTCCGTCGTGCGGTGCACCGGCGCGGCGGGAGACCGACACGCTCGACACCTTCGTCGATTCGTCCTGGTATTTCATCCGCTTCGCCAGCCAGCCCGACGACAAGCCGTTCGATCGGGCGGTCGCCGAAAGCTGGCTGCCGGTCGACCAGTATATCGGCGGGGTCGAGCATGCGATCCTCCACCTGCTCTACGCACGCTTCTGGACCCGCGCGCTCAACCATGTCGGGCTGATCGACCTGAAGGAGCCGTTCGCCGGCCTGTTCACGCAGGGCATGGTGACGCACGAGACGTACAAGTCGGCGGACGGCCGCTGGCTTGCGCCGTCCGAAGTGACCGACGGTATCGAAACCGCGACCGGTGATGCGATCACCATCGGCCGCGTCGAAAAAATGTCGAAGTCGAAGAAGAATACGGTCGATCCCGAACCGATTCTCGATCGCTACGGCGCCGATGCCGCGCGCTGGTTCATGCTGTCCGACAGCCCGCCCGAACGCGACCTGCCGTGGAGCGAAGCGGGGATCGAAGGCGCCGAACGCTTCGTCAAGCGCGTGTGGAAGCTGGTCGCGAATCACACGGCCGGCGGCACCAGCCCGGAGGCGCTGACCCGCGCTGTCCATCGCACGATCGCCGGCGTCGCGGACGACATCACTGCGCTCCAGTTCAACAAGGCGGTGGCGAAACTCTATACGCTGCTGGGCGAGGCGGAGAAGGCGAAGGGCATGTCGGACGCTGACATGGACGCGCTGCTGCTGCTGGTCAGCCCGATGATCCCGCATCTGGCGGAAGAGGCCTGGTCGCAGCTTGGCCGCCCCGGGCTGATCGCCGATGCCGCCTGGCCGCTGGTCGATGCGGCGATGCTGGTCGAGGCGGAATCGACCATCGCGGTGCAGGTCAACGGCAAGCTGCGCGACACCATCGTGCTGGCCAAGGGTGCGCCCAAGGAAGACGCCGAGGCCGCTGCCCTTGCGAGCGAGAAGATCGTCCGCGCGCTGGAGGGCAAGGCGCCGCGCAAGGTCATCGTCGTGCCCGACCGTCTCGTGAACATCGTCGCATGATCCGCGCCGCCGTCCTCGCTGCCGCGTTCCTATTGGGTGGCTGCGGCCTGCGCCCGCTCTATGCCGGGGGCGAGGGCGGGGTGGTGCGCCAGACGCTATCAGGCGTCGAGGTCGCGCCGATCGCCGGGCAGAATGGCTGGCTGGTCGCCAATGCGCTGCGCGACCGGCTGCGCGCCGAAGGGCCGGCGCGCTACCGGCTGGAGATCAAGCTGGACGATGACATCACCGGTCTGGGCGTGCGGCGCGACGATTCGATCACGCGCGAACGGCGGACGCTGCGCGCGCGCTATCAGCTGATCGACCTGTCGAACGGCGCTGTGACGCTCGACGCGACGGCGGGGTCGGATGCCGGGATCGACGTGGTGCGGTCCGAATATGCGACCATCACGGCGGAACGCTCGGCGCTCGAACGGCTGTCGGTGATCGTCGCGGACCAGATCGTGACGCGGATCGCGCTGAACCTGCCCAAGAACGGCTCGTGAAACTCCGGCCCGAGCAGGTCGCGGCCAAGCTCGACCGGCCCGGCCCCGATATCCGGCTCTACCTGTTCCACGGTCCCGACACGGCCGGCGCGCTGGCGCTGGCCGCGCGACTGGCGAAGGGCGTGGGCGAAGGGGCCGAGCGGGTCGATATGGACGGCGCGATGCTGAAAGGGCGCCCCGGCCTGCTCGCCGACGAATCCGCGTCGATGTCTCTGTTCGGCGATGCCCGCTTTATCCGCGTGACCGGCATGGGCGAGGAATCGGTCGAGGCGGTGACGCTGCTGCTCGCCGCCGAACGTGCCGGCAATCCGGTCGCCGCCATCGCGCCGACGATCAAGGGCACGTCGAAACTGGTGAAGCTGGTCACCGCGTCGCTCAACGCGGTTGCCGTCGCCTGCTACGTGCCCGATGCGGCGCAGGCGGCGAAGCTGGCGGTGGCGATGGCGCGCGACCATGGGTTGCGCCTGCTGGGTGACGTGCCCGACCGGCTGGCGGCGGTGACGGCGGGCGACCGCGCGGTGCTGGCCAGCGAGATCGAGAAGCTGGCACTCTATCTCGACGCGTCGCCCGAACGGCCGCGCGATGCCGATGGTGAGGCGTTCGACGCGATCGGCGCGTCGATCGCCGATGCGGAGATGAACGGCATCGTCAGCGCGATGATCGCGGGCGATGCAGCCGCGGCCGCGCTGCCCGAAATGCCCGGCGGACCGATCCCGCTGTTGCGCGGCGTCGCCCGGCGGCTGTTGTCGCTCGCCGAAATGCGCGCCGAAATCGATGACGGCGAAAGCGTCGACCGCGTGATGGAGCGCCACCGCGTGTTCTTCAAGGAACAGGCCGCCACCGCGCAGGCGCTGCGCCGCTGGGACGCGCCGCGCCTCGCCCGCGCTCTGGAACGGGTGCGCGATGCGGAGCGTGCGGCGCTGTCGGGCAGCGGGCTGGGCGAAGTGATGACCGCTGCCGAAGCGATCGCCATCGCCCGCGCGGCGGCGCGTGGGCGATAATGCATAAAAGCATTTGCACGACCGCAAACGCGCTGCTAGGGGCACGCTCCTGCCAGCCAAGGGGGCGACCCCAAGGTGTTCACGTGCGGTCGTGGCGGAACTGGTAGACGCGCAACGTTGAGGTCGTTGTGGCCGAAAGGCCGTGGAAGTTCGAGTCTTCTCGACCGCACCATTTCCCGTTCCGTGATCGGAACGGGGCTATCTTGAAATCGGTATCTTTACTGCAACTGGGTTTGCTGCTGTTTCACCACCAACGGCTGCAGATTGCGTAGCAATTCCATCCCCATGCCGTTCTGTGCCGCAAGGCCCGCCTCGCGCAGCGCGATCTCCAGCGTACAGCGCGCGGCCATATCCTTGTCGTCGCGCAACACCTCCCGAACCCGGGACACCGGCCATCCGGTCCGCTTCGCGACATCGTCGATGATCGCACCGGGTACGGTGAACCGCTGTTCGCCATTCGGCGACGGATAGTTGTTGGTATGCAGGATCACCTCGCGCAGCAGCGCGCGCTGTTCCTCGCGCAGCGGTTCGGGCAGCGGGGCGGGGTCGACCGCGACAGTGGCGGACGGGCAGGCGGCGGGCGACCGCTGTTGCAGGATGCGCATCGCGGCGAGGTCGAACCGGGTGAGCCGCACCAGCAGGTCGTCGGGCAGCTGGCTCATGCCCGCTCGCAACCGCTTGTCGGTCAGCTTGCCGATGATCGCGCTGTTGGTGACCGGCTCGCCACTGCCACCTTCCGCCGGTTTGGCGTTGGCGACTTCGAAAACGATATCGACCGCCAGACCGGGATTGATCTTCTGCAACTCGGCCAGGTCCCTGCCGGTCAAGGTCTGCGCGATATAGTTTGCATCCGGCTCACGGGAGGGCTGCGACCACCAACTCATGCCGATCCGCGCCGCGACGACGATCAGGATCAGCGCGATCCACACCCGCAGCGAAATGCGCGGATTGTCCTTCGGCGGCGTGCGGCACTGGGCGACCCTGTCCGGGTCCAGCCACTGTTCGGCGGCGGGATAGCGTTCGCGAATGACCTGCAGCAGTTCGCCCGTCCGTGGATCGTGATTGAACCATTTGAACGACGCGTCCCGCTCACCCGACAGGCGTTGCCAGGCTTTGTGGAACCGATGGTCGGGCTGCGACACCAGATGCGCGAATCGCGTCGCGCCGATCCGTTCGACGATGGCGTGCGCTTCTGCCGACAGGGCGTAGTCGTTCCGCCGCTCGATCCAGCCGAACACCGCCGCCGCCGGTTCGAGCAGCGGGTCGGAGCGCGGGATGCTGGCCGCCAGCGTTTCCGCGAACCAGCGTTCGGCACCCGTCGCGAAATCCAGGTTTTCAAGCCGCGGATCGGCCAGCAGTGCGCAGCCGTGACGGTCGATTTCCGCCAGTTCCTCTGCGGTGGGTGCCGCATCGTGGCCGGGGAAGAGCAAGGCCTCGAGCGCGTGGAAATGCGCGTTCATCGCCTCGGCCAGTGCGTCGACTTCCGCCTCCGGCTCTTGCTCCAGCGTGAACTCGGTCATGGGGGCGAGCGGAGCGTCGGGGAGATCGACGGCCGCTATGTCCATGTCCGCCACTGGGTCGGCCACCTGTGCCAGCGCAGCGTCGCGAGCGTCGCGCAGTGCCTCGAACGCGTCGGGGTCGGCATCGACGTCCATCGCCTTCAGCCGCGCGGCATAGGCGCGGCGGATTGCGCCGCGATCGCTGGTCGGATCGCAGTCGAGCGTGGCCCAGATGCCGCGCCTCACAAGAACCGCTCGCCTTCGATCTGGTCGAGCGCCGCGCCGAACGCCGCCCGCGCCTGTGCGATCATCCGTTCGTCCTGTGTCGCCAGCGTGCTTTCGAACTGGCCGAGCATATGGCCGATCGCCGCGCGGGTATCGCCCAGAAACGCCTCATAGGCGCGCCGGGCACGCGCCAGCAGCGCGGCGTTGACCGCATCGTCGCGCGGATGGACCTTGAGCGCCGCCAGCGCCGCGCGGCGCTTTTCCAGCTCGACGGGATCGGGCGCGTCCTCGTCGTCGACGATCACCAGATTGCGGGTCATGCCCGTTTCCGGCACCGCAATATCGACCTCCAGCAGCCCCGAACTGTCATAGCTGAAGCGGCATTCGATCGAAACGGTGCCGGCGGCGCGGGGCGGCACAGGGACGGTGACCTCGCCCAGCTTGACGTTGCCCGACACCTCGCGCGCTTCGCCCTGATAGATGCCGAAGTTCACCTTGCGCTGCTGGTCGACGACGGTCGAAAAGCTCGACACGCGGCTGATCGGCACCGCCGAATTGCGTTCGATGATCGGCGAGAACAATCCGTTGCGAAAGCCGCCGCGCCCGTCCGGCTCGCTGGTGTCGACGCCCAGCGTGAACGGACAGACATCGGTCAGGCGGATTTCGTCCAGCCCGGCATCGCGCGCCAGCAGCCCGGCCTGCACCGCCGCACCCATCGCGACGGCATGGTCGGGATGCACCGTGGCCGCGGGAAAGCGGCCGAACATCCGGGTGACGGCCCGGCGCACGACCGGCATCCGCGTGGCGCCGCCGACCAGCACCACCTCCGACAAGGTGGCGGCGACGATGCCGCTGTCGCGCAGCGAGCGCAGCACCGGTTCGCGAATCCGCGCCAGCAGCCCGGCGGCATGCTCCTCGAACGCAGCGGCGGTGACCGGGGCGGTCAGCGCCGTGTCGTCCACCGTTACCGTCAGTTCCGCCTCGTCCGCTTCGCTGAGCGCCCGCCGGCACCGCTCCGCCGCCTGCGCCAGCAGCGCCGCCGAACGGTCGGGCGGCAGCTTGCCCAGCACGCCATCGGGGTCGAGCACCGGGCGGGCGAGATCGATCAGGCAGTCGTTGAAATCGTCGCCGCCCAGCCGGTTGTCGCCGGCCGATGCCCGCACCTCGATCACCCCGTCGAACATCTCGACGATGGATACGTCGAACGTGCCCCCGCCCAGGTCGAAGACGAGGAACGGTTCGCGGTCGCCGCGGTCGGCAATGCCATAGGCGAGCGCGGCGGCGGTCGGTTCGTTGATCAGGCGTTTGATCGGCAGCCCGGCCAGATCGCCGGCGCGCCGTGTCGCCTTGCGCTGGCGATCGTTGAAGTAGGCGGGTACGGTCACGACCGCGCCGGTCACCGTTTCGCCGGTGAACGCCTCGGCATCGCGCTTCAGGCTGGCGAGGACCAGTGCCGACAGTGCCTCCGAATCGAAGTCGCGCTTCGCCAGCCGTGCGGTTTCACGGGTACCGATTCGGCGCTTGAAACTGGTGACGGTCCGGTCGGGATGCGTCGCCATCCGGTCGCGCGCGGCGCGCCCGACCAGTACGGCATCGTCGTCGCCGATGCTGACCGCCGACGGCGTCAGAAACTCGCCCAGCGCATTGGGAACCATCACGGGCTGGTCGCCCTGCCACACGGCACAGGCGCTGTTGGTGGTGCCAAGGTCGATGCCGACGATCATGTCCCGCCTCTTGTCGTTTCGCGATCGATGTAACGTGTGGTGTGCCGGTGGCAACGCCCGATGGGAATCGCGGCGTTAACCAACTGGTATCCTCCTGTCCCGTAAGGATTCATGCTGAGGACGATGGGTCCGGGGGGGGGACACGTAAAATGCGTAAAAGCGGGATATTGCTGGCGGCGACCGCATGTGTGACCGTGGCGATGCCGGTGTCGGCGCAGGGCCTGCGCGGTGTCGTGCCGTCGGCCGGGGACAAGACCGACGGCAAGCCAGCCGAGGAACAGTCCGCCAACACCGCCGATATCGTGGTGACCGCGACCCGCCGGTCGCAGCGCCTGTCCAACGTGCCGATCGCGGTCAGCGCCTACAGCACCGCCGCGCTGCAAAATTCGGGCGCGACCGACATCCGCCAGATGGCGCAGCTGTCGCCGTCGCTGATCGTATCGTCGACCGGATCGGAAGCGAACGCGACCGCCCGCCTGCGCGGCATCGGCACGGTCGGCGACAATCCCGGCCTCGAAAGCTCGGTCGCGGTGTTCATCGACGGCGTCTATCGCAGCCGCACCGGTTCGGGCCTGAACGACCTGGGCGAAGTCGAGCGGATCGAGGTACTGCGCGGGCCGCAGGGCACGCTGTCGGGTCGTAACTCCTCGGCCGGCGCGATCAGCATCTACACCAAATATCCCTCGTTCGATTTCGGCGGCTATGGCGAGGCGACGTACGGCAATTTCAACGCGGTCCGCCTGGCGGGCGCGCTGACCGGCCCGATCGTCAAGGACAAGCTGGCGTTCCGCGTCGATGGCGTGTTCGGCAAGCGCGACGGCTTCTACCGCGATGTCGTCAACGACACCGATTACAACGACCGCAACCGCTATTTCGTGCGCGGGCAGCTGTTCTTCAAACCGGTCGACAATTTCTCGGTCCGGCTGATCGGCGACTATACCTATCGCGACGAGAAATGCTGCGGCGCGGTCTATCTGAACACGCAAGAAAAGCTCGATCCGACGCCGGGCGTCGAAGGCGACTATGTTCCCGCCGCGCAGAACCGCATCGTCGCCATCATGCGCAGCCTCGGCGCCGTGCTGCCGAGCGACGGCGATCCGTACAACCGCCAGATCGCCAATACGCGCGGTCGTGCCTATTCGAACGTGACCAAGGATTATGGCGGCTCGGCCCGCATCGGCTGGACCTTCTCCAACCTGCAGCTGATCTCCATCACCGCCTATCGCGAATATAAGGCGGGCGGTGCGGCCGATGTCGATTACGGCAGCCTCGACATCGCCTATCGCCCCGATGACGGCAACGCCTATCGCGAGTTCCGCACCTTTACCCAGGAAACGCGGCTGAGCGGCGGGCTGTTCGGCAACCGGCTCGACTGGATGGTCGGCGGCTATTACGCCCATGAAAAGCTGGAGGTCGCCGACAATCTGCGCTTCGGCGCCGATTTCGGTGCCTTTGCCGCCTGCCGGGTGGTCGCGACGATCAACCCGCTCGCTGCCCTGCGCGCGCCGCGGGCATCGGGGTGCCTCAGCGCGGTCGGACGTGCCGCGCTGACCCCGGCGGTCGGGCCGACGGTCATCGGCGGCATCGACCGGCTGTCGACGTTGAATGACCTGGGCAGCATCCGCGACCTGTATGACCAGACCAGCAGCAACTATGCGTTCTTCACCCACAATATCTTCAAGGTGACCGATACGCTCAGCCTGACCGGCGGTCTGCGCTATACCCATGAATCCAAGCAGCTGGACGCCAGCTTCGTGAACAACAACACCGTCTGCCCGGCGCAGCAGGCGGCACTCGGGCCGTTGCTCGGCAGCAGCAACGCGACGCTGCGGTCGCTGGCGGTGGGCATCATCACGCTGACCTGCACCGGCAATTCCACCGCCGCGCTGACCGGCGTGCCGATCCGTGATTCGCTGACCGAGGGGCAGGTGACCGGGACGACCGTGCTGTCGTGGAAGCCGGCGCCCAGCACGCTGCTCTATGCGTCCTATGCGCGCGGCTACAAGGCGGGCGGCTATAATCTCGACCGGTCGGACCTGTCGGCAACCGTGTTCGCGACGCCGACCGCCGCCAGCGCGTCCAACCTGCGCTTCGACCCGGAAACGGTGCAGGCGTTCGAAGTCGGCGTGAAATACAGCTCGGCGAAGTTCACCGCGAACCTCGCCGCCTTCCATTCGGCGTTCCGCAATTTCCAGCTGAACACCTTCAACGGCACGAACTTTATCGTGCAGAATATCAGCGCCTGCGCGGACTCGCTGGGCGGTGCGGATCGCGACAATGATCCGAACACCGGCCGCTGCACCGGAAAGGTCGGCGCGGGTGTCGTGACGCAGGGCTTCGAACTGGAAGCCGGTGCCTATCCCGCGCCCGACCTCGCCTTCAACATCGGCTATACCTATGCCCATACCCAATATCGCCGGAACCTGGTGGGCAGCGAATCGGGCGAGCCGCTGAACAACGCGCTGTTCCTGTTGCCGGGCAACCAGATGTCGAACGCACCGCGCCACACCATCACCAATTCGGCGGTGTGGACCCCGGCGGTCGGCCGTAACCTGACCGCGCTGTTCTATGTCGATAGCCGCCTGTCGAGCGACTATAACACCGGGTCCGACCTGTTCGCCGAAAAGGAACAGGACGGCTTCTTCCTGATGAACGCCCGTATCGGCCTGCGTGGTCCGGAGCAGCGCTGGGCGATCGAGTTCTGGGGTCAGAACATCCTCGACACCGATTATCAGCAGGTCGCCTTCTCCGCCCCGTTCCAGGGATCGGGCAGCGTGTCGCAGGTGACGCGCTTCGGGTCGCCGGCCTTTGCGGCCGGCAATGCGATCACCTCTTCCTACCTCGCCGAACCGCGCACCTACGGCATCACGCTGCGGTCGCGGTTCTGACATGATCGTCCTGCTGCAAACGGAACGTTCCCGATGAAGATACCCCGCAAGCTCGGCCTGTCGTTCCTTGCGATCAATGCGTCGGCGGCGGTCGTGATGCTGGTGTTCCTCGCCAGCATCCTGATGATCGCGCGCACGACCGAGCGGAACAACCACAGCCAGGACGTCTATGCGAAGGCATTGACGCTGGAGACCGCGATCCTGAGGCAGAACAGCCAGTTTCGCGGCTTCCTGGTCACTGGTGATACCAGCTACCTCAAATCCTATGAGGAGGGGCGCACCGAGTTCGACGCGACGGCGGTCGAGCTGGCGAGCATGCTGACGGTCCCGTCGGAACAGGCCCAGCTGGCCGAAGCACGGCGCGAGACGCTGGCGTGGCGGCGCAACTGGGGCGACCGGCTGATCGCCAAGGTCAAGGCCGGCGACCGCGAGGGCGCGCAGCAGGAAGTGCGCGACGCCGGGCAGAAGGTGCTGGTCAGCAAGATCGCGCTGCCGCTGCGCGCGCTGCGCGCGACCGAGACCGAGGCGATGGCGGCCCATGCCGACGATCAGAGCGGCGCGATCCGCATGGCGCTGATCGCGCTGGTCATCGGCGGCATCGCGCTGATCGCGATCGCCGTCGCGCTGGCGATGCTGCTCAGCCGCCAGATCGCCCGGCCGATCACCGTCCTGACCCAGGCGATGGGCGACCTCGCCGCCGGTCGGCACGATATCGATGTCGGGGCGGCCGGCCGCACCGACGAACTGGGCGACATGGCGCGTGCGGTGCTGGTGTTCCGCGACGCGGCGGTCGCGAAGATCGCCGACGATCGCGACCGGGAAGCGGCGATGACCGCGATCGGCGGCGGCCTGCGCAGCCTGTCGCAGGCCGACCTGACCGCGCGACTGGCCGATGTGCCGGCGGCGTTCCGCGCGCTGTCCGACGATTTCAATCTGGCGACGGCCAGCCTGAACCAGGTGCTGGGCGACGTGCGCGGCAGCGTCGATTCGATCAAGCTCAACTCCGGCGAGATCGCGCAGGCGGCCAGCGACCTGGCCGAACGGACCGAGCGCGAGGCGGCGGCGTTGCAGGAATCGTCCTCGGCGCTGGACGAGGTGACGCGCTCGATCCGCGAAGGGGCGGTCGCGGCGATCGACGCCAGCAGCGCGATGGCCGATACCCGCGGCGAGGCGGAGCGCGGCGACGCGGTCGTGCGACAGGCGATCGCGGCGATGCACGGCATCGAACAGGCAAGCGACGAGATCGCGCAGATCATCACCCTGATCGACGGGATCGCGTTCCAGACCAATTTGCTGGCGCTGAACGCCGGGATCGAGGCGGCCCGCGCGGGCGAGGCGGGCAAGGGCTTTGCCGTCGTCGCGTCCGAAGTCCGCGCGCTGGCGCAGCGTTCGGCCGATGCCGCGACCGAGGTGAAGGAAAAGGTGAAGGCCGCATCGACCCATGTCGGCGCGGGCGTCGAGCTGGTCGAACAGACCGGCGAGGCGCTGGCGCGGATCATCGAGCGGGTGGCCGGTGTCGGCGGGTCGATCGACGCGATCGCGCGCCAGTCTGACCATCAGGCGACCAGCCTCGGCCAGATCAACGTCGCCATCGCCGAAATGGACGCGATGACGCAGCAGAATGCGGCGATGGTCGAACAGACCTCCGCCGCCTCGCGGCAGCTGGTCGCGGAGGCGGAAGCATTAGCCGCGTCAGTCGCGACCTTCGCGATCGATGCGCCCGACGCCGCCGCGCCGCGCGCGGCGACGAACGTGACGCCGCTGCAGCCCAAGCGCTCGCCACGCCGCTGGGTTACCCCGCCCGAGCCGGCACCGCTCAAGGTCGCCAATGACGACTGGGACGCGTTCTGATCGTCATGGCAGGTCCCTTGGCCCGGCAGGCGGAGGTCGTGCGTGCGCTCGGCTCCGGCTTCGTCGCGGCGATCCTCGAGGCAGGCGAGCGCCAGCTGCATCGCGCGCCGCTGACCGCGCGGCTGATCGACGGCTGGCCGGGCGATCCGGCCGCCGATGCCTTGGCGATGCGCTTCAACGGCGCGCTGAACGCGCTGGCGCGACGCGGCGACCGTCCGGCGCTGTCGACGCTCTATGCCGATCGGGCCGGCGCGTTCGATGCGGTGGTCGGCGAGGTGCTGGCCGATGCGGACGCCTTCATCGCCGACTGGATGCGCGAGCCGCCACAGACCAACGAGGTCGCCCGCAGCGCGGCGATCATGGCGGCGCTGATGACCCTGCGGGCCGAGGTCGACCTGCCGGTCGAACTGCTCGAACTGGGGGCCAGCGCCGGGCTCAACCTCAATCTCGGTCGCTATCAGTTCAATTTGGGCGGGGTGCAGATCGGCGATCCCATGTCGCCGGTGCGTATCGCGCCCGAGTGGCGCGGCCCGCCGCCGTCGGCGCGTCCGGTCGAGATCGTCGGCGCGCGCGGCGTCGATCTGCGGCCGCTGTCGGTCACCGATCCCGCGGCACAGGAGCGGCTGATGGCCTATGTCTGGGCCGACCAGCCCGACCGCGCGGAGCGGCTGCATCACGCGCTGGCCATCGCCCATGCCCATCCGCCGATGCTCTCGCGTGGCGACATCGCCGACTGGCTGCCGCGCGAACTGGCCCGGTCCGCGCCGCCGGGCGTGTGCCGCGTGGTCGTCCACGCCATGTCGCAGCAATATTGGGGAGCGGCCACCCGCGCGACGGTCGCGGCCGCGCTGGCCGATGCCGATATCCCGATCGCCCGCATCGGTTTCGAATGGACCGACGCGCGCGACGCCGTGCACCTGACGCTCACCACCTATCCCGACGCGCGGGCCCGGCATCTGGCGACTTGCCACGCCTATGGCCACTGGATCGACTGGCATGGAGCCGCCGCCGCCTGACCGGCGGCGCCCGCTCAGCGCAGGATGATGTCCGCCCCATGCTTGTAGGCGCGAATCTCGTCTTCGCTCAACCCGTTGATCTCATGCGGAAAGATCAGCCAGTCGTTCGTCTGGTGCACGAAGAAGTCGGGTGCCAGGTCGGTCACGTTGCGCGCCGGCTTGTAATAGACCGTCGCGACCTTCACCGCGCCGGGCAGGGCATCGCCGCAACGTTCGCGCAATTCGGCCAGCACCGCCCGGATCGACCGGCCTGAATCGAACACATCGTCGATCAGCAGCAGGCGATCGTCGGGCGTCAGCACATCGACCAGATAACCGAGACCATAGACCCGGACCTCGGCATCCTGCCGGTCGATGCCGCTATAGGAAGCGGTACGGATCGCGATATGGTCGCTGTGCACCCCGCGATATTCCAGCAGTTCCTGCACCGCGATCCCGACCGGCGCACCGCCGCGCCAGATGCCGACGATATGGGTCGGGTGGAACCCGGCGTCGAAGACCAGATTGGCCAGGCGGAACGAATCCTCCAGCAGGCGGTCGGCCGACAGATAGACTTTGGTAGTCATGCAATTCCCGTCATGGCTGAAGGGCAACGGACGCGGCCGTCACGCGACCGGGAGGCGGTCGGACGTCACCGGAAAGATCGGATCGGAGGGAAGGTCGCTGGATGCCCCGTGAGGATTCGAACCTCAATTAACGGAGTCAGAGTCCGTGGTCTTACCTTTAGACGACAGGGCAGCACCGCAGCGAGGGCGGTCCGATAGGCCGGCTGTTTTGCCATGTCAACGCCGAATCGTTCGATTCGTCGCAATGCCTTGTCGCGGACGGCGGGCTTCGCTAGGTTGATGGCCAAGCACCGAGCGGCGTTCGGCCGTGACGGATAGAACATAAGTGAGTGACGGCATGGGGGATCTCTCCGCCCGGTTGCCGCACCGGGGGGCGCGTGGCGCTCCTCGAAAGGCAGCCTCTTCGCCGGCGCGGCCGCGCTGGCCGGGTGCGCGTCATTACGCCGCGCTCGACCTTGGCACCAACAACTGCCGGCTGCTGATCGCCCGGCCGCAGGGCGACGGCTTTGCCGTGGTCGATGCGTTTTCGCGCATCGTCCGGCTGGGCGAGGGGCTGGCCGCTACCGGCCGCCTGTCCGACGCGGCGATGGATCGGACCGTCGCCGCGCTGAAAATCTGCGCCGAGAAGCTCAAGCGCCGCGACGTGACGCTCGCCCGATCGGTCGCGACCGAGGCATGCCGCCGCGCCAGCAACGGTCCGGCCTTTGTCGAACGGGTGCTGGAGGAAACCGGCATCCACCTCGACATCATCACGGCGGAGGAGGAGGCGCGCCTCGCGGTGCTCGGCTGCCATGCCTTGCTCGAACCGGGGGACGGGCCGGCTTTGGTGTTCGACATCGGCGGTGGATCGACCGAGCTGGTGCTGCTCGACGCATCGGGCCCGGTGCCGCGCGTGCTCGACTGGCATTCCGCACCCTGGGGCGTGGTGTCGCTGACCGAGAGCCTGGGCGCGGGCAAGGAAGCACCGATGGCGTCGGGCGCCTATGCCCGGATGCGCGCCTGCGTGACCGAAAGCTTCGCACCGTTCGCCAAGCGGCTGCCGCAGACGACCGAGCCGCGCCGGCTGCTCGGCACCAGCGGGACGGTGACGACGCTCGCCAGCGTGCATCTCGGCCTCGCATCCTATGACCGCTCGCAGATCGACGGGCTGATCGTGCCGGCCGAATCGATGCTGGCGGTCAGCCAGCGGCTGGCCGGCATGAGCCTGGCCGAACGCGGCACGGTGCCGTGCATCGGCAGCGAACGCGCCGATCTGGTGGTCGCGGGTTGCGCGATCCTCGAAACGATTCTGGCGCTCTGGCCCGCCGAGCGGCTAGGGGTCGCCGACCGTGGGATTCGCGAAGGAATCCTGCGCCGATTGATGGCAGGAACCCGATGACCCGCGGAAGCCCCCCCGGACGCCAACGTGTACGCACCGCCCGCTCGCGCTCGGCCCAGTCGACGCGCTGGCTGGAGCGTCAGCTCAACGACCCCTATGTGAAGAAAGCACGCGCGGAAGGCTATCGCAGCCGCGCGGCGTACAAGCTGATCGAGCTGGACGAACGCTTCAAGCTGCTGCGCGGCGTCAAGCGCGTCGTCGACCTCGGCATCGCGCCGGGCGGCTGGACCCAGGTCGTGCGCAAGGTGCGGCCGGAATGCACCGTGGTCGGCATTGACCTGTTGCCGGTCGATCCAATCGATGGCGTGACGATCCTGCAGATGGACTTCCTCGCCGATCATGCGCCCGACCGCCTGCGCGAGGAATTGGGCGGCGAGGCGGACCTCGTCCTCTCCGACATGGCGGCCAATACGGTCGGCCATCCGCAGACCGATCACCTGCGCACCATGGCGCTGGTCGAGGCGGCGGTGATGTTCGCCTGCGAAGTGCTGCGTCCCGGCGGCGATTTCGTGGCGAAGGTACTGGCGGGCGGTGCCGACAACGAACTGGTCGCGGAGCTGAAGCGCAATTTCCAGACGGTGAAGCACGCCAAGCCCCCGGCCAGCCGCAAGGATTCGTCGGAATGGTACGTCATTGCGACGAACTTCAAGGGGCGGCGGGAGAGCGAAGAATCGACAAAACGTCCGTCCGACGAATGATGGACGATCCCCTAGCCGTCCGATAGGATGGCGACGGCTTCGGGGGAGGTTGCTCGATGGGCTGGTGGGCGCTTGTGGGCATGGTCGCCATGGCGGGGCAGGCGGGGAGCGACGCCGACCGCGTCCGAGCCGATCCCTATTGCCGCGACATTTTCGGCATCGTCGCCGCCAGCGGGCAGGGTTTCGCGCCGATCAAGGGCGCGTGGCGCACCGATGACGACGAATGGGTCTCGCTCATCACTCTGCCAGGCGCCGATGAATGCAGCATCCGGCCCTGGACCGAACAGGATCTGGAATTCGCTTGCAAATGGGCGGTTGCCGACACCGCGACCGCCAATGCCACCGCCCGCACGATGGCGGACAAGCTGCGATGGTGCGCCTGGCATGGTCTGGATTCGCCGTCCGGTCCGCTGGCCGACATGCGGTCCCCGACCGCGCGCGGCGTGACCTTTCTGTGGGAATTGTGGCTGTCGCGAACCATGACGAAGGTCACCGTCGAGGCGCGCCAGAGCCCGCGTTCCGGCGCGGCCAGCGTGCAGTTCCGCGTGGAGCGGCGGCGATGATCGCGCGGCGGACAGTCGTCGGCGGGCTTGCCCTATGCGGATCGGGACTGGGATGCGCGGTGCATGCGCAATGGCCGAACAGCGGTGCGGGTGCGGCACCCACGACGCGGGTCGACGTGCCGGTCGGTGGCTGCGGCATGAACCTGGCGGAAGCGCGGCAATTCGCTCAACAATGGCGGATCAGCGAGGACCTGGACGCCGACCCCGATGACGAGGCGGCATCGCGTGCCGCGCTCGTGCTGGAGCGATATTTTGCGCAGTGCTCGTTCGCGGGCGAGGACTGGTTCGGGGTGAAGCCGCGCTTCGGCTTCTTCGACGACGGCAAAAGCCCCAATGCGTTCGCCACGCCGTTTCCCTTGTTCGGCAACCGCGCCGATGTCGACGGGACGGTGGTGTTCGGTCGCCGCCTGCTGGCTCAGCAACTCCAGCGCGGCAACGCGGCGTTCGCCGCGATCATGGTCATCGTCGCGCACGAATATGCCCATGCCTACCAGTTCCGCCAGCGTCGTGGCGGCAAATGCCCCGAAATCGAACTGGAAGCCGATTTTCTTGCCGGATGGTCGCTCGCCTGCGAAGCGGGCAAGCGACAGGGGCGGCGGTTGAGCGTCGATCTGGCATCGTCCGCTGCGACGATGTTCGAATTCGGCAGCTATGATTTCAACAATCCGAGTTTTCACGGCACGCCCGAACAACGGCGCGACGCGTTGCTCGCCGGCTATCGCGCCGGTGACTCGGGCATGTCGCTGGCCGACGCCTATCGCACCAGCATCCGTTCGACCGCATAGCAAAAGGGCGGCCCCGCAGGACCGCCCTCTTCGCATCAGAAAGACCCGACAGCCTCAGCCGTCATAATCCCCACCGACATTCTGGTTGCGCGGCGGGGCGGCGGCGGTGAGGCGGAGCGCCTCTGCCGATGCGGCCAGCGAGCCCAGTTCGTCCGGTGCTTCCTCATCGTCGATCTGCACCTTCTGCATCGAGGTGATCACCGCCTCGCGCAGATGGTCCGGCGTGATGTTTTCCTCGGCGATTTCACGCAGCGCCACGACCGGGTTCTTGTCGCGGTCGCGATCGAGGGTGAGTTCGGCACCGCCCGAAATCTGGCGGGCGCGCTGGGCGGCCATCAACACCAGGTCGAAACGGTTGGGGATCTTGTCGACGCAATCCTCGACGGTGACGCGCGCCATGAAACGCCTTCCTTGCAAAACGGAGGGTATCGGAAAGCCCGCTGCCTACGCGGGGACGGGCGGAAAGTCAATGAAACTTGGGTGCCGCCCGGCCGTTACGCCATGGCAACGGATGGGAGCGGGCATGCACGACGGCCAGGAGCCGACCTTCACCGTCGCCGGAAACCGGCTGACGCTGTTGACGGAAGGGCCGGAGCGGCTGTCCGCGCTGCTGGCGCTGATCGACGGCGCGCGCCATTCGCTGCGCTTCCTGTTCTATATCTGGGAAGAGGATGCGTCCGGCGTCCGCGTCCGCGATGCGCTGGTCGATGCCGCCAGGCGCGGGGTACAGGTGTCGCTGATCGTCGACGGGCTGGGTGCGGAGGCGGCAGCCAATCGCCGTTTCTTCGAACCGCTGCGCGCGGCGGGCGGCGATGTCTGCGTGTTCGTGCCGCGCATCGGCCGGCGCTATCTGCTGCGCAATCACCAGAAGCTGGCGCTGGCCGACGACGCACGGGTGATCGTCGGCGGTTTCAATATCGAGGACGCCTATTTCGGCACTATCGAGGATCAGGCGTGGCGCGACCTGGGGCTGATCGTCGAAGGTCCCGCCGCCGGGCGGCTGGCCGGTTATTTTGATGCGCTGAAGGCATGGACCGCGCTGCCCGGCGCGCCGCTTCGCAAATTGTCGCGCCTGCTGAACGAATGGAGCGAGGATAGCGGCCCGATCCGCTGGCTGCTCGGCGGGCCGTCGCGGCGGCTGTCGCCCTGGGCGCGAATGGTGAAGTACGAAATCCGCCATAGCGAGCGGATCGACATGATCGCCGCCTATTTCGCGCCCGGCCCGCTGATGACCCGCCGGCTGGACCGGGCGGCGCGGCGGACGCGGCTGCGCATCGTGGTGCCGGCCAAGACCGATCATGCCATCGCGCTGCTGGCGGCGCGCTTCACCTATCGCAGCCTGCTGCGCCATGGCGCCGAACTCTATGAATATCGCCCGACCAAGCTGCACACCAAATTGTTTGTCGCCGACGATGCGGTGCATATCGGATCGGCCAATTTCGACATGCGTTCGATGTTCCTGAACATGGAACTGATGCTGCGGGTCGAGGATGCCGCCTTCGCTGCCCATCTGCGCGCCTATATGGACCGGGAGGTCGCGCAGTCGCAGCGGGTGACGCGCGAATTGAACCGCGCGCGCGCCGGCTGGTGGACGCGGACGAAGCAGGCCGGGGCCTATTTCGTGATGGCGGTGCTCGATCCCGAAATCACCGTCTGGCTCAACCGCGACTGATGCCGCTTGAGGTACGCGCGACGCTGGTCCATCGCGTAGCCGCATGGATATTCCCGCATTATACGCACAGCTGATTCAGGAAATCGGCGATGGCACCGGCATGGCGGACAGCCTGTTGCACGTCCATGCCGGCATGGCGGTGCTGCTGACCACCCGCGTGCTGACCGGGTATCGCCTGTCGACACCGGTGCCGCTGGCGGTGGTGGCGCTGGCCGAACTGGCCAACGAGGTGCTCGACCGGCTGCATTACGGGTCGTGGCGCTGGGACGATACGCTGCTCGATATCGTCAACACGATGTTCTGGCCGACGATGCTGTTCATCGGCCTGCGCCTGCGCAACCGGTTCGAACCGCGGGACGAGCCGGGGAACGCCGGCTGACCCGCAGCGGTTATATTGGCCAAGGAGAACCACCATGGCCGACACCCCCGCGCATCCCCAGGTCGATCCGAAGCGGACCGAGCCGCTCAACGCCTTCGACAACCCGATTGGCTATTCGGGCCAGGAATATGACCGCGAGCGGCAGGCACGACAGGCCGCCGCCGAAGCCGGTGCTCCCGGCTTCGTGCCATCCGACGACGGCCGCGAAATCCCGCCCGAGGCCGGCCACCGCGCCTCGATCGGCCCCGATGGCGAGGTCCATGGCAGCGGCGCCAATGCCGGCGGCGGCGCACAGGGCGAGAATTTCGACGACGACGCACCGGGCGAGGGGGCAGGGGTGCCGCCCGCAGAACGTGCGCCGGATCGGTGAGCAAGCCGCCCTCTAACCGTCACCCCGGACTTGATCCGGGGTCCCGCTTCTTCTGTTGCGGCGGTCAGTAGAAAGCGGGGCCCCGGGTCAAGTCCGGGGTGACGAGATAGGCCGGTAGCTTACCCTCGTGCCTCGCCGATCAGCTTCGCCGCGTTCGCCCCGGCCCAGTCCATCCCCCCGGTGACCCGCCACAATTCCTTGCCCGACGCATCATACAGGATCGTCGTCGGCAGGCTGACGCCCATGCCGGTCGAGAATTGCAGCTCCGGATCACGATAGGCAACCAGGTTCGCCAGCTTTCGCTCGGTCAGGAACGGCTGCACCTTCCCGGGCTCCATGTCCTGCGACACGGTCAGCACGTGCAGCGACGCCTTCTCCCGCGCCGCCAGCGCATCCAGCGTCGGCATCTCGCGCACGCACGGCGCGCACCACGTCGCCCACAGGTTCATCAGCACCGGCTTCCCCCGAAAATCGGCCAGTGTCACCGGCTTGCCTGCGCCGTCCTGAAAGGCGAACGCCGGCATCGCCTCGCCCTTGTGGCTGCGGTCGATCTTGCCCGCCGCTTCGGGCGCGGCGTCGTTGGCGGGCGTATCGACGTCGGGCACGGTGCCGTCGCCTTCCGCAGCCGCTTGCTCCGGCGCGGCCGCTCGCTTATCGCAAGCGCCGACGAACAGGCTCAGTCCAAGGAGAAGCGCGATTACCGGGCGCATGGAAGGCTCCAACAGCATGTGGGGCGGGCGCTTCGCCGAAGGCCCGTCGGCGGTGATGCGTGAGATAAACGCCTCGATCCCCTTCGACAAGCGGATGTGGCGACAGGATATCGCCGGGTCCAAGGCGCACGCAACGATGCTGGGCGCGCAGGGCATCGTCGACCAGGCCGATGTCGCGAAGATCCTCGACGGACTGGACGCGGTCGCGGCGGACTATGCCGAACAGGGCGTGCCCGACGATCTGACGCTCGAAGATATTCACATGCTGACCGAGGCGCGGCTGGCCGAAAAGATCGGTCCGGTCGCCGGGCGGCTGCATACCGCGCGCTCGCGCAACGATCAGGTCGCGACCGATTTCCGCCTGTGGACCCGCGATGCGATCGATGCGGTCGATGCGGCGCTGGGCCAGTTGCAGGCCGCGCTGCTGGTGCGCGCCGAGGAACATGCCGCCACCGTCATGCCCGGCTTCACGCACCTTCAGGTCGCGCAGCCGGTAACGCTCGGCCATCACCTGATGGCCTATCACAGCATGATCGCGCGCGATCGCGGGCGCTTTGCCGATTGCCGCGCGCGGCTCAACTACAACCCGCTCGGATCGGCGGCGCTGGCCGGGACCGGCTTCCCGCTCGATCGCCATGCGACGGCCAAGGCGCTGGGCTTTGCCGGGCCGACGGTTAATTCGCTTGATTCGGTGTCCGACCGCGACTTCGCGATCGAATATCTGACCGCCGCCGTACAATGCTCCCTGCACCTGTCGCGCCTGGCGGAAGAGTTCGTGATCTGGGCGTCGCAGATGTTCGGCTTCGTGTCCTTGAGCGACCAATGGTCGACCGGCAGCTCGATCATGCCGCAAAAGCGCAACCCCGACGCCGCCGAGCTGGTGCGCGGGCATAGCGGGCGGATCATGGGCTGCATGACGTCGCTGATGGTGACGATGAAGGGCCTGCCGCTCGCCTATTCCAAGGACATGCAGGACGACAAGCCGCCGGTGTTCGAGGCGACCGATCTGCTGGCGCTGTCGATCGCGGCGATGACCGGCATGGTCGAAAGCGCGACCTTCCGCCCCGATCGCATGCGCGCGGCGGCCGAAACCGGCTTTTCGACCGCGACCGATCTGGCCGACTGGCTGGTGCGCGAAGCGGGCGTGCCGTTCCGCGAGGCGCATCACATCACCGGCCGCGCGGTCAAGCTGGCTGAGGAAAAGGGCTGTCGCTTGGACGGCCTGACCATCGACGACCTGACCGGCATCGACGACCGCATCCATGCCGGCATCTTCGACGTGCTGAGCGTCGATGCCTCGGTCGCCAGCCGCAAGAGCTTCGGCGGCACCGCGCCCGATCGGGTCCGCGAAGCCATCGCCGCCGCGCGGGGGCAGGGGTGAGCCGCGCGCTCGCCCTCGCCGTCGTCACGCTGGCCCTCGCCGGCTGTGGCCAGCGCAGCGACCTGCGCCCGCGCGAGAATGCGTCGCTGCCGCCCGCGCCCTATGGCGCGACCGCGACGCCGACCCCGGCCGAACTGCTCGACCCGACGACGCAGCAGCGGCCGTCGCGCAGCGACGAATTGCTGACCGAATCGAAGGCGCGCGGCGACGATCCCTTCGCTCTGCCGCCACGCTGACCACGCGCTCCATCGTCACCCCCGCGCAGGCGGGGGTCCATACACGCTACCCGCGCGATGGAGTCGCCAAAGCCTGCGTCTATGGATTCCCGCCTTCGCGGGAATGACGAGCGGGGACCCATTCTCAACCCGCCCCCGTCGTTCTAAAGGGCCAGTCATGGATAATTTCACCCTTCGCGACGGCACGCTCCATGCCGAGGATGTCAGCCTGCCCGCCATCGCAGATGCGGTCGGCACGCCGGTCTATGTCTATTCGACAGCGACGCTCGAACGGCATGTCCATGTGTTCCGCGATGCCGTCGCGGGCCTCGGCAAGGGCGAACCGCTGGTCGCCTTCGCGGTGAAGGCCAATCCGAACAAGGCGGTGCTGGCCACGCTTGCCCGCGCCGGCATGGGCGCGGACGTGGTGTCGGGCGGCGAGCTGTACCGCGCGCTCGACGCCGGCATGGACCCCAACAAGGTCGTATTCTCCGGCGTCGGCAAGACCGCGGACGAAATGGCGCAGGCGCTGAACGCCGGCATCGGCCAGTTCAACATCGAATCCGAACCCGAACTCGACATGCTGTCGGCGGTGGCGACCCGGCTGGGCAAGGTCGCGCAGATCGCCATCCGCGTGAACCCCGACGTGATAGCCGGCACCCATGCGAAGATCTCGACCGGCGGCAAGGAGAACAAGTTCGGCATCGACTATCACGCCGCCCCCGCCGCCTATGCCCATGCCGCATCGCTGCCGGGGATCAGGGTACGCGGCGTCGCGGTGCATATCGGCAGCCAGCTGACCGACCTGCTGCCGCTCGAAGCCGCGTTCGGCCGGGTCGGTGCGCTGATCCGCGACCTTCGCGCCGCGGGGCACGACATCACCCACGCCGATCTCGGTGGTGGCCTCGGCGTCCCCTACGACCCCGCCAGGCCGCTGCCGCCCAGCCCGGCCGAATACGGCGCGATGGTCGCCCGCGCGACCGCCGGCTGGGATGCGCGGCTGATGTTCGAACCCGGCCGGCTGATCGTCGCCAATGCCGGCGTGCTGGTGTCGCGCGTCATCCGCGTGAAGCAGGGCGCGACCGCGCCGTTCGTCGTCGTCGACGCGGCGATGAACGACCTGCTGCGCCCCAGCCTCTACGACGCCTATCACGACATCCGCGCGGTGACCCCGACCGGCGAGCGGGCGGTGACCAACATCGTCGGCCCGGTGTGCGAGACCGGCGATACCTTTGCCCTGGGCCGCGAGATGGACGTGGTGGCCGCCGACGATCTGGTCGCGTTCATGACCGCCGGCGCTTACGGCGCGACCATGGCCTCGACCTACAACTCACGCGCTTTGGTGCCCGAGGTACTGGTGGCCGGCGACCGGTTCGCGGTGGTGCGCGAACGTCCCCCGATCGAGGCGCTGGCCCAGGCCGACCGCCTGCCGCCCTGGTTGTGAACGGGCTGCCGATCCTGCTGCGCACCGCCGGGCGCAGCGTGATCCTGGTGGGGGAGGGTGAGGCGGCCGATGCCAAGCGCCGCCTGCTCGAACGCACCGGCCTGACCGTCGTCGCCGATGCCGCCGACGCCCGCATTGCCGTCGTCGCCGTCGAGGATGACGGCGAAGCGCGCACCGCGATCGATGCGCTGAAGGCCCGCGGCATCCTCGTCAACGCGGTCGATCGCCTGGCCGATTGCGACTTCACCCTGCCGGCGATCGTCGACCGTTCGCCGATCCTGATCGCGATATCGACCGGCGGCGTGTCGGCGGGGCTGGCGGCGGCGATCCGCCAGCGGCTGGAAGCGATCCTGCCCGCCGGGGTCGGGCGACTGGCCGAAGGGCTGGGCGCCGCCCGCGCCGCCCTGCGCACGCGCTTCCCCGACGGAGGCGACCGCCGTCGCGCCATTGGTGCTGCCATCGCCGCAAATGGTCCGCTCGACCCGATGATCCCGCATCCCGACGATGCGGTCGAACGGTGGCTCGACGGCGCCGCCCCGGTCGCCGGCCGCGTCGAGACAATTCGCCTGCGCTCGCCCGATCCCGACGATCTGAGCTTACGCGAAGCCCGCTGGCTGGGGCAGGCCGACCGCATCCACCACACTGCGGACGTTCCCGCAGCGATCCTCGACCGCGCCCGCGCCGATGCGGTGCGGATCATGGGGCCGCTGCCCGCCGATCCGCTTCCCGGCCTGACGATCGACCTCGCATGACCTGTCGCGCGTGGCATATCGAGGGCGGGCGGGCGACGCCGATCGATCCGCTGGCGGCGGTCGATGCGACCGGCGGCTTCACCTGGATCCATCTGCATGGCGAGGGGGAGGTGGTCGCCAAATGGCTGCGCGACCATGCCCATCTGCCCGATTACGTCATCGACCCGCTGACCGCGGTCGAGACCCGCCCGCGCTGCGATGCGATCGGCAAGGGGGCGTTCGTCAACCTGCGCGGCCTGTCCGACGATGTGCTCAGCAGCGCCGATCCGCTCGCCTCGGTCCGCCTCTATGCCAGCGCGGGCCGCGTCCATTCGGTCACCCGGCGCAAGCTGACCGCGTTCCACACCGTCGTCGACCGGGTCGAGCGTGGCGAGGTGGCCGATCCCGGCGACCTGATCGTCGCCTTCGCCAGCGCGATCACCGAACAGCTCGACCCGCTGATCGCCGATCTCGGCGACACGCTCGACGAATGCGAGGAGGCGCTGGACCCCACCCGCATCTTCGAACAGCGCCGTGCCGTCACCCATACCCGCGTCCGCGCGATTGGCTATCGCCGCTTCCTCGTGCCGCAGCGTTCGGCGCTCGAAAAGCTGGGGCAACTGCCCGGCGACTGGCTGCAGGCCGACGACCGCCTCCACCTCGCCGCCGCCGCCGACCGCGCCGCGCGCATGGCAGAGGAGGTCGATTCGATCCGCGAACGCGCCGCGCTGGTCCACGAAACGCTGACCGACCTGCGCGCCGAACAGCTCGACCAGCGCTCGCTCCAGATCGCGATCGTGGCGATGGTGTTCCTGCCGCTGACCTTTCTGACCGGCCTGCTCGGCATGAACGTGAAGGGGATCCCCTTTGCCGACGAACCCTGGGCGTTCGCCGGGGTCGTCGGTCTGTGCGTGGCGATGAGCGCAGGGATCGTGGCGTGGTTCGTCCGGAAACACTGGATCGGGCGGTAGGGCAACCGTTGCGCCACCCACTACGTCACCCCGGACTTGTTCCGGGGTCCACCGGGCGGCTGGGCGATGGCAGGGGTTCGAAGCCCAATCCTATCGCAAGGTCGTTCCAAGCGGGGTTGTCCCGTTCGATCAGGTTGCGCTTCCAGTCCCGCCGCCACCGTTTGACAGTTTTCTCACGATAGATGGCAGCTTCCATCGTGGCGGCGATTTCCCAATAGACGAGCCGTTTGATGTTTTTCTCGGCAGTAAACCCGCCAAAAGTGCCTTCGCGATGCTGCGCTATCCGGCGCACCAAGTCGGACGTGACCTCGGTGTAGAGCGTTCCATTTCGGGCGCTGGCGAGAATATAGACGCAAGGTAGGCGTTCGACCATGAACGACTTCCTTATTCTTGCGGTGGGCCCCGGAACAAGTCCGGGGTAACAAGAAAAAGCGCCCTACCGCGCCACGAAGCCGATCATCTGCTCGACCATCAGCCGCAGCTGCCCGTCGGCCTTGTCGATCGCGCCGTCCTCGACGGTGTTGATCGCCACCCCGACCGGCGTCGGCCAGCCGCGCAGCGCGTGGGCGACGGTGCGCAGGGTGGTCATCGTCGCCACCGCTGCCTGCCACCCGGCCGCCGTCGCGACGATGCCGACCGGCATCCCGTCGAAATAGACGCGGTCGTCGCGGCGCAGCAGTTCGACATGGTCCAGCGCGTTCTTCACCAGCCCCGACAGCGTCCCGTGATAGCCCGGCGACCCGATGATGATCCCGTCGGCATCGCGCAGCGCGCGCAGGAACGACTGGATGCGCGGATTGCCGCCTGCCGCCTCGGGTTCGTAGTTCGGGAAGTCGATCGCCGGCCCGGTCAGCAGCGTGGTGCGCGCGCCCAGCGCCTTGGCATGGGTCAGCGCCCGTTCCAGCGCGGCGGCGGTGCCCGAAGTCGGGCGCAGCGTGCCCCCCAGCGCGACGATATGCGGTTGCTTCATGCGCGCACCGCTAGCGGATCACGGGGCGCGATGCCACCGTTGAGAAGGGGCGGTCGGGGAGGGATGCGAGTGCCACCGCCTGCCAAAACGTCACCCCGGGCTTGACCCGGGGTCCCGCTTCTTCTTCTGCGGGTGACCGATAGCGGGACCCCGGATCAAGTCCGGGGTGACCAAGAACGTTGCGATCCGAGCCGTCCGCCCTATCGCGGCCGGACCGCTTCCCACGCCTCGGCAATGTCGGTCAGCGACGCGGCGGCGTTCAGGAACGGCTGGGCATCCTGCCCGATGCTCGCATTGACGATCTGCTCGCGCAGGCCGGTGTAGAGCCGCGACAGCGTCTGCGACAGGTCGCCGCCCTTTTCGTAATCCAGGCCGGCTTCGAGCGCGAACAGGATCGCGGTCGCGCGGGTCACCCGTTCGCCCTTCATCGCATATTGGCGATTATTGGTCGCCCAGGCGGCGGAGCGCAGCGCGCGGATCGCTTCCTCGTACAGCAGCGACACCAAAGCATGCGGATCGGCGCCGCCGGTGCGGGCGGCCAGGTCGACCGAGCGATAGGTCTGGGCGGGATCGCCCGCCAGAGCGGTGGCATAGCGGGTCATTATTCGCTCCGCGTCCACATCTTGATCTGGTTTTCCATGAAGGTCTGCTGTGCCTTGTACGCGGCGACCCGCGCTTCCGACGCCGCGAATTGCTGCGTCATGCGGGTGGAGGTCGCCTCGGTCTGTTCGGCGACCTTGGCCTGTTCCTTGGCGAGCGCGCCCTGCGCCTCGGCATAGCGCTTGTCGCTGGCGCCCAGCCCCAGCGTGGTGCTCTTGGCGGTGGCCGCGATCCGGTTGAGCGCGGCGGGCAGGCTCTTGCCGGTGGTGCCGTCGCTGCCGGTCGCGGCGGCGAACATCGCCTCGACCGCATCGGGATTGTTGGCGATGGCGGAGGCGAGCAGCGTCTTGTCGACCCGCAGCGTCCCGTCATTGTTCGTCGCCACGCCGATCGCCGCCAGCGTGGTCGGGGTGCCGTCGGTCTTGCCGGTCAGGTCGGCGCTGGTCAGCTTCTGCAACGACCGCTTCATCGCCTGCGCCGCCGGGTCGGCGCGCAGGTCGCCGGTGATCGCATCGGTCGCCTTGTTCACCGACGCCAGCATCTCGTTATATGCCGCGACGACATTGTTCACCGCTTCGGTCAGCGCCTCGGTCGGCTTGGACGAACTCAGCGTCACCGGGCCATCGGTCGTCACCGCCTTCAATTCCAGCGTGACGCCGTCCGCGCCGGTGATCTTGTTGGACGCGCTGACCATCGGCACGCCGTCGATGCTGAACACCGCGTTGCCCGCCCGGGTCACCACTTCGGCACCATCGGTCGTGCTGCTGTCGAAATCGACGTTCAGCCGTTCGAGGCCCGGCGAGACGCTGCCGCTGTCGGGTGTCGCGGTCAGGGTGAATGCCTGGTTCGCGCCATCGGTGCTGCGCAGCACGAGCCGCTGGCCATTGGCGTCGGTCACGACGCTGGCGGTGACGCCCGCCTTGGCGGCGGTGATCTTGTCGGCGACCTTCTGCAGCGACGCCGCGTCGCTCGACGTGATGGTGATCGGCGGGATGGTCGTGCCGTTCGCGGCGAAGGTGCCGTCCTCCTTCACGCTGCCCAGTTTCAGCTGGAGCGTGCCGGTGCCGACCGATCCGGTGGTGCTGAACGATTCCTTGGTCACTGCGACCTGCGGCGTGGCGAGCCGGGCGACGCTGACGCTGGCGTTCAGGCTTGCGACCGTCGCACCCTTGGCGGTCGACACCTTCACCGCCGCGCTGCTGCTGGTCAGCTGGGTGGTCAGCCCGCCGCTTTCGGACAGGGTGGTGAGCGCGCTGGCAAATCCGGTGATGCCCGATTTCAGTTCGGACACGGCGGACACCTGCGCGGTCAGCGTTTCGGCCTGCCGGGTCAGCCGGGCGTTCTTGTTGGCGAACTGCGCCTCGACCAGGCTCTTGACCAGCGCGGCGGTGTCGACGCCCGATCCCGCGCCCAATGCGTTGGCGAGGTTGGGGGTGGTCGCCTTGGTCGTGGTCGTCGTCTTGGCCGTGGTGGCGGTGGCCGTCGCACTGCTCGTCGTGATCGCCATCGTGGGTCCCCGGTCCGTCTCCCCCATCGAACGGCACCGTGGCCTGAATCTTTAGGGGTTTTTTACCGCAAGATTGCCGTTCTCGTCATAGCGCGCCTCGGGCGGCACGGTCACCGGCGGCTGGATGCCGCCCGCCTGCCGGTTGACCCCCATGACGAAGGCGAGGACGGTGGCGATCGCAAGGTACAGGTCGTCGCGGATCTCCTGCCCCTGGCGGCTGGTGTAATAGACGGCGCGGGCGAGCTGCGGATATTCAAGCATCGGCACCTTGGCCTCCGCCGCCAGCTCGCGAATGGCGAGGGCGGTCGCCCCGCGTCCCTTGGCCACCACCACCGGCACCTGGTCGCGGCCATGGTCGTAGCGCAGCGCGACCGCGAAGTGCGTCGGGTTGGTCAGAACGACCTGCGCCTCGCCCACCGCCTGCCGGAAGCCGCCCTTCAGGATCTCGTGGCGGCGTTGGCGGATCTGCGCCTTCACATGCGGATCGCCATCGCTTTCCTTATGCTCGTCGCGCACTTCCTGCTTGGTCATCTGCAGGCGCTGCATCCGCTGGAAGATCGCCAGCGGCACGTCGAGGCCCGCGATCAGCACCAGTCCGCCCGCCATCACGAACAGCAGCGTCAGGAACGTGCCGCCGAGATCGCCGACCGCCTGGTCGACATTCGACGACACGAGGCCCACCGAGCTGACGGCCGCTTTCTTCAGCATGACATAGCCGATGGCGCCGAGCAGGACGACCTTCAGCAGCGACTTGCCGAGTTCGATCCAGCCCTGTGTGCCGAAGATGCGCTTCATCCCCGATGCCGGGTTGATCCGCGATCCCTTGGGCGCCAGCGCGCCGCCGTTGAAGCGGATGCCGGTCAGCCCCGCCTGCGCAAGGATGCTGGCCGAGACGGCGAGCGCGAGGATACCGCCCAGCGACGGCAGCAATTTCCACCCCGCCTCGACCAGCGGGCGCCAGGGCTGGAAATCCTCCACATCGGCGCGGCCGAAACTGAAACTGGCGGTCATGATCGCCTTGCAGGCGCCCACCAGCGAGGGGCCGAGCAGCGCGAGCCATGCACAGCCGGCCAGGATGACGAGCGCCGCGCCCAGTTCCTTGGACTTGAGGATGTCGCCGTCTTCGCGCGCCTTGTCGAGGCGCTTCTGGGTTGGGCTTTCGGTTTTGTCCTCGCTCACCGCACGCCTCCCAGCACCAGCGTATTGGCGGCGTCCAGCGCCTCCTGCACGATGACCAGCATATAGTCGGTCATCGCCGGCAAGGCGACGAACAAGGCGACGACCCCGACGAACAGGCTGGCGGGCAGGCCGACCGCGAACAGGTTGAGCGCGGGCGCCGAGCGCGACAGCATCCCCATGACGAGGTTGAGGCACAGCAGCAGGAAGCCAACGGGCAGGGCGAGGAGCAACCCCGACAGGAACGCATAGCCGCCGAAGATCGCGATATTCTCCAGCTTGGCGGGCGACAGCCACGCGGCACCCGGCGGCAACAGCTCATAGGAGCGCACGATCAGGTCGATCAGCAGCAGATGCCCGTCGAGCGAAAGGAACAGCAGCGTCAGCAGTACCGACAAAAAGGTGCCGAGCGCCGGGCTTTGCGCGCCGTTCTGCGGATCGACCATCGCCGCGAACCCGATGCCCATCGAGATGCCGATGATCTCGGCGGCGATGACGGGTGCGGCGAACGCGATCTGGAGGACGAGGCCGATGGCGAGGCCGACCAGCCCCTCGGCGGCGATGCTGAGGAAGGTGGTCAGCGAAAAGACTTCGGTCGGGATGGCGAAGGGCTGCGCCTTCAGCACCAGCACCGCGATCGCCCCCGACAGCAGCACCCGCACCTGCACCGGCATCGCCACCGCGCCGAACAGCGGCGCGACGATGAACGCCGCCCCGATGCGGACCATGGTGAACAGCAGCGCCCACAGCTGTGGCTCGACGGCGAGGCCGAAGCCTAGCATGGAGAGGATGCCCCCGACGCCATCCAAGCGCGCACCCGTGTCGCCGCGTAGGCGGGGGTACGCCAACGGTAGGTATCGCCCTTGAAGCGCACCCCGGCCTCCGCCGGGGTACGGCTATTTGAGGGCAGGCGAGCCGCCTCACCAAACCCGTCATTCCGGCGACGGCCAGAATCCATTGTGTCCCGCGCCGTCGAGTGACCGCAAACGTCCCTGCATCCATGGATTCCGGCCTCCGCCGGAATGACGGAAGGAGAGCGCGCAAACGTCACCGAACCAGATCCGGAATCCGCTCGAAGATGCTCGTCGTGAAATCGCTGAGCAGCCCGAGGATCATCCCCCCGAACACTGCCAGGCTGATGCCGACCACCGCCAGCTTCGGCACGAACGAAAGCGTCTGTTCGTTGATCGACGTCGCCGCCTGGATCATGCCGAGGATCAGACCCGACAACAGCGCCGGAATCAGGATGGGTGCCGCGACCAGCGCCAGCACCCACATCGCCTCGCGCGCGACGGTCATGAAATAGCCTGCGTCGACCATGGCGTTACGTCCCGAAAGAGGCGGCAAGGCTGCCCATCGTCAGCGCCCAGCCATCGACCAGCACGAACAGCAGCAGTTTGAACGGCAGCGAGATGATCGTCGGCGACAGCATCATCATGCCGAGCGACATGAGCACCGTCGCGACCACCAGATCGATGACGATGAACGGCAGGAAGATCAGGAAGGCGATCTGGAACGCGGTCTTGAGTTCCGATGTGACGAAGGCGGGCAGCAGGATGGTGAACGGCGTGTCGGCCGGCGTCGCGATCGGGCCGATCTTGGCCATCTGCGCGAACATCGTCACGTCCTTGGTCCGGGTCTGCTTCAGCATGAACGAATGGAGCGGCAGGCTGGCCGCCTCGATCATCTGCGTCGATGTGATCTGCCCGGCGGCATAGGGCTTGATCGCCGTCTCGTTGATGCGGCCGATCACCGGCGACATGACGAACAGCGACAGGAACAGCGACAGGCCGATCAGCACCTGGTTGGGCGGCGTCTGTTGCAGGCCCAGCGCCTGGCGCAGCACCGCCAGCACGATGATGATCCGGGTGAAGCTGGTCATCATCAGCAATATGCCGGGCAGGACCGACAACAGCCCCATGATGATGAGGATCTGCAGCGACAGCGCCATCGGCGCGTCGTTCGCCCCGCCCAGTTGCCCCAGCGCCCGGTCGAGCGCATCGGCCGCCCCCGGCGTCGGCGCAGGCGCGGCGGGCGCTCCCTGCGCCATTGCCGGCATGGCGAGGAACAGCATCAGCAAGATGCCCACCACCGCCAGCGCGACTTCGAACCGCCAGTGCGGCAGCGTGCGCGCCGGGCGACGGACCTTCACCGTGTGTGCCGGCACGGTCGCCATCGTCCGCCGGCGCGCGGCGGCGATCGGCGACGGGCGATACCGCATCCGCGCCAGGACCGGCGCGATCTTCCCCCCCGCGAAATTCACTTGTCGCCCCGGTCCAGCAGCGTGACCCCGTTACGGCCGACCGATACCAGCAGCAGCCGGTCGTCGAATTCCAGCACGGCCAGCTTGGTACCGGTCGACACCATCATCGTCTCGCGTACCTTGACCAGCCGTTCGCCCTGATTGCCCGGCATCCGGGCTTCCAGCCGACGCCACAGATACAGACAGCCGATCATCAGCCCGCAGACCAGCGGCAGCAGGATGACCAGCTTCAGGATGTACGACCACATCATCAGCGGCTGACCCGCTTGTCCGGGCTGACCAGTTCGGTCATGCGCACGCCGAAGCGGTCGCCGACGGTCACCACCTCGCCGCGCCCGATCAGCGTGCCGTTGACGAACACGTCGAGCAGTTCGTTGGCGGCGCGGTCCAGCTCGATCACGCTCGATTCGCTCAGCGCCAGCAGTTCGCGCAAGGTGAGCTGCGTCGACCCGATCTCGACGGTCAGGCGGACGTCGACATCCTGCAACAGCTTGAAATTGGCGGCGAGCGACGCTTCGGCGGGGAAGCCGCCGGTCATCTCGTTCATTGGAATTCCTCTTCGAAACCGGGGTCGATGGTGTTGAGCTTGATCGCGGCCTGTCCGTTGGCGGTGCCGACCGTGCCGGTGCCCAGCCGCCGGTTGGATACCCATACCGGCACCTGCGGGCCGAAGCTGATCGGGATGATGTCGCCTTCCTTCAGCTCCAGCAGCATGGCGAGCGACACGACCGGTTCGGCCAGCACCGATCGCACCGGCAGCTTCACCGACATGACCGCACGGGTCAGGCCCGACAGCCATTTGGGATCGGGCGCGCTCTTGCCATGGACCTTGGTCGACAGCTGCGGCGCATGGGGCTTCAGCGCGGCGACGGGATAGAGGATATCGATGAAGGTCGGCTCCGCATCGCCCGCCGCGATGCCGAACCGGGTCGCGATCACCGCGTCCTCGCCATCGATCGCGCCCATCATCGCCGCGTTCGATTCGGGGTTGCCCGGTTCGAAGCTGATGCCCGCCAGCGGTCCCCACGCCTCGCTCAGCGGCTGGGCGATCGCGCCTGCCAGCCGGCGCAGCATCGCCTCGGCCGCCGGGGAAAACTCGATCGGCAGCGGGGAGGGGGCCTCGCCGAACCCGCCGAAGAAGATATCGAGCACTTCGAGCAGGAACGCGCCGTCCAACACGATGATCGCCGGGCTTCCCCCGGTCGACAGCGTAAGCGGCACCCAGCCGGTCAGCCGGTCCTTGCGCCGCGCGGCGATATAGCCCGCGAATCGATCCACCTCGACCGGCTCGGCCCAGCTGCGCACGCCCCGGCGCAGCAGCGGTTCGAACACCTGCCGCATCGACCGCGCCATCCGCGCCGACAGATGCTCCAGCGCGTGGAGATCGCCGAACGGATTGAGGTTCGCCGCGCCGAGCGTCGGGACGTGCGACGCCGCCGGACTCCGGCGGCTCCGTTCGCGGCGCTCGGGCGCGGAGGTGGATGGCGCGTTAACCATGCGCGTTTACTGAACGACAAATTGGGTAAAATAAACGTTACCGATGCCGCCAAAGCCCTCTTTCTGCTCAAGTGTGTCGTTGATGGCCTTTTTGATCCGCAGCGACAGCTGTTTCTTGCCCTCGGCAGTGAACACCTGATCCTCGGTCGTCTCGCCGAGCGCCAGCAGGATCGCCGAGCGAATCGCGATCTCGTGGGTCTTCAGATTGTCGAGGACCTTGTGATCGTAGGAGGTCGAGATGGCGACGCCGACCTGGATGAAATGCGTGCTGTCCGCCAGGTTGGAGGTGAACTCCTTTTCCATCGCGTAATAGCTCGATGCATAGCGGTCACCGCCTTCCATCTCCGGCGTCGGGCGGCCGCCTTCGCCGTTATTGGCCGCGGCCTCGCCGCCGCCTTCACCGCCCTCGCCGCCGCCATGGCCGCCGCCTTCGCCGCCACCCTCGCCGCCGCCGGCGCTCGCCTTCACTTCCTCGGACTTGGGGACCAGCTTGGGCAGGTCCTTCTTGACCTCCTCATGCTCGCCTTCCTTGCCATGCCCGCCGCCGATCAGGCCCGACGAACTGGCATACAGCCCGGCGCCGACGCCGCCGCCCAGCAGGACGATGACGCCCACCGCCATGACGATGATCTTGCCGAGCTTGCCCTTCTTCTTGGCCGGTTTTTCCTCCGGCGCGTCCTTGTCGCTCATGTCATGCTTCCTCAGGCGATACGATCATCGGATCGGGTGGTTTGCGTGTTTGCTTGTGTGGTGGCGGGGCGTGGCGCGCGGGGGGCGGGATTGCCCTGGTCCTGCGCCTGGCGCTGCGATTGCTGCGATCCGACATCGACCTGCATGCCGCCCAGCTTCAGCCCGCGCGCCTCGGCCATCTGGACCAGGCGCGGCTGCGCTTCGGCCAGCAGGCGTCCGGCATCGGCATTGTCGCTGGCGAAGTGGACATGCAGCTTGCCGTCATCACCCATCCGCACCGCCACCTCGACATCGCCCAGAGCGTCCGGCGACAGGCGGATGCGCGTTTCGCCGCTATTGCTGGCGCTCGATTCGCGCAGCGTCTGGATGCGGTCGATCATCCCCTCGACCCATTGCGGCTGGCGGGTGTCGAGCGTCGGCTGGGCGGCGTGCGACGTGGGCGCGACCGGACGCAGCACGGCGGCGTCGGCGGCTTGCGGCGCGCCGGTCGTCGGAACCGACAGGTCGTCGTCGCGCCGCGGGCGCGGGGCGAGCGTGTCGGCATCGACCGGTGCCACGTCGATCGCTGCCACGGCATCCGGCACCGGAGCGGGGGCGAGGCGGGTGATTGGCGTCGTCGCGGGTGCGGCGGCCGGCGCATCGACGGCATGGCGGACGGTCGTACCGTCGACCTTCGCCTCGACCACCGGAGCGGTATCGCTCGGCTGGGTCCGCGCGACGCGCATGACCGGGGGCGTTGCCGGCGCGACGGTCGGCGCATCGATCGCAGCGTGGACGGTCGTGCCATCGACCGTCACCCCAACCACCGGCGCGGTATCGCTCGGCTGGGCGGGCGCGAGGCGGGTGACCGGCGCGCTGTTCGGGACCGGCTGCGCTGCGGGCGCGGCGACCAGCGTGACCGAGGCGGCGGCTTCGCCGTTGATCGGCGCGCGATCGGCCTGCACGGCTTCGCGCGACGTAACCGGCGTGGCGTCCGGCAGCGATGCCGTTGCCGGCATAGCGGACCTGATCGGCTGCGATTCGGCACGTGCGACCGGCGGCACGGACGCGGGCGTCGTTTCCGCCAACGGGCGGAGGGTTGGGGCAGTGCGTCGGGCTTCAACGGCAATATCGGCGACAACGGCGTCAGTGACCACCGGACGAAGCTCCGCGGCATCCGGCAACGGAACCGATGCCACGATCGCCTCGCCCGCCGCAGTGCCCGCCGGTCGCACGGCTATCGCGATCGGATCAGCGACGAGGGACGGCGTCGGCCGTGGTTGGATCACGTCGCCCGGAACGGCTTGCGGAATGGCGACGGCCTCGCTCGGCAGCACGACCGGGCGAGCCGGGATCGATGCCGAACGCGCAGCCTCGGGCGGGCGACTGCCGTCGGTCGCGACCAACGGACGCGTGCGCGGTGCGGCGAGGTCGGCCGGCGGCTGGCGCAACGGCATCGACTCGACCGCGACCGCGACCATGTCCGCCGCGTCGGAAACGGGGGAGGCAACCGCTTGGGCGTCGGCAGAGGGCGCAGGCGACACGGCAGGCGCCGATGTTGCGGACACGACCGGCGACGCGACCGGTCGGGTATCGACGGCATCGCGCGATGCGACGGATTGCAGGGGCATCTGCGCTGCCGACACGCCCGGCCGCGCAGGCGGTGCGGCATCGCCGGCAACCGGCTTCGCCGCCATCGGTGCGGCGTCGTCGGTTGCTTGCGGCACGACGACATGGACCGGCACGACTCGGTCGGTGTCGAGCGGCGTCACAACGCCCACGGTCGGATCGGCGGTGCCGGTCGGTGGGGCAGGCACCTGCGCCATAGCGGGAGCCGCAGCGGCACCCCGTTTCGCCATCCGCATCGGTGGAGTCGCGGCAGCGGGTTCCGCCGCGACGACCTGCCCCTGTTCGATGACCACCGCCGCCGTTGCGTCCTGCCGCGCCGGCACTGGCCGTTCGGCGATCGGCGGGGCGGGCGGCAGGAGGATTGCCTCCCCCGGCTCGGGCGTCGGCTGGGGCGCGGGCAGAGCCACTTCGCCCTGTGCCGCCGGCTGGTCCGGTTCGTCCGCCTCGTCCTCGCCGGGAAGCGGCACTGCGTCGTGCGGCGGGGTTTCAGACCGCTTCACACGCGGCTGGGGTGCGGCGAAGCGGGTCGGCACCGGCATCGGCAGGGTACGCAGCGCGACATCCTCGGTACGCGGCGGGGCTTCGACCGTCTCTTCCTCAGGCAACACGCTCGCCAGCACGCCGATCGCTGCCGTCGCCGCCAGCACCGGCGCGACCGCCGGCTTGGCGACGGGCGCGTCCGCCTCGACCGGGAGCATCAGCACCGCCTCGGTCGCCGAGGCCGGCAGGGGCGGCGTGACCGCGGGTGCCGCGACGACGGGCATCTCGACCAAGGCGACCGGGGCGGCAATCGCCACCGGCAATCCGTTGCCGCCCAGGGCAGCCGCCTGCCGCTCGACCGGGCCGGTCGCAACTGCCGCATCCCCCGCCGGCACCATGTCCGCGATCAACGCGGCGAAGTCGCCCGCCGGCGATCCGACAAGCGGCATCACCTGCATCGCAAGCGGGGAGGTGGTGCTGGAAAGGGCCGAGAGAAGCTGCATAGGTCGATCCGTCAAGCGTTCGACCGGTCGATCAGCAAGGATCGTGCCGATTGGGCCGACGGACCGGCGGCGCGTTTTCCAGCGCGCGCAATTCCCGCAGCGCGCGGGCGGCATGGGCGCGCTCCAGCAGCTTTTCGACCGCGCTCTGGTCGCGCTTGGCGGCCATCGTCGCCGACCGGGCGCGGGTCAGGCCGTCATCGGCCTGCGCCACGCGATGCTCGACCACCCGCGCGGTCGCATGCAGCTTTTCGCGATAATGGGCGGCGGCGCCCAGCGTCTGTGCGCTGGCGCTCGGCGTCGGCACCGGCGACACCGCCTGCGCCAGATTGAGGATACGGTCGCGCAGCGCGATCTCTTCCGCCACGCGGGCGGCGGCGCGCGCCTCCTCGGCTTGCGTCAGGTTCAGCTGCATGGTGCGCACGCGCAGCACGCGGGCGAGGCGCTTGGCCTTTTCAGCCACCGAACACACCCACCAGCTCGGCGACGGCATCGTCCAGCGACACGACCTCGTCCGAATCCTGCTTCACATATTCCATGACCGCCGGATGCGCCGCCAGCGCCCCGTCGATCGCCGGATCGGTGCCGGGGCGATAGGCGCCCATCAGCACCAGATCGCGATTTTCCTCATACGTCGCCAGATGCCGGCGCAGCACCCGCGCGGCGGCCAGATGCGGCTTGTCGGCAATGTCGGTCATCACCCGGCTGACCGAGGGTCCCAGGTCGATCGCCGGATAGACGCCGCGCTCGGCCAGCTGACGGCTCAGCACGATATGCCCATCGAGGATCGAGCGCGCCGAATCGACCACCGGATCGCTGTTATCGTCGCCATCGGCCAGCACGGTATAGATCGCCGTGATCGACCCGCCGGTGCGCACGCAGGTGCCCGCCCGCTCGATCAGCCCCGGCAGCATCGCGATGGCCGAGGGCGGATAGCCGCGTGCCGACGCCGGCTCGCCCAGCGCCAGCCCGATCTCACGGCCGGCATGGGCGACGCGGGTCAGCGAATCGATGATGAGCAGGACCTTCTTGCCCTGTTCGCGAAACGCCTCGGCAATCGCGGTCGCGCGCAGCGCCCCGCGGATGCGCAGCACGGGCGAATGATTGGCCGGCACCGCGACCACGACCGACCGCGCCCGCGCATCGCCCTTCAGCTTGGTTTCGAGGAAGTCGGACACCTCGCGGCTGCGCTCGCCGATCAGCCCGACGACGATCACGTCGGCCTTGGCGGCGCGGACCATCATGCCCAGCAGCACCGACTTGCCGACGCCGGAGCCAGCCATGATGCCGACGCGCTGGCCCTGACCGATGGTCAGCAGCCCGTTGATCGCGCGCACGCCGACATCCATCGGCTCCAGCACGCGGCCCCGGTCCAGCGGCGACTGGATACGCCCCGCGAGCGGCCAGCGGCCCGCACCCCGGATCGGCCCCTTGCCGTCGATCGGCTTGCCCGCGCCATCGACCACCCGGCCGAGCATCGCGTCGCCGACCTCGGCCTCGCCCGGCTTGTCGCCCGGCCGCACCAGCGCACCGGGCAGCAGCGGTGCCGGGCCGCCCAGGTTCATCATCAGCGTCCGGCCGTTGCGGAAACCGATTGCCTCCGCCTCGACCATGCCGCCATCGCCGGTGCCGACCTGGCACACGGTCCCGACCGGTAGCGACAGCCCGACCGCTTCCATCAACAGCCCGTCATAGCTGGCGAGCTTGCCCGCCACCCGCGCGCGCGGACGGAAGTCGGTCGGGGCCAGCGCGCCCAGATAGTTTTCGGCGAAACGGTTCAGCATCAGCGGGGCACCGGTACGGTTTCGATTTCCGCGCCAAGCTGTTCCAGCCACAGCGACGGGCCATCCTCGACCACGGTCGAGGCGGATTCGAGGATGAAGCCGCCGCGCTCGACATGGGCGTCGGCGACCGGGAACACCGCCTTGGGCAGCTTGCCCTCGACCAGCGGCACATCCGCTTCGTGCATGCGCAGGATCGCGGATTCGGCGCCATCGGCCAGCAGGTCGGCGGCGGCGTCGATCCGTTCGATCAGGTGGTTGGCTGATACGCCGACCTCGCCCACGATCTGCCGCACCAGCGTCAGCACCGTCTCGCGCAGCCGCGCGGCCATCGCCTCGCGGTCGATATGGGTCGCGGCGCCCAGCGCTTCGGCCAGCTTCGCCAGCAGCGCATGGTCGCGCGCCGTGTCGGACTGGCTGGCAGCGGCCGCCGCGGCCAGCCCCTCGGCATAGCCCGCCGCATGCGCCTCTGCGACCGGATCGAGCGCGTGGACGCTGTCGTCCACCACCGCGCTGAACGGGTCCCATCCCTCGGTCGGGTTGGCATCGGGATCGGCCGGGCGGAAATGCTTCGGGCCGACCGGCTGCTGGGCAGCGGCGGTCGCGCCGGAATCGGCCGGACGAACCGGCACGACGCCGGTCGCCGCGAACGGATCGGGCGTACCGAAGGCGCGGGCCAGGATGTCCGCCGCCGCGACATGGCGGCTGGCGAAGCCGGCGACGAAGCCGTTGGCGGGGGCGGGGGAGGCGGCGCTCTCAAACATAATCGTCGTCGCCGCCGCCCATCATGATCGTCCCGTCCTTGGCCAGGTTGCGCGCGACGGTGATGACGCCTTTCTGCGCATCGAGCACCTCGGCCAGCTTCATCGGGCCGCGTGCCTCCATCTCGTCGCGAATGCCGTCGGCGGCGCGCGCCGACATGCAGCCGAGGAAGCGGTTGCGCGCATTCTCGTCCACGCCCTTGAGCGCCCGGACCAGCAGGTCGCTGTCGACGTTGCGGATCAGTACGCCCAGATTCTTGTCGTCCATCTCCAGCAGATTGTCGAAGACGAACAGCTGGTCCTCGATCTGGCGGGCGATGTCGCGGTCGATCTTGGCCAGCTTGGGCATGACCCGCGTCTCGGTCGCCTTGCGGCCCGACGACAGGATTTTCGCGGCATCCTTCGCCCCGCCCAGCTGCACGCCGGTGCCGCTGGTGCGACCGGTCGAGCGGCGCGCGACCATCGACTTCAGCGTATCGATCGCCTCGGGCGTGATCGGGCCCAGCTTGGCGATACGGTGCAGAATCTGCGGCTGCGACGCTTCGGGCAGTCCTTCGAGCACCTGCGCCGCGACGCTCGGGTCGAGGTTGGCGAGCAGGACGGCAGCGATCTGCGGATGCTCGTCCTTGATCAGGCTGACGATCTCGGCCGCATCCATCCAGTCGAGCAGCTCGATCTGGCACGCGGTCTCGACCGGCGTGATCTTGGCCAGCACGCTCTCCGCCTTGTCCTGGCCCAGCGCCTTGTTCATCACCGTTTCGATGTGCGGGCGCGGATCGAAGCCGACCGTGGTGCGCTCGCGCGCCTTCTCGACGAAATCGTCGAGCACCACCGACACCTCGTCCTCGCTGACATCGGCGACGCTGAACATCGCCTTGCCCAGCTGCTGCACCTCTTCGGGTTCCAGCTTCTGCAGGATGGCGGCGGCTTCCTCCTCGCCGACCAGCATCATCAGGACGGCGGCGCGCTCGACGCCGCTCTGGATACGGACGGGGGCGTTCACTGCTTGGTATCCGACTGGATCATGTCACGAATGGCGAGCGCGGCGCGCGTCGGATTGTCGCGCGTGAAGCCACGGACGAGGCCGACCCGGTCGTCGTAATTCTGCGCGGTTTCCAGCATCTCCATGCTGACCGGCGCTGGTCCGGCGGGGGCGTTGAGCGCGGCCTGCGCGGCAGCTTCGGCGGCGGCGACGCGGGCGGTCTCGGCGGCGGCATCGGCCTTGCGCCGCTCGTTGATCGCCTTGACCATCGGGCGGACGCCCATGAAAAGCACCAGCAGCGCGATGATGAGCGCGGTGCCGTTGCGCGCCGCCATCGGCACCCAGTCGGCATCGTACCACGGGCGGGCGACGTCGCCGGCGACCGCCTCGGGCGAGAACTTGCGGCTGATGACCGTCACCGTGTCCTGGCGCTGCTGGTTATAGCCGACCGCCGCCTTCACGAGGTCGTTGATCTGCTGGATTTCGGCCGGGGTACGCGGCTTGGCGCCTTCGGGTTCGCGCAGCAGCACGGCGACCGACAGGCGACGGATCGATCCCGGCGCGGCGCGGGTCACCGACACTTCCTTGCCCAGGTCATAGGCGCGGCTGAAATTCTCGGTGGTCTTGACCGGCGGGGTGGCGCCGGGCGCGGTGCCGGGCTGCACCGTCGCACCCGCCGGACCCGGGGTCGCGGTCGCCAGCGTGGAGGCGGCGGGCGGGGTGTTGCTCAGCGCGCCGGGCACGCCGCCGGGGGCGGTTTCGCCGGGCGTGTTGCCGGCCCAGTTGCCCTGTTCGGCGCGGACGACGCCCTGCTTGTCATAGCTTTCGCGCGTCGCCTGGCTCTGGTCCAGATCGACATCGGCCTGGATCTCGGCCGAGAAATTGCCGGCGCCCAGCAGCGGGGTCAGCAGCGTGTTGAGCTGCGCGCGATACTTGTCCTCGATACGGCGCTGATAATCGATCCGCTCGTCCGACAGGGTCGATCCTTCCGACCCGTCGGTCGGCTTGCTCAGCAGCGCGCCCATCTGGTCGATGATCGTCACCTGATCGGCCTTCATCCCCGGCATCGAGGAGGCGACGAGGTTGACGATCGAACGGACCTGCGCCTGGGTCAGGCTGCGGCCGGGTTCGAGGCGGACGATGACCGAGGCGGAGGGCTGCGCATTGTCGCGCACGAACACCGAGCTTTCGGGCATCGCCAGGTGGACGCGCGCATCCGCCACCGATTCGATCTCGCCGATCGACTTGGCCAGTTCGGTCTCGCGCGCCTGGCGCAGCCGCTCGCCCTCGACGGCGCGCGACACGCCCATCGGCAGCTGGTCGAGGATCGCATAGCCGCCCGGCGCCGCCTTGGGCAGGCCCTGTCCGGCCAGCAAAATCCGCGCGCGGTGATAATCGTCCTCGGCGACGGTGATGCCGCCCGAATCGTCCACGCTGCTGCTGATCTTCGCCGCGCCCAGCGCGTCGACGACCGCCTGCTTGTCGCTGTCGGGCAGCGACGGGAACAACGTGCGCTGCGGCGGAGTGGCGAGCGCCATCCACGCCAGCGCCGCCGACAGCACCAGCCCGACGACGAAGATCATCGGCAGGCTGCGCTTGACGGCGGGTTGCTTCATCAGCCCGCCGATCTGGGTCAGCGGGTTAGCGAATTTGGCGGGCGCTGCGGGGGCGGGGGCGGGAACGCCGCCTGCACCGGTGGTGGCGAGAGCGTTTTCCATATCAGACCGGCATGCTCATGATGTCCTTGTAGGCGGACAAGAGTTTGTTCCTGACCTGCATCGTGGCTTCGAAGCCGACCGATGCCTGCTGGCGCGCCATCATCACCTTGGCGATGTCCACGGTCTCGCCGCGTTCGTACATCGCCGACAATTCGCTCGCCTTGTTCTGCTGCGCGTTCACGCCCTTCAGCGCGTCGCCCATCGCCTCGACGAAGCTGGTCGGCTTCGCCGGTTCGGCCTGCACCGGGGCGGCCGCGACCTGCGCATTCGCCTTGGACAGCGCCTGGTTGCGCTCGAGGATCTGCGCGCGCAGCGCCATCACCCGGTCGACGCCCATCGCGCCGCCGACACCGCCGACGCCGCTCATGCCGACGCCGCCATCGACTGGGTCGCCGAAGCGGCCAGCAGCTCGCCGGCCTCACGCGCCTTGGCGAGGCGGTAGCGCAGCGTACGCTCCGAAATGCCCAGCCGGCGGGCGGTCTCGATCCGGTTGCCGCCGCATTCCTCCAGCGTGCGGCGGATCGCCGCGAACTCGTGGATCTGGACGATGTTGGTCAGCGTCGCCGCCACCGGCTCGACCGCGCGCGGGGCAGCGGCGGCGGCGGAGGTGCTGGCGCGATCGAACACGATATCGTGCGCCTCGATCCGGTCGCCCATGCCCAGCAGCAGCGCGCGCTGGATCACATTTTCCAGCTCGCGGGCATTGCCCGGCCAGTCGTGGCGGCCGAGCATCGCCAGCGCCTCGTCCGAAATCCACGGCAGCGTCGAACGCATGCCCGCATGGCGCACCACCATCGCGGCAGCGAGCGCAGCGATGTCGCCCGGCCGGTCGGCCAGCGCGCGGGTGGTCAGCGGGAAGACGCTGAGGCGGTAGTAAAGATCGGCGCGGAAGCGGCCGGCGGCGACTTCGTCCTGCAGGTCGCGATTGGCGCAGGCGACGACGCGGACATCGACCGCCTCGGCCTGGGTCGCGCCGATCGGCACGACTTCGCGTTCCTGCAACACGCGCAGCAGCTTCGCCTGCAGCGGCAGCGGCATTTCCGCGATCTCGTCGAGCAGCAGCGTGCCGCCATGGGCCGCGCGGAAAAAGCCTTCGCCCGCCGCACCCGCGCCGGTGAACGCGCCCTTCACATGGCCGAACAGCATCGCTTCGAGCATGGTTTCGGGCAGCGCCGCGCAGTTGATCGCGACGAACGGGCCGTCGGCGCGGGCGCTTTCGGCGTGGATGGTGCGGGCCAGCACTTCCTTGCCGGTGCCGGTCGGGCCGTTGACCAGCACGGTGATGTCGGCGCCGGCGACGCGGCGGGCCAGCGCCTGAAGGGCCAGGCTTTCCGGATCGGCGGCGACCGCCTCGTGCCGGCCGCACAGCAGGGCTGCGGCAAAGGCATGGGCCAGTTCGGTATCGGCATGCGAATAGGACAGGCGGGCCGGGCGGCCGTCCGCAAACGGCGTCGCGGCGGCGGGACCATCGGCCAGCACCAGCGTGCGCGCCGCGATCGGCGGCACTTCGCCTTCCATGACCAGGAACACGTCGTTCGGCCCCGGCTTCTGTCCGGCATTGGCCAGGGCGAAGCCCTGCGCACGCAGCGACGAAACCAGCGTGAACTTGGCGCCAAGCACGGCAGCGGATGGATAGATCGAGCGCATCGTTTCGGACATTCCCCCTGAACGGCACCCTTTTGCCGGCAAATGGTTAACGGCCGGTAAAATCCACCCCGATTCGGCTCTGTACTCCGCGTACGCCCTCGTGCGCGCGCGAGGGGCCGCAAAATGCCGGAACTTTTTTCCTTAACCCGGTCCGCTGCGTGCCGTTTCTCCGGGCAGCAGCTTCGATCCCGATCGCTTCAAGGGGGGACGCGGGGCGCTGGAAGTCAGACTGGAGGACACACCCAATGACCGTTATCGGATCCAACATCGGATCGCTCCGCGCCGCCAACGCCTCGTCCGCTGCCAACGACGCCCTGAAGGCTTCGATGGAGCGCCTGTCGACCGGCAAGCGTATCAACTCGGCCAAGGACGACGCCGCCGGCCTCGCCATCGCCAGCCGCATGACCAGCCAGATCAAGACCATGGCAGTCGCCGCACGCAACGCGAACGACGGCATCTCGATGGCGCAGACCGCCGAAGGCGCGCTGGGCGAAGTCACCAACATGCTGCAGCGCATGAAGGAACTGGCTGGGCAGGCGGCCAACGGCACGCTGGGTTCGGCGGAACGCAAGTCGCTCCAATCGGAAGTCGGTCAGCTGACCGCGCAGATCAACGACATCGCGAACAAGACCAACTTCAACGGCATCAACCTGCTCGACGGCACGGTGAAGGCCGTGACGCTGCAGACCGGTTCGCAGGCCGGCCAGACCACTTCGGTCAGCCTCACCAGCACCTCGGCCACCGCGCTCGGCCTGAACGGCTACCGTGTCGAAGGCCAGGCGACCACCGGCCGCATCAACGCCGCGTCCGTCGCGGTCGGCGACGTACAGTTCAACGGCAAGAACGCGCTCGGCACTGCCTTGACCACGGCTGACGCCGAAACGACCGCTGCCAGCATCAATGGCAACACCGGCCAGACCGGCGTGTCGGCCAAGGCATATAACACTCTGTCAGGCGGTCCGATCGCGGCGGGCGGCATCACCGCGACCGGCAGCCTGACCATCAAGGTCGGTGCGAACGCAGCCGTCGACATCACCGGCGCCAACGGCCAGGAACTGGTCGACAAGATCAACCGCGACGTGGGCGGCATCAGCGCGCAGCTCGACAGCGAAGGCAAGATCGTCCTGTCGAACGACACCGGAAAAACGATTGAAATCGCCGGTTCAGCAGCGGGCAAGGCGGGCTTCACCAACGGCACCTATGGCGGCTTCGTCGCCCTGCAGAGCTCGACCGGCGAAGCGATCGACATCAAGCGCAGCGCGACTGGCGCAGCGGCGAGCTTGACCGCGCTCGGCTTGAACGAAACCACCTCGAATGAAGGCGTAAAAGGTACCGCTGTCGGCGATACTGCACTCTCCGTTACCGACGACGTGAAGATCAACGGCGTTGCCGTGGGTGCCTCGAACGACGCATCGGCCGCATCGAAGGCCGCCGCGATCAACGCCGTCAGCGACAAGTCGGGTGTCACCGCAACCGCTACGACCAAGGCGACCGTTGCACTGGCAGCCGGGAAGATCGTTGCCTCCAACACCTTGGTTGTCAACGGTTCGACGGTGACGCTTAGCGACTCGGACGGTGTTAGCGGTATGTCGATGTCGGACGTGGTGAAGAACATCAACGGTGCCGGCATCAGCGGCCTGGTCGCGTCGAGTGACGAGAAGGGCAACCTGATCCTCACCTCGTCGACCGGCAACGACATCACGCTGAAGGACGGCACCGGCGGTACCTCGGCGGGCTTGGTCATCGACATGAAGGGCGATGACGGCGGTGCCTCGACCGGCGCGATCGCCACCGGCCTGACCCTGCGTGGTCGTGTCGAGCTGAAGTCGGACACCGGTGCGGAAATCCGCGTCGAAGGTTCGGGCGGTCCGACCGGCTCGCTCGCCAAGGTCGGCCTGTCGGCCCAGGGCGGCTCGGCCGATACGGTCGGCGGCGCGCTGAACGTCTCGACCCAGGCGAATGCCGCGGTGGCGATGAACGCCATCGACAAGGCGCTCGACAAGGTCTCGGCGATCCGCGGCGACCTCGGTGCGGTGCAGAACCGTCTGCAGGTCACCGTCAACAACCTGACGACCACCTCGTCGAACCTGCAGGAAGCGCGCAGCCGCATCGAAGACACCGACTTCTCGGCGGAATCGACGGCGCTCGCCAAGGCGCAGATCCTCGGCCAGGCCTCGACCGCGATGCTGGCGCAGGCCAACCAGTCGCAGCAGGGCGTGCTGAAGCTGCTCGGCTAATCGGGCTCCGCCGCCGCCGTTCCCCCTTGATGAAGGCGGCGGCGGCGGGACTCCCGGCAACGGGCCAGCCCCCGGTGACCATCACGGTCACCGGGGGTTTCGGCGTTCCGGAGCACGGCCGACAGACTCTATATATAGGGGCATCGACAGACGCGCCGCGGCCTGCACGTCGCGCAACCCCGATCCTCCCCGCTCCGCGGGAGGGGGACCGTCCGCAGGACGGTGGAGGGGGGCGTCCACGAACGCCCCGGCTTCCTTCGTATCCCTGCGAAGGCGCAAATCCGGAATGCAAGGCATTGCCCGTCCGGAAAAGCCTTGTCCGTATCCCCGCGTAGGCGGGGATCCAGAACCTCAAACGCAACGCCGGCGTCCAAAAACCCTGGCCCCCCGCCTGCGCGGGGGTACGTCCCAAGAGCAACGGCAACGGGCTAGCCCACTTTCCTACAACCAACCCGCTACGCTAAACTCAACGTCCCGATCCTTCCCATCCGCCAACCTCCCACGTCACCCCGGGCCAGACCCGGGGTCCCGCTTCTTCTTCTCCGACCATCTCCGACCCACCACCCAACGCCCAACGCAAAACGCGCACGAGTGTGAACTTAGTGAACTTTGGCCACGAAAAAGGGGCCGAACCCCTGGTCCGACCCCGCTCAAGCGTTTGGAAATAAAAGAAAACTACCCCGAAGCTCGCGCCAACGCCCGTTTCAGCTTCTCATGCGCCGCCTTCTTGATCTGGCAGATGCGCGCTGCGCCGACGCCCAGCACCTGCCCGATCTCCTCGAGGTTCAGTTCCTCGACATAATAAAGCTGGATCACCTGCGCCTCCCGCTCGGGCAGCGCGGCGATCGCGGCGATCAGCGTGCTCCGCAACTCACCCTCGGCCAGCGCCTCGAACGCGTCGGGGCCGTCGTCCATGAACCACGGCGCCTCGTCGGTATAGACGTCGTCGATCGAATCGAACTGCACCGACTGGACATCGGCATAATCGACCCGCAGCCGCCCCAGCGGCACGCCCAGCCGGTCGGCGATCTCCGCCGGCACCGGCGCGCGGCCCAGCTCCACCGTCAGGCTCGACACCGCCTTGGCATAGTCGCGCCGCCGCTTCATCGCCCCGCGGCTGATCGTCGCCTGTCGCCTGAGTTCGTCGATCATCGCCCCGCGCAGCCGGGTGGCGAGATACTGCTCGAACGTCACCGTGCCGCGATCCTCGAACATCGGCACCGCCTCGACCAGCGCGACGAGGCCGACCTGCACCAGGTCCTCGACATCGACCATCGTGCTCATGTGACCATGGACGTGCCACGCGATCCGGCGGACCAGCGGCAGGTGGCGGCGGACGATCGCGTCGCCGTCGTTCGGTTTCGCATGCCGGGTATAGACCGGCGTGCTCAGCTCGGGCTGGGGGAAGAAGGGGGCGTTCATGCTGCGATGGCCTCCGGGGCGCCGATGACGGCGACGACTTCGACTGCCTTGTCCTCGGGAACTTCGAAGAAGCTCATGACGGGGGTGTCGGGCAGGTAGGACTTGATCAGCTTGCGGATCGCGACGCGGATCGACGGCTGCACGACCAGCGCGAACGGCTTGGCCTCGGCCATCAGCGGCTGCGCAGCGTTGGTCAGCGCGTCGACGATGCGACGGCCCAGATCGGGTTCGATCGCGTGGCGGCGGCTGGGATCGTTCCGCATCGCCTGGCCCAGCAGCGCCTCCAGCTGCCCCTCGAGCGTCATCACCCGCAGCGGCTCGCGCACCCCGCACAGCTTCTGGATGATGAGGGCGCCCAGTTCCGGCCGGATCAGCTCGACGATCTCGTCGGCATCCTGCGTCCGCTGGGCGACCACGACGATCGCGGCGGCGATACGGCGGAATTCCTTGAGCGTGATATTCTCGGCCAGCAGCGCGCGCAGCACCTGCGTCAGCGTGGTGAGCGTCAGCGGGTTGGGGCACAAAGCCGCCACCAGATTGGCGGCACGGTCCTTGAGGCCGTCGAGCAGCGCCTGCACCTCGTCCGGACCCAGCAGCTCGGTCGCATTGACGGTCAGCACATGGTTCAGGTGCGTGGCGATGACGGTCCCGGCATCGACCACCAGATAGCCGGCACCCGTCGCTGCATCGGCGTCGCCCGGCTGGATCCACACCGCGTCCAATCCGAAGGTCGGGTCCTTGGCGGTTTTGCCGTTCAGCATGCCGACCGCCTGGCCCGTGTCGAGCGCCAGCATCTCGGTCGCCGACGCCATGTCCTCGCCGACGACCACGCCGCCGATCGAGATGCGATAGGTGTAGGGGGCGAGGTTGATATCGTCGCGCACCTTCACCTGCGGCACGACGAAGCCCAGTTCCTTGGACAGCTGGCGGCGGACCCCGGTGATCCGGCTCATCAGCGGCGCGCCCTTGCGCTCGTCGACCAGCGGCACCAGGCCATAGCCGATGTCGAGCATGATGTGGCAGGTGTCGGCCACTTCCTCCCAGCAGATCTTCGACAGGTCGGCTGCTTCGGGCAGCGCCTCGACCGGCGGCGGGGGCGGGGGGGCGTTCTTGATCTTGCCCAGTTTCCACGATGCGAAGCCCGCAATGCCGGCGGCGGGCGCCAGCACGAGGAACGGCATCCCCGGCAGCATCGCCAGCAGCCCCAGGATACCGGCGACCGGCGCCCAGGTGCGGTGCGACGCGAACTGCGTCCCGATCTGGCCGGCCAGATCCTGCGAAGACGTGGAGGTGACGCGGGTAACGATGGCGGCGGCGGCGATCGACAGCAGCAGCGAGGGGACCTGCGCGACCAGCGCGTCGCCGATCGCGAGCAGGACATAGGTCTGCGCCGCTTCGCCGACCGCCATCTGGTGGCTGACGACGCCGAGGATCAGGCCGCCGACGATGTTGATCGCGAGGATCAGCAGGCCGGCGACCGCGTCGCCCTTCACGAACTTCGACGAACCGTCCATCGCGCCGTAGAAATCGGCTTCGGCGCCGGTCTCGATCCGCTTGTTGCGGGCTTCGTCGGGGGTGATCAGGCCGGCGTTCAGGTCGGCGTCGATCGCCATCTGCTTGCCGGGCAGGGCGTCGAGGGTGAAGCGCGCCGAGACTTCGGACACGCGGCCCGCACCCTTGGTCACCACGATCATGTTGATGATGATCAGGATCGAGAAGACGAAGAGGCCGACGACATAGTCGCCACCGATCAGGAACGTCCCGAACGCCTCGATGACATGGCCCGCCGCCGCTTCGCCTTCATGCCCGTGCACCAGCACGACGCGGGTCGACGCGACGTTGAGGCCCAAGCGGAACAGCGTCGCGAACAGCAGCACGGTCGGGAAGGCGGAGAAGTCGAGCGGCTTCTGCGCATTCAATGCGACCATCAACACCGCGATCGAGATCATGATGTTCATGACGAAGAAGATGTCGAGCATGAACGCCGGGATCGGCACGACCATCAGCAGGACGAGCAGCAGGATCGCGGCGGGCAGCGCCGACCCGCGCATCGCGGGCAACAGGCTCTTGGGATTGCTCAGGATCGCCTGCATCACGCGTTACCCAGATTGGCGAGGATCGAATAGGCGAGGCGCGCCGATTCAGGGGTCGGGCGGTAGAGCGAGGCCATCTGCACCTGAGGCGTCGTCGCGTCGCCGCTGCGGCTGCGCACGACGTTCAGATTGGCCAGCGTCGTCGCCAGCCACGCCTCGTCATTGCCCTGCGCCTCGTTGCCGAGGATGACGTCGCCGTCGAAGCCGTTCATCATCACCGCCGGCTGCATCCGGTTGACCGGAAAGCCGCCCATCATGTCGCCCATGTCGACGCCGCTGCCGCCGCCGGCCCTCGCGCCGCGGTCCAGCTTGGTCGCCATCTTGTCATAGATTTCGGCGAGCGAGCGCGGCTGGCCGCCGGCGCCGTAGAAGATGGTCCGGTTCGCGCGGGCGGCGGCGGGGAACATGCCGGCGGCCGAACGGTCGGGATTGCTCTGCATCGTCGTCAGGAACTGGCGCGCACCGCCCAGCCCCAGGAAATGCGCCATGTACAGGTCGGTGCCGGTGGCGGAGCGGCCCAGCGCGGTCTCCAGCGCGGCCTTGTTGTCGGCGGCATGCTCTGCGGCCATCAGCGACGATGCCTGCGGGTCGTTGCGCAGGTTCAGGATCGCGCGGCGGGCGGCCGGATCGGCGACATAGTAACGGCCGTTGCTGCCCTGGCGGATGCTGTCGGATGCCCAGCCCATGCCGTGTTCGGCGCCATGTGCCTTCACCACGCCCAGCCAGCTTTGTTCGACGAACTGGTACAGCCCGGTGGCCGACGACGTCCCGGCACGCGCATTGGCCTGCAGGCCGCTTTCGACCTGCGCCTGGCCCAGCAGGTAATTGAAATCGACACCGGTCCGCGCGCTCGCCTTCGCGATCGCGCTATGGACATAGGATCGGGCTTCTACCGGAACGACACTCATCGGGCTGTACTTCGCTTCCCCTGTTCAGGAGCGAGAAAAGCAAGCGGCGTGCCAGTTTGGGATCGGGTGCGCAGTCAGGCTCGCCACGAGCGTCATCCCGGCGAAGGCTGGGATCTCCCGGTTGCAGCGCGGGACAGGAACCGCAGCAGACCCCAGCCTGCGCTGGGGTCACGCTTTGGAGAGCGGGAACGAACCTACCGATACGCCGCCGCAGCCATGCGCTGCGGGGTGCCGGCAATTCCCGGCCGGTAGGCCGGCAAACCGCCGCCGGCCAGCTGGTCGATCCGCCGGCGGACATTGGCCGCCATCAGGTTGACGTAGATGCGGGCGGTCTCGTTCAGCCGCTGCGCCTCGCGCGCCAGCGTCTCCAGCTCGGCGTCGAGCGGCAGGTCGTCATTGGCGGCGACCGCCTCGATCCCCTGCAATTTCATTGCGGTGGCGGTCTCCAGCGCGATGATGTCGTTGGCCTGCAACGCCGCGATCTCGGCATGCAGGCTGTCGATGATCTGGATCAGCGCATCACGCCGGTTCATTGCTGTTCCAATCGAGTTTCAGGGCGATGAGCCGGTCGGCGATGGTGGCGGGCGACAGGGGGAAGCGTCCTTCGGAAATCGCCTTGCGGATCGTCGCGACGCGGTCGGTATCGACCGGCGGCGACGACGCCATCGCCTGCGCGGTGGTCCCGCCGGACAGCAGCGCCACGCCGCTCTTGGGCGCGCCCGTATCCTGCGGCGCTTGTGCCGTTTCCGTGCGTGCCTGCCCCTCGGTCCGCGCGACACCGCGCCCACCGATCGACGTAACCAGCCTTGATCCGACAGAATCCACCATGTCCCCGTCCTTCACGAACTGCTGACATGAGGAGAAACGGCGGCACCGGCGACTTCTTTAGCAAAAATTACTGGGGGGTTATTTTTTCGGATTTCATGGGGGCGGGAACGCCCACCGGTCCGCATTTGAGCCGTACCCCCGCGCAGGCGGGGGTCGAACGACGGCCTGCGCCTGCCGCCCTGGGCCCCCGCCTGCGCGGGGGTACGATGCGGATTGGGCAGACGTATCGGCTCAGCCTACCCTGTAAAACCCGGCAGCGCCGCCCGGCCCGATTCCAGCGCGATCGCCTGGATCGGCGGCCTGGCCGGATCGACCTTCACCATCAACCGACCGCCGACCGGGGCATCGCCCATCGCCACGCCGTCACGCGTGATCGAGAAGCCGGGTGCGCCGGCCTCGACCATGATCGGGTCGCCCCGGCGGATGACCGGTTCGGGCTTGGCGGCGACGACCGCGACCGGCGCTGCCGCCGGGCGTTCGGGGGCGACGCGGGTCATCCGGCGGACCGGCACATAGACTTTCCACGCCGGCGCCATGCAGCTGATGACCACCGCATCCTGCCGGTCGGACAGCCAGCCGAATTGCGGCATGGCACAGCGCGCGAGCTTCAGGCGCGGATCGACGGGCATCTGCGCGCCGCCGTCCATGCCGATGCTGGCACCGGTGAACTGCACCACCGCCTCGTCGAGCTGGGCGGTCGATTGAAAGGTCTGCGCGGTGGCAGGGACCGCGATCAGCATCGCGGCGAACAGGCTGTGGCGAATCATTTCGTCTCTGCTCCATCGGCAGGGGCGGCAAGCGGCGCTTGCCGGTCGGCAACGGCTTGCCGCTCACCGGCAAAGCCCAGATCGATGAATACGCCCCGCCCGCCGGTTCCCGGCGGTGCGAAGGCGATTTGCGCGGGCGTCGCCGCGCCTTCGCGCACCAGCAGCGCGGCGACGGCGCGCGCGCGGTCGGTGGCGAGGATCGCGGCGCTGCCGGTCGTCGGGTCGACGTCCTTGCCGGCTTCGGGGCCGTCGGTCCCGCCGGTCAGCGTGACGGCGATGCGCCGGTCGGCGGCGGCACCGCGCACGAACTCGACGCTGTTGGCGCTGCCGGCGGGCAGGGCGGCCGATCCGGGCGCAAAGCCTTCGATCACCGCGCGTTCCACTGTCATCGGGATCGGTTCGGCATCGAATCCGGCGCGGATGCCGGCAGTCAGCGCGCGTTTGTCGACGGCCTGCGCCGCCTGCAGGAACACGAAGAACCCGACCAGCAGCAGCGACAGGTCGGCCAAGGTGGTCAGCCATAGCGGGCGACCGGGGGCGGGGTCGAAACGTTGGATTCTCATTCTGCGGCCTCCCGGAATTGTGGTCGCTCCCGCCTGGCGAGCGCGACCAGAGGTGCCTCGAAACGGGCACGTTCGAATGCTTCGGCGCGACCCAGCCGGCGCAGCCGTCCGGCGATCGGCATGCCGACCAGCGCGGCCAGCACCGCGCCGTATAGGGTGGACAGCAACGCGACGGCCATCGCCTGCCCGATCGCGGTCGGATCGGTCATCGCCATGAACATCCGCACCAGGCCGACCAGCGTACCGATCATGCCCAGCGCGGGGGCCAGTTCGGCCACCGCCGTCCACATGTCGGCGGCGGCGAGGTGCCGTTCGGCGCGTGCCTCGTTGCGGTGGCGCAGCGTCGCCGCCACGCCGTCGGGGCCGACGCCGTCGACGATCGCGGCGATGGCGTCGGCGATGTCGGGATCGGTGATCCGCGACCGGTCGAGCGTCATCACGCCATGCCGCTTGGCGATGCGGCCCAGCGCGGCAATCTGGCCCAGTCCTTCCTCGGCCGAAAAGGGCTTGCGGCCCAGCGTGCCGAGCGCGCGGATCGCGCGGGCAAGATCGGCCGGCGGCGTGCGGATCAGCAGCGCGACGAAGGTGCCGCCGACCACGAAGGCGGCGGCGACCGGATCGGCATAGGGGGCGAACATGGATGCGTCCATGGCCGCTTCCCTGCAAACACGGTGCCAGTTTTCGTGCCGGCAATGGCTTGCCGGATGCGGTTGCCGCTTGCCGGTCGGCGGCGGCAAAAGCGGCAATTGGACCATGGGTGGCGGGTTTCGCGAAAACTGGCACGCCCTTTGCTGTGTTTCCGTGTGACGCGCATCCGGCGCGCCGATTTGGGAACCGTCCGATGGCCGACAATGCTCTGTTCGGGATACACGGCGCCGCGCTGCAGGTGCGGGCGCAGCGCATGGGTATGCTCGCATCGAACATCGCCAATGCCTCGACGCCCGGCTTCAAGGCGAAGGACGTCGACTTCCGCGCGGCGCTGGCCGGCGCGCAGCAGAGCGGCAATGTCGACCGCTCGATCGACAGCAACACGCTCTACCGCCGTCCGCTCCAGCCTTCGCTCGACGGAAACACCGTCGAACTGGTCACCGAACAGACCGCCTTCGCCGAAAACGCGGTCGCGTATCAGACGACGCTCGCGTTCCTGAACGGCCGCATTTCCACCATCACCCGCGCGCTGAAGGGCGAGTAAACAAATGCCCCAACCCATGAGCATTTTCGAAGTCTCCGGCCGCGCCATGTCCGCGCAGCTGGTGCGGATGAACACCACCGCCTCGAACCTCGCCAATGCCGGTGCGGTCTCGAAGACTGAGGCTGGCGCCTATCGCACGATGAAGCCGGTGTTCCGCACCACTTTCGATGCCGCCAGCGGCCTCGCCACGGTCGATGCGGCGCAGGTCGTGACGGCGGGCGAGGCGCCGGCCAAGCGCCACGATCCCGGCAACCCGCTGGCCGATGCCGAAGGCAATGTGTGGGAAGCCGCCGTCGATGAACCGCGCGAGCTGGTCGACATGCTCGATGCCGCCCGCACCTATCAGAACAATGTCGAGGTGATGTCGACCGCCAAGTCGCTCATCACCGAAACGCTGCGCCTGGGACGCTGATCATGACCACCACCGCCATCCAGAACATCCCGACGGTAAAGGGCGCGAACGACGCCGCGGCGAAGGCGAAACTGGGCCAGCGCTCGCTGGGCCAGGACGATTTCCTGCGGCTGATGACCGCACAGCTGCAATATCAGGACCCGTTCAACCCGACCGACAACGGCCAGATGGTCGCGCAGATGGCGCAGATGTCGTCGCTGTCGGGCATTACCGAAATGAGTTCGACCCTGAAGACGCTGTCCGCCCGCCTGGCCGGCAGCGGTGCGAGCGACGCGGTGTCGTGGATCGGCAAGGCCGTCCTGACCGACAGCGCGACCGCCACCGCCGATACCAAGGGCAATGTCACCGGTGCGGTCGAGCTCGATGGCGACGCCGCGCAGGTGAAGGTCGAGATTCGCGATGCCAACGGCAATCTCGCCCGTGCCGTGTCGCTGGGTGCGCAGCCTACCGGCATGGTCGATTACCAGTGGGACGGAAAGACCGAGGACGGCAGCGCCGCCGGCGCCGGCCCCTACACGATCAGCGTCGCGGCCAGCGATGCCAGCGGACAGGTGGTGAAGGCTCGCAACCTTGCCTGGGCCGGGGTCTCCTCCGTCATGCCCAATGGCGGAAAACCGATGCTGACGCTGTCCGACGGTCAGCAGGTGCTGGCCGATACCGTTCGCAAGATCGCCTGAAATTCCAACCCTTTCATCTGAATTTTCGCAGGAGCAAATCCCATGTCCTTCTACACTTCGCTCTCCGGTCTGAAGGCTTCGCAGGTCGACATGGCGTCGATCTCGCACAACCTCGCCAACGTCGGCACCACCGGCTTCAAGAAGAGCCGCGCCGAATTCGCCGACGTGATCGCGTCCAACCTGTCGGTCGCGCCGACGCAAATGGTCGGGTCGGGTACCGTGGTGAAGGGCAACCGCCAGCAGTTCGGCGAAGGCAACCTCGTCCAGTCGTCCTCGTCGCTCGACATCGCGATCGCCGGCGACGGCTTCTTCGCGCTGAAGCCCGATCCCACGAAGGACGGCCTGACCTTCACCCGCAACGGCTCGCTGCGCGTCGATTCGAACCAGTTCGTCACCGATGCGCAGGGCGCGCGGCTGCAGGTCTATCCGGTCGACGGGTCGGGCAACGTCGTGTCGACCACCCGCGATTCGCTGGCCGACCTCGTGTTGTTCGAAACCTCGGGCAAGCCGACCGGCACCGAGGATGTGAAGCTCGGCCTCAACATGAACGCCCGCTCGGTCAAGCCGACGACGACCCCGTTCAACCGCTTCGATTCGACCAGCTACAACGAAGCGGTGACCACGACCGTCTATGACGGCGCCGGCAACCCGATGACCATGACCACCTATATGGTCCGCACCACCGCGCCGCAGGCGGACCCGACCGATCTGTCGAGCACCTGGGAAGCCTATAGCTTCGTCGGCGACAAGGCGATGGAAGTGGGCGGCACGCCTGCGACCGGCACGACCCCGGCGGTGCCGGGAACGCAGGCGGTGACGATCACCTTCGATGCCACCGGCAAGTTCACCACCCCGGTCGCGACGACCTTCGACTCGTTCATGCCGGCCAGCGGCGTGGCGCAGCAGCAGATCAAGCTGACCTTCCCGACCACCACCGTCGCGACGACCAAGCCGTTCAAGCTGGAAACGCAGCAGCAGGACGGCGTCGCCGTCGGCCGGTTGCAGGGCGTGACGATTAACGAAAAAGGTATCGTCACCGCCAGCTATTCGAACGGCGATACCAAGGCGCTGGGCCAGGTCGCGATCGTCAACTTCTCGAACTCGGCCGGTCTGCGCCAGATGGGCAACAGCAACTGGCAGGCGACCGGCCTGTCGGGCGACCCCAGCTTCGCCAGCTCGGGCGAAAACGGCGCGGGTTCGCTGATGTCGGGCATGATCGAAGGGTCGAACGTCGACATCACCGAGGAACTGGTCAGCCTGATCGCCGCACAGCGCAACTTCCAGGCGAACTCGAAGGCGCTCGACACCTCGAACCAGATCACGCGGTCGATCCTCGATCTGCGTGCGTAATAAGGCTGTTTGAAAACGCGCGAAAGAGCGCGTTTTGAGGCGGCACCAGCCCGCTCCCCCACCCGACCACCCATCGAGGATACCGTGTGGGTGGCCGGGTGGGGGAGCGGGCTGGTGCCGCAAAATGCGTCTCGACGCATTTTCGAACAGGCATAACCCATGAAACTGGCATGACCCTTGCTGTGTAGCGAGGGTCATACTTGGGAGGTTTCGATGGACCGGCTGGTCTATACCGCAATGTCGGGGTTGCGCGGCCACATGGCGTCGCAGGCGACGATCGCGAACAACATCGCGAACGCCTCGACCATCGGGTATCGCGCGGACAAGGTCGATTTCGAACAGTTGTTGCTGAAGGGCAAGAACGGCGAACTCGAATCCCGCTCGCCCTCGTCAGAGGAAGTGCGCGACATGGACCGGCGGGCCGGCGCGATCCTCGCGACCGGCCGCCCGCTCGACATCGCGATGGAAGGCGACAGCTGGATGGCGGTGCAGGCGCTGGACGGCACCGAAGCCTATACCCGCCGCGGCGACCTGCAGGTTTCTGCCGCCGGCACGCTGGAAACCGGCGATCGCTTGCCGGTCATGGGCGCGACCGGGCCGATCACCGTGCCGCCCTACCAGGCGATTTCCGTCACCGCCGATGGCCGGGTGATGATCGTGCCGCAGGGCGCACCCGCCGGCACGCCGGACCAGGAAATCGGCCAGATCAAGCTGGCGAGCACGGCGGGCAGCCAGACGGTCAAGGGTATCGACAATCTGCTGCACGTCCGCGGCGGCGGCGTCCTGCCCGGCGACATGACCGCCAAGGTCCGTTCGGGTTCGCTCGAACAGTCGAACGTCAACATGACGCAGGCGCTGGTCGACATGATCGAGAACCAGCGGTCGTACGAAGTGCAGGCGGGCATGCTGAAGCAGGCGAAGGAGATGGATGAATCCTCCGCCAACCTGATGCGCGTCCAGAGTTAAGGAGAAGACACGATGGCCAATGCCGCACTCCATATCGCCCGCACCGGGCTGGACGCGCAGGACACGCGCATGCGTGTCATCTCGAACAACCTGGCGAACGTCAACACGACCGGGTTCAAGCGCGACCGCGCCTCGTTCGAGGCGCTGAGCTACCAGATCGTGACTGCACAGGGCGCCGCCTCGACCGCGGAATCGCGCTATGCCACCGGCCTGAACCTCGGCACCGGCGTCAAGATCCAGGGCACCGCCAGCATCCAGACGCAGGGATCGCTGTCGTCGACCGGCAACACGCTCGACATGGCACTCGAAGGCGACGGCTTCTTCCAGGTGCAGCTGCCCGGCGGCCAGCTCGGCTATACCCGCGCCGGCAATTTCAGCCGCTCGCCAGAGGGCATGCTGGTCACGACCGAGGGTTATCAGGTGATGCCCGGCATCACCCTGCCCGAGGGGGCGACCTCGATCACCATTGGCGGTGACGGCACGGTCAGCGCGACGATCCCGAACCAGACCGAAGCGACGCCGATCGGCCAGATCCAGGTGTCGACCTTCGCCAATCCGGCCGGTTTGCAGCCGATCGGCGACAATTTCCTGATCGAAACCGGTGCATCGGGTGCGGTGCAGACCGGCGTCGCCGGCCTCGATGGCCGGGCTCGCATCCGCCAGGGGATGCTGGAGGGTTCGAACGTCAACGTCGTCGAGGAACTCGTCGACATGATCGAGACGCAGCGCGCCTATGAGGTCAATTCGAAGATGATCTCGGCCACCGACGAGATGCTGAAATATGTCAACCAGAACATCTGAAGCCGTGCGCAGCCTCGCGCTCGCCGCGGTCGTGCTGGCGGCAATGCCGGCAACCGCCCGCCCCCTGTTCGGCAGGAAATTGCCGCCCGAGGATTATTCGGCATCGCGCCCCGCGCCGCCGGTGGCCACGGTCGTCGCGACCGGTGCGATCTTTCAGGCGGATCAGGGCTATGCCGCCCTGTACGAAGGCTGGCGCGCCAAGAAGGTCGGCGACCCGCTGACGATCGTGCTGGTCGAACGCACCAGCGCGTCCAAGTCGGCCGGTTCGAAGCTGGACAGCGGCGGCGGCTTCGGCATCACGCCGCCATCGGTCGGGCCGCTGTCGTTCGACCCGAACATCGCGTCGGCATCGGGCAAGCGCAACTTCAACGGCGGCGGATCGGCCGACCAGACGAACGCGCTGTCGGGCGAACTGTCGGTGACGATCGCCGAAGTCTATCCTAACGGCACGATGCTGGTGCAGGGCCGCAAGCAGGTGACGCTCAATCGCGGGGACGAATTCGTCGCGATCAGGGGCATCGTCCGCATGGCCGATGTCGATGCCAACAACCGCGTGCCGTCGACCCGCGTCGCCGATGCCCGCATTTCCTACACCGGCAAGGGCGATGTCGCCCGCGCCAGCCGGCAGGGGTGGCTCAGCCGCTTCTTCCAGGTCGTCAGCCCGTTCTAGGACAGCCCATGCGCCTCCTATTCGCCATCCTCGCCGCCGCCTTCCTGATGGTCCAGCCCGCTTCGGCGGAACGGGTCAAGGACCTCGGCCGCTTCCAGGGCATCCGGTCCAACCAGCTGACCGGCTATGGCATCGTCGTCGGGCTTCCCGGCACCGGTGACGACAATCTCGAATACACCGTACAGTCGGTGAAGGCGATCACGTCGCGCATGGGGCTGCAACTGCCGCAGGGGATCAACCCGGGGCTGAAGAATGCCGCGGTGGTGATGATCACCGCCGAACTGCCCGCCTTCGCCAAGCCCGGCCAGCGGATCGACGTCACCGTCGCCTCGATGGGCAAGGCCAAGTCGCTACGCGGCGGTGCGCTGGTGATGACCCCGCTGATGGGTGCCGACGGGCAGATTTATGCGATGGCGCAGGGCAATCTCGCGGTCGGCGGTCTGGGTGCCGAAGGCGCCGACGGGTCGAAGATCGTAGTCAACATCCCCTCGACCGGTCGCATCCCCGACGGGGCGACGGTCGAACGCACGGTCGACACTGGCTTCGCCACCGCGCCGACGCTGACCTTCAACCTGGCGCAGGCCGACTTCACGACGGCGCAGAATGTCGCGAGCGCGATCAACCGCCGCTTCGGCGCCGGCACCGCGACCGCGATCGACGCGGTATCGGTGGCGATGCGCGCGGCGCCGGGTGCCGATACCCGGTCGATGCTGATGAGCGAGGTCGAGAATCTTCCGGTCCAGCCGGCCGAAACGGCGGCACGCGTCATCGTCAACGCCCGTACCGGGACGATCGTCATCAGCTCTGCAGTCCGGCTGGCGCCATCCGCGGTCACGCATGGCAAGCTGACCGTGAAGATCGACGAGAACCAGCGCGTCAGCCAGCCCGCGCCGCTGAGCCAGGGTCAGACCGCGCTCGAACAGAAGAGCGGTGTGACCGTCGAGCAGGAAGTCAAGCCGATGTTCCTGCTGGCACCCGGACCGCAGCTCGCCGACGTCGTGAAGGCGATCAACGCGATCGGCGCGTCGCCGGCCGATCTGGTCGCGATCCTCGAGGCGCTCAAGGAGTCGGGTGCCCTGAAGGCCGAGCTGGTGGTCCTGTGAGCGTGATCGGCGCGACGACCGGCATCGGGGTCGACACCAGCCGCCTGGGCACCGACAGGAACCTGAAGGCCGCAGGCGAACGGTTCGAAGCGGTCTTCACCGGCATGATGCTGAAATCCATGCGGCAGGCGAAGCTCGCCGACGGCCTGTTCGAGAACAAGGCCGGTACCCAGTTCCGCGACATGTGGGACCAGAAGCTCGCCGAGAACATGGCGGTGACGACGCCGATGGGGATCGGGAAGGCGATGACCGAGTTTCTCGCGAAGGCAAACAAGGTTACCGAGGCGGATACCGTCAATTCGACGCAAGCCGCACCGCAATCTGCCGTTAACCCCTCTGAAGGGAAGAGCGGATGAGCGACCTGCTGTCGATCGGGGCGAGCGGCGTCAGGGCCTATCAGTCGGCGCTGACCACCACGTCGGATAACATCGCGAACGCCGGCACCCCCGGCTATGTGCGCCGCACGACCACGCTCGCCGAAATCGGCGTGGGGTCGTCGGTGCAGCTGACCGGCAGCGGCGTGACCGTTGCCGGCATCGCGCGTTCCGCCGATGCCTTCCGATCGGCGGATGTCCGCCAGACGACCTCCGACGTGTCGCGCAGCGATGGCGGCATCGTATGGATGGAACGGATCGAGGATGCGCTGGGCAGCCGCGCGCTGACCACGCGCATGACCTCGTTCTTCAACGCCGCGACGACCCTGTCGTCCGACCCCTCGGCCGATGCACCGCGCCAGGCGATGATGGAGGAGGCCGAAAGCGTCGCTCAGTCCTTTTCCGGCACGATCAAGGCGCTGGACGATGCGGCGACCAATCTCGACGCGATGGCCGGCAACGTCGCCGAAAAGCTTTCGAACAACGCCGCCGCCCTTGCCCGCATCAACGACGGGCTGGCACGCGTCGCGCGCGGATCGGTCGGCGAGGCGCAGCTGCTCGACCAGCGCGACCGGACGCTCGACGAAATGAGCGAGATGATCGACATCGACGTCCAGTTCGATCCGGTCGGCCGCGTCACCGTCCGCGCGGGGGCGGGGGATACCCCGCCACTGGTCCACGGCATCCAGGCATCGACCGTGCGGGTGTGGCGTGACGACGACAGCGGCGTGCCGGTCTTTGCCGCGATGCGCGACGGGAAGGAAACCGTGCTCAGCCCGCGCGGCGGAACGACGGCCGGCATGATCGACGGTGCGCAGCGTATCAAGGAAATGCGCGCCGACGTCCGCGACCTCGCGCAGAAGTTCGTCGATGGCGTGAACGGCGCGCTGACCCAGGGCGAGGACCTCAAGGGCAATACCGGCGACGCCAACAAGATGTTCGCCATCGACGCGGATGGCCGCGTCACTCTGGCGTTCGACGATGCGAGCAGGATCGCGGCGGCACGGGTCGGCAAGGGGCCGCGCGACAGCGGCAACCTGGGCATATTGGCCGAGGCACGGCGCGCGGGTGCCTGGGAAACGCAGCTGGTCGCGTTGCAGTCGAGCAACGGGTCGGCGCTGGCCGCGCGCAAGACCGTGGCGGAGGCGCAGGGGTCGATCCGCGATTCCGCGATCGATGCCCGCGACATGTCGGCGGGCGTCAATCTCGATCAGGAAGCGGTCAACCTGATGAAGTTCCAGCAGGCGTACCAGGCGTCCAGCCGCGTGATCCAGGTCGCGCGCGAGACGCTCGATGCGATTCTCGCGATCCGATAGGACGTAGCATGCAGATCTCCACCGCCAGCTTCTATAACCGCTCCGCCGCGCAGATGTCGCGGCTGAACGCCGATCTGAACCGCTATACGAGCGAACTGGCGACGAAGAAGCTGAACGTCGCGTCGCAGGATTCGACCGCGTGGATGATGCTGGGCGGCATCAAGAAGGACGAGGCGGACGCGACGGCCTTTCGCGCCAACATTACCCTGTCGCGCGGCTTGCTGGCACAGGCCGACACGGCGCTCGGCAATGTCGACGACCGGCTGGTCCGCGTCCGCGAACTGGCGACCCGGGCCGGCACCGAAACGCTGAACGATGCCGATCGTATGTCGATCGCGACCGAACTGGGCCAGCTGCGCGAAGGGCTGCTGGCGCTTTCCAACACGCGCGACGTGCGCGGCCATGCGATTTTCGGCGGCCTGGGCGACGTCGCCTTTGCCAAGGATGCCGACGGCGCGATCAAATATACCGGCATCGATGCGACCGGCGCGACGGTGGTCGATGTCGAATCGACGGCGCAGATCCGCATCGGCGACGCCAGCCAGATCCAGGTCGGCATCGATGGCAGCCGCGTCTTCGGCGGCGCGACCGGCGCGACCGACATCTTCAAGCTGATCGACGACCTGAAGGCGGCGATGGAAATGCCGCTGACCGCCGCCGCCGCCGAAGCCGCCGGATCGACCGGGACGGGTGGGGCCGGCGGCACGACCGGCGGGACGGGTGGCACGGCCGGAGGTACGGGCGGCACGGCCGGAGGTACGGGCGGCACCGGTGGTACGACCGGAGGTGCCGGTACGACCGACCCCGCTACCCCCGTACCGTTCGACGCGGAGGCCGCGCGCAGCAAATATGCGCTGGCGATCAGCTCGGCACTGAACAAGCTCGATTCGGCCGAGGCGCAGGTCACCGCCGCCCGCGCCGCCAACGGCGCCCGCGCGGCGCGGCTGGAGATCGAATCGACTCAGCTGGAAACGGTCGGCATCGACCGCGAAGAGGCGCGCAGCTCGCTGGAGGACGTCGATATCGCGACGATGACGGTGCAGTTCCAGAAGACGCTGACGATCCTCAACGCGACCCAGGCGACCATCTCGAAGCTCGCGAACCTGTCGCTCTTCAACTATCTGAAGTGACCGATTTGCGCCGTGCGACCCCTGAATTCGGGCACGGTAACGATTTCTCGACGTCTCTCGCGCAAAAGGGGTTTCGTATGACGCGCCGCGACCGGCGGGGCGCCATTTAGTAACCCAGGGGCAAGCGCCATATGTTTCCGGCCATCGGCTTCGTCGTCCTTATCGCCATGGTGTTCGGCGGGTTCGCCTTCACCGGCGGTTCGCTCGGTCCCGTGCTGCACGCCCTGCCGCACGAAATGCTCATCATCGGCGGTGCGGCGGTCGGCGCGCTCATCATCGGCAATTCGGGCCGTGAGCTGAAGGGCATGGGCAGCGGCTTCATGAAGGTGCTGAAGGGGCCCAAATACAAGAAGCAGGATTATCTCGACGCGATCTTCCTGGTGTCCAAGCTGATGAAGATGCTGCGCGCCGAAGGGCCGATCGCGCTGGAACCGCATGTCGAGGACCCGAAATCGTCGTCGGTGTTCAGCGAATATCCGCGGCTGATGAAGGACCATACGCTCATCAACCTGATCGCCGACACGCTGCGCCTGATCGTCGTATCGTCGGGCACGCTGGACGTGCACGCTGTCGAGGAGGTCATGGACAACGCCATCAAGACCCACCATCACGAGGAACAGGGCCCGCAGGCGACGCTGCAGGGGCTGGCCGACGCGCTGCCCGCACTCGGCATCGTCGCCGCCGTGCTGGGCGTGGTGAAGACGATGGGGTCGATCGACAAGCCGCCCTCGATCCTGGGCGGCATGATCGGGTCGGCGCTGGTCGGCACCTTCCTCGGGATTCTGCTCGCTTATGGTCTGGTCGGGCCGCTGGCCGGCCGGTTGCAGCAGGTGATCGATGCCGACGCCGCCATCTATCACACCGTCAAGCAGATCATCATCGCCTCGCTCCACGGCCATCCGCAGCCGCTGGTGATCGAAGCGGCGCGCTCGGGCATTCCGCACCACAACCAGCCGGGGTTCGCCGAAGTCTTTGACGGCCTGCGCGGGCGTTGATCCATGGCGAAGGCACCGCACGGCAATAACCAGCCGCCCCCCGTCATCATCGTCAAGAAGATCATCGCCGAGGGCCATGGCGGCCATCACGGCGGTGCATGGAAGGTCGCCTATGCCGACTTCGTGACGGCGATGATGGCGTTCTTTCTGCTGATGTGGCTGCTGGGCGCGACCACCGAGAAGCAGCGCAAGGGGCTGGCCGACTTCTTCGCACCGACCCTGGTCGAGGTGAAGGCGGGCGCCGCCGGATCGAACGGGCTGTTCGGCGGCGAATCGATCGTCGACCAGGACAGCTATCCCCATCGCGCCGCGCAGACCGGCACCCGGTCGCTGACCATTCCCGTCGACGCCAATGGCGGTGCGAAGGAAGGGGCGGGCGACAAGGGCCGGTTGAAGAACAAGTCCGAACTGACCCAGTCCGACAAGAAGGCGTTCGAGCGCGTGAAGCGCGAACTGGCGCGCAAGCTCGCCACCAACGGCGAGTTGCGCAAGCTGGCACGCAACGTCCGCTTCGTGCCGACGCGCGACGGGGTGCGGATCGACCTGGTCGACAATGCCGATTATTCGATGTTCGCGCTGGGCACCACGGCAATGGCGCCCGAAGCGGCCAAGCTGATGGCGTTGATCGCGCAGACGGTCCGCGACCTGCCCAACACGATCATGATCCGGGGGCATACCGATGCCGTCGCCTATGGCCGGCCGCAGGACATGAACAACTGGATGCTGTCGTCGGGCCGGGCGGAGGCGACGCGTCGCCGCCTAGCCATGGGAGGCGTCGGCGAACGCCGCTTCGAACGGATCGAGGGCGTGGCCGACCGCGAGCCGATGATCGCCAAGGACCCGTACGACCCGCGCAACCGCCGCGTGGCAATCACGCTCCTCTATCAGGCGACCGAAGGCTTTGGCGGCTCGCGCATGGCCAGCATCGACAGCGGCCCCGCCGACCGCGCCGACGTGCCGCGGCCGGGCCGGGAGACGCCGGCGCATTGAGGGGGGCGTGCCGGGACAGGAATTTCCTTTAGTAGAACCTGACCCCCGTACCCCGGCGCAGGCGGGGGTCCAGGAGCGTCATAAGCGACGTTTGTCGCGCTTGGCCCTGGCCCCCCGCCTGCGCGGGGGTACGGTCTGTATGTCGACCCGACTTTAGAAGAACAGCTTCCGGAACGTCAGCCGTATGACGCGACCATTGGGGTCGAGATAGCCCGGCTGGTAATTGATCGGCACCACGCCACTGGCATCGGTCACACGCTGCCGCGCATTGAACAGATTGTCGATGCCCAGGCTGATCCGCGACCCCCGCAGCCAGCGATTGTTGCGGACCAATGCGGGCTGCTGGCCCAGATCGGCGAACAGCCGCAGCCCGACCGTGGCGAGGCTGCCGAAGTTCAACCGCTGCGTCGCGCCGGCCGCACCGCCATCGACCTCGGTTCCCGACTGCCAGTTGACCACCAGCCGCGAACCGATGCCATCGCGGGTATAGCCGCTATTGAACTGCACCTGATGGCGCGGCTGGCCACCGGTGTCGCTGATCGCCGATCCGTTGAGCAGGTCCAGCTCGGGCAGGCCCGGCCGGATCAGGATCGTGTTGGTGAGGGCGACCGTATGGTACAGGCTGGCCCAGATCCGCCCGCCGCCACCACCGCCGCCGCGTCCGCCGAAGCCTCCGCCGCCGGGACCGCCAAAGCCGCGTCCGCCACCCGGACCGCGGCCTTCACCACCCGGACCGCGGCCTTCACCACCCGGACCGCGGCCTTCGCCACCGGGGCCGCGACCTTCACCCGGCGGCGGCGGTGGCGGTGCATCGCCCGGCGGCGGCGCGCCATTGGCTTCCGCTGCTTCGCGTGCCGCACGGCGCTGTTCCATCCGCTGCTGGCGCAGTGCCTCGAACTGGCGCGAGCGCGCGGTCGTCACCCGCTTCGAGAAATTGATGCCCCAGCGCAGCTGGCTGCTGTCGGCGCGGGCGAAGTTGATCGGACGCGTGTCTACGCTCAACAGCGTGCCACCGCGCACGAACCGGTCGGGAAACGCCGCCTGGATATCGGCGGTGATCGCCGGGAAGCTCTGGATCGGATTGTCGATCCGGCTGTCGGTATAGTCGAACTGGAGCGAGATATCGCGCTCGGTCCACGGCTTCACGTTCAACCCCAGCTTGATGACCCGGCTGTCGCTCGACACCAGGTCGGGATTGCCGCCGGTGATGGTGGTAACGTCGACCGTCGTGCCGCTGACATAGTCGAACGTCCGGACGAAAGGCGTGGTGATGAGCGGGTTGCCCAGCTGCTGCTGCGTCGGGGCGTTCTCTTCGTGGCTGACCGACGCCAGCAGGCGGATCGCGGTGATCGGCTGCCAGTTGATGCCATAGCCGAGCGTCGTCAGCGTGCCGAAGTCCGACAGCTGCTCGACCTCCGCATTGGCGTTGAGCGACAGCCGGCCGAGCGCCGACAGCACGTCGCGTGCGGCATTGGCGATCGGCAGGTCGATATTGGCGCGGATCGACGCGGTATCGCGGCCGAGGCTGGTCGAATTGGCGATGCCGGCACGCAGCGAATCGCTGGTGAAGTCGGTCGTCGTCGCCGCCACCCGGATGCTGCTATTGGCGTCGCCGGCGGGCAGCGAGAAGGGGGACCCAGCGATCAGCGCGTTCAGCCCGGCCGCGCTCGACACCGATTTCGCGCGGTCGGCGGTGCGGATCAGGTTGCCCAGATCGCCGAACGGGCTGAACGCGCCGGCGGTCACCGCGCTCTGGACGTCCGACACATCGACGCCGCGTTCGGTGCGGGTGCTGGTTTCGGTCCGGTCGTAATTGCCGTTCACCGTCCAGCGCCACCGGCCGATATCGCCGTTCAGCGCCAGCGCGGCATTGGCCGTCGTCGTCTCGGCATTGCGCATCAGCGGATCGGTATCGGCGAAGCGCCGGACGATCACGTCGCTGGCAAAGGGCGAGAAGGGCGTATTGCCCGGCAATGTCAGCGAGACGCCGGGCAGGCCCAGCAGCGATTCCGTGCGGGTATGTTCGACCCGCGTCGTGACGGTCGCGGCGACATTGCCGAAGATGCTGCGCGCATAGACGCCGTTCGCCGAAAGCCGGTCGGTTGCGCCGGTCAGGGTGCGGAACGGCGTGGTGTCGGTGATGTTCGGATTGTTCGCCCCGGCCGCAAAGCCTGCCAGCGTCGGCGTGCCCGTCGGTACTGCCGCGACGATGACCGGCGTGCCCGCCAGCGCGCTGAGTGTCGGATCGACCGGCGCGCCGCTGACCGTCGAGGTCACGTTGCCGCGCAGGTCGAAGGGTGTGCCGCTGGTGTTCGGGATGATCCCGCGTTCGCTTTCCAGCAGGTTGGACGTGGTTTCGGCCTGCAGGTTCAGGTTGAAGCGCTTGTCCTGGTCGATGCGGACCAGACCGCCCTCGACCTCGAAGTTGCTCGACCCGCCATCGGTCGGCGCGCCGCCCTGCAACTCGCCGGTATAGCTGCGGAAGCGCGGGCGCAGCACGAAGTTGATGACCTTCTGGTCCGAGCGATAGCCATATTTGAGCGCGACTTCCTCGGGCAGGATGTCGACGCGCAGGATCGCTTCGGTCGGCAGGTCGCGAATTTCCTGGAAACCGGCCGAGCGGCGGCCATTGACGAGGAACACCGGCTGGCCGCCGCGGACCGACTGCAATTGCGGAGCGAGTTCGGTGACCAGTTCGGCGACCGAGCTGACACCATAGGAGCGGATGTCGGCAGGGGAGAGCTGCAATTCGGGCTTGATGTCGCCCGGCACCGTTCCGGGCGGCAGGCGGCCGGTGACGACGATCTCTTCCGCGTCGCTTTCGGTGTCGGTGCCGCCGGCGCCCGCCGATCCGGTCGAACCCGGATCGGCGGGCGCGGTGCCCAGCGCCAGTATCAGTAACGTCCACCGCGCCATGCGCATTCCTTCCACACCCTGCCCGCCATCTGCGGTAACAGGGCCACTACGGTCCAAATGTCGCACAACTATCGCGGCCGGCGAAAATATCCGGGTAGATTCAGCGCTTCAGCAGATAGTTCAGCCGCGCTCCGGCGATCGGGCGGTCGCGGTCGTCCTGCCATGCGATCGCCGTGACATTGGCGATGCGCCCACCCAGCCGCGTCACCTCGCCGGCGGCGAAGGTCGTCCGCTCGCGCCCGCCGCGCATATAGTCGATGGTGACGTTGATCGGCTTGATGACCGTTTGCTCTTCACCCAGCGCGGCGCGGAGCGTGGCCCATGCCGCCATTTCCAGCATCCCGCCGATCGCGCCGCCATGCAGGAAGCCGGGGCGGCCGAGCAGGTCGTGGGCGAACTCCATCGTCACCAGCGGATGGCCGCGATTATCGGTGCCGAAGGTCAGGCCGAGCAGTTCGGCATAGGGCGACACGGTCATGCGAACGAGTCCAGCAACATGAAGGTGCCCGCGACATGCGCCACCGGATCGTCCGGGTCGCCGTCATGGGCAATGCCGCGCACGAACGCGACCTGCCGCGCGACGCGGTAGCATTCGCCGCGCCCGACGACGGTCCGCTCTGGCGTGGCCGGGCGCAGATAATCGATCCGCAGGTCGAGCGTGGCATGGGGCAGGAACGCGCCACGCTTCAGCCACACCCCGACGCTGGTCGCCATGTCCATCAGCGTCAGGATCGGTCCCGATGCCAGCACGCCGCGCGCCGGATCGCCGATCAGGTTGGGGCGGAACGGCAGCAGCAATTCGCACCAATCGGCGCCATGCGCCTGATATCCGATGCCCAGCCGCGTGCCATGCCCGCCGATCCGTGCGGAAAAGAAGCGGGCCGGATCGAAGCCGGGCGAAGGGGCGGGGGCAGTCATGCTCCGGTCCATAGGGCGGAACGCGGCCGGAATGAAGCGGCCTACCATAACAGCCTTGTAACTATGGCTTGGGCCGGCACGGCCATAGGATCCCGCTCGCGGCGCACGACCGTCGCGTCACGGGGGGAAGAACATGCCGATCGTCACCATCCCACTTGCCGAGATCGTCGATCTGGGAACGCAGGTTGCGACGACCGGCGCGATCCGCGTGGCGGAGGCGTCGGGCGATCAGGTGTTCGAATATATCATCGCCGTCGCGATGCTGGTGTACGAGATGTATCCGAACTGAGATGCCGGCACCGATCGATGGACAGTTGCGCGATGCGATCGCGGCGGCGCGGGAGCGGTCGCTCGCGGTGGCGCGCGACTGGACCGACGATGCGGCGGTTCGGGCGGTAACGGCGCGCTTCGCCGATGTGACGACGCTGGCCGAGGGAGAGGCCGCTGCGTGCGCATTGGTGCAGGATGCCGGCTGGGTCGGTGCCCTGCTCGCCCCGTGGATCGCAAGGCTGCGGGACGATCCCCTGCTTGAACCGCCGTTCAAGAGCCAGCGCGACGCATTGCGCACCGGCATGGTGCTGGTCGAGACGGCGGCTGCCAGCGTGACGATGGCGGTGATCGACCACCTTGCCCCGGCGGCCCGCGTCATGCCCGATACCGTCGTCGTTGGCGGGCGGGTGTCGTGGACGCGCTACCTGCGCGGGGGCGAGGCCCGGCTGTGGCGATGGCGGGCCGACGCGATCGACGATGGCTGGCACGGTGCCATCGCCGCACCGGCGCGGCCATTGGCGGTGCAGCCCCTGGCCGATGGCGCAGTGGTGCGGCTGGACGGACGGACCGACGCGATGTTGCTGGTCGAACCGGTCGGCCCCATCGTGTCGGTGACGATCACGCTGCGCCACGGTGCCGCGCCGTTCATGCGCGAATATGACCGGGCGGGCGGTGGGCTGGTGCGCGTGGCGACGCTGGACGACGCGGCGGCGCGCAGCACGATGCTGCTGACGCTGTTGCGCGAACTGGGACAGGCGGACGAAGAGGTGTTCGACGCGCTGTCGCGCGACCCCGCCTTCTTCGTGCGCTGGGACGCGATGCGCGAATGGCTGGCCTGCGATGCGCGTGCCGCCTTGCCCCGGCTGCGCGCGATGACCGACGATCCGCACCCCGACGTCCGATCAGCGGCCCAGGCGATGCTGCCGGTGGTGGAAGCGCGCATGGGGGCGGCATGGCACGGGTGATCGACCCGGGCAGTGGCGATGCGATCGGGCTGGACGATCTGGTCGACCTGCTCGCCACCGAACCGGTCGATGTGCGCGACGAGGAGGCGTTCGCGTCGCTTGGCCCGGCACTCGCCCGGCTCGGGCGCAACCGGACCTTCCTTGGCGAACTCGCGCTGGCCGAACTCAAACAGCGGTGCCGCGGGCAGGTCGACGGCAATGCCTATGGTGCACAGGTGTTGCTGCTGCGCCCGCCTGATGGCCGCTTCGTTCTGCGTGCGAATTTCTGGCCGGCGGCGCAGGATCGCGCGCTCCGGGCCGGCGGGCGGGGCGCCTATTTCTACGACCTGCCGCACGACCATAATTTCCCGTTCCTGACGGTCGGCTATCATGGGCCGGGCTATTGGAGCGACGATTACCGCTACGACGTCACCGCCATCGACGGCAGCATCGGCGAACCGGCGGGTCTGCGCCATGTCGGGCGCTCGCGGCTCGATCCGGGCAAGGTGCTGCTCTACCGGATGCGCGACGACGTGCATGTCCAGCTGCCGCCCGATGCCTTTTCGGTATCGCTCAACATCCTGGGCTATGACGCGGCTCAGCCCTGGCTCGACCAATATCGCTTCGACATTCGCGGCAACAGCATCGCGCAGGTGCTGACCTCGACGCCGGCGGAGGCGCTGGTGACGCTGGCCGTCGGGGCTGACCTGCCCGACGCGCTCGACCTCGCCGAGAGTTTTGCCACGCGCCACCCGTGCGACCGGATGCGGATCACCGTGCTCGACGCGCTGGTCCGGTCCGGACCCGATCCGCTGGCCGCGCTGGAGCGCGCGGCGGACGACCCGTCGCGGCGGATCGCCGGCCATGCCCGACAGCTGCTGGCACAGATCGATCCGGATCGGACGCGGTTGTCCTAAGCGGCTGGCGATGGGCGGGTAGGGTGTCGTCGATGCATGTCGTCGTCGCCCTTGATCCGGTTCCCGCGCTGGTCGTTCCGGCGCGTCGGCGGGGCATCGTGCTGCGCTCGCTGCCCGAGGCGCCCCATGCCCCGGTCCGGTTGGCGCGCTGGCACCGGGGGGAGGGGTGCGCGCCGGGGCGGCTGCGGACGGTACGTGGCGGCGAACGGTCGGTGCGCGCGATGCTGCTGGTCGAGGATGCCGATGCGCTGGCCGCCGGGCTGGATGCGGGCGCCGACGATGCGGTGCTGGAACGCGCGCACCCGGTCGAGATCGTCGCACGGATGCTGGCGCTGCTGCGCGACAGCCGCCGCGACGGGCTGCTGACCATCGGCGACCTGACTATCGACCGCGCCGCGCACCGGGTGTGGCGCGGAGGCACTAGACTGCATCTGTTGCCGCGCGAATATGCGGTGTTGCTGCATCTGGCCGAACATGCTGGCCGCGCGGTGTCGCGTACGGCGCTGTTGCGTGCGCTATGGGACCGGGATTTCGATCCCGGCACCAATGTCGTGCAGGTGCAGATGTCGCGGCTGCGCGCGAAGCTCGATGCGGCCGGTCCGCCGATGCTGCACACTGATCGCGGCCGGGGCTACCGGCTGGGGGACGTGTCGTGGCAACTATCGCCGGCCGGCGACGATCGATAGCATAGGTCCCGAAACAAAACGGGATGAGGGGTGCCGCATGACGCGGGTGACGATTTCGACGGTCGACGGCATTGCCGATGTGCGGCTGACGCGCGGCGACAGGATGAATGCGATCGATCTGGAAATGTTCGATGCGCTGATCGACGCAATCGATACGCTGCGCGATTCATCGATGCGCTGTGTGGTGTTGTCGGGGGAGGGGCGGGCATTTTGCGCCGGGCTGGACATGGCGAGCATGGCGGCCGGCGCGGCGGGCATCGACCTTGCGACGCGCAGCCATGGCATCGCCAATCGCGTGCAGCAGGTGGCCTGGGGCTGGCGGACGCTGCCCATGCCGGTGATCGCTGCGGTGCATGGCCTCGCCTTCGGCGGCGGGATGCAGATCATGGCCGGCGCCGATATACAGATCGCCGCACCCGACACCCGCTTCTCGATCCTCGAAGCCAAATGGGGCCTGGTCGCCGACATGGCCGGCTTTGCGCTGTGGCGTGACGTGCGGAGCGATCTGCTCAGGGAACTGGCCTTTTCCGCGCGCGAGTTCACGGCGGAAGAGGCGGTGCGTGCCGGCTTCGTCACGCGACTGGCCGACGACCCGCACGGGGCGGCTATAGTCCTCGCCCGCGCGATCGCCGCACGCAGCCCGGATGCGGCACGTGCGGCCAAGCGGATGGCGAACCTGGCCGACGAAGCGGATGCCGCGACGATCCTCGCTGCGGAGAGCGCCGAGCAACAGGCGCTGCTCGGCAAGCCCAATCAGGTGGAGGCGGTGCGCGCCGGCATGGAACGGCGCGCGCCATCGTTCCAGGATTGATCCGACCAAATTCGTCGCCCCAGCGAAGGCTGGGGCCTGGCGCGGCTCTTGTCCCGCCCATTCCCGAGAGATTCTAGCCTTCGCCGGGATGACGTCCAGTCAGACCGGACGGTTCAGATGTCCTGCACCAGCCGCCCGTACAGCTCCGGCCGGCGGTCGCGGAAGAATCCGAACGCCGCACGGTGGCGCTTTACCCGGTCGAGGTCGAAGGTCGCGGTGATGACGCCCTCCTCCTCGCGGTCGAGTTCGGCAACGATGTCGCCGCGCTCATCGGTGATGAACGACGTCCCGTAGAAGGTCTGGCCATGTTCGGTGCCGACCCGGTTGGCGGCGACGACCGGCACGACGTTCGACACGGCGTGGCCGACCATCGCCCGGCGCCACAGCCGCGCGGTGTCGAGGCTGGTGTCGTGCGGTTCGCTGCCGATCGCGGTCGGGAAGAACAGGACCTGCGCCCCCATCAGCATCAGCGCGCGCGCGGTTTCCGGGTACCATTGGTCCCAGCAGATGCCGACGCCCAGCTTCGCCGGGCCGTCCCACACCTTGAACCCGGTATTGCCGGGGCGGAAATAGAATTTTTCCTCGTACCCCGGCCCGTCGGGGATGTGGCTCTTGCGATACACGCCCTGGATGCGGCCATCGGGGTCGATCATCGCCAGGCTGTTGTAATGATGATGGCCGTCCAGTTCGAAGAAGCTGGTCGGGATCGCGATCTTCAGTTCGCCGGCGAGTTCCTGCATCGCGCGCACCGCCTTGTGCTCGGCCACCGGCTTGGCGTTGGCGAACAGCCCTTCGTCTTCGATGCGGCAGAAATATTCGCCTTCGAACAGTTCGGGCGGCAGCACGACCTGCGCGCCCCTGGCCGCGGCTTCGCGGACGAGCGCCGAGACATTGGCGATGTTGCGGTCGATATCGGCGGTGAAGCCGAGCTGGAGCGCGGCAACGGTGATGTCGGTCATGGACGGTCCTAAAGCGTGACGCCGAAACGGGCGGCAACGGGGATAATGGCCAGATACAGCAGGATCGTGACACCGCAACCGGCGACGAGCGCCCACCAGAAGCCGATGCCGTGCCGCAGCAGCGCGGGCACGATCAGGAACATGGGAAGCGAGGGCAGCACATACCAGAAGGTCGCCTCCGCATGGGTCGCCAGCCGCACCGCATCGCCCGTATCGCGCCACAGCCAGATCATGCCGAGCAGCGAGACCAGCGGCAGCGACGCGACCAGCGCCCCCGCCGCCGGACTGCGCCGGGCGATCAGCGCCACGGCGGCGACGATCAGCCCGGACAGCGCGGTGCGGAGCGCAAACGCGATCAAGCCGCCGGAATCTGCTGGCTGATGCAGTGGAAGCTGCCGCCGCCGGTCAGGATATGATCGGCGCGCAGGCCCACGACTTCGTGGTTCGGGAAGAGCTCGGCAAAGGCCGCGACGGCCGCATCGTCGGTCCCGGTGCCGTAGAGCGGTACGACCACCGCGGCATTGCCGATGTAGAAATTCATGTGGCTGCCCGGAATGATCTCCTCATCCGGCGACAGCACGCGGCCGGGCGAGGGAACCAGCACCACCTCCACGCCGAACGCCTTCGCGCGGGCGGCAGCGTCCTGATAGATGCGCCAGTTCGGGTCGTTCTCCGCCGCTTCCGGGATCGCCAGCCGGTTCGGCCCGACGAAGCGGGCGAGATTGTCGACATGGCCATCGGTATGGTCGTTGAGCAACCCGTCGCCCAGCCACAGCACCCGGTCATAGCCCAGATCCTCGCGCAGCCGCGTCTCGGCATCCGTGCGGTGGAAATCGACATTGCGGTTGCGGTTGAGCAGGCATTGTTCGGTCGTCACGACCAGCCCGGTGCCGTCACCGTCCAGCGCGCCGCCTTCGACGATCCAGTCATGCTCGGCGACCGGCAGGCCGCGCTCGCGCGCCAGCCGCAGGCCGATATCATCGTCGCCGGGCAGGTCGTATTTGCCGCCCCAGCCATTGAAGCCGAAGCAGCGCGCGGTGCCCTCGCCATCGATGATCGGGCCGGTATCGCGCAGCCAGATATCGCCGAACGGTTCGATGATGACCTCGGCGAACGGCGCGCGCTGCCGCGCATCGTCGGCGGCTTCGATATCGGCGGCGACCAGCAGCACCTTTTCACCCCGGCCGTCGGCATGGACGGCGCGGGCAAAGGCGACGACTTCGTCGCGGGCGGGGTCGAGGTCCTCCAGCCAGAGTTCGGCATGGCTGGGATAGCCGATCCATACGGCGGCGTGGGGGGCCCATTCGGGTTTCGGCGCGGTCATGCGCGCGCAAATACTGAATCGCGAGCGCTAGGAAAAGGGGCGGGCTCGTGCTGAGATGACACCAGTCGTTTTCGTTACCCCGGATCAAGTCCCGGGTGACGTAGCGTGTCTCCTTGTCATCCCCGGCAAACCTTGCCCCGGCGGCGGCGATGCGCGATGGGGCGCGCATCGCCTCCATCCGCCAGGAACCCGAGTCCCATGAAATTCTTCGTCGACACCGCCGATACCAACGACGTCCGCGAACTGGCCGATACCGGCCTGCTCGACGGCGTCACCACCAACCCGTCGCTGATCCACAAGTCGGGGCGCGACTTCCTCGAAGTGGTCGCCGAAATCTGCTCGATCACCCCCGGGCCGGTATCGGCCGAAGTGGTCGCGCTCGACCATGAAGGCATGATGCGCGAGGCCGAAATCCTGCGCAAGATCGCCGACAATGTCGCGGTGAAGGTGCCGCTGACCATCGATGGCCTGAAGACCTGCAAGGCACTGACCGACGACGGCACGATGGTCAATGTCACCCTGTGCTTCTCGGCCAACCAGGCGTTGCTGGCCGCCAAGGCCGGCGCGACCTTCGTCTCGCCCTTCGTCGGCCGTCACGACGATATCGGCTTCGACGGCATGGGGCTGATCAGCGACATCCGTCTGATCTATGACAATTACGACTTCGGCACCGAAATCCTCGTCGCCAGCGTCCGGCATCCGATCCACGTCCTCGAATCGGCCAAGCTCGGCGCCGATGTGATGACCGCCCCGCCGTCGGTCATCCGCGCGCTGGTCAAGCATCCGCTGACCGACAAGGGCATCGAAGGCTTCATGGCCGATTGGGCCAAGTCGGGCCAGAAGATCGGCTGATCCGGGTTCGACAGCGGCTGCGGCATGGCGCTATCATTCGGCCATGACGCAGCCGCTGCCGCTGGCTTTCGCCACCCATCTCGCCCGCGACCGTCGCCGATCGACGCATACCGTCCGGGCCTATGCCGCGACCGCCGAACGGCTGATCGCCTTCCTGCAGGGGCATTGGGGCGGGGCGGTTGATGCCGCCGCGCTGCATCACCTCACCGCCGCCGACCTGCGCGCCTTCCTCGCCCATCGCCGCGAGCAGGGCTTGGGTAATGCCGCCGCTGCGCGCGAATTGTCGGCGGTGCGGGCCTTCATCGCTTTTACCGGGGGCGAAGCACCGCCGCTGCGTGGTCCCCGCGTCGCGAAGAACGTTCCCCGCCCGATTTCGCCCGACGACGCCGTCGCGCTGGCTGAAGAAGTAGCCGATGCTGCCGCCGAGCCATGGATCGGCGCGCGCGATTGGGCGATCCTGCTGCTGCTCTACGGTGCCGGCCTGCGCATCGGCGAGGCGCTGTCGCTGACCGGTTGCGTGCTGCCGCTCGGCGAGACGCTGGTCGTGACCGGCAAGCGCGACAAGACGCGCATGGTGCCGCTGCTGCCGCCGGTCCGTGCGGCGGTAGAGGCTTATGTCGCGCAGCAACCATGGGGCACCGCGCGCGATGCGCCGCTGTTCCGGGGGGCGAAGGGCGGCCCGCTTGACGCAGGCGTGGTGCGCAAGGCGGTGCGCACCGCGCGCGTCGCGCTGGGGTTGGGCGACCGCACCAGTCCCCACGCGCTGCGCCACAGCTTCGCGACGCATCTGCTAGGGCGCGGCGCGGACCTGCGCTCGCTGCAGGCGTTGCTGGGCCATGCCAGCCTGTCGTCGACGCAGATTTATACGGCGGTCGATGCCGCGCATTTGCTGGACGTGTACCGGAATGCGCATCCGCGTGGGTAGGGCGGTGCGGGAAACCTGACGTCTGACCCATTCTCAACGTCACCCCGGACTTGATCCGGGGTCCCGCTTCTTCTTCGAGCCGCCGCAACAAAGCGGGAGCCCGGGTCAAGCCCGGGGTGACGAAGGGGGGCAATGTGTCCCTCGACCGCTAGCCCAAAACACGAACGCCGCGCCGAACCTCGGTCCGACGCGGCGTCCGCCTTAACCCGATACCGGAAAGCCGTTACCCGGCCTGTTCGGCGAGGATCGTCAGCCCCTTGGCGGTCACCTCCGCAAAGCCGCCACGGATCGCGATGCGTTCCGCCTCGCCCTTTTCGGAGCGCTGGATCAGGACGTCGCCGTCACGGATCGTCGACATGAACGGGGCATGGCCCTCCAGCACGCCGAAGTCGCCTTCGGTGCCCGGTACGGTGACCATATAGACCGATTCCGACCGCACCAGCTTTTCGGGGGTCACGAGTTCGAAGTGCAGCATAGTTAGAACCTCACTCCCTCTCCCCTTCAGGGGAGAGGGCAGGGGAGAGGGGGTTTCGGCCGAGAGGTTCCGACTGCCCCTCTCCCCGACCCTCTCCCCGCAAGCGGGGAGAGGGAGATCGAATTACGCGTCCTGCGCCATCTTCTGCGCCTTGGCGACGACCTCGTCGATGCCGCCGACCATGTAGAAGGCCGATTCCGGCAGATGGTCATATTCACCTTCGACGACCGCCTTGAACGACTTCACCGTGTCTTCCAGCGCGACGAACTTGCCGCTGATGCCGGTGAAGACTTCGGCGACGTGGAACGGCTGGCTGAGGAACTTCTGGATCTTGCGGGCGCGGGCGACCGTGACCTTATCCTCTTCGCTCAGCTCGTCCATGCCGAGGATGGCGATGATGTCCTGCAGCGACTTGTAGCGCTGGAGCAGCGACTGCACGGCGCGCGCCGTGTCGTAATGCTCCTGCCCGACCGTGCGCGGTTCGAGAACGCGGCTGGTCGAATCGAGCGGATCGACCGCCGGATAGATGCCGAGTTCCGAGATCGCGCGGTTGAGCACGGTCGTCGCGTCGAGGTGGGCGAACGAGGTCGCCGGCGCCGGATCGGTCAAATCGTCCGCGGGGACGTAGATCGCCTGCACCGAGGTGATCGAGCCCTTGTTGGTCGAAGTGATGCGTTCCTGCAGCGCGCCCATGTCGGTCGACAGCGTCGGCTGATAGCCCACCGCCGAGGGAATGCGGCCGAGCAGCGCCGACACTTCCGAGCCCGCCTGGGTGAAGCGGAAGATGTTGTCGACGAAGAACAGCACGTCCTGCCCTTCGACGTCGCGGAAATATTCGGCGATCGTCAGGCCCGACAGCGCGACGCGCGCGCGGGCGCCCGGCGGCTCGTTCATCTGGCCGTATACCAGCGCGACCTTCGACCCCTCGCTCGTCGGATTGCCCTCGGCATCCTTGGCGATGACGCCCGCGTCGAGGAATTCATGGTACAGGTCGTTGCCCTCGCGGGTACGCTCACCGACGCCCGCGAATACCGACGTGCCGCCATGGCCCTTGGCGATGTTGTTGATGAGTTCCTGAATGAGAACCGTCTTGCCGACGCCCGCGCCGCCGAACAGGCCGATCTTGCCGCCCTTCGCGTAGGGGGCGAGCAGGTCGATGACCTTGATGCCGGTGACGAGGATCGCGCTCTCGGTCGACTGGTCGACGAATTCCGGCGCCTTGGCATGGATCGGGGCGGTGGTTTCCGCGCCGACGGGCCCGCGCTCGTCGATCGGCTCGCCGACGACGTTCAGGATGCGGCCGAGCGTCTTCGGGCCGACCGGAACGCGGATCTGCGAACCGGTGTCCTTGACCGACTGACCGCGCGTCAGGCCTTCGGTCGCGTCCATCGCGATCGTGCGGACGGTGTTCTCGCCCAGATGCTGCGCGACTTCGAGGACCAGCCGGTTGCCGTTATTGTCGGTTTCGAGCGCCGACAGGATGGCGGGCAGTTCGCCGTCGAACGTCACGTCGACGACCGCGCCGATCACCTGGCTGATGCGGCCGGTATTGTTGGTGCTGCCCTGCGGGGCGTAGGTGTCTGCGGCGGTTGCCATTACGGGTTCCTCGGGTGGCTGTCCCCGGCTTGGCGGCCGGGACGGGTAAAGGTCACGATCAGGCGACGTCCGCCGTCGATCGGTTCACGGGTAACTGTATAGTCCGCGCCGGGCAGGTTGCCCGAGGCGGGGCTTTCGGTACGGATCGCCTTTTCGACGACATCCTGCCCCGGCAGCGCCATCGATGCCAGCGGCCGGTTCACCCAGCGGATGAACTGGTCCTTCGCGAACGGGCTGGAATCGAGGTTCACGATGTCGAGCGTGAAGCGCAATTCGCCGATCCGCTGGGCATCGCCGGTCACGCTCAGGTTGGCGGTATTGACCGGCTTGATCGACGGGTCGGCCATCGGCGTCGGCTGCGCCGTGGCGACGAAGGCGCCGCCCTCCGGCGCATAGGCCGACAGGCGGAAACCCATGCCGTTCAGCAGCTCGATCGTGCGCGGCGCGTCGCCGAGCACCGTCGCCCAGCCGCCGGTGACGAACGGCGTCGGCGTCGCGCGCGGCTTCTCCGCCGCCTTGTCGGCAGCAGGCTGACCGCAGCCGGCCAGCATGGCGACGAGCGCCAGCAGGACGGCACGGCGGATCACAGCGCTTCGGCGCCCGAGATGATCTCGACCAGTTCGGTCGTGATCGCGGCCTGGCGGGTGCGGTTATATTCGATGGTCAGGCGGTTGATGAGGTCGCCCGCATTGCGCGTGGCATTGTCCATGGCCGTCATCTTCGACCCCTGCTCCGACGCCGCATTCTCGCGGATCGCGCGATAGATCTGCACCGCGATGTTGGTCGGCAGCAGGCTGTCGAGAATTGCTTCCTCGCTCGGCTCATATTCGACCACCGCGTCGGCGGCCGGCGCCTTGGTCGCGTCGGGAATCTTGACCGGGATCAGCTGCTGCTCGGTCGGCTCCTGCGTCAGTACCGTCTTGAACGTGGCGTAGAACAGGTGCGCGACGTCGAACTCGCCCGCTTCGTAGCGGCGGATCAGGTCGTCGGCATAGCCCTTCGCATCGGCGAAGGTCAGCTTGCCCAGATCGCCCGGCTCGACCGCATGGACGAACCCGTCGCGGAACTGGCGGGCCAGCACCGCGCGACCCTTGCGACCGATGGTCAGGAACTTGACGGTCTTGCCCTCGGCCTGCAGCTCGAGCGCACGACGACGGGCGAGACGGGCGATGTTCGAATTGAACGCGCCGGCCAGCCCCTTGTCCGACGTCGCGACGACGAACAGGTGAACCTGATCGCGGCCGGTGCCGGCGAGCAGCGGCGAGCTGCCCTCGGTGATCTGCGCGGTGCTCGCCAGGCTGGCGACGACCTGTTCGACCCGCTGGGCATAGGGGCGACCGGCCTCGGCCGCCTCCTGCGCACGGCGCAGCTTGGCGGCGGCGACCATCTTCATCGCCTTGGTGATCTTCTGCGTCGACTTCACCGAGCCGATGCGCAGTTTCAGGGCCTTGAGACTAGCCATTTGTCTTCCCTACTCCCTCTCCCCGCCTGCGGGGAGAGGGTCGGGGAGAGGGGGCTGTCGCAACGACGGTCCCGCTCGCCCCTCTCCCAACCCTCTCCCCTGGAGGGGAGAGGGCCTGATGGTTACGCGAAGGTCTTCGCGAACTGGTCGAGCGCGGCCTTCAGCCCCGACTTCGCCTCGTCGCCCAGATCCTTGGTGTCGCGGATCTTGGCCAGCACCTGCGGGTGGTTCGCCTTCAGATCCGACAGCATCGCCTGTTCGTAGCGGACGACGTCGTTCACCGGAACGGTGTCGAGATAGCCCTGCGTGCCGGCGAAGATCGACGCGACCTGCTCCTCGAACGGCATCGGTGAGAACTGCGCCTGCTTGAGCAGCTCGGTCAGACGCGCACCGCGGTTCAGCAGCTTTTGCGTCGACGCGTCGAGGTCCGAGCCGAACTGCGCGAAGGCGGCCATTTCGCGATACTGGGCCAGCTCCAGCTTGATGCTGCCCGCGACCTTCTTCATCGCCTTGGTCTGCGCGGCCGAACCCACGCGGCTGACCGAGAGGCCGACGTTGATCGCGGGGCGGATGCCGGCGAAGAACAGGTCGGTTTCGAGGAAGATCTGGCCGTCGGTGATCGAGATCACGTTGGTCGGGATATAGGCCGACACGTCGCCCGCCTGGGTTTCGATGATCGGCAGCGCGGTCAGCGAGCCGCCGCCATTGGCGTCCGACATCTTGGCGGCGCGCTCCAGCAGGCGGCTGTGCAGGTAGAACACGTCACCCGGATAGGCTTCGCGACCCGGCGGACGGCGCAGCAACAGCGACATCTGGCGATAGGCGACCGCCTGCTTCGACAGATCGTCGAACACGATCAGGCCGTGCATCCCGTTGTCGCGGAAATATTCGCCCATCGCGGTGCCGGTGTAGGGCGCAAGGTACTGCAGCGGAGCCGGGTCCGACGCGGTTGCGGCGACGACGATCGAATATTCCATCGCGCCGTTTTCTTCGAGCGTGCGCACCAGCTGGGCGACGGTCGAGCGCTTCTGGCCGACCGCGACATAGACGCAGTACAGCTTCTTGGATTCATCCGAGCCGGCATTCGCCGTCTTCTGGTTGATGAAGGTGTCGATCGCGACCGCCGACTTGCCGGTCTGACGATCGCCGATGATGAGTTCGCGCTGGCCACGGCCGACCGGCACGAGGGCGTCGATCGCCTTCAGGCCCGACTGCATCGGTTCGCTGACCGACTGGCGCGGGATGATGCCCGGCGCCTTCACGTCGACGCGGGCGCGCTGTTCCGAAACGATCGGCCCCTTGCCGTCGATCGGGTTACCCAGACCATCGACCACGCGACCCAGCAGGCCCTTGCCGACCGGAACGTCGACGATGGTGCCGGTGCGCTTGACGGTGTCGCCTTCCTTGATCGACGAGTCCGATCCGAAGATCACGACGCCGACGTTATCGGCTTCGAGGTTCAGCGCCATGCCCTGGATGCCGCCGCCGAACTCGACCATTTCGCCCGCCTGGACGTTGTCGAGCCCGTGGATGCGGGCGATGCCGTCACCGACCGACAGCACCTGGCCGACTTCCGAAACCTGCGCTTCGGTGCCGAAATTGGCGATCTGGTCGCGGATGACCTTCGAGATTTCTGCGGCGCGGATATCCATGTTCAGCCTTTCATCGCGTGCGCGAGCGTGTTCAGTCGGGTCTTGATCGAGCTATCGATCATCTGGCTGCCGATCTTCACGACCAGTCCGCCAAGGAGAGTGGGGTCGACCTTCAGGTCGATCGCGACCTCGCGGCCGACGCGGTGACGCAGCTGCTGCTTGAGCGCGTCGACCTGAGAATCGTCCAGCGGGTGGGCCGAAACGACTTCCGCATTGGTCTCGCCCCGCGAACGGGCGGCGAGGTCGCGGAACGCGCGGATGATCGCGGGCAGGTCGCCCAGGCGACGATTCTGCGCCAGTACGCCGAGGAAATTGGCGGTCAGCGGGTCGAGGCCCAGCACCGGGACCAGCGCGGCAATGGCGCGGGCCGCGTCGTCGCGACCGACCAGCGGGCTTTTCACCAGCGCCGACAGGTCCGCCGACTCGGTCATGGCCGACGACACCGTCTTCAGGCTCGATTCGACAGCCGTCAGCTGGCCCTGCTGCCGGGCGAGGTCAAACAGCGCGGTCGCATAGCGGCCGCCCAGGCTCGCCTGGATCGTACCGCCGCCACCAGTAGTTCCGCCGGATGTCTCCACGCGCGCGTCCTTGTCAGGGGTCAACTTCAAAATCCCATGCATGAAAGGGGGCCGCCATTCCAACCGCCGTCGCGACCGATGTCGCGCCGCTGACCGGCCCATGCGCCCCCGATGGGTCGTGGGGCCGCTAGCATCGGTGTCACGATTTCGCAAGCTTTGTGGGAGGTCGGTTCGCTCAATCCGATTCGAACCCAAGCTGAACGGGGAATGACATGTCCCGATTTCGGGTCAGCTCGTATCCCCGCGCAGGCGGGGATCCAGAGCCGCGACCGGCAGCGCTTGTAACGCTGGACCCCCGCCTACGCGGGGGTACGGTAATGCCCGGAGAAGGTTACTTCGCCGCCGTGCAGCGATACACCAGCCGTTCGTTCACCTGCGCGGGCAACGCCGTCCGAATCGCCGATTGCTGCGTCGCCAGCGCGGCGCGTCCGCCGGTGTCGGCGGCGCAGGCCTTTTGCTGTACCTGTCCGCGCAGCGTCCGCGCCCGCTCCATCGCGTCGGCCGACAACAGGTAACGGCTGTTGGTATAGCTGCCGCTGACCGGATCGAAGCGCAGAACCGACACCGTCGCATCCTCGTTCGGCACGAGAATCCGTTCCCAGCCGCCGCCCGGGGCCTCGGCATATTGGGTGCGGCCGTTCATGCACCCGTCCGCCCGCCAATCGAAGCGGACGGTTTCGACTGGCGGCTGGATGATCCGGCTGCGTTCGGGCACCAGCGCGCATTGCAGCGCGCCCGACAGCGGCGTCGCACGGGTCGCGGCGGTGCTGCCCGATTCGTCGGCGGGGGCAACCGATTCGGGATCGAAATCGGGCCGCAGCACGAACGTCGCGACCGCCGCGACGAAGAACACCCCGCCCGCGATCGCCGCCAGCCGCGCCTGCCGCTTCTGCTTCTTCAGCCGCCGCGTTGCCAGCATCCCGGCATAGCCGGCTGCCAGCACCGACAGCGCCAGCAGTACGGCGGCGATGGCGATCATGTTCTCGCGAGTCTCGGCATTGTCGGCGCGGGCCTTTTCCAGCGCGGCTTCGCGGTCGTCGCGGGCGCGTTCGGCGGCGGCACGGGCGCGCTCGCGATCCTCGATGCTCTGCCGTTCGGCATCGGCTCGGTCGCGCGCATCGGCATCGGCCAGCGTCAGGCAGGGGGTGGTGATGGTCGAGACGGGCTGGCTCGCCTCGCGCAGGAACGCGATTAGTTCGGCGTCCGCAATGGCGAAGGCGAAGCTCGCGTCACCCTCTTCGCCGCGGGTCAGCGCAGAATTGACGCCCAGCACCCGGCCGCACCGGTCGAGCAGCGGCCCGCCAGAATTGCCGCGCGCGATGCTGGCGGTGTGGACCAGCACGGCGGTCCCCTCCAGCGTGCGGTTGCCCGACATCACGCCCTGCGAGCGCACCGGCGCGGTCGGCGTTACGAAATCATCCGCTGACCGGGCGGTGGCGAGATCGACATTCCCCGGATAGCCGAGCGCGATCAGCGGATCGCTCTCGCCCAGCGGCCCGGTATAAAGGGTGAGCGGGGGCAGGCGCACGCCGCCGACCTCGATCAGCGCCAGGTCGCGCGACTTGTCGATGCGCAGCACGCGGCCCTCGAACGACTTGTCGCCCTCCGACGGGACCACGCCGACGACCGCTTCGCCGGGATAGCGTTCCAGCAGTTCGACGACATGCGCGTTGGTGACGATCCGGCCGGGCGCGATGGCGAAGCCGGTGCCGTGTTCGACATCGACCATTTCGCCATCGACGGTCGCGATCACCACGACCCGCACGACGCCGCGCGCCGCCGCCGACACATCGTCGGCGTGGGCCGGTGCGGTGAACACCAGCAACGCGGCCAGCGCCGCCAGCCAGCAGGTCAGCAATCGCATGATCGGCATCCCGTCTTTCCCCATGACGCCGCCGTTTCGGCGAAAGTAGGGCGCGGGGCAAGGGGGGGCTCGTTTCCGTATCCCCGCGCAGGCGGGGATCCAGAGTAACAAAGCGTGACGTGAGTGGCTCTGGACCCCCGCCTGCGCGGGGGCACGGATCACGCAGGAAGCTACACGAAACTATACGGATCGACGTCCACCGCCACCCGCACCTTCGTCCCCCATTCGACCCCGTCCAGCCAGTCGCGGATCACGTCCTGCACGTCGAGGCTGCGGGTGGCATGCACCAGCAGGCGGAAGCGGTGCCGCCCGCGCAGCATGGCGAGCGGCGCGGGGGCGGGGCCATAGACGTGACACCCCTCCACCTGCGGTGCGGCGCGGCCGATCGCGCGGGCGGTCGCCTCCGCCGCGCCCTTGTCCTCCGACGACACGATGATCGCGGCATAGCGGCCGAAGGGGGGCACGCCCGCCTCCTCGCGCGCTTCGGTCTCTGCGGCATAGAAGCTGTCGGCATCGCCCGAGATCAACGCCTGCATCACCGGCGCGCCCGGCTGCGTCGTCTGGATATAGACATGGCCGGGCTTGGTCCCGCGCCCCGCCCGACCCGCCACCTGCGCGATCTGCTGGAACGTCCGCTCCGACGCGCGCAGGTCGCCGCCCTGCAGCCCCAGATCGGCGTCGATCACCCCGACACAGGTCAGGTTGGGAAAATGATAACCCTTGGTCACCAGCTGCGTGCCGACGACGATGTCGATGTCACCCGCCTCCATCCGGCCCACGAACTCCGCCGCCTTGGCCGGGGACCAGATGGTGTCGGAGGTGACGATGGCGATCTTCGCGGTCGGCCACAGCGCCGCCGCCTCGTCCGCGATCCGCTCGACGCCGGGACCGCACGCGACCAGCGCGTCCTCCGCCTGGCATTCGGGGCAGGCGCGCGGCGTCGGAATGACATGCCCGCAATGATGGCACGACAGCCGGTGGATCAGCCGGTGCTCGACCATCCACGCCGTGCAATTGGGACATTGGAAGCGATGCCCGCACGAGCGGCACAAGGTCAGCGGCGCATAGCCGCGCCGGTTGAGGAACAGCAGCGCCTGTTCGTGTCGGCCCAGCGTCTCGTCGATCGCCTTGACCAAAGGTGCCGCGATCCAGCGACCGCGTTCGGGCGGTTGCTCGATCAGGTCGATCGCCTCGATCGTCGGCAGTTGCGCCTTGCCATAGCGACCGGGCAGCTTCACCTCGGTATAGCGGCCCTGCACCACCTGTTGCCGCGTCTCGATCGCCGGCGTGGCGCTGGCAAGGATCACCGGGCATTTCTCGAACAGCCCGCGCATCACCGCCACGTCGCGGGCGTGATAATGCACCCCTTCTTCCTGTTTGAAGCTCGTCTCGTGCGCTTCGTCGACGACGATCAGCCCGAGATTGGCATAGGGCAGGAACAGCGCCGAACGCGCGCCGACCACGACCTTCGCCTGTCCGCTGGCGATGGAGCGCCACGCCCGGCGCCGCTGGGTCGAGCGCAGGTCGCTGTGCCACGGCACCGGCTCGCAGCCGAAGCGCGCGGTGAAGCGCTTGAGGAACGGTTCGGTCAGCGCGATTTCGGGGAGCAGCACCAGCACCTGCCGATCCTGCCGGATCGCCGCCGCGACTGCTTCGAAATACACTTCGGTCTTGCCCGATCCGGTGACGCCGTCGAGCAGGAAGGGGTGGAAGGCGTGCGCATCGACCGCCCCGGTCAGCCGGTCGGCGGCCGCCTGCTGGTCGTCGGAAAGTGCCGGCTGGTGATGGTCGGGGTCGGGGGTCGGATAGGGCTGGTCGATATCGACCGACACCGCCTCGATCGCGCCGAGCTTGACCAGCCCCCGAATCACCGCGTCGGACACATCGGCGATGGCAGCCAGTTCGCGCACCAGCCCGCGCCGCTCGCCGATCCGCTCCAGCGCCTGTTCGCGTTGTGCCGTCATGCGGTCGGGCACCACGCCGGTCGCACGATATTCGATGGCGAGCTTCGCCCCCTCCAGCGCCGAGGTGGAGGCAAGGCACATGCGCAGCACCGATGCCGGCGCGGCGAGATAATAGCCCGCCGTCCACTCCACCAACCGGCGAAGCGGCGCCGCGATCGGCGGCACGTCGGCGGCCGCCAGCAGCGGGCGCAGCCGGTTGTCGCCGACCTCTTCCGCCGCCAGCCGCTCGGCATCCCACACCACGCCCAGCAACTGCCGGGGGCCGAGCGGGGCGGTGACGATCGAGCCGGGTTCGACGGTCATGCCATGCGGCACGCGGTAGTCGAGCGGCCCGAGTGCAGCGTTGAGCAGGAGGACGCGGGCGCGGGACATGGACAGGTAGATAGGCGCGCGGCGGCGAATGGGGAACCATCGCCGGACCGTAAAGAGAACGTGCCCCCGCGAAGGCGGGGGCCCAGAGCCCAACCGAGCCGAAGCCTCGTGGCCATAACCCTGGACCCCCGCCTGCGCGGGGGTACGGATCGTTGTTGCCAGGCCTTACAGCGCCAGTCGCGCCGTCACCCGGATATCGCGCCCGGCCAGCGGAGCGAAGTCCTTGAGGAAGCTGGCATGCCGCCGCGCCTCGACGTCGAAGATATTGTTCGCCGACACCATCAGCGTCGTCTTGCTGTCGCGCCCGAACGGCCGCAGCGAGACCGAGGCGTTGACCATCGTATAGGCCGGCGTCACCGTCTCCAGCTCGGCGACACGGTCCTGCGCGGTCACATGCTCGACCTCGCCGCGCACCTGCACCAGCCGGCCCTGCGCCTCGACACCGCCCAGCACGCGCAGCGGCGGGATGCGCGGGGCGGGGCCGCGATCGACGATCGTCGCGCGGGTATAATCGGCCAGGCCGTCGATATTGATCGCCGTCTCGCCGAAGGTCGCGACGCGCGCCGATGCCTCCGCCTCGAACCCCCACAGCCGCGCATCCGCCTGCGAATATTGGAACACCGGCAGGTGATCTTCCTCCTCGCCGGTCGGGTTCTCGTAGATGAAGTTGCGGAACCAGTTGTGATAGGCCGACAACCCGAAGCTGTAGCCGTCGCCCGACCCCTTCAGCGTCGCTTCCAGCCCGTCGCTGATTTCCTTGGCAAAGCCCGGGTTGCCGATTTCGAACGCCTGCGTGCCGGCATGCGGGCCGTTGGCGAACAGTTCCTCGGCCGAGGGCGCACGTTCGGTATGGCTGGCGTTCAGGCCGAAACGGACATTGTCCGCCAGCCCGACACTGGCGCCGAGCGAGCCGGAAAAGCTGTTGAAGCGGCGGCGGATATTGTCGTTGCCGAGATCGATATCGGCCGCGGCGCGGGCGACCGAATATTCATAGCGCCCGCCCGCTTCGGCACGGAACGCGCCTAGGTCGAACGACTGGAGCGTGAACAGGCCGAATTGCTGCGTCTCGCTTTTGGGAATGAATTTCTCTTCGCCGATGATGTTCAGGTCGCGGATATACATCTGCCCGCCGAACGCGCCGCGCCATGCGCCGCGTGCCGCCTGCACCGCCTCGACACGCGCTTCCAGCCCGCGATTGTAGAAGCTGGTGCCGATCTCGCCGGTATCCTCGATCTCGTCATGGCGGTAATCGGCGATGCCGCCGCGCACGCGCAGCTTTTCGATGAAGCCGTCGCCGGTATTCACCTCGGCGCGCATGTCGGCGCGGGTCTGGCGGACGTGCAGCGTCACCTGCTCGTGGCCGTGACCCTCTTCCTCGCCCCCTTCTTCGCCTTCATGGTCGTGGTCATGCTCGGCGACGTCGAACCGCTCGGGCACGCCGTAGCGATTGTCGAGATGGCTGACCGAGAAGCCGAGATTGCCGGTATCGGTCACGATCGCGGCACCGCCGGCCACTTCCCACATCCGCGACTGCGAATTGGGCAGCCGCCCGCGCAGGTCGGCCAGCTCGCGCACCTCCGCCTCGTCGCTCGCCGCCGCCTGCGCCCGCAACGGGCGCGACAACAGGTAGCCGCCGGTGCGCAGGTCGTCGGTCTTGCCATAGGTGCCGTCGAGGTGGAACACGACCTTGTCGGTCACCGGCACGTCGACCGCCGCCGACGCATTGCGCTCGTTCGCGGCGGAGCCATAGGTGGCGATCGCGTCGACATGGATCGGTTCGTCGGGCACCCGGCGCGGGATGCGGCTGTCGATGACGTTGACCACGCCGCCGATCGCCGACGACCCGAACAGCAGCGCCGAGGGGCCACGCAGCACTTCGATCCGGTCGGCGGTCAGCGGATTGATCGCGACGGCGTGGTCGACCGAGGTGTTGGACACGTCGAAGCTGCCGATGCCGTCGGTCAGCACGCGCACGCGCTCGCCCTGCAGGCCGCGCAGCACCGGGCGCGACGCGTTGGGGCCGAAGCTGGTCGCCGATACGCCGGGCTGGCGGGCCAGCGTCTCACCGATGGTCGGGCGCAGTTCGCGGGTCAGATTCTCGCCGCTCAGCACGCTGGTGCCCGACAGGATATCGGCCTGGTTGCGCTGATAGGGGGCAGTGATGATGATCTCGGGCGGGGCCTCGCTATGATAGCCGTCGGTCGTCGTCGCGGTGCCCTGCGCGGTCGTGCTCTGGGCAAAGGCGGCGGCGGGCAGGGCCAGGGCGGTGGTCGACAGCCACAGGGCGGGACGGAACATTGCGAAGCACTCCAGTTTATCGAGACTCGATCCGGTAGCGTAATATGATACAACATACCACGACTTTGTGCATCGCAGCGGTGATGGCGTCGCGCACCCTCGGGTTGCGTACCCTTTCGTTTCCGGCAAAGGTCCGCGCCATGACGAGCAAGACCGCCGCGACGCCCGCCGACACCGCCGATGCCGAAGCCGCCGACGACCGCCGCTACCGCGCGCCCGCGCTGGAAAAGGGGCTCGACATCCTCGAACTGCTGGCCGGGGTGACGACCCCGCTGACGCTGACGCAGATCGTGCAGCGCTTGGGCCGATCGCATGGTGAGCTGTTCCGCATGGTGCAGGTGCTGGAATATCGCGGCTATCTGACGACCGAGGCGGGCGGGGACGGCTATACGCTCAGCGACCGATTGTTCTCGCTCGGCATGAACCAGCCGCGCACCCGCTATCTGATCGAGGTCGCGCTGCCCGAGATGCGGCAGCTGGCGCAGGAAACCGGCCAATCGTGCCATGTCGCGGTGCACACCATGGGCGACATGGCGGTCATCGCGCGGATGGAATCGGCCGACCAGCTCGGCTTCTCGGTCCGGGTCGGCTATCGCCGGCCGCTGTTGCAGGCGGCGTCGGGCGTCGTGCTCTACGCCTTCCAGCCCGACGATGTGCGCGCGCGGTGGGAAGCGATGCTCGACCCCAGGCCGACGCCCGAGGCGCTGGCGACCTTCCGCACCCATGCCGAGGAAGTCCGCGCCGCCGGGATCGAGCGCACCCCCAGCCGCTTCGTCAGCGGCGTGACCGACCTGTCGGCGCCGATCCTGCGCGGCGGCGTCGCGGCGGCGGCGCTGACCATGCCCTATCTGTCGAAACTGGGCGAGGCCGACACGACCGACGCGGCGGCGGCGGCGGTACAGGCGGCCGCAGCACGGATTTCGGAACAACTGGTCGACGATGACCATCATCCCTGAAGGGCGCCGACAACCGTTCCGTACCCCCGCGCAGGCGGGGGTCCAGAGCCGAGCAGAACAACAGGTTGCGTTTGCCGCCCTGGACCCCCGCCTGCGCGGGGGTACGGTCGGGCATAGGGCTATTCTCGCGGGCCAAGCCGTGACTCCTGGCTGCACGGGGGTACGGTGTTTGACGTGTGCCTCCCCGCCCACCACGCTTTCCAGTTGCATGAAAAACTACGTTCAAATATGAAAACACTTCGGCGTCGGGGATGACGACCGGAACGGGGCGGATCGAACATTCACGGGCGGCGCCCCATGGGGGCTGCGTATGACGATCATCACCCGGCTATCGGTCCACGACATCCGGTTTCCGACCTCTGCCTTTCTCGACGGCTCCGACGCGATGAATCCGGAGCCGGACTACTCGGCGGCCTATTGCATCCTCGAAACCGACACGCCGGGGCTGGAGGGGCACGGCCTGACCTTCACCATCGGGCGCGGCAACGACCTGTGCTGCGCGGCGATCGCGACGCTGGCGCCGTTGATCGAGGGGTTGGCGCTCGACGATATTCGCAAAGACGGTGCCGGCTTCTGGCGACGGATCACCGGCGACAGCCAGCTGCGCTGGGTCGGCCCGGAAAAGGGGATCATCCACCTCGCCACCGGCGCGGTCGTCAATGCGGTGTGGGATTTGCTGGCCAAGGCGGCGGGCCTGCCTTTGTGGGACTATATCGGGTCGATGACCCCGGCCGAGATCGTCGGGCTGATCGACTTCCGCTACATGACCGACTGCATCGCCCCCGACGAAGCGGTCGCGCTGCTGGAGGAACGCGCGATCGGCAAGGCGGAACGGCGGGCGACGCTGCTGGCGGAGGGTTATCCCGCCTATACCACCTCGCCCGGCTGGCTCGGCTATTCCGATGAAAAGCTGGTCCGCCTGTGCAAGGAAGCGGTCGCCGAGGGCTTCACCCACATCAAGCTGAAGGTCGGCGGCGATCCCGCCAACGATCGCCGCCGCGTGGCGCTGGCCCGCGAGACGGTCGGGGCGGACATCGACCTGATGATCGACGCCAATCAGGTCTGGGAAGTGTCGGAGGCGATCGCCCGCGTCAACGACCTCGCCTTCGCCAAGCCCCGCTTCATCGAGGAGCCAACTTCACCCGACGATGTCGAGGGGCATCGCGCGATCCGCGAGGGGGTGAAGCCGGTGCAGGTCGCCACCGGCGAGATGTGCCAGAACCGCATCGTCTTCAAACAGTTCATCATGCGCCACGCATTGGACGTGGTGCAGATCGACGCCTGTCGCCTGGGCGGCGTGAACGAGGTGCTGGCGGTGCTGCTGATGGCCGCGCGCTTCAACCTCGCCGTGTGGCCGCATGCCGGGGGCGTGGGGCTGTGCGAATATGTCCAGCACCTCTCGATGATCGACTATCTGTGCTTTTCGGGCGTGAAGCACGACCGCGCCGCCGAGTTCGTCGATCACCTGCACGAACATTTCCTCGACCCCTGCGTGGTCGAAAACGGCGCCTATCGCGCGCCGACGCGGCCGGGCTATTCGATCGAGATGAAGCCGGAATCGATGGCAGCGCATCGCTGGACGGGTTCGCGCTGACCTCAAGTCGTTCGCCGTCACCCCGGCCTTGAGCCGGGGTCCCGATTCTTCTTCTGCTAGGGGTGAAAAGCGGGATCCCGGGTCAGGCCCGGGGTGACGGTGGAGAGCGACACGCTTCTGTCGCAAATCGCGCTTCGTTGCCTGTCCGCGACAAATTGCGACAACCTTCGCATTGCGCCATTCGACGTGGCGCGTATGAAATCGCATCTGAAACTTTCGGATGTGGCGATGGTTGTGCGTCGGCGCATCCGCGCCGCTTTCCTGTCGCAAAGGTTGTCGCCTTGATCCGATCCGCGTCGCCGCGCGTCCGCCCGTTCCTGTTGCTGCCCGTCCTGATCGCGCTGTCTGCCTGCGGCGGTGGAGAGGAAAAGGCGACGAAGAACGGCCGCGGCAACCAGGGACCGGCACAGGTCGGCTTCGTCGTGGTGCAACCCACCAGCGTCGCCCAGACCGCCGATCTCGCCGCGCGGGTCGTCGCGTTCCAGCAGTCGGAGGTCCGTCCGCAGGTCGCCGGGCTGATCCGCAAACGCTATTTCACCGAAGGCGCGTTGGTCCGTGCCGGACAGACGCTCTACCAGATCGATCCGCGCCTCTATCGTGCGCAGGCCAATGAAGCGGTCGCCAACCTCAACAGCGCCCGCGCCAATGCCGAGGCGACCCGCGTCCGCGCCGAACGCTACCGCCCGCTGGCGGAGATCGAGGCGGTCAGCCGCCAGGACTATACCGACGCCGCCGCGCAGGCGCGTCAGGCCGCCGCCGCCGTCGAACAGAGCCGGGCGCAGTTGGAGACGGCGCGCGTGAACCTGTCCTTCACCAACGTCCCCGCACCGATCACCGGACGGATCGGGCGCAGCTATTTCACCGAAGGCGCGCTGGTCACCACCAACCAGGCCGATCCGCTGGCGGTGATCCAGCGGCTCGACCCGATCTTCGTCGATATCCAGCAATCTGCCGCCGACCTCCTTGCGCTGCGTCGCGAGCTGGCCAGCGGCGGGGTGGTCCCGGCATCGGCCGCTGTCCGCCTGAAACTGGAGGACGGCAGCGACTTCGGCCAGACCGGCACGGTCCAGTTCGCCGAGGTGATGGTCAATGCCCAGACCGGCACGGTGACGCTGCGCGCCCGCTTCCCCAATCCCCAGGGCATCTTGCTGCCCGGCATGTTCGTCCGCGCGCAATTCGCGCAAGCGATCGACCAGCGCGCGATCCTCGTGCCCCAACAGGCGGTGAAGCGCGATCCCAAGGGGCAGGCGACCGTCTTCGTCGTCGGCCCGAACGATACCGCCGTGCAAAAGACGGTGCAGGCCGACCGCACCCAGGGCGAATTCTGGGTCGTGACCGGTGGCCTCAACCCCGGCGACAAGGTGATTACGCAGGGGACCGCGAACCTGCGCCCTAACGCGAAGGTCCGGCCGGTCCCGGCCAATACCCCGCAACGCGTTCAACCCAAGCCGCAGGGCGACAAGGCTGCCACGTCACAGAAGGCGGGATAAGCCATGTCACGTATCTTCATCGACCGCCCGATCTTCGCATGGGTGATCGCGATCATCGTGATGCTGGGCGGGCTGGGCGCGATCCTGTCGCTGCCGATCGCCCAATATCCTGACGTCGCCCCGCCACAGGTCAATATCCGCGCGACCTATCCCGGTGCGAATGCGGAAACGATCCAGAACTCGGTCACCCAGATCATCGAACAGCAGCTGACCGGCATCGATGGCCTGCTCTATTTCAGCTCGCAAAGCAGCTCGCGCGGGCAGGTGACGATCAGCGCGACCTTCGACAAGGGCGTCGATCCCGATATCGCGCAGGTGCAGGTGCAGAACCAGGTGCAGCAGGCCCTGTCGCGCCTGCCGCAACAGGTCCAGCAGCAGGGTATCCGCGTCACCAAGTCGAACCCCGACTTCCTGATGATCGTCGGCATTTTCGACGAAACCGACCAGCGCACCAATGGCGACGTGTCGGACTATATGGAGGCGAACCTCGTCGAGCCGCTGGCGCGGATCAACGGCGTCGGCGAAACCAACGTGTTCGGATCGCAATATGCGATGCGCATCTGGCTCGACCCGGCGAAGCTCGCCTCCTTCTCGCTGATGCCCGGCGATGTCATCACCGCGATCCAGAACCAGAATACCGAAGTCGCCGCGGGCGAACTGGGCGGCCAGCCGTCCGGCCCCGAACAGCAGTTGAACGCCACCGTCACCGCCCAGTCGCGGCTCCAGACCCCGGCGCAGTTTCAGGCGATCATCCTGAAGACGTTGCCCGACGGCTCGACCGTGCGGCTCGCCGATGTCGCGCGCATCGAACTGGGCCAGGAAAACTACGCGGCGTTGAGCCGGGTCAACGCCCATCCCGGCGCCGGCCTCGCCATCAGCCTCGCGCCCGGCGCCGACGCGCTGGAGACCGCCGAGCTGGTCAAGGCGGAGGTCGAACGCCAATCGGCCAAATTTCCCGCCGGGCTGACCTTCGCCTATGCCAACGACACCACCGCCTTCATCAAGCTGTCGATCGAGGAAGTGGTCAAGACGCTGGTCGAGGCGGTCATCCTCGTCGTCATCGTCATGTTCGTGTTCCTGCAGAGCTGGCGCGCGACGCTGATTCCGACGATCGCGGTGCCCGTCGTGCTGCTCGGCACCTTCGGCATCTTCTATCTCTTCGGCTTTTCGATCAACACGCTGACGCTGTTCGGACTGGTGCTCGCCATCGGCCTGCTGGTCGACGACGCGATCGTCGTGGTCGAGAATGTCGAGCGCCTGCTCGAAGAAAATCCCGACATGTCGCCGCGCGATGCGACGATTCAGTCGATGGAGGAAATCCAGGTCGCACTGGTCGCGATCGGCATCGTGCTGTCGGCGGTGTTCCTGCCGATGGCGTTCTTCGGCGGGTCGACCGGGGTCATCTATCGCCAGTTTTCGGTGACGATCGTCGCCGCGATGGTACTGTCGGTGCTGGTCGCGCTGATCCTGTCGCCGGCGCTGACCGCGACCCTGCTCAAGCAGAAGAAGCGCGGCGAGGACGGCAGCCTCGAGGGCGGCTGGCTGGAACGCAAATTCCCGCGCGTCGCACATTTCGGCGAACGGCTCCGCGTCGGCTTCAACACCCGGTTCGACCGGGGCGTGGCGAAGTATGAACGCGGCGTCGTCCATGTCATCGACCGCAAATGGCTCTATCTGCTACTCTATGCGGCGGTGCTCGCCATCCTCGCGCTCCTCTTCTTCCGCCTGCCGACCAGCTTCCTGCCGACCGAGGATCAGGGGGCGGCGACCGTCCGGTTCCAGCTGCCCGCCGGGTCGACGCGCAGCCGGACCGAAGAGGTGCAGCGCGCGGTCGAGAAATATCTGCTGACCTATGAGAAGGACAATATCCGCACCATCCTGACCGTCGCCGGCGGCGGCGGCGGCAGTTCGGGGCAGAATACCGGGCAGGGGTTCATCAACTTCACCGACTGGGCGGAACGCAAGGGCAAGGAAAACAGCGCCGACGCGATCGTCGCGCGCGCCTCCGCCGCGTTCGGCGGCTTGCGCGATGCGCAGGTCTTCGCGCTGCTGCCTCCCGCGGTGCGCGGCCTGGGACAGGCGAACGGCTTCACCATGGAGCTGCAGAACGCCAGCGGCATGACCACCGCCGAATTTGCCGAAGCGCGCGACAAGCTGCTGGCCGCCGCCAATGCCGATCCGATGCTGACCGGGGTGCGCCTGTCCGAACTGCCCGACATCGCGACGCTGAACGTCGATATCGACCAGCAGCGGCTCTCCACGCTCGGCCTGACGCAGGGCGATGTGAACAACACGTTGTCGACCGCCTGGGGCGGCCGCTACGTCAACGACTTCATCGATCGCGGCCGGGTGAAGCGCGTGTTCGTTCAGGGCGACGCGCCCTATCGCAGCGAACCGACCGACCTCAGCCAATGGTTCGTGCGCGGATCGAACGGGCAGATGGTGCCCTTCTCCTCCTTCTCGCGCACCGGCTGGACCGTCGCCCCGACCACCCTGTCGCGCTTTCAGGGCCTGCCCTCGTTCGAATTTCAGGGGCAGGCGGCACCCGGCGTCAGCTCGGGCGAGGCGATGGAGCGCATCGCCGAACTCGCTGGCCAGATTCCGGGCACCAGCGTCGCCTGGGCCGGGCTGTCGTTTCAGGAGCGGCTGTCGTCGGGGCAGGCGCCGATCCTCTACGGCCTGTCGATCCTCGTCGTGTTCCTCTGCCTCGCCGCACTGTATGAAAGCTGGTCGATCCCGATCGCGGTGCTGCTGGTCATCCCGCTCGGGCTGATCGGGGCGATCGCCTTCGTCACGCTGCGTGGGCTGGAGAACGACGTCTATCTCCAGATCGGGTTGCTGACGACGATGGGCCTCGCCGCCAAGAACGCGATCCTGATGATCGAATTCGCCGAACAGGCGGAAAAGAAGGGCGCGCGCGTCATCGATGCCGCGCTGGAGGCAGCGCGCATCCGCCTGCGCCCGATCCTGATGACGTCGCTCGCCTTCATCTTCGGCGTGCTGCCGCTCGCCATCTCGACCGGGGCGGGGGCCAACAGCCGCATCGCCATCGGCACGGCGGTGATCGGCGGCATGTTCACCGCGACGGTGCTGGCGATCTTCTACATCCCGCTGTTCTTCGTGATGGTCCGGCGCGGGGTGCGCGACGGTCTCGCCAGGCTGCGTCACAAGCCACAAAAGGAGGCCGAGGCATGAAGCGGCTGACCATCCCGCTCGCCGCATTGCTCGCCGGCTGTTCGATGACCCCGGCCTATGAACGGCCGACCGCGGTCGTGCCGCCGTCATGGCCGGTCGGCGACGCCTATCTGCGGCAAAGCGAGGCGAGCCTGCCCTCGCTGACCTTCGAACAGGTCTTCACCGCGCCGGGGCTGCGGACCCTCGTCCAGCAGGCGCTCGCCAACAACCGTGATCTGCGCATCGCCGCCGCCAATATCCGCGCGGCCCGCGCGCAATATCGCATCCAGCGCGCGGACCTGTTGCCGCAGGTCGATGCGTCGGCCCGTTACAGCTATCGCGGCACCGGCGACGGTGCGTCGACCATCGCCGTGCCGGGCACCGGGACGGGTGGCGGCGGTACGGGCACCGGGACCGGACAGCCGGGAACCGGCACCGGCGGGACCGGGGGCACCGGCGGTACGGTCGTCACCAGCGGTCGGTCGCCCAGCAGCTTCTCGCTCGACCTCGGCGCGACCGCGTTCGAACTCGACCTGTTCGGCCGCATCCGCTCGCTGACCGAGGCGGAGCAGAACCGCTATTTCTCGACCGAAGCCGGTGCGCGCGCCACGCGCCTGACCTTGGTCGGCGACATTGCCGAAGCATGGGCGACCTATGGCGCCGACCGCAGCCTGATGGCGGTGGCGGAGGCGACGGCGGCCAGCGCGCGGCGCAGCGTCACGCTGACCCGCGCCCGGCTGCAGGGCGGAATCGCCCCGCGCACCGACGTGCGCCAGGCCGAACAGATCCTCGCCACCGCCGAAAGTGACCTCGCCGAACAGCGCACGCAACTGGCGCAGGACATCAACGCGCTGCAACTGCTGGTCGGTGCGCCGATCGATCCCCGGCTGCTGCCCGCCTCGATCGATGTCGCGCTGCCGACCATCGCGAACCTGCCGGCGGGAATCGACTCCTCGATCCTGCTGCGCCGTCCCGACGTGGTGCAGGCGGAATATGAGCTGCTGGCGGCCAATGCCGATATCGGCGCGGCACGCGCGGCGCTGTTCCCGCGCCTGTCGCTGACCGGGCTGGTGGGGTTCGCCAGCGACGCGCTGCGCACGCTCTTCACCGGCGGCGCGTTCAACTATTCGGTCGCGCCCTCGCTCAGCTATCCGATCTTCCGCGCCGGCGCCGGCCGGGCAGGGGTCGAGTTCAGCAAGGCGCAGCGCGACGCGCTGCTCGCCACCTATGAACGCACCATCCAGTCGGCGTTCCGCGACGTCGCCGACGCGCTCGCGCGGCAGGGGACCATCGCCGACCAGACCCGCGCCGAACAGGCCAATCTGGTCGCCGCGCAGGACACGTTCCGCCTGACCGAGGCCAGATACCGGGGCGGCATCGACACCTTCCTCACCAGCCTCGACGCGCAGCGCAGCTATTACAGCGCGCAACGCCGCCTCGTCGCGACGCAGCTGGTCGCGGCGACCAACCGCGTGACGCTGTACCGTTCGCTGGGCGGCGATTCGCTGCTGGAGGCGGGGCCAAACGGCCCGGTGCCGGTGACTCCCGCGACGTCCGCCCAAATGCGTTGACCGTACCCCCGCGTAGGCGGGGGTCCAGGGTCTAGAACGCAACGTCTGTTTGCGGGGCTCTGGACCCCCGCCTGCGCGGGGGTACGAGGTGGGCAGCTAACTTTAAGCCGCCGCCCCCCACCCCGCCGGCTCATCATCATTCGCCGCCTTCCGCGCCACCCGCACCCGCCGCGTCCGCCGCCCCCGCGACCGGGGCAGCACCCGCGCCACCCACAGCTTGAGCGACGCCCCCCGCACGGCGCCTGCCACCGCCAACGCCGCCAGCATCGCATCGAGATAGGCGGCGACATCGACCGCCATCAGCACCCCGGCCAGCTCGGGCGACCCCATCGCCGATACGATAATCATGTCGCCGCCCATCCAGACGATGGTCCCCGCCGCCGCCGACAGCATCGCGAACAGCAGCCAATGCCCCGGCGTCAGCGACGCGAACCGCCGCGCCACCGGCAGCACCAGCAGTCCGGCCAGCACCCGCGCCACCGGCAGCTCCGGCCACAACCGCAGCACGACGATACAGGCGACGAAGGTAGCAGCGACGATCGGCATATGTTTCCCCTCCGCAACGACATGGGGAGCCGACCACCGGCCGTAAAGATCAGCCGCCGTCGACGATCAGGTCGACCGACGTACCCCGCCCCTCGGGTGACAGGAACACGGCATAGGCGGCATTGCCGCGCGTACCGCCCAGCACGTGCTGGCCGCCCTCGGCCTGATGCTCCGCCGAATAGCCGCCCTTCCTGGCGCGGGTGTAATACCAGTCGACCATGCGATCGACCGGCTGGGCGATGGTGAAGCTGACCACCCGCATCCGGCAGCCATCGGCATCGGTGCCGGCCGCTTCGGACAGCCGCGCATCGGGGTGGAGGGCAAAGGCGGCTGGCAGGCGGTTGGCCCAGGCGGCGCTATAGGCGACCTTCGCCGCGCATTGCCGGTTGCCGGCCTTCTGCACCGCGGCCAGTTCCCCCAGCGTCAGCGCCTCGCGCCCGCCCTTGCACGACGGACAGGCGCCGGGCTTCGGCGCGGATTGCAGCGATTCGGCCTGCGCCCCGCTGCCCGACGCGACATCGGCGGCCGGGGCGGCGGCGCTGTACGGCTTGTCGGCCGGACGCACCGCGCCATTGCCCGATTGCCCGGTCAGGCTGGGGTCGACCATGATCTGGTCCTGCAACGCCGCGGTCACCGCCGGATCGCCGGCATTGCCGCGCAGCAGTTCGGCGTCGAGCGTGTCGACATTGTTCGCGGGCGCATCGCCGCCCCTGTTGCACGCACTCAGCAGCGCCAGCGGCAACAGCATGGAAACAGGACGAATCATCGGCGACGCACTCCGCGGGGTCAGGGCCGCCGGACGCTACGCCCGCGCGGTTAAGATTCCATCGTAACCGAAAATCACCCCGCCGCCATTGCCGTGGGCGTCATGCGGGGCCATGTGCTGTCCCATGTTGAACATCGTCTCGATCCTGATCGGTCTCGTCGCGCTGGTGATCGCCATCCCCGCGCTCATCCCCGTCGTCTCGCTGATGAACTGGATCGCCTTTCCGATCGCGCTGGTCGGGTTCGTGGTCGGGCTGCTGTCGTCGAAGAATACCGGCCGCAACCTCAACCTCGTGATCCTGATCGTGGCGGGTCTCCGCCTGTTCCTGACCGGCGGCCTGATCTAATCTCGATGGACGAGGGGGTGGACCGGCGCGGGCTGGCGTTCGGCGTCGGCGCCTATGCGCTGTGGGGGCTGTTGCCGCTCTATTTCCGGCTGCTGGGGCCGATAGACGCGGGGGAGATCGTGGCGCAGCGCGTGCTGTGGTCGGCGCTGCTCGTCGCGGTCATCGTCGTCGCGGTCGGGCGCGGCGCCCAGTTGCGCGCGGCCTTTGCCGATCGCCGCGCGCTCGCCAACCTCGTCGCCAGTGCGGCATTCATCGCGATCAACTGGCTGGTCTATGTCTGGGCGGTGCTCCACGGCGAAGTGCTCGCCGCCAGCCTCGCCTATTTCCTGAACCCGCTGCTCAACGTGCTGCTGGGCGTCGTTCTGCTCGGCGAACGCATGAACCGGACGCAAGGCGCGGCGGTGGCGTTGGCCGGGGCAGGGGTGGCGCTGTTCGCCTTCGGATCGTCGTGGATCGCGCTCGGCATCAGCCTCAGCCTCGCGATCAGCTTCGCGCTCTATGGCCTGATCCGCAAGACGGTATCGGTCGGCGCGCTCGAAGGGCTAATGGTGGAGACCACGCTGTTGGCACCCGTCGCGCTCGGTTATCTGCTGTTGCTCAGCACCACCCAGCCGCTGGCATTCGATCAGGGCGCGGGCATGGCCGCATTGTTGGTCGTTGCCGGAGCAGTCACCACCGCGCCGCTGCTGCTCTTTTCCGCCGCCGCGCGCCGGTTGCGGCTGGCGACGATGGGAATGCTGCAGTTCCTTGCGCCCTCGCTGCAGTTCCTGATCGCCATCTTCGTGTTCGGCGAAACGCTGACGCCGGTGCGCATGGGCTGTTTCGCGCTGATCTGGGCCGGCCTTGCCGTCTATGTCGTCGGCGGGCGCAGGCCGGGGCGGCGCGATGCCACCCCGACCCGGGCCTGAAGGCTTAGCGGCAGACCACCTGCCCGCGATCGACCGAGCGGCCGAGCAGCGCACCCGCACCGCCGCCGATCAACGTGCCCAGCAGGCTCGACTGGCCGCCGGCAATGACATTGCCCAGCACGCCGCCACCCAGGCCACCGATGATGAGTCCAGTGGTGCCGTCGCTGCGGCGGCAATAATAGCGATTGTCCTGCCCGCGATAGATGCGGTCGTTCCGGGTCAGCCGGCGCGGCTGGTAATAGCGGCCGTCGCGATAGTAACGGTCGGCCCAATAGCGGTTCTGGCCCGGTTCGAACCGGTTGTAGTTATAGTTGCGATAGGCGCGCCAGTCGCGCTGGTCGCGACGCAGGTCGCGCCGGGCATCGTTCACGTCGCGGCGGTATTCGCGCTCGGCACGGCGCACGTCGCGGGGGCTGTCGGCATTGCGCAGGTCGCGGCGATAGTCGCGGCGGGCGTCGCGCACTTCGTCGCGATATTCCTGGCGCGGGGTCTGCGCCATCGCGGGGGCGGCGGCGATCGTCGGCAGGGTCACGGCCGCAACCATCGCGGCGAGGATCGGAGTACGCATCATTCTACTCCTGTCCAGAGGATGGGCGGTAGAACGACGCGACCTCGATCGCGGTTGCGTGAACGGAAAACTACTTCCCGTTCATTTTCACGTCAGGCGTATTGCTGACCAGGATAGGCGAACAACAGGTCCGAGTCCTCGCTCGCCTGCAACTGCACTTCACCTTCGAAGGTCAGGCAGTCGCCGGCGGTCCATTTCGTACCGTCGGCCGTTCCATTGCCGGTAACGGGAACGAACCAGCCCTTTACGCCTGCCGGAACTTTGACGCTGCGGTCGCCACCGGTCCAGCGTTCCAGCACGAACTTCGGCCCGTTGACCAGGATCGCGCGGTTCTCCGCGATCTGGCCCGGCGCTTCCGGCGCCACGAACGGCCGCGCGTCCGACACCGCGACGCCATCCTCCAGATGCAGCTCGCGCGGGCGGCCATAATCGTACAACCGGTACGTCGTTTCCGAATTCTGCTGGATCTCGATCAGCGTGATGCCGGCGCCGATCGCATGGACCGTGCCCGACTTGGCATAGAAGAAATCGCCGGCCTTCACCGGCTTCCAGTCCAGCTTCTGCTCGATCGACCCGTCGAGCGCCGCATCGCGCAGCTGCTCGGCGGTCATCGGTTCGAGGGTGCCGAGCGCAATGGTCGAATCGGGCTCGGCCGCCAGCAGCGTCCAGCACTCGTCCTTGCCGCGCGGCAGGCCGCGGGCCTGCGCCTGGCGGTCGTCGGGATGGACCTGCACCGACAGTTTTTCCGAGGTGAAGAGATATTTCACCAGCAGGTCGGGGGTGTCGTCGCCCGGCGTCTTGTACCAGATCTCGCCGACCGGATCGGCATCGGCCGGCTGATCGGCGAAACCGAAGCCGAGGGAATGGCGGCCCCACGGCTTTTCGACGCGGTGCATTTCGAGCTTGGTGACGGGCATGGGATCGCTCCGGATCGTCGTTGAACGGGTCCGCGTGCTCATGCGCGAAAGGGACTGTTCGCGCTACCCCTGTGGCAGTAGAAGCATCGCCAATATGCGTACCGTATCGACCCGCGCGTCTGCGCTCATCCTCGTCGCCATCGCCGGTCTCGGCCTGTCCGCCTGCGCCCGTGGCGGCGGCGGCGCGGGCCGCGACCTGCCCTATGTCGCGCGCGACGTGGGCACGCTCTACACCGCCGCGAAGGACCGGCTCGACCGCCATCAGTACAAGGTCGCGGCGGCATTGTTCGACGAGGTCGAGCGCCAGCACCCCTATTCGGTCTGGGCCCGCCGGGCGCAGCTGATGGGCGCGTTCAGCTATTATCTGGACGCCGACTATACGAAGGCGATCGCCGGTGCGCAGCGTTTCCTGTCGGTCCATCCCGGCAACCGCGACGCGCCTTATGCCTATTATCTGATTGCGCTGAGCTATTACGAGCAGATCAGCGACGTGACCCGCGACCAGAAGATCACGATGCAGGCGATGGACGCGCTGGGCGAACTCTCGCGCCGCTATCCCAATACGCCCTATGCCGCCGATGCCCGGCTGAAGCTCGATCTGGTGCGCGATCACTTGGCCGGCAAGGAAATGGAGATCGGCCGCTTCTATCAGCAGCGCGGGCAATGGCTGGCGGCGTCGATGCGCTTCCGCTCGGTCGTCGATCAGTATCAGACGACCACCCACGCACCCGAGGCGCTGATGCGCCTGACCGAAACCTATCTGGCGCTGGGCGTGCCGGCAGAGGCGAAGAAGTCGGCCGCCGTGCTCGGCGCCAACTATCCGGGCACCGACTGGTATCAGCGCGCCTATGACCTGATCAACGACAAGACGCCCCCGCCGCCCAAGCCGATCCCGGTCAAATACGCCCCGCCGCCCCCGCCGCCGACCGGCACGGTGACGGTCGAACCGGGCGACGACCCCACGCCCGCCCCGCAGACTCCGCCGGCAGTAACCCCGTCGCCGACCGGCCCGACGACCGGCGGCACGAATACGGGTGCGGGCACCCCGTCGGGGAACTGACTCGACTCCGTCACTCCCGCGCAGGCGGGAGTCCATAAACGCTATCGTCGCGACTCCGGCCGAAACGCCAGCGGCAATGGATTCCCGCCTTCGCGGGAATGACGAACAGCTACCACGATCGTCACCCCGGGCTTGACCCGGGGTCCCGCTTCTTCTTCTTCGCCGACCAGCAAAAAGCAGGACCCCGGATCAAGTCCGGAGAGACGAAGAAGGACCACGGATCGAACCCCGCCCCCAACCGTTCGCCCCGCATGCCGCACATAGCCATTTGTTCTTGCGCTGTTCCGCGGCTATGGAGGGCGCGATGCTGACGGCGCTTTCCATCCGTGACGTGGTGCTGATCGAGGCGCTCGACCTCGATTTCGCCGCTGGCCTGGGCGTGTTGACCGGGGAGACCGGCGCGGGAAAATCGATCCTGCTCGACGCGCTCGGCCTGGCACTGGGCGCCCGGGGCGACACCGCGCTCGTCCGCCATGGCGCGAAACAGGCGGCGGTCACCGCGATCTTCGCTGCGCCCGTTCCCGATGGCCCGGTCGCCCGGCTGTTCGACGATAACGGCCTCGACCTCGAACCCGGCGAACCGCTCATCATCCGCCGCATCGTAAAGGCCGATGGCGGCAGCCGCGGCTTCGTCAACGACCAGCCCGCCTCGGCCGGCCTCCTGCGCGACCTCGCCCCGCATCTCGTCGAAATCCACGGCCAGCACGACGATCGCGGCCTGCTCAACCCGCGCGGCCACCGCGCGCTGCTCGACGGCTTCGGCCGGATCGACACCGCAACCCTCACGCGCGCCTATCGCGACTGGCGCGATGCCGAAGCGGCGCTGGGCGCGGCGCTGGCCGAGATCGAGGTGGCACAGCGCGACCGCGAATGGCTCGAACATGCCGTCGCCGAACTGACCGCGCTCCGCCCCGAACCGGGCGAGGAGGAAACCCTCGCCGAACGCCGCCGCTCGATGCAGCGCGCCGAAAAGGTCGCGGGCGACCTGACCCAGGTCGAGGAACGGCTCGACGGCCCCAACGGCGCGCTGTCCGCGCTGCGCCAGGCCGCCCGCGCCCTCGAACGCATTGCCGAGGCGCATCCCGCGCTCACCGAATCGCTCGCCGCCGTCGACCGCGCGCTGGTCGAGGCGGAGGCGGCCGAGGTCGCGCTGCGCGAAGCGAGCGATGCGCTCGCCTTCGACGCCGGCGCGCTGGAGGACGACGAATCCCGCCTGTTCGCGCTGCGGGCGATGGCGCGTAAGCACCGCGTCCAGCCCGACGACCTCGCGACCCTCGCCGAGGAGCTCGTCGGCCGCCTCGCCCTGCTCGAATCGGGCGAAGCCGGTCTCGGCAAGCTGGAGGCCGCGGTCACCAAGGCGCGCGCCGCCTATCAGAAGGAAGCCGACCGCATCCACGCCGCCCGCCTCGACGCGGCGGCGCGCCTCGATGCGGCGGTGGCCGGCGAACTCGCCCCCCTGAAACTCGACGCCGCCCGCTTCCGCACCGTCGTCGCCGAACTGGACGACGGACAATGGTCGTCCTCTGGCCGCGACCGGGTGGAGTTCGAGATTTCGACCAACCCCGGCGCACCCTTCGCGCCGCTCGCCAAGATCGCGTCGGGCGGCGAACTGTCGCGCTTCATCTTGGCGCTGAAGGTCGCGCTCGCCGAAGAGGGCGGGGCGGCGACGATGATCTTCGACGAGATCGATCGCGGCGTCGGCGGCGCGGTCGCCTCGGCGATCGGCGACCGCCTCCACCGCCTGTCGCGCGCCACGCAATTGCTGGTCGTCACCCACAGCCCGCAGGTCGCGGCACGCGGCGACCGCCACCTGCTGATCGCCAAGCGCCACGACGGCATCGTCACCCGCACCGGCGTCCGGCCGCTGTCGAGCGACGAACGCCGCGAGGAAATCGCGCGGATGCTCTCGGGCGCCGAAATCACCGACGAGGCGCGCGCCCAGGCCCGGCGGCTGATCGAGCCGGCATGACGCAGCCGCCACGCACGCCCGATGGCCGCTATATCGTGGTCGACGGCGTGCTGTGGCGCGCCACCCGTCCCGACCTGTCCAACACCGAGCGCGAACGCCTCGTCCACGCCCTGATGGACGCCCGCCGCGCGGTGGGCGTGGCCAAGCGCGCCGGCGACGACGCAGCGGTGGCGACGGCCCGCAAGGCGGTCGATGCGGCGAAGATCGCGCTTGGCGAACGCGGCCCGGTCTGGTGGGCCGACGGCGCGCCGGACTATAACCGGCACAAGGTCGAGAACACCCCCTATGCCGCCTGGTGGGCGGTGCGGCAGCCATCCCTCCCAACGTCACCCCGGACTTGATCCGGGGTCCCGCTTCTTCTTCTACCTGGACCCCGGATCAAGTCCGGTGCGACAGTAACGCGAGAAACCGCGAACCTACTCCCGCCGCGCGTTCCAGTTGAACAGGAACCGGCGATGCTCGGCCCATGTCTGCCCCTCGACCATCCCGCCACGCAGGCAGCCGCTGCTGTGATACGGCCCGACGCCGTCGCTGGTCCGGAAACTGACGCAGGTCCGCCCGCGATCGGTCTTCCACCGGCCGCCCTCGATGTCGCTGTCATAGAAACGGCCGGTGACCGACCCGTCCGCCGCCAGGTGCAGCTCCATCGTCTTTACATAGGGTTTGGTGGGATCGTTGCTCAGGTCAACCTGCCACCTGCCTTCCAGTGGGTTGACCGGTTCGGCAGCGGCCAGCGGTGCGGTGATCAGTATCGCGGAAAGCAGCATTCGGCGCATGGCGTTCCTCCATGGAAACGGGTCTACCGCAAGCGAACCGGACGGTGTCCCGGCGCAGGTCAGGATCTCCTCATGATAGCATGAGACGCGAACCGCACGAGGCCCGGTCTTCGGAGGCCAATTTCTATCCAGAAGGTCATCGGCGCAGCCGGTCCGCACCCGCCAATCCCCCGCTTTCCTACAGGGAGTCGGCCTGTCAATATCGCTCCGCTCTTTGACAAGTGGACCGCTATTGCGCGGCAATTGCAAATTTTGCGCGAAACCGTGGTTAGTGTGAACTTAGTGAACTTATTTGGGAAAACCGTTTGTTTTCAATGGTGCGACACCGGCAAAGCCAGCGTCGAGGTCGATCGTGCCCCCGGCACGATCTGCGGACTGCGGGGCAGTCCGCACCTCGACGCTCGTCGGACGGCGCTTCTCGCGCCGCCGGCCGGACGCGCCTCACCCGGCGCGTCAGATCGCGCTGTTCTTCGCCGCCTTCGTCTCCGGATCGAACATATAATGGTGCCACGCGAACACCGTCGCCGCGCTGCGGTGCGGGCGCCACCCCTCCGCCAGCTCGCGGATCTGCTTCTCGCTCGGCCGCTCGGGCAGGCCCAGGATGCGCCCGATCTCGACCTGCACCGCCAGGTCGCCCGCCGGCCAGACGTCCAGCCGCCCCTCGGCGAAGAGCAGGTAGATTTCGGCCGACCACCGCCCGATCCCCTTCACCCGCACCAGCTGCGCGATCGCTTCCTCGTCATCGTCGGGCAGGTTGGCAAGGTCGAGTCGCCCGCTCAGCACCTCGTCGGCAAGACTGCGGGCATAGCCGCTCTTCTGCCGCGACAGCCCGGCGGCGCGCAGTTCCTCGTCGGTCTTGGTCGCGATTCGCGCGGGATCGCTGGCATCGCCCAGCAACGCCTCCAGCTTCTTCCACACCGCATCCGCCGCCTTGTAGCTGACCTGCTGCCCGACGATGGTCCTCAGCAGCGTCACATAGCCCCGCTCGCGGATGCGCGGTTCGGGATAGCCGGCATAGGCCAGCGCCGCCGCGAACGCCGGCTCGCGCTCGGCCAGCGCATCCAGCGAGGTGCGCAGCTGTTCGGCGGAAAGTCCCATGGCCGGTCCTTGAAAAGCGCCGGTCGCCCCGGCATGGGGCGGCGGACAGGAGAAGATTCGATGCCAACGATTACCGTCGTCGACCGTGCCGGGAAAGAACGAACCGTGGACGCGGAGGTCGGGCTGTCCGTCATGGAAGTGCTCAAGATCAACGGCTTCGACGACATCCTCGCTTTGTGCGGCGGCTGCTGTTCGTGCGCGACCTGCCACGTCCATGTCGACGCCGCCTATCTCGACCGCCTGCCGCCGGTGAGCGAAGACGAGGACGACCTGCTCGATGCGGTCGAGGATCGGGATGCGACCTCGCGGCTGTCGTGCCAGTTGCCAGTGAGTGAGGCGCTGGAAGGGATGAGGGTCACCATTGGGGCCGAGGATTGAAGACGAAGCAGCGATAGCTGGTTCGCATCAATGCCGGCACGGCCGGCGGGGCAACGCCCCGACCGACGGCATGGGCTTTGCCCATGCCGCGCCCCGTATGCGGAGAGGCGTTCTCGATACGGGCTCTCGACAAGCTCGATCCCTACTCGAACCGAACGGGGAGGGAGGGAAGGCTTGGTAGGGCAGGGGACCCGCCCACACCCACCCCGTTCAGTTCGAGCAGCTTCGAGCCTGTCGAGAAGCGTCAGTCGAGAACTGAGAACAGAGAACCCCGCACCCCCAAACCCCGCCATGGGCAAAGCCCATGCCGTCGGTCGGGCTAAAGCCCGCCGGCCGGCACGGGGATGATGCGAACCAGCTATTGCTGCTCCGTCTTCATCCCTCGTGCGTCGCCACCGCATACAGCGCGATCGCCGCCGCATTCGACACGTTCAAGCTCTCGATCCGGTCCGAAATCGGCAGCTTGGCAAGGATGTCGCAATGCGCCGCGGTATTCTGCCGCATGCCCTCGCCCTCGGCCCCCACCACCAAAGCGACCCGCTTCGGCCCCAGCGCCTGTGCCAGCGTCGTCTCGGTATGGCCGGTCAGCCCGACGCGCCAGTACCCGGCATCGCCCAGCTCGACCAACGCCCGCGACAGATTGACCACCCGGACCCACGGCACGCTCTCCAGCGCGCCGGAAGCCGAGCGCGCGACCGTACCCGATTCGGGCGGCGCATGCCGGTCCTGCGTCACCACGCCCAGACAGTCGAACGCCGCCGCCGACCGCAGGATCGCGCCGACATTATGCGGGTCGGTCACCTGGTCGAGCAGCAGGATCGGCCGGTCGTCGTCGCGCCCCTGTTCGATCAGGTCGGCCAGCCAGATATCCTCCAACGGATCGGCCTCGACCACGATCCCCTGGTGCGGCGCGTCGGAGGGGACGAGGCGGGCGAGGTCGGCGGCCTCGGCGAATACCACCGGCACGCCTTCGGGCAGGACCAGCTGCGACCCCATTTCGCGCGTGCACCAGATCTTGCGGATCACCCGCTCGGGATTGTCGAGCGCGGCGAAGGCGGCGTGCCGGCCCCAGAAGCGGGGGCGTTGCGGCGATGCCTTGCTGGGGCGGTGTCCTTTGCGGGCCATGACGGTCTTTCGTGTGTTCAAGGGAGTGCGGCCGGGGTCGGCACAGCTGATCGCCGCGTCATAGCCGCGACGGGCGCATGGGCGCAAATCGGCAACAAAGTTGCAGGCAGGCGTTGACAGCGCCGCGCGGGAGCGGCAATGGGCGCCCTCGCTCGAGCGGCATGGCCCGTTTGAGTGGCGGCTGGACAGGTGGCCGAGTGGTTAAAGGCAGCAGACTGTAAATCTGCCCGGGTTTCCCGTACGCTGGTTCGAATCCAGCCCTGTCCACCACCGCCCGCGCACTGGCGCGGCGGTGCCCCAGCGGGAGGCAGTCATCCCGACCCCCATGATCTTCGTCCTTGCCGCCCTGTGCGAGATCGCGGGCTGCTTCGCCTTCTGGGCATGGTGGCGGCTCGACCGCTCGCCCTGGTGGCTGATCCCCGGCATCGCCGCACTGATCGCCTTCGCCTGGCTGTTGGCGCAGAGCGACACGGGCGGAGCGGGGCGCGCCTATGCGGCCTATGGCGGCGTCTATGTGCTGGGCGCGGTGCTGTGGGGCTGGGCGGTCGAAGGGCTGGTGCCCGACCGGTTCGACCTGATCGGCGCCACCTTGTGCATCGCCGGCTGCGCCGTGATCCTGTTCGGACCGCGATAAGGGGGTTGGAGCGGGTAACGGGAATCGAACCCGTGTATTCAGCTTGGAAGGCTGCTGCACTACCATTGTGCTATACCCGCCCACGCGCTTGCGTGTCAGGGCGATGCCCCTGCCACAGCAATGCGGGGCAGGTCAACCGCCCCCTTGCAACGCCTTGCTTTTGCAGCGGATGACCCTATTGCTCCGGCCATAAGGTGCCGGGGGAGGGCGCGATGGTGAACGAAATGGTGGCCGCGCTCGGCGATGTGCTGAACCCGCATGGGCCAGCGGTACAGGCGGCCAAGAGCTATGCGCCGTCCGATTACTCGATCCACTTCTTCCTGCAATTGGCGGTGATCCTGCTCGCCTGCCGCGTGGTCGGCTGGGCGGGCAAGCGCTTCCTGAACCAGCCGCAGGTGGTGGGGGAGATGATCGCGGGCGTGGTCCTCGGTCCCTCGCTGCTCGGCCTGTTCTTCCCCGATCTCCAGGCGGCGATCTTCCCCAAGGAAACGCGTGGGCTGCTCTATGCGGGCGCGCAGCTGGGAGTCGGCCTCTACATGTTCCTCGTCGGCCTGACGCTGCGGCTCGACCATTTCCAGACCAAGGCGAAGAGCGCGGCGATGGTGTCGGCGGCGGGCATCGCCATGCCGTTCCTGCTGGCGGTGCTGGTCACGCCGATGCTGCTCACCGTGCCGGGCCTGTTCGCCGAAGGCATCTCGACCGGCAGCGCGACCCTGTTCATGGGCGCCTGCATCGCGCTGACCGCCTTTCCGATGCTCGCGCGGATCATTCACGAACGCGGCCTTGCCGACACGGCACTCGGCACGCTGTCGCTGACTGCCGGCGCGTTCGACGATGCGGTGTCGTGGTGCGTGCTGGCGATCGTGCTCGCGACCTTCGGTGCAGGCGCGGGCGTCGCCATCGTCGCGATCGGTGGCGCGGTGCTCTACGCCGCCTTCCTGATCCTGTTCGGCAAGCAGTTGCTCGCCCCGCTTGGCCGCGCGGTCGAGGCGAAGGGCGAGATGAGCATGACCGTGCTGTCGATCACGCTGATGCTGTTCTGCCTGTCCGCCTTCTTCATGGACGCGATCGGCATCCATGCGATCTTCGGCGGCTTCATCCTCGGCGTGTTCATGCCCCGCGGGCTGTTCGTCGAGGAGCTGAAGCGAAAGGTCGAGCCGCTGGCGGTCGTCCTGCTGCTGCCGATGTTCTTCACCTATTCGGGGCTGAACACGCGGATGGATACGGTGAGCTCGCTGCCCCTCCTGCTGATCGCGCTGGGCATATTGACGGTGTCGATCCTCGCCAAGTTCGGTGCCTGCTGGGCCGCCGCACGGATCGCCGGCGAGGACAACCGCACCGCGCTCGGCATCGGCGCGCTGATGAACTCGCGCGGGCTGATGGAGCTCATCATCATCAATATCGGCCTGCAAAAGGGGATCATCGGCCCGACGCTGTTCGCGATGCTGGTGCTCATGGCGATCGTCACGACCGTCATGGCGACCCCGTTGTTCGAGGCGGTCTATGGCAAGCGGGCGCGGGCCAGCGGCGAACTGGGCGGCGTTCCGGCCTGAGCTTGGCCTACACTTTGGTGCGGCCATGCGTTCTGCGCTGGCGTTCCCCTTCAGGACGCCATAAATCGCGCGCACAATGGCAAAGATCACGACCCCGCGCCCGGTCCGCGGCACCCAGGATATTTTCGGCGACTTCGAACGGCGCTTCACCCATGTCGCCGAGACGTTCGAGCGCGTGCGCCGTCTCTACTGCTTCAGCCGCGTCGAAGTGCCGGTGTTCGAATCGACCGCCGTCTTCGCCCGATCGCTGGGCGAGACGACCGACGTCGTGTCGAAGGAAATGTATTCGTTCGAGGATCGCGGCGGCGATTCGCTGACGCTGCGCCCCGAATTCACCGCCGGTATCGCCCGCGCATATCTGACCGAGGGCTGGCAGCAATATGCGCCCTTGAAGCTCGCGACGCACGGCCCGGTCTTCCGCTACGAACGCCCGCAAAAGGGCCGCTATCGCCAGTTCCACCAGATCGACGCCGAGGTGATCGGCGCGGCCGAGCCGATGGCCGATGTCGAACTGCTGGCGATGGCCGACCAACTGCTCAAGGAACTGGGCATCGCCGATGGCGTGACGCTGCAGCTCAACACGCTGGGCGATGCCGCGACGCGCGACGCATGGCGCGCCGCCTTGGTCGAGCATTTCGACAGCCATCGCGGCGAGCTGTCCGAAGACAGTCTCAAGCGGCTCGACAAGAATCCGATGCGCATCCTCGATTCGAAGGACCCGCGCGACCGGCCGATCGCCGATTCGGCGCCTGGGATCGATTCGTTCCTGACCGCCGAAGCCGCCGATTTCTTTGCGGCGGTCACGTCCGGGCTGGACGCGGCGGGGGTCGCATGGACCCGCAATGACCGGCTGGTGCGCGGCCTCGACTATTACCGCCACACCGCGTTCGAATTCGTCACCGACCGACTGGGCGCGCAGGGCACGGTGCTCGCCGGTGGACGCTATGACGGTCTGATCGAAAGCCTTGGCGGGCCGGCGACGCCGGGCGTCGGCTGGGCGGCGGGGATCGAGCGGCTGGCGATGCTGCTGGAGGAGCCCGAAGCGCCGCGCGCCGCCGTCTGCGTCATCCCGCGCGAGGGCGGGGCGGATGCCGCCGCGATGACGTTGTTGCAGGATCTGCGCGCCGCCGGTGCCGTCGCGGACATGGCCTATCGCGGCAACCTCAAGCGGCGCATGGCGAAGGCCGATGCGCAGGGCGCGTCGATGGTCGCGCTGGTCGGTGCCGACGGGGCGGTGACGGCGAAGCTGCTCGCCAGCGGCAAGCAGGTCGACCTCGCCAGCGAAGACCGCGACGCGTTCCTCCACGCCGCTACGCTCTATTCGGACGGGATCGCCGATAGTGACGTCGAGGGTGATTCGGTGCTGGAGGAAATGATCGGCGAGTGGCGTCAGGGCCTCTGGCAGGTATCGGACGACGAATGACCATCGCCCCCGAACGCATCGCCCAGATCGAGGCGCGGCGCGACGAACTGGCGGCGCAGATGGCGACCGGCGACCTGCCGGGCGACCGCTTCGTCGCGGTGTCGAAGGAATATGCCGAGCTCGAACCCGTCGCGGCGGCGGCGGGCGAGGTCCGGCGGCTGCGCGCCGAGAGCGAGAGCCTGACCTTCATGACGCAGGACGCCGATGACGACCTGCGTGCGATGGCGGTGGAGGAACTCCACGCCAACCGCGCCCAGCTGGAGGCGGCGGAACGCGCGCTGGCACTTGCTCTGTTGCCGCGCGATGCGGCCGACGAACGCGCCGCGATGCTGGAAATCCGCGCCGGCACCGGTGGCGACGAAGCCGCCCTGTTCGCGGGCGACCTGTTCCGCATGTATCAGCGCTATGCCGACAATCGCGGCTGGCGGGTCGAGCTGATCTCCGCCTCGGTGTCGGATGCGGGCGGTTATAAGGAAGTCGTCGCCAGCGTCACCGGCGCGGGCGTGTTCGCGCGGATGAAGTTCGAAAGCGGCGTCCACCGCGTACAGCGCGTGCCGGCGACCGAAAGCGGCGGTCGCATCCACACCAGCGCCGCCACCGTCGCCGTCCTGCCCGAGGCCGAGGATGTCGACGTGCAGATCGACGACAAGGACCTGCGGATCGACGTGTACCGCTCGTCGGGACCGGGCGGCCAGTCGGTCAACACCACCGATTCGGCGGTACGCATCACCCACTTGCCGACCGGGCTGGTCGTCATCCAGCAGGACGAGAAGTCGCAGCACAAGAACAAGGCGAAGGCGCTGAAGGTCCTGCGCACCCGCCTGTACGAGGCCGAGCGCCAGCGGCTGGCCGACGAGCGTGCCGGCACCCGCCGGTCGATGGTCGGCTCCGGCGACCGCTCGGAGCGCATCCGCACCTATAATTTCCCGCAGGGGCGGGTGACCGACCACCGCATCAACCTCACCCTCCACCGCCTTCCCGAAATCCTTGAGGGCGAGATGGATGAACTGATCGGCGCGCTGATCGCGCAGGACGAAGCGGAGCGGCTGGCGACGCTGGATGGCTGATGCGCGCACGAGCGTAAAACAAGAAGAAAGGAAGGTCGTTTTCACGCGAAGGCGCGGAGACGCGGAGAAGTTGCGTTGCGGGCAAGGTCCTGTGCCGTCAGGCACTTCATCTCTTGCGGACAGTATGCGAAGCGCGGGATCGCTGCGCGATCGGTATCGGCGAACGCTGATCCTCCGCGTCTCCGCGCCTTCGCGTGAAAACGACCTTTTCTTTAGCGTCCGCCCATGACCACGCTTCGTCACGCACTGACGCAGGCAACGGCCCGCATCGCCGACGTCTCCGACTCCCCCCGCCTCGATGCCGAACTCCTCGCCGCCCATGCGCTAGGCTGTACGCGCGAGGCGATGCTGCTCGCCCGCCTCGACGATCCGGTTCCGGCCACCTTCGCAGCGCTGGTCGAACGCCGCCTGACCCAAGAACCGGTCGCCTATATCACCGGCAGCCGCGCCTTCTGGACGATCGACCTGCTGGTCGGCCCCGGCGTGCTGGTCCCCCGCGCCGACAGCGAGACGCTGATCGAGGCGGCGGTCGACCATTTCGCCGGCCGCGCCCCGCAGCGCATCCTCGACTTGGGCACGGGCCCCGGCACCTTGTTGCTCGCCGCACTCGACGAATGGCCCCAAGCGACCGGACTGGGTGTCGACGCCTCGGAAGTCGCGCTCGACTATGCGCTGCGCAATGGCGCTGCGCTGGGAATGGCGCAGCGGGTGGCGTGGCGACAGGGCGACTGGACCGCCGGCATCGACGGCCGCTTCGACTTGATCCTCGCCAACCCGCCCTATATCGGCACCGACGAACCACTGCCGCGCGAGGTCGTTGGCCATGAACCGGCGGCGGCGCTCTTCGCCGGGCGCGACGGGCTCGACGATTACCGCCGGATCGTCCCCGAACTGCGCCGGCTGCTGGCACCCGATGGCATCGCCGCGATCGAGATCGGGTACGAACAGGGCGACGCGGTCATGGCGCTGGTGCGCGCCGCCGGGTTGCCCGCGCGGCTGGTGCGCGATCTGGGCGATCGGCCGCGCTGCGTAATTACGGGTTGATCCCGTCATACGCGGACCCCATCTTTCCGCTTGGAGAACCCCGCAGCAGCCGCTAAGACCGGCAGCGGGGCAGGCACCATCGACCACGGCGTCGATCGCGGGGCGTGGCTCCTTCCATCGTCATCAACCACTGTCGTCCGGTGGTCATGGCAGGCGGACGGTGCCCGTGCATCGTTTCGCGAAGTGGCTCGCACCCGGGATCGCGAGATCGACGGACAGGTAAGGACAGGACAACCAACCCTTGATGAACAATCGTCAGGCCGGCCGCCGTCGCGGTCGCGGTGGCCAGCGTCAGCCGGGAAGCGGCGGCGGTGGTCCGCGGGACAACGGCAACCGCATCGACAACCGTGCGCGTGGTAACGCCGCGCAATTGCTGGAAAAGTACAAGAACCTCGCCGCCGATGCGCAACGCGCCGGCGACCGGGTGAACACCGAATATTACCTTCAGTTCGCCGATCATTATTTCCGCGTGCTCGAAGCCGGGCGGTCGCGGGTCGAGGAACAGCGCCGCAGCCGCGACGAGTTCGACGGCAACGACGAGGATGATTTCGACGGCGACGGCGACAATGGCGCCGAGACCGGCGGCCAGGATCGCGGCCAGCGCGACGACCGTGGGAATCGCGACGATCGCGGCCAGCGCGAAGATCGCGGCAATCGCGACGATCGTCAGCCGCGCGCCCAGCGTGAGTATCGCGACGACCGTGGCCCGCGCGAAGAACGCCAGCCACGCGAGGAACGCCAGTCGCGCGACGATCGCGGCCCGCGCGAAGACCGCCCGCAACGGGAAGACCGTCCGCAGCGCGAGCGCCTGCGTCGTGACGGCGGCCGGACCACCGCGCCCGCCAATGACGGTGCGGAACTGCGCGGCGTAGAGGGCGAAGTCGGCACGCAGCAGAACGACGTGGCCGAAGCAGCCCCCGAAGTGGTGGCCGAGGCCAAGCCGGTCCGCCGCCGCACGACCCGCACCCGCGTCGATGCTGCCGCTGCCGAACCGGCCGCCGAAGCGGCTCCGTCGATCGAGGCGGACCGCCTGCCGCCGGCACTGTCGGCGAACGACGATGCGGCCGAACGCCCGCGCCGCCGTCGCCGCGTCCGTGCCGAAGAGGAAGAGGCCGTACCGCCCGCCGCCTGATCGGGCGACGCAGGTCGGACTGAAGGGGCCGGTATCGCTTGCGGGCGATACCGGCCCTTTTCGTTGGGGGTAACAGACAGTCCCGTCACCCCGGACTTGATCCGGGGTCCCGCTTCTTATCAACGGTTGCAGAAGAAGCGGGACCCCGGGTCAGGCCCGGGGTGACGAGGAATCGCATGGTAGCGAACGGTCGAACCGCCCTGCGCCTTTACCCCGCGGCGAACTGGTCGGCGCTGAGCGAATACAGCCCGCCGGTGCCGGCCATCGCCGCCATGCCCAGTCCGCGTGCTTCCGGCACGATCCGGTCCAGATAGAAAGCAACCGCCGCCCGCTTGCGCGCCACGAAGTCGGGGTCGGCCACCTGGTCCAGCGCGCGGCCCTGTCGCTCCAGCAGCCAGCCGCAGGTGCAGGTCGCCAGCATCGTCAGGAACGGATAGCTGCCGGCCAGACGGTCGTCGACATCGGCCTCCAGCATCCAGCGGGCGACCGCGCGCGTGTCGTTCAGCAGGTCGCGCAGCGCGGCATGGCCGACCTCCGCCTCCATCTCGGTGAACAGCGCCTCGACGCCCGCGCCGCCGTCGCCAACCAGCTTGCGCCCGACCAGATCGGCGGCCTGGATACCGTTGGTGCCTTCGTAGATCGGCGTGATCCGCGCATCGCGATAATATTGGGCGGCACCGGTTTCCTCGACATAGCCCATGCCGCCATGGACCTGCACGCCGAGGCTCGCGACCTCACAGCCAATGTCGGTGCCGTGCGCCTTGGCCAGCGGCGTGACCAGGTCGAGCCGGGTCTTGGCACCTTCGACGCCCAGGGTCGCGCGGTCGACCTGTCCGGCGGCGTAATAGACCAAAGCACGCGCCGCCATGGTCTGCGCGGTCATGCGCAGCAGCATCCGGCGGACATCGGGATGGTCGATGATCGCCACCGGCGCGCCGCCGGTCGAGGCACGGGCCGACTGCACCCGTTCGCGGGCATAGGCGACGGCGCGCTGGGTAGCGGCCTCCGCGACCTGCACGCCCTGAAGGCCGACATTCAACCGGGCATTGTTCATCATCGTGAACATGGCGCGCATGCCGGCACCCTCCGCCCCGATCAGTTCGCCGATGCAGTCGCCATTGTCGCCGAACGACAGGACACAGGTGGGGGAGGCATGCAGCCCCATCTTGTGTTCGATCGACACCACGCGAATGTCGTTCGGTGCGCCGGGATTGCCATCGGCATCCAGCCGGAACTTGGGGACCAGGAACAGCGAGATCCCCTTAGTCCCTGCCGGGGCGCCCGGGGTGCGGGCGAGGACGAGATGGACGATATTGTCGGCCATGTCGTGATCGCCGAACGAGATGTAGATCTTGGTACCCGTGATCCGCCAGTTGCCGTCGCCAACCGGTTCGGCCCGCGTCGTCAGCGCGCCGACGTCCGATCCGGCCTGCGGCTCGGTCAGGTTCATCGTGCCGGTCCATTCGCCGGTCGCGAGCTTCGGCAGATAGCGTGCCTGCTGCTCGGCGCTGCCATGATGGGTCAGCGCCTCGATCGCGCCGACGGTCAGCGTCGGCGCCAGCGCAAAGCCCATATCGGCGGTGCCGAGCGTTTCGAGCACCGCGGTCGCCACGGCGAAGGGCAGCGCCTGTCCGCCATATTCGGCGGGCGATCCGATCGTGCCCCAGCCCCCTTCGACATAGGCGCGATAGGCGGCAGGATAGCCATCGGGCATCACCACGCCCTCGGGCGTCCAGCGCGCGCCGACCGTGTCGCCCTTGCGTGTCAGCGGCCGCCATTCGCCGGCGGCGAAATCGCCGATCCCGGTCAGGATCGCGTCGAGCAGATCGGGGGTCGCATCGGCGAAGCGCTCTGCCTCGGCCAGGGTTTCGATCCCGGCGGCGTGGGTCAGCACGAAACGCTGTTCGGCGGTGGCGGGGGTCAGGTCCATTTGCCCTCTCTCGATCATTGGTTTTTGGCGGTATAGGCACCGAACCATGACCGCTTCAAACGCTTCGATCACGACCGTTTCCTTACCCTACGGCACGGCGGGAATCGCGGCGGCGGCAAAGGTGATCGCGGGCGGCGGCTGCGTCGCGGTGCCGACCGAGACGGTCTATGGCCTCGCCGCCGACGCGACCGATTCGCGCGCGGTCGCCGGCATCTATGCGGCCAAGGGGCGGCCGGGGTTCAATCCGCTGATCGTCCATGTGCCGGATCGCGCGGCGGCCGAGGCGCTGGCGGTGTTCGACGATGCCGCCGCTCGCCTTGCCGATGCCTATTGGCCGGGGCCGCTGACGCTGGTGCTGCCGATCCGCGCAGGGAGCGGGATCGCGTCGCTGGTGACGGCGGGGCTGCCGACCGTCGCGATCCGGGTGCCAGCGCATGACGCGATGCAGGCGCTTTTGCGCGCGACCGGCCGGCCGCTGGCCGCGCCCTCGGCCAATGCCAGCGGATCGATCAGCCCGACGCGCGCCGAGCATGTCCTGCGCAGCCTGGACGGGCGCATCCCGCTGGTGATCGATGCCGGGCCGACGACGCAGGGCATCGAATCGACGATCATCGCCTGTGTCGACGGACAGGTGCGGCAACTGCGCCCCGGACCGATCCCGCACGAGGCGGTCGCCGGGTTGCTTGGCGTCGACATCGGCGGCGCGGGGGAAGGGATCGAGGCGCCCGGGCAGCTGGCGAGCCATTATGCCCCGTCCAAGCCGGTCCGGCTGAACGCGACCCGCGCCCAGGACGGCGAATGGCTGATCGGGTTCGGTGCGGTCGCGGGCGACGATACGCTGTCGGCGAAGGGCGATCCGGTGGAGGCGGCGGCACGGCTGTTCGACGCGCTGCATGTCGCGGACAGCGCGGATCGCCAGCGGATCGCGGTGGCGCCGGTGCCGGAGGCGGGGCTGGGCGCGGCAATCAACGACCGGTTGCGTCGCGCTGCGGTGCCGACGGGGTAGGGCTCAGGCGTTCCGCACCTTGCAACGCTTCTTCGTTACCCCGAGGCTACCCATCTTTAACGCTTTGTCCCGTAACCATTCTTGGTACGAAAAGGACCAAGTTTGTGAGCGGACAGGACCATATCGATTTCGAACAGCGGCTGGCGGCGTTCGACTATGACGACCGCAGCTATGGCGCGTTTCCGCGGGTCAAGCGCGCGATCGAACGCCATGCGCCCGCGGCGCTGACTGCGTTGTACCGCCATATCGCCAGCACCGCGTCGCTGCGGGGGATGTTCGCGTCGCAGGCGCGGATGGACCATGCCCGCGACAAGCAGATGGAGCATTGGCGCAAGCTGTTCTCCGGTCCGATCGATCGCGACTATGCCGCCGCCGCGACCAATATCGGGCAGGTGCATGCCCGGATCGGGCTGGCTCCAACCTGGTATATCAGCGGCTATGCCCGGATGCTGGAACATGTCCTGCCCCGGCTGGTGCTCGGGCGGCTGGGGCTGCCGTTCGGAGCGCGGGCACGGGCGCGAGCGGTGACCGCGCTGGTCAAGGCGTCGCTGATCGACATGGACATCGCGCTCGCCGCCTATTTCACCGCCGAACAGGCGGGGCGCCGCGCGGTGATCGAGCGGTGCGGCGCCGCGTTCGAGCGGATGGCGCAGGGTGACCTGACGGTATCGCTCGACGGGCTCCCGAACGAATATCAGGCACTGGCCGACAGTTTCGAAGCGATGCGGGCGCAGATGTGCGAGACGCTGGGCATGGTCACCCGCTCGGGCGAGCAGATCCGCATCGGATCGGGCAATATCCGCCACGCCTCCGACGACCTGTCGCAGCGGACCGAGCAGCAGGCGGCGAGCCTGGAGGAAACCGCCGCGGCGATGGACCAGATCACCAGCACGGTGCGCCAGACCGCCGATGGCGCGTCGCGTGCCGACCGCATCGTCGGCGAGGCGCGCAGCGAAGCCGAGGAATCGGGCCGGATCGTGCAGCAGGCGGTCGATGCGATGGGCGGTATCCAGCGGTCGTCGGCGGAGATCAGCGAGATCATCAGCGTCATCGACGGCATCGCGTTCCAGACCAACCTGCTGGCGCTGAACGCCGGCGTGGAGGCGGCGCGGGCAGGCGATGCCGGCAAGGGCTTCGCGGTGGTCGCGTCCGAAGTGCGTGCGCTGGCGCAACGCTCGGCCGATGCCGCCAAGGACGTGAAGGTCAAGATCACCGCATCGTCCGATCAGGTCGAGGCCGGGGTCGATCTGGTCAACGCCACCGGACAGGCGCTGCAACGGATCATCGGCCGGATCGGCGAGATCAGCGAGCTGGTGTCGGGCATCGCCACCTCCGCCGCGCAGCAGTCGATCGGGCTGCAACAGGTCAATACCGCCGTGTCGGAAATGGATAACGTGACCCAGCGCAACGCGGCGATGGTCGAGGAAGCGACCGCCGCCGCCCGCGTGCTGGCGCAGGAGGCCGAGGTGCTGGCCACCGAGGTCGCGCGCTTCCGGGTCGATGGCGGGGCGGGGCCGGTCAACGAAGTGCACCGGATGCAGCAGCGTATCGCGGCGGCCTGACCGGGCGACTGTTCGTCGTCGGCTTGCAAAGGCGGGTCTGAATTTGGAAACGGGCCTCTTGGAATTAGGGCGGATCGACATGCGCCCTCAAACCTCACCCCGGACTTGTTCCGGGGTCCACGGTGCGGCGATCTGTGCGATTAACGCTTCTTGCGACAGCGTTCGCGGTCCGGTGGACCCCGGAACAAGTCCGGGGTGACGGGATGGGGATAACCTGACCCCGCCTTCCGGGGTGCGGTAGCCGGGGCCGGGGCGGCCGGAAATCCGTGCTGTATCCGTACCCACTCCTGCAAACCGGTTGCGCCGCGGCGATGCGCGTGCTTGGGATCGCACGGGATCGGGAAGCAGTATGGCCAGCCGCGCAATCAATGGACGGGTCGAGGCTGGCGCGACGGGTACGCGCTGGCTGGACGACTATCGCGCGCTGGCGCCGCAGGGCGACATGCTCGCCGCGGCCGAGAGGCTGGACCGTGCCGCATGGGAGGCGGCGTTCGAGGAACTGGCGGCGCTGCCCGGCAACGGCCTGTCCGGCGCGCGCGAGCGGGCGCAGCGCCATGCCGACGATATCGGCACCGCCTACCGCGCGGCGGGCGAGAATGAGGAGCGCCGCTGGCCACTCTCCCCCGTCCCGCTGCTGATCGGCGCGGAGGAATGGCGCGGCATCGCCGAGGGGATGGCCGAGCGCGCCGACCTGTTCGAGGGTGTCATCGCCGACATTCATGGCGAACAGCGGCTGGTGGCCGAAGGCGTGCTGCCGGCGATGCTGGTGACGGGATCGCCGCTGTTCCTGCACCCGATGGTCGGGCTGACCCCACCGGGTGGGCACCAGCTGCATTTCGTCGCCGCCGATCTGTGCCGCGGACCGGACGGGCGCTGGCGGGTGCTGGCCGATCATCTGCGCGTGCCGGTCGGGGCGGGCTATGCGCTCGAAAACCGGCTGGCGATGGGGCGGACGCTGGGCGGATTGCCGTCGCGGATGAATGTCGAGCGGCACGCACCCTTCTTTGCCGCGATGCGCGCCGGGATCGCCGCCGCCTGCCGCCGGGCCGAGCCGCGCATCGGGCTGCTGACGTCGGGCAAGCTCAACCCCAGCTATCCCGAACAGGCGCATCTGGCGCGCTATCTGGGGTTCCTGCTGGTCGAGGGCGCCGACCTCGCCGTGCGCGACGACCAGCTCTATGTCCGCACCATCGCGGGCCTGAAGCGGATCGACGCGCTGTGGCGGCGGATCGACCCGCGGCTGATCGACCCGCTGGCGTTCGATGCCAATTCGACCATCGGCGTGCCCGGCCTCGTCGATGCGATGGCGGCGGGCAATGTCGTGATCGCCAATGCGCCGGGCGTCGGCGTGCTCGAATCGCCAGCCTTCGCGGCGTTCCTGCCGGCGCTGGGCGAGCGGCTGCTGGGGCGGGCGCCGTCGCTGTCGTCGATCGGGACATGGTGGTGCGGCGACCCGGACGCACGCGCGCAGGTGCTGTCGTCGCTCGACCAGCTGCTGATCGGCCCCGCCTTTGCGGGGCCGGCGGTGGCGGGGTTACCTGATGGCGCGGTGCTGGGTGCTACCCTGGACGGTGCGGCGCGGGAGCGGCTGGCGGCGGCGATGGCACTGCGGCCGCAGGATTATGTCGGGCAGGAGGTCGCCGAACTGTCGACCATGCCGACCGCGTGCGGTGAGGGGCTGCTGCCGCGCCCCTTCTCGCTGCGCGTGTTCGCGGCGCGGGGGGGAGACGGGCGCTGGGTCGTGCTGCCCGGCGGCTTCGTGCGGATCGGCGACCAGCCCGACGCGCGGGCCGCCGTGATGGGTGAAGGATCATGGTCCGCCGACGTTATCGTCCATGGCCCCGATCCGGTCGCGCCGGTATCGCTGCTGCAACCGACCGACAGCGTGGAACTGCGCCGCAATCCCGGCACGCTGCCCAGCCGGGTCGCCGACAACATGTTCTGGCTCGGCCGCTATCTGGAGCGGGGCGAGGCGCTGCTGGGCGTCATCCGCGTGCTGTTCGGCCATTCGATCTCCGCCGACACCGGCGCCGCGCTGGCGCCCGAAACCGTTGAGCGGCTGGTGACGATCATCGCCGATACCGGCGCGGCGGAGCGTCCGCCCAGCCATCGCCGCCGCGACCTGGTCGATTTCGGGCGCGAGGCGATGGAGGCGGTCGACGGCTGGGGCAGCGTCCGCGCAATCAACCGCATGGCGACCGGCATCGGCGGCGTGTCGCGCGACCGGCTGTCGGCGGACATGGTGCGCCTGCTCGATGCGCCGCATCCGACCACCGGCACGCTGCTCGACCGCGCGGGCACGTTGCAGCGCCGCTATGCCGCGCTGGCCGGGCTGTCGGCCGAACATATGGGGCGGACCGATGCGTGGCGCTTCCATGACCTTGGTCGCCGGATCGAGCGGGCGCTGGCGGTGACGCGCACGCTGCTGGCGGTCGACCTGCGTCGCGCCAATGCCGAGGATCTGTCGACCCTGCTCGACCTCGCCAACAGCCAGATCAGCTATCGCCAGCGCTATCTGATGGGCTTTGCGCGGGTGCCGGTGATTGACCTGATCGCGCTCGACCCCGGCAATCCGCGCGGCATCGCGTTTCAGGTGGAGACGATCGTCGGCCATCTGGCGAAACTGCCGGTGCTGAACGATGCCGGCATCGCCGAACCGCAACAGCGTATCGCCGCGCGCCTGACCGCGGGCATCGCCATGGCATCGGCCGAACGGGTCGATCGCGGCTGGGTGCTGGAGATCAACCAGCAGTTGCAGAAGCTGTCCGACGCCATCGCCACCCGCTATTTCCTGCAGGGGGCGCAGGCGCTGCGCGAAGCCGGGCTGACGCTGGCATGATGCGCTACGCCATCCGCCACATCACCCGCTTCGATTATGAGGAAGCGGCGGGGTTCGCGCGCTGCAACCTCAGGCTCCGCCCGATCCTGTGGTCGGGGCAGACGCTGGAGGACTATGCGCTGCTGGTCGAACCGGGCGGTCATACCCATCCGGCGCGGGCGCAGGCGGGGCTGGCCAATGTCACACGGCTGGTGGTCGAACGGCCCGAACGCACGCTGACGATCGAAAGCCGCGCGACGGTGTGTGTCGAGCGGCCGATCCCGGTGCCGTCGCCGACCGACCCGACGCTGGCCGATATTCGCGCCATGGTCGCAAAGGTCGCCGATGCCGGTCCGGCCAGCCCGGTCAGCTACTTGTTCCCCTCCGCCCATGTGCCGATCGTGCCGGAAATTGCCGAGTGGTGTGCCGAGGATCTGGCCGACGATCGCGGCATCCTCGACGCGGCGATCGCGCTCGCCCGTCGCATCCAGCGCGACTTTGCCTTCGATCCGACCGCGACCCTGGTAGACACGCCGCCCGCCGAAGCCTTCGCCAAGCGCGGCGGAGTGTGTCAGGATTTCGCGCAGATCATGCTGTCGGGGCTGCGCGGCGCGGGGCTGCCCGCCGCCTATTGCTCGGGCTATCTGCGCACCCTGCCGCCGCCGGGGCAGGAGCGGCTGGTCGGCGCGGACGCTACGCATGCGTGGGTGCTGGTGTGGGCCGGTCCCGAACTGGGATGGGTCGGCGTCGATCCGACCAACGGCATCTGGATGGCGGAGGATCATGTCGTGATGGCGATCGGCCGCGACTATGCCGACATCGCCCCGATCGACGGCGTGGTGCTGGGGTCGGGGGCGCAGACGATGCAGGTGTCGGTCGATGTGGAGCCTTTGCCGGTCGGGTAGTTGGTTTGCGATAGGAAGAGGGTTTCACGCGGAGGCGCGAAGACGCGGAGGGGCTCCGCTTGGCGCTGCTTCTCCCGCGCCAGCGGCCCTATTCCATGGTTTCTGCGTAGAGCGTCTGCCGGGGGCACAGGCTCGCCAAGCCGCGCAACCCCCTTCGCGTCTCCGCGCCTTCGCGTGAAAACAATCTTACTTCTTGGTACCCATGGTGAACCCCACCCAACCCGGATTGACGAATCCATAAGGGTTGGGGGATAAAGAACAAACCATGAACGCAGAGTCGTCCACCCTGTCCGCGCTGAAGCGGCAAGTCGCCGCCATGGAGCGGCGCGCGCCGATAGGCAAGGCGGTGCGGGTGGCGACCGGGCATGGCGACATCGACGCCGCGCTGGATGGCGGCATCGCGCGCGGGCGGCTGCACGAGATTTTCGCGGCAGAAGCGGGCGATGCCGGTAGCGCGACCGGCTTTGTCGGCATGCTGTCGATTCGGCTGGGCGGCGGTATCGTCTGGCTGCGCGAGGAGGCGGCGGTGCGCGGGGGCGGGCATCTCCATGCGCCGGGACTGGTCGAGATCGGCGTCGATCCCGCGCGGCTGCTGCTGGGGTTCCTGCCCGATGCGCTGTCGGTGCTGCGCGCGGCGGCCGATGTCGTGCGCTGTGCCGGGGTCGGGGTGGCGGTGATCGAACTGCACCGCGATCCGAAGGCACTCGACCTGACCGCCAGCCGCCGCCTCGCGCTGGCGGCGGAGGAAAGCGGGGTGACGGCGCTGCTGCTGCGCATCGCCGCGACTCCGGTGGCGAGTGCCGCCGATACCCGCTGGGCGGTGCGGTCCTGCGCGTCGCAACCCCTGCCCGCCAATGCGCCGGGCCATCCGACCTTCGACCTCGAATTATTGCGTCAGCGCGGCCGGAGTGCCGATGGCCGCTGGCAAGTGGAGTGGAACCGTGAGCAAGCCGTCTTCACCAGCCCGACCCAGCGGTCGGCGCCATCTGGCGCTGTGGTGGCCGTTCCTGCCGAGCGACCGCTTGCTGCGCCAATACCCCTGCGTCGTGCCGGATGATGCGCCGTTCGTCTGTGTCGAAACGGTGCGGGGGGCCTTGCGCATCGCATCGGTCGACCGCCACGCGCTGGACAAGGGTCTCACCCCCGGCATGGCGCTGGCCGATGCGCGGGCGCAACTGCCTGATCTGGTCGTGGTCGATGCCAATCCGTTCGCCGATCATGGCTGGCTGGAACGGATCGCCGATGCCTGCGACCGGTTCACGCCGCTGGTCGCGCTGGACGGCGGCGACGGGGTGACATTGGACATTACCGGCTGCGCGCATCTGTTCGGCGGCGAGGCGGAGCTGGTGGCGGAGGTCGAGTCGCGCCTCGCCCGGTTCGGGACGCTGCGCCACGCACTGGCCGATACGCCCGATGCGGCGCAGGCGCTGGCCCGGTTCCAGAGTGCCCCGGCGGCAAGCGAGGCGGCTGCGATCCGGCGGCTGGGCGTGGCGGCGCTGCGATTGGACGACGAGATTGCGGTGGCGCTGCGCCGGGCGGGGCTGCGCACCATCGGCGACCTTGCCAGCCGCCCGACCGCGCCGATCGCGGCGCGCTTCGGGGAAGAGACGGTGGCGGCACTGGCGCGCTTGCTGGGCGATGCCGACCAGCGGTTGCGCCCGCGCCGGGCGCTGCCGGCCTTGTTCTTCGAACGGCGCTTCGCCGAACCGATCGCACGCGACGCTGATGTGCTTTCGACGATCGGCGAGCTGGCGACGGAGGCGGAGGCGGAGCTGACCGCACGCGACCGTGGCGGGCGGCGGTTCGCGGTGCGGCTGTACCGGGCCGATGGCGCGCTGCGCGATCTGGCAGTCGAAAGCGGGTTGCCGATGCGCGATCCGCCCTCGATCCTGCGGCTGTTCCGCGAACGGATCGACGCGCTGGCCGACCCGATCGATCCTGGGTTCGGCTTCGACATGATCCGCATGAGCGTGCCGGCGCTCGAACCGCTGGCGCCGACACAGTTGCAGCTCGAAGGGGGAGCGGTCAGCGAGGAGGCGATGGCGGCGCTGGTCGATCGCCTCAGCACCCGGCTGGGGCGCGGGCGGATCGCGCGGGTCGCGCCGGGCGACAGCCATCTGCCCGAACAGGGGGTGCTGACCATCGACGCGATCGACGCGCCGGTGCCGACCGGCTGGGACGCACCCGAAGCGGGCGAGCCGCCGCTGCGTCCGATCCACCTGTTTGACCCGCCACAGCGGATCGAGGTGATGGCCGAAGTCCCCGACGGCCCGCCGCACCGCTTTCGCTGGCGGCGGGTGCTGCATGACGTGATCCGCTTCGAAGGGCCGGAACGGATCGCGGCGCAGTGGTGGCGCAGGGGGCAGACGAAGGTGCGGACGCGGGACTATTACCGGGTCGAGGATGTGCGCGGGCGGCGCTACTGGATCTTCCGGCACGGGCTGTACGATCGCGAGACGCCCGATCCGCTATGGTATGTGCATGGGGTGTTCGCGTGAGCCGCGCGACATCCGGCATCCTCCGCCCCAATCGTCACCCCAGCGCGGGCTGGGGTCTCCTTGTGGCTGGCGCTGCATCCTTGTCGCAGGAGATTCCAGCTTGCGCTGGAATGACGTTCGGGGTGGGCGGGTCAAGGTTGGGCGTTCGCCAAATCGTCATCCCGGCGCAGGCCGGGATCCACCGTGCCGCAGACTCAATGGCTTCGGCGATTGCGGAACCTTGGATCCCGGCCTCCACCGGGATGACGGGTGGGGCGGGCGAGGCCCGTCCGTGAGATGGCCTTTGCCGAACTGATCGCCGCGACGCACTTCTCGTTCCTGCGCGGGGCGTCGCCGCCGTGCGACATGGTCGGCCAGGCGAACGAGCTGAAAATGGCCGGGATCGGGATTGCCGACCGCAACACCGTGGCGGGGGTGGTGCAGGCGTTTCTGTCGCTCAAGAAGGCGAATGAGGGGCTGGTCGAGCAGGGATTGCCGCCCAACGACTTCGACCTCGTCGTCGGTGCGCGGCTGGTGTTCGCCGACGGGACGCCGGACATCGTCGCCTATCCAACCGACCGCGCGGCATGGGGGCGGCTGACGCGGTTGCTGAGCGGCGGCAATCTCAAGGCGAAGAAGGGGGAGTGCCACCTCGAATTGAGCGACCTGCTGACATGGCAGGAAGGGTTGCTGCTGATCGTCACCGCGCCGGATGCAGCGTTGCTGACGCGGCTTCGCGATGCCTGTCCGGGGCGGGTATGGCTGGCGGTCGCGATGCCGCGCGGCGGGCGCGATCGGCGGCGGCTGGCGGGGCGGATCGCGCTGGCCGGCAGGATCGGCGTCCCGTTGCTCGCGACCAACGACGCGCTCTATGCGACGCATGAGCAGCGGCCGCTGCACGATGTGCTGACCTGTATCCGCGAGGGCACGACCCTTGCCGCTGCCGGGCGCAAGCTGGCGGCGAATGCCGAGCGGCACTTGAAGGCGCCCGAAGAGATGGCGCGGCTGTTCCGCGATTGCCCCGAAGCGGTCGAGGAAAGCGTGAGGCTGTTGAGGCGGATCGAGTTTCGCCTGACCGACCTGAAGTACGAATATCCGCATGAGCCGGTACCGGCAGGGTGGGAGGCACAGGACTGGCTGGAACATCTGACGATGACCGCCGCGGAGGAGCGCTATGGGCCGGACCTGCCGGTCGGGGTGCGCAAGCGGCTGGATGAAGAGTTCGCGCTGATCCGCAGCCAGAAATATGCGCATTATTTCCTGACGGTCCATGATCTGGTCCGGTTCGCGCGGACCTGCGATCCGCCGATATTGTGCCAGGGGCGCGGGTCGGCGGCCAATTCGATTGTGTGCTTCCTGCTCGGCGTGACCTCGGTCGATCCGAACGAGCATGATCTGCTGTTCTCGCGCTTCGTGTCCGAACAGCGCGGCGAGCCGCCCGATATCGATGTCGATTTCGAACATGAACGGCGCGAGGAGGTGATCCAGTATATCTACCGCCGCTATGGCCGCGAGCGGGCCGGGATCGCCGCGACCGTCATCCATTATCGGCCAAGGAGCGCGGTGGGCGAGGTCGGCAAGGTGCTGGGCCTGACCCGCGACGTAACGCAGCGGCTGGGCAGTACCGTGTGGGGCAGCTTTGCCGGGCAGATGGAGGCGCGGCGCTATACCAGCGCGGGGTTCGACATCGACAATCCCGAGATCGCGCAGCTTCGCTGGCTGGTCGACCAGATCCTCGAATTTCCCCGCCATCTGTCGCAGCATGTCGGCGGGTTCGTGCTGACGCAGGGGCGGCTGGACGAGATGGTGCCGATCCATAACGGCGCGATGGAGGGGAGGACCTTCATCGAATGGGACAAGGACGATATCGACGCACTGGGGTTGATGAAGGTCGATGTGCTGGCGCTCGGCATGCTCACCTGCATCCGCAAGGCGTTCGACCTGCTCCGGCACCACGGGCTGGGCGAGCATGACCTGACCGTCGACCTGAAGGCGGACGACGCGGCGGTGTACGACATGCTGCACAAGGGCGACAGCATCGGCGTGTTCCAGGTCGAGAGCCGGGCGCAGATGAACATGCTGCCGCGGCTGAAGCCCACCTCGCTCTACGACCTGTCGGTGCAGGTGGCGATCGTGCGGCCGGGGCCGATCGAGGGGGATATGGTGCACCCCTATCTGCGGCGGCGATCTGGGCAGGAGGCGATCACCTATCCGTCGCCCAAGCCGCCACATGATCCGGACGAACTGCGCACCCTGCTCGGGCGGACCTTCGGCGTGCCGCTGTTCCAGGAACAGGTGATGAAGCTCGCCATCGTCGCCGCCGACTTCAGTCCGAACGAGGCGAACGAACTGCGCCGGGCGATGGCGACCTTTCGCAATCCGGGAACGATCGAGAATTTCCGGCGGAAGCTGATCGATGGCATGACCGCGCGCGGCTATGAACCCGACTTCGCCGAACGCTGCTTCCGCCAGATCGAGGGGTTCGGCAGCTACGGCTTTCCCGAGAGCCATGCGCTGTCCTTCGCGCGGCTGGTCTATGTGTCGTCGTGGATCAAATGCCATCACCCGGCGGTGTTTGCGTGTGCGCTGCTCAATTCGCAGCCGATGGGGTTTTACGCCCCGGCGCAGATCGTCCGCGATGCGCGCGATCATGGGGTCGCGGTGCTGGGCATCGATGTGAATGTCAGCGACTGGGATAACAAGCTGGAAGGATTAGCCTGTGATCGTCACCCTGCGTTTGATCCAGGGTCCCGCTTTCTTGTCGACGTCGCTGAAGAAGCGGGACCCCGGGTCAAGCCCGGGGTGACGGAGGAGGGGATACCCCTCGCGCTCAGGCTGGGGTTTCGGCAGATGGACGGGTTCCGTCAGCATTGGGCCGAGGCGATCGCCGCCGGGCGGCCCTTTGCCAGCGTCGAGGAACTGGCGCGGCGGGCGCGATTGCCGCAGCGGGCGCTCAGGCTGCTGGCCGATGCCGATGCCTTCCGATCGATCGGGTTCGACCGGCGTGAGGCGTTGTGGGAGGTGCGGCGAACCCCGGATGCCGAGCTGCCGCTGTTCGCCCATGCCAAAGCCGCCGAACTGGGCGCGGAGCCGGACATGACATTGCCCGCGATGCCGGCGGTCGAGCATGTCGTGACCGATTACCAGACGCTGCGGCTGTCGCTGCAGGGGCATCCGATGCAGTTCCTGCGCGGGCGGCTCGACCGGATGGGGGTGACGAGTTGCGCCGGGATCATGGCGGCGAAGGCAGGCGCGCGGGTCACCGCCGCCGGCCTCGTCCTCGTGCGGCAGCGGCCGGGCAAGGGCAATGCGATCTTCGTCACGCTGGAGGACGAGGGCGGCATCACCAATGTCGTGCTGTGGGCGCGATTGTTTGAGGCGTATCGGCGCGAGGTGATGGGCGCGCGGCTGATGCTGGTCGAGGGCGAGGTGCAGCGCAGCCGCGAGGGGATCGTGCACCTGATGGGCGCGCGGGTGTGGGACCGCAGCGACCTGCTCGACACACTGGGCGAGGCGCCGCCGCCGGTGTCGTCGTCGCGGGGGGACGAGGTGGTGCGCCCGGTCGCGTCGCGCCACCCGCGCGACGTGCGGCTGGTGCCGAAGTCGCGCGATTTCCACTGACATCGCCCAGCCGCCCGGCGTAGGACGGTCCTACTTTTTCGTCACCCCGGACTTGATCCGGGGTCCCGCTTCTTCCCCACGGTGGCGAGGAAAGCGGGACCCCGGGTCAAGCCCGGGGTGACGGAGAAAGAGCTGAAGGTCGATCGCTGCCTTGGAGGGCCATGAACGGGTTGCTGCTGTTCGTCGTCGCGATCGGCTATGCCGCGCTGCTGTTCGCGGTGGCGTGGGTCGTGCGGCGGCGGGGGATCGCGCCGGGGCGGCGGCGGGCGGTCTATACGCTGGGGCTGGCGGTCTATTGCAGCAGCTGGACGTTCAATGGCGCGGTCGGCAGCGCGGTGGCCGAGGGGTGGACCTATCTGCCGATCTATCTGGGGCCGGTCCTGCTGTTCGTCTTCGGACGGCGGTTGCTGGTACGGCTGGTGGGGGCGGTGCAGGCCGATGGGGCGACGTCGATCGCCGACTTTATCGGCGGGCGGTTTTCGCGCAGCCGAGGGGTAGCGGCTTTGGTGACGCTGATCGCGCTGACCGGGACCGTGCCCTATGTCGCGTTGCAGCTGCGGTCGGTCGCGACCAGCTATGGCGCCCTGGCCAACCTGGGCGACACGACGCGGCCGATGATCGTGACCGCGATCGTGCTGGCCGCCTTTGCCATCGGCTTCGGGACGCGCGGCGATGCCAAGGAGCGGGCCGATGGCGGGCTGCTGGCGGCGGTCGCGGTGGAGTCGCTCATCAAGCTCGCGGCCTTTGCCGCCGTCGCGCTGTTCGCGTTGTGGCTGGTCGTGGAGGCGGCACCGGCGGAGCGGGCGGCGGGGATGGCGCGGCTGGGCAGCGGCTTTGCCCGGCCACCGGCGGCCGGAGACTTCGCCATTGCGACGTTGCTGGCGATGGCGGCGATGCTGTGCCTGCCGCGCCAGTTCCATGTGACGGTGATCGCCGCGCACGACCGCCACGACCCGGCGCGGGCGCGCTGGCCGTTCGTCGCCTATCTGGTGCTGACCGCGTTGCTGGTCGTGCCGATCACTTGGGGCGCGCTGGTGCAGGGCGGCGCGACGCGGCCCGACCTGCTGGTGATCGCCATGCCGCTGGCCGCCGGAGCGCCGGCGATCGCGCTGCTGGGGTTCGTCGGCGGCTTTTCAGCGGCGACGGCGATGGTGGTGATGGAGACGGTCGCGCTGGCGACGATGGTGTCGAACGACCTGATCGCGCCGCTGTTGCTGCGCCACCCGCGCATGGCCGCAGCGGCGCATGTCGGGCGGACGCTGCTGTGGGTGCGCCGCGCCGTGATCGTCGGGATCATCGGCGTGGCGTTGATGAGCGCACTGCTGATCCCGATGACGCGCGGGCTGGCGACGATCGGGCTGGTCGCCTTTGCGGCGATGGCGCAGTTCGCGCCCGCGCTGCTGCTGGCGGTGGCCGGGGGTGGGCGCGATCCCTTGGCGGCCAAGGCGGGGCTGGCGACGGGCCTTGCCGGATGGACGCTGCTGCTGTTCGTGCCGACGCTGAGCGGAGCGCCGCTGCCGATCCCGGCGATGGCGGGGATGGGGGCGGTCGCAGCGGCGGCGGTGGTGACGCTGGCGGCGAACCTGATCGTCCACGCCGCCGTCGCCCTGTCGCGCGCGCCGCGCCTGCCCTTCGTCCGCGACGACCGGGTGCCGCCGGTGCGCGACCTGTCCGAGCTGACCCAGCTGGTCGCGCGCTTCGTCGGCGAGGAGCGGGCGAGGGCGGAGCTGGGCGAGGGCAGCCATGTCGATGCCCGCGCCGCGCGCCGGGCCGAACGGCTGGTGGCGCAGGTGGTCGGGGTGTCGTCCGCACGGCGGCTGGTGGCGTCCGCACTGTCGGGCGAGGGACTGGGCGCGGACGATGTCGCGCGGATGCTGGACGAGAGCGGGCAGAGCCTGCAATTTTCCAAGGGGCTACTCGCCGCCACACTGGAGCATATCGATCCGGGGGTCAGCGTGGTCGATGCGGAGCTGAACCTGGTCGCGTGGAACCAGCGCTATCTCGACCTGTTCGGGTTCCCGCCCGGCATGATCCGGGTCGGCGCGCCGGTGGCCGATGCGATCGCGTTCAATGCGCTGCGCGGTGATTGCGGCCCCGGAGAGGTCGACGACCATGTCGCGCGGCGGCTGGCGCATATGCGGCGGGGGACGCGGCACAGTTTCGAACGGGTGCGCAGCGACGGGCGGGTGCTGAAGACCGTGGGCGGGCCGATGCCGGGCGGCGGCTATGTCATGTGCTTTTCGGACATCACCGCCGAGGCGCAGGCATTGCGTGCGGTGGAGACGGCGCGGGCCGAGCTGGAGCGGCGGGTCGAGGAGCGGACCCGCGCGCTGTCCGACGCCAATGCCGCGCTGGCGCGGGCGACGGCGGACAAGACCCGGTTCCTGGCCGCCGCCAGCCACGACCTGTTGCAGCCACTCCACGCGGCACGGCTGTTCACGGCCGCGCTGGCGCGGGGGGCGGACGATCGGGCGAAGCCGCTGGCCGAGCGGATCGACCAGTCGATCGCGGCGGCGGACCAGTTGCTGCGGGCGCTGCTCGACATATCGAAGCTGGATGCCGGGGGGATCGTGCCGGTGCCGACGCGCTTCGGGGTCCGGGGCCTGCTGGTCGAGCTGGTCGACAGTTTCGCCGATCAGGCGCGGGCAAAGGGGCTGGTGCTGCGGATCGGGCCGGGGGATGCGGTGGTCGAAACCGACCGGGTGCTGCTGCGCTCGATCGTCCAGAATCTGCTGGGCAATGCCGTGCGCTATACCGCGCGGGGCGGGGTGATGATCGGGGTGCGTCGGCGGGGTGGCGTGGCGCGGATCGAGGTGGTCGACAGCGGACCCGGCATTGCCGAGGCCGACCGGGCGCGGGTGTTTCGCGAGTTCGAGCGGCTGGCGACGGCCGAGGATGCCGGGCTGGGGCTGGGCCTTGCCATCGTCGCGCGGACGGCGGCGTTGCTGGGGGCGGAGGTCGACCTGAACAGCCGGGTCGGGCGGGGAGCCGCTTGCGGTGACGCTGCCGATGGTCGAGGGCGTGGCGACGGCGGTGCCGGCGCGGGTGGCGGTGCGCGACGTCGGGCCGCTGTCGTGTCTGATCGTCGATGACGATGCCGGGGTCCGGCGCGCGATGGCGGCGCTGGCGGTCAGCCGGGGGCACCGGGTGCGGGTGGCAGCGACGGTCGAGGAGGCGCTGGCCGGGGTGTGCGAGGAGGTGGCGTTCGTCGACCATGATCTGGGCGGCGAGGTCGATGGGCTGGCGCTGATCGGGATGCTGCGCGCGGTCAGGCCGGCGCTGCGCGCGGCGCTGGTGACGGCGGATGCGAGCCGGACGCTGGCGGAGGCGGCTGAGGCGGTGGGCGTGACGGTGTTGCTGAAGCCGTTGGCGGGGGAGGTGTTCGACGCGTGGGTAGCCGCGCCGGGCGAGCAGTAGCGCAGCTACTGCAAGCCACCCGAGGCGCGGCCGGCCGGCGGCGCGGGGAGCGCCGTCCGACGGCACGGGCTTTGCCCGTGTCGGGGCCGTGCCACCAAGCCAAAGTTCACTAAGTTCACACTAACCGCATGTTTGCGAACGCGGGGAAGGAGGCGGTTGATGCCCCAGCCTTCGTTCTGGCGCCAGTTGTTTAAAGGTGCGTGTTGTTGTCTGCCACCAGTCCCCGAAACCCGCGGAAAATCGCCAAAGGTCACTAAGTTCACACTCGTGACGTGTTCGTCGCGGGGCCGGATGGGGCGCGGTGGGGTAGCGAAGCCGACGATGGGAAAGAGCGGGTTCGATACTGGCAGGTTGGTGGCTTGTAGGACAGGGTTTCCTGTGTGGGCGGGGAAGAAGAAGCGGGACCCCGGGTCGAGCCCGGGGTGACGGGGAATAGGGCCTAGCCCGTGACTTCCAGTCCGAGCGCGCGGGCGGCGACGGCGGCTTGCGTGCGGTTGCCGACGTCGAGCTTGCGCAGCACGGCGGTCATGTGGACCTTCACGGTCGTCTCGGCGATGCCGAGGTCGTGGGCGATCTGCTTGTTCAGGCGGCCGGCGAGGACGCCGAGCAGGACGCGAAGCTGCATCGGAGTGAGTGCGGCGACGCGGGCGGCCATGTCGTCTTCGGGTGCGGTGTCGGGGGCCATGCGGTCGCCGGCGAGCGCGGCGGCGATGGCGGCCTCGATCGATTCCAGTGCCGCATCCTTGCCGACGAACCCGACCGCGCCGAACCGGGCAACCTGGGCGAAGGCGGCGGCGCGATCGGCGCCGGAGACGACGAGGATGGGGACGTCGGGGGCTTCGGCATGGAGCAGGGCCACGCCGCTATAGCCGACCGCGCCGGGCATGTTCAGGTCGAGCAGGATCAGCGCGAGCTTGTCGGCGTCGCGAATGGCCTGGACCGCGCGGTCGAGCGAGCCGGCTTCGACGATATGCGCGTCGGGGCGGACTTGCAGGACGGCGAGGGTCAGGGCCTGACGGAACAGCGGGTGGTCGTCGGCGACGAGGATGGTGGTCATCGCGCGTTCTCCAGCGTCACCCCGGGCTTGACCCGGGGTACCGCTTTTTACCGACGGCAGAAGAAGAAGCGGGACCCCGGCTCAAGGCCGGGGTGACGAGAGTGGGCATCACGCCGGCCGGATACGCTCGGCGACCAGCGTGTCGACCACCGACGGATCGGCGAGCGTCGAAGTGTCGCCCAAATTGGACGTGTCGTTCTCGGCGATCTTGCGGAGGATGCGGCGCATGATCTTGCCCGAGCGGGTCTTGGGCAGGCCGGGCGCGAACTGGAGGGCGTCCGGGGTGGCGACCGGGCCGATTTCCTTGCGGACCCATTGCCGCAGTTCGGCGCGCAGGTCGTCGGTCGGTTCGTCGCCCGCGTTCAGGGTCACATAGGCATAGATGCCCTGGCCCTTGATGTCGTGCGGCATGCCGACGACCGCGGCTTCGGCAACTTTCGGGTGGGCGACGAGCGCGCTTTCGACCTCGGCGGTGCCCATGCGGTGGCCGCTGACGTTGATGACGTCATCGACGCGGCCGGTGATCCAGTAATAGCCATCGGCATCGCGGCGCACGCCGTCGCCGGTGAAGTATTTGCCGGGATAGGTGGTGAAATAGGTCTGGAAGAAGCGGTCGTGGTCGCCCCACACCGTCCGCATCTGGCCGGGCCAGCTGTCGGTGATGCACAGATTGCCCTCGGTCGCGCCCTCCAGCTCCTTGCCCTCGGCATCGACGATCATCGGTTGCACGCCGGGCAGCGGCTTCGTCGCGCTGCCGGGCTTCAGGTCGGTGGCATAGGGGAGCGGCGAGATCAGGATGCCGCCGGTTTCGGTCTGCCACCAGGTATCGACGATCGGGCAGCGCCGGTCGCCGACGACGCGGTGATACCAGTCCCATGCCTCCGGGTTGATCGGTTCGCCGACCGAGCCGAGGATGCGCAGCGATTTCCGGCTCGATTTCGTGACCCAGCTGTCGCCCTCGCGCATCAGCGCGCGGATGGCGGTGGGGGCGGTGTAGAAGATGTTGACGCCCAGCCGGTCGATCGTTTCCCAGAACCGGCCATGGTCGGGATAGTTGGGCACGCCGTCGAACATGACCGTCGTCGCGCCGTTCGACAGCGGGCCGTAGACGACATAGCTATGCCCGGTGACCCAGCCGATATCGGCGGTGCACCAGAACACCTCGCCGTCGCGATAGTCGAACACGTCGCGGAAGGTGGTGTGTGCCCACACCAGATAGCCGCCGGTCGTGTGGAGAACGCCCTTGGGCTTGCCGGTCGATCCGCTGGTATAGAGGATGAACAGCGGGTCCTCGGCGTCCATCGGCTCGGCCGGGCAGTCGGGCGAGGCGTCGGCGAGGAGGTCGTGGAGCCAGAAATCGCGGCCCTCGACCATCGGCACGTCGGCACCGCTGCGGCGGATGACGATGACGGTGTCGACGCCGGGGGCGTGGTCGAGCGCCTTGTCGACATTGGCTTTCAGCGGGATGCGCTTGCCGCCGCGACAGCCTTCGTCGGCGGTGATGACCAGCCGGCTGTCGCAATCGACGAGGCGGTTGGCGAGGCTGTCGGGCGAAAAGCCGCCGAACACGATCGAATGGATCGCGCCGATGCGGGTGCAGGCGAGCATCGCGGCGGCGGCTTCGGGCACCATCGGCAGATAGAGGGTGACGCGGTCGCCCTTCTTCACGCCCTTCGATTTCAGCACGTTGGCGAAGCAGCACACTTGGCTGTGGAGTTCGCGATAGGTGACCTTGCGCGTCTCGCCCGGTTCGTCGCCTTCCCAGATGATCGCGGTCTGGTCACCGCGCGTCTCGAGATGGCGGTCGAGGCAGTTGACCGACACGTTGGTCTGGCCATCGGCGAACCAGCGGATGCGGAAATCGGCCTCGTCGAACGAGGTGTCCTTCACCTCGGTATAGGGCCGCGACCAGTCGATGCAGCGGCCGCCCTCGCGCCAATAGGATTCCGGGTCCGCGACCGATGCGGCGTAGCGCGCGTCATATTCGGCCTTGTCCACCTGGGCGACGGCGTCGTGCGGGGCCGCGTGGATCGTCTGGGTCATGTTTCTCTCCTGTGCGCCTGATGTGCGGTCGCGGGTACGCGCGTCAAGCGGTCGGCCCCTACTACCAAGGTCGTACTGGCCGCCATGGCGCGTGCAGATGACACTGGCGCGGCACGAGGTGTGGCGACAGACTGCACCGGACAAGACGAGAGGATGCCGCCATGGCAGAGGCTGTAGCCGTGCCCCACAAGGGCCAGAACGAGAAGCTGGTGATCGCGGCGTCGTCGCTCGGCACCGTGTTCGAATGGTACGACTTCTACCTGTACGGGTTGCTGGCGACGTATATTTCGAAGCAGTTCTTTTCGGGCGTGAACGAGACGACCGGGTTCATCCTGGCGCTGGGCGCATTTGCCGCCGGGTTTGCGGTCAGGCCGTTCGGGGCGCTGGTGTTCGGGCGGATCGGCGATCTGGTCGGGCGCAAGAACACGTTCCTCGTCACGATGGGGATCATGGGCCTGTCGACCTTCGCGGTGGGCCTGTTGCCGAGCTATGCCAGCATCGGGGTGGCCGCACCGGTGATACTGGTATTGCTGCGTATCCTGCAGGGGCTGGCGCTGGGCGGGGAATATGGCGGGGCGGCGACCTATGTCGCGGAACATGCGCCCGATGGGAAGCGGGGGCTGTACACCAGCTTCATCCAGACGACGGCGACGATGGGGCTGTTCGCGGCGCTGCTGGTCGTGATCGGGTTCCGCACCGCGCTGGGCGAAGAGACGTTCGGCGGGTTCGGGTGGCGGCTGCCGTTCCTCGTGTCGATCCTGCTGCTGGGCGTATCGATGTGGATCCGGCTGCAATTGTCGGAAAGCCCCGTGTTCCTAAAGATGAAGGAAGAGGGCAAGACGTCGAAGGCGCCGCTGACCGAGGCGTTCCTGCGCTGGCCGAATTTGAAGGTCGTGCTGATCGCGCTGTTCGGCGCGGCGATGGGGCAGGCGGTGGTGTGGTATACAGGCCAGTTCTACGTCCTGTTCTTCCTCGAAAAGATGATGAAGGTCGATGGCGCGACGGTGAACGTGCTGCTGGCCATCGCGCTGGCGCTGGGGACGCCGTTCTTCGTGTTCTTCGGCTGGTTGTCGGACAGGATCGGGCGGAAATGGATCATCATGGGTGGCTGTGCGATTGCGGCACTCACCTATTTCCCGCTGTTCGGCGCGCTGACCGATGCCGCCAATCCGGCGCTGGCGGCGGCGCAGGTCGCGTCGCCGGTTCGCGTCACCGCGCATGACGCGGATTGTTCGGTCCAGTTCGATCCGATCGGGCGCAACAAGTTCGATGCGAAGAGCTGCGACATCGCCAAATCCTATCTGGCGAAGAACGGCATCAGCTACACCAATGTCGAGGCACCGGCGGGGACGATCGCGAGCGTCGCAGTCGGCGACCGCGTGCTGGTGGCGCCCGATCCGGCGAAGGTGAGCGGACCGGCGCGGGCGGCGGCGATCACCGCCTATCAGGGCGAGGTCGCGTCGGCGCTCAGCGCAGCGGGCTATCCGGCGAAGGCCGATCCGGCGGCGATCAACAAGCCGCTGGTGGTGCTGATCCTGTGGTTCATGGTGATCCTGGTGACCATGGTGTACGGCCCGATCGCGGCGCTGCTGGTCGAACTGTTCCCCAGCCGCATCCGCTATACGTCGATGTCGCTGCCCTATCATATCGGCAATGGCTGGTTCGGCGGGTTCCTGCCGACGACCGCCTTCGCGATGGTCGCGGCGACCGGCGATATCTATTACGGGCTGTGGTATCCGGTGGTGCTGGCGGTGGTGACGCTGGTGCTGGGGGTGCTGTTTTTGCCAGAGACGTTTCGGCGGAATATCCGGGATTAGGTACGACCGTTTGGCAAGATGTACCCCCGCGCAGGCGGGGGTCCAGGGCGGCATACGCGATCGTCGTTTGCCTGGCTCTGGACCCCCGCCTGCGCGGGGGTACGGTTGTGTCTGGGGTTTAGGCAAGGTGCCGATGCGGGTCCGAGCATCGCAAACTTCGTCACCCCGGGCCTGATCCGGGGTCCCGCTTCTCAACCACGGCCGCAGAAGAAGCGGGACCCCGGATCAAGTCCGGGGTGACGGTGGGTAGAGGTTCGCGATCAGCAACATCTTGGCGGGGCGCCGGGGCCGGTGCCGTAGCGCCTTGCCACCCGGTCGCGGTGGAATTCCTTGAGCGTCATGATCGGTTCGCCGGGGTGGTGCGCCGTGCGATGCGCGACGTAGCGGTCGTAATCGGGGACGCCGACCATCAGCCGCGCCCCCTCCGCCAGCTTATGCAGGAAGCGCATCGCCGACCTCCTGCGTGGTGGGGGTGGGGACGGCCTTCGCCTTGCGGATCGCGCCGATGCCATAGGCGAGGATCGACAGCACCACGACGATGAACAGCACGCACAGCGCGGCGTCGATGCGGTCGTTGAGGATGATCCGCTGCATCTCCGCCGCCGATTTGGCGGGGGCGAGGATATCGCCACGCGCCAGCGCTTCGGAAAAGACGTTGGCATGGGCGAGGAAGCCGATCTTGGGATTGGCGTCGAACAGCTTCTGCCACCCCGCCGTCAGCGTGCAGATCAGCAGCCATGCGGTCGGGACCATCGTCACCCAGGCATAGCGGTCGCGCTTCATCTTGAAGAGGAGGACGGTCGACAGGATCAGCGCGATGGCGGCGAGCATCTGGTTCGAGATGCCGAACAGCGGCCACAGCGTGTTGATCCCGCCCAGCGGATCAGTGACGCCGCTGTAGAGGAAATAGCCCCAAGCGGCGACGGCGAGCGCGGTGCCGATCAGGTTGGGGCCGAGCTTCTGCGTCTCCTTCATTGCCGGAATGAAGCTGCCGAGCAGGTCCTGGATCATGAAGCGGGCGACGCGGGTGCCGGCATCGACGGTGGTCAGGATGAACAGCGCCTCGAACAGGATGGCGAAGTGATACCAGAAGGCCATCATCGCCTGTCCGCCGATCACTTGGCTCAGGATGTGGGCCATGCCGACCGCGAGAGTGGGGGCACCGCCGGCGCGCGACAGGATGCTGCTCTCGCCGACGTCGCGGGCGAGCTGGTCGAGCATGTCGGGGGTGACGACGAAGCCCCAGTTGGCGATGGCGCTGGCTGCCGATTGCGCGGTGGTGCCGATCAGCGCGGGCGGGGCGTTCATCGCGAAGTAGACGGCCGGATCGAGCACGCAGGCGGCGATCAGCGCCATGATCGCGACGAAGCTTTCGGTCAGCATCGCGCCATAGCCGATGAAGCGCAGGTCGGCCTCGCTCGCCACCATCTTGGGCGTGGTGCCGCTGGCGATCAGCGCGTGGAAGCCGGAGACGGCGCCGCAGGCGATGGTGATGAACAGGAACGGGAACAGCTTGCCCGAAAAGGCCGGGCCGGTGCCGTCGATGAAGCGGGTGACAGCGGGCATCTCCAGGTCGGGGCGGACATAGAGGATGCCGAGCGCGAGGCCGGCGATCACCCCGATCTTGAGGAAGGTCGAGAGATAATCGCGCGGGGCCAGCAGCAGCCAGACGGGTGCTACCGAGGCGACGAAGCCGTATGCCATCAGGATCAGCGCCAGCGCCGGGCCGGAATAGGTGAACATCGGCGCGAAGACCGGCGAATGCGCCACCGGCTCGCCGCCGACGATCGCCGCCATCAGCAGGACGAAGCCGATCACCGACATTTCGGCGATCTTGCCGGGCCGCAGGAAGCGGCCATAGAGGCCCATCAGCACCGCGATCGGGATGGTCGCGAAGACGGTGAAGGTGCCCCAGGGACTGCCGGTCAGCGCCTTGACCACCACCAGCGCCAGCACCGCCAGCAGGATGATCATGATCATCAGCACGCCGACCAGCGCGATGGTGCCGGGGATCAGCCCCATTTCGCTGCGGATCATGTCGCCCAGCGACCGCGCGTCGCGGCGGGTGGAGAAATAGAGGATCAGGAAATCCTGCACGGCGCCTGCGAACACGACCCCGGCGAGCAGCCAGAGCGTGCCGGGGAGGTAGCCCATCTGCGCGGCGAGCACCGGGCCGACCAGCGGGCCGGCGCCGGCGATGGCGGCGAAATGGTGGCCGAACAGCACGCCCTTATGGGTCGGGACATAATCGAGCCCGTCGTCGCGGCGCACCGCCGGGGTCGGGCGGGAGGGATCGACGCGCAGCACGCGCGACGCGATGAACAGGCCGTAGAAGCGATAGGCGATGGCGTAGACGCAGAGTGCTGCGACCACGATCCACAGCGCGTTGACCGGTTCGCCGCGCATCAGCGCGATCCAGCCGAGCGCGATGGCGCCGACGATCGCCACGGCGGCCCAGCCGATCCGTTCGCGCGCGGTGGTCGGTGCGATCGGTGTGGTTGCGGTTGCCATCGGCGTCTCCCCTGTTTGGGATACTATTGGCGGAAGGGGGCGGGGGATGCCAAGGGTTTCGTCACACTTGGTTCACCCGTTTGCTTCGAGCGCAGGTTCGAGCTTGTCGAGAACCGAAGTCGAGAAGGGGGTGCCCCAAGCGACCGAGTTCTCGACGGACGCTTCTCGACAAGCTCGAAGCTGCTCGAACCGAACGGGTATGGAGAGGACTATGCCGAAACCACCCAACCGCTCTTTCCTGCTCGTCTGCCTCGGCAATATCTGCCGCTCGCCACTTGCCGAGGCGGCGCTGCGCGATGCGGCGGCGCGGGCGGGGGTGGCGATCACCGTCGATTCCGCCGGGACCGGGGCGTGGCATGTCGGGAACCCGCCCGATCCGCGGTCGCAGGCGGTCGCGCGGGCGCATGGCATCGATATTTCGGGCTATCGCGCGCGGCAGGTGACGGCGGCGGATTATCGGCGGTTCACCGATATCCTCGCGCTCGACGGCGATAATCTGGCGGAGCTGCGGCGGCGCGCGCCGAGGGATGCGACCGCGCGGATCGGCCTGCTGATGGATGCGGTGCCGGGGCGGACAGGGCAGGCGGTGGCCGATCCCTATTATGGCGATGCCGCCGGGTTCGAAGTGACATGGGCCGATGTGTCGGCGGCGGCGGAGGCGATCATGGCGGGGTTGCGGTAAGGCCGTCGCGTGACGTTTGCGGAGCGCGCGATCAAGGCTTCGCATTTCAGCCTGATCGCGCGCACTTTCGCGGCGACACCTGTCACCTGGCCGTACACGTCACCCCAGCGAAGGCTGGGGTCTTTCAGTAACCGCGCGGGACAGGAGCCGCGAGAGGCCCCAGCCTGCGCTGGGTGACGTGCGTGGTCGGGGGGCGGAGTTCAGGTCGGTCAGGTCGGACCAGCCCCCGAAAACGTACTACCCCCCGAACGAACGACCCCCACCCCAGCCGCCGCTGGAGCGCGCGCTCACCCGGCCGCCGAAGCCGCCGCGCGAGACGACCGAGCTGCGCGTCTGGATGCGCTGGGTCGTGACCGGGGTCGTGATCGCCTTGCTGCCGACATTGTAGCGATAGCCGTTGTTCGGGCTGAGATAGGCGCCCGAGCCGGTGTACCAGCCGCCGTCGCGGTCGCGGCGGTCGCGGTAGAGGCCGCCATAGGTGTAGCGCGACGAATTGTTGTTGAGGAGCTGCCCGATCAGGAAGCCGGTGAGCAGCGGCGTGAAGAAGCTCTGTCCGCCTTCGCTGCGGCGCTGGCACTGGGCGGCGCCGAACTGTTCCTCGCACAATTGCTGGCTGTCGAAGCGCGGCGCGGCCTTGCCGTCCTCGTTGAACGCCTTTTGCTGGGCGGCGACGCAGGTGTCGCGGTCGAACTGGCCGCTGTCGACGCATTGCTGCACCGTCTGGAACGCCGCGACCTCGGTCGGGGGGCCGAAGCGGGCCTGTTCGTTATTGTCGTCGCAGCCCGACAGCATCGCGACCGCGCCGACGGCGGTCAGGCCGGCAGCGACCGAGCGTTTGCGGCGGGGGGGCAGGGTGGTCATGGACAGGCCCTTCAATAGGTCATCGACGCGGCGTTGAGCAGCCCGACGCCGATCGAGGTCGCCGCGCTGTAGATCGCGCTGGCGACGTTGCCGCCTTCGATCCGCGCCGCCATGTCGCGCACGATCACGCGGCGGATGATGAAGGCGGCGACGATCTGGATCACGCCCGCCAGCAGCGCCCAGGCGGTGAATTCGACGACGCTGATCGTGACGCTGAGCGCCGAGGCGAGGGGGAGCGCAAAGCCGATGATCGCGCCGCCCAGCGCCACCGCCGCCGCGACGTTGTTCGCGGAGATCAGCGCGCGTTCGTCATAGGGGGTCGAGACCTGATACAGCCATTTGAAGACGGTCAGGAACAGGCAGGCAAGGCCGAAGGCGACGATGAAATGCACCGCCCCGTTCATGAAATAGGCAATATCGAACATCCCGTTCCCCTTCAGGCGTTGAATTCGGCAGGCAGCAGCGGCAGCCCGACCATGATTTCGTGCGTCAGGTCGCCGCCCTCGGGCTGCATCGCCAGCGCGAGCAGCAGTTCCTGTCCTTCGGGCGGGACCTCGCGGGCATAGAGCATGCAGGTCTGCTTGATATGGCGGACCGGGCGGGCGGTGCGTTCCTCATACACCGCTTCCCAGAGTTCGACCGGCGGCTGTACGCGGTCGTCGTCGGGGTACCAGAAACGGTCGAAGCGGGCGAGGCCGGGTTCATCCCACACCGGCTGCGACAGGCGGCCCCGGAACGCGCCGGTATCGGCCCAGTCGGTCGGATAGGTCGACGACCAGGGGCGGAACAGCGTGAAGTCGTCGGCGTCCGACCCGTCGGCGCGCTGGCTGACCGCCTGCAACATCAGTTCGTCATCGGTGTAGAACCGATGGACATGGCTGCCATCATCCAGCCGGATCAGCCCCTGCGCGGTGATTTCCAGCGTGTCGCGCTCGAGGGTGAAGGCCGCACCGGTCAGCCGCCGCCAGGCCAGCACGTCCAACCGCACCTGCCGCCCGATGGTGATGTTGCGGACCACCGCCACGGCGGGGGTTTCGTCCTTGGGAGCGCCGCCGAACAGGCTGCCGAAAATCATGCCGCGATCCTTGTGCGCGCGATGTAGAACAGCCGGTCGCCGGCCGCGACCTGACCGTCGGGGTCGAATACCGGCGAATTCTGTCCTGCGCCACAGCTGGCGACCAAAATTCCGCCCCTTGCGCGCAGATCGCGGGCGGCTTCGTCGAAGCTGCCGGCGGTGCGCGCGGTGGTGGCATAGAGCGTGCCGCCATCGTCGGTATGGCTGGCGAGCTGGGCGATCAGGCGGCTGGAGCCGGGGTCGCTCAGTGCCTTTACGACCAGTTCGACGGTCGGGGTCAGCACGACCTCCACCTGCGGGCAATGCGCGGCGAGCAGCCCGGCGGTGTCGGCATCGCGCAGGAAGCAGACGACATGACCGGTTTCGTTGAGCGCGGTGACCGCCAGCGTCGCCGCCAGCGTGTCCGGGTCGGACGGGCCGTAGACGATGACCCGCTCGGCGGTAGCGACTCCGGCGCGGCGCAGGTCGGCGGGGGCGGTGAGCGAGGGGACGCGCACGAAGCGGTGGGTCGCGGCGTCGACCGCCAATTCCTGCGTCGCGACCAGCACCAGTTCGTGACCCTGCCCGTCGGCGACGATCTCCGCGATCATGCGGGGCGTGCGGTCGGGGTCGTAGCCGACGAGGACGATATGACCACGCATCGCCTTATAGTCCCCCAACCCCAGACGCCGCCGACGCCAGCGCGCCGACACCCCGGCAAAGGCACGCGCGATCGACACGGTGAACAAAGCGATCGCGCCGGGCATGACGAACAGCGCGGTGACCACCCGCCCGGCATCCGATTTCGGCGACAGGTCGCCGTAACCGACCGTCGAGGCGGTCGTCGCATACCAGTAGAGATAGGCCGAAGGGCGCAGCAGGTCGGTTTCGCCGGCGAAGGACAGCAACTCCCACGAGATCGTCATGTGCAGCACCAGCAGCGCGAGCAGCACCCCGCGATGCAGTTCGCTGGCCGCGAGATAGAGCCGGCGAAGATAAGCGCCCAGACTGAATGGCTTCATTCCTCGACTGCCCCCGCACCTTGCTTTTTGGTCGCGCCTTATGCTTGGGGTGTCAAGCGCGGCCAACACACCGGGCCGGCGTTTCGGAGGGATGAATGGACGAAGCACCCCGTAGCTGGACGACCAGTGGCCTTGCCGAGGCCCTGCGCGGCGCCGAGTTTGCCGACGAACTGAGCGTCGAGCGGATCGAGCAGGCCGAACCGGTGCTCAAACTGACCATGCATCATTTCGGTGACCTCGCCATCTTCGCCTCGGTCGCGGGTGGGCAGATCATCGTGTCGACGCTGTTGTGGCCGGTCGACGAACAGGCGGACCAGCACGCGTTCAACCGGTTCCTGCTAAAGACGCAGAAGCTGGTGCCGCTGTCGAATTTCGCCATCGCCGAAGTCGGCGGACGCGAATATTATGAACTGGTGGGTGAGCTGTCGGTCGAATCGTCGCTGCGTACCGTGCTGATCGAACTGCGCGTGCTGGCGCAGAATGCGATCGAGGCGGCGTCCGAGCTGCGCACCGAATTTGCCGCGTAACGGAGTTTAGTCGATGTCGATGTGGAAGAATCTGGTCGCGCTGGTCCGCGGCACCGCGCATGAAACCGGCCAGTCGATCGTCGATGCCAAGGCGCTGACGATCCTCGACCAGCAGATCCGCGACGCCGGATCGCTGCAGGCGAAGGCGCGCGACGATCTGGCGACGCTGACCGCCAAGCGGCGGATGATGGAAAAGGAGCTGGAGGCGCTGACGTCGCAGCGCGACAAGTATGAATCGTCGGCCCGCGCGGCGATGGCGCGCGGCGACATGGACCTGGCGCGCGAAGTCGCCCAGCGTCTCGCCACGATCGAGCAGGAACAGTCGACCAAGACGCCGCAGATCGCCGACATGCGCGCGGCCGAGGACAAGATCCGCGGCATCATCAAGACCGGCGACAGCAAGATCGACGCGCTGCGCCGCGAGGTCGACGTCGTCCGCGCGAACGAGAGCGTGCAGAAGGCGCAGGCCTCGGTCGCCAGCAGTTATGGCGGGGCGACGGCGTCGCTGGGGTCGGCGGCGGACAGCCTGGCGCGGTTGAAGGAACGCCAGGCGATCCGCGAGGAGAAGTTCAAGGCGCAGGCCGAGCTGGAGGACATGCGCACCGGCGCCGACCTCGATGCGAAGCTGCAGGCGGCGGGGCTGCTGCCCGGCCATAGCAGCGCCGACGACATCCTCGCGCGCCTGTCGCAGCCCAAGGACGCCGCGCCGCGCCTGTCGGACGGCACGCGCGACGGCGGGACGATCGGGCGCGATTGATGGAACGCCGCACGGTCGCCCCCCGTCCCGACTGGCGGGCGACCGCCGAGCGGATGGGATTCACCTTCCACCATCAGGACGGGCAGAAATATTGGGAGGAGGAGGCGTGGTACGCCTTCTCGCTCGACGAGGTGGAGCAGGGGATCGAAGGCCCCAGCGCCGAACTCCATGCGCTGTGCCGCGATCTGGTGGACGAGGTGGTCGGCAGCGACGCGCTGATGCACCGCCTCGCCATTCCCGACGATATGCGCGACGTGGTGGCGGCGTCATGGAAGGCACATGCGCCGTCGCTCTACGGGCGGTTCGATTTCGCGTTTGACGGTTCCGGTCCGGCCAAGCTGCTGGAATATAACGCCGACACCCCGACCAGCATCTTCGAAACCGCGCTGTTCCAGTGGCAATGGCTGGAGGATCGCATCGCCGACGGCACGCTGCCGGCCGGCGCCGACCAGTATAACCGGCTGCACGATGCGCTGGTCGAGCGCTTCGGCGCGCTGTTCACGCGCGGCAGCACGGTGCATTTCGCGTCGGTCGACGATCATGTCGAGGATCGCCAGACGGTCCGCTATCTGGAGGATGTCGCGCGGCAGGCGGGGCTGGACCCGGCGTTCGTCGCGATCGACCGGATCGGCGTCGACGGCGACGGCGCGTTCGTCGATGGCGACGACGTGCTGATCGCGGCGCTGTTCAAGCTGTATCCGTGGGAGGATATGCTGCGCGAGCCGTACGCCAAGCAACTGGCGGCGACGAAGACGCTGTTCTTGGAGCCTGCGTGGAAGGCGTTGCTGTCGAACAAGGGGATTTTGCCGCTGTTGTGGCAGCGGCATAAGGGGCACCCGAACCTGCTGCCCGCCGCCTTTGCCGATGATGCGGCGGCGCTGGCGGAGATTGGCGATGCCTATGTGCGCAAGCCGATCTTTTCGCGCGAGGGCTGGGATATCGAACTGGTCGATGGCAGCACCACCGCGCGCGGGCCGGATGGCGGCTATGGCGAGGAGGGGCATGTCGTGCAGGCGCTGGCGCGGTTGCCGGTGTTCGATGGCAATCATGCGGTGGTCGGATCGTGGATCGTCGGCGACGAGGCGGTCGCGCTGTCGGTGCGCGAGGATGACGGGCCGATCACGCGCGATCTGGCGCGGTTCGTGCCGCATGCGATTGTTTGAGGGGGGCGGTTCTCTCACACGCTCCGTCGTTCCGGCATGGTGGGTCGCGGGTTCGCTCTCCGCAAACGCTCCGTCATTCCGGCGTAGGCCGGAATCCATGGATGTGCCACGTAGCGTTTTTGTCGATGCCGCCCGACACAATGGATCCCGGCCTCCGCCGGGATGACGATGGGGGCGCGGCGGTGCGTCACCCACTCCGTCGTTCCCGCGGAGGCGGGCACCCATTGCCGCTGACGATCATGATGGAGCCGCAGCGTTGCGTGTATGGATTCCCGCCTTCGCGGGAATGACGATCAGGGTGCGGGAATGACGATTAAGACAGGAGTGCCCGCAACGCGGCCTCCAACGCCACCACATTCCCCACGATCCGCAGCCTTTTCACCCGGCTAGGTTGCCCCGCAACCAAAGTCACCGATCCTCGCCCGACCCGCAGCTGCTTCGCGACGAAGCGCACCACCTCGTCATTCGCTGCGCCGTCGACCGGCGGGGCGGCCACCCGCAGGCCGAGCGCGGTCGTGTCGCCTTCCAGCGCCACGACGCCGGTGACCGCCGTCTTCGACGCCTTCGGCGTGGCGCGGATCGTCAGCGTGGCGCCGTTGGTGTCGAGGGTGAAGGGATCGCGCATCGCCCAACCCTTGCCGTCGCGGCGGCCGAGGATGCAAGTCGCTTGGCACAAAGCGGCGCGCGGCGCATTCACCCGTCATGGCATCCTCACCCGTAACGACCGCGACCGCGACGCATAGCTCGCCGTTGTCGATCCCGATCTTTCGCGCCATCTGGATCGCGTCGATGGCATCGAACTTCGGCGGGCTGATCCAGTCGGTCGGCGCGTCGTGGATGATGACGTCGCTGGCCGCGTCGCCGCAGATGATCGCGCTGGTCCAGGCATCGACCACGCTGCCGATCATGCTGCTGTCGCTCTGGGCCGGGGCGGTCGCCGACAATCTCGACCGGCGGCGCGTGATGCTGGCCGCGCAGAGCTTCATGCTGACCGTGTCGGTCGCCCTGGCAGTCTGCGCGTGGCTGGGGTGGCTGTCCCCATGGCTGCTGCTGTCGTTCACCTTTCTGATCGGGTGCGGCACGGCGATCAACGGGCCGGCGTGGCAGGCATCGGTCGGCGACATGGTGCCGCGCAGCGTCCTGCCCAGCGCGGTCGCTCTCAATTCGATGGGCTTCAACATCGCGCGCAGCGTGGGCCCGGCGTTAGGCGGGGCGATCGTCGCGGCGGCGGGGGCGGCAGCGGCGTTCCTGACCAATGCGCTCAGCTATATCGGGCTGATCGCGGTGCTGGCGCGGTGGAAGCCGGACTATGCGCCGCGCCTGCTGCCGCGCGAGACGCTGGGCCTCGCGATGGCGGCGGGGGTTCGCTACGTCCGCATGTCGCCGTCGCTGCGCACGGTGCTGATGCGCGCCGCCCTGTTCGGCATCGCCGCCAGCGCGGTGCCGGCGATGATGCCGCTGGTCGCGCGCGATCTGGTGACCGGCGGGCCGTTGACCTATGGCGCGCTGCTCGGCGGGTTCGGGGCGGGTGCGGTGCTGGGCGCGCTGGGCAGCGTGCGGTTGCGGCGGCGCTGGAGCCCGGAGCGGCTGGTGCGGGTCGCGGCCACCGTGCTGGCAAGCGGCGGGGCGATCGTGGCGATCAGCCCGTGGTTGCCGCTGACGCTGGTCGCGCTGGTGCTGGCCGGGGCGGGGTGGGTGTCGGCGCTCAGCACCTTCAACGTATCGGTCCAGATGGCGGCGCCGCGCTGGGTCGTGGCGCGGGCACTGGCGCTGTACCAGATGTCGGCGTTCGGCGGGATGACCATCGGCAGCTGGCTGTTCGGATCGCTCGCCGAACGGTCGGGCGTGCAGGAGGCGTTGCTGGCGGCGGCCGCGGTGCAGATGCTGAGCGTCGTCGCCGGGTTCAGGCTGCCGTTGCGCGATATCGAGACCGCCAATCTCGCCCCGCGCGGCTGGGAGACGCCGGATACCGAGGTGCCGGTGGAGGCGCGCTCCGGCCCGGTGGTGGTCACGATCGACTATCGCATCGCGCAGGAGGATGTGATGACCTTCCTGAGCGTGATGAACGAACGGCGGCGCATCCGGCGGCGCGACGGGGCGCATCACTGGGCGTTGCTGCGCGACCTGAACGATCCCGAGCTGTGGATCGAACGCTATCATGTGTCGACCTGGCTCGACTATATCCGCCACAACCAGCGCCGGACCGAGGCGGACCGGGCGAACAGCGAGGCGCTGCTGGCGCTGCACCGGGGCGACGGTCCGCCACGCGTGCACCGCATGATCGAGCGCCAGACCGGATCGCTGCCGATCAGCCGTCTGTCCACCCCGCGCGAGATGGCCGATCCGCTGACCGATCCGACCCGGTCGAACTGATATTGAACACTGTTATTTTTTTGATAGCTTGACGCGGACGGTTCGAGGCGCGGCTATGCGTGCATGTCCGCGTCGCGGACCCAGGTTGAACCCGTTTGGGGTAAAGGCATGTCCGCACCCGATTTCTCGCTGCTGACCCGGCGTCGTTACGCACCGTTGTTTACCGTGCAGTTCCTGACGGCGATGAACGACAATCTGTTGAAGTTCGCGTTGCTGTTCCTCGCCAACTTCACGCTGTACCGCGCCGATCCGGCGAAGGCGGCGACGCTGGCGACGGTGTCGACCGGCCTGTTCATCCTGCCCTATTTCCTGTTCTCCGGCCTTGCCGGGCAGATGGCGGATGCGTGGAACAAGGCGTGGCTGATCCGAGCGGTGAAGGGCGCGGAGATCGCCATCATGGCGCTGGCGCTGGGCGGATTCTGGATCGAATCGGTGCCCGTACTGCTGACCTGCCTGTTCCTGATGGGCGTGCATTCGACGATTTTCGGACCGGTCAAATATTCGATCCTACCACAGCATTTGCGCGCGCATGAGCTGATGGGCGGGACAGGGCTAGTCGAGGCGGGGACGTTCGTCGCGATCCTGACGGGGCAGCTGGTCGGCGGGATCGTTCCGCCATGGGAAGCGGGTGTCGCGGCGTTCGGGTTCGCGGTGCTGGGATTCCTCGCCGCGCTGGCGGTGCCGAGCGCGCCGTCGGCGGCGCCCGATATGCGGATCGACCTCAATCCGTTTCGCAGCACCTGGGCGATCCTGCGCGCGGCGCATGGCGGGCGGGGCGTGTGGCTGGCGATCCTGGGGATCAGCTGGTTCTTTTCGGTCGGCGCGGTCGTGCTGTCGGAGTTCGCGCCGCTGGTCGCGGGTACGCTGAACGCCGCACCGGAGGTGGTGACGCTGTTCCTGGCGGTGTTCAGCCTGTCGGTCGCGGCGGGGTCGCTGCTGGTCAACCGGTTGCTGAAGGGCGAGGTGTCGGCGCGCTACGTGCCGGTCGCGGCGATCGGGCTGTCGGTGTTCCTGATCGACCTGTGGCTGACCAGCGGGCGGTTCGTAGTGGAGACGCCGGGGGCGGACATCGCCGCGTTCGTGGCGACGCCGGGCAGCTGGCATCTGCTGGTCGATCTGGCCGGCATCGCGCTGTCGGGCGGGGTGTTCGTGGTGCCGCTCTACGCCATCCTCCAGACGTGGAGTGCGCCGGAGAAGCGCTCGCAGATCATCGCGGCGAACAATGTCATCAACGCGATCGTCACCGTGCTGATGGTCGCGGTGGTGACGGCGATGCTGGCGGGCGGGAGCAGCGTGCCGGGCATCTTCGGGGCGCTGGGGTTCGCCACGCTGTCGATCGCGCTGATCTCGTGCTGGCTGTTGCCGGAGACGGTGTTCAAGTCCGTCGTGCGGATGCTGCTGCGCATCGCCTATCGCGTGGAGGTGGCGGGGGTCGAGAACATGCCGGCGCCGGGCGAGCGGGCGGTGGTGGTGGTCAACCATGTGTCGTTCCTCGACGGGCTGCTGCTGGCGGCGTTCCTGCCGGGCAAGCCGACCTTCGCGATCCACAGCCGGTTCGCGCAGGCGTGGTGGATGCAGCCGCTGCTGAAACTGTTCGACGCATTCCCGGTCGATCCGACCAACCCGATGTCGGCCAAGGCGATGGTGAAGGCGGTGCGCGAGGGGCGGACTTTGGTGATCTTCCCCGAGGGGCGGATCACCGTCACCGGCGCGTTGATGAAGATTTTCGACGGCCCCGGCATGGTCGCCGACCGCGCCGATGCGCCGATCGTGCCGGTCAGGATCGACGGGGCGCAATATAGCCGCTTCTCGCGCCTGAAGGGGAAGGCGCGGCTGCACTGGTTCCCGAAGATCGAGTTGACGGTGCTGCCGCCGTGCCGGTTCCAGCTGCCCGAGGGGATGAGCGCGCGCGAGCGGCGGGCGATTGCCGGGCGGCGGCTGTACGACGTGATGAGCGAGATGATCTTCGCGACGTCGGATACCGACCGCACGCTGTACGACGCGCTGATCGATGCGCGGCACCTGCATGGCGCGGACATGGGCGTGGTCGAGGATGTGCAGCGCGTGCCGCTGACCTATGACCGGCTGATAACGGGGACACAGGCGCTGGCACGGCCGCTGGCCGCCGGGACGGCCAAGGGCGAGGCGGTCGGGGTGTTGCTGCCCAACGTCAATGGGGTGGTCATCACCTTCTTCGCGTTGCAGGCGACGGGACGGGTGCCGGCGATGCTGAACTATACCGCCGGCCTCGCCAATTTGCGGGCGGCGTGCACCTCGGCGCAGATCCGGACGGTCATCACCGCGCGGGCATTCGTCAGCCAAGCGAAGCTGGGCGAGGTCGTTGCCGGGCTGGCCGGGGAGGGGATCAAGGTCCGCTATCTGGAGGATATCCGGGAGACGATCGGCGCGGGGGCGAAGATCATGGCGCTGGTCCGGTCGCGGATGGCGGGGCGGTTGCACCGGCGGCAGCGGGTGGCAGCGGACGCGCCCGCCGTCATCCTGTTCACCAGCGGGTCGGAGGGGGTGCCGAAGGGGGTGGTGCTGACCCATCGCAACCTGCTGAGCAACTGTCTGCAGCTGTCGTCGCGGATCGATTTCAACCGGGCGGACGTGGTACTGAACGCGCTGCCGGTATTCCACAGCTTCGGGTTGACCGGGGGTACGTTGCTGCCGGTGCTGTCGGGGGTGAAGACGGTGCTGTATCCCAGCCCGCTGCATTACCGGATCGTGCCGGCGCTGGCCTATGATGCCAATGCGACAATCCTGTTCGGGACCGACACCTTCCTGTCGGGCTATGCGCGGATGGCGCATGGCTATGATTTCTATGCGCTGCGCTACATCTTTGCGGGCGCGGAGCGGGTGCGGCCGGAGACGCGGGCGGTCTATGCCGAGAAGTTCGGGCTGCGCATCATGGAGGGCTATGGCGCGACCGAGGCGGCGCCGGTGATCGCGGTCAACACGCCGATGCACTTCAAGGCGGGGAGCGTCGGGCGGCTGCTGCCGGGGATCGAGGCGCGGCTGGAGCCGGTGCCGGGGATCGCGGAGGGCGCAAGGCTGGCGATCCGGGGGGCGAACGTGATGGCGGGGTATCTGAAGGTCGAGGCGCCGGGCGTGGTACAGCCGCCGGAGGAGGGCTGGCACGATACCGGCGACATCGTGACGATCGACGAGGCGGGGTTCGTCACGATCCGCGGGCGGGCCAAGCGCTTCGCCAAGATCGGCGGCGAGATGGTGTCGTTGCCGGCGGTCGAGGGCTATGCGGCGAAGGTCTGGCCGGGGGCGGAACATGCGGTGGTGACCCGACCGGATGCGAGGAAGGGCGAGCAGCTGGTGCTGTTCACGACGCAGGCCGGGGCGGCGGCGGGAGAGCTGTCGGCGTGGGGCCGGGCGAACGGGGTGTCCGAACTGGCGCTGCCGCGCGACGTGCGGATGGTGGATGCGCTGCCGGTGCTGGGCACGGGGAAGCTGGATTATGTGACGATGGGGGCGATGGCCGCCGGGTAGCGCGGAAGTTGGCGAAGGTTGCGGTGCGTTCGGTTTTTGTCGGGGGTGGTTTCGTTTTATTTCAAAGGGTTGGGTGTAACCTTTGCGCTGGAAGTTGACGCTTTGTGTGTTTGTCGCCGGTATGGGGTGGCGATGAGGGGGCGGGGACGATGAGAAGGAGCGGGGTGGAGTTTGGCACCGTGTTCCGTTGTAGGAAAGGGTGGGGCCGGGTTCTCGACGGACGCTTCTCGACTGGCTCGAAGCTGCTCGAACTGAACGGTTTTCTTTGTCGTGGGGTGCCGATTTTAACCGGCACCGCCGAAGAAGAAGCGGGACCCCGGGTCAAGCCCGGGGTGACGAAAAGGCAGTCTTCAATACCGATAGTCGAGCGTTGCGGTGTCACCGGGGGCGACCGTCACCCGCCAGGTCATGATGCCGTCGATCCGCTCCAGCCCGGCGGCTTCCACCTTCCCGCCGGGATAGCCGATCGGCAGTTCGACATCGACCGGCACGGCGCGGGTGTTGGTGACGGTCAGGCGGGCGGACTGGTTGGGGAGCGGGGTCTGGGTGACGAGCACCTGCCGGCTGGTGCCGGCGCCGATCAGCAGCGTTTCGCCTTCCGCCCGGTCGGTCATCGTGCCGGTGCCGACCAGCAGCGACGTGTCACCATGCGCGGCGTAGAGCGCGGTGGTGCCGGCGGGGAGCGGGATGCCGAGACCGTCGGCCTTTTCGTTGCGGACGCGCAGCACGATGTCGACCGCGCCGGCCTCGATCGGCTGGGCTACGGCCACGCGGCGGCGATAGACGCGGGTATAGGCGACGCCGTCCTGCCGCAGCAGCGCGACCTGCTTCTGGCCCTTTGTCGCGACGGTGGCGCGGCCGGGCACGCGGTAGAGCTTCACGTCGCCCAGATTTTCCGGGGCGGGCGGTGCCGGCGGTGCCGGTGTCTCGACCACCATCGGCGGCGGCGGCGGTGGGGGGATGCCCATGCGCGCGCCGGTCACGATGATCTCTTCGGCCGCCTCGAACGTCCGCATCTGTAGATCGGAGGTCGTCGTGCCGAGCGGATAGCAGCGCAGTTGCAGCCGGGTCGCCGCCGCTTCGAGCGGGGCGACCCATTGCCGGTTCAGCCGCCCGGCAACGACCTGCACCTCGGCATCGGCGAACCCCTCCGCATTGCCGTTGGCGAGCGTGGTCCACGCGAACAGGTCGAGTCGGTCGCCCCTGAGCGTGCCGACATAGCTGGCCGACCAGTCGAAGCCGGTGGCGAGATAGGACAGGCGCACGGTAACGGTGCGGCGCGACGGGCTGTCGGTGGTGACGCTCAGGACCGGCTTGGCGGCGAGGTCGGCGGGCACGCGCGCATATTTCAGGCTGTCGGCGAGGCCCGCGCAGCCGAGCGCCTCCACGCCGTTGGGCGTGCGGACGACCACGCCGCCGGTCGGGCCGGACAGGATCGTCGCCTCCTCGTCGCGCATCACGCCGCTCGCGCGGTCGGTGCGGCGCAGCGTCACGCGGTTGCCGAGCGTGCCGTCGACCAAGGCGGCGGGCGAAAGGAGGCGGGCGTCGCGGTTCTTTTCGACCGTGCCGCCGGGCAGACCGTCGACGACCGCGCTGACGGGGATGATGCCGCCCGCGACCCCTTCGAATCGGAGCACGGCGCGACCGCGCGGCAGGGTGATGCGACGGGTTTCGGTGACCAGCGCATAGCCTTGCGGGTTGCGGACATCGACCGGCTGGCGCGCGGGGCGATAGGGCGCGCGGTAGAGGGTGACGGCGATGCTGGCCGGGGCGGGGGAGGTGATGGTGGTGGGTGACGGGGCGTCGGTGATGGTGATGCGGCGGTTTTCGCCGAGGGCGCCCGCGCCGCTGCCGACCCGCACCCCGGCGGAGGCCGGGGTCCAGTGGGGTGAGGGTTGCGATCCCGCACCGGCGTCCGCCGACTGGGCCTTCGCCGGGGTGCGGGTGAGTGGGGTGTCGCGTGCCGTGAGGGGCGTGGTGGCGGTTGCTAGCAGGGACAGGGTCAGGGCGGTGCGCCACTTAGCCTGCCCTGCCATTGCGTATCCCCGCGCAGGTGGGGGGGCAGAGCCAAGCCAGCCGGCGTCTGCGTCAACCAACCCTGGATCCCCGCCTGCGCGGGGGTACGGCAATGGGCGGGGCGGGCGGTCGTTCGCCTGTCGCAACCGGCGCGGCCTGCGCATCAGAAGCGGGTGTCGAAGGTCGCGGTGACGGTGGCCGATCCGTTGGCCGGGACCGGCACCTGCCACACCGCCTGTCCGGCGTCGCTGCGCTCGCTGGGGCGGCTCTGTTCGGTGATGCGGGTGTCGGTCCAGTCGAGCCCGGCCTGCGCCAGTTCGACGCTCACGGCGGCGGGGGTCGCGTTGGTGAGCGTGTAGCGCATCTTCGTCTGCCAGCGGCTGGCGTTGATGCGGGTGCGGCTTTCGACCACGGCGCGCACCTTCACGTCGAAGGCGTCGCCGGTGGCGAGCGCGATCTTCGACCCTTGCGGCGTATGGTCGATCGCGGCTTCGCCGGTGAATTGCGGCTGGCCGCGCGCGTCGCGCATATAGACGCGGATCGTGCCGGCGGGTAGTGCGTCCCCGAGGCCGCCCTTCGCCGCATTGCTGAACCGCACGATGCTCTGCGCGCTTGACGGCTGCTCCGTGGTGCCGAGCCAGTTGTTGACGAAGCGATAGCCGGTGGTCGCGGCCGCACCCTTGACGTCGAGGAAGCTGACCTGCTTGGTCTGTTTGTCGGCGATCGTCGTGCGTTCGGGCAGCGGATAGAGGTAGAAATCGCCCAGCTGCTCGCGGTTCGCGGTTTCGGTGCCGGGCTGCATCACCGGCCGGGGGCGGCGCGGGCGGCGGGGGCGGTAGTCGTTGTCGTCGTCCTCCGACCCGACCTCTCCGGCGACCAACAGGGTGCGCGCGTTGGTGAAGGTGGTGCCGGTGTTGTTGGTGAGCGTCACCCAGCCCTGTACGTCGATCGTGCCGCTCTTGCGGTCGAGCAGCGCGACATAATCGGCTTTCCAGCTGAGGCCCCGGCTGAGGTAGGAGAGCGTTGCCGCTCGGGTGCCCGAGCGGCTGCTGTCGAGCGTCACCGACAGGGTCGGGCGGGCGCGCAGCGACGGCGGGACCTTGTCGAAGATCGCGCGGACCGGCAGGCCGTCGTCGCGCAGTACCTCGATCCGCTCGCCGATCTGGAGGACGACGCCGCCGTTCACCGCCAGCACCTTGGCGCGTTCGCGGGTTTCCGCGCCGGTCGCGGGGTTGGTGCGCAGCAGGGTGATGGTTTCGCCGACCGCCTTCTCCATCAGGCTGGAGGGGGAGAGCAGGTCGAAGTCGAAATTCTGTTCGACGATCCGCGCGTCGGGCACGGCGAGCGAGACGGTTTCGGGGCGGATCTGTGCGCTGACGTCGGGAAAATCCTGTCGCACCGTGCCGGTGTTCAGCGGCAACGCTCGGACGTCCTGGATCAGCGCAACGTCGCCATTGTAGATGGTGACCGAGACGTCGCCTTGCGCCGAGGGAGCGATGGCGGGCGGGGTGGCGGCGTCCTGCGCCAGTGCGGGCAGGGGGGCGAGGAGGCTCGCCAGCAGCAGCCAGTTCGGTTTCATGTGTGTCCCCCGTTGTTTGGGGGGAGTGTGGCGGGGGAGTGTTGCGTTGGCAAGACGGGGGGTGTCCGCCGCTTGACCTATTCCCCCTGGCCCCTCCGTTTGCTTCGAGCGCAGGTTCGAGCCTGTCGAGAACCGAAGTCGAGAAGGCGTTGCCCCAAGCGAGCAAGTTCTCGACGGACGCTTCTCGACAAGCTCGAAGCTGCTCGAACCGAACGGGGTGGGTGGGGTGACGGTGTTACCCTGCCGTTCGTCCTGAGTAGCCGCTGAGCGAAGTCGAAGCGGCGTATCGAAGGACCGTCGCAGGTGCTTCGATACGAGCCTTCGACTTCGCTCAGTCGCTACTCAGCATGAACGGCCGGGGGGGGGCTGCGCTTAGTGATTGTCGCGCGGCAGGCCCCTGGTCTGGGCGATCTGCTGGAACGCCTCTGTTCCTTCGAGGATCGCGCCGGTCGACATCTGGCCGACGACCGAACGCTGGATCGCCTGCCACGGGGTCTGCGATGCCGGGTACTGATAGCCGCCGGCGGCTTCCAGTTCCTGACGGCGTGCGGCCAGTTCCTCGTCGGACAGCAGCACGTCGGCGCGGCCCTTGCCGAGGTCGATGCGGACGCGGTCGCCGGTGCGCAGCAGCGCGAGGCCGCCGCCCGCCGCCGCTTCGGGCGAGGCGTTGAGGATGGATGGGCTGCCCGACGTGCCCGACTGGCGACCGTCGCCGATGCAGGGGAGCGCGTGCACGCCCTCCGTAATCAGATATGCCGGCGGGCGCATGTTCACGACCTCGGCCGCGCCCGGATAGCCGATCGGCCCGGCGCCGCGCATGAACATCAGCGTTTCGGGGGTGATGCCGAGCGCCGGATCGTCGATGCGGTGGTGGTAATCCTCCGGCCCGTCGAACACGACCGCCGGCCCTTCGAACGCTTCGGGATCGTTGGGGTTGGACAGATACCGCTCGCGGAATTCGGGGCCGATGACGCTGGTCTTCATCACCGCCGCGTCGAACAGATTGCCCTTGAGGACGATGAAGCCGGCCTCTTCCTTGAGCGGCTGGCCGAAGGGGCGGATGACCTTTTCATCCTCGATCACGGCGTCGCGGCAATTGTCGCCGATCGACTTGCCGTTCACGGTCAGCGCGTCTTCGGCGATCAGGCCGGCGCCCATCAGTTCCCGGACGACGGCGGGCACGCCGCCCGCGCGGTAATAATCCTCGCCCAGATATTCGCCGGCGGGTTGCAGGTTCACCAGCAGCGGGACCTTGTGGCCCTGTTCCTGCCAGTCCTCGATCGGCAGGTCGACGCCGATATGGCGGGCGATGGCCGCCAGGTGGATCGGCGCGTTGGTCGAGCCGCCGATCGCCGAATTGACCTTGATCGCGTTGTGGAACGCGTCCCGGGTGAGGATGTCGGAGGGCTTCAGGTCCTCGCGCACCATGTCGACGATGCGAAGACCCGTGCGGTACGCGATCTCCTGCCGGTCGCGATACGGGGCGGGGATCGCGGCGGAGCCGGGCAGCTGCATGCCGAGCGCCTCGGCAAGGCTGTTCATCGTCGTCGCGGTGCCCATCGTGTTGCAATAGCCGGTGGACGGCGCGGAGGAGGAGACGAGGCGGATGAATTCCTTGTTGTCGATCTCTCCGGCGGCCAGCATCTGCCGCGCCTTCCACACGATCGTGCCCGACCCGGTGCGCTCGCCCTTGTGCCAGCCGTTCAGCATCGGGCCGACCGACAGCGCGATGGCCGGGATGTTCACCGTCGCGGCGCCCATCAGCATCGCCGGCGTCGTCTTGTCACAGCCGATGGTCAGCACCACGCCGTCGAGCGGATAGCCGTAGAGCACCTCGACCAGCCCGAGATAGGCGAGGTTGCGGTCGAGCCCCGCGGTCGGGCGCTTGCCGGTTTCCTGGATCGGATGGACCGGGAATTCCAGCACGATGCCGCCCGCTTCGCGGATGCCTTCGCGCAGGCGTTCGGCGAGCACGAGGTGGTGGCGGTTGCAGGGCGACAGGTCGCTGCCGGTCTGGGCGATACCGATGATCGGCTTGCCCGATTGCAGCTCCTCCTGGCTCAAACCGAAGTTCAGATACCGTTCGATATACAACGCCGTCATGTCGATATTGTCGGGATTGTCGAACCACGCACGGCTGCGCAGGGGGGGCATGTCGGTCATCGAAGTTCCGGTTCACCAGGGGGTGGGCACAAGGCATCTCGGGCAGGGCGGGGCGTCCGGCGGCCGCGATCCGGTATCCCGGACCGATCCCCGCCTTCTCCCCCCTCACCGCCGTTGACGCCGTGCGTTGGCCTATATAGTCAGACAAAATGCATTAGGGCAAGCGATGCGACGGAACAAACCGTCCCGCGATGCCGACACAAGAGGGAGAAGACCTGAGATGCCGGCCCCGATTTCCGCGCGCTCCGTGGAGAGCACGTCCGCTCCCGCCGGGGCCAGCTACGCCCCCGCGCTGACGCTGCTCGCCAGCCTGTTCTTCATGTGGGGCTTCATCACCGTCATCAACAACACGCTGCTGCCGCATCTGCGCAGCGTGTTCGACCTGAACTATACCCAGACGACGCTGATCGAGAGCGTGTGGTTCATCGCCTATTTCGTCGCGTCGATCCCCTCGGCCAAGCTGATCGAGCGAATCGGGTATCAAAAGTCGCTGGTCGTCGGGCTGCTGGTGATGGCAGCCGGGTCGCTCGGCATGGTGCTGGCGGCCAGCCTGCCGTCCTATGGCGTGACGTTGGTCATGCTGTTCGTGATCGCCAGCGGCATCACGCTGCTGCAGGTCGCGGCCAATCCCTATGTCACCGTCATCGGCCCGCCCGAGACGGGATCGTCGCGGCTGAACCTGGTGCAGGCGTTCAATTCGCTCGGCACCACGCTCGCGCCGATCTTTGCCGGCTATCTGATCCTCGGTCGCTCGGTCGGCGGCACGACGCAGGATCGCGTGCTCACGCAGGCGGAGCGGCTGGCCGACGCGCAGTCGGTGATCCTGCCCTATGTGCTGGTCGCAGGCGTGCTGGTCGTGCTGGCGGTCGTGATCGCCCGATTCCCGCTGCCCGCGATGGGATCGGCGACCAGCCGCGTCGCCAAGGAGGAACGCAAGAAGCATTCGCTGTGGAACCACCGCAACCTGGTGTTCGGCGTGCCGGCGATCTTCATCTACCTGATCGCCGAGATCGGCGTCGCCAACCTGTTCATCAACTTCGTCTCGCAGCGCGATATCGCCAACATCACCCAGGCGGAGGCGTCGCGCTACCTGGCGCTGCTGTGGGGCGGGATGATGGTCGGCCGCTTCGCCGGTTCGCTGCTGATGCAGAAGATCGCGGCGGAAAAGGTGCTCGCCTTCTTTTCGATCGGGGCGTTCGTCGTGATGCTGGGCGCCACCTTCCTGTCGGGGCCGGCGGCGATGTGGTCGCTGATCCTGGTCGGGCTGTTCCATTCGATCATGTTCCCGACGATCTTTTCGCTGGGCATCAAGGGGCTGGGGCCGCTGACCGAGGAAGGGTCGGGGCTGCTGATCATGGCGATCGCCGGCGGTGCGCTGGTGGTGGTGCAGGGCTGGCTGGCCGACCGCTACGGCCTGCAATGGTCGTTCCTGCTGACCGCCGTGTGCGAGCTGTACATCCTGTTCTATGCCGTGTGGGGATCGAAGGTGACCAACCCGATCGACGACGTCCCCGCCGACAACGACGTCTTTGCATAAGGAAATTCCGATGACTCTCCGCCTGTTGCAGCGCGTCGCACCGACGCGCGCCGTGATCGCCGCGACCGATGCGGGGGCGCATGTCGTGCCCGGCGTCGACAGCATCCGCGTGCTGGCGCTGCGCGCGATCGATGCCGGCCACAGCATCGCCGACGAGGTCGCGGCGCTGGGGCAGGGCGAGGCGGTCGATATCGCCCAGCTGCTCGACGCCGGTGCGATCGGATCGCCGATCGACCATGAGGACCCGGCGCATGTCATCATGACCGGCACCGGCCTGACGCATCTCGGATCGGCCGAAGGGCGCGACAAGATGCACCGCGCCGCCGCCGAGGCGACGACGCAGACCGATTCGATGCGGATGTTCCTCGAAGGGGTCGAGGGCGGCAAGCCGGCCGAGGGCGAGGTCGGGCAGCAGCCCGAATGGTTCTACAAGGGCGATGGCGGGCAGATGGTGGCGCCGGGCGGCGACTTCACCATGCCGCATTTCGCGCAGGACGGCGGCGAGGAGCCGGAGCTGGCGGGCATCTATGTCATCGGCAGCGACGGTACGCCGCATCGCATCGGCCTTGCGCTCGCCAACGAGTTTTCGGACCATGTGACCGAGCGGCACAATTATCTGTGGCTGGCGCACAGCAAGCTGCGCCAGGCATCGCTCGGGCCGGAACTGCTGGTCGGCACGCCGCCCGAGCATGTCGAGGGGACGAGCCGTATCGTGCGGGACGGCGAGACGATCTGGGAAAAGCCGTTCCTGTCGGGCGAGGCGAACATGTCGCACAGCTTGGGCAACCTCGAGCATCATCACTTCAAATATGCGCTTTTCCGCCGGCCGGGGGACATTCATGTCCACTTCTTCGGGACGGCGACGCTGTCCTTTGCCGATGGGGTGCGGACGGAAGAGGGCGATGTGTTCGAGATTCAGGCGGCGCCGTTTACCCTGCCGCTGAGGAACCGGTTGACGCGGGCGGATGCGGTGCCGGTGGCGGTCAGGGTTTTGTAGACGGCTTTCGTTGTCCCCGGGGGCATTGTTTCGAGTGGTTTCGATGGAGGCGTGAACGGGCCGTTTCCGTGGATCCCGGCTTTCGCCGGGATGACGGGTGGGAGTGTGCGGGGGCGCTTCCTTGCGTTCGGCACTCCTGCGGAGGCGGGAGTCTATTGGCGCTGGCGCTGCGGGTTTGCCGAGACGGTGGCGTGTATGGATTCCCGCCTTCGCGGGAATGACGGTAGGGGCGGGGCGCGTTCGAGGTTTGCCGCTCGCCGCTTGCTGCTTGTCACCGACGCTCGCCGCTTGCCACTTGTCACCGACGCTCGCCGCTCGTCGCTTGCTGCTTGCCGCTTGCCGCTCGTCGCGCGCCGCTCGCCACCGACGCGCACCGCTCGCTACTCACGCTCGCCTGAATTGCTGCCCGTCTTTCCTATCCGTTTCTGCTTTCCTTCCCCCACGCTCCCTTCCGTTTGCTTCGAGCGCAGGTTCGAGCTTGTCGAGAACCGTAGTCGAGAAGGGGGTGCCCAAAACGACCGGGTTCTCGACGGACGCTTCTCGACAGGCTCGAAGCTGCTCGAACCGAACGGGGATTTGAGGAAGGGAGGACGGCTACCCCAGCAGCGGCTCGATCCGGTCGAGCAGCGGCAGCTGGCTCTTCAGCATCATCATCCGTGCCTCGGCGACCGGCATCCACCTAGCCGCGTCGACTTCGGGGAAGCTCCTGCGCCTGCCGCTGCGGGGCGGCCATTCCAGTTCGAAGGTCATGCTGGTGATCGCATGGGTGTCGACATCCTGTTCGGCGGCGAAGGCCGAGACCGACTTGCCACCCGCCTGCCGTACCGTGCCCAGGGGCGCCAGCGGCGCGACGACCGCGACGCCCAGTTCCTCGGCAACTTCGCGCCGGGCGGCGTCCTCGACCGCTTCGTCCGGTTCGACCTGGCCCTTGGGAATCTGCCACGCGCCGACCTGCCGCCGCGCCCAATAGGGGCCGCCGGGATGGACGAGCAGCACCGCCGGGCTGGGCGTGCGGCGATAGAGCAGGATGCCTGCGCTATGCTGGGGCATGAAACGGTCCCTGTTCCTGGCCGGCGATCGTATCCGTCGCCGATTGTTGATGGACAGACGCCGCCGACCCATGTTGCGTTCCATGGCCATGTCATCGGACCGTTTCGCACCTTTTCCGACGCCGGTTCGACGCAGATGACGCAGTTCGACCTGTTCGCCGCCGCGCCGGCATTGCCCGGCCTCACCCATGCGCCGGGCGTGTTGCCGGAGGGCCGGTTGGCTGCTTTGGCCGAGGCGATCGATGGCGCGCCGCTCACTCCGTTCCGGTTCCAGCAATGGACCGGCCTGCGCCTGACCGCCTCCTATGGCTGGCATTATGATTTCGAGGCGGGCCGGGTGGGACAGGCCGAACCGATGCCCGACTGGCTGCTGGCGGTGCGCGACATTGCGGCGGGCTTTGCCGGCGTGCCGGCCGATGCGCTCGTGCAGGCGCTGCTGATCCGCTACGATGCCGGCGCCGGGATCGGGTGGCATCGCGACCGGCCGGTGTTTGAACATGTCGTCGGGCTGTCGATCGGTGCGCCGGCGACGCTGCGCTTCCGGCGGCGGCGGGCGGATGGGTTCGACCGGTTCGCGCAGGCGCTGGCGGCGGGCGATGCCTATCATCTGACCGGCGAGGCGCGGTGGGACTGGGAACATGGCATCGCGCCGATGGCGGCGACGCGCTGGTCGATCACCTTTCGCAGCCTGACCGAGCGATTCCGCAGGGAGATCGGGGTTGCGTGAGTTGAGCCTGCATGTGGTCGGCGCCGACCATCCCAATCGCGGCGGCGGCAATCGGCGGTTCGAGATTTTGCTCTGCTCGCCGGGCGAGGGCGTTACGCTGGTCCCCGAACCGCGCAACCCGGTCGATCCCAACGCGGTGATGGTGCTGAGCGCGCGGGGAGTGCAGATCGGCTATCTGACCGCCGACCGCGCGGCATGGATCGGCGCGATGCTGCGCCAGGGGCGCGAGGTGGCGGCGGTGTTCCAGCAGGCGACGCCGATGGGCGCGGCGGTGCGGGTCGCGTTCGACGGCGCGGTGCCGGTGGTGCCGGTGGTGCCGGCGGTGCGGGAGGTCGGAGAGGATGCGGAGCCGGAGTTCTGGCCGGACGAGGTTTGGCCGGAGGAGTGGGAGTAAGTCTACTTCCGCTCCCGTTTGGTTCGAGCAGCGATCGAGCCTGTCGAGAGCGCGTGTCGAGAACGGGGTTCCGCTGGGTAGTCGTTCTCGACAGACGCTTCTCGACAAGCTCGAAGCTGCTCGAACCAAACGGGGTGGAGAAGGAGAAGGGGACCTAGAAACTCCCCTGCACGCTCGCGCCCGCCGGGATGCCCGCGAAGGGCAGCACCGCCGCGCCGTCCCCGGTCAGGGCGAAGCGCAGCGTGCCGTCCTCGTTGATCGTCGCGTCCATCAGCGTCCGGCGGCGCTGGTCGGCGGGGACGAGGCGGACGCGGGTCTGCGTGCCGATATGCTCGGCGGTCAGCAGCAGGGCGGGGGTCGGCGTGGCGACGTTGCCGGGTTTGGTCGTGCAGGTGCCCGGATCGATCGCGATGCGGCCATCGGCCATGGCCGATCCGGCGATGGTCGAGAGGACCGGCAGATCGACCTGCCACGTCGAATCGCAGGCGAAGGGCAGGTTGGGCTGAAGCGCGGACAGCAGCGAGGCGTCGGCCGATCCGCTGACCCGGTCGAGCCGCACGCCGCCGGGGCGGAGCAGCGCCTGTCCGCCGAGATCGGTGTCGGCGCCGGTCGCGGTCCAGTCGACTGCGAAGCCGAGGCTGGTGAGGCTGCGAAGCGGCGCGAAATGCCATTCGAGGCGACTGCCGCCGGCAATGCCGACCTCGCCATTCCAGACCGTGCCGCCGACGCCGCTGCGCCAGTCGGTGTTGCCGGCGATCAGGCTGGCAGGCAGGGTGACGATCATCGCGACCGCGAACGAGGCTATGCCGAGCGCGGCGAAGCGGATACTACGCCGCCGTGCCTGTAAGCGGGAAGGACTCGACAATGCGATCGCGGCGCTCGACGCTCGGACTGGTTCGCGATGCGGTGCTGCTGTCGTCATTGGCATCGGTCGCGTCCCCCCTGATGGCTGCGAAACGGAGCAAGCGCTCCGCCGCGTTGCTGGTTCCGCTGACCGGAGACCGCGCGGCGCTGGGCCTTAGCATACGCAATGCGGCGATGCTTGCCGAAAGCGACGCGGGCGCGCTCACCGTACTCGATACCTGCGGCACGGCGGCGGGGGCGGCGAGTGCGGCGCGCGCGGCGGTGAAGCGCGGGGCGGCGATGCTGCTGGGGCCGTTGTCGGCGGCGGAGACGCGGGCGGTGGCCGGCGCGGTCGGCGTGCCGGTCGTGGCGCTGACCAATGACGCGGCGGCGCGCGGCGGGTCGGCCTTCGTGTTCGGGATTACCCCGGCACAGGCGACGGCGGCGATCCTCGGCTATGCGCGGTCGCGCGGCGTGCGGCGGGTGGTGGCGGTCGATGACGGCACGCCATGGTCGCAGGCATCGGTCGTGGCGGCGCGGGCGAGCGAGGCCGATCTGGGGCTGACGATCGTGCCGGTGACCGGCGGCACCATCCCGCCCGGCGTCGAGGGCGATGCGGCGTTCGTGCCCGGTTCGGCGGTGGCGATCGCGCCGGTCCTGAAGAACCGGGGGATGCAGCTGCTGGCGACGATGCAGACGCTCGATTATCGGCCCGATGCGCTGACCGCGCTGGAGGGGGCGTGGATCGCCAGCCCCGATCCGGCGAAATTCGCGAGCTTCGCCAGCGCCTATGCGGCGCGTAATGGCGGGCGGCCGGGCGCCATTGCGGCGCTGGGTAACGATGCGGCGCTGATCGCCAAGGCTTTGCGCGACAGCGACCAGATGACGCGCGAGGGGGTGCTGCGCGAGGCCGGGTTCGACGGGGTGACCGGGCCGGTGCGCTTCCGTTCGGACGGCAGCTGCGCGCGCGACTTCGCGATCCTGGTGCCGACGAACGGCGTGTACGACAAGGTGGCGGAGAGCCGCGGGGCATGAGCCGGCCGCGCGCCGGGGAGGGTGGCTTCACCCTGCTCGAACTGATGATCTCGCTGGGGCTGTTCGCGCTGATCGCGGTGGCGGGGCTGGCGCTGGTCGATAGCGTGATCGGGGTGGACGGGCGGACCGAGGCGCGGCTGGACCGGGTCGCCGACCTGCAGCGCGCGATGGTGGTGATCTCCAGCGACCTCGACCAGATCGCGCCGGGGCCGATGGGCGGCGACGGTGCGGGCCTGCGGTTCCGGCGGAGTGCGCCCGGTGTCGGCGGGCCGCCGATCGGGGTCGGATACCGCGTGGCCGACGGGCAGTTGCAGCGGGTGGTCGACGGGCGCGCGCAGCTGGTGCTGGATCAGGTGAGCGCGGCGCGCTGGCGTTATTTCGACGGTGGCTGGCGCGACAGCTGGCCGCCCGCGCCCGACCGCTCGCTCGACTGGCCGCGTGCGGTGGTCGTGGAGTTGCAGGTCGGCGGGCCGGGCGGGGGCAATCTGCGGCGGATCGTGACGCTGCCGATCGCGGCGAAGACGACATGAGCGCGCGGGTGCCGGAGCCCGAGCAGGGCATGATCCTGGTCAACGTGCTGATGTTCGTGGCGATCGCCAGCGGCCTCGTCCTGCTGATGATCAACCGCGAGGAGGTGGCGCTCGACCGCTCGATCCGCTCGCGCGAGGCGGCGCGGGCGCTGGCGATCGTGCGCGGGGGCGAGCTGTCGGCGCTCTCCGCGCTGCAACGCGACGCGCGGGTGGCGCCCGAGGCGGACTATCCGGGCGAACCCTGGGGCGCGATCAGCGAGAATGGCATCGCGATCGAAGGCGGCCGTTTCGACCTGGCGATTGCCGATGCCGAGGGGCGCTTCAACGTCAATTCGGTGCGGCGCGAGCTGGACCCGATCCCGCAGCTGCTGTTCCTGCGTATCGCCAAGGCGGCGGGGATCGAGGAGGCAAAGGCGGTCGCCGCCATCGCGCTGATCCGCGAGCGCGGGCCGGTGCAGGACCTGCGCCCGCTGGCGGTGTTCCTGCCCCCCGAACAGGCGCAGCTGCTGGCGCGGATGGTGACCGCGCTGCCGGGCGATACCGCGATCAACCTGAACGCGGCGACGCCCGAATTGATGGCGGTGCTGTTCGATCCCGACAAGGCCGGGCGGCTGGTCGCGATCCGCAACCGGCAGGGCTATCTGTCGAAGGACGACCTGACGCGCGAGGACGTGACGCTGCCCGGCGGCACGCGGTTCAAGTCCGACCATTTCTGGGTCCGCACCCGCGCGACGATCGGCGGCACGGTGCAGCAGGGCGCGACGCTGATCCAGCGGGTCGAGCGGAAGGAGGGGGCGCAGTCGGTGCCGGTTGCGGTGCCGGTGGAGCGGTGGCGCAATGCGGCGATCCCGCCGGAGGTGCCGGGGTTTGGCGGGTAGGGTGGCCAAAGTTCACTAAGTTCACACTCGTGCGCTTGTCGTGAGCAGGGCGATTTGGGGCCGAGCGGCGGTGTCAAAGAGCGGGGGCGGTGGGCGGCCAGCGAGGATGATCGCAGGCCTGGCGACTGTAGGAAAGCGGGAATGGCCAGCTACGGGGGAAAGCTGCCGCGCGCTCATTCGGCAACTCCCGAATCGCGTGCCTAGCAGAAGCTTGGGGCCTGATATTGACGCCGATATTCCGAACTGCCCTCGCCTAGTAAAGCGATGCACTCCGCTAGGTCAGGGTAGAACACATCCCCCTTGATTACGCCCAAATATCTCCAACGCTGCGACTCCGTGTCACGCTCCCTTTCCCGGCGCTCCGTTAGTGCTTCGGGTGGACTGTCATCAGGCAAAGCAAAAAAAGCATCCCCGCCACCCTGTTCGATTACCACAAGCTGGCGGGCTGGTGTCAGATAAATATTGCTCCTCCTATGATCGTTAACAGCAAAAATAGTGTCTGAAGCGCTGCCAAATTGATTGCGAACGGTGACTATCCACTCGCTCCCGCTAAAGTTCGAGCTAACATTGACAGAAATTTTGCTATCAGCCACGGGTACGACAGGGCCGTTGGAGCAGCCTCCGGCAAGGATTGCCGCCAAAGCATATTGAGCGCCGCGAAGTCTTCCCATCTCGGGATAATGCGGGAGTGCCGGGTTACAAGCAACTCTGCCTTGCCGCTGATACGTCTGCTTTTGGACGAGCGTCGCGACATCGCTCAATAGCCAATCCACGCATTCTCGATATGGCGGGGCGGGGTCCGCGGTGCGAGGAGGATGACGTCGATGCGCACATCGCAGCCATCCGCATAGGTCGGCGCGAGTATTTCCGCCGCTGCTGCCACGCGGGCGAGGCGGCGTTCGTCGATGGCGTGGTCGAGGTCGGCGGTGGTCGCTCGGGTCTTTACCTCGACGAAGGCGACGACATTGCCGCGCCTGGCGATCAGGTCGACTTCGCCGGCCTTGGTGCGGACGCGGCGGGCGAGGATGCGCCAGCCTTTCAGGCGCAGCCACCAGCCGGCGATGCGTTCGCCGCGGCGGCCGGCATCGTCGGCGGCGATGCGGGAGGCGCGGGAGCGGGGGCGGGGCGGGCGGGTGAGCACGGCCGGACTGTGCCGTGCCGTCCGCTTACCGACAAGGCGTCAGCGCAGCAGGCCGGCGGCGCGCAGGGCCTTTTCGATCGTCGCCTGGACGCCGTTGCCCGGCACCGCCGGAGGTTCCGGCGTCAGGCGCTCGAGCCTGGGCGAGGGTGGCGCGGACGCCTGTGTCGGTTCGGCGGCGACCAGTCCCCAACTGCGCGCGATCTCCAAGGTGCTCGACAGGCCGACGTCGAGCATGAACGGGCCGGTCGCGCCGATGCCGCTGCGGCTGTCGACGGGGACGCCGTGCCCCATGCCGGTGATGCGCCATTCCTCGACCAGGGGATTGCCGTGCGGATCGCACCATGCGCGGTGCGACCAGTTGGGGCCGTTTGCGCCCTTGCGCGGTTCCGCCGGCAGCGCGTGGACGTCACGCCATTGCCGGACCAGCGCGTCGCTGTTGGCGATCACGACGGTCGGGTCGGCGGTGCCATGCCAGATGGCGACGCGCGGCATGCGGGGGCCGGGGGCGATGGCGAGCGTATCGGCGGCGGCGATCCCGCGCATCCGCTCCAGCGCGGCACGGACGCCGAGGGCGGTGCCATAGGGCAGGCCGCCGATGATCGCGCCCGCCGCGAATGTTTCGGGCCAGGTCGCGAGCATCACGGCGGTCATTGCACCGCCCGCCGAGAGGCCGGTGATGAATATGCGGGCCGGGTCGATGGCGTGGGTAGCGACCATGTGCTCGATCATCGCTGCGATCGATTCCGCCTCTCCGCCGGTGCGGGCGATGTCGGCGGATTCGAACCAGTTGAAGCACAGGTTCGGGTTGTTGGCGCGGCGCTGTTCGGGGAGCAGCACGGCAAAGCCTTCGCGGTCGGCCAACGTCGACCAGCCGGTGCCATGATCGTACACCGCCGCATCCTGCGTACAGCCGTGGAGAGCGACCACCAGTGCCGCGCCGGGACGCAGCGTTTCGGGCACATAGGCCCGCGCGCGCAGATTGCCGGGATCGGGGGCAAAGCCGGTCAGGTCGTGCAGCCGGTCGGGAACCGTCGGTCTGCCATGGGCGGCGCGCATCCGCTGCAATTGCTGGATCGTATCGGACAGGGCCGGCATGGCGCGAAACCTCTTCAACCGCGACGTCGATCGGCCGCTGTTGGAGAATGGGGCTTCATGCTGCATTGCACAATGGGTTTCAGGCGAATCCTGCCGGTTGCAGGACCAGACGCACCGTCGACACGGGCGCGCCGGTGGCGAGACAGTCGCCCATTTGCCGCCCGGTCTCCACGAAACCGAGCTTGGCCAGCACGCGGCCGGAGGCGGGGTTCGCTTCGAAATAGCCCGAGGTGATGGTGGACAGGCCGAGCGTGTCGAAGCCGTAGCCGACGACGGCACCGGCGGAGCGGGGCATGATGCCGCGCCCCCAGTGCTCGCGTGCCAGCCAATAGCCGAGTTCCGCCGAGGCCGGATCGTCCCCTGGCGTCAGGCCAACCACGCCGATCAGCGTATCGTCGCCGTCCAGCGTGATCGCCCACACCCATTCGTGCGGCACGACATGGTCGAGGAAGAAGGCGGCGTCGGTCGCGCCATAGGGATGCGGCACCCGCGCCAGCCGCCGGGCGATCTCCGCATCGCCGCAGATGCGGACGATGGCATCGCTGTCGCGTGGCTCCGGACGGCGCAGGATGAGCGGCGGGGCATGGAGGACGGGGCGATCGAACGGGCGCGTCATGGCCGACATCGTACCGGACCGGACGGCGGGCCGCCAGCGCGGCGAAATATCGATATGTGACGATCCAATGGTCGGGGAGAGAGGATTCGAACCTCCGGCCCCTGCCTCCCGAAGGCAGTGCTCTACCAGGCTGAGCTACTCCCCGACGGAGTATCGGCCGGGCCGTTCGGGGCGCCTGCCGTTGCTTGGAGGCGCGCCTATAGCGCTCGGATTCGGGGTCCGCAAGCGGGATTCGTATGTCGTGCTGTTTGGCTTTGGCGGGGAAGCTGCTAGGGGCGCTGCAATCCTACTCTTTTCGAATGTGTGACCGTGGCCACTCCGCTCGACAAACTGCGTAATTTCTCGATCATCGCCCATATCGACCATGGCAAGTCGACGCTGGCCGACCGGCTGATCCAGCGGACCGGCGGCCTCGCCGAGCGCGAGATGTCGGCACAGGTGCTCGACAATATGGATATCGAGAAGGAACGCGGCATCACCATCAAGGCGCAGACCGTGCGCCTCGAATGGAAGGGCCATGTCCTGAACCTGATGGACACGCCGGGGCATGTCGACTTCGCCTATGAAGTGTCGCGGAGCCTTGCGGCGTGCGAGGGCGCGCTGCTGGTGGTCGATGCGGCGCAGGGAGTCGAGGCGCAGACGCTGGCGAACGTCTATCAGTCGATCGAGCATGACCATGAGATCATTCCGGTCATCAACAAGATCGACCTGCCCGCCGCCGAACCGGAACGGGTAAAGACCGAGATCGAGGATATCATCGGCATCGACACGTCGAACGCCGTGCTGGCATCGGCCAAGTCGGGCATCGGCATCGACGAGATCCTCGACGCGATCGTGGCGCATATCCCGCCGCCCAAGGGCGATATCAATGCGCCGCTCAAGGCGATGCTGGTCGATAGCTGGTACGACCCGTATCTGGGCGTGGTCATTCTGATCCGCGTGATCGACGGGTCGATCCGCAAGGGCCAGCAGATCAAGTTCATGAATGCCGACACGACGCACCTGGTCGACCGGGTCGGCGCGTTCCGGCCGAAGATCGAGCAGCTGCCCGACCTGGGGCCGGGCGAGATCGGCTTCATCACCGCGCAGATCAAGGAAGTGGCGCAGACGATGGTCGGCGACACGATCACCGACGCCAAGCGCCCGACCGCCGAACCCCTGCCGGGGTTCAAGGAAGTGCAGTCGGTGGTGTTCTGCGGCCTGTTCCCGGTCGATGCCGCCGATTTCGACAAGTTGCGCGAATCGATCAGCAAGCTGCGGCTGAACGATGCCAGCTTCACCTTCGAGATGGAAAGCTCGGCGGCGTTGGGCTTCGGCTTCCGCTGCGGGTTCCTGGGGCTGCTGCATCTGGAGATCATCCAGGAGCGGCTGACGCGCGAATACGACCTCGACCTCATCACCACCGCGCCGTCGGTGGTGTACCAGATCGAGCTGACCCATCCCGATCCGGCGGGCATCACGCAGATCGACCTGCACAATCCGGCCGACATGCCCGACGTCAACAAGATCAAGACGATCAGCGAGCCGTGGATCCAGGCGACGATCTATGTCCCCGACGAGTATCTGGGCGGTATCCTGAAGCTGTGCCAGGACCGGCGCGGCATCCAGATGAACCTGACCTATGTCGGCGGACGCGCGCAGGCGGTGTACGAACTGCCGCTCAACGAGGTCGTGTTCGACTTCTACGACCGGCTGAAGTCGCTGTCGAAGGGCTATGCCAGCTTCGATTACGAACAGATCGGCTATCGCGAGGGCGACCTCGTCAAGATGAGCATCCTGGTGAATGAAGAGCCGGTCGACGCGCTGTCGATGATCGTCCACCGCAGCACCGCCGAGACGCGCGGGCGCGGCATGGTGGAGCGGTTGAAGGAACTGATCCCGCGCCACCTGTTCAAGATCCCGATCCAGGCGGCGATCGGCGGAAAGGTGATCGCGCGCGAGACGATCAGCGCGATGCGCAAGGACGTGACCGCCAAATGCTATGGCGGCGACGCCAGCCGCAAGCGCAAGCTGTTGGACAAGCAGAAGAAGGGCAAGGCGAAGATGCGCGAATACGGGTCGGTCAGCATCCCGCAGGAAGCCTTCATCGCCGCGCTGCGCATGGGTGACGACAACTGAGGCGACAGCGGCGCGGAACCGGCGCCGTTCGTCCAAACGAAAAGGGCCGGCGCTATGGCAAGCGCCGGCCCTTTTTGTGTCGGGAAGCGACGCCCTTAGGCGAGGATGCGCATCACCATCTGAACGGTCAGCGCGACACCCGCCCAGCCCAGCGCGGTCATGCCGGCGAGGGTGACGATCGTCGTACGACCCGAATACTTGCTGTGCATCCTCTCAACCCTCCTGTTTTTCTCTTGCGACAAACTGTCCCAAAAAAACGACGATTGCAAATTTATGAAAGGCGCAAATCGGACGAAACCTGCTGCGATCAGGCCATATTTCGTCACAATTCCGGAAGCGTTGCTGCGGTGCAAAATCGTTGATGTGGAGGGCATTGTTCTAAAATGGTACAAATGCCGACAGGTCATTTCGCAGCTGCGATGTTGCGTTTTCCGTACGGGACGAGCCGAAACTATTTTTTCACGGCAGTCAGGAAACTGACAGAATCGGCGCTCCGCCAGCCGATCTGCGCACGGAATCGTGGGAATCGGGAAGTCGGTCAGGAACTTCCGGGCACTACGAGGGTTGGGCGCTAAGGAAAATTTTATCCATAGCAGGAGCAGCCGATGGCCGAATCCGATTCGAATCCCGCCGCCGCCGCGACCGAGCGGATGCGTGTCGCCGGCAGCGCGATGACCGAGCAGGGATCGCAGCTCGGCCTGACCATCTTGTCGCAGGCGGAAGCGAATACGCAGGAGGCATTCCGCGCGATGCGCGCGGCGGCGCAGGCCAGCGACCTGAACGAGGTGATGCGCATCCAGTCGGACTATCTGCGCGACCAGGGCGCACGATCGATGGCCCAGGCGCGCGAAGTGAGCGAGATGATCGCCAATTTCGGCCGCAACGCCATCGGGCAGATGACCGGGCGCAATTGATCGCCGGCCCCGGGCGGGCGGTGTGATGAAGGGGGGACGATGATCCGGCGATTGGTATTCGCGCTGGCGGGCCTGTTGCTCGCCGCGCCGGCGAGCGCGCAGTCGCGCCCGCCGATCGTGCTGGCGGCCGCCAGCCTGCAGGAATCGATGAACGCCGCCGCCGATGCCTGGGCAAAGCGCGGCCATGTCCGCCCGACGCTGTCCTTCGCCGCCAGTTCGGCGCTGGCGCGGCAGGCGGCGGCGGGGGCGCCCGCCGACCTGTTCATGTCGGCCGATGTCGAATGGATGGACGATCTCGACCGGCGCGGGCTGTTGGCGAAGGGCAGCCGGGTCAATCTGCTGGGCAACCGGCTGGTGCTGATCGCACCGGTCGACAGCCGGGTGCGCGTGACCTTGCGGCCGGGCGTCGATCTGCGCCCGGCGCTCAGCGGCGGGCGGCTGGCGATGGCCGATCCCGATGCGGTGCCCGCCGGACGCTATGGCAAGGCGGCGCTGACCCGGTTGCGGGCATGGGACGGCGTGGCGCCGTCGGTGGTGCGGGCGGAGAATGTCCGGGCGGCGCTGGCGCTGGTCGAACGCGGTGCGGCACCGCTCGGCATTGTGTACGCGACCGATGCGAAGGCGTCGACCAAGGTGCGCGTGGTCGGCGTGTTCCCGGCCGCCAGCCATCCGCCGATCACCTATCCCATCGCCCGGCTGAAGGCTTCGCAGAATGTCGAGGGCGAGCGGTTCCGCCGCTTTCTGGTCAGCCCGGCCGGCAAGGCGATCTTCGTTCGGTACGGATTCAGCCCGCGCTGATGCCGGATGGCGCCGAATGGGCGATCGTCCTGCTGTCGCTCAAGATCGGTGGCGTGGCGATGCTGGCGGCATTGCCGGTCGCCTATGCGCTCGCCTGGGTGCTGGCGCGGGGGCGGTTTCCGGGCAAGGTGCTGATCGACGGGATCGTCCATCTGCCGCTGGTGCTGCCGCCGGTCGTCACCGGTTGGCTGCTGCTGCTGGCGTTCGCGCCGGCCGGACCGGTCGGCCGGTGGCTGGAGGCGTGGTTCGGGGTCAGCGTGCTGTTCCGCTGGAGCGGGGCGGCGATCGCGGCGGCGGTGATGGCGCTGCCGCTGATGGTACGCGCCATCCGCCTGTCGATCGAGGGCGTCGATCGGCGGCTGGAAAGCGTGGCGCGGACGCTGGGCGCCAGTCGGGCGCGGGTGTTCTGGAGCGTGACCGCGCCGCTCAGCCTGCCCGGCGTGCTGGCGGGAATGGTGCTGGGGTTCGCCCGCGCGCTGGGCGAGTTCGGCGCGACGATCACCTTCGTATCGAACGTGCCGGGCGAGACCGCGACGCTGCCGCTGGCGATCTATAGCGCGTTGCAGGTGCCGGGCGGCGAGGCGAGCGTCGTGCGGCTGGCCGTCATGTCGGTCGCGCTGTCGCTGATCGCGCTGGTCGTGTCGGAATGGCTGGTGCGGCGGGGCGGGCGGAGGGTCCATGTCCTTTGACATCGACGTGACCGTCCGGCTGGGCGAGGCGGTGGTCGGTGCGGTCGTGCCCGACGACGGACAGGATAGCGGGCTGACGGTGTTGTTCGGCCCGTCGGGCGTGGGCAAGTCGAGCGTGCTGAACATGGTCGCCGGGCTGCTGCGACCGGCGGCGGGCCATGTCCGGGTCGGCGGCGTCACGCTGTTCGATGCGGCGGCGGGGATCGACGTGCCGGTGCCGGTGCGGCGCTGCGGCTATGTGTTTCAGGAGCCGCGGCTGTTCCCGCACCGCCGGGTCGCGGCCAATCTACGCTATGGCATGGGGCGCGGCGCGCCGCCGATCGGCTATGACGACATGGTCGCGCTGCTCGGGTTGAAGGACTTGCTTCACCGCTGGCCGGCGACGCTGTCGGGGGGTGAGGCGAAGCGGGTGGCGATCGGGCGGGCGCTGCTGTCGGGCGCGCGGTTCCTGTTGATGGACGAGCCGCTCGCCTCGCTCGACCGGGCGCGGCGCGAGGAGGTGATGGCGACGATCGAGCGGCTGCGCGACGCGCTGCGCCTGCCGATCCTGTACGTCACCCACGATGCGGCGGAGGCAGAGCGGCTGGCGACACGGATCGTCGCGATGTGACCATCATGCCGCCGCAATCCCGAAGCGATATCGCATCCGTAACGATCGGGAGTGCGGTGATGCGGTTGGTGATGGCGGGCATGGCGTTGTCGGTAGCGGCTCCGGCGACGGCGCAGGACGTCCAGCCGGACGGTCCCGATATCGTCGTCACCGCCGGCAAGCCGCTGAAGCTGGATGCGAAGGTGTTGCGCGCGGGGCAGCGCCGCTTTGCCGAGGATCGCGCGATGCTGTCGCCCGAGGGAAGCCTGCGGTTCGAACTGTGGCGCGGCGGGCGGCGGATACCGGCGGGGATGGTGCCGATCGTGCTGAGCGACGGCAAGGGGCACGACCTGCCGGTCACGATCGACGGCGACGGGCGGATGGTGTTCGCGAGCCTTCCCGAGGGGCGCTGGTTCCTGACCGCACCGGCGCAATCGCAGGGGATGCATCTGCGGCCGATCGTGCTGTCGCGCGGCACCACGACCGAGGACCGGCGGCTGGGCGATATCCGGGCGCAATGCCATGTGATGATATTGATGGGAAAGGCGCAGGCCACGCTGCTGGAATGGCCGCTGATCGGCCTGTTCGAGGCGGTCGGCGCCTGCGAAAGCAAACGGTTCCATATGTTCCATCAGGCCGAGCATCCGATCGCCAGCGCGAAGGCGATGACACCGCACGGCGAACGGGAACTGCGCCTTTCCGAAAAGGGTACGTCCTATGTGCCGCCCATGTCCGATCGGACGCTCGGCAACGATGTGCGGGTGCGGATCGCCTATCGCTGATCGTCGCTGCCGGGCATCGGCACGCGGGCGCTTTGCCCGCCGCGGGTGAAATAGGCGGCGTCGATGGCGAGGCTGCGCAACTGCCAGCCGTCGATGCTGTCGCCCGGCGACAGGGTGCGGGTGCCGTCGCTACCGCGGACCATTGCCACCGCGTCGCGACCGAGGCGACCGACCACGCCCAGCAGCTCCGGCGTATCGGCGGGGAGCGCGTCGGTGGCGGGCGGCGCGAACAGCGTGCGGGCAAAGGCGGCACGGAGCGGCGGCGGGGGCGCGGGGGCGGCGAGCGGGGCGAGCGCATTCGTCGGCGAAGCGGTCGGAGCCGGTTCGCGCAGCAGCCAGAGCGGCACGGTCAGCGCGACCAGCGCCGCGCCGGCCAGGAGTGCGTGCTGGCGCAGGGTCAGCCCCGCCATGGTGCCACCAGCGTCGCATCGAGCCGCACGCCGCCCGGCGCACTGGTCAGCCGCCATGCCCGCATCCGGATCGCCGGGTGCGTGCGCTCCAGCGTATCGGCAAAGGCGACCACCGCCTTCTCGGTGCCCGACGCGCGGAGGGACAGTTGGGTGAGCGGTGCGGGCGCGGCGGGATCGGGGGCGAGCGTTTCGATCAACACCCCGCCGCGGGCGGCATCGGCACGGACCAGTGCGCCGAGGCGCGCGCGGGCGTCGGCGGCGCTGTCGGCCGGGAAAGCGGAGTCGGCGGTGGCGAGCGGCGGGATGGTGGCGCCTGCGTCGATCCGGGCGGCATTGCGCGCGGCGCGGGCGGCGGCGAGGTCGCCCAGCGCGCCATAGGCGGGGATGGCGAGCAATGCGGCGACGCCGGCTGCGATCAGCGGCAGGCGCGGAGTCATGGGCGCTGCTCCAGCGTGACGCGCATCCGCCCGTCACCATCGGCGCGCGCCTGCGCGGTGGCGCGCAGGCCGGTGAGGACCGGATCGCGCCGTAGCGCGGCGAGCAACCGGTCGGGATCGGGGGCGGCGACCTCGATCGCGATCATGCCGGCCGCATTCCGCTCCGCCCGCAGCAGCGCGGCATCCGGTGGCAGGGCGCGGGCGAGCGATTCGAGCGTGGTGCCAAGCGGCGCCCCGCGCCATGCCTGTTGCAGCAGGGCGCGCGTCTGCTGGGCCGCCGCCTGTTCCGCCATCACCGGGGCGGCGCGGCGGGCGATGGCGCGGCCTTCGTCCTGCGCCCGTGCCGTCAGTATCGCCGCGCCGCCCCAGGTGATGAGCGGGGTGGCGACGATCGCGACGGCGAGCAGGGCGGACACGCGGTCGATCGGCGGGCGGGGTGCGCGCGGGGCAGGGGGCGCGGGGGCGGTGTCGGATCGCGCCGGGCCGCCTCCACCGCGCGATCGAACAGGCTGGGCCGGATCGGCGCGCTGTCATTGGCGGGGCGGGGGTCGGCGGCCATGCCCTGTCCCTACGCCCGCCGTCGCATGCGGCACAAGCCAGTCATCATATTGTCGTCGTTTCGCCATGCCGCTTTCATCGAACCGCAACCGCCCTGTCGCAGCGATGCGCCAACGACAGCCGCAGGGAGGGTGCCGGCACGGTCGGCGTCCAACGAAGCGGGGAATCTCCATGGCGAACAACGACCTGACCATCGGTTATGACGATGGCGATATCGAAACCAATCCGAGCACCGGGCCGAGCCTGCAGGACCTGGTCGACCAGCGTTATTCGCGGCGCCAGGCGCTGCGCGGCGGCGCGTCGACTGCGGCGGTCGCCGTGTTCGGCGGATCGCTGCTCGCCGCATGCGACGACAAGGTCCAGGGCATCGACAATACGCCGCCGGTCGTCGGCGGCACCTCGACCGGCGCGACCAGCGCGGGCCGGGTCGTCACGCTGACCGGGACCGCGACCGACGACAATGCGATCGTCAGCCAGACCTTTACCCAGGTGTCGGGCCCGACCGTCGCCCTGTCGAGCACGACGCCGGGCACCGCGACCTTCATCGCGCCGGCCGTATCGGCGGCGAGCAACCTCGTCTTCCGCTACACCGCGACCGACGTGAAGGGCGCGAGCAGCAGCAGCGACATCACCGTCGCGGTATCGCCGCCGGCGCTGGGCTTCACCGCCGTCGCCAAGAGCCTGGCCGATGTGGTCAGCATCCCGTCGGACTATACCGCGACCGTGGTGTACCGCCTGGGCGATCCGATCAACGCCGCCACGTCGGCCTTTGCCAATAACGGCACCGACAGCGGCTATTCGGCGCGCGCGGGCGATCATCACGACGGCATGAGCTATTTCGGGCTGGCGGCCAGCGGCACCACGCCCGACGCGAACAATTCTACGCGCGGCCTGCTGGTGATGAACCACGAGAATATCTCGGAACAATATCTCCACGTCGCCGGGCAGACGGTGGTCAACGGCGCGCGGCCGACGTCCGAAGTCGTCAAGGAAATGGAATGCCACGGCGTGTCGGTCATTGAGGTGACGCAGAGCTCGGCCGGCTGGAGCTATGTCCAGGGATCGTCGCTGAACCGCCGCATCACCCCCTATACGCCGATGGTGTTCAGCGGCCCGGTGAAGGGCAGCGCGCTGCTGTTCACCGCCTATTCGCCCGACGGCACGGCGGGACGCGGCACGATCAACAACTGCGCCAACGGCCATATGCCGTGGGGCACCTACATGACGTGCGAGGAAAACTGGGCGGGTTATTTCCGGCGCGACAGCGGCGACAATGCGCAGCGCACCGCGCTGGTCGGGGCCAAGTCGACCCAGGCGTTCACCCGCTATGGCCTGTCGCAGCGCAGCGGCAATTACGGCTGGACAACGGCGGCCGAAGCGACCGCCGGCGCGACGCTGATCGGCAAGTTCAACGCGACGATCGACCCGACCAAGCCGGTGAGCGGCACCGGCGATTTCCGCAACGAGCCGAACCAGTACGGCTGGTGCGTCGAGATCGATCCCTATGATCCGACCTCGACCCCGCGCAAGCGCACCGCGCTCGGCCGCATGAACCATGAGGGCTGCTGCCCCGGCCGCGCCATCGCCGGCGTGAAGCCCGCCTTCTACATGGGCGACGACGCGCAGAACGAATATATCTACAAGTTCGTGTCGAACACGGCCTGGGTCGCGGCGGATGCGACCGCCAGCAACCGGCTGGCCATCGGCGACAAATATCTTGATTCGGGCACGCTGTACGTCGCCAGGTTCAATGCCGATGGTTCGGGCGAGTGGATCGCGCTGGTGTTCGGGCAGAACGGCCTGACCGCCGGCAACGCGCTCTATCCCTTCGCCGATCAGGCCGATGTGCTGACCCATTGCCGTCTGGCGGGCGATGCGGTGGGCGCCACCCGGATGGACCGTCCGGAATGGACCGCGGTCAATCCGGCGACCGGCGAGATGTACTGCACGCTGACCAACAACTCGTCGCGCTCGCCGGCGCAGGTCGATGCCGCCAACCCGCGGTCCTATATCGACCCGAAGGTCAACAGCACGTCGCGTTCGACCGGCAACGCCAACGGCCATATCATCCGCCTGCGCGAAGCCGGCGACACGACCGAGGCGACGCGCTTCACCTGGGACGTCTATGCCTTCGGTGCGGGATCGGACCTCGACCCGACCAACATCAACCTGTCGGGCCTCGACGCCACCAACGACTTTTCCAGCCCCGACGGGCTGTGGTTCGGCAAGCCGTCGAACGCGTCGGGCCAGGTCACGCCGGTGCTGTGGATCCAGACCGATGACGGCGCGTACACCGACGTCACCAACTGCATGATGCTGGCGGCGATGCCGGGCAGCGTCGGCGATGGCGGCACGCGCACCATCACCAATACCGGCGTGTCGGCGACCAGCACCGCGACGACCCGCATCGGCAAGGCGCCGGGCACCGCGCTGCGCCGCTTTCTGGTCGGACCGGTCCAGTGCGAGATCACCGGCATCGAATCGACGCCGGACGGCCGGTCGCTGTTCGTCAACATCCAGCATCCGGGCGAAGGCGGCAATTTCGACAAGCCGACGAGCAACTGGCCGGCGCTCCCGACCAGCGGCAGCAGCGTGATCCCCGCGACGTCGGCCGGCACCGCGGGCACCCGTCCGCGTTCGGCGACGATCGTCATCACCAAGAAGGACGGCGGCGTCGTCGCGCTGTAACCGACCTGCCCAGCGCAGTCGGGACGGGCGGTGGTCTGAGGACCGCCGCCCGTTTTGCGTTCAAAGTTCACTAAGTTCACACTCGTGACGTTTTGCGCGTCGGGCGGGTTCTGGTTGGTTGGGTGCGGGCGCGGGCAGGGGATGCATCGTGCCAGCGGCGCGGCGTGTAGGAAAGTCCGGGGGGGCGGGGGCGCGTCTCAACGCCCGGATTTATCCGGGGTCCCGCTTCTTGGCGGCCGAAGAAGGAGAAGCGGGACCCCGGGTCTAGCCCGAGGTGACGGTTGGTGCGGTGGTTCCGCTCAGTAAATTCCGTCGATTTCCATCGTCAGGCGCGGGGCAGGGGGATTAAGGAGCAGGCTGCGCTTGTCGCCCTGCAGCACCTCGTCGCGACGCAGCCGGTCGTAGCGCGCGCGCGCCGCTGCCGACGCATCCGCGCCGTCGCGCAGGATGGTCGGTTTCAGGAACACGAACAGGGTGCGCTTCTGGCGGCTTTCGGTGCGGCCCTTGAACAGTTCGCCGATCACCGGAAGGCTGCCGAGGATCGGCACCTGGCTGCGGAGCCGCTGATAATCGTCGCTGGTCAGGCCGCCGAGCACGATCGTCTGGCCATTGTCGGCTAGGACGGTGGTGTTGGCTGAGCGCTTGTTGGTGATGATGTCGGCCGCACCACTGACCTGGGTCGGGGCGATAGAGGATGCTTCTTGGCTCACCTCCAGCCGGATCGTGTCGCCGGCATTGATGCGCGGCAGGACGCGGAGGGTAATGCCGACGTCCTTGCGTTCGATGGTGGTGTAGGGGTTGGCGGTGCCGTTGCCGGTCAGGATCGAACCCGTCACGAACGGCACTTCCTGCGCCACGACGAACTCGCCGAGCTTGTTGTCGAGCACGGTGATTTGCGGGGTCGAAAGGAGATTGGCCTTGGTCGAGGTGCTGAGTGCCTGCACGAGGATCGAGAAATCGTTGCCGATGCCGATATTGGCGGAGAGGCCGCCGCTCAGTAGGCCGGCGGCGGGTACGCCCAGCACGCCGAGGATCCGGCCGAGCGATGCGCCGCCATTGTCGAACGATGTGCCGGCGCCGCTCACCTGCGTCAGTGCTGCGCCCGCCGTACCGATCTGCACCGCCAGTTGTTCGGCGTCCTGCCCGGTGATCTCCGCGATCGCGGCTTCGATCAGCACCTGCGGGCGGCGGACGTCGAGGTCGGGGATCAGGCGTTCGATCTGGGCGATGGCGGTCGGCGTGCCGCGTACGACGACGGCGTTGATGTCGGGCGCGGGCTGGACGGTGATGTCGGGAGTGGTGAAGCCCTGCGCCGGGGTCGTCTGCTGATTCTGGCCGACGGTGCTGATGCTGCCGCCAACCCCGGTGGCGCCCAGGCCACCCGCGGCACCGGCCAGCGCGCCGGCATTGGTGCCGCCGCTGGCGATCAGGCCCGACAGCGCCTGCCCGGCATTGTTACGCTGGCTGACGGTCGAGAGGCTGCGCGCGACCGGATTCGTCGCCGACTGCTGCTGGCCGAGAATGCCGCGCAACACGTCGGTCACGCTTTCGGCATCGGCGAAGTTCAGGCGGAAGACGCGGGTCGACATGGTCGCGCTGCCGCCGCGTGCGTCGAGCGACTGGGCGATGCGGCGCGCCTCCGCGACGCTGGCGGGCGTACCGCGCACGAGGATGGTGTTGCTGCGCGGATCGCCCGCGACGCGCGCGCCGCCTTCGCCCAGCACCGCCTGCATCGCGGTGGCGATGTCGGCGGCGTTGCCGTTGGTCAGCGTGATGGTGGCGAAGGTCGATCCGCCGCCGCCGTCGAGCGACCGGGCCAGCGCCTCGATCCGGCGGACATTGTCGGCATAGTCGGTGACGACGATCGCATTGGGCTGGGTCAGCGGCTCGACGCTGCCGAAGCTGGCGACCAACGGCCGCACGATCCGCGCGGCATCGGCCGAGGGGACGTTCGAGAGGCGCACCATCCGCGTGGTCAGTTCCTGCCCGCCGACGCCGCGCGTGCGCACCCCGCCGTCGCGCACCGCATTGGCCTGCGGAATGATGCGCCATGCCGATCCGGAGCGGACGGCGGCGAAGCCGTTGGCGCGCAGCACCGACTGGAACAGCTCCCACACGCCCGCCGGGGACAGCGGTTCGGCGGAGGTGACGGTCACCTGCCCCTTGACGCTAGGGTCGAGGATCAGCGTGCGGCCGGTGATGCGGCTGATCTGATCGGCGACGTCGGCGATCTCCACGCCGCGCATGTTGACGACGATGTCGGCGGCCTGGGTCTGAGCGATAGCCGGCGACAGGCTGGTTGCGGCGAGCGCGAGGGAGAGGAAGGCGGAGGCGAAGCGGTGGCGCACGGGGAAGACCCTAACGGATGGGAATGGAGACGGTGATCGGCTTGCCGTCGCGAAGGATGGTGACCTGCGCCTGCCCCGATGCGGCGGCGCTGGCGATGGCCGCATTGACCGCCGACGGGTCGGTCATGGCGGCGCCGTTGACCGACTGGACGACATCGCCCTGCCGCATGCCCGGCGGGGCGTTGGCGCCGATGGCATAGCCGCCCGCGACCGGCGTGGCGTTGAGGCGCGAGAGGACCGCCTGCGCCGATGGCGGCGGCGGGGCGGCGGCGGCGGGTGCGGGCGGGGCGAGCGGCTGTCCGGGCGCAGGCGCGGGGCGGTGCCCGGCGTCGGCGTCGCCTGACCGAAGGGATCGGGGAAGGCGAGATATTCCAGCCGCCCGCCATTGTTCAGGATGATGCGGTCGCGGCGGATTTCGGTCACCTGCGCGCCAGCCAGCGCGTCGCCGACCTTGTACGGCTTGGCCGGTTCGTTGCCGAGCGACACGAACGAGATCGACAGTTCGGCCGGGCGGGCGAAGACGACGCCCTTCAGGATCGCCTGAATGCCGGTCGGCGAGGTCGCATCGGCGGCGGTCGGGCTGCCGAAGGGCGACCAGGCGATGGCCGGGCCGCTGTCGACCGTCACCGCACGGGCGCGCGCTTCGGAAGGCACGGTGATCGCGCCGGTATCGGCGTGGCCCGCGATCCGCCAGACGAGGCCGGCGAGCGCGAAGGCGACCGACACGATCGCGGCGGCGGCGAGCCAGTCGACCCAGCGTTCGCGGAAGCGAAGGCGTTCGACGACGATCATGCCGCGTCCTTGCGCAGGAAGCCGTCGAGCCGGGCCATGGGCGCAGCTTCGCCGACGGGGGCGACGGTGATCGTCACCCGGTCGAGCGCGGGGTCGCTGGTCGCGGTCCGGTTCACGCCCACGCTCCATTGCCGCCCCAGCATGTCCACCGTTTCCCCATTCGCCTCCGGCGTCCCCACTTCCAGATCGGCCAGCCGGTTTTCGGCGACCCACATCGCGATCGCGCGCCGTTCGACGCCACGGGTCGAATCGATGTGCTGCTCGACCGCGCCGATCAGCCCTACCGTGGCGATCGCCAATACCGCCAGCGCCACCATTGCCTCGATCAAAGAAAAGCCGGCTTGTGGTTCCTCCCCGCTGCGCGGGGAGGGGGACCGGCCGCACGCCGGTGGAGGGGCGTCGCGGCGCAACGCGACGGTTACGCGGGCGGACACCCCCCTCCACCATGCTGCGCATGGTCCACCTCCCCGCGGAGCGGGGAGGATCATGGGGTCACCTTCGTGGCGCGGGCGGTCACGCCGTCATACTGCACCCGCCAAGTCTGGTCGCCGCCGGTCACCGTCGCGCCGAGCGGTTGCCCGGTGCCGTCGACGCCCAGGATCACCGGTGGCGCGGTGTCGAGTGCCATGACCATGCCGCCTGGCAGGGTATGGAATGCCAGCGCGTCGTCGGTGATCGGCGTCAGCCCGCGCGGGCCGACCCGGGCGAAGCCATAGCCATGGGTGTCGGTGGTCAGCGCGATGAGCTGGTCGCCGAGCATCGCATCGTCCGCCGCCGCTTGCAGCCGGACGGCGAGGCGGCGGGCTTCCGCTTCAACGTTCGGCGCGCGGGTGGCACTGCCGATGCCGAGGCTGACCGCCCCCGCCGCTACGCCGATGATGGCGAGGACGATCAGCATTTCGATCAGGGTCATGCCGGATTCGGAATCACGGTCCGTCACGCCCGCGCAGGCGGGGGGCCATACACACCGACCGTGCGACTCTATCGCAGGCGTCGGCGGCAATGGATTCCCGCCTGCGCGGGAATGACGGAGGAAGGACTGACTCAGCGGGTCGTCCCGTCGATATCGGCGTCCAGCCCCTCGCCACCCGGCTTGCCGTCCTTGCCGAGCGATTTGATCGTAAAGCGCCCGCCGGTCGATTCGTAGACGTACGGATTGCCCCATGGGTCCTGCGGCATCTGCGACAGATAGCCGTCGGGCGGATAGGCGCCGGGGACGGGCGGCTGTGTCGGTTTCTCGACCAATGCCTTCAGCCCCTGTGTCGTCGTCGGGTAATCGCCATTGTCCAGCCGGTACATTTTGAGCGCGGCGGAAATCGACTTGATGTCGGTGCCGGCGGTCGTCACCCGCGCCTGATCGGGGCGGTTGATGACGTTGGGCACGATCAGCGCGGCGACCAGCGCGATGATCGCCAGCACGACGATCATTTCGACCAATGTCAGCCCCGCCTCGCGGTCGGGGACAGAAACCTTGCGGGCGGCGGGGTTCGCGGCCAAGGTGTCACGAAACTTTCGGAATAAGATGCGCATCCACGCCCCAATGCGTCCACACGATGAAGCCATTGTGACAATCGAACCCGCCCCCGCCGGTCCGGCCGCCGGCGTGTGGGCTGTCGCGGGCGGCGAAGCCATATTAGTCGATGGGACGGTGGCGGCAACAACCTTGCTCGTGCCGTCCGAATCGGTCCTTCTCCTCGCCGTCGACCTGCCGCTGCCCAACCGGGCGAAACGGCTGGCGGCGTTGCCCTTTGCGATCGAGGACCGGATCGCCGACCCGATCGACGCGGTGCATCTGGCGCTCGGCGATGCGGCCGGCGACAAGCGCTATCTGGTGGCGGTGGTCCGGCATGGGGTGATGGCCGAATGGCTCGCGTTCGCTGAGGCGGCGGGTATCGCCGGGGCGGCGTTCGTGCCCGATGCGCTGATGCTGCCGGTGCCGGTCGAGGGGTGGAGCGTCGATGTGACGGCCGGGCGCGCGCTGGTCCGCGCCGCCGACGGCACCGGATTCGCGCTGCCGCTCACCATGCTGGTGGCGGCATGGGAGGCGGCGGGGCGGCCGAAGGTGGCGGCGTCGGGCGATCCCTTGCCCGAAGCGATGGCGGGGGATGGCGCGGCCTTTCCGCTTGCCTCGCTGGCCGACCGGGTCGCGGCGGCGCCGATCGATTTGCGGCAGGGGGCCTATGCCCGCCGCCGGACGGCATGGCCGAGCACGACGCGCAAGGTCGCGATGATCCTTGGGCTGGCAGCGCTGGCGCATGGCGTGATCGCGGTGGCGGATACGCTGATGCTGCAACGGATCGCCGAGCGGCGTTACGACGCGCTGCAGCAGCTGGTCGCGACGACCGCGCCGGCGGTGCCGACCGGGGGCGATGATTTCATGGTGCGGGTCGCCGACCTGCTGCCGCGCCCGACCGGCACCAACCGCTTCGTGCCCTTGCTGTCGCGCGTCGGCGGGGCGCTCAGCCCGATCGGGCCGGTGCTGGTGGTGCGGAGCATGAATTTCGAAGGAAATGCGCTGACCATCGACTGTGAATCGCCCGAAACCGGCATGGCCGACCGGGTCCGCGCCGCCCTGTCCGCAGCGGGCGTCGCGGCGCAGGTCGTCGTGGCCCCCGGCGGAACGCTGCGCATCGTGGCGCGCGGCGCATGATCGTGCTGCTCAAACGCAACGCCCGGATCGAGGCGGCGCTGGGTCGCTTCGACAGCTGGTGGCAGGGGCTGTCGACGCGCGAGCGGGTGCTGGTCGGGACGCTGGCGGCGCTGCTGGCCGGGGTCGTGCTGGTCTATGGCGTGGTGAAGCCGGTGCAGGCGGCGCGGGCGCAGGCGCGAGCCGATATTCGCCAGGCCGAGACGCTGATGGCGCGGGTGCGCGCCGCCGGGCGGCTGGAAAGCGCGCCGCAAACGATCGCCGCCGGGCCACCGCAGGCCGTCATCAGTTCGACCGCCGCGACCGCCGGGTTGCAGCCGGTCGTGGCGGAGGCGAACGGTGCGATCACTGCGACGCTGACCGATTCGCCCTATCCGGCGGTGGTGACATGGCTGAGTTCGGTCGCGTCGACCAGCACCATCGGCGTGCGGCGGGTGTCGATGCAACGCGGCGCGACGTCGGGCCGGGTCAATGCGAGCGTGGAGTTCCAGCCGTGACCGACACGCTGCTCCATGCCGAACCGATGCGGCTGCCCTATGGCTATGCGCGCAAGGGCGGCGTGCTGATCCGGCTGGGCAAGGCGGGCATGGAATGCGTCCACCGCGCCGACGCGACGCTGGACGCGATGCTGGAGGTGCAGCGGGTCGCGCCGGGCATCCCGTTCGTGGCGCTGGACGACGGTGCGTTCGATGCGGCGTTGCAGGCGAGCTATGGCGGCAGCGCATCGACCGCCGCCGACATCGAACTGGCCGAAACCGATCTCGCGGCACTGGCCGACAGCGCCGCAGCGGTCGACGACCTGCTCGACGCGCGCGACGACTCGCCGGTCATTCGCCTGATCAATGCGCTGCTGCTGGAGGCGATCAAGGAAGGCGCGTCGGACGTGCATGTCGAGACGCAGGAGAAGCGCCTGGTCGTCCGTTTCCGCATCGACGGCGTGCTGCGCGATATCGTCGAGCCGCCCCGCGCGCTCGCCCCGCTGCTGGTCAGCCGGATCAAGGTCATGGCGAAGCTCGATATTGCCGAGCGCCGCACGCCGCAGGACGGCCGCGTGACGCTGCGCATCGGCGGGCATGACGTCGACGCCCGCGTGTCGACCATGCCGACGCAGCATGGCGAGCGGGTAGTGCTGCGCCTGCTCGAACGCGGGGGTATGATGCTCGACCTCGCCGGCCTTGGCATGTCGGAGCGCGACGAGAGCGTGTTCGCACGGTTGCTCGAACGGCCGCACGGGTTGCTGCTGGTGACCGGGCCGACCGGTTCGGGCAAGACGACGACGCTCTATACCGCGCTGACCCGGCTGAACGATCGTCGCCGCAACGTGATGACGGTCGAGGACCCGATCGAATATGAGCTGGCCGGCATCGCGCAGACCCAGGTCAATCCGCGCACCGACATGACGTTTGCGCGGGGACTGCGCGCGATCCTGCGGCAGGACCCCGACGTCATTATGGTCGGCGAGATTCGCGATCAGGAAACGGCGCAGACGGCGGTGCGGTCGTCGATGACCGGGCATTTCGTGCTGTCGACGCTGCACACCAACACCGCGATCGGATCGGTCACGCGGCTGATCGACATGGGGGTCGAACGCTATCTGCTGGCACCGATGCTGGTCGGGCTGGTCGCGCAGCGGCTGGTGCGGCGGTTGTGCGTCGAATGCCGCTGGCAGGATCGCGCGACCGAGGCGGACAGCGTGCTGCTGGGCGGGGCGATCAAGCCGGGCAAGAAATTGTGGCGCAAGGGCGGCTGCGAGGCGTGCCACCACGAGGGCTATCGCGGGCGTGCCGGGCTGTACGAGGTCGTCGCGGTCGACGACCGGTTGCAGGCGATGATCCATAACGGCGTGGCCGAGGCGGAACTGGAGCGGGCGGCGCGGGTGGATAATCCGGCGTTGCTGGATGATGGCGTGGCGAAGGTGCGGGCCGGGGTGACCACGGTCGAGGAGGTCGCGCGGGTCGTGCGGGATGAGGGGTGATTTCCAACACCCTTAGTCTCACCCGTTTGGTTCGAGTAGCGATCGAGTTTGTCGAGAGCGCGTATCGAGAACGGGGTCCTGCTGGGCAGGAGTTCTCGACGGACGCTTCTCGACAGGCTCGAAGCTGCTCGAACCAAACGGGAATTTTGACGGGGGTAGGCCGGTGACAGCCTACACCTACCGCGCCGCCTCCCGCACCGGCGCCACCGTCAAGGGCGTCATCGAAGCGTCCAGCCCCGCCGCCGCCCGCGCGCTCTTGCGCGAGCGCGGCGAACTTCCGCTGTCGGTCGAGGAAGCGGCGGAAAAAGGTCCGAAGCTCGGCAGTGTCCAGCTGCCCCGGCTGTTCCGGCGCGGCGTGTCGGCCAAGGCGCTGGCGACGCTCACCCGGCAGATCGCGACGCTGGTCGGCTCCGATATCTCGATCGAGGAATCGCTGCGCATCGTCGCGGGGCAGGCGGACAATGCCGCGGTCAATGCGCTGCTGCTCGACGTGCGCGCCGCGATCCTTGACGGGCGCAGCTTCGCGCAGGGGCTGGGGCGGCATCCCAAGGCGTTTCCCGAATTTTACCGCGCGTCGGTGGCGGCGGGGGAACAGTCGGGGCGGTTGCCCGACGTGCTCAACCACCTCGCCAATTTCGTCGAGACCCGGCAGGCCAATGGGCAGAAGATGCAGCTGGCGTTGCTGTACCCGGCGCTGCTGGCCAACGTCAGCTTCGGCATGATGGTGTTGTTGATGGTCTATGTCGTGCCCGACATCGTCCGCGTGTTCGTGTCGCGCGGGGCGGAACTGCCGTTCCTGACGCGAGCGCTGATCGCGCTGTCGGCGTTCATCCAGAAGTACGGGCTGGTCGTCGCGGTCGCGGCGCTGGTGCTGTTCCTGATCGGTGCGCGCTGGTTGCGGGTGCCGGCCAACCGGCTGCGGGTCGACCGGCGGCTGGCGACGCGCCGGCCGTTCCGCCGGTTCAGCCGCCAGCATAATGCGGCGCGCTTTGCGGGCAGTCTCGCCACGCTGGTCGGCAGCGCGGTGCCGCTGGTCGAGGCGCTGCACGCCGCCGCCGCCGTCACCCCCAACCGCTTCGTGCGCGACAAGGCGCTGACCGTCGCGGCGCGGGTGCGCGAAGGCTTGTCCTTGCGCGCGGCGATGGCGGAGGCGGAGATTTTTCCGTCGATGCTGGTGGCGATCGTCGCTTCGGGCGAGACGTCGGGCAAGCTGGCTTCGGCGCTCGACCGCGCGTCGGGCGAATTGGAGCGCGAACTCGACGCGCTGGTCGCGACGCTGGTGGCGCTGGTCGAACCGATGGTGCTGCTGCTGATGGGCGGGCTGGTGCTGATGATGGTGCTGGCGATCCTGCTGCCGATCATCAACCTGAACAATCTGGTGTCGATCTGACAGCCCTATCCCCGTGCAGGCGGGGATCCAGGGTCGCCGGCGCGGCCGTTTGTGGCTCTGGACCCCCGCCTGCGCGGGGGTACGGTTCGCCTTTGGCAGGTGCGCGTGCTACCCGGTGATCGTATAGCAACAAGGAACTGCCATGACCGACCTCGCCCGCATCGTCGCCGAGGTGACGGAGGAGATCACCACCAACGCCGCCGAGATCGAGCAGGCGGCCGATGCCGGTCTCGACTATCCGCCCGACTGGTTCGGCATGGCGGTGGCGACGCCGGATGGTGGGCTGTTCCATGGCGGCTATTCGCATATCCGCTTTCCGGTGCAGAGCATCGCCAAGGTCTTCGCGCTGGAACTGGCGCTGGAGGCGTGCGGGGACAAGGTGTTCAAGCGGGTGGGACGCGAGCCGTCGGGCGATCCGTTCAATTCGATCGTCGACCTCGAACGCAACAAGGGCGTGCCGCGCAATCCGTTCATCAACGCCGGCGCGCTGGTGGTGTGCGACATTCTGGTCGAGCATAAGGGCGACGATGCCTCGGCACGGGCGGTGGTCGAGTTCGTGCGGCGGGAGGCGGGCCTTGGCGAGGTCGTCCTGAACGACGACGTGCTGGAAAGCGGGCGCAAGGGCGGCGACCTGAACCGTGCGATGATGAGCTTTGCCAAGCATCACGGCAATCTGCATTGCGACATCGACGAGGTGATGGAAGCCTATGTCCATCAATGCGCGATCGAGCTAAGCGCGCAGTCGCTGGCGAAGGCGGGGCTGTTCCTGACCCGCACCGCGCGCACCGGCGATGCAGAGGACGACAAGCGCGCCAAGCGGACGCGGCGGTTGCTGTCGCTGATGACGACCAGCGGGCAATATGACGGGTCGGGCGACTTCGCGTACCGCGTCGGGCTGCCGGCGAAGAGCGGCGTGGGTGGCGGTATCCTCGCCATCGTGCCGCAGGTCGCGTCGATCGCGGTGTGGTCGAACAATCTCGACCGGCAGGGAAATTCGATCCTGGGGGTGAGGGCGCTGGAGTTGCTGGCGGACAAGGCGGATTGGTCGGTGTTTGGGTGATCATATCCGTTCGTCCTGAGTAGCCATTGAGCTTGTCGAAAGGGCGTATCGAAGGACCGCGACAGGTACTTCGATACGGGTTTTCGACTTCGCTCGGCCCCTACTCAGCACGAACGGTTGTGTTTACGCTTCCGCCCGTCCGCCCCCCTTCCGTTTGCTTCGAGCGGAGGTTCGAGCCTGCCGAGAACCGTAGTCGAGAAGGGGGTTGTTCCAGGCAACCGGGAGTTCTCGACGGACGCTTCTCGACAGGCTCGAAGCTGCTCGAACCGAACGGGGTAAGGAGCAGGTCAGTTACCCGACTGCGGCCCCAGCAAATCCAGCACCGCTGCGGTCATCGCGATCGTTCCTGTCACGATCGATGGCTCCGGCGCGACCTTGAACAGTGGCGAATGGTGCGACGGCACCGGCGCCCCGCCATTCCGGGCCGCGACGATGTCCGCCATCGGCGTGCCGCCGACCGCGAAATAATAGCCTTTTACCTTGGAATCGGGCTGGACCAGATAGGCGAAGTCCTCCGCGCCCATGCCGGTCTGTTCGAACGGCACGACATTCTTCGGGCCCAGCGTCGCCGCCATCACCGCGTTGAGGCGGCGGGCGAGGGGGCCGTCATTGATCGTGGTCGGCGTGCCCTCGATCACCTTGGCGGTCGGCATCTTGTCGGCGGGCATGCCGTTCAGCGTGCCGATGCCGGTGGTCACACGCTGGATGCCGTCGAGCAGTTGCTTGCGCGTGCCCTCGTCATTGGCGCGGACGGTCACCTGCAATTTGGCCATGTCGCTGATGATGTTGTGCTTCAGCCCGGCATGGAACGAGCCGACGGTGATGACGCCCGGGTCGAGCGGCTGGCGTTCGCGGCTGATCAGGCCCTGCAAAGCGATCACCAGCTGCGACGCCATATAGACCGGGTCCTTGCCGGCATGCGGACTGGCGCCGTGCGCGCCGATGCCGGGGACGTCGATGTCGACCGAGTCCGACGACGAATACTGGATGCCCTCCGACGCCGACACCATCCCCGCCGGCAATCCGGCGGCGACGTGGAAGGCGAGCGCGTAATCGGGCTTGGGAAAGCGACTGTAAAGGCCGTCGGCGAGCATCGCCTTCGCCCCGCCGACGCGTTCCTCGGCAGGCTGGACGATGAAGACGATCGTACCCTTCCACCGGTCCTTCAGCGCCGCCAGCCGGCGGGCGGTGCCGACCATCGCGGTGATATGGGTGTCGTGGCCGCAGGCGTGCATCACCGGTGCCTCGACCCCGTCGACGCCGACCTGTCGCGCCTTGCTGGCATTGGGCAGGCCCGATTTCTCCTCGACCGGCAGGCCGTCCATGTCGGCGCGGACCAGCACGGTCGGCCCGGGGCCGTTCTTCAATACGCCGACGACGCCGGTGCCGCCGATGCCGGTGGTGACCTGCATCCCGGGCACGGCGCGCAGCTCGGTCGCCATGCGTTCGGCGGTCTTCACCTCCTTGAACGACAATTCCGGATTGCGGTGGAACCAGTCCCACATGCTGCCCAGCGACACCTTGTAATCGGCGCGCACCGCTGGGGCCCAATCGGGTTCGGCCATGGCCGGCGTCGTGGCGAACAGGCAGGCGGCGGTGGCGATCAGTTTGCGCATGGTTCGGGTCCCCTTTGGGGCGTCAAGCTATCGGGTTCGGGGCGGGTGTCGAGAGGGTTTCGGTTCGGGCGAAGGTTGCGAAGAAGAAGGTCGTTTTCGCGCGGAGGCGCGGAGGCGCGGAGCAGGTTTCGTGACCGGCCAGCGCTTGTCCCGCCCCGAACGTCACCCCAGCGCAGGCTGGGGTCTCCTGGTTGTGAAGCGCGCGCCTCGCCGCGCAGATGCCAGCCTTCGCTGGCATGACGATATCCGGCGTTCGGCGGCGCAACGAGGGACGGTTCCACCAGCGCAACCCCTCCGCGTCTCCGCGCCTCTGCGCGAACCAGTTCCTTCTTCTTCGCGCCGTCGTGTGAATCGCAAAACCGGCCACCCCGAATGTTGCCGTCCCGTTCTGCGACACCCATATTCGGACCCATGGCGATCATGATCCGCACCGACCTGTCCGAGCCGGAAACCGGGCAGACCTTCATCCCCCACCGCCCGGCCCGGCCGGAGAAGGTGGATGCGGGCAAACGCTTCGTCATCAAGTCCGATTACCAGCCCGCCGGCGACCAGCCGACCGCGATTCGGGAACTGGTCGCGGCGGCGAAGGGGGGGGAGAAGGATCAGGTGCTGCTTGGCGTTACCGGGTCGGGCAAAACCTTTACCATGGCCAAGACCATCGAGGAATTGCAGCGCCCGGCGCTGATTCTCGCGCCGAACAAGATACTTGCGGCGCAGCTGTACGGGGAAATGAAGTCGTTTTTCCCCGACAATGCCGTCGAATATTTCGTCAGCTATTACGACTATTACCAGCCCGAAGCGTACGTTCCGCGTTCGGACACGTACATCGAGAAGGAAAGCTCGACCAACGAGGCGATCGACCGGATGCGCCACTCGGCCACCCGCTCGCTACTCGAGCGCGACGACGTCATCATCGTCGCGTCGGTGTCGTGCCTGTACGGTATCGGATCGGTCGAAACCTATTCGGCGATGATCTTCGACCTGAAGAAGGGCGATGTCGTCGACCAGCGCGAGATCGTGCGCAAGCTGGTCGCGCTGCAATACAAGCGCAACGACGCCGCGTTCCAGCGCGGCAATTTCCGCGTGCGCGGCGACAGCCTAGAGCTGTTCCCGTCGCACTATGAGGACAGCGCGTGGCGTATCACCTTTTTCGGGGACGATATCGAGGAGATTACCGAGTTCGACCCGCTGACGGGCAAGAAGATCGCCAATCTCAATTCGATCCGCGTCTATGCGAACTCGCACTATGTCACCCCCGGCCCGACGCTGAAACAGGCGGCGGAGGCGATCAAGCATGAGCTGGCCGAGCGGCTGAAGGAACTAGTGACGGAGGGCAAGCTGCTGGAGGCGCAGCGGCTGGAACAGCGCACCAATTTCGACCTGGAGATGATCGCCGCCACCGGTAGCTGCGCGGGGATCGAGAATTACAGCCGCTTCCTGACCGGCCGCCTGCCGGGCGAGCCGCCGCCCACTTTGTTCGAATATCTGCCCGAGAACGCGCTGCTGTTCGTCGATGAAAGCCACCAGACGATCGCCCAGATCAACGGCATGTCGCGCGGCGACCATCGCCGCAAGATCACGCTGGCCGAGTACGGATTCCGCCTGCCCAGCGCGATCGACAACCGCCCCTTGCGCTTCAACGAATGGGACGCGATGCGCCCGCAGACGGTGTGCGTGTCGGCGACGCCGGGCGATTGGGAAATGGAGCAGACCGGCGGCGTGTTCAGCGAACAGGTCATCCGCCCGACCGGGCTGATCGATCCGCCGATCACGATCCGCCCGGTCGAGGAACAGGTCGACGACCTGATCCACGAGGCGAAGGAGACGGCGAAGCTCGGCTATCGCACGCTGGTCACGACCCTCACCAAGCGCATGGCCGAGGATCTGACCGAGTTCATGCATGAGGCGGGCCTGAAGGTCCGTTACATGCACTCGGACGTCGAGACGCTGGAGCGTATCGAGCTGATCCGCGATTTGCGGATGGGGGTGTACGACGTGCTGGTCGGCATCAACCTGCTGCGCGAGGGCCTCGACATTCCCGAATGCGGGCTGGTCGCGATCCTCGATGCCGACAAGGAAGGGTTCCTGCGCTCCGAAACCTCGCTGATCCAGACGATCGGCCGCGCGGCGCGCAACGTCGACGGGCGGGTGATCCTCTATGCCGACCGCATCACCGGCAGCATGGAGCGCGCCATCGCCGAGACCGATCGCCGTCGCGAAAAGCAGCGGGCGTATAACGAGGCGCACGGCATCACGCCGACCACGATCAAGCGCCAGATCGGCGACATCATCGCCGACGTCGCGTCGCGCGATCAGGTGACGGTGGAGATCGACGAAGAACGGCCGCATATGGTCGGCCATAACCTGCGGTCCTATATCGAAAGCCTCGAAAAGCAGATGCGCGAGGCGGCGGCGAACCTGGAGTTCGAGACTGCCGGGCGGCTGCGCGACGAAATCCGTGCGCTCGAAAGCGAGGAACTCGGCCTGCCGGCGAGCGAGCACAAGGCGCCGGTCATGGGGCGGTCGAACGAGGGCAAGCCGGGGACGCGCAAGACGCGCTATGGCAAGCAGAAGGCGATGCGGATGGCCGGCGGGGGCGGGCGGCGGCGGTAGTTCGCCTGTCGTTCGCGCGAAGTCGGGAATCCATAAACGTCGTCGTAGCGGCTGGAATCGCAATGCCAGCGCATCTGGCCACCCGCCTTCGCCGGGGTGACGACGGAGCAACTGTCCTCATCCCGGCGAAGGCCGGGATCCATTGTGTCGGGTGTTCTCGGCTCCATCGCGACGTTCCGTGACCATGGATTCCGGCTTTCGCCGGAATGACGAAGGGGACGAAGGACGGCGCAGGGCGGCCCCATCCCCGGTTGAGGCTGCCGCCCGCATCGCCCATAAGGGGGGCATGCGTATCCTGTTCCCCCTTTCCGCCGTCATCCTGCTGGCCGGGTGTGTACCGCCCGGTGCGCCGCCCGGGACCGAAGAGGTGCCGGCGCCCGCACAACGTCCGGTGCCGGTCCGGCCGACTCCGGTGGCACCGGTCGCCGACTGGCGCGACCTGCCGCGTACGCCGGGCGACTGGCAATATCGGGGCTTAAGCGGCGGATCGGCGGCGAGCTATGGCGTGCGCGGTGCCGCGCCGCTGGCGACGCTGACCTGCGACCGGGGGGCGGGTCAGGTGACGATGCTCTTTGCCACCGCGCGCCCCGTCGCCGGCCCCGTCACGATCCGCACGACCAGCACACAGCGGACACTGAACGTCCAGCTGATGGCGGGCGGGGTCGGGGTGGCGCTGCCCGCCAGCGACCGGTTGCTCGACGCGATCGGGTTCAGCCGGGGGCGGTTCGTGGTCGAAGGGACGCCGGTCGGGCGCCTGGTCCTGCCCGCCTGGGCCGAGGTGCTGCGCGTGACCGAGGATTGCCGCCGCTGATGCGGGGGCGGGCGCTGGTCGCGCTGCTGGCGCTGGCAGGCTGTTCGAGCGAACCGCCGCCGCCTGCGCCCAAGCCCACTGCCCGCGCGACACCCGCACCCCGCCCGACTCCGTCGCCGCGTGTGCTCAGGCCCGGGCAGTTGCCGACGCCCGAACTGGACGGGGCGGTGTCAGTGACCGGAACGTGGTCGGCGAAGCCCGGCGCGGCGACCTTTTCCGACGAGCAAGGCATCGTCTTCGCGATTCGCTGCGACCGGTCGGGCCGGCAAATCCTGCTTTCGCGCGGCCCCTTCGAGGGCGATTCGATCCGCCTGTTCACCGATGACGCCGCTGCGACCTTTCCGGCACAGATGGTCGACGGCGCGTTGGAGGCGGCGGTCAGCACCGGCCAGACCTTCCTCGACGCGCTGGCCAAGGCGGAGCGGTTCGGGATCACGTCGGGCAAGACCCCGGTGCTGCAGGTGCCCGGCAACAAGGCGATCGGTGCGGTGGTGCGGGGATGTCGCCCGGCGGGGCGCTGAACGCGGCCCGGGCGGTCGAGTATGGCGGAAACATCGTGCAATACAAGTCTTGTACGCAGGCCGCGGATGCCCCACGTTCGGGATGCGCACCGGTCGGTGCGTAACGGCTTTAACTAGCGAAAGGAGGTGATCCGATGTCTCATGGTTCAGCAATGGGGTCGGTTCAGTTCGTTCGGGAGACGCGCCGCTAAAGCGGGTCGGCCGCGTGCGGGGGGTATCCTCCCCCAGTCAACGCCGTGGCCCCATGCAAGCGGCTCGCATGGTCTCCCGGGCTGGAGCTTCCGGCCGCTGACCATGCTTGAGGTCGCCGGGCGTCGAGAGACCCCGGCGGCCTCTTTCATATTTGGGCGCGGGCGATCGTAACGGTCGCGACCGACCAACGACAGGTGGTTACCGTTCTCGTCATCCCGGACTTGATTCGGGGGGCCGCTGTATCGCCGACGTCGCAGAAGAAGCGGGACCCCGGATTAAGTCCGGGGTGACGGTGGAGCGGTTTTCCCGACGTCCCACAGACGTCGCCCCAGCGAAGGCTGGGGCCTCGAGCGGCTCTTGTCCCGTACGGTCATGGGGAGATTTGCCGGGGCGGGCCGGCGACGGTTACTTCGCCAGCACCCGATGCCCCGCCGCGAGGGTGATCGCCACCAGCGACCCGCCGACGATATTGCCCGCCGTCGCCAGTAACAGATTGCCGAGCAGCGGCCCGACCGGCACCGCCGCATGGTCCAGCGCCCAGGCGATCGGCAGCAGCGTCATGTTCGCCACCGAATGTTCGAACCCCGCCGCGACGAACAGCGTGACCGGGCCGATCACGGCGGCGATCTTGCCCGCGACGGTCTTGGCCCCCGTCGCCATCCAGACCGCGAGGCAGACCAGCATGTTGGCGAGCACGCCCGATGCGAGGAGTTCGCCCCAGTCCTTCGCCAGCTTGGTATCGGCGGTCTTCAGCGCCGCCTGTGCGACCGCGCCGTCGATCGCCTGCGGAGCGCCCGATGCGACGAACAATGCCGCGATGGCGAGGCTGCCGATCAGGTTCGCGACCCACACCACGCTCCAGTCGCGCAGCGTCTCGCCGATGCCCAGCCGATCCTGCGCGGCGGGCAGGACCAGCATCGTGTTGCCGGTGAACAGCTGCGTGCCCGTGACCATCACCAGCATCAGCCCGACCGAAAAGGCGATGCCCGACAGCAATCGCGTCCCGCCACCCGGCGTCATCCCGGCCTGCGCGACCAGATAGCCGATCGCACCGAAGCCGATCTGCGCCCCCGCCGCGATGCCCAGCAGGACCATCGCGCCGAGCGGCGGGCTGGTCTTGGCCAGCATGGCGTCGTCGACGCTGTCGGCCAGCGTGTCGGCGGTTGCGTCGTCCTGCGCCATGGCATGTCCTCTCCTGTTATCCAGCGGACAACGACCGGACGCCGCGCCGGCTCCGGATCAGCGCAGCAGCGGCATCACATCGACGATGCGGACGTCGTGCATCTGGTGCAGATACGCCTCCAGATACGGCTTGTGCGACGCGCCGACGATGACCAGCGCGCGCATCCCCGGCGCCTCGCCCAGCATGTCGCGGATGTTGGCGGCCATGCGCAGGTTGCGGGTTTCCCAATAGGCGACATATTGCCGGCCGAAACGCTGGGGGGAGGGTTCCTCCAGCGCGGCGCCGAAGTCGCTGTCGAACGCGATCTGCCCCTGACCTGGCGCGTTATAGCCGCGATAGGTGGTCAGCACGCCTGCGCTCGTGGCCAAATCGCCCTGCATCGCGTCGATCGCCGCCATCCGCCGCTTGAGCACCGGATTGTCCCATGCGGCTTGCATCGCCTTGCCATAGGCGGCTTCCTCCGCCTTCGGCATCGCGCGATCGGCGCTATGGTCGTCCATCGCATAGACGCGCTGGAGGCCGAGCCGCACGGCCAGTCGTGCCGCGATCATCAGGCTTTCGTCGCGGCGGGTCTCCAAGGTGGTCAGTCGCGCGACCAGCACGGCGTCCAGCCCGTCGCCGGCCTTGCGCTCGGCGACCGGCAGCCGCAGCCACTGCACCAGCGCCGATGCCGGTTCGCCGCCGGCGAGGAACAAGGCCGCCAGCTTGCGCCGGTCGGCCGGCCTGGGCGTGGCCGGCAACGTCGCCAGCAACGCTTCGAACTCCGCATTGGCGGCGGGCACATCGAGCCCCGTCGCGGCTCTGGCCGGTGCCGGGTCCCAGCAATAGTCCGGCACGGTATCGGCATAGCGATAGGGGTAGCGGCGCAGTTGATCGCATTGCGCGCCTGACAGCGCCTCGATCGCAATCGCCTGCGGCTTCCACGCCGCCAGCCGGTCGAGCAGCGGGGCGAGCGCCTCCGGGCGGAACCGGTCGGGCAGTTGCGACAGATGCGGCGAGCCGAGCACCATGACGTCGTTGGCCGGGCCGGAGCGTGGCCCCTTGTGCGCCGATGGGTCAAAGTCGGTGCGATAGGTCTGGGCGGCCGCCGGCGCGGCGAGCAGCAGGAGCGCGAACAGGATGCGGTGCATGGGTCCCCCTTGGTTCGCGGCAGGGTAGGACGCGCGCGCGGGGGAGGGAAGGTGGCGCCGAACCACCGTCACCCCGGACTTGATCCGGGGTCCCGCTTCTTCTTCACGGCGGCAGGAAAGAAGCGGGACCCCGGGGCAGGCCCGGGGTGACGTGTTGGTGTGTGCGGTGCCTTGCTCCCCAAAACGAAACCGCCGCCCGGTTGCCCGGACGGCGGTTCGTTCAACGCACGAAGACCCGAACGATCAGTCGTTCAGATACTCGCCCGCATCGGCGTCGGTGCCGGTGCCCGAGGGCACGACATCGGCCAGCGGATCGCTGACGCCCTGGCCGTCGCGGGGCGAACGGGCCAGTTCGGCGGCATGTTCTTCCTCGGCCGAGTTCGGCGCGATGAAGCCCGCCAGCGCCCGCTGCTGGGCACGCAGTGCCGCATCGCGCGACGAGGCCGCGACGCGCAGGCGGTTCATGCCGGCACCGGTGCCCGCCGGGATCAGGCGGCCGACGATGACGTTTTCCTTCAGACCGTTCAGGCTGTCGATCTTGCCCTGCACCGATGCTTCGGTGAGGACGCGGGTCGTTTCCTGGAACGATGCGGCCGAGATGAAGCTGCGGGTCTGCAGCGACGCCTTGGTGATGCCGAGCAGCACCGGCTTGCCCTGTGCCGGGGCCAGACCCGGCGCGAGCTTTGCATTGGCTTCGTCCATCTCGTCACGGTCGAGCTGTTCGCCGGCGAGCAGGGTGGTGTCGCCACCGTCGGTGATCTCGACCTTCTGCAGCATCTGACGAACGATCGTCTCGATGTGCTTGTCGTTGATCTTCACGCCCTGCAACCGGTAGACGCCCTGGATTTCGCTGACGAGATATTCGGCCAGCGGCTCGATGCCGAGCGTTTCCAGAATGTCGTGCGGGTTCGGCGAACCCCCGATCAGGTTGTCGCCGCGCTTGACGTAATCGCCTTCCTGAACGTCGATCACCTTCGACTTCGGGATCAGATACTCGACGACCTCGCCGCCATCCTCGGGCTGGATGCCGATCTTGCGCTTCGCCTTGTAATCCTTGCCGAACACGACGCGGCCCGAAACCTTGGCGATGATCGCCGCCTCCTTCGGGATGCGCGCCTCGAACAGCTCGGCGACGCGCGGCAAACCGCCGGTGATGTCGCGGGTCTTGGCCGATTCACGGGCGACACGGGCGAGAACGTCACCCGCCTGTACCTGTGCACCGTCCTCGACCGACAGCACCGCGCCCGGCGCCAGCATGTAGCGCGCGGCCTCGCCCGAATTCGCGTCGAGCAGGGTCATGCGCGGACGCAGATCCTCCTTCGACTTCGACGTCGCGCGATATTCGATGATCTCGCGCTGGGCGATACCGGTCGCTTCGTCGACGCGCTCGGTGACCGTCTTGTTCTCGATCAGGTCGATGAACTTCACGGTACCGGCGGTTTCGGTGATGACCGGGGCGGTGAACGGGTCCCATTCCGCCATGCGGTCGCCCTGCGAAACGATGTGACCATCGTCGAACAGCACATACGCACCATAGGGGATGCGGTGGACCGACAGGTCGCGGCCGTCCATGTCGACGATCGCGATCTCACCCGAACGGCTGAGCACCACCCGGCGCCCGCGCTGATCCTCGATCAGGCGCAGGTCGCGGAACTCGACCGTGCCGTCGACCGGCGCTTCGAGGTTCGACTGTTCGTTCAGCTGTGCCGCACCACCGATGTGGAAGGTACGCATCGTCAGCTGCGTGCCCGGCTCACCGATCGACTGCGCCGCGATGACGCCGACCGCTTCGCCGATGTTCACCGGCGTACCGCGGGCGAGGTCGCGGCCGTAGCAGGTGCCGCAGACGCCGACCTTGGCTTCGCAGACCAGCGGGCTGCGAATCTTCATCGCCTGAAGGCCCATCGCCTCGATCTTCGCGACCATGGCTTCGTCGAGCAGCGTTCCGGTCGGGAACACGACTTCGCCGGTCTTCGGATCGACCACGTCCTCTGCCGTGGTCCGGCCGAGGATGCGTTCGCCGAGCGACGCGATGGTCGCGCCGCCTTCGATGATCGAGCGCATTTCGAGCGCACGCTGGGTACCGCAATCGTCCATGATGACGACGCAGTCCTGCGACACGTCGACGAGACGGCGGGTCAGGTAACCCGAGTTCGCCGTCTTGAGCGCCGTATCCGCAAGGCCCTTGCGGGCGCCGTGGGTCGAGTTGAAATATTCAAGGACGGTCAGGCCTTCCTTGAAGTTCGAGATGATCGGCGTTTCGATGATCTCGCCCGACGGCTTGGCCATCAGCCCGCGCATGCCGGCCAGCTGCTTGATCTGCGCCTGCGAACCGCGGGCACCCGAGTGGGCCATCATGTAGATCGAGTTGATCGGCTTCTCGCGACCCTTCATCGGACCTTCCTCGTAGCGGCGGACCGCCTTGATTTCGTCCATCATGCTGGTCGCGACCTGATCGCCGCAACGGCTCCAGGCGTCGATCACCTTGTTGTACTTTTCCTGCTGCGTGATCAGGCCGTCCTGATACTGCTGCTCGAAGTCCTTCACCTGATCGCGGGTCTCGTCGACCAGCTTGTCCTTGTCCGGCGCGATCAGCATGTCGTCCTTGCCGAACGAGATGCCGGCACGGAACGCGTGGCGGAAGCCCAGCGCCATGATCGCGTCGGCGAACAGCACGGTCTCCTTCTGACCGGTGTGGCGATACACCTCGTCGATGACGTCGCCGACGTCCTTCTTGGTCAGCAGGCGGTTGACCGTGTCGAACGGCACCTTGTGCGACTTCGGCAGGCATTCGCCCAGCAACATGCGACCCGGGGTGGTCTCATAGCGCTTGAGATACTGCTGACCATTCTCGTCGGTTTGCGGAACGCGGCTGACGATCTTGGTGTGCAGCGTGACGGCGCCGGCGTGCAGTGCCTGATGCACCTCCGCCATGTCGCCCAGCAGCATGCCTTCGCCCGGCTCGCCGGTCTTTTCCATCGACAGATAGTAGAGACCCAGCACCATGTCCTGCGACGGCACGATGATCGGCTTGCCGTTGGCGGGCGACAGGATGTTGTTGGTCGACATCATCAGGACGCGCGCTTCCAGCTGCGCTTCGAGCGACAGCGGAACGTGCACGGCCATCTGGTCGCCGTCGAAGTCGGCGTTGAACGCCGAGCAGACCAGCGGGTGCAGCTGGATCGCCTTGCCCTCGATCAGCACCGGCTCGAACGCCTGGATGCCCAGACGGTGCAGCGTCGGCGCGCGGTTCAGCATGACCGGGTGCTCGCGAATGACTTCGTCGAGGATGTCCCAGACTTCCTTGCGTTCCTTCTCGACCCACTTCTTGGCCTGCTTCAGGGTCATCGACAGACCCTTGGCGTCCAGACGCGCGTAGATGAACGGCTTGAACAGCTCGAGCGCCATCTTCTTCGGCAGGCCGCACTGGTGCAGCTTGAGTTCCGGGCCGGTCACGATGACCGAACGACCCGAATAGTCGACGCGCTTGCCGAGCAGGTTCTGGCGGAAGCGGCCCTGCTTGCCCTTCAGCATGTCGGACAGCGACTTCAGCGGACGCTTGTTGGCGCCGGTGATCGTGCGGCCGCGACGGCCGTTGTCGAACAGCGCGTCGACCGCTTCCTGCAACATGCGCTTTTCGTTGCGGACGATGATGTCCGGCGCGCGCAGTTCCATCAGCCGCTTCAGGCGGTTGTTGCGGTTGATGACGCGGCGGTACAGGTCGTTCAGGTCCGACGTCGCGAAGCGGCCGCCGTCGAGCGGCACCAGCGGACGCAGTTCGGGCGGAATGACCGGCACGACGTCGAGGATCATCCATTCGGGACGGTTGCCCGATTCCAGGAAGCTCTCAACGACCTTCAGCCGCTTGATGATCTTCTTGGGCTTCAGTTCCGACTTGGTGACGGCCAGCTCTTCGAGCAGGTCCCGCTTTTCACCCTCGAGGTCGAGGTCGATCAGCATCTGCTTGACCGCTTCGGCGCCGATCCCGGCCGAGAACGCGTCCTCGCCATACTGGTCCTGCGCGTCGAGCAGTTCGTCCTCGGTGAGGAGCTGATACTTTTCCAGCGCGGTCAGGCCCGGCTCGATCACGATGTACGATTCGAAGTACAGCACGCGCTCGAGCTGCTTGAGCTGCATGTCGAGCAGCAGGCCGATGCGCGACGGCAGCGACTTCAGGAACCAGATGTGCGCGACCGGGGCGGCCAGTTCGATATGGCCCATCCGCTCACGGCGGACCTTCGACACCGTGACTTCGACACCGCACTTTTCGCAGACGATGCCCTTGTACTTCATGCGCTTGTACTTGCCGCACAGGCATTCGTAATCCTTGATCGGACCGAAGATGCGCGCGCAGAACAGGCCGTCACGTTCCGGCTTGAACGTGCGATAGTTGATCGTCTCAGGCTTCTTGATCTCGCCGAACGACCACGAGCGGATGCGCTCCGGCGAGGCGATGCCGATCTGGATCTGGTCGAAGGTCTCCGGTTTGGCCACCGGGTTCGCGAAATTGGTCAGTTCGTTCATGATCTTACCTCATAGCCCTCTCTCCTTCAGGGGAGAGGGTTGGGAGAGGGGAAGTGCGGAGAGGGTAGCGGGCTGGACTGCCCCTCTCCCCGACCCTCTCCCCGCGAGCGGGGAGAGGGAGAAGGTCGCTTATTCCGCCGCCTCGGCCAGTCCGTCATTCTCCTCCAGGCTGCTCAACTCGATGTTGAGGCCCAGCGAGCGCATTTCCTTGACCAGCACGTTGAAGCTCTCGGGGATGCCGGCCTCGAAGGTGTCGTCGCCCTTGACGATCGCTTCATAGACCTTGGTGCGGCCGACCACGTCGTCGGACTTCACCGTCAGCATTTCCTGGAGCGTGTAGGCGGCGCCATAGGCTTGGAGCGCCCACACTTCCATTTCCCCGAAGCGCTGGCCACCGAACTGCGCCTTGCCGCCCAGCGGCTGCTGGGTGACGAGGCTGTACGGCCCGATCGAACGCGCGTGGATCTTGTCGTCGACCAGATGGTGCAGCTTCAGCATGTAGATGATGCCGACGGTGACCATCCGGTCGAACTGGTCGCCGGTCCGCCCGTCGAACAGCACCGACTGACCCGAGCTGTGCAGCCCGGCCAGCTGCAGCATGTCCGACACGTCGCTCTCACGCGCGCCGTCGAACACCGGGGTGCCCATCGGAACGCCCGTGCTGATGTTCTGGACCAGCTCGGCCAGCTGCTCGTTCGAACGCGTGTCGAGGTCCTCGGCATAGTGATCGCCGTAGATCTCCTTCAGGCGATCCTTGACCGCCGCCGGCATTTCGCCCGCGACCGCATCCGGGTTCGCCTCGCGCCAGTCGCGCAGCGACCGTGCGACCTGCATACCCAGGTTGCGCGCCGCCCAGCCAAGGTGCGTTTCGAAGATCTGCCCGACGTTCATGCGCGACGGCACGCCCAGCGGGTTCAGCACCAGGTCGACCGGCGTTCCGTCTTCGAGGAACGGCATGTCTTCCTGCGGCAGGATGCGCGAGATGACACCCTTGTTGCCGTGACGGCCGGCCATCTTGTCGCCCGGCTGCAGCTTGCGCTTCACCGCGACGAAGACCTTGACCATCTTGAGCACGCCCGGCGGCAGCTCGTCGCCACGCTCCAGCTTCTCGCGGCGGTCGTGGAACTTGTCGGTGATACGCTTCACCGCCTCGTCATACTGCGCCTTGATCGCTTCGAGATTGCCCTGCGCCGCGTCGTCGGCGACGGCGAAGCGCCACCACTCATGCTTTTCGACGCTGTCGAGCAGGTCGCGGTCGATGACCACGCCCTTCTTGACGCCCTTGGGCGCGGCCGTCGCGGTCTGCCCTTCGAGCATCTCGCGCAGGCGCGACCACGTCGCACGGTTGAGGATGCCGCGCTCGTCGTCCGAGTCCTTCTTCAGGCGCTCGATCTCCTCGCGCTCGATCGCCATCGCGCGCTCGTCCTTGTCGATGCCGTGACGGTTGAAGACGCGGACGTCGACGACCGTACCCGACACGCCCGGCGGCAGGCGCAGCGAGGTATCGCGCACGTCGCTGGCCTTTTCACCGAAGATCGCGCGCAGGAGCTTTTCCTCCGGCGTCATCGGCGATTCGCCCTTGGGCGTGATCTTGCCGGCGAGAATGTCGCCCGGCTCGACCTCGGCACCGATATAGACGATGCCCGCCTCGTCGAGGTTGCGCAGCGCTTCTTCACCCACGTTGGGAATGTCGCGGGTGATGTCTTCCGGCCCGAGCTTGGTGTCGCGGGCCATCACCTCGAACTCGTCGATATGGATCGACGTGAACACGTCGTCCTTCACGATCCGCTCGCTGATGAGGATCGAGTCCTCATAATTGTAGCCGTTCCACGGCATGAACGCGACGAGCGCGTTGCGGCCCAGCGCCAGTTCGCCGAATTCGGTCGACGGGCCGTCGGCGATGACTTCGCCCGCCTTCACCACGTCGCCCACCTTCACCAGCGGACGCTGGTTGATGCAGGTCGACTGGTTCGAACGCTGGAACTTCATCAGCGTGTAGATGTCGACGCCGCTCTCGGTCGCATCGACCTCACCGGTCGCGCGGATCACGATGCGGGCCGCATCGACCTGATCGACCACGCCCGCCCGCTTGGCCGAGATCGCCGCGCCCGAATCGCGCGCCACGGTCTCTTCCATGCCGGTGCCGACGAACGGCGCTTCCGCCTTCACCAGCGGCACCGCCTGACGCTGCATGTTCGAACCCATCAGCGCGCGGTTGGCGTCGTCGTTTTCCAGGAACGGAATGAGCGACGCGGCGACCGACACCAGCTGCTTCGGGGACACGTCCATCAGCGTGACGTTCTCGGGCAGCGCCATCAGGAATTCGCCGGCCTGACGTGCCGACACCAGTTCCTCGGCGAAGCTGCCGTCGTCGTTCAGCGCGGCCGACGCCTGCGCGACGGTGTGCTTCTGCTCTTCCATCGCCGACAGATACACGACCTCGTCCGAGACCTTGCCGTCGATGATGCGACGATAGGGGGTCTCGATGAAGCCGTACTTGTTGACGCGGCTGAAGGTAGCCAGCGAGTTGATCAGACCGATGTTCGGGCCTTCCGGCGTTTCGATCGGGCAGATGCGGCCATAGTGCGTCGGGTGAACGTCGCGGACCTCGAAGCCGGCGCGCTCACGCGTCAGACCACCCGGCCCGAGCGCCGAGACGCGACGCTTGTGCGTCACTTCGGACAGCGGGTTGGTCTGGTCCATGAACTGCGACAGCTGCGACGAGCCGAAGAATTCGCGCACCGCGGCGACCGCCGGCTTCGCGTTGATGAGGTCGTTCGGCATGACCGTCGATACGTCGACCGACGACATGCGCTCTTTGACCGCACGCTCCATGCGCAGCAGCCCGACGCGATACTGGTTCTCCAGCAGCTCGCCGACCGAACGCACGCGGCGGTTGCCGAGATTGTCGATATCGTCGACTTCGCCCTTGCCGTCCTTCAGGTCGACCAGCGTCTTGACCACAGCCAGAATGTCCTCGCTGCGTAGCGTGGTCACCGTGTCCGGCGTGTCGAGGTCGAGCCGCATGTTCAGCTTGACGCGGCCGACGGCCGACAGGTCGTAGCGCTCGGGATCGAAGAACAGCCCTGCGAACAGCGCTTCGGCGGTTTCCAGCGTCGGCGGTTCGCCGGGGCGCATCACGCGATAGATGTCCGACAGCGCCTGTTCGCGCTCCTCGGCCTTGTCGACGTTCAGCGTGTTGCGGATCCACGGACCGGTCGACACATGGTCGATGTCGAGCAGTTCGATCCGCTCGATGCCGGCCTGGTCGAGCAGTTCGAGATTCTCGGGCGAAACCTCGTCACCGGCTTCGATATAGATCTGGCCGGTCTGTTCGTTGATCAGGTCATAGGCGCTGTAGCGGCCGAAGATTTCCTCGGTCGGGATCAGCAGGTCGGCCAGCCCGTCCTTGCCCGCCTTGTTGGCGAGGCGCGGCGAAATCTTGGTGCCGGCCGGGAACACGACTTCGCCGGTGTTGGCGTCGACGATGTCGAACGCCGGCTTCTGGCCACGCCAGTTTTCCGGCGCATACGGAATGCGCCAGCCGCCTTCGCCACGGACGAAGGTCACGCGGTTGTAGAAGTGGTTGAGAATGTCCTCGCCCGTCATGCCCAGCGCATAGAGCAGCGACGTCACCGGCAACTTGCGCTTGCGGTCGATGCGGACGTTGACGATGTCCTTGGCGTCGAATTCGAAATCGAGCCACGACCCGCGATACGGGATCACGCGCGCGGCAAAGAGATACTTGCCGCTGGCGTGGGTCTTGCCGCGGTCATGGTCGAACAGCACGCCCGGCGAACGGTGCATCTGCGACACGATCACGCGCTCGGTGCCGTTGATGAAGAAGGTGCCGTTCTCGGTCATGAGCGGCATGTCGCCCATGTAGACGTCCTGCTCCTTGATATCGAGGACCGAGCGGGCCTCGGTATCGGCGTCGACCTCGAACACGATCAGGCGCAGCGTGACGCGCATCGGTGCCGCATAGGTGATGCCGCGCTGACGGCATTCCTCGACGTCGAACTTGGGATCTTCCAGTTCGTAGGTGACGAAGTCCAGCTCGGCGGTGCCGGCGAAGTCGCGGATCGGGAATACCGACCGCAGCGTCTTCTCAAGCCCGGAAACATAGCCGATCGACGGGTCGCTGCGCAGGAACTGTTCGTAGCTCTCGCGCTGAACCTCGATCAGGTTCGGCATCTGCACCACTTCGTGGATGTCGCCGAACACCTTGCGGATGCGGCGCTTGTGCGTGCCGGTTGCGGTTGCCTTGGTCGCCATGGGGTCGTGGGCCTCGCTTGCAGTCAAATCTCGTGCCCGGTGGCCACCGGGCTGGCGTGCAAACAGGACGACGAAAGCCGCGTCACCCACCGGGGGCCGCAGCTGATCGAGCGTCCTGGAATGGCGACAGGCCCATACATGCAATGCGCTGCGCGACGACGCATTCTTTCCCGGTCCTGAAGCAAGCCAGCCATATAGAAGCCGGGGCGGGGCCTGTCAACGCGGTGGAACTTTTTGGGTAGTGTCTCAGTTTGAAAATCGATGTTGATCCGGTGGCATCCGGCACTCGTCTCCTGTATGCTTAGCACATGTGCCGAACAGTGATGTCGAGCGCCAGAATCTCATGGTTCGCAGGCTCATGCGCTGGTTCATCCGCGTCGCCTACGCATTCTCCAAAAAGTTCGACAACCACGTCCATGCGTCGTCGCTCTACTTCGTGTTCTACAACTTCGGCCGCATCCATAAGACCCGGCGCATGTCGTCCGCGATTGCCGTTGGTCTAACTGACCGCCTGTAGTCGTCGGACGATGTAATCGCGCGGATTGACGTGGACGCACCACCGCCTAACTGTCGAGGGCGATGCAAGAAGCGGGGATTGGCGGTATGAAGCCCGGCCGGGTCAAAGCCGACCTAGAGCGCCGTCTAGGGCGTTCGCTTACGGAAGAGGAAGACAAAGTCCTTCGCGGGCAACGCATCTATGGCGTAACGGCCGGACGGTCTGCGAAGGAAACAGGACGAGCGATGCGGAAGGCCGTTTTGAGCTGTCGAAATCAAAGCTGAGGCACTATCGAACCATTCTCTCGGTTGGGCGCGCATTCGGCTCGCTTCGTCGTATCCGGGGCCAGGGCAGGCTGACGCGGAGGCAAAAACCCCGGTTGAGGGCTGTCATGCAGTTCCACCTTCCGCTCGCGGCGCTCGTCGCGATCCTCGCCGTGCCCGCCGCCGCGCAGCAGACGTCGCCCGGCGGGTCGATCCCGATCTACGACATCACGCCGCAGGCGGTGCCGACTCCGTCGCCCACGCCGACCGCGTCGCCGACTCCGCGCGCGACGCCCACGCCGACGCCGCGCCCGACCGCAGCCGCCGCACCCCGGCCGGTCGCGATCCCGACCCCACGCGCGACCGCCACGCCCGCCGCGCCGCGCCCGACGCCCAGCCCCACGCCCGCGCCCACTCCGCAGGCGGAACCGGTGCCGGCTGCCGAGCCGACCTATGTCGGGCAACCGGTCCTGCCGCTGCCGACGCCCGAGCCATCGGCACAGCCGGCACCGGCACCGACTCCGTCGCCCGAGGCGACACTGGCCGCGCCGGCGTCGACGGCCGACACGGTGCCGTGGTGGCTGTGGTTCCTCGGCGGTGTCGCCGTGGCGAGTGGCGTCGCCTTCGCGCTGAGCCGTCGCCGCAACGCGGCCGAGCCACACTACGAGCCGGCGCCGTTGGTGCCGGAACCGCCCGCGCCGCCGCCCGTGCCACCGGTTCCGGTCACCCCGGCGCCGCAACCCGTCCGCCCGCCCGTCGCCCCCGCTGCTCCGGTGACGCCGCCCACGCCGGTCGCACCGACGCCCGGACCGTTCCTCGAATTTCAGCTCGCACCGCTCAGGGTCGGGCTGGAGGGGGATCGTGCGCTGCTCGATTTCGACCTGACCGTCGGCAATCCGGCATCGATGGCGGTGGCGGAGGTCCGCATCGCCACGCTGCTGATCACCGCCAATGCGCAGCAGGACGAACAGATCGCGGCATTCTTCTCCGACGCCGACAAGCGCGGGCTCGACCCGTTCCCGCTGGGGGGCGGCGAACGTCGCCATCTGGAAGCGACGATGGCGCTGCCGCGCGCGGCGGTGAACATCGTGCAGGCCAACGACCGCGCCTTCTTCGTGCCGATGATCGCGATCGACGCGCGCTATCGCTGGGACGACGGTCGCGAATCGCGCACCACGGCGGCGTTCATGGTCGGTCCGGCCGCGCCGCAGGGCAAGCTTGCCCCGATCTTTGCCGATCGCGGCGACCGCATGGTCGATCGGCTGGAAGTACGATTGCACGGCCAGGTCCGCCGGACGTAAGCCGGATCGCATCGGCTATTGCCGATTATCGATATCCGGCCTAGCGTTCGGTTCAACGGGAGAAGGGGGCGGCATGGTGCGGCGTGACCGGATATTGCGATTCACCGTCGCGGTGCTGCGCGTCCTGCTGGTCCTCAACATCGCCTTTGCGTTCGCGTTCCTGATCGGAACGCTGGCCAGCTTTCCGTTCCACGACCTGCTCGCCGGGCGCATCGCCGTGAAATATCCGGCCGCCGATGTCGAACGGGTCGTCGGCGGCATCCGGGCGCTGCTGTTGCTGGGCGTCGCGGCCTCGGTGCCGGCGCATGTCATCTTTTCGCGGCTGATCGCGATCATCGGCACCGTATTGGCGGGGGAAACCTTCGCGTCGCCCAATGCCCGGCGGGTGCGGGCGATCGGCTGGGCGCTGCTCGCCATCCAGTTGCTCGACGTGCCGCTATGGCTGATCGTGCCGAGCTTTGCCGGCATGAACATCCGGCTCGACGGGTCGTCGGTGTCGATCGGCGGCTGGCTGTCGGTGCTGGTCGCCTTCATCCTCGCCCGCGTGTTCGCCGAAGGGGCGGCGCTGCGCGAAGATCTCGAGGGAACGGTCTGATGGCGGTGCTGGTCCGCCTCGACGAGGTGCTGCAGGCCCGGCGCATGACGCTGACCGAACTGGCGCAGGCGGTCGACATCACGCTCGCCAACCTGTCGATCCTGAAGACGGGCAAGGCGCGTGCGATCCGCTTCACGACGCTGGACGCCATTTGTCGCGTGCTGGAATGCCAGCCGGGCGATATTCTGGTCCATGCCGATACGGGCGAGGAATCCGATACCGACGACTGAACAGCAAAGGGGGGACGGACATGACGGGGTTGATGAAGCGGCTGTTGCTGGGGGCGGCGCTGGCCGCATTGCCGGCGATGGCGACCAGCGCGGCGGCGCAGCAGCGCCCGACCGCCGCAACCGCTGCCGCCGCGCCGGCGAAGCTCGCGATCGACATGCGCTACCTGACGCTGCCCAACGAGCTGCGGGTCGTGCTCTCGCGCGATACGCTGGCCCCGACGGTCACCGTCGGCGTCTATTACGGCATCGGCTTTCGCGTCGAACCGCGCGACCGCACCGGCTTTGCCCATCTGTTCGAACATCTGATGTTCCAGGGGTCGCAGAACGCGCCCAAGGGCGTGTTCATCAGCACGATCAGCAACGCCGGCGGCGTGCTGAACGGATCGACCCGGTTCGACTTCACCAATTATTTCGAGATCGCGCCGTCGAACGCGCTGGAGCGCATCCTGTGGCTGGAGGCCGACCGCATGGCGCGGCCGGTCATCGACGATACGGTGCTGAAGAACCAGCAGGGCGTCGTCGGCAACGAGGTGAAGGTCAACGTCCTCAACCAGCCCTACAGCACCTGGCCATGGATCGACCTGCCGATGCTGGCCAATACCAACTGGTATAACAGCCACAATTTCTACGGCGACCTGAAGGAGATCGAGGCGGCGACCGTCGCCGATGCGAAGCAGTTCCATTCCGCCTTCTACCGCCCGAACAACGCCGTCCTCGTCGTCGCGGGGGACATCGACTATGCGCAGGCCGAGGCGATGGTCCGCAAGCATTTCGGCCCCCTGCAAAAGGGTGCGCCGGTCACGTTGCCCGACCTCAGCGAACCGCGCCAGACGGCCGAGAAGGTGCGCAGCCGCGTCGATGCGCTGGCGCCCAAGCCCGGCTGGGCGGCGGGCTATCACATGCCGCCGCGCGGCACGCCCGAATGGTATGCGATGGGGCTGATCGACCAGATGCTGGTGCAGGGCGACGACAGCCGCCTGGTCCGCAAGCTGAAATCGGAAACCGGCATCACCGGCGACCTGTCGGGCGGGATCAACGCCTATCTGGGCACCATGTATAACTACAACGGCCCGATGCTGTGGGCGTTCAACTTCACCCACGACCCGAAATTCAGCGATGCGCAGATCCGGCAGGCGGTCGATGGCGTGATCGACGGGTTGCGCACCACGCCGGTCACCCAGGCCGAACTGGACCGCGCCCGCACCAAGCTGCGCTCCGACCTCTATTCGTCGGTCGATGGCGGGATGCGGATCGGGCTGATCGACCTGCTCGCCGTCTATGCGCTGTTCGACAATGATCCGCAGGCGGTGAACCGCATCGAATCCGGCTTCGCGAAGGTCACGCCTGCGCTGATCCAGAAGACGGCGGTTGAATATCTGCGCCCCACCAACCGCTCGATCTACACCATCCAACCCGGCACTGCCGCAGCCCAGGGAGCCAAGTGAGATGCGCCGTTCGATCCTTCTCGCCGGCCTCGCGCTGATCGCCGCGCCGCTCGCCGCGCAGACCCAGCCGCCGGCCTTGCCCGCACCGCCGATCGGTGCGCCCAAGCGGTTCAGCGTTCCCGCGTCCGAAAGCTATCAGTTGCCCAACGGCATGGGCGTGACGCTGATCCCCTATGGCAATGCGCCCAAGGTCACGGTCGTGCTGCAGGTCTATGCCGGCAATTTGGAGGAAGGTCGCGATACGTGGCTGGCCGACCTGACCGGCGACATGCTGAAGGAAGGGGCGGGGGCCCGCGACTCCGCGGCGCTCGCCACCGCCGCCGCCGGCATGGGCGGCAATCTCGGCGTGCGGGTAAGCTCGACCGGAACGTCGATCAGCATGAGCGGGCTCAGCGAATTCGCGCCGCAGGCCGTGGCGCTGGTCGGCGATGTCGCGCGGCGCCCGGCCTTTCCGGCCAGCGAGTTCGCGCGGGTCAAGGCGAACAGCGCGCGGTCGCTGGCGCAGATGCTCGCCCAGCCGGGGATGCTGGCCGATTACGCGCTGGCGCGGGCGACCTATGGCGACCATCCCTATGCCCGGACCATGCCGACGCCGGCACAGCTCGACGGCTATACGCTCGACCAGGTGAAGCGCTTCTACGCCACGAATTTCGGGGCGCAGCGCGCGCGGCTCTATATCGCCGGGCGGTTCGATCCGGCGGCGGTCAAGGCCGCGGTCCGCCAAGCGTTCGGTGATTGGCAGAAGGGGCCGGCGCGGCTGTCGCTGGTGCCGACCGCTGCGCCGGGGCCGCGCATGGTGCTGGTCGACCGGCCGGAGGCGCCGCAATCGACGATCCGGCTGAGCTGGCCGGCGCCGCTGGCGGGTAGCGAAGGCGACATTCCGATGCGCGTCGCCAATGCGCTGCTCGGCGGCAGCTTCTCGTCGCGGATCACCCGCAACATTCGCGAGGACAAGGGCTATACCTATTCCCCCGGTTCGGGCATCAGCCAGCGCCCGGGCGACGCCGCCTGGACCTTCGACGCCGATGTGACGACCGCAGTGACCGGCCCGTCGCTGAAGGAAGTGTTCCAGGAAATCCGCACGCTGCAATCGACGCCCCCCGGCGATGCCGAGGCGGCGGGGATGCGCAGCTACAATGCCGGCCTGTTCGTGCTGCGCAGTTCGGACAGTGCGTCGCTGATCGGACAGCTGGCGACGCGCGACGCGCTGGGGCTGCCGGCCGACTGGCTCGACCGCTACGTCCCGGCCACGATGGCGGTGACCGATGCCCAGTTCAGCAGCGCGATCCGGGATGCCCTGCCGCTCGACAAGTTCACGCTGGTCGTGGTCGGGGATCTGGCGAAGGTGAAGCCGCAGCTCGACGCGCTACCCGAACTGAAGGGCGTGCCGGTGCAGACGGTAACGGTGCCCTGATGCGCGCGGCCGGGGCGGTGCGGTCGCCCCGGTTCCGGGAGAATGCCATGCCCCGCTGGATCGCCTTCCTTATCGCCATGACGGCGGCGCCGGCGGCGGCGCAGGTCGTTCCGGCGGGACGACCGGTCGAGATCGGCACCAGCTATCAGATCGCTGCGCCGACGCTGGGCGACGAGCGGCAGGTCAATGTCTGGCTGCCGCCCGGCTACGACCGCTCGCAGGGGCGCTATCCGGTGGTCTATCTGCTCGACGGTGCGGTCGATCAGGATTTCGGGCATGTGGCCGGGCTGGCGAGCCTCGCCTCGCTCAGCTGGACGTTCGGGCCGTTCATCGTAGTCGGAATCCAGACGAAGCAGCGGCGGGCGGAGCTTACCGGGCAACCCGTCGACCCGCGCTACCGCTCCGCCTTTCCCGAAAGCGGCGGGGCGACACGGTTTCGCCGGTTTCTGCGCCAGGACGTCATCCCGTTCGTCGAGGCGCGGTTCCGCACCGATGGGCGGCGGGCGATCATGGGCGAGTCGCTGGCCGGGCTGTTCGTGATCGACACGCTGCTGAACGAGCCGGCGCTGTTCACCGACTATGTCGCGATCAGTCCCAGCCTGTGGTGGGACGATCGGCGGGCGCTGCGAACCGGCCTCTCGGAACGCCTGTCGCGGGCGGCGGGCAAGCGCCTGTTCGTTGCGGTCGCCGACGAAGGCGGGACGATGCAGGATGGAGTCGACCGGTTGCGAGCGGCGGTGGCGGCCTTGCCACCCGGGCGGGTGACGTTGCGCTATGCCGATCACGGCAGGTCGGCGACGCATGGCACCGTGTATCACCGCGCTGCGGAAGAGGCGCTGCGCTGGCTCTATCCCGCCGAGCCCGATGATGCCGGGCCGACGCCGTGGTTCATGATCGAGGGGGCATCGCCGCCAGCTGTCACGGCGCGGTGACGCGGCTGGCCGTTGTTCGCCGACGCCTTGCGCATGGGAGGGGTTGTCGCCGCCGGTTTTGGTGACGGCCGCTGCCGGTTGATCGGCGTGCCGGAGCCTGGGGCGCATCATCAAAAAAGGGGCAGCCCGTTGCCGGACTGCCCCTTTTTCTGGTCGAGCCGGGATGGAAGTGAATTCCATCCCGTCGGTCGGGCCGTTCGGCCCGCCGGCCGGCCTTGTGGGAGTGCGGGGCAGCAGCGCTGCTCCGCCTCTCCGCCTCTCCCACTGCGGCTTACTTGACTTCGACGGTCGCGCCGGCGCCTTCGAGCTGCGCCTTGATCTTGTCGGCTTCGTCCTTCGACACGCCTTCCTTGACGGCCTTCGGAGCGCCTTCGACCAGCGCCTTGGCTTCGGTCAGGCCGAGACCGGTGATGGCGCGGACTTCCTTGATGACGTTGATCTTCTTGCCACCGTCGCCGGTGAGGATCACGTCGAACTCGGTCTTTTCTTCAGCGGCAGGCGCGCCACCGGCGGCGCCACCGGCGGCCGGAGCGGCGGCAACGGCAGCAGCGGCCGAAACGCCCCACTTTTCTTCGAGCAGCTTCGACAGTTCAGCCGCTTCGAGGACGGTCAGCTCGCTCAGCTGTTCGACGATCGCGTTCAGGTCAGCCATGATATTCTCCGTAAATCAGATAGGGTTGTGTTGGTGCAGAAGCGCCCGATCAGGCGGCTTCCTTCTCCGCATATGCCGACAGCACGCGCGCGATCTGGGCCGCGGGTGCCTGCGTGATGGTCGCCAGCTTCGTTGCCGGGGCAACGATGAGGCCGACCAGCTTGGCGCGCAGTTCGTCGAGCGAGGGCAGCGAGGCCAGGGCCTTCACGCCGTCCGCGTCGAGGATCTGGCCGCCCATGGCGCCGCCGACGATCTCGAGCTTGTCGTTCGTCTTGGCGAAGTCGTTGATGATCCGCGCCGCAGCGACGGGATCGGTCGACGTCGCCAGCGCCGTCGGGCCGGTCAGCAGGTCCGACAACACCGCGTACGGCGTGCCTTCCGCTGCGATCCGGGCAAGACGGTTCTTCGAGACCTTGTAGCTCGCGCCGGCTTCGCGCATCTTGTTGCGCAGGGCCGTCGACTGGGCGACGGTCATGCCGAGGTTGCGGGTGACGACCACCACGCCGACCTCGTTGAAGGTGCGGTTCAGCTCGGCGACGGCTTCACTCTTCTGAGTGCGATCCATGCCGTTCTCCTTTACTGGGGCGTCACCCGGCAGAACCGGAAACGCCCGCGAACAATCCGCCCGTCGCGGGTTGCGACGACCGGGGCGAAAGTCCGTGAGGGGCATGGTCGCCATGCGGAGCCCGCGCCGATGCGAGGTAACCCTTCATGGCCGGCCCGTCGTGCCTCGGCACGAACAGGCGGAATAACACATTCCCCGTCTCGGCAGGACATTAAGCGGGGAACCCGCACCTGCTGTCTCGGACGGACGTCGCACACAGGACGAATCCCCATGCGACGGCTGGCCGCGCGCTTACGCGTGGCGACCGACCAAGTCAAGCGTGCGAAGCGGCTTGACCCCGCCGCATCTCGCTTCATTAGTCAGATAATTCTGGAGGGGCCATGCCGCGTACGACACTGGAAATCTGCATCGACAGCGTCGCGGGGTGCGGTGCCGCGATCGCGGGCGGGGCGGACCGGATCGAACTATGCGGGGCGTTGTCGGTCGGGGGACTGACGCCTTCGGCAGGGCTGGTGGCGGAGGTCCTGCATCTGGCCGGAGCGGCCGGCGTGCGGGTACATGCGATGGTCCGGCCGCGCGCGGGGGACTTCGCCTATGACGCGCGGGAGCTCTCGACCGCCATTTCCGAGGGGAAGGCGCTGATCCTCGCGGGCGTCGACGGGCTGGTATTCGGTGCCGCACGCCACGGTAGCCTCGATCGCGACGCGCTGACATCGTGGATCAACGCGATGCGGGCGGTGCGCGCCGATATCGACCTGACCCTGCACCGTGCGGTCGATCTGCTCGCCGATCCGGTCGCGGCGGTCGAACAGGCCATTACATTGGGATTTCAGCGTATCCTGACTTCCGGTGGCGCAGTCCGCGCCATCGATGGCGCAGGGATGATCCGGGCGATGCGCGAGCAGGCGGCGGGACGGATTGCGGTGATGCCGGGATCGGGCGTCCGGCCCGACAATGTTGCGACGCTTCTGGCTGCAACCGGGGCGGAGGAGGTCCATGCCTCCGCCAGCGCCCCGGTCGTGCAGGACGATCCGCGCGTGCAGGCGCTGGGCTTTGCCGGGCCGGGACTGGCGCGGACCGATGAAGCGATCGTGCGTGCGCTGCGCGCGGCGATCGACGCCTGACGGGGGAGGGAAAGAATGAACTTCGTGCCGATCGATCGCCGGACGCTGCTGGCGGGAACTGCGGGGACGCTCGCGACGGCCGGGCTGCCGCTGTCGGCACGGGCGGCGCGGCGCGATGCGGAGCCGAGCGGACTGCTGCACGGTCTGTCGCCGCGCCCGGGCCTGCCCGAACGGTTGCCGGCCGAGGACCCGTCGCGCACCCTGCTGTCGCACGGCTGGTTGTTCCACGAAGGCGATATCGTGCCGCCCGCGCCGCAGACGCATGACGAGACCTATACCAATGCCAAGGCCGGCAATGCGCGCGGCGCGGCGGCGATGGATTATGACGATACCGACTGGGCACAGGTCAGCGTGCCGCACGACTGGGCATCGGCGCAGGGCTTTGTCGAGACGGCGAATGTCGCGCAGGGGTATCGCCCGCGCGGGATCGGCTGGTATCGGCGCACGCTGCGGCTGGAGCCGGAAGACCGGGGCAGGAAGCTCGAACTCCATTTCGGGGCGATCGCGACCGCCGCGACGATCTGGATCAACGGCAGCGTCGTCGCGCGCAACTTCTCCGGCTACAACGCGATCACCATCGACCTGACGCCGTTCGCGCGGTTCGGGGACGAACTGAACGTCATCGCCATCCGGGTCGATGCCACGGCGATGGAGGGTTGGTGGTATGAAGGTGCTGGCCTGTACCGCCATGTCTGGCTCGCGAAGCGGTCGCCGGTATCGATCGCGACGGATGGCGTGCATTGCGACCCGCGCCTCGGCAGCGACGGGCGTTGGACGGTGCCGGTGTCGGTCGCGCTGGAGAGTATCGCGCGTGCGCCTGCGACCGCGACCATCATGGTCGACCTGCTCGACCCCACGGGCAAGGTCGTCGCCAGCGCGCGCGGACAGGCGCAGTTGCAACCGCTGGGCGGGGTGGAGGTCAGCCTGTCGCTGCCGGTCGACAACCCGCAGCGCTGGTCGATCGAGCGCCCCACGCTCTACACCGTCCGCGTCACCACCGACGCGCCGGGCGGCGGCGACGAACGGCGCATCGCGATCGGTTTCCGCACGATCCGCTTCGATGCGCAGGCCGGCTTCTTCCTGAACGAGCAGCCGGTGAAGCTGAAGGGCGTATGCCTGCATCAGGATCATGCCGGCGTCGGCGTCGCGGTGCCCGACGCGCTGCTCGCATGGCGGTTGCAACGGATGAAGGATACCGGCGTCAACGCCATCCGCTGTTCGCACAATGCGCAGGCCGACGCCTTCTATCAGCTGTGTGATCGGATGGGGTTCGTCGTGATGGACGAAAATCGCATCTTCAACCCCGCTCCTGAGAATATGGCGCAGCTGGAATGGCTGGTGAGGGCGCATCGCAATCACCCCAGCATCATCCTGTGGTCGGTGTTCAACGAGGAACCGATGCAGGGCACCGAAGCGGGCGTCGAGATGGTGCGGCGGATGGCGGCGCGCGTCCATGCGCTCGACGACAGCCGCCCGGTGACGGCGGCGATGAACGGCAGCTTCTACGATCCCCAGAACGTGTCGAGCGTCGTCGATGTGATGGGGTTCAATTACTATCAGGGCGATTACGACAAGTTCCACGCGCTGAACCCCGCCAAGCCCAGCACGTCGTCGGAAGACACCAGCGCGTTCATGACGCGCGGCGCCTATGCGACCGACAGGGCCGCCCATGTCATGTCGTCGATGGATACCGAGGCGGCGCCATGGGGGGCGACGCATCGCCAGGCCTGGGCGGAGATGGCCAAGCGCCGCTTCATCGCCGGCGGGTTCGTGTGGACCGGGTTCGACTATCATGGTGAGCCGACGCCGTTCACCTGGCCGACCATCGCCAGCTTCTTCGGCATCCTCGACCTGTGCGGCTTCCCCAAGACCGCGTACGACATTCATCGCGCCCACTGGATCGACGACCAGCCGGTGGTCGGCATCGCGCCGCACTGGACCTGGCCGGGCAAGGAGGGGCAGCCGGTCGAGCTGCTCGTCACCAGCAATGCCGAGCGGGTGCGGGTGGTGCTGAACGGGCGGATGATCGGCGAGCAGGCGGTCGACCGGATCATGGGGAATGCCTTCACCGTGCCCTATGTGCCGGGGACGCTGGAGGCGGTGGCGCTGAAGGGCGGGCGCGAGGTCGCGCGGGCGGTGCATGAGACGGCGGGGGCGGCGGTCGCGCTGCGGCTGACGCCGGCGCGGCGGCAGATGCTGGGCGATAACGAGGACGTCGTGCCGGTCACGATCGATGCGGTCGACGCCAAGGGGCGGCATGTCCCGACCGAAAACCGGATGACACGCTTTACGATCGATGGCGCAACGCTGATCGGCGTCGGCAACGGCGATCCGAACAGCCATGAGAGTGAGAAGGCGCCCGAACGCTCGCTGTTCAACGGCCTGGCGCAGATGCTGGTGCAGGCGGGCGAGGGGCGTGGGCGGGGGACAATCGTCGCCACCGCCGACGGGCTGCGGCCGGCGCGGCTGGTGATCGACCGGGTGGCCGCGACCCCGCGGGCGCAGGTCGAGGTGACGCCGCCGGGTGCGTTCATCCTCGGCTGGCGACGGTCGAAGTCGTTCGCGACCGCGCCCGATCCGGGCATGACCCCGCCGGTGAACGACAATAACAGCTGGGACTTCACCCGCAGCGGCACGCCTGCTGCGCCGGAGAGCGGGCCGTCGTTCCGTTTGTACCGCGCGGTGTTGCCCGAGCGGCGGCGGGTGATGGCGCAGGGCGGGACGCTGAGCTTCGCGCAGGTCGAGGGGCGGGCGAGCGTCTATGTCGACGGGCGGCAGGTCGGGGCGAAGACCGACCCGGCGGCCGGTGCGCTGGTGGTGCCGGTGCCGGCCGGAGCGAAGGGGGTGGCGGTGCTGATCGAGGCGGTGCCGGGTGCGCGGTCTGGGATTACCGGGGCGGTGCGGCTGGTGCCGAAGGGGTAGGGCGCCCTACCTCCAGTTATCCCCTCCCCCCGTTCGGTTCGAGCAGCTTCGAGCTTGTCGAGAAGCGTCCGTCGAGAACTCCCCGTTTGGGGCAGCCCTTCTCGACTTCAGTTCTCGACAGGCTCGAACCTGCGCTCGAAGCAAACGGGGGGATGGGGGCGGGGAAAGGGCAGAGCCTACCTTACCGGAACGCCCCAATCTCCGCGACCGCGATCGCCGGGGCGGGCACCGCCGGCTGGGGGAAGGCGAAGCGCAGGTAGCGGGCCGGTCGTGCTGTCGTGAACGGCAGCCGCTGGGTCGCCCGCGCGTAATTGATGTTCTGGAACTCGCCTTCGCCGCCCGGCGTCCACGTCCTGCCGTCGACGCTGGTTTCGACGCGATATTTCATCGGTGGCGCAGCGTTCGGATCGACATGGCGGGTCGGCGTCAGGGTGAAGCCGGCCAGCGTTTCGCTGCGGCCCATGTCGATCGTCAGCGATGCGGGCGCGGGGCTGGTCCAGGCGGTGCGTGGGCTGTCGTCGAGGATGGCTTCACCGCCGGGCGCGCTGGCGGCGGTGACCTTCCAGCCGGCGCGGTCGACGATGCTGGCGTCGGTGACCTTCAGCGGCGGCAGGTCGACCGGCGCGACCGAGCGGAACAGCGCGAATTCGCGGAGTGCAGGACCGGCTTCGGCGGCGACGGTGCGGAATCGCACGCGGCGCGGGGTGATCGGGGCGGGCAGGCGGACGAGGCGCTGCGGTCCGACCATGTCCTTCTCCGCCACCGTGGTCCAGCTATCGCCGCCGTCCGACACGTCGATGGCGAAGCGGGTGACGCGCAGGCCGAGCGGGAGCCATTCCTGCAACCGCACCGTGTCGAAGCTGCGGCCGGGTGGTAGGTCGAGGATAATGCTGGCGTTTTTTGCCTCGGGCGGGGCGAGCCAGAAGGTGTCGAGCCGGCCGTCATTGACGTTGCGGGCGGAATTGCCGGGCAGGTCGGCGCTGGCGGTCGCGACCGCGCCATCGGCCCGATTGTTGGCGAAGGTTGCGCGCAACGCGTTGCCGAAGGCGGTCAGGCTGGCGACGTCGCGGTCATGGATGCGGCCGCGGCGGTCGGGGGGGAGGTTCAGGTGGAAGGTGGTGCCATGGCCGACCGATTGATCGTACATCTCCATGATTTTGCTGGGTAATTTTACCTTTGCGTCCTCATCGGCATGGTAGAACCAGCCCGGCCGGATCGAGACGTTGGTCTCCGCCGGCCACCAGAGTTCGGCGCCGCGCACGCCGGTGTTGCCCTTTGCCTGATCATAGGGTTCGTTGGGCATGGTCGGCCAGCAGGGGTCGGCGGCGTGGCCGTCTTCGTTGCCGACCCAGCGGATGTCGGCGCCCAAGGGATCGAAGGTGCAGGCATCGGGTTGCAGGTCGTGGACCAGCTTCACGATCGACGGCCAGTTATAGTATTGAACCGCATCGATTTTCCGCGTCTCGCGCGCGCCGCCATAATAGCCGTCGCCGCCGTTCGCGCCGTCGAACCACACTTCGAACAGCTTGCCATAGCGGGTGCACAATTCGGTCAGCTGCGCGCGGTAATAGGTGATGTAGCTGGGCGTGCCATAGTCCGCGCGGTTGCGGTCCCAGGGTGACAGATACACGCCGAAGTTGATCCCGCCGCGCCGGCACGCCGCCTCCAGCTCGCCGACGATGTCGCCTTTCCCCTGTTTATAGGGGGAATTGCGGATGCAGTGTTCGGTCAACATCGTCGGCCACAGGCAGAAGCCGTCATGATGCTTGGCGGTCAGGATCAGCCCGGTCAGCGCGCCCGCCTTGGCCGCCGCCACGATCTGGTCGGGGTCGAAATCGGTCGGGTTGAACAGCTTCGGGTCTTCGTCGCCGTAACCCCATTCCTTGTCGGTGAAGGTGTTGATCGAGAAATGGACGAAGCCGTACTGGCGATGGTCGTGCCATTTCAGCTGGCGCGGCGACGGCGTGGCACCCCAGGGGGCCGGCGTCTCGGGCGGCACCGGCACGATGCTGTTGTAGCGGGTGCAGGCGGTCCCCCCGGCGATCAGGCTGCTGCCCATCAGGGTGCGGCGGGAAAACTTCATTGCTCTGCTCCGGGATCGGTGGGTGCGAAAGGTTCGGGGATCAGCCAGGTCTGCGCGATCTGATGACCGCGCCCGCCGCCGCCGATGCCCGGCGGGCGGTGCCATTCGAGGGTCAGCGCGCCATCGGCGGTGAGCGATGGCGGGATGGCGGTTTCGACGGTCTCGCGGTCGCCCTGTCGTGCGCGAAAGCCGTGGAGTTCGACGCCGCCGCCGGTCAGGCGCATCGGCAGGGCATAATCCTCGCCCGCCCAGCGCGCGATCAGACGGTAGCGGCGACCCCGCTCCAGCCCGGTATAGCGCAGCCGCACCGGGGTTTCGTACAGCCCCTCCGCATAGCTCAAATCCGCCATGCGCCAGCCCTGGTCGGGGATATGGTCGGCGACGCCGTCGATGGCACTTTCCATCGATTGCGGGTCGGCATCGAAGCCGGGGCCGCGCACCAGATGCGGTTCGGCGGTCGGATCGCCGAGATCGTCGTACAGCGCCATGTCGCGGGTGCGCCAGGGGTCGCCGATCGCGTAGAGGCGGGCGGCGGCGTCGGGACGGGTGAGTGCCTCGGCCATCTCCGCCTCTACCACGGTGCGATCGTTGAGCTGGATGTCGGCACGGTCGAGATTGGCGCCGCGTTCCCAATGGGAGGCCCCATAGCGCGGGACCGACAGCTGCATGCGGGCGCGCGTCCAGAGCCGGTCGGCGATGGCGGTCAGGTCGGCACGCAGCGGGGCGACGATCGCCGGTTCGGGCCGGGCATAGGCGAAGCGCGCGGCGGCGACGGTGGCCTCTGCACCGATCGCCGGGGCCTGTCGCAGCGTCCAGCGTGCTTCGCTTTCATTGGCCTTGGCGGCGATCAGCCGGTGGCGGACCAGCGCGTCATAGGTGGCGCGGTAGCGGTAGAGATCGATGCGCCAGTCGGCCCAGGGGGCGGGGCGCAGGTCGGCGACCAGCCGCGCGGTGGCGTCGATCCCGGCATTGGCCGACGGGTCGCCGCGCCAATTGCCCTCCAGCGCCTCCGGCACGGCGACGAAGGCCATGTCGCCGATGAACATCCGCGCGTAGTCGGCGGCGATGTCGGATGCTGGCGTGGCGGGATGCCAGCCGAGGCGGAACCACTGGGTCACGTTCCAGTCGTCATTGACCCCTTCGCTATAGGTTACGAAGCCGCGCGTGGCCGGCGCGAGATAGGCGAAGATGCGGGTCGTGGCGGCAGGGCGCGGGTTTACGGGCTCGCGCCCTTGCGTGAGCGCGAAGGCCGGATGCCAGTCGGGAATCGGGAATTGCGCGTGCATGGTGTGCGCGGTGTCGGGATAGGTTTCGATCGGGTATCGCCCGGCGATGCGCGCGCGATGCGCCTCGATCCCGTCGCGGGTCTGCGGGCCGACGAAGATGGCGCTGAGCCAGCGCGGGTTTTTGGCGAGTTGTGCGTGGAAGGCGTCGAGCCCGGCGGCGTCGAACCCCTGGGTCGACAGCAGGACTTCGGCTTTCGCGAAACGCTGGCGGAGGGCGGTGGCGATGCGCTGCGCGAGTGGGAACAGCCGGTCGGGCGCGGTATGGCCGGGATCGCCGCCGGGGATGTAGAGCGCGTCGAGCGCGGGGAGCTTGGCGGCCAGCGCGGTGAAGTCGGCGACCTCCGCATCGGCGCTGCCCGGTTTGCCGTAATCGCGCAGCAGCGGGTAGAAGAGCGCGACGTCGAGGCCGAGGCGGCGGGTGGCGCTCGCGACCGCGATCAGCGTTTCGGTGGCCGGCAGCGGGGAAAGCGGCGAGGTCGCGGCGTCGTCGGATACCGGCGCGACGAACTGGATGCGGTTGCCGCCGAGCAGCGCGAAATCCTCGATCCGGCGGGTCAGCATGGGGACGTCCCAGGCATCGTAGCTGTTGTTCTTGGCGCGGTAACCGATCTGGGTGCCGCGGATCGCCATCGCCGGGGCTTCGGTGACGTAGGGTGGCGCGGTGAGGGTGAGATGATCGAGGTGGCGCAGGAGGTAGCCGGCGGCGTAGAGGCGCGCGCGGGTGGTGGCGGCGCGGATGGTGATCGCGTCGCGGCTGGTGGTGATGGTGAAGGCTTCGGGGGCGAGGCGGGCCGGGGCGAAGCGGATGGTGACCGTCTTTTCCCAGCACACTCCGTATCCCCGCGAAGGCGGGGATCCAGGGTGGGACTCACAGCCGTTCGGTTTGCTTGGCTCTGGACCCCCGCCTGCGCGGGGGTACGGACGTGGTTGTGGTTGTGGTTGTGGTTGTGGTTCGGGCGTAGCCTGACCCGCCAACCCGTCATTCCGGCGAAGGCCGGAATCCATGGTGTCGGGGGCTGTCGCTTCCTGCGCGACCGTTTCCCCATTCATGGATCCCGGCTTGCGCCGGGATGACGGGGGGCAGATAGCGCCGCGTTCCGCCAACCGCTCGCGCAGGACCTGCGCCGCCGGGTCGGTGCCGACGACACAGGCGGCGGCCAGCGGCACCGTCAGCGGCGCGGCGGTGGCGAGGAGCGCGGCGGCGATCATGCGTGGCCGGGGCGGTCCTTCGGGTCGCGCCCGAATGCCTTGTTCGGTTCGGCCGCCATGTCGAACACCAGCCGTCCGCCCCGGACCAGATCGGCATGCGCGATCCAGCTTTTCGTCCACGGACGCCCGTTCCAGGTGACGCTGCGGACATAGGGGCGGTCGGGGGCGTTGCCGCGCGCCTCGACGATCAGCCGTTTGCCGCCGCCGACCTGGACGGTCGCGCGGTCGAACAGCGGGCTGCCCAGCACATAGGTCGCGCTGACCGGATCGACCGGATAGAAGCCCAGTGCCGAGAGCAGATACCATGCGCTCATCTGCCCGCAATCGTCGTTGCCGATGATGCCGTCGGGCCGGTCGTGGTACATTTCGGTCAGCAGGCGGCGGACCATCGCCTGCGTTTTCCACGGGCTTCCGCACCAGGCGTACATGTACGCGACATGGTGACTGGGTTCGTTGCCATGCGCGTACTGGCCGACCAGCCCCGAGATATCGGGCGGGGCGTCGGCGGGGAGTTCGGACGAGGCGGTGAACAGGCCGTCGAGCTTCGCTTCGAACGCGGCATCGCCGCCCATCGCCGCGATCAGGCCGGGAATGTCGTGCTGGTTGAGGAAGGTCGCCTGCCAGCCATTGCTTTCGGTGAAGTCGCGCCATTTCTTCGAGTGGCCGAGCGCATTGGGGGCGTAGGGTTCGGCCCAGCTGCCGTCCGCCATCCGGCCGCGGGCGAAGCCGATCCGCTGGTCGAACACGTTGCGCCAGTTGCCCGAGCGCTTGCGCAGGCGCGCGGCCCCGGCGGAGTCGCCCGCCGCGTCGGCGATGAACGCGCCGGCATAATCGTCGTAGGAAAACTCCAGCGTCTTGGACACGCTTTCGAAGATGCGGTCGGCGGGCGCATAGCCGAGTTCGTCATACGCCTTCACGCCGATGCTGTTGTCGAGATTGGGCGTAGTCCAGTCGAACGAGCGCTTCTTCACCCCGCCCCATGCGGCGGCATAGTCGGCGGCGATGCCTTTCGCGCGCGCTTCGGCGAGGACGGGGACGGCGTGCCAGCCGATCATCGTGCCGGTTTCCACCCCCTGTAGCGGCCAGACGGGCGGGCCGAACGGGCTTTGCTGGGTCTGGCGGATCAGGTCGCGGGTGAAGGCCTGGGTCAGCTTCGGGCGGATCAGCGTCTGGAGCGGGTGGAAGGCGCGATAGGTGTCCCACAGCGAATAGGCGCTATAGGCCGCCTCGCCGCGCGGGACGGTGTGCGTCTGGCGGTCGAGGCCGACATAGCGGCCATCGACGTCGGAGAAGAGCGTCGGGCCGATCGAGGCGTGGTAGAGCGCCGACGCCGCGACCACGCGCTGTTGCTCGGTGCCGCCGTCGAACCGGATCAGGTTGAGTTCGCGCGCCCATGCCGACCGGGCGGCGCGGGCGTAGCGGTCGAAGTCCCAATGCTTCGCTTCGGCGGTCAGATTGGCCTTGGCGCCGCCCAGGTCGACGGCGGAGATGCCGGTGCGGATGACGATCGGCGCGGCGCCCGCGTCGTTATAATGGAGCACTGCCTTCAGGCGCTTGCCGGTGACGCCCTTGTCGCCGGCCGGGGTGTCGTTGTCGCTGAAGAACTCGACGCGATCGGGTTTGCGCGACAGCTGCATCGCGAAGAAGATGCGGCGGCCCTTGGCCCAACGGAACACGCGGCGGGTGCCGGTCAGGGTGCCGTCGGGTTCGAGGGTGAGTGCGGCCTCGTCGATATAGGGGCGCTGGTTCGGACCCTCCAACACGAGGTGCGAGAGGTCGATCAGGATATGGCCGGGGCCGGCGGGGAAGCGGTGGCGCTGGATACCGGTGCGGTCGGTAACGGTCAGCTCGGCACGCACCCCGCTTTCGAGGGTGACGGCGTAATAGCCGGGTTCGGCGACCTCCTGGCTGAACCGCTGGCGATAGCCCTTGTCGGGGTCGTCGAGCGGGCCGCCTTCCAGTAACACGGGCCCGCGTGTCGGCACGACCAGCACGTCGAGCATGTCGCCGATGCCGGTCCCCGACAGGTGGGTGTGGCTGAAGCCGAGGATCGAGCCGTCGTCCTTGTGATAGCCCGAACAGGTCGCCCAGCGCGCGGTGTCGGTGTCGGGCGACAGCTGCACCATCCCGAACGGCATCGTCGCGCCGGGGAAGGTATGGCCGTCGCCGCCGGTGCCGACGAACAGGTTCGGGCGGGCAGGGGGCGGGGTGACGGTCGTCGCCGGCAGCGCGGCGGCGACGGCGAGGCCCGCGCTGCTGCCGAGCAGGGCGCGGCGGGAAAGCGTCGTCATTTCGGCAACTCCTGCGTGCCCGTGATGGTGAAGGCGACCTCCTGTCCGGGGGTGCTGCCCGGCTGGCCGCCGCCGAGGAACAAGCGATAGGCGCCCGGCCGCACCGCGCGGGTGCCGTCGAGCGACACGGTGCTGAGCAGGCGCGGGTCGAGGGTGAAGGTCACGGTCTTTGCCTGACCGGGCTTGAGCGCGACGCGCTGGAAGGCGACGAGGCTGTGGCGCAGGACCGGATCGTTCCATGCGCCGATCCGGTTGAGTGCGGCGGGTGCGATCAGATAGGCTTGCGCGACTTCCTCGCCGCTGCGCTTGCCGGTGTTGGTGATGCGGGCGGTGACGGTAAGTGGCTGACCGGCGGTGAGGGTTGTCGGCGCCTTGGCGTCGGCATAGGCGTAGTCGGTGTAGCTCAGGCCGTGGCCGAAGCCCCAGAGCGGCTGGCCGTCGAAATAGCGATAGGTGCGGCCCTTCATATTGTAATCGACGAAGGCGGGCAGGTCGCTGGTGCGGGCGTAGAAGGTGACGGGCAGGCGGCCCGAGGGGTTGGTCGTGCCGTCGAGGACATCGGCGATGGCGGTGCCGCCGACCTCACCCGGATACCAGCCGGCGACGATCGCATCGGCGTGTTGTTTCGCCCATTCCATCGCGACCGCGCTGCCCGAGAGCAGGACGACGATCAGCGGCTTGCCGGTTGCCTTGACCGCTTCGAGCAGTTGTTGCTGCGCCTGCGGGAGCGCGATGTCGGTGCGGTCGCCGCCCGAGAAGCCGGCGACTTCGAGGCGGAGTGCCTCGCCCTCGACGGCGGGGGACAGGCCGACGAAGGCGATAACGGCATCGGCGGATTGCGCGGCGGCAACGGCTTGTGTGCGCTGCGGATCGGCGGGGGCGATCCAGGTCAGGCGGATGCTGTCGTCGGTGCTGGCATGGATCAGGTCTAGGCGGAAGGCTTTGGGCGACGTGTCGGCGAAGTCGAGCAGCGCCTCCATCCGTTCGGACTTGCTGTCGTTCGCGGCGCCTTCGACGGCGGCGGTGCCGGTGGCGCTGAGCACGTCCTTGCCATCGACCCACAATCTCACCGCGTCGCGGCCCGAGCATTTGTCCCAGCAGCGGTTGATGTCGATGCGCAGCGTGTAGCGGCCCGGCCCCGGCGGGGTCAGCGTGCCGGTCCAGCGCACGCCGTAGTGGTCGACGGGCAGGTTCGCGGCGGGGCTGGTGCGCGCCCAGTTGAAATCGATGGTGCGGTCGGTGCGGGTCAGCACCGGTGTGCCGGTCATCGCCGGGTCTGCGAAGAACTCGGCCTTCAGCCCCGAACCGAACGCCGTCTGCGGGACGGGGAGGGGAACGCCCTCGGCCAGTGTCGACCCTTGCGCATAGGTGACGGCGAAGCGGTCGGTCAGCCCTTTGAGCGGCGTTACCGGGGCGGCGGAGGTGCCGTTGTAATTCGCTTCCAGCACGTCGAGGCTGTCGGCATTGGGGCCGACGACCGCGATCCGGGCGCCGCGCTTCAACGGCAGGACGCCGTTGTTCTGGAGCAGGACCAGCGACTTGCGCGCGGCCTCCAGCGCCAGCGCGCGGTTGGCGGGGGTGTGGAGGGCGCTGGTGGGAATCGAATCCCACCGGCTCTTGGCGCCGAACGCATGGCCGAGGCGCTTGCGAGCTTCGAAGGTGCGGGTGAGCGCGCGGTCGATGACCGCCTGTGTCGTCAGGCCGCGTTCGAGTGCCCTGGGCAGCGCGGCGTAGGCGGTGCCGCAATTGACATCCATACCGGCATTGATCGCGGCGGCGGAGCCGGCGGCATTGTCGAGCGCATAACGCTGATAATGGGCGATGTTGCCAATCGCGTCGCAGTCCGACACGACCAGCCCGTTCCAGCCCCAGTCGCGGCGGATGCGATCGTTGAGCAGCCAGTCGGCGGCACAGACCGGCACGCCGTGGACGCCGTTATAGGCGCACATCACCGACTGCGCCTTCCCCTCGGTCAGCGCGCGACGGAAGGCGGGGAGGTACGTCGCCTCCATGTCATAGGGTGCGGTCTGCACGCTGAACGCGTCTCGGCCCGCCTCCGGCCCGCTATGGGCGACCAGATGCTTGGGCGTGGCGATGACGCGGGGTTGCAGCGGGTCGGGGCCTTGCAGGCCACGGACATAACCGACCGCCAGCGCGCCGGTCAGCACCGGGTCCTCGCCATAGGTTTCCATCCCGCGGCCCCAGCGGGGATCGCGGAAGATGTTGATGTTGGGCGACCAGATGGTCAGCCCCTCGTAGCGCCGCCGGTTCTTGCTCGGCAGGGCGTTGTATTTGGCGCGGGCCTCGGTCGACACGACGGTGCCGATCCGCTCCATCAACGGCGCATCCCACGTCGCGGCGAGGCCGATCGCCTGCGGAAACACGGTGGCGACGCCGTTGCGGGCGAGGCCGTGCAGCGCCTCGTTCCAATAGTCATAGGCGGGCAGGACATCGCCCTGCGCCGGGGCGGTGCTTTGCAGTTGCGCCGCCTTTTCCGCAGGCGTCATCGCCGCGATGGTCGCGGCGATCTGCGGGTCGGGTTCGGCCGTGCCGGCGAGCAGGGCGAGGAGAAGGCTCACTTGGCGGCTCCGAGCGTTTGCAGCCGGAGCGCCTTCTTGAGCGAGCCGGCCGATGCCTTGCCCTCGATCGTCACCGTCGCGCTTTCGCCGGGCAACAGGTCGAGGAAATTGTCCGACGCCTGCACGTCGAGCGTGCCGAAGCCGATCCACAGCGCACGGGCGAGGCGGGTGGCGGTCACGGTCAGCGCCGGCTTGCCATCGACCGTCGACCAGCGGGTGACGAGCCCCGGATCGGGCAGCGTCATGTCCTTTTCGGGCAAGGCGGTCACCAGCGCGCGCGACGCGACCGCGCCGTCGACCAGCAGTTCGACCACGGTCACGCTACGCTTCGGATCGGCGCCCTTGAACAGGTCCGCATCGGTCATCGTCGCGACCTTCGTCGCCGACAGCGCGGGCAACTGGATCGCGGTTTCATGCGCCATCGTCACCTTGCCATCCATGTCCATCGTCCGCATCCGCCAGCGCGCGGTGACGGGAGCAGTCCGGTCGGAGATCAGTGTGATGTCGGTGGTGCCGGTCGGCTTGCGCGCCGCCGAGACGGCGAGCGGGGCGTAGAAGCGACGGGCGGCGAAGTGTAGCGCCTTCCACCGGCCATAATAGTCGATGCTCGACCAGGACGCGCCGGGCCAGACGTCGTTCAGCTGCCAGTAGAGCGAACCGCTGGTGACCGGACGGCAGGCGCGGTGGTGCAATGCGCCCAGCTGGATACCGTCGGCCTGCATCACCTGGCTGAGATAGACGAAATCGGCGAAGTCGCGGGGTTCGCGATAGCGCATGCGGATATAGTCGAGCAGCCGCTGTTGCCCCGCGCCCTTCAGGAACTTCTGGTGCGCGGTCATGACGAGGGAGTCGATCGCGTAGTCCGCAGGCTTCGCGAACTTCGCGATGGTCGCCATGTCGGGCATCGCCTGCAGCCCATATTCCGACATGAAGCGCGGGCAGCTGTCGAGATAGGCGGTGGCGGGCTTCTTGCCGCCCCATACGTCCCAATAATGGCGGTCGCCATTGCCGTCCTGATCGGGCTTGCCCTCGTAATTGGCGCTCGGGCTGCCGGGCCAGTAGGGGACGTCGGCGTCTCGGGCGGAGGCGGCGTCACGCAGCACACGATCGAACAGGATCGCCATGCCGACCCCGACGCGTTCCTGTTCATCGGCCCCGACGCGCTTCTTGAAGGCGGTACGGTCGCTCCACCCCTCCCAGCCCGACAGTACTTCGTTATTGCCCGACCAGAGCACGATCGAGGGATGCGCCTGTACCCGATCGACCTGTTCCTCGGCCTCGATCTTCACCGATTCGCGATAGTCGGGATCATAGGGGGTGATCGCGCCGCCGAACATGAAGTCGGACCAGATCATCAGCCCCAGCCGGTCGGCGGTGTCGAAGAAGCTGTCGGGCAGGTACATGCCGCCGCCCCAGATGCGGATCATGTTCATGTTCGCCGCCTTCGCGTCGCCCATGATCTTCGCCATGTATGCATTGGTGACCCGCGGGCCGAAGCTGTCGAACGGGATCAGGTTCGCGCCCTTGGCGAATACGGGGATGCCATTGATGCGGAACAGCATCCCCCGGCCGATCGCGTCCTTCTCGCGGACCAGTTCGACGGTACGGATGCCGGTCGAGCGCTGCTGGGCGTCGACCAGTTCGCCATCGAGGCGGGTTTCGGTCGCGACGGTGTAGAGCGGCTGCGCGCCATAGCCGGCGGGATACCAGAGCTGCGGGTTGGCGATGGTGAGGGGAACGCTAACCCGGTTCTCGCCCGCCGTCACCGCGACGGTGCGGGTGGCGCGGACCTTGGTGCCGTCGGGGGCGGTGACGATCGCATCGACCTGCACGGTCGCATCGCGATCGGCGATCAGGGTGACGTCGGCGGACAGGCGCGCCTCGACCGCCGTCACCGCCTCCTGCTGGACGCGGAGCGTATCGATGCGGACGTCGTCCCACGCATCGATCCTGACCGGGCCGTTGGGACCGACATTGATGATGCGGGGCCCCCAGTCCCAGCCATAATGATATTTGGGCTTGCGGATATAGGGCGAGGTCTGCCGACCTTCCGGCTCGTCGCCAGCGGTCGAGTCATATTCGCCGGGCAGGGGGTTTTCGAGTCCAGCCACCATCGGCTTCAACACGCCCAGCGGCGATTTGAAGAGGATGCGGATCTCGTTCGCGCCGGCCTTCAGCAGCGGCTTGGCGTCGGCGCGCCAGCGGCGATGTGCATTGTCGGCGGCGAGGAGCTTCTGTCCGTTGACGAACACCTCGGCAAAGGTGTCCAGCCCGTCGAACACCAGATCGACATGCCCGCGCGCCAGCAGCAGCGGCGAGGCGTTGAGCGTGCCTTTATACTCCCAGTCGCTGCGCCCGACCCATTGGATGGTGGCTTCGTTCAGGCCGATGAACGGATCGGGCGTGACCTTCGCCGCGATCAGGTCGGTCTGGACATAGCCCGGCACTTTGGCGGGCAACCAGCGTGCGGCCTTCGGATGCTCCTTCGCCGCGGTATCGCCGGGGGCTAGGCGGACCTGCCAGCCCTTGTCGAGCGTCACCGTCTCGCGCGGGGCGGCCCACAGGGCGGCGGGAGCGGCGGCGAGGAGCAGGAACAGGGCAGGCTTCACTTGGCGCTTTCCAGTTGCAGCGTGTCGACCGTGTAGAAGGGGTCGGACAGCGGGGAGGTGAATTGCAGGCACACGTCCGCATCACCCGGCTGTTTCGCGAAGGTCCCGGTAAAGCTGAACCGGTTGGGCGCGGTATCCGGGTCGGGCAGCGGGAAGGTGGCGGCGATGGTGCCGTCGCAGCCGCCGGTCCGCATCACCAGCTCGCCATGTTCGGTCACCGCGAAATGTTCGCGCAGCGCCTTATAGTCATGGGCGAGGCCATAGTGGCGCGGCAGGCGGGCGACCGTCACCGTGAACGCCTGCGCCACGTCGAGCGGCATCTTCTGCGCCTGGGTACAGGTGTCGAAGATGTTGACGTTGTACGCCGGGGCATCGCCCGACTGGCCCGAGACCAGCGGCACGCGCAGGCCCAGGGCGCCCTTCGGACAGGCGACCATGTCGGCCGTGCCGGTCGCGCGCAGCAGCGCCGGGCGGGTCGCGTCGAAGGCACGGGGGCGGGCGAGGGCGTGGCCGTCGCTGGCGAAGGCGGCGGCAGTGATCGTCTGCCCCGGCTTCACCGCGATCGGGGCGGCATAGGCACGCGAGCGGGCGGTCGGCTGGCTGCCATCGGTGGTGTAGCGGATCGTGCCCGCGCCGGTCTGGGTGGTCAGCGCCAGTTTCGGCGCCTTGCCGCGCAGCACGTCGCCCTTCGATCCATCGAGCGCATAGGTCACGGCGAAGGCCGCGTCGGCGGCGGCGATCCCCTGTCGCTCGTACCGCAGCATCTGCGGCTGGAGGCGTTCGACGAAGCCCTTCCAGTCGCGCTTGTCGCGCGGGCTCCAGGTGAATTCGGCGATCGCGGACAGGCGCGGGAAGGTGGCGTGCTCCTTCTGCTTGGCGGTCGCGAGATATTCGGACCAGGCATTGCCCTGCGCGCCCAGCACATGCGCGGCGGCTTCTGCGGTCACGCCGGGGCGGACCGGTTCATAGCCATAGACCATCTCCAGCGTCTGCAGCCCGATGCGGCCGGGCGGTTCGTCGCCGGCGGTCGACTGGATATTGTCGAGATAGAGGTTGGGGGCAGGCGACATGACCACGTCATGCCCCTTGTTCGCGGCCTCGACCGCGCCCGCCTCGCCGCGCCACGACATGACGGTCGCGCTGGTCGGCACGTCGCCTTCGAGAATCTCGTCCCAGCCGATCAGGCGGCGGCCCTTGGATGCCAGATGCTTGCCAAGCTCGGAGATCATCCAGCCCTGCATCTGGTTCTCGGTCTTCAGGCCCAGCGCCTTCATCTGCGCCTGCACCTCCGGCGAGCGCTGCCACTGGTCCTTGATCGCCTCGTCGCCGCCGACATGGATGAACTGGCCGGGGAAGATGTCGATCAGCTCGTCGAGTACGTTCTTGATGAAGGTCATGCTGCGGGGGCTGGGGGAGAAGAGCCATGGATTGACGCCCCAGTCATGGCCGACCGGCGGGCGGTCGCCGAGCACGCCGACCTCCTCAGGGTACGCCGCGACCGCCGCCTGGGCATGGCCGGGCATGTCGATTTCGGGGACGATGGTGATGCCGCGCTCCGCCGCATAGGCGACCAGCTTGCGCAGCTCGTCCTGCGTATAGAAGCCGCCGACCTTCGGGCCCGGCTGTCCCCCGGCGATGGGCGGCACGCGGAAGCCGCCGATTTCGGTCAGCTTGGGGTAGCGCTTGATCTCGACGCGCCATCCCTGATCGTCCGACAGGTGCATGTGCAGCGTGTTGAGCTTCTGCGCGGCCATGGTGTCGATGACCGGATAGAGCGTATCGATCGGCTGGAACGAACGGGTCACGTCGACCATCAACCCGCGCCAGCGGAAGCGTGGGGCGTCGTTGATGGTGGTCGCGGCGACGCGCACCGGCTTGCCGAACGCGGTGTCGGGGCTGAGCAGCTGGGCGAGCGTCATCGCGCCCCAGATCAGGCCGCGGTCGCCGCTGGCGGCGATGGTGATCGCGCGCGGCGTTACGGTCAGGCGGTACGCTTCGTCACCGGCTATGGCCGCGTCGCGGACGAAGCGGATCGGACCGGTCGTGGCAGGCGTCAGGGTCAGGCCGCGATCGACCTTCACCCGGTCGGCCAGCAGGCGCGCGGCGGTGGCGGCACCCTGGTCGGCGGCCGGGGCGGCGATGCCGGCGCCGTTCGCGATGGTGATCGATCCGCTGGCCGGCGTCATCTGTGCGGGGAGGGGCAGGAGGGGGGCGGTCTGTGCCGATGCCGGGGCAACGATCGCGGTGGCGGCAGCGAGGGCTGCCCAGGTCAGACGGTGCTTCACGCGATACTCCCCTTGGGTTGGCAGGCCGATTCGGCTCTGTCCGAAACTCTAGCGGCCCGAACGAAAAAAGGCCCCGGCAAAGCCGGGGCCTTCACGCGAAACGGAGGGCACGGGCCGCACCCCCCGGATCACCGGCCCCTTACATGCGGAAGGTGGCGTTGAGCGAGAACACGCGGCCGTTCTTGTAGACCGAGGTCGGCGCGTTCGGCGTGCTGCTGTACTGATAGTAGGTTTCGTCGAGCAGGTTCGAAGCCTGTGCCGTGATCGACACGCCTTCGGTCAGCGCATAGCTGATCTGCGCGTCGAGCTGGCGATAGGCGTCGGTATAGTCCTGCGACGACTGGCGGCCGAAGCGGTAGAAATACTTCGAGCGGCGGTTGTAGCTGACCCGCGCCTGGAACGGCCCGTTCTCGTAATAGGGCGAGAGCTGGAGCGTGTGGCGCGACAGGTACGGCAGGCCGGTCGCCAGCGAGGCTTCGGCATCGGCGAAGGTGTAGCTGCCCTGGAAGCCGAAGCCCCAGATCAGGTTGGTGTTGCCCGACAGCGAGAAGCCGGTGACCTGCGCGGTGCCGCCATTGACCGGCCGCGAAACGGCATAGGTCGCGTTGCGGGCGAGCAGGACGTTGAACTGCGTCTCGTTGTTCACCTGGTTGACGGTGTAGTTCGAAATGTCGCGGTAGAAGAATTCGGCCGCCAGGAAGCTGGCCGGCGCGAAATACCATTCCGCCGACAGACCATAGTTGGTGGCTTCATACGGCTTGAGCGCCGGGTTGCCGCCGCTGCCCGACAGCTGGTTGTCGTCGAGCGACAGCGAACCGGCAAGGTCGCTGTAGCGCTGGCGGGCCAGCACCTTCGCCGCCGACGCACGCAGCACCACGTCGTCGCCCGCCTGGTAGATCACGTTGGCCGAGGGCAGCAGGCGGTTATAGTCGTTCTTGACCGGCGTGTAGGTGTAGATCGGGAACAGCTGACCCGCGCGGTTGCTGGCGGTGTAGAACTTCGCTTCGTCGCTGGTGTGGGCGAAGCGGACGCCGACGTTGCCGCGGAACTTGCCGGTTTCGAAATTCGCCTGGGCATAGGCGGCCGCGATCTTTTCGTTCACGCCGAAGAATTCGTTGAACGAGAAGCCGCGATCGATCTGCTTGTTGCCGTACTTGGCCAGCGCGGCGATGATGCCGTCCTTGTCCAGCGTGGCGTAAGGCGTGCCGTTCCCCGACACGCCGAGGCCGTTATAGAGACCGCCCGGCAGCACGTAATAGGGCAGGTCGGCCAGCGTGAAGTTCTGGTTGGTGAAGACGGCGTTGCTGTAGGTCGTCTGCTTGTTGTCGTGGTCGACATAACGGCCGCCGAACAGGATTTCCTTGATCGGACCGAATTCGACCGGGTGCTTGAAGTTGATTTCGGCGAACTTTTCCTGGTCCATCGTGAAGCCCGACTGGAGCGGGATGCCACCGATCTGGCGACCGAAGAACTGCTGCCCGCCGTTGCGGGCCAGATCCTGCGCACCGAGATTTTCGCCGCCGACGGCGGTGAAGTTGCTCAGCCACATCGACGGGTCGCTGGCCGGCTTGGCCCAGTTGACGACGGTGTTCTGGCCGTTGGCGCCCGAGGTGAAGCCCTGCTGCGTACGGAAGTCGAGCAGATATTCGGGGTCCTTGCCGCCGGTCGCCTTGGTGCCGCCGACATTGCCGTTGATCGTCCAGTCGCCGGGCGTCCAGTCGACGAGCAGCGTGACCGAATCGTTCTTCAGGCGGGTGCGGCGATAATTGGTGTCGAGCTGGCCGGTCGCGCCGGCCTGGCCGGTCGGGATGCCGGCGAAGGTCGCCGAGGTGACGAGGCCGTCCGACGACTGTGCCGAGATCAGCCGCGAGCCTTCGAAGCCATAGGTATAGGCCGAGTTCGACACGTTGTCGTAATTGCCGCGGATGAACAGGCCGGTCGCGGTCACGGTCAGGTTGTCGGTCGGACGGGCCTGCACCGCACCCGAGAACCCGATGCGCTCACGTTCCTGCTTGAAGAATTCGCGGGCGAGGAACGAGGCGAAGCGCGCGCTGCTGAAGCTGGCGCGTTCGGCGGCGGTCAGCGCGGTGATGTTCTTGCCGTTGATCGTCGCGGTATTGGGTGCGTTGGCGAGCAGCGCGTCGCCGGTGCGATACCAGTACACCGCCGAACCGGCGCGGCTGAGCTGTTCCTTGTCATAGCTGACCGAGCCGAGGAAGCCGATCGTGTCGTCGGCATTGTGCCAGCTGTACAGCGCCGATCCGCGGAAGCTGCCGCGCTTCGCACGGTCGTTATATTCGCCGCCGGCGGTCGCGGCGATCGTGCCCGACTTCAGGTCGAGCGGCTTGCGGGTGACGACGTCGACGCTGGCGCCGATCGCGCCTTCCTGCAGGCGCGCTTCGGGGGTCTTGTACACGACCGCCTGGCTGATGATCGTCGGCGACAGCAGCGAATAGTTGAAGGTGCGGCTCGACCGGTCGGACGGGTTGCCGCCCCAGTCGGCCGAGGCGACCGAGTGGCCGTCGACGGTCAGGCGGTTCAGCGCCGGCTCGACACCCGCGATCGACAGCTGCTCGCCTTCGCCGAACTGGCGGTCGACCGTCACGCCCGGCAGGCGCGCCAGCGAGTCGGCGACGTTCGCGTCGGGAAACTTGCCGACGTCTTCGGCCGAGATGACGTCGACGATCGACCCGGCGTCACGCTTGGTCGCGATCGAGTCCGCGATCGACTTGCGGATGCCGGTGACGGTGATCGTGTCGGCGTCGTCCGTCGTGGTCGGCGCGGGCGCTTCCTGCGCGAAGGCCGGCGTGGCGAGCGCCACCAACGCGGTGGATGCCAGATATGCGAAACGCGAAAATGCCATGGACCCCTACCCCTTAAATCCGAGCGCGAAAGGCGCTCCCCCGATGTGGCCGCGACGGGCGAGACGACATGCGTCCAGCATTGGACCTATATTGGTTCCATGCAGGCTCGTTTTGGTCGACGGCAATGTGACCAATCGCAATCATAAAATCTACATAAAAATGAAAACAATCTTCACTGGTGAGAAATTTGATCCGATTTGCGTGCAATCGCCGCCTATGGCGAGGTTGTGCGAGTCTTTGACGCAATAAAATTGCTTAATCCAAAACAAAGGCGGGTTCCGTCGGATAGCGCATGGTCCTATGCAAACGACCGCGATGACCGATCCAATTCGCTGGATGATACCGCGAACAGCGGGCTGAATGGCATGATCCGGCCTGCGGAATCGGCATTGCATAGTACCAAAAACATACCTATCAGAGGGGCGTGTCCGCATCGTCCGCCTCCGCCATCGTTCGTTCGTCCGCCCCGGTTAGCGGCGGTACGGCCTTTTCCGAGCGGGTCGGGCAGTTGCGCGGCGATGCCCACGCGCCGCTCTATGTCCAGTTGCAGCAGCTGGTGCGCAGCGCGATCGAGCGGCGGATCCTGTTGCAGGACGACGCCATCCCGCCCGAGCGCGATCTGGCCGCCGAATATGCCGTATCGCGGATCACCGTGCGCAAGGCGATCGAGGGGCTGGCGAACGAGGGGCTGGTGGTGCGTCGGCGGGGCGCGGGCACCTTCGTCGCGGCGCGGGTCGACAAGAGCTTTTCGAAACTGTCGTCCTTCTCGGAGGATATGGTCGCGCGCGGACGGGTGCCGAGCAGCGCATGGGTGGCGAAGTCGGCCGGGCTGGTGACGCCCGAGGAATCGATGTCGCTCGGCCTGTCGCCCGGTACGCCGGTCTATCGGTTCCAGCGCATGCGCTTTGCCGACGATGTGCGGATGGCGGTCGAATATTCGGCGATCGCCGGCCATTGCCTGCCCAGCGTCGATGCGGTCGGCGAGTCGCTCTATGCCGCGCTGGAGGTCACCGGCTGTCGCCCGGTGCGTGCGCTGCAACGGTTGCGCGCCATGGCGTTTCCCGCCGAACAGGCGAAGCGGCTGGGCGTCGAGGTCGGCCATGCCGGGCTGTTCATCGAACGGCGCGGCTTCCTGGCCGATGGCGACACGGTCGAATTCACCCAATCCTATTATCGTGGCGACGCGTACGACGTCGTCGCCGAACTGAACGCAAGCTGATCCGGCGCCGGCCGGGTCCAAGAGGGGGTTCATGACGTCTATCGCCGAAGCCGGGCCGAAGCCGGTCGCAGCCGGGCACACCGCCATGCACCGCGAGGCGGGGGAGGGCGGCGCAGCGGTCGCCCGCTTCCTGTCGCGCAACGCCGACACGCTCGCCGCGCTGGGGCAATCGCTGCGCGCCGACCCGCCGGCGCTGGTCGTGACCTGTGCGCGCGGATCGTCGGACCATGCCGCGACCTATGGCAAATATCTGGTCGAGACATTGTGCGGCGTTCCGGTCGCCTCGGCGGCGCCGTCGGTCGCGTCGGTCTATGCGACGCGGATGGAGCGGATGAACGCGCTGGTGATCGCGGTGTCGCAATCGGGCCGCAGCCCCGACCTGCTGCGCACCGTCGAAAGCTACAAGGCAGCCGGCGCGCGCGTGGTGGCGCTGGTGAATGTCGAGGATTCGCCGCTCGCAGCCCTTGCCGACACGGTGCTGCCGCTGTCGGCGGGGGCGGAGACCTCGGTCGCGGCAACCAAGTCATTCATCACCTCGCTCGCCGGCCTTGCCGCCATCGCCGCGCATTGGAGCGAGGATGCGGCGCTGCTGGCGGCGCTCGATAACCTGCCTGCTCAGTTGGAAGCGGCGTTCGACCTCGACTGGAGCGCAGTCGCCGATACGCTGGTCGATGCGCGCAATCTGTTCGTGATCGGGCGCGGCTACAGCTTCGGCGTGGCGCAGGAGGCGGCGCTGAAGATGAAGGAAACCTCCGCGCTGCATGCCGAGGCATTCAGCAGCGCCGAGGTCCGCCACGGGCCGATGGCGATCATAAACGACGGCTTTCCGCTGCTGGGCTTTGCCACCTCCGACGATGCCGGCGACGATGTCCGGGCGGCGGCGGCGGAGTTTGCCGGGCGTGGTGCGGCGGTGCATCTGGCCGACGCGGCGAGCGACGACAGCCATCCGCCGGCGATCCGCAGCCATCCCGCGATCGAGCCGATCCTGATGATCCAGAGCTTCTATCGCATGGTCAACATGGTGTCGTTGCGGCGCGGGCTGAACCCCGATCAGCCGCCGCACCTGCGCAAGGTAACGGAAACCCGATGAGCAGTTTCGTTGTTCGCGGCGGCCGCGTGCTCGCCGATCATTGTACGCAGGACAGCTGCGCGTTCCGCGTCGAGAACGGCGTCATCGCCGACTTCCATGCCGGTGCCGACGCGGAGGTCATCGACCTCGACGGCGGCTGGCTGGTGCCGGGTTACGTGGATACGCAGGTCAATGGCGGGGGCGGCGTTCTCTTCAACGACCATCCGACGGTCGAGGGCATTCGTGCGATCGGTGCGGCGCATGCGAAGTACGGCACCACCGCCTTCCTGCCGACGCTGATCAGCGATTCGCTGGATATCGTTGCCGCCGGTCTCGACGCGGTCGATGCCGCGATCGAACAGGGGGTGCCGGGCGTCGTCGGCATCCATGTCGAGGGGCCGTTCCTGAACCCGGCGCGCAAGGGGATTCACGACGACAAGCATTTCCGCGCACTGGACGATGCGGCGATCGACCTGCTGACGCGCCCCCGCAAGGGCGTGGTGATGGTCACGCTGGCGCCCGAGCGCAACGACGTTGCCGCGATCGAGCGGCTGGTCGCGGCGGGCGTGATCGTCAGCATTGGCCATAGCGATGCGAGCTACGAACAGGCGCGCGCGGCGATCGATGCCGGTGCGCGCGGCGTCACCCATCTCTACAATGCCATGTCGCCCTTGAAGCATCGCGATCCCGGCGTGGTCGGCGCGGTGCTGGAGGACCGGAATATCTATGCCGGACTGATCGTTGACGGCGCGCATCTGCACCCGGCGGCGATCCGCGTGGCGCTGGCGGCGCGGCCGATCGACCGGTTCATGCTGGTGACCGACGCGATGCCGACCGTCGGCGCGGCGTCGAAGGAATTCGTGCTCAACGGCCAGCCGATCCATGTCGAGAACGGCGTGTGCGTCGATGCCAACGGCACGCTGGCCGGCTGTGACCTCGATATGGCCACCGCGGTCAGGAACACGGTCGAACTGGGTGTCGCGTTCGAGGATGCGGTGGCGATGGCGTCGGCAAACCCGGCCGCCTTCCTGCGCCTGTCGCACCGCATCGGCAGCATCGATGTCGGCCACAGCGCCGATTTCGTCTGGCTCGCCGCCGACCTGAGCGTGCGCGGCACGTGGATCGCGGGCAACCGCATCGTCTGATGATCCGGCCCGGTGAGCGCAGCAGGCGCGGCCGGGCCCTTGACCCAAGGGGGCATTGATGACCGCCATCCAGCTGACCGCGCCGCTTCACGGGTGGGCGGCCGCGCTCGACGATGTGCCCGATGCAGTGTTCGCGGGACGCATGCTGGGCGACGGTGCGGCGATCGATCCGCTGGGCACCACGCTGCATGCGCCCTGCGATGGACAGGTGCTGACGCTGCACGCCGGCGGCCATGCCATCACCCTGCGCGGGGAGGGCGGGGTCGAGCTGCTGATGCATATCGGCATCGACACCGTGCAGCTGGGCGGCAGCGGCTTTACCGCGAAGGTCGCGGTCGGCGACATGGTGACGCGCGGCCAGCCGCTGATCGACTTCGACCTCGACGCCTTGGTGCAGGCCGCGCCGTCGCTGATGACGCCGATCATCGTCACCAATGGCGACGCGTTCCGGATCGTCGATCGCACCGGGGGCCGCGCGGTCGCGGTCGGCGATCCGCTGCTGACGCTGGAGCCGCTGGGTGCGGTAGCGGTCGATACGCAGGCGTCGGGCGGCGAGCGGGTCGTCGCCGATGTCCGCGTGCCGCTGGCACACGGCATCCATGCCCGCCCGGCCGCGCGGATCGGCGAGGTCGCGAAGGGCTTCGCCGCGACCTGCTGGCTGGCGAAGAACGGCACGGAGGCCCGGACATCGGGCGCGGTCGGCCTGCTGGGCCTCGGCATCCGCCATGGCGATACGATCAGCGTCATCGCCAGCGGACCGGATGCGGCACAGGCGGTGACCGCGCTGGTCGACCTGATCGAGGGCGGCATGGGCGAGGGCGTGGGCGAAGTGCCCGCCGCACCGATCGCCGCCCCGCCGCCCGCCCAGCCCGTCGACCTGCCAGAGGGGCAGCTGGCCGGAACGCTCGCCGCGCCGGGCTTCGCCATCGGCACAGCGCGCTGGCTGCGCGTCGCCGACATTGCCGTGCCGGTCGACGGACAGGGGCCGGGCGTGGAGGCTGCGCGGCTCGACAGCGCGCTGGCGGCGGTGCGCGACCGGTTATCGGCGGAGGACGGCACGCATGCGGGCGCGACGATCCGTGCGGCGCATATCGCGTTCCTCGACGATCCCGAACTGCGCAAGGCCGCCGACCGCGACGTGGGCGCCGGGCGCGACGCCGGCCACGCATGGCGACAGGCGACCCGCGCACAGGCCGAGGTGCTGCGTAGCCTCGGCGATGCGCGGCTGGCCGAACGGGCCGACGATCTGCTCGACCTCGAACGGCAGGTGCTGCGCGAACTGACCGGGGCGGCGGACGATGCGTTGGCGTTCGCGCCGGGCACGATCCTGCTCGCCGACGACCTTTTGCCGTCGCAGGTGATGGCGCTCGATCCCGCCTGCGTGGTCGGCCTGGTGGTCGAGCGGGGCGGCCCGACCTCCCATGTTGCGATCCTTGCGGCGACGATGGGCCTGCCCGCGCTGGTCGCGGTGGGTGCGCCGCTGAACGAGGTGGCGGACGGGGCGACGCTGATCCTAGATGCCGACAATGGCGTCCTGCACGTCGCACCCGACGACGCGACGCTGGCGGAGGCGCGGACGCGGATGGAGCGCCGCGCCGCCGATCGCGCCGCCGCGCTCGCCCAGGCGGCCGAGCATTGCGTCACCGCCGATGGCGTCCGCATCGAAGCCTTTGCCAATCTGGGATCGGTCGAGGATGCGGTCGTCGCCATGGCGAACGGCGCGGAAGGATCGGGGCTGCTGCGCACCGAATTCCTGTTTCTCGAGCGCGATACCGCCCCCGACGCCGCCGAACAGGCCGCACTCTATGGCAACATCGCCGCCACACTGGAGGGGCGGCCGCTGATCGTGCGGCTGCTCGACGTCGGCGGCGACAAGCCGGCCTCCTATCTGCCGATCGCGCCGGAGGAAAATCCGGCGCTCGGCCTGCGCGGCATCCGCGTCGCGTTGGCCATGCCGGACATCCTTGAGGCACAGCTGCGCGGCATCCTGTCGGTGCAGCCGGTCGGGCAATGCCGGATCATGGTGCCGATGGTCGCCAGCGTCGACGAGATTACCGCCGTCCGTGCGGTCGTCGACCGGCTGCGCGTCGAGATGGACATTACGGAGCGGGTCGAGGTCGGCATCATGGTCGAAACCCCGGCGGCGGCGGTCACGTCGGCGACGTTGGCCGCCCATGCCGATTTCCTGTCGATCGGCACCAACGACCTGACCCAATATGCGCTGGCCATGGATCGCGGCAATCCGGCGGTCGCCGGCGGTGTCGACGGCCTCCACCCGGCGGTGCTGCAACTGATCGCGCATACGACCGACGGGGCGAAGCGTCACGGCCGCTGGGTCGGTGTCTGCGGCGGGCTTGCCTCCGACCGGTTGGCGGTGCCGTTGCTGATCGGCCTCGGCATCACCGAATTGTCGGCTTCCCCGCGCTTCGTCCCCGAATTGAAGGCGCTGGTCCGCCGGCTCGATACCGCCGCCTGCCACCGCCTTGCCCTCCGCGCGCTGGCGGCATCGTCGCCGCGTGAGGTCCGCGCCATGGCCCGCGAATTTTGTCAGGAGCTTGCCGCATGAGGTCCGTCGTCGAAGCGTTGCAACCCATCGGCCGCGCGCTGATGCTGCCGATCGCGGTCCTGCCGGTGGCGGGGCTGCTGCTGCGGCTGGGCCAGCCCGACCTGCTCGACATCGGCCTGCTTGCGGCGGCGGGCGATGCGCTCTTCAACAATCTGGGGCTGTTGTTCGCGATCGGCGTCGCTTGCGGCATCGCGCGCGACGGCAACGGCGCGGCGTGTCTTGCCGGGGTCGTCTGCTATCTGGTCGTCAAGAATGGCGGGCCGGTGTTCCTGACCGTGCCGCCGGAGATCACGCGCGGCTTCGACGAAGCGACCGCCGCGACCCTGTCCGCGGCGTGGAAGGTAAAGGCCTTCGCCAAGCTCGACGTGCCGATCGGCATCGTCTCCGGCCTGATCGGCGGCAGTTTCTACAACCGGTTCGCGACGATCAAGGTGCCGGAATATCTCGCCTTCTTCGGCGGTCGCCGTTTCGTGCCGATCGTCAGCGGGCTGGCCGGCATCGCCATCGCCGTGCTGGTGGGGCTGAGCTTTGCGGGGATCAGCGCGGCGCTCGACCTGACCAGTCGCGCCCTGGTGGCATCGGGCAGCATCGGGCTGTTCGGGTTCGGCCTGCTCAACCGGCTGCTGCTGGTGACCGGGCTGCACCATATCCTCAACAATGTCGCATGGTTCGTACTGGGCGACTTCAACGGCACCACCGGCGACCTGCGGCGCTTCTTTGCCGGCGACCCCAATGCCGGTGCGTTCATGGCCGGGTTTTTCCCGATCATGATGTTCGGCCTGCCCGCCGCATGCCTCGCCATGTACCGCTCGGCATTGCCCGACCGGCGCAAGGCGGTGGGCGGCATGCTGCTCAGCCTAGCGTTAACAAGTTTCCTGACCGGTGTGACTGAGCCGATCGAATTCTCCTTCATGTTCCTCGCCCCCGTGCTCTACGCGATCCATGCGGTGCTGACCGGCGTGTCGATGGCGGTGATGGATGCGCTGGGCGTGCGGCTGGGCTTCGGCTTTTCGGCCGGGCTGTTCGACTATGTGCTGAATTATGGAAAGGCGACGCAGCCGCTGCTGCTGCTGCCGATCGGCGCGGTCTATTTCGCGGTCTATTATGGCGTGTTCCGCTTCTTCATCGTCCGGTTCGACCTGAAGACGCCGGGGCGTGACGCCAGCGCCGCGCCGATGGGCGGGGCGCCGGCCGAGGGGGGCGTTCGGGGACGGGCGTTCCTGGCGGCACTGGGCGGCAGCGCGAACCTCGCCAGCATCGGCGCCTGCACGACGCGGCTGCGACTGGTGGTCGCCGATCAGGCATTGGTCGACGAAGCTGCGCTCAAGTCGCTCGGCGCGATGGGCGTGATCCGACCGTCGGACCGGGCGGTGCAGGTGATCGTCGGCCCGATCGCCGATCAGGTGGCGGAGGAAATCCGCGCGGCCGGGGCGGGCGCGCCGATGGCTGCCGTCGCTTTCCCGTCTTCCGAATCGGCGGGGGCCACGGCCGACCTGCCGCCGGCGCTCGTCGCCGCATTGGGCGGGGCAGGGGCGATCCGCGAAGCCCGGACGCTGGCCGGCCGGGTACGCGTCGAACTGCGGGACGCACGCCCGGTCGATGTCGCGACCCTGCCGGGGGTGCGCGGCGCGGCGCAGTTGACCCCGACCACGCTGCACCTGCTGGTTTGAGAACGTTCCCGGTGTGTTGCTCAAATAGCACGCCGGGCAAGCAATACGATCGGCATGGATGAAAAACGGTTTCAGATGATATTGACCTGACTGCTCGCTGGCGGAAAACTGTCTCACAGGTGAAATAATCGCGCCTTGTGACGCGGCACCGACAGGGGGACTACATGAAGCCGATCACCATGCTGCTGACGACATCGTGTCTCGCGACCATGCTGGCGGGAACCGCCCATGCCCAGGTCGTGCCGGTCGAGGCGCTGCCCGACACCAACGCCGCATCTACCACGACCGACGAGGATGCGGACAAGGCGATCGTCGTCACCGGCACGCGCATCGTGCGCCCGAACAACAAATCGGCTGCGCCGATCGCCACCGTCACGTCGCAGGAGATCCAGGCGCAGGGCGCGACCACGATCGAGGAGGTGCTGAACCGCCTGCCGCAGGTCGCGCCGAACGCCGAACAGAATTATGCGGAATCGAGCGGCCGCCAGCGGATCAAGCTGCGCAGCCTCGGCTTCGAACGCACGCTGACGCTGGTCGACGGCCTGCGCCTCGGCATCCAGAACGGCATGGACGTCGGCATCATCCCGGCCTCGCTGGTCGAACGGATCGACGTGCTGAGCGGTGGTGCGTCGTCGGTCTACGGGTCGGACGCGGTGTCGGGCGTCGTCAATTTCATCCTGAAAAAGAATTTCGACGGGGTGGAATTGAACGGCAATTACAGCTTCTACAACCACCAGAACCGCGAAAACCCGGTGACCGACGCGGCGCGTCGCGCCTTTTTCCAGACGCCGCTCGGCATGACGAACGACGGCGCCCGGATGGACGTCACGATGACGGCGGGCAAGTCGTTCCTCGACAACCGCGTCAACCTTACCGGCTTCTTCAGCTACCGCCAGTCGGACCTGCTGCCGCAGGGCGCACGGTCGTGGTCGGCATGCGAAGTGACCCAGCCGACCAAGGACTCGGCGCTCACCTGCACGCGCAGCCAGTATACGCAGGTCGGCACGATCATTCCCGGCAGCGGGGCGAATGCGGGGCGGGTGCTGGTCAACAATCCTAACGGGTCGGGCAATCTTATTCCCTGGGGATCGGTCGCCGGGGCGGCCGCCAATCCATTCGACGAATTCGCCGCGCAGCGTGAGTTCAACCGCATCAACGCCGGCGGCTTCCTGACGATCGACCTGTCGGAGGCGGCCGAAATCTATTCGACCTTCCTCGCCTATCGCGACCGGTCGCAGAACCCGACGCCGCTGCGCGTCTATCCCTCGGGCATCTACGGTTCGACGCCCTATCAGGTGAATTGCAACAACCCGTTCCTGTCGGCGTCGCAGGGGCAGACCCTGTGCGGCGGCGCGGCCGGCACCAACACGCTGGTGCCGTTCAACCTGCTCTATCGCTTCGACGGACTGCCGCCGGCGTACAACAAGTTCGAGAACCTCGGCTACCGCGTCACCGGCGGCATTCGCGGCAAGGTGCTGAAGGCGTGGAACTACGACATTGCCGGCGTCTATTCCGCCAACCGGTCGACCGACAGCTACCCGCCCTTCCCGAACGAGGACCGGCTGCGCCAGTCGCTGATCGTCGATAACGTGGGCGGCGTGCCGACCTGCCGGACCGGGGGCGCCGCCTGCGTGCCGTTCAACCCGTTCCGGCCGTACAACAACGCCGCAGCCTTCGTCGATTCGGTCTATGAAAGCGTCGACGGTCGCCAGATCAGCAAGCCCAGCATGTGGCAGGTGCTCGGCACGGTGTCGGGCGATCTCGGCGAATATGGCATCAAGTCGCCGTTCGCCGATCAGGGGGTGGCGATCGCCGCCGGCGTCGAGTTCCGCGCCGAACGCTTCATCTCGACCGCCGATGCGCAGTTCCGCCTGACCAATGGCGGCACCGACGCGCGCTTCACCCAGAATGTCGTCGAAGGCAACGTCGAAGCGCAGCTGCCGCTGGTCGAGGACCAGAGCTGGACCCAATTGCTGCAGGTCAACCTCGGCTATCGCAAGTCGAAGTACAACCGGCTCGACGGCGCGTTCGACACGTGGAAGGTCGAGGGCCTGTGGGCGCCGATCGACGACATCACCCTGCGCGGATCGATCAACAAGGCGCAGGCCGCGCCGTCGCTGATCCAGGCGGTGCAGGCGAGCAACATCAACTATGTGACGGTCGGATCGCGCAACGATCCGTGCGCCACCACCCCCGATCCGCAGAATCCGGGTCGCTTCCTGGCGCCGACCGCCAGCATCGAAGCGTGCCGTGCGACCGGCCTGCCCGACAATCTGTACGGCAGCCAGACGCTGAACTGCCCGGACGCGCTGTGCACGATCCGCAACGGCGGGTTCAACCTGACGCCGGAAACCGCGTACACCAAGACGTTCGGCGTCGTGCTGCGTCCGCGCTTCCTGCCGGGGCTGACCGTCTCGATCGACCGGTTCCTGATCGATCTGAACGATTCGATCAGCTATTTCAGCGCGGGCGATTTCGTGAACGGCTGCGTACAGACGCAGAACCCCTATTATTGCCGCGGCATCGTGCGCAATCCGGGCAGCTACACGCTGTTCAGTCCGGCGGCGAGCAACCCGACGACCGGGTTCATCATCCAGGGCACCAGCAACGGGTATAAGAGCGACTCGCACGGCTGGGATTTCCAGGGGCAGTATGCGCTGAACCTCGACACGGCCGGACGGCTCGACCTGAGCTTCAACGGGACGCTGATGACGTCGATCGGCAGCCAGGAATCGCCGACCGTCACCGCACGCCAGTGCGTCGGCTATTATGGTCCGTTCTGCGGCGAAGGCTTCCCGAAATGGGTGCACGGCCTGCGCACGACCTGGTCGACGCAGGACAATGTCGTGAACATCTCGCTCAACTGGCGCCATCAGGGGCCGATGACGATCACGTTCAATGCGGACGCGGACACCGGCATTCCGTACGGCCCGGCGAACCGTCGTTCGACCTACAACCGGATCGAGGCCTATGATTATTTCGATCTGGCGACGACGTTCAACGTGGCCAAGCGCTTCGTCCTGCGCCTCGCGGTCAACAACCTGTTCGACCGCGATCCGCCGCTGATCCCGAACTCGCGGTCGGAGCTGGGGCTGCTGCGCAACAACACGGTGTTCCGCTACGACCTGCTGGGTCGTCAGATCGTGGCCGGCGCGACCGTCCGCTTCTGATCCCGGCGAACGGACAGGAAAATAGGCCCGCTCCCATGATGGGGGCGGGCCGTTTTCGGTTCAGCCCTTTCGCAGGCTGGCCGATGGCAGCACGGTGCTGCGCCCGTCGTCGCCGGTGACGGCATAGGTGAAGCCGGGCAGGATCGCGAAGGCGCCGACCTGTCCGTTCCGGTCCATCGCAAGGAAGCCGACCTGTACCCCGTCGAGCGCCGACCCGCGTAAGCGGGCGATATGCTCGACTGCCTCGCGACACGCGTTCATCGGCGTCATGCCCGCGCGCAGCGACGATACGACGCGGGCGGTGCCGGCGATACGGGTGACTTCCTCACCCAGGCCGGTGGCGGTGGCTGCACCCACGCCCGCCTCGACGAACAGGCCGCTGCCGACCTGCGGGGAATCACCCACCCGGCCGTGCAGCTTGAACGCCATGCCCGATGTCGTGCAGGCACCCGCCAGCTCGCCGTTTGGCGCGCGGGCGATCATGCCGATCGTGTCATGGTCGAGCGGCCCGCCCAGCGGCGCGCGCGCATTCTCGCTATTGGCGACGGGCTGGTATTTCGATGTCTTCAGCCATTTGCGCCATTCGGCCTCGGCCTCCGGCGTCAGCAGCTTTTCGGCGGTGAAGCCATTGGCCAGCGCGAACTGCCGTGCGCCGTCCCCGACCAGGAAGGTGTGCGGCGTGCGCTCCATTACCGCGCGCGCGACCGAGATCGGGTGGGCGATGTCCTCCATCGCCGCGACCGCGCCGACATGGCCCTTGTCGTCCATGATGACCGCGTCCAGCGTCACCCGGCCGTCGCGGTCGGGATAGCCACCCTTGCCGACCGAATGGTTGGTCAGGTCGGCCTCGGGCACTTTCGCGCCGGCCTCCAGCGCGTCGATCAGGCTGCCGCCGCTCCTGAACCGCGCGACCGCCGCATCGTTGGCGGCGGCGCCGAAGTCCCAGGTCGAGGCGACCCGCAGCGTCGAGGTCGCGCGGGGCTGCGCGGGCAGGCGGGCCGCGCCGGTCGCGGCGGCGAGGCCGGCGATGGCGGTGCGGCGGGTGATGGTCGGCATGAAGCGCCCTCTTTTCACTGGTGATGCGCGGTTGTGCGCACTCCCGGCGAAACGGGCAAGGGGATCAGACGGCGATCTCGCGCAGCACCGCGTCGAGCACCGGAATCCCCGCCGGGGTCAGCGCCAGCCGGTCGCCGTCGCGGACCAGCAACCCCTGTCGCGCCAAGAGCGATACCGCATCCGGCCGCACGACCGCATCGATCGGACGCTGGCCCAGGCGCGCGATCCGGGCGAGATCGACGCCCTCGCGCATCCTGAGGCCCATCACCAGCGCCTCGGTCACGCGCTCGTCGGGGGTCAGCGCATCCTCCCGCTCGATCCCGTGACCGTTGCGCTCGACCGCGGCGATCCAGTTCTCCGGCTTCTTGCGGCGCACGGTTGCGAGGCCGGAGCGCCGCCCATGCGCGCCGGGACCGATCCCGGCATAGTCGCGATAGCGCCAATAGGTCAGGTTGTGGCGGCTCTCCGCCCCCGGCCGGGCATGGTTCGACACCTCGTACAGCGGCAGGCCGGCGGCAGCGGTCATCGCCTGCGTCGTTTCGAACAGGTCGGCGGACAGGTCGGCATCGGGCAGCGTCAACTGCCCCTTGGCCGCCAGCGTCGCGAAGCGGGTGCCCGGCTCGATGGTCAGCTGGTAGAGCGACAGATGCTCGGTCCCGAACGACAGCGCGCGGGCGAGTTCCGCCTCCCATGCGGGCAGCGACTGGCCCGGCCGGGCATAGATCAGGTCGAAGCTGACCCGTGCGAAATGTCGCTGCGCCACGCCCAGCGCCGCCAGCGCTTCGTCGACGCCATGGGCGCGTTCGAGGAACGCCAGCGCATCGTCGTGCAGCGCCTGCACGCCCAGCGACACGCGATTGACCCCGGCGGCGGCGATGTCGGCAAAGCGCGCCGCTTCGACCGAGGACGGGTTCGCCTCCAGCGTGATTTCGATTTCGTCGGTCGGCGGCCAATAGCCGCACGCCGCCTCGATCACCGCCGCCACCGTCGCAGGCGGCATCAGCGACGGGGTGCCGCCCCCGAAGAAGATCGATGCCAGCCGCCGGCCGGGCAGGGCGGCCGCCTCATGCGCCAGATCGGCCAGCAGCGCCTGCATCCATGCCGCCTGGTCCACGCTCTCGCGAACATGGCTGTTGAAGTCGCAATAGGGGCATTTCGACACGCAGAACGGCCAATGGACGTACAGTGCGAGGGGTGCTTGGTCGGGCTGCATCGCCGTCCCATATGGGCGCGATGCGAGCGATACAAATGCTGATGGCGGCGCTGTTGCTCGGCGCCTGTTCCGCCGGACCCAATCACGTGCCCGAGCGGGTGGTCGAACCCCGTGCGTTCGACGGCAGCGCGCCGCGCGGGCCGGCGCTGCTGCGCCAGGCGATGGAGGCCGGGCATCGCGCCGCGCGGGCGCAGGCGGGCCTGCCGCCGCTTGCCTGGGACCCGGCGCTGGCGCGCGATGCGCAGGCCTATGCCGACACGCTCGCCACGACCCGCCGTTTCGAACATTCGCCGCAACCGCGCGGGGTGCCCGAACAGGGCGAGAATCTGTGGACCGGCACGCGCGGCGCCTATCGCTATGCAGAAATGGTCGGGCATTGGGTCGCGGAAAAGCGCGACTATGTCCCCGGCATCCTGCCGGCGGTGTCGCGCACCGGCCGGTTCGAGGATGTCGGCCATTATACCCAGATCATGTGGCGCGCGACCCAGCGGTTCGGCTGTGCCGAGGCGAGCAGCGCGAAGGACGACTATATCGTCTGCCGCTATGTCCCGGCCGGCAATTATGTCGGGCAGCGCGCCTTCTGATCCGCGTCAGGGATTGCGGACGACCGCCAGCTTGTTGCCCGCCGGATCGCGGAGATAGGCGGCATACCAGTTGGGGCCGTAGGCGGGGCGTGGCCCCGGCGGACCTTCGTCGCTGCCGCCCTGTGCCATCGCGGCGGCGTGGAAGGCGTGAACCTCCTCCCGGCTGTCGACGAAGAAGCCGATCATCGCGCCGTTGCCGGGCGTGGCGGGGCCGCCGTCGAACGGCGTGGCGGCCCACAGGACGAAGCCTTCCCCGCTGCCGCCCTTCGAATAGCCGCGCCAGCCGGGGAAATCGGCATGGCTGCTCCACCCGATCGTGGCCAGCACCGCGTCGTAGAATGCATGGGACACCGCCGGGTCGACCACGCCGACCGTCGCATATACGCTCATCGTCCATCCTCCCGTTATTATGCGGGCAGGATAGACTTGTTACGCGAACGTATCAAGAACGAATGTGGATCATCCGCGCGCGCCGGCGATCATCTTCGCGGCGATATGGCGTACCGCATCGTCATTCTTGTCGCCGCCATGGGTCGGGTCGCCCAGCTTGTCGAGGCTGGCCTCCAGCGAGTCGAGCAGGCCCGGATGCTGCTGTTCGACATAGCGCATCGTCCAGAACAGGAGATGCTCGACCGCGATCTCGCGGTGGCGGGTTTCGGTGATCGCGTCGGACATCGGATTTCCTTTCGGGGCGTCCAATGTTCGGGGCGGGGCGGGCGTTCCAGCCTTGCGGTAATCAGGCTGTTTGTACCCCCGCGCAGGCGGGGGTCCAGAGCCATGGACGTCGTCCTCTGTTACCCTGGACCCCCGCCTGCGCAGGGGTACGGTTCGGATGACATCAAAACACCGCCTTCACCAGCTGCGCGAACGCATCGGCGCGGTGGCTGATCGCATGCTTGTGGTCGGGATCGATCTCGCCATAGCTCTGGTCCATGCCGTCCTGGACGAACATCGGGTCGTAGCCGAAGCCATGGTCCCCGCGCGGCGGCCATACCAGCTGTCCGTCGACGCGGCCCTCGAACCATTCGACGTGCCCGTCGGGCCATGCCAGCGCCAGCGCGCAGACGAAATGCGCGGCGCGGCTGTGCTCCGGCCCGGTCGCCTGCATCCGTTCCTCGACCAGCCGCATCGCCGCGTCGAAATCCTTCGACGGGCCGGCCCAGCGGGCGGAAAAGATGCCCGGATCGCCGTTCAGCGCCTCGACGCACAGGCCGCTATCGTCGGCGAGCGCGGGCAGGCCCGACAGGTCGGCGGCCTGCAACGCCTTCAGCTCGGCATTGGCGACGAAGGTCGTGCCGGTTTCCTCCGGTTCGGGCAGGTCGAGTTCGCCGGCCGAAATCGGGGTGACGCCGTACGGGCCGAGCAGTGCCGCGATCTCGCGGATCTTGCCCGGATTGTGGCTGGCGATGACGAGCTTGCCGGGGGTCAGCTTGCGGATCGCCTGCGGCTCCTTGCCCTCGCCGCTCATCGACCGGTCGCCCGCAGTTGTTCGGCGAAAATGCGCCCGCAGCCGATGCGGGCGAGGCGCAGCAGACGCAGCAGCGCCTCCTCGTCATAGCACGCCCCTTCGGCGGTCGCCTGTACCTCGGCGATGTTGTTGTCGCTGGTCAGCACGAAGTTCGCATCGGCATCGGCGGCCGAATCCTCGATATAGTCGAGGTCGAGCACCGGCGTGCCCTGATGAATGCCGCAGCTGACCGCGGCGACCTGGCGGCTGATCGGATCGACTTCCAGCTTGCCTTCGCGCAGGAGGCCATCGACCGCGAGGCGCAGCGCCACCCATGCGCCGGAGATCGAGGCGGTGCGGGTGCCGCCATCGGCCTGGATCACGTCGCAGTCGAGCGTGATCTGCCGTTCGCCCAGCGCCTTCAGGTCGACGACCGCGCGCAGCGAACGCCCGATCAGCCGCTGGATCTCCTGCGTGCGGCCCGACTGCTTGCCCTTGGCCGCCTCACGGCTGCCGCGGGTATGGGTGGCGCGGGGCAGCATGCCGTATTCGGCCGTGACCCAGCCTTCGCCCTTGCCGCGCAGCCACGGCGGTAGCCGCTCTTCCAGCGAGGCGGTGACCAGCACCTTGGTATCGCCGAAGCCGATCAGGCACGAACCCTCCGCATGGCGGGTGAAGTTCGTTTCGATCGTGATGGCACGCATTTCGTCGGGGGTGCGGCCGGATGGGCGCATGGGAGTCTCCTGAAATTTCCTCAGCCCTAGCCGTCCGTTCATCGCCGCGCCAGCCACGGCGCGTTAGGCAAAGGGAACGGGGTCGCAACGAATGGCCCCGGAACAGGGAGCGACTGATGCGAAAAATGGCGCTGGCGATACTGCCGATGCTGGGCGGGTGCGTGATGGCGGGCGGCAATACGACCACCCAAACGGCCCCGGTGGCGATCGAGCGCGAGACGATCAGCTATGAAACCTCGCGCTGTTTTGGGACCTGTCCGGTCTACCGCGTTACGGTCCAGCCCGATGGGACCGGTGTGTTCGAAGGGCGCCAGTTCACGAAGGTCGTCGGCACCCGCAACTTCCGCGCCACCCCGGCGCAATATCGTGCCTTCGCCGCGAAGCTGCAGCCCTATCGTCCGCAAGGCGAGCAACTGATCCAGCCGGGCCAGCCGGGATGCGGGCAGGTGGCGACCGACATGCCCTCGGTCGATATCCGCTGGAACGAGCCCTCGGGCGCGTCGCAGCATCTGTCGCTCTATTATGGTTGCCGGATGCACGATCAGGCGATGAACGAAGCGCTGCGCTCGGCCCCGAACGAGCTGCCGATCCGCGAGTTCATCGAGGCGCCGTAAGCTCCTCCCCATGAATGGGGAGGAACCGGGTTCCGCTCGCGGCTTCGTCGCCCTACATTCCCCCCATGGCCCAACCGATCCATGAACTGACCGACCGCGCACGCGACGTGTTTCGGATCGTGGTCGACAGCTATCTCGCCACCGGGGCGCCGGTCGGATCGCGCACCATCGCGCAGCTTTCGGGTTTGAACCTCTCCCCCGCCTCGATCCGCGGCGTGATGCAGGACCTCGAGGAGGCCGGGCTGCTCGCCGCGCCGCATGTCAGTGCGGGACGGATGCCGACCGAAACGGGCCTCCGCCTGTTCGTCGACGGCATGATGCATGCGATGGAGCCATCGGCGCAGGAGCGCGCGACCATCGCCGCGCAGGCGGACAGTGCGGGGCCGGTCGAGGAAGCGCTGGCCGGCACCGCCGCTGCGCTCTCCGGCCTGTCGGCGAGTGCCGGCGTCGTGCTGGTGCCCAAGCGCGAGCCGGTGCTGCGGCAGGTATCGTTCGTGCCGCTGTCGGGCACGCGCGCTCTGGCGGTGCTGGTCGGTGCCGACGGTTCGGTCGAGAACCGCGTGCTGGAAACGCCGGGTGCCAGTCCGGCCGCGCTGGTCGAGGCGGGCAACTACCTGACCGCACGGCTGTCGGGTTTGACGCTCAGCGAGGCGCGATCCCGCATCCTGCGCGAGATCGGGCAGGAACGCGCCGAACTGGATGCCGCCGCCCGTGCGCTGGTCGAACGCGGGCTCGTCATGTGGAGCGAGGATGGCGATCACCGCCCGGTGCTGATCGTGCGCGGGCAGGCGCGGCTGATCGACGATGCCGCCAGCCACGACCTCGACCGGGTGCGCCAGCTGCTGGATGAACTGGAGGGCAAGGAAGAGATCGCCCGGCTGCTCGAATCGGCGCAGGATGGCGATGCCGCACGCATCTTCATCGGGTCCGAGAACAAACTATTCGCATTGACCGGATCGTCGGTGATCGCCAAGCCGGTCCGCGCGCTGGACGGGCGCGTCGTCGGCGTCGTCGGCGTGATCGGGCCTGTCCGGTTGAACTATGCCCGTGTCGTGCCCATGGTGGATTTCACCGCAGCGACGCTCGCGCGCCTGCTGGGCTGACCAGACGAAGAAGAGACCGGAATGAACGACATCCCCGCCAACGACGATACGAACGACCTGCGCGAAGCCACCGCAGAGGCCGCCCCCGAAGTCGCCGAAGCGGATCGCCATGCCGAACTGGAGGCGAAGCTCGCCGATGCGCAGGCCGAGGTGCTCTATGCCCGTGCCGACCTGCAGAATGTCCGCCGCCGCGCCGAAAAGGAAGTGGCCGACGCCCGCGCCTATGCCGCGACCGCGTTCTCGCGCGACATCCTGTCGGTCGCCGACAATCTGTCGCGCGCCTTGTCGGCGATCCCCGACGACCTGCGCGGCGACGACCGGCTGAAGGGCCTGATCACCGGCTTGGAAGCGACTGGCCGCGAGCTGGAAAGCGTGTTCGGCCGTCACGGCATTACCAAGCTGGTATCGGTCGGCGAACCGCTCGACCCGAACAAACATCAGGCGATGTTCGAAGTGCCGTCGGCCGATGCGAAGCCCGGCACGGTCGTGCAGGAAATCCAGACCGGCTACATGATCCGCGACCGGCTGCTGCGCCCGGCGCTGGTCGGCGTGGCCAAGGCGCCGGAGGGCGGGGCCTGAACGACTCGGTCCAGCCCGACCTCGCCACCCCGCCGCGGTTCGAACGCATCGTCCATCCCGAGGCGATCGTCGACCGCGGCGCGTTGAATGCGGCACTTTCGGCACTTTCCGGCGAGGGACAGGACGGCGTGGCGCTGCGGCGCGCGGCGACCGCGGTACTGCGCGACGCCATGGCGCAGGGCCGTGCGGAGATCGAGCGGCGGCTGCGCGCCAATCCCAGCCACGGGCTGGAGACGGCGGCCGCCTATGCCTATCTGACCGATGCGATCCTCGTCGCGCTGATCGGCTTCATCGTCGAGCGCGTCCATCCCAACCACAACCCGACTGCCGCCGAGCGGATGACGCTGATCGCGGTCGGCGGCTATGGCCGGGGTGAGATGGCGCCGCATTCGGACGTCGATATCGGCGTGCTGACCCCGTGGAAGCAGACGCCCTGGTCGGAACAGGTCATCGAATCCACCCTGTACGCGCTATGGGACCTGGGGCTGAAGGTCGGCCATTCGTCGCGCTCGCTCGACGAAATGGTGCGGCAGGCCAAGGGCGACGTGACCGTGCGCACCGCATTGGTCGAGGGGCGCTATGTCTGGGGCGACACCGCGCTCTATGCGGAGGCGGCGCAGCGCTTCAAGACCGAGGTGCAGGAAGGGACCGCTCGCACCTTCATCGCCGAGAAACTGGCCGAACGCGACGCGCGGCACAAGAAGCTGGGCGACACGCGCTATGTCGTCGAACCCAATGTGAAGGAAGGGAAGGGGGGCTTGCGTGACCTGCACGCCCTCTTCTGGATCGGCAAATATGCCTATAACGTCCGCCGCGCCGCCGATCTGGTGCCCGCCGGACTGCTCAGCGCGCCGGAGCTTCGCAAGTTCAACCGGGCCGAGGATTTCCTGTGGGCGGTGCGCTGTCACCTGCACCTTATTACCGGGCGTGCGGAGGAGCGGCTGACCTTCGACGTGCAGACCGAGATCGCGACGCGGATGCGCTATAGCGACCGGGTCGGCAAGTCGCGCGTCGAACGCTTCATGCAATATTATTTCCTGCAGGCGAAGCGAGTCGGCGACCTGACCGGCATGTTCCTCAGCCATCTCGACGAAACCTATGCCGCGCGGGGCAGCCGGTTCGGCTTTCCCCGGCTGCGGCGTCGTCCGCGCCGGCTGCACGGCTTCGTGCTGGATCGGGGGCGGCTGGCGCTGCCCAAGGATGATTTCTTCGCCGAGGACCCGGTTCGCCTGATCGAGATCTTTGCGCTGGCCGATCTGCACGGGCTGGAAATCCATCCGTTGGCGATGCGCGCGGCGTCGCGGGATGCACGACTGGCGGCGCAGGTCCGCTCGCACCCGCGCGCCAACCAGCTGTTCCTCGACGTGCTGACCTCCCCGCGCGATCCCGAGCTGGTGCTGCGCTGGATGAACGAATGCGGCGTGTTCGGCCGCTTCATTCCCGATTTCGGCCGCATCGTCGCGCAGATGCAGTTCGACATGTACCACCATTATACGGTGGACGAGCATACCATCCGCATGATCGGGCTGCTGTCGCAGGTCGAGCGCGGCATCTGTCGCGAAGAGCATCCGCTGGCGACCGCGCTGTTCGGTGGCATCGTCCAGCGCCGCGCGCTGTTCGTCGCGGTGCTGTGCCACGACATCGCCAAGGGGCGCGGTGGCGACCATTCGATCCTGGGCGCGGAGGTCGCCGAGCGGCTGTGCCCACGGCTCGGCCTGACCCCGGCCGAGACCGAGACGGTCGCGTGGCTGGTGCGCTATCACCTGCTGATGTCGGCGACCGCGTTCAAGCGCGATCTGTCGGATTTCAAGACGATCCTCGACTTCACCAGCATCGTCCAGTCGCCGCAGCGGCTGCGCATGCTGCTGGTGCTGACCGTGGTCGATATCCGCGCGGTCGGGCCGGGGACGTGGAACGGGTGGAAGCGGCAGTTGCTCACCACCCTGTTCGAAACCGCCGAGGAGGTGCTGCGCCTCGGCCATAAGCAGCGCGGCCGGGACGAACGCATCGCCGAGAAGCAGGAAACCCTGCGCCGGACGCTGGGTTGGGACAAGGACACGCTGGCCGCCTATGTCCGGCATCTCCCCCCGGCCTATTGGATCGCCGAGCCGGACGACGTCATCGCCGCCAATGCGCGCATGGTCGACCAGTCGGGCGACACCCGCCTGACGATCGATACCAGCGTCGACGAGGATCGCGGCGCGACGCTGGTGACGGTCCATGCCGCCGACCATCCGGGGCTGTTCTATCGCATCGCCGGCGCGATCCATGCGGCGGGTGGCAACATCATCGACGCGCGCATCCACACGACCCGCACCGGCATGGCGCTCGACAATTTCCTCGTCCAGAATCCGCTCGGCGGGCCGTTCGACGAAGCCGGGCAGTTGCAGCGGCTCAAGACCGCGATCGCCGACGCGCTGGCCAACCGCATGAAGCTGAACGACCGGCTGGCGGCCAAGCCGCTGTCGCGGCCGCGTGCCGAGGCGTTCCCGATCGAACCGAACGTGTTGATCGACAATGCGGCGTCGAACCGCTTCACCGTGATCGAGGTCAATGCCCGCGACCGGCCGGCACTGCTCCATCACCTGGCACAGGCGCTGTTCCAGTCGAAGGTGACGCTGCATTCGGCGCATGTCGCGACCTATGGCGAGCGTGCGGTCGATACCTTCTATGTCACCGACCTGACCGGCGACCGCATCACGGGCCAGCTGCGGCTGAAATCGCTTGAGCGGCGAATGCTGGACGCGGCGGCGGGCAAGGAATTTGCCGGCTTCGTGTAATTCCTTGTAGGTCGGTATGGATTAGGCTAGCTTCCGTCGCATGGACTTCCTGATCCTGCTGTTCCTTGCAGCTGCCGTCGTGATGGTGATCGCTGCCATCGCCGCTACCGCCAACCCTCGGACCCGGCGTCGAACCGATGGGGGTGTCGACGGAACAGGATGGTTCGATTTTGGGGACAGCGGCGGGTCATCGGACTGCGGCAGCAGCGATGGCGGCGGTTGCGATGGCGGGGGCGGCGGCGACTGACCCGTCGCCGCATCCCAATCACGCTCTCTGACGGACCCGAGCGCCGCAGGACAACTCGGCGCGGATCGCCGCCACTTCCTCCAGCAACCGGTTGATCTGTGCTTCGGCGCGCAGGTTGGTTTCATAATCCATCCGCGCCTCCAGCCGGTCCTTCGCCGCCTGCCGGTTCTGGCTCATCATGATGATCGGCGCCTGCAACGCTGCCAGCATCGACAGCATCAGGTTGAGGAAGATGAACGGGAACGGGTCGAACGCCCCCGTGCCGAGGATGATGGTGTTGAGCACCGACCATCCGACTAGGAACAGGCAGAAGGCGGTGATGAAGCCCCACGACCCACCGATCGCCGCGACGCGGTCGGCCAGGCGTTCGCCCAGCGTCATCGTATCGTCGAACGCGGTGTTGGGATCGCGCACCGAACCGGTGCGGCGGAAGGGTTCGGTCAGGAACCGGATGGTGGTGTTCATGCTATGCACCTCGCGCGATGCGACCGGCCGCGCCGGCCGATCCCCCGCGAGGCGCCCCAACGATCAGGCGATACGCGGTGACGGCCGGTGCGGCTCGGTCGATCGACTGGAATCGTTGTTGGACATGGACCCTGTCTCGGGACGTTGGCGGAAAGGGACGGTCGGATCGTCCGAGCGCGCGGATGCGCCTGTCGGGCGAGTCGGTCAAGGCGGAGAAACATGAAAAAGCCGTCATGTTCGCGGAGGGAACATGACGGCTTTTGGTGTCGGCAAACTTGCCCTGTTCGTCACTCCCGCGGAGGCGGGAGTCCATGAACGCTATCATCGCGGCTCCTGCCGAACCGTTGGCGTGTATGGATTCCCGCCTTCGCGAGAATGACGAGTGGAGAAACGTGCCCCGCCGTTACTTCGGTGCCAGCACCATCAGCATCTGGCGGCCTTCCATGCGCGGATAGGCTTCGACCTTGGCGATTTCCTGCGTCGCTTCGGCGACACGCTGCAACACCGCCATGCCGAGCTGGCCGTGGCTCAGCTCACGACCGCGGAAGCGCATCGTGACCTTCACCTTGTCGCCCTCGGTGATGAACTGCTCGACCTTCTTCATCTTCGTATCATAGTCATGATCGTCGATGTTCGGACGCATCTTGATCTCCTTGATCTCCTGCGTCTTCTGGGTCTTGCGGGCGAGGTTCGCCTTCTTCTGCGCCTCGTACTTGAACTTGCCCACGTCGAGGAACTTCGCGACGGGCGGGTCGGCGTTCGGCGACACTTCGACCAGATCGAGCCCGACCTCGGCCGCCTGCGCGATCGCTTCGCGCGTGTACATGACACCCAGATTCTCGCCCTCGTGATCGATCACGCGGACCTTCGGGCTCTGGATGAACTCATTGAATCGGGGGCCGTTCATCGGCGGCGGCGCATTCGGGCGACGCATCATGGGCGGACGGATAGGTGCTGCTCCTGTAGTTGTCGAAAGTCCTATATAATCAATCTTGCGCGGTTACGAAAGGTTCCGCGCAAGATCGGGGGCAAGTGCCTCTGCCTTCAGCATCGCGACCAGCTTGTCGAGGCCGATGACCTGCTGCCCCTGGCTGCCGAGGCGACGCAGCGCCACGGTGCGCTCCTCCGCCTCGCGCTTGCCGACGACGACCAGCGCCGGAACCTTGGCGAGCGAATGTTCGCGCACCTTGTAGTTGATCTTTTCGTTGCGCAGATCGGTTTCGACGCGGATTCCGGCGGCCTTGAGCGCTGCGGCGACCTCGTTCGCGTAATCGTCGGCGTCCGAAACGATCGTCGCGACCACCGCCTGCACCGGCGACAGCCACATCGGCATTCGCCCGGCATGATGTTCGATCAGGATGCCGAGGAAGCGTTCGAACGTGCCGAGGATCGCGCGGTGGAGCATCACCGGGCGGTGGCGGTTGCCGTCCTCACCCACATAGGTCGCATCGAGTCGTTCGGGCAGCACGCGGTCCGACTGGATCGTGCCGACCTGCCACGTCCGCCCGATCGCGTCGGTCAGGTGGAATTCCAGCTTCGGCGCATAGAAGGCGCCTTCACCCGGCAGTTCCTCGAACTTGTCCTTGATGTCCTGCGACAGGTTCGACGACAGCACCGCCTCGCGCAGCTCCGCCTCGGCCTTGTCCCACATCGCGTCCGACCCGAAGCGCTTCTCGGGGCGCAGCGCCAGCTTCACCGCATAATCGGTGAAGCCCAGATCCTGATAGACCGAGTCGAGCAGTTCGCAGAAGTCGCGGACTTCCTCGATCAGCTGGTCCTCACGACAGAAGATGTGCGCGTCGTCCTGCGTGAACTGGCGGACGCGCATGATGCCGTGCAGCGCGCCATGCGGTTCGTTGCGGTGGCAGCAGCCGAATTCGGCCATGCGGATTGGCAGGTCGCGATACGACTTGATCCCCTGGCGAAAGATCAGGACGTGCGCCGGGCAGTTCATCGGCTTCAACGCCATCATGTCGGCATCGGCGCTGACGATCGCGCCCTCGTCCTCGGTATTCGGGATTTCGTCGGGCACCACGAACATATTCTCGCGATATTTGCCCCAATGGCCCGACTGTTCCCATTGCCGCGCATCCATCAACTGCGGCGTCTTCACTTCCTGATAGTCGTGGGCGTCCAGCCGGCGGCGCATATACGCCTCCAGCTGCCGCCACATCATATAGCCGTTGGGGTGCCAGAACACCGACCCCTGCGCTTCGGACTGGAGGTGGAACAGGTCCATCTCCGCGCCCAGCTTGCGATGGTCGCGCTTGGCCGCTTCCTCCAGCCGGGTGAGATGCGCGTCGAGCTGCTTCTTCGACAGCCAGCCGGTGCCGTAGATGCGGCTGAGCATCGCATTCTTCTGGTCGCCGCGCCAATAGGCGCCCGACACGCGGGTCAACTTGAACGCCGCCGGATCGAGCTTGGCCGTCGATTCGAGGTGCGGACCGCGACACATGTCGAGCCATTCGCCCTGGCGATAGATGGTCAGTTCCTCGCCCTCGGGCAGTTCGGCGGCCCATTCGGCCTTGAACGTCTCGCCCTGTGCGGTCCAGCGGTCGATCAGCTGCTGGCGCGTGACGACCTCGCGTTCGAACTTTTCGCCCTTCGCGATGATCTTGCGCATCTCCGCCTCGATCAGCGGCAGGTCCTCGTCGGTGAACATGCCGCGGCCGGGGGCAGGGGCGAAGTCGTAATAGAAGCCGTCGTCTGTCGCCGGACCGAAGGTGATCTGCGTGCCCGGATACAGCGTCTGCACCGCTTCGGCGAGGACGTGGGCGAAGTCATGGCGGTGGAGTTCCAGCGCGTCCGCTTCGTCCTTCGCCGTCACGAGCGCCAGCGAGGCGTCGCCGTCGAACGGCCGGTTCAGGTCGCGCACCTGCCCGTCGACCCGCGCGGCGATCGCCGCCTTGCGCAAGCCCGGCGAGATCGCGGCGGCGATGTCTGCGGGAGTAGTGCCCGGCATCACCTCACGGACGGCACCGTCGGGAAGGGTGATGCGGAACATTGCGGACATGAAGGAACACCTGGAATGTCGGAGGATAAACGCCTGTCGGTTAGCCGCTGGGCGCGGGGAGGGCAAGGACACGCGCTTGTCCGTTGCCGACGTCGTCCTTCCGGCGAAGGCAGGAATCCATGGATGCGGGCCGGCCGCGTAGAGTCGTGAACACCCGACACAATGGATTCCGGCCTTCGCCGGAATGACGACCAGGGTGGGCGGTGCTACTCCACCGCCGCGCCTGAGTCGGTATAGGTGATCCGGATCCGCACCCAGCTGCCGATCAGCGGCTTGCCGCCGACGCGCGGGGGCAGGATGCGGAACTGCCACGCCGCCTGCCGCACCGCGCCGGCCAACCCCGATCCGCGCGCCGACTGGCCGATCTCCCGGCAGTCGGTCACCTGGTTGTTGGGGATGGTGCGGCAGGCGACCTCGCCCCAGCCGGGTCGTGCGTTGCGGGGGAGATAGGTCGACAGCTCGGCATGGGTCGGGCGGCGATACCAGTCGGCGGCGTAGAGCCGCTCGCCACCGCCGCTGCCGCCGCCGGCATCGGTATCCGCATCGCCGTCGCCGCTGTCACCCGCCGCATCGCTGCGTCCGGCGCCTTCGCCGATGCTGCGGGTGCCGGGCGTGATCGCGGCACGGGCGAACTCGCGGCCGGTCATTGGAATGACCTTCGACCAGACATCGTTCGACGGCGTGGCTGGCACGGGGGGTGGGGGCGTTACGTCGGGCGGCGGCGCGACGGCGGTGACCGGCGGGGCGGTGCTGGCGCTACCGGCAGCCGCCTTGCGCTGTACCTGCCTGGCGGGCGCGGCAGCCGGGGCGACCTGATCGGCGGGCAGCATGTCGACGATCAGCGGCGATTTCTCGCCGGGCGGCGGAGACATCATCGTCGGTGCGATGCGCAGCAACAGCCACAGGATAGCGACATGGATCGCCACCACCAGCGCCAGCGTGGCGATGCGGCGCTGCAGCGGAACCGGGCGACGCGCGGAGAACCGTTCCTGATACATTGTCGACGCCACGCGCCGCCCCTAGCGCACAAGGCAGCCGAGCGCGATGGGAAAGACGCGAGGTTTGCGATGTCAGGAAGGTGGAGCGGGTGAAGGGAATCGAACCCTCGTCGTAAGCTTGGGAAGCTTCTGCTCTACCATTGAGCTACACCCGCTCGGGCAGCGCTGCCCTTAGCCAATGGATCGCACGGGCGCAAGCGTTCCCATGGGCGTCGGCTGTGGTATCGGAAGCGCATGACGACCGCGCGAACCACCCAGGACGCCGTGCCCGGCACGATCCGCCATGTCGCGATCATCGGCGCCGGATTTTCCGGCACGCTGCTGGCGATCAACCTGCTGCGGCACGACGGGCCGGCGGCGACGCTGATCGAGCGCGGCGATGCGGCGGGGCTCGGGGTCGCCTATGGCACAAGGCAGAGCGACCATCTGCTGAACGTGCGCGCCGCGAACATGAGCGCCTTTCCCGACCGGCCGGACCACTTCGTCCGCTGGCTCGCCGAGCGCGATACGGGGGCCAGCGGCGCGGATTTCGTGCCGCGCGCCCTGTACGGCAGCTATCTGCGCGAGACGCTGGCGGCGGCGCAGGCAGCCGCGCCGGGCCGGCTGACCGTGGTGGATGGCGAGGCGGTCGGCATCGACGGCGCGACGGTGGTGCTCGGGGACGGTCGCGTCGTCACCCCGGACGCGGCGGTGCTGGCGGTCGGCAATCTCGCGCCGCAGGTGCCGCCGGGGCTGCGCGGCATCGCCCATCTGCCGGCCTATGTGGGCAATCCCTGGGCAGCGGGGGCGACCGCCGGCCTCACCGACGACGACACGGTCCTGCTGATCGGTACGGGGCTGACCATGGTGGATGTCGCGCTGTCGCTGGAGGCGCAGGGCTTTGGCGGACGGATCGTCGCGCTGTCGCGGCGCGGACTGCTGCCGCATCGCCATGCGCCGGCGGCCCTGCCTGAGCAGCCGTTGACCGAGCGCCCCCGCCCGCCGCTATCGGCGCTGGTCCGGTCGGTTCGCGACCGTGGCGCGGCGATCGGCTGGCACAGCGCGATCGACGAGCTGCGCCCCTTTACCCAGGGGATATGGGCGGCGGCCGATCCGGTCGAGCGGCGGCGCTTCCTGCGCCATTTGCGGCCATGGTGGGACATCCATCGCCACCGGCTGGCCCCGGCGGTCGCCGACCGGATCGACGCGATGGTGGCGAGCGGGCGGCTGACGCTGCTCGCCGGCAAGAGTTGCGATGCGCATGAAGCCGAGTGCGGCATCGCGGTCGAATGGCGGCCACGCGGCGAGGACACCCGGCAGCGCATCGTCGCGACCCGCGTCATTTCGTGCATCGGGCCGCAGGGCGATGTCGCCCGCACCGACGACCCGCTGCTGTCGGCGCTGGTCGCGGACGGGCGCATCCGCCCCGACAGCGAACATCTCGGCATCGATGTCGAGGTCACCGGCCGCGTGTTGCACGACAATGGCGACAGCGACGACCGGCTGTTCGCGATCGGGCCAATGACGCGCGGCGCGTTCTGGGAAATCGTCGCCGTGCCCGATCTGCGGCGGCAGGTGTGGGACGTCGCGCGCTATCTGTCGAACGCGCACTGGGTCGGCGGCGAGGGGCTGTAACGCCGCATTGGGGCGATCCTAGAAATGCTTCGTTGTGGGGGCAGGCCGGCCACCCGAAGTGATCGTCCATGCAACAAGCCCGCAAAATCCTGCCGTCCTTCGGCATTCAGGTCGCGATCGGCATGGTCGCGGGTGTCGTACTGGGACTGCTTGCCGCCGAGATGGGGGGTGCCGATGGTGCGATCGGCACGCTGCTGCACACGGTCGGGCAGATTTTCGTCCAGCTGCTGAAAGTGCTGGTGCCGGCGCTGGTCTTCACCGCCATCGTCGGGTCGATCGCGGCGCTGCGCGATCTGCCCAATGCGGCGCGGCTGGTCGGGCAGACTTTGCTCTGGTTCGCGCTGACCGCGCTGATCGCGGTGTCGATCGGCATCGTCCTGGCGCTGGCGCTCCAGCCCGGCCGGCACAGCGATGTCGCGCTGGCCAGCGCTGTGCAGCCCGGCACGGTGGGCACATGGCTCGATTTTCTGAAAGGGCTGGTGCCCGCCAATCTGCTCGGCCTGACCGCGTCGACCAAGATGGCGGACGGCGGTGCGACCACCATGCTCGGCTTCAATGTGCTGCAGATCATCGTCGTCGCCATCGCGGTCGGGGCCGCGGCGGTGCGGGTCGGCGCGGCGGGGGAGCCGTTCCTTGCCTTCAACACCTCGGCGCTGATGATCCTGCGGCGGCTGCTGCGCTGGGTGATCGCGTTGACGCCGATCGGGTCGGCCGCGCTGATCGGCGATGCGATCGTCCGCTATGGCTGGGGCACGCTGTCGTCGCTCGGTGCCTTTGCCGCGACCGTCTATATCGGCCTCGGCATCGTGCTGTTCGTCGTCTATCCGACGCTGCTGGCGCTGCATCGCATCTCGCCGATCTGGTTCTTCCGCCGGGCATGGCCCGCGATCCAGCTGGGCTTCGTCACCCGTTCCTCGGTCGGCACGTTGCCGGTGACGCAGGAGCGGACCGAACAGGCGCTGGGCGTACCCGCTGCCTATGCCGCCTTTGCTGTGCCGTTGGGGTCGACGACCAAGATGGACGGGTGTGCCGCGATCTATCCGGCGGTGTCGGCGATCTTCGTCGCGCAGTTCTTCGGCTTGGCCCTGCATGCCGGCGATTATGCGCTGATCGTGATGGTGTCGGTGCTGGGGTCTGCGGCGACGGCCGGGCTGACCGGCGCGACCGTCATGCTGACCCTGACGCTGACGACACTCGGCCTGCCGTTGGAGGGGGCGGGGCTGTTGCTGGCGATCGACCCGATCCTCGACATGGGCCGCACCGCCGTCAACGTCGCCGGTCAGATGCTGGTGCCGACCATCGTCGCCAAGCGGGAAGGGCTGCTCGCCGCGCCCGCCGACGCCCCGGCGGAAGTGGCGTTAGGGTAGCAGCAGCGACGCGTCGCCATAGGAATAGAAACGATATTCCCCGGCGATGGCATGGACATAGGCGGCGAGCATCCGCTCCCGCCCCATCAGCGCCGATACCAGCATGAACAGCGTCGATTTGGGCAGGTGAAAATTGGTCATCAGCCCGTCGATCCCACGAAAGCGGTAGCCGGGGGTGATGAAGATCGCCGTATCGCCTTCGAACGGCTGTACCTGCCCCTCAGCGTCGGTGGCACTTTCGATCAGACGCAGGCTGGTGGTGCCGACCGCGATCACCCGGCCGCCGGCGGCACGCACTGCGTTCAGCCGGTCGGCGGTGGGGGCGTCGATCCGGCCCCATTCGGCATGCATCTGGTGGTCGTCGGTATCGTCCGCCTTGACCGGCAGGAAGGTGCCCGCCCCGACATGCAGCGTCAGCGTGGAATGGGCGATCCCTGCCGCTTCGATCGCCGCCATCAGTTCGGGCGTGAAGTGCAGCGCTGCGGTGGGGGCGGCGACGGCGCCGGCTTCGCGCGCGAACAGCGTCTGGTAATCCTGGGCATCGCGTTCGTCGGCCCCGCCGCGCTTCGACGCGATATAGGGAGGCAGCGGCATGCGCCCGGCGCGCTCGAGCAGCAGTTCGACCGGTTCGTCGCCGGCAAAGTCCAGCGCGAAGCTGCCATCCTCGCCCTTGTCGCTGGCTGTCGCCGTCACGCCTGCGCCGAAATCGATCGTGTCACCGTCGCGCAGCCGCCGTCCGTTGCGCACGAACGCCCGCCACCTGCGCGGCCCCTCGCGCTTGTGCAGCGTCGCGCCGATCGCCGCATCGCCACGCTTGCCCTCCAGCTGCGCCGGAATCACCCGCGTGTCGTTGAAGACGAGGAGGTCGCCCGCGCGCAGGCACGACGGCAGGTCGCGAACGCCGCAGTCCCGCGTCGCATCGCCATCCAGCACCAGCATCCGCGCCGCATCACGCGGCGCGGCCGGGCGTAGCGCGATCCGGTCGGTCGGCAGGTCGAAGTCGAACAGGTCGACGTGCATGGGTCGGGAAACTTGTTTTAGCGGGCGCGGGCCGGTTGCGGGCGCTTCGCTGCCGGGGCCGGCTTGCGCGGCGCGGTCGCGGGCAGCGGGGCGACGGTTTCGGGCAGCGCGACCGGGGCGGCGGCCTGGTACGGCGGCGGATTGTCGCTGGCGATATAGGCGTGGACGATGCGCGACGGGTTCGCCGGCGGCTCGCCGCGTTCGATCGCATCGACATATTGCATGCCGTCGATCACCCGGCCGAACACGGTGTACTTCTTGTCCAGCGAGAATTTCGGGGCGAACATGATGTAGAACTGGCTGTTCGCGCTGTTCTCGTCATTCGCCCGCGCCGCCGCCACCGCGCCGCGGACATGAGGGAGGTAGTTGAACTCCTTTTCCACGTTCGGCAGCTTCGACCCGCCGGTGCCGTCTCCGTCCGGATCGCCACCCTGCGCCATGAAGCCGTCGATCACCCGGTGAAAGGCGAGGCCGTCGTAGAATTTCTCGCGGGTCAGCGTCTTGATGCGCGCGACCATCTTCGGCGCGACGTCGGGACGCAGCCAGATCGTCACCCTTCCGCCGGTCGACAGGTCGAGAATCCACAGGTTCCGCGTGTCGGTGGTCGATGGCGGCGGCTCGCGCCCGGGCACGTCGATCACCTGCGCCAGCGCGGGCAGGGCAAAGAACGAGGCGATGACAGCGAGCAAAAGGGCAAGACGACGCATGAACTTCCCGAAACGCGCGAGGGACCCGAAGGGCATGAATGGCGCCGCATAGACCATGTCGTCGCTTGCGCCAATCTGAACATGACGGGCCCGTTCCGCGCCGAAACGGCAAAAGGGATTGGCAAACGCCCGAACCCCCGGCTATCACCCGTGCGACTGGACGGAAAACCGATCGGTCCGGCGTCGCCTCAATACGAAGGCGACCGGAGAGGGGCAGGGCGCGATAAGCGCCCGACGACAAGGGCTGTTGAATGGCGACTGACGAAGATCAGCACGTTTCCGCAGGTGGCACGACGCCGCCGCCGGAGGGTCCGGAAGATCCGCGGAGGCGCGATTACTTGGCCATCGGCGCAGTGGCATTTGCCGGGGTCGGCGCGGGGGTGATCGCGATCCCGCTGGTCCGCCAGATGTCGCCCGCTGCCGATACGCTGGCGCTGTCGACGACCGAAATTGACCTGTCGGCGATCGAGCCGGGACAGGCGATCAAGGCGACGTTCCGCAAGCAGCCGCTGTTCGTGCGCAACCTGACGCCCAAGGAAATCGCCGAGGCCAATGCCGTCTCGATCGCCGATCTGCGCGATCCGCAGACGCTGGAGGAGCGGACCAAGACCGGCAAGAACAACTGGCTGATCACGCTGGGCGTCTGCACCCATCTGGGCTGCGTGCCGCTGGGCGCCGGCGAAGGTGAGAACAAGGGACCGTTCGGCGGCTATTTCTGCCCGTGCCACGGGTCGGCCTATGACACCGCCGGGCGCATCCGCTCCGGCCCCGCGCCGCAGAACCTGCACGTTCCCGAATATACCTTCACGTCCGACACCGTCGTGACGGTTGGCTGAGGAGAGAGACGATGAGCTTCCCCTGGGCCAAGCATTACGAACCGAAGCAGCCGCTGATGCGCTGGCTGGACGAGAAGCTGCCGCTTCCCCGTCTGGTCTATAATGCGGTCGGCGCCGGCTATCCGGTGCCGCGCAACCTCAACTATTTCTGGAACTTCGGCGTGCTCGCCGGCGCGGCGCTGGCGGTGCAGATCATCACCGGCATCGTGCTGGCGATGCATTATGCGGCGAACGGCGCGGTCGCGTTCGATTCAATCGAACGCATCATGCGCGACGTGCCGTCGGGCTGGTTCATCCGTTATGCCCACGCCAACGGCGCGTCGATGTTCTTCATCGTGGTGTACACGCACATCGCGCGCGGCATCTATTACGGGTCGTACAAGGCGCCGCGCGAGATGGTGTGGCTGCTGGGCGTCGTCATCTTCCTGCTGATGATGGCAACCGCGTTCATGGGCTATGTGCTCCCCTGGGGGCAGATGAGCTTCTGGGGGGCGCAGGTCATCACCGGCTTCTTCTCGGCGATACCGGGGGTGGGCGAGACGATCCGCGTGTGGCTGCTGGGCGGCTATGCGCCGGACAATGCCGCGCTCAACCGCTTCTTCTCGCTCCACTATCTGCTGCCGTTCGTGATCGCCGGCGTCATCGTCCTGCACATCTGGGCGTTGCATATCCCCGGCTCGAACAACCCCACCGGCGTTGAGGTGAAGGGGCCGCAGGATACCGTGCCCTTCCACCCCTATTACACCGCCAAGGACGGCGCGGGGCTGGGCGTGTTCCTGCTGGTGTTCGCCGCGCTGATCTTCTTCGCGCCGAACCTGCTGGGGCATCCGGACAATTACATTCCGGCCAACCCGCTCTCCACGCCGGCGCATATCGTGCCCGAATGGTATTTCCTGCCCTTCTACGCGATCCTGAAGGCGTTCACCGTCGACTTCATCTTCCCGGCGAAGCTGTGGGGCGTGCTGGCGATGTTCGGCTCGATCCTGCTGCTGTTCTTCCTGCCGTGGCTGGACAAGTCGCCGGTCAAGTCGGCCAATTATCGCCCGACCTACCGCATCTTCCTGATCGTGCTGCTCGTCGACGTGCTGGTGCTCGGCTATCTGGGCGGGGCGGAAGCGACGCCGACCACGGTGCTGCTCAGCCAGATCGCCGCGGGATATTATTTCGCGCACTTCCTGGTCGTGCTGCCGATCGTGTCGGCGATGGAGCGTCCGCGTCCCTTGCCCAATTCGATCACCGAAGCGGTGCTGAAGGGCGAGGGCGGCACGTCGCCCGCGCAGACCGCCGCCCATGGTCACGCCACCCCGGCCGCGGCCGAGTAAGGGAACAACGATGCTCTCCTTCGCTTCCCGCTTTCTCGGACGCAACCTGAACCTCGTCGTCGGCGCAGGTTTCCTGTTCGCGCTGCTGCTCGGCATCTTCTCGACCGTCAGTGGCATGATCCATGACGAGCCGGTCCACTCGGCCGAACACGAGTTCCACCTGAAGCCACGCGATGCCGGGCTGCAATCGGCGGGCCTGTTCGGCACGTTCGACAAGCAGCAGCTGCAGCGCGGGTTCCAGGTCTACAAGGAAGTCTGTTCGGCCTGCCACTCGATCCGGCTGGTGTCGTTCCGCGATCTGGAACAGCTCGGCTATGACGAGGGCCAGGTAAAGACGATCGCCACCGACTGGCAGATCGAACAGCCGAGCGTGAACCCGGAAACGGGTGAACCAGCGACGCGCAAGAACCTGCCGTCCGACCGCTTCCCGCTAGTCTTCGCCAACGACGTCGCCGCGCGTGCCGCCAACAACAATGCGGTGCCGCCCGACCTGTCGCTGATGACCAAGGCGCGCCACGACGGGTCGGACTATGTCTATTCGCTGCTGACCGGCTATGGCCCGCAGCCGGCGGAACTGCTCAAGAAGTTCCCCGATGCGAAGACGCCCGCGGGGCTGCACTTCAACCGTTATTTCGCCACGCTCAACCTCGCGATGGCGCCGCCGCTGACCGGGACCGATCAGGTCCAGTATCAGGACGGCACCCGTGCGACGGTGGACCAGATGGCGAAGGACGTGTCGGCGTTCCTGACCTGGACCGCCGAGCCGAACCTCGAAACGCGCCATGCGGCCGGGGCGGCGGTGGTGATCTTCCTGCTGATCTTCACCGCGCTGGCCTTTGGTGCCTATCGCAACATCTGGCGGGACATGAAGCATTGATCGGGACGGATGGCGTCGGACGGCATGAGATCGCCCGACGCATCCGGACCATCGCCGACTTTCCGAAGCCCGGCATCCAGTTTCGCGACATTACGACGCTGATCCTCGACCCTGAGGGGTTGCGGTTGGCGGTCGACGGGATGGTCGGTGCCGTCCAGGGCCCGATCGATCTGGTCGCGGGGATCGAGGCGCGCGGGTTCGTGTTCGCTCCCGCCGTGGCGCTGGCGCTGGGGGCCGGCGTGGTACTGATCCGCAAGGACGGCAAATTGCCCGGCGCGACCATCGCCGAGGATTATGCGCTGGAATATGGCACCGACCGGATCGCGATCCACGCCGATGCCTGCACACCGGGGGCACGCGTGCTGCTGGTCGATGACCTGATCGCGACCGGCGGGACGGCGCGGGCGGCGGTGCGGTTGCTGCGCAAGGCGAGCGCTACGGTCGAGCAGGCCTGTTTCGCGATCGACCTGCCCGATCTGGGCGGGGCGGATGCGTTGCGGGCGGATGGTATCACGGTTTCGGCGCTGGTGGCGTTTCCCGGGCATTGAGGCTGGGGCCGGTCGTTAGGTCTTGTTCGTCACCCCGGACGTGATCCGGGGTCCCGCTGTTTCACCGGCGTTCGAAGAAGAAGCGGGACCCCGGATCAAGTCCGGGGTGACGGTTTGAGCTATGTCGCCTCAGATCAGAGCGGACTGGGCAGTGGGCGATCCTGCGTGCTCGGACCGTCGGCAGCAGCAGCGCAGTGCCGAAAGCCTTCCATTCCTCATAACGCCCCGCATTCCCTCCCAAATCCCGGACAGCCGCCGTTCAGGCCGCGACAGGCACGGTGCCCATCGGACAGGAACCGGCGATCCGTGCCGACCGTTGGATTCCATCATCATCGGCGCCGAGGCCACGCCCGTCGCCTGCGGGAGCAATCGGATGTTGCAGCGGCTGCGCGCGATCGTGCTGACCTTGGCGGCGGGGGCGGGCGTTTCCGCCTGTGCCTATGGCGATTTCGGCTATGGCGGGGTGGGGGTCGGCTATGGCTCGCCCGGCTATTATGGCGGCGGCTATGGCGGATATTATGACGGCTATGCCGGCGGATTCGGCGATCCCTATTGGGGGTGGTTCGGCGACTATTATTATCCGGGCACCGGCTACTACGTCTATGACCGCTATCGCCGGCCGTTCCGATGGAACGATCGCCAGCGCTATTACTGGCAGCAGCGGCGCGGGGCATGGCGCGGCGGCTGGGGCGACGGGCGTCCGCGTTGGGACGGCTGGGATCGGCCGGGCTGGAACGGGCAGCGGCCCGGCTTCGACAATCGTCCCGGCTTCCAGCATGTCCCGCGTGGCAGCAGCCAGTCGCCGATTCCCGGACGTCCGGATGGGTGGCGCGGCAACCGTCGGCCGGGGTTCGACGGGCGTCCGGGCTTCCAGAACGTGCCGCGCGGCAGCAGCCAGTCGCCGCTACCCGACCGGCCGGGCGGCTGGCGCGACCGGCCCGATGCCGGGCAGGATCGCCGGCCCGGCTTTGACGGTCGCCCCGGCTTTCGCAACGTACCGCGTGGCAGCAGCCAGTCGGCCTTTCCGGGCCGCGCGGAGCGACCCGCGGCGGGTGCGGTGCGCGGCTTCGATCGGCCCGAGGGCGTCCGGCCCGGCGGCGGACGCTTTCGCGGGCCCGAAGGTCGCGGACCGGGACGGCGTTCGCCCCGTCCGCAATAATCGGTCAGCCGGCAGATTGGGCGGCGCGCGTCGCGATCAGGGCCTGTGAGATGAACGTCATCACGACCTGATCGTCCTGGTTGCGCACCGTCACCCGGCTGGCGACGCTGCCCATCTCCGGGCGGCTGGAGGAGGGGCGGGTGGTCAGCACCTCGGTTTCGCAGCTGAGCGTGTCGCCGGGATAGACCGGGCGCCGCCAGCGCAGTTCGTCGATCCCGGCGGCACCCAGGCTGGCGACCGGATCGACCTTCCACTGTTCGACCAGCATCGCCATGGTCATGGCGCAGCTGTGCCAGCCGCTGGCGGCCAGTCGTCCGAAATGGGTCTGTGCCGCCGCTTCGTCGGAAAGGTGAAAGGGCTGCGGATCATATTGGCGGGCGAAGTCGATCACCGCCCCCCGCGTGACGGGGTAGGAACCGAAGCGGGCGGTATCGCCGACGGCGATGTCTTCGAAATAGCGCATGGCACCAGTTTCAACGCGAAACCAGTCGCCGGCAAGCCCCTACCGCAATGCCGCCGATCCGATTCCCGCATCACCATCGAGCGTCGGGTCGGGGGCGATGCCCAGCACCTGGCGCAGCAAAGGATGGATCGCGGTGTTGCGGAAGGGGGGCAGCTTGACGCCGGAGCGAAAGGCCGGGCCGCCGGCCACGAACAGGGCCTGCATATCGGGCGCGGCATCGTCATAGCCATGCGCGCCGCCCTTTACGGGACGCGTCGGGGTCGTCGGGGCGATCGTCCAGCCGATGTCGGCGAGGCACAGGAACGACGCGACACGGGGGTTGGTGCCGTAGCGCAGTCGCGCCGGAATCGCCGCCTTGGGCCAGCATTGCATATGCGGGTGCGGGTGCGACAGCGCGGTCGCCAGCGCGCCTTCCTGTCCGGGCAGCGGTTCGATCGCGGCATAGGGGCCAGTTTCGATCAGGCGATAGCTGCCGGCCGGTGCGATCCGGTCGAAGGGGATCACCCGGCTGGTATCGATCGCCGCCATGCCGTGATCGGCGACGACGATCAGGTTCGCCGGCTGGCCCAGCGCAGCCAGTTCGCGCTGCAGCCGGCCGATCTGCGCGTCGACGGCATGCATCGCCGCATCGGTTTCGGGCGCACCGGGGCCATGGTCGTGCCCGGCGACGTCGACATCGTCGAAATAGAGGGTGACGAAGCGCGGACGGGTTGCCGCCGGGCGGCGGAGCCAGTCGACCACCGCATCGACGCGCTGCCCGGCGTTGATCGCCGGATTGAACGCCTGCCAGTCCGAGGCGAAGGCGCCGCCGGCATAGACGCCATGATCGGGCTTGCCGCTGCCGCCCCACGCGACCTCGCTGCCCGGCCAGAACATCGTCGCGCTGCGGATGCCGGCCTGTTCCGCCGCGATCCAGATCGGCCTGGCGGCGTTCCACCAGAAGGGGTCGGTGGACTCCATGGTGAACTGCTCGCCCGGACGGCGGGGGTCTTCCATCTTGTTGCCGACGATTCCGCTCTTGTCGGGGCGGACGCCGGTGGCGATCGTCCAGAAATTGGGGAAGGTCTTGGTCGGGAAGGACGGCTGCATCGACGCCGACACGCCGCCTGCCGCCAGTGCCGACAAATTGGGCGCGATGGTCGGGGTCAGATAGTCGGGCCGCGCACCGTCGACGCCGATCAGGATCGTGACCGGCGTGCGGGCCTCCGCGACGGGAGCAGCAGGTGCGGCAGCGACCGGCGCGCGCGGGGTGGCGCACCCGCCCGACAGGGCGAGTGCGGCGAACAGGGTCGGGATACGCATCGCGACGACTGCTAACGCGTTAAGATGACGGCGCTATGAACGGTCAGACGTTGAAGCGGAACAGCATCACGTCGCCGTCCTGCACGACATATTCCTTGCCCTCCGCCCGCAGCTTGCCTGCGTCGCGCGCGCCGCTTTCACCCTTGCAGGCGACATAATCGGCATAGGCGATGGTTTCGGCCCGGATGAAGCCGCGTTCGAAATCGCTGTGGATCTCGCCCGCCGCCTGCGGGGCCTTGGCACCGACCGACACGGTCCAGGCGCGCGCTTCCTTGGGGCCGACGGTGAAGAAGGTCAGCAGCTGGAGCAGCGAATAGCCGGCGCGGATCACGCGGGCGAGGCCGGTTTCCTTGAGCCCCAGGTCGGACAGGAATTCGGCGCGGTCGGCCGGTTCCATCGTGGCGATCTCCGCCTCGATTGCCGCCGACACGACGACCGCCTGAGCGCCCTCTGCCTTCGCCTTTTCGAAGACCTTGGCCGACAGGTCGTTGCCCTCGGCGGCGTCCTCTTCGTTGACGTTGCAGACATAGAGGACCGGCTTGGCGGTCAGCAGCTGCGCCTGGGCGAAGAGGCGTTCCTCCTCCTCGTCCTTGATCTCGGTCAGGCGCGCGGGCTTGCCATCGCGCAGCAGGTCGAGCGCACGGCCGAGCACGGCGGCGGCGACCTTCGCTTCCTTGTCGCCCTGCTGCCCCTTCTTGGTCAGGTTGGGCACGCGCTTTTCGAGGCTTTCGAGGTCGGAGAGCATCAGCTCGGTCTCGACCGTGTCGGCGTCGGCGATCGGATCGACCCGGTCGTCGACATGCTGGATGTCGTCATTCTCGAAGCAGCGCAGGACGTGGACGATCGCGTCCACCTCGCGGATATTGCCGAGGAACTGGTTGCCGAGCCCTTCGCCCTTCGACGCGCCGCGCACCAGGCCGGCGATGTCGACAAAGGCGAGCTGCGTCTCGATCTTCTTGGCCGAACCGGCGATCTCGGCCAGCTGGTCGAGCCGGGGATCGGGGACCGCGACGTTACCGACATTCGGTTCGATCGTGCAGAAGGGATAGTTGGCCGCCTGTGCCGCCTGAGTCTGCGTCAGCGCGTTGAACAGGGTGGACTTGCCGACATTCGGCAGCCCGACGATACCGCAGCGAAAACCCACGTGATGCTATCCCGGAGACGATGGAAAGCCTGCGCCTTAGCGGGTGGCGACCAGCTTTGCAAAAGCTACCACCGATAGTTGAAGCTGACGCTGATCCGTTCGCCCTTGCCGGCGTGCGGCATGACCTCGTGCCGCAGCCAGCTTTCCCACAATAGCAGCGTGCCGGGTTCGGGCGCGACGGTTTCGAACGTGCCGGGGCGGGTGGGGGCGGCCATCAGCATGGGAAGGCGGGGGTCCTCGAACCGAATGCCGCCCGCGCCTTCGGGAACGGCGACATAGACGGTGCCCGACACGACGCTGTGCGGGTGGAGGTGGCCCGAATGGCCGCCGCCGGGCTTCAGCAGGTTCACCCACAGGCTGTCGAGCTTCAGCTTGCGGCCCGCCAGTTCCATGCCGCAGGCGGCGGCGAATTTGGCGACATGGCGGTCGAGCACGCGCTTCAGGTCGGCGAAGACCGGATCGCGGAGCGGCAGGTCGTTCAGGGAGGCGTAGGAGGTATAGCCGCGATAGCCATGCTCCTTCGACCAGCGGCGCCCGGCCATGTCCTCCTCCGCCAGCGCGCGGACCGAGGCGTCGAGATCGTCGACCAGCGCGGCGTCGGCGAGGCTGGCTTCGTAGAGATGGGTCGGGAAGAGGGTGCGGACGGTCATGGCGGCGGCTTGGCGGATCGGTGGCGTTTTGGGAAGGGTCAGCGGCGATGCTGCGACAGGAACGCCCAGAGCGCGTCGTTGTCGACGACCCAGCTATGCCCGCCGCCGACGGTGATGCGGCCGGCGACATCGGCACCGTCGCGGCAGCCGGTATAGCGTTCCTCATAGACTTTCGGCGCGACCCAGCGGGTGGTGGGGGCGGCGGTGCAGCCGTTGAGCGTCGCCCAGCGCATCTCGGCGGCGTGCATGGTGTAGGACCAATATTTGGCGCCGCCGCCCTGGATCGGGTTGGTGGTGTCGGCATCGCCGGCGAAGGCGATGACCGGCAGCGGGCGCGACGGGCGACAGGTCGCGGGATCGGGGTGGGTGGGATCGCTGGCCAGCGGATTGCCCGCGCGCAGGCCGACGACCGGGGCGATGGCGGCAAAGCGGTCGGCGGCGACGCAGCCGAGCCACGAGGTCATTCGCCCGCCCCCGACAGGCCGGTGGCATAGACGCGGGCGGGATCGGCGCAGCCCGCCTTGGCCAGCTGGTCGATCAGCGCGCCGATGAACTTCACGTCGTCGGGGGCGTCGGGGCCGGGGATGGTGCCGGCGACGGTGGGAACGCCAGGAATGTTCCAGACGAAGCCCTGGTCATGGGGGATGCCGGCATCGGGCGCGGCGACGATGAAGCCGTGCTTGTCCGCTGCCTCGGCTAGGTTCGAGTCGCGCAGCATCGCCGCGCCGGTGCCGCCGCTGCCGTGGAGCAGGATGACGAGCGGTGCCGGCCGCGCCGGATCGAAGCCCGGCGGCAGGTGGAGCAGCACCGAGCGCATGCCGTCGTTGATCGTGATCCGTTGCGACTGGTTCGCAGGACCGGCGGTGCAGCGCGGCGCGGCCAGTGCGGCGGTGCCGGTCAGCAGCAGGAACAGGAAGGCGAGCAGTTGCAAGGGTTTGGCCATGGAATGCTTCCTATCGGGCAGGGGCGGCGCGGCGCAAGGCGTGGCCAAAGTTCACTAAGTTCACACTAGTGGCGTGTTCGCGGGGTCGTCGGTTCGGTAGTACGGATGGGGCAAAGTTCACTAAGTTCACACTCGCACGATAGTTTGCGTTGCGTTCGATCCGGTGCGTGGCGGTACGCGGGACATGGCTTGGACCGGGCGAGCATGACGATGGCGGAGGGCGTAGGAAAGCCAGTTTTCTTGCCCGCGAACATCTGAAGCATTCCCCTGTTACGTACCCCCGCGCAGGCGGGGGTCCAGGGCGACACACGCAACCCGTCGTTTTGCTTGGCTCTGGACCCCCGCCCGCGCGGGGTACGGCAGGCTTCTGTCGTCGACCGCGACTTTCAAAGAGGCATCCGCAAGCGGGAGTAGCTGTTCCCGCCTTTTTGGACCGCCTAGCGCAGCGGCAGGAACAGGTCGGTGATCGCATCATGCTCGGCGACTTCCGGGGCGAAGCGGACCCGCTGGCAGAAAAGGGGGAAGTCGCGGAGTTCCTCGCCGCTGATGGGGAGCCAGTCGCGATAGAGGTGGAGCGCGGGGGCTTCGAGGTCGTCGGCGCGGCCGGCGATGCGGATCACGGCGCAGCGACCGCCGGGGATCAGGCCGGTGGTAATGCCGTCTGCCATCGGAAACGCGCGTTCAGTGGCGACGCACAGGTCGATACGGACCGGGCCGGCGTGGGGGTCGTGCGGGTCGCCGTGGAAGACGTTGAAGGTCGCGGCGTCGGACGGCGGCAGGCGGTTCGCGCGGCGCCACGCGATGAAGCGGCGGATGCTGTCGCCGATGCTCGCCATGTCGCCCTCGTGCGACAGACAGGCGATCGGCGTGTCGGGAAAGTCGCGAATGGTGACGTCATAGGTCGGCATGGATCGGTTCCTCGCATGATCCAGCGGCAGAAGCGCCGCGCGCCACGGTGCCCAGTCAGGCACGGAACGGAAAGAGGACGGCGACTGGCCGAAATGCCGCCGAAAGGCGCGGGCAAAGGCATCGGGCGCGTCGTACCCCGCATCCAGCGCGACATCGGTCACGCGGTCGGCGTGGAACGCCAGCCGGTGGGACGCGCGCTGCAACCGGGCAAGCTGGACATAGCGATGGACCGGCAGTCCGAAGGTCGCAACGAACTGGCGATGGAAGTGATATTTGGAAAAGGCCGCGACCGCGCTGATGCTGGCGAGGTCGAGTTCGTCGTCCAGATGCCGGTCGATATGGTCGAGCGCGCGCTGCATCCGGTCGTGATAGGGGGTGGTCGGCGTCATGTCCGTGTCCTGTGTGGCACGGGTGGTATGCGCGGGGGAAGGGTGGCGGCGCTCGACCGATCTTGCGGTATTGCCGACCTCCAGCGTCACCCCAGCGCAGGCTGGGGTATCCCGGTTGGTTGGCGTTGTGTGTCTTCACGGGGAGACCCAGCCTGCGCTGGGGTGACGCTTGGGCGGGGACAGGGGAATGGGGAGGCCGGAAGGGGAGCTCTACCCCATCCGCCGCGCCACCTCGTTCATGAAGCGCACGTCGTCGTTCGCCGCCAGCCACGGCGCCTCCGCCGCGACGGCGCCGAGCAGGTCGGTCAGGTCGTCCAGCTCGGCCTTGGCGAAATTGCCGAGCACATAGGGCGTTACCCGGTCCTTGTGCCCCGGATGGCCGATGCCGAGGCGGATGCGGCGGAAGTCGGGGCCGATATGCGCGTCGGTCGAGCGCAGGCCATTATGGCCGGCATGGCCGCCGCCGATCTTTACCTTGAGCTTGAACGGGGCGAGGTCGAGTTCGTCGTGGAAGACGGTCACGTCCTGCGGCGTGAGCTTGTAGAAGCGCATCGCTTCGCCGACCGAACGGCCGCTTTCGTTCATCCAGGTGCCGGGTTTGAGCAGCAGGATCTTTTCCGATCCGATCCGCCCTTCCTGTATCCAGCCCTGGAACGCGCGTTTGGGCGCGGCGAAGCCATGGACCTCCGCGATCGCGTCGACCGCCATGAAGCCGATATTGTGGCGATGCATCGCATATTGCGGGCCGGGATTACCCAGGCCGGTCCAGAGCTGCATTGAGGGCGTCCTTTGGTGGCGGGTGGGTGCGGAACGCCTGTAGCCATAACCGTCATTCCCGCGAAGGCGGGAATCCATTGCCGCTGGCGTTTGCGATGGAGCTACAGGCGTTGCGTTTATGGGTTCCCGCCTGCGCGGGAACGACGATGGGGGGCCTTTGCTTCGCCACTATCGTCATTCCGGCGGAGGCCGGAATCCATTGTGTCGGGTGTTCGCGATCGAAGCGCGACGTGGCCGTGTCCATGGATCCCGGCCTTCGCCGGGATGACGTGTGGGCAGGAGGTGGGGGGCGCCGCTGGGATGACGTGTGGGCGGAAAAAACGCACCCCAAACGCAAAGGGAGCGGGACGGCATTGCCATCCCACTCCCCATCAGCAGCACAAAGGCGGGGCGGATCAGCCCTCGGCCTTGTCCTCGCCCTCGGCGTCTTCGCCTTCCGCAGCGGCTTCGGCCGACTGCGCTTCGGCAACTTCGGCGTCGAGCGCCTCGTCCTCGGCGGTCAGCGTGGTCGGCGGGGTGATCGTCGCGACGGTCACGGCGTCTTCCGATGCGGTCGCTTCGGCACCGTTCGGCAGGTCGATGTCCGACAGGTGGATCGAGTCACCGACTTCGCGGCCGGTCAGGTCGACGACGATCTCGGTCGGGATGTTCGACGCTTCGACGGTCAGTTCGATTTCATGGGTCACGACGTTCAGCACGCCGCCGTCCCGCTTGATGCCGGGGGCGTCGTCTTCGTTGGTGAAGGTCACCGGCACGGCGACGGTCACGGTCGCGTTCTTGGCGATGCGCAGGAAGTCGACATGGATCGGCTGGTCGGTGACGACGTCGAACGCGACGTCCTTGGCCAGGGTGCGAACCTTCTTGCCGCCGACATCGACCATGATGACCGAGTTCATGAAGTGGCCGGTCATCAGCGCCTTCATGAGTTCGCGGGCGTTCAGGTGAATGCCCTCCGGGTCCTGCTTGTTGCCATAGATCACGGCGGGGACGCGGCCATCGCGACGCAGGGCGCGGGAGGCTCCCTTGCCTACCCGATCGCGCGTCTCGGCCGACAGATTCAGCGTGTCGCTCATCATGTCTTCCTTGAGTACGTATTGATGTGTCTTGCGCGGCCGGGCCTCCAGGGATGACCCCGGCACGAACAAGCGCGGGCGCATAGGGGAGTTTGGGGGGAAAGGCAAGGTTGGGTGCCCCGTTTCCTCCACCCCCGTTTGCTTCGAGCGGAGGTTCGAGCCTGTCGAGAACCGTAGTCGAGAAGGGGGTGCCCCAAGCGGGGCGTTCTCGACGGACGCTTCTCGACAGGCTCGAAGCTGCTCGAACCGAACGGGGTGGGGTGCTATTGCACCCGCATCACTTCCAAACCCATCTTCCGCAACCGATCCTGCACGCTGCCCGGCCCGGTCAGATGCCCCGCGCCGACCGCGACGAAGCGCGTACCCGGCTGGCGCATCCACCTGGCGATGGTGCGCGCCCAGGCGGCGTTGCGCCGGTCGAGCAGCGCGGCGCGCACCGCCGGACCGGCTTGCGTCATATCCTCGCCCAGCAGCCGGTCGAGCGTCGCGACGTCGCCACGGCCCCAGGTGGCGACGACCCGGTCCATCGCCGGCACCGGATCGCGCTCGGCGAGGGTGCGCTCCAGCATCGTGCGCTGGGCGGCCTGCGGCAGGGCGGCGAAGAGGCCAAGTTGCTGGCCGAGCGTTTCGAATGCGGTGACCGGCTTGCCGGTTCGATCGGCGAGTTTCGTCAGCAGCGTCTCGGGGGCGGGCTCGCTGCGGTAGCCGGCCTGCGCCAGCGGTTGCGCGGCGAGGACCGTCGCGGCGAACCACGGGTCGGTCCTGTCGAAGGCATTGCGGGGGAAGCCCAGCTCGGCCGCCCGCGCGCGCAGGCTGCGGTCGAGGGCCGGGGGCAGCGGGGCGGGGCGGGGCGGCGTGACCTGTACTACCGCCGCGCTCATGTCGTCGGGCGTGGGTTCGGGGATTTCGAGGACCAGCGTGTCGCTGTCGGCAAAGGCGTCCGCCACCGCGCCGGTCAGCCACGGCGTTCCCGGCCGCAATTGATGCACCGTGCCGAACAGCCAGATCACCGTATCGGCATCGCGCGCGACCCAGAGCGCCGGCATGAGTATCGGCGGGGCCGCGACCGGGCTGGCGAGCGACAGCCAGCCGAACAGTGCGGCGACGATCCGCGCGATCATCCGCGCAGGTGCTGGACGATGCGGGTCGCGACCAGCGCGGCGATGGCGACGGCCCAGCCGATCATCGCCGGATTGGGCAGCGCCAGCGGTTTCGCCGCGAGCGACAGGACCGGCAGCGCGACCAGCGCGGCGATTCCTGTGACGGCCGCCGCCTCCGTCATCTGCCGCCGCTCGACCTCATCGGCATTGCGCCAGATCCGCAGGTTGAAGACGAGCGCGCCGAGCAGCGCGATGCCGATGGCGATATAGCCGGCATGGTCGCGGGTGCGGATCGCGCGCGCAGGGTCGGCGACCTCGCTATACCCCTCGACGATGCCCAGCACGAAGGTCGTGACCAGCGGTGCCAGCGCGACGACGGCGATGGCTGCCGCGACCCAGATCCATCGCCGCCGGCGGCGCTGTCGTTCGCGGGCGGCGCCCCAATCCTCAACCATCGACGTCATCCTCGAAAATCTGTTCGATCGGCAGGCCGAACAACCGGCTCATGCGGAAGGCGAGCGGGAGCGACGGGTCGTGCTTGCCGGTTTCGATCGCATTCACCGCCTGACGCGATACGTCGAGCCGCCCGGCCAGTTCGGCCTGGCTCCAGTCGCGTTCGGCGCGCAGAATCTTGAGCCGGTTCTTCACGAACCGCTCACCGCCACGATAGCGATACCGCCGCATCGCCGAGTTGGGCGGCGAAGGAAATGCCGCTGGTCGGCGCGGGGGGCGGTGTGGGCCGTTCGTTGCGGTCGGCGGCCATTGCGGCGACGGCTGCGCACAGCGCGACGACGAACAGCGTGTAGCCTTGGGTGTCGGGGCGGGGCATCGCAGTGACCTTCCATGTCAACGATCAGCGACAATGTGTCGTGTTTACCTGACTATGTATCCGCCGATTCGTGCTTTGTGTCAATGCTACCTGACACGATGTCGGTTTAACCTGACATGCGGTTCGCTTGACCGGCGATCGGCGATGCGGCTAGGCGCGGGGCATTCCTGCATTCAAAGGCGAAACCATGGCCGCCCCGCTCAGCTTCCAGAAAATGATCCTGACGCTCCACGATTACTGGAGCGACAAGGGCTGCGTCATCCTGCAACCCTATGACATGCGGATGGGGGCGGGGACGTTCCACCCGGCGACGACGCTGCGCGCGCTGGGGCCGGAGCCGTGGAACGCGGCGTTCGTCCAGCCGTCGCGCCGGCCGACCGACGGGCGCTATGGCGAGAACCCCAACCGGCTGCAGCATTATTACCAGTATCAGGTGATTTTGAAGCCGTCGCCGCCGAACCTGCAGGAGCTGTATCTGGGGTCGCTGGCGGCGATCGGGATCGACTTCACGCAGCACGACATCCGCTTCGTCGAGGACGATTGGGAATCGCCGACGCTGGGCGCATGGGGGCTGGGCTGGGAAGTATGGTGCGACGGGATGGAAGTCACCCAGTTCACCTATTTCCAACAGATGGGCGGGTTCGACTGCAAGCCGGTCGCGGGCGAGCTGACCTACGGCCTTGAACGGCTGGCGATGTACATCCAGGATAAGGACAGCGTGTACGACCTGGCGTTCAATGACGCTGCTGAGGGGAGGGGGGGCGTCACCTATGGCGACGTGTTCCTCGAAAACGAGCGCCAGATGTCGAAGTGGAATTTCGAGGTCGCCGATACCGATGGCCTGTTCGACCTGTTCAAAAAGGCGGCGGCCGAGTGCGAGAATGCACTGGCCAACGACGTGCCGATCGCGGCCTATGAACAGGCGATCGAGGCGAGCCATGTGTTCAACCTGCTGAACGCGCGCGGCGTGATCTCCGTCGCCGAGCGGCAGGCCTATATCGGCCGCGTGCGTGATCTGGCGAAGGCCAGCTGCGCGAAGTTCATCGAGACGCAGACGCCGACATGGCAGGCAAAGTATCCGGGGTGGGTGGCATGACCGATTTTCTGCTCGAACTGCGCAGCGAGGAAATCCCGGCGCGGATGCAGGCCAAGGCCCGTGAGGATCTGGCCAAGCTGTTCGTCGGGGAACTGGCGAAGGCCGGGATCGCCGCGCCGCGGATCACGACCTATGCCACGCCGCGTCGCTTGACGCTGATCGCGTATGACTTGCCCGAGGCTACCGAGCCGGTGCGCGAGGAAGTGAAGGGGCCGCGCGCCTCCGCCCCGCCGCAGGCGCTGGAAGGGTTTCTGCGCAAGACCGGGCTGACGCGCGAGGCGCTGACCGAGCGCGACGGCGTGTTGTTCGCGGTGACCGAAGTGCCAGGGCGCGAGACGGCGCAGGTGCTGGCGGCGGCGATCCCGGCGATCGTGCGTGGGTTCCCCTGGCCCAAGTCGATGCGCTGGGGCGCGGCGTCGCTCAGCCCGGAGTCCCCGCGTTGGGTGCGGCCGTTGCAGGGGATCGTCGCGCTGTTCGGTGGCGCGGTGGTGCCGTGCGAGGTCGCCGGTGTCACGAGCGGTGCGGAGACGATGGGGCATCGCTTCCATCACGGGGGGCCGGTGACGATCGCGTCGGCGGAGAGCTATGTCGAGACGCTGCGCGATGCCCATGTCATCGTCGACCAGAATGAGCGCGCGGCGATCATCGCGGTCGGCGCCAAGATGGCGGCGCAGGGTGCCGGGCTGACCTTGGTCGAGGATGAAGGGCTGCTGGCGGAGAATGCCGGGCTGACCGAATGGCCGGTGCCGTTGCTGGGGCGGTTCGACGAGGCGTTTCTCAGCGTTCCGCCCGAGGTCATCCAGCTGACCGCGCGGGTGAACCAGAAGTACTTCGTTTGCCGCGACGCGGAGGGCAAGCTGGCGAACGCGTTCGTCTGCACCGCCAATATCGATGCGGCGGACGGCGGCGAGCGGATCGTCGCGGGCAATGCTAAGGTGCTGGCGGCGCGGCTGTCGGATGCGAAATTCTTCTACGAAACCGATCTGAAGACGCGGCTGGAGGACCAGCTGCCCAAGCTCGAGAAGATCGTGTTTCATGAGAAGCTGGGCACGGTCGCCGACAAGGTCGAGCGGGTGGCGAAGCTGGCGCGGTGGCTGGTTGAAAGCGGCGTAGTAAAGCCCTCTCCCCTTCAGAGGAGAGGGTTGGGAGAGGGGGCTTCCACCGAAGCCTCGGCTCCTGCGGACAGCCCCCTCTCCCCGGCCAGTTCCGAGTCAACAGCGCCCCGCGCTGTTGAGGTTGTGCCGGGGGCACAACCGACCCGGAACTCCCCTGAAGGGGAGAGGGAGACGTTGGCCGATATGGCCGAACGCGCCGCGCGGCTGGCCAAGGCCGATCTGGTCACCGGCATGGTCGGCGAGTTCCCCGAATTGCAGGGGCTGATGGGCGGCTATTATGCCGCCGCGCAGGGCGAGCCGGCGGAAGTCGCCGAGGCGGTGCGCGATCACTACAAGCCGGTCGGGCAGGGGGATGACGTTCCGACCGCGCCGGTGACGGTTGCGGTGGCGCTAGCGGATAAGCTGGATACGATTGCCGGATTTTTCAGTCGTGGGATGAGGCCGAGTGGATCGAAAGATCCATTCGCTCTGCGCCGCTCCGGTATCGCAATTATCGCTTTGCTGACCCAAAACAAGCTGCGGGTGAATTTGAATGAGATACTCAATACAGCTTTAACTCAGTATATCATTGCTGGCGCCGTAAAGTCGGTTCCAGCCAACAGCGTTCGACTCAATGATGACGGTAAGATGATTCCGCCGGGACCTCTTGTCGGAAGCGAAGACGGTACCGCTGCGCAACTGTATCATGTTGGAGGGCGGTATATCGAGGTGGCGTTGAGTGCGTCAGACGCCAAAAAATTTAACGAGGATGTTGAAGTAGCTGGTCGACTTTTCGACAGCATTGATGAAATTATCGACTTCTTCGCCGACCGCCTGAAAGTCCAACAGCGCGAGGCGGGCGTCCGCCACGACCTGATCGACGCCGTCTTCGCGCTGGGCGGCGAGGACGATCTCGTCCGCCTGCTCGCCCGCGTCCATGCGTTGCAGGCGTTCGTCACGACCGAGGACGGGGCGAACCTGCTCGCGGGGTATAAGCGCGCGGCGAATATCCTGAAGAAGGAAGCGCCCGGCGCCAGCAAGCATATCCCCGAAACCGGCGAGGAAGATCCGCTTGCCATGGTCGAGGACCCCGACTTCGCGCCGGTCGTCGCCGAACTGGCGCGGACCGAGCGCGAGGCGCGCGACTATGATCGCGAGCCGGCCGAAGCGGCGCTGATCGCGGCGCTCGATGCAGCCGAGCCGCAGGCGGAAAAGGCGGTCGAGGCGGAGGATTTCGCCGGGGCGATGGCGGCGCTTGCGACGCTGCGCGCGCCGATCGACGCCTTCTTCACCGACGTCACGGTCAACGATGCCGACCCGCACAAGCGCACCGCGCGGTTGGCGCTGCTGGCACGGGTGCGCGATGCGGTGCACCGGGTCGCCGATTTTTCGAAAATCGAGGGCTGACCTATCGGTTTAACCCGTTTAACGGGGTGGGGAGCGGAGGGTGATTCGTCACACTCCGATGCTAACCCCGTGGCCGTCGGCCCGGATGGAAGGGAACGAGCATGACGCAGTATGTCTATCGGTTCGGCGGCGGGGTTTCGGACGGAGGGTCGGGCGACAAGACGCTGCTGGGCGGCAAGGGCGCGAACCTGGCGGAGATGGCGTCGATCGGGCTGCCGGTGCCGCCGGGCTTCACCATCGCGACGACGATGTGCACCCGCTATTACGAGGATGGCGAGACCTTCCCTGATTCGCTGCGTGACGAAGTCGCCACCGGCATCGCGCATATCGAGGGGATCACCGGCAAGCGCTTCGGCGACGAAGCCGACCCGCTGCTGGTGTCGGTCCGCTCAGGCGCGCGGGTGTCGATGCCGGGGATGATGGACACGGTGCTGAACCTGGGTCTCAACGACCGGACGGTCGAGGGGCTGGCGGCGGTGTCGGACGATGCGCGCTTCGCCTGGGACAGCTATCGCCGCTTCATCCAGATGTATTCGGACGTGGTGCTCGAACTCGACCATGGCCGGTTCGAGGAAGCGCTGGAGATCGCGAAGGAAGATCGCGGCTATTATCTCGACACCGACCTGACCGCCGACGACTGGCGTGCGTTGGTCGCCCAGTACAAGGACATCGTCGTCGAGCTGTGGGGCAAGCCGTTCCCGCAGGACGTGCACGACCAGTTGTGGGGCGCGATCGGCGCGGTGTTCGGATCGTGGCAGGCGGACCGCGCCAAGGTCTATCGCCGGTTGAACGACATTCCCGGCGACTGGGGCACGGCGGTCAACGTGCAGGCGATGGTGTTCGGCAATATGGGCGACACGTCGGCGACCGGCGTGGCCTTCACCCGCGATCCCTCGACCGGCGCCAACGCCTATTACGGCGAATTCCTGATCAACGCGCAGGGCGAGGACGTGGTCGCGGGTATCCGCACGCCGCAATATCTGACCACCGCGGCGCGGGCGGCGGCGAATGCCAAGCCGCTGTCGATGGAAGAGGCGATGCCCGACGCCTATGCCGAGCTGGCGGCGGTGTTCGACCGGCTGGAGCGGCATTACCGCGACATGCAGGACATCGAATTCACGGTGCAGCAGGGCAAATTGTGGATGCTGCAGACCCGGTCGGGCAAGCGCACTGCGAAGGCGGCGCTGAAGATCGCGGTCGACATGGCCGAGGAAGGGCTGATCAGCCGCGAGGAGGCGATCGCGCGGGTCGATCCGCAGGCATTGGACCAGCTGCTCCACCCGACGCTCGACCCGAAGGCGGCGCGCGACGTGCTGACCAAGGGGCTGCCCGCCTCGCCGGGGGCGGCGAGCGGCATCGCGGTGTTCGACAGCGACACCGCCGAGCGGCGCTCGAACGCCGGTGACGCGGTGATCCTGATCCGTACCGAGACCAGCCCGGAAGACATTCACGGCATGCATGCGGCGCGCGGCATCCTGACCGCACGCGGCGGCATGACCAGCCACGCCGCCGTCGTGGCGCGCGGCATGGGCCGTCCCTGCGTGTCGGGCGCAGGGTCGATCTCGATCGATGCCAAGGCAGGCGTGATGAAGGTCGGTTCGCGCGAAATCCGCGAGGGCGATATCGTCACCATCGACGGCGCGACCGGCGAGGTGATGGCAGGCGCGGTCGCGACGGTGCAGCCCGAACTGGCTGGCGATTTCGGCACGCTGATGGAATGGGCCGATGGCGTTCGTCGCCTCAAGGTGCGGACCAATGCCGAAACGCCGCTCGATTGCCGCACCGCGCGCGATTTCGGGGCGGAGGGGATTGGCCTCTGCCGCACCGAGCACATGTTCTTCGAACAGTCGCGGATCACCGCCGTGCGGCAGATGATTCTGGCCGAGGACGAGGCCGGGCGTCGCGTGGCGCTCGACAAGCTGCTGCCCGAACAGCGCAGCGACTTCGTCGAGATTTTCGAGGTGATGGTCGGCCTGCCGTGCACCATCCGCCTGCTCGACCCGCCGCTGCACGAATTCCTGCCGCATGAGGAAGCCGAGTTCGCCGAAGTGGCGCAGGCGGCGGGGATCGAGGTCGAACAGCTCAAGCGCCGCGCGGCCGAGCTGCACGAATTCAACCCGATGCTGGGCCATCGCGGTTGCCGGCTGGGCGTGACCTATCCGGAAATCTACGAGATGCAGGCGCGGGCGATCTTCGAAGCGGCGGTGATCGTCGCGGAGAAGTCGGGCGAGGCGCCGATCCCCGAGGTGATGATCCCGCTGGTCGGCACCAAGCGCGAGCTGGAGCTGATGAAGACGGTGATCGACAAGGCGGCGGAAGCCGTGTTCGCCGACAAGGGCCGCCGAATCGAGTATCTGGTCGGCACGATGATCGAACTGCCGCGCGCCGCGCTCAAGGCCGGGGAGATCGCCGAGGCCGGGCAGTTCTTCTCGTTCGGGACCAACGACCTGACGCAGACGACGCTGGGCGTCAGCCGCGACGATGCCAGCCGGTTCCTGGGCGCCTATGTCGAAAAGGGCATCTATGCCCGCGATCCGTTCGTCTCGATCGATGTCGAGGGCGTGGGCGAGCTGATCGAGCTGGCCGCCGAGCGGGGGCGCAAGACCCGGAGCGACATCAAGCTCGGCATCTGCGGCGAACATGGCGGCGATCCGGCGTCGATCGCCTTCTGCGAAAAGGTCGGGTTGGACTATGTGTCGGCCAGCCCCTATCGCGTGCCGATCGCCCGGTTGGCGGCGGCACAGGCCGCATTGAAGAAGTGAGAAGCGTGATGACGAACGATGCGGCACGGGTGACGAAGGACGGGTTCGACCGTGTCGGTCCGTTCCACCCGGCGTTCGTCTGGGGCGCGGTGATCGTGTTCGACCTGCTCGTCGTGCTCGCGCTGCTGCTGGCGGTCACCAAGATCGGCGACAAGGTCGAGGATGTGGTGTTCCCCGGCGGCCCGGAATGGGTGACGTTCTGATCGCTGCCCGCCCCGGCGCAAACCGGGGCGGGGTGCAGCCTCAATAGGCGGCGGTGAAGCGGGCGCGCGGGTGGCGATGCGCCTCCAGCTCGTCGACCATCGCGATGGCATAATCGGCGAAGCTGATCCGGCTGACCCCGGCATCGTCGGTGACCAGCGTATCGGTGCCGAGCCGATAGCGGCCGGTGCGCTCGCCCGGCTCGATCAGCGCGGCGGGCGAGAAGAAGGTCCAGTCGATATCCTCGACCGAGCGCAGCGCGTCGAGAAAGGCGATGCCACCCATCGCGAACTCGCGCCATTCGGCCGGGAAGTCGGGCGAATCGATCAGCCGCACGCCGGGCGCGACCTCCAGGCTGGCCGCGCCGCCGGTGACCAGCAGCCGTCCGACGCCCGCCTGGCGGAGCGCTGCGAGCAACGTGTCGGCGGTGACGTCGAAATGCAGTGCGCTGATGACCGCGTCGGCGCCGGCGATCAGCGGGCCGAGTACCACGGGATCATGCGCGTCGCCCGCCAGCCGGGTCACGCCGGGCAGGTCCGGGATCGCATCGGGCTTGCGGGCGATCGCGCGGACGCTGTGGCCGCGACGGGCCAGCTCCCGCGTGATCTCCGAACCGGCATTGCCGCTTGCGCCCAGTACCGCAACATCCATCGTCAGTCTCCTGTGGTATCCAATGGTGACCACGTGCTATGGGGAAACCGATGACGCAAGACGGCACTTTTCCGATACGAGGTAACCCGGTGGAAACCGCGTGGCTGAAGGGCGACGTGTTCGCCGCCGATTGCCCGACACGGCTGTTGCTCGACCGGATCGGCGACAAATGGAGCGTGCTGGTGCTGCTGTTGCTGGGCGAGGAGCCGTATCGCTTCAACGAACTGAAACGGCGGATCGCCGGTGTGTCGCAGAAGATGCTGAGCCAGACGCTGCGCATGCTGGAGCGCGACGGGCTGGTGACGCGGCATGTCGTCGCGACCAAGCCGGTCAGCGTCAGCTATGCGATCACGCCGCTGGGCGGCGAATTGATCGATGCGCTGCGGGCGTTGATGACGTGGTCGGAAGCGCGGATCGGGACGGTGCTGTCGGCGCAGCGAGCCTTTGATGCGCGGGAAGGTGCAGCGGGCTAGGCCGGATCGTCAAGGAAACGTCACCCCGCGACAAGCCCGGAGTGACCATAGCCCGATCAGCCCCAGCGGCTGCGATGGTCGTCGTCGCGGCCTTCGCGCAGCATTGCCGCCTGTTCGCGCCAATGTTCGGCGTCGATCGTGCCCGGACGAAGGCGCAGATCCTCCTCGAGCGCGCGTTCGTCGGCTTCGGTCAGCTGCTCGATCGCACGATAGGTCTTGATCCCGCGCTGGCCGAGTGCCCGTTCGAGGTCGGCATCGATGCCGCGAATGCGCGACAGATTGTCGCCGCCCCAGCCGAAGAAACCGCCGCCGCTGCTGCTGGCCGCGGCCGCGCCGGTGGCGGCCGTCGCGGCGGTCGCGGTGGCGGTGCTGCGTTCCTTGGCCAGCCGGTCGCGTTCGGCCTCCACTTCGCGCAGGCGTTCGTCGCGGGCCTTCAGGTCGGCGGCGACTTCGGCGCGATAGGCCTTGTGCGCGGCTTCCTCGTCGCGATAGCGCTGCTTCCATTTCTTGCCGCCCGAAGACGATGCGAGGCCGAAGAACCAGCCGGCAAGCAGCAACAGTGCGAGGACCGCGAACTGGGTCGGCGTCTGGAACAGCATCGTGCAAGCCCCTTTGATTGGTTACGGGGCGATAACGGACGGGGCGGGGCGGCGTTCCCGCCGGCCCCCGATGCCTATTTGCCGAACGCGTCGCTGATGCTGCACGCCGCCGGCCCCAGGATGACGACGAACAGGGTGGGGAGGATGAAGAGGATCAGCGGCACGGTCATGATCGCGGGAAGGCGCGCGGCCTTTTCCTCGGCGCGCATCATGCGTTCGTTGCGGAATTCCGCCGACAGCACGCGCAGCGCGGAGGCGAGCGGGGTGCCGTATTTCTCGGTCTGGATCATGGTCGTGACCACGCCCTTCACTGCGTCGAGGTTGATGCGCATCGCGAGGTTTTCGAACGCCTGACGCCGTTCGGTCAGGAAGCCCAGCTCGATCGCGGTCAGCGAGAATTCCTCGCCCAGTTCGGGATAGGCGCGGCCCAGTTCGCGCGCGACGCGGGTGAAGGCGGCGTCGACCGTCAGGCCGGCTTCGGCGCAGATCACCAGCAGGTCCAGCGCGTCGGGAAGCCCCTTGCGGATCGCGTCCGACCGTTTGGTGATCTTGTTCTTCAGATAGATGTCGGGCGCCTTGTAGCTGAGGATGAAGGTGCCCGCGACCAGGCCATAGGCTTTCAGCGGCGACCAGTCGGCGAAGGTGTCGGTGCCATAGACGATGTAGAGCATCGGCAGGCCGAACACGATCGGCAGCACCAGCCGCCCGAAGATGACCGCGACCGCCCAGTCCTTCGACCGGATGCCCGCCTGCATCAGTTTCAGCTGCGCGACCTTCAGCTGCGAATCCTGCAGCACCTTCATCGACGACAACAGCCCGCGGATGCGGTCGGTCGCGTCGTTCTTCTGCACCAGCTTCGCACGACGCTTGCTGGTCGATGCGGTGATGCCGGCCTTCAGCTGTTCGCGGCGGTCGTTCAGCGCCTTGACCCGGCGGGTCATCGGGTCGCGCGAGGTCGTTGCGATATAGATCGCCAGCATCACCGACAGGACGGCGACCGCCGACAGGATCGTCGCGACATTGACGACGTCGAAGCCGAAGAAGGTGGGGTTGGGCGCGGCGGCTATCATCGCATCAGATCTCGAAATTGACCATCTTGGCCATGATGAAGGCGCCGATCCCCATCCACAGCAGCCCGCCCATGCCCGCGATCATCAGCCGCGGATCCACGAAAAAATTCTGCATATAGGTGTCGTTGATGACCCAGATCATGCCGAACACGATGAAGGGCAGCGACCCGACGATATAGGCGGACGCCTTGGATTCCGACGACATCGCCTTGATCTTCAGCTTCATCTGCATCCGCTTGCGCAGCACGTCGGCGAGGTTCGCGAGCGTTTCGGCAAGGTTGCCGCCGGTTTCGCGCTGGATGGCGATGGTGATGATGAAGAACTGGAACTCGGGCGTGCCGAGCCGGTCGCCGGTTTCCTGCAGCGCGGCGTCGAGCGAGCGGCCGATCTTCATCCGGTCGCTGACCAGGCGGAATTCCTCGCCGACCGGGCCGTCGACTTCCTGACCGACGACGGTCATCGTCTCGGTGATCGGCAGACCGGAGCGGAGACCCCGGACCAGCAATTCGATCGCGTCGGGGAATTTGGCGGTGAAGCGCGCGATGCGTTTCTTGATGACGAAGCCCACCGCGAAATGCGGCAGGCCCATGCCGGCAGCCAGCGCCAGCAGCAGCGCGAGGACCAGCGGAAAGCCGCGCAGCAGCAGCAGGGCGAAGACCGCGACGATGATGCCGAGCGACACCTTGCCATATTGGGCAAGGGTCCAGTTGCGGCCGGTCTTTTGCAAACGCAGCTTCAATTGTTCGACATTGGGCAGGAAACGCGCGGCGGTGCGATCGGCCTTGCTGGTGCTCCGGTTGCCGATGCGGCGCATCTGCGCTTCCATCGCGGTCGCGCTGGCGGCGGAGGCATGACGCTCGCGCACCGCCAGCAACCGCCGGTTGCGCGCCCGCTCGCCCGACGGTCCGGACAGGGCGAGCACCAGCAGCACCAGCGTCATCGCCGCGCCGGTGGCGAGCAGGAGGAGGGGGAGCAGGTCCATCGCCGTGGGTCCTGCGCCTATTTCTTGGCCCGGGCGGGCAGGCGAGCACGCAGCCCGGCGAGCTTGCCGATCAGCGAGGTGCCGCCCTTTGCCCCCTTGCCCTTCGCCGCGCCCTTGCCGTCGTCATCCTCGTCGGCGTCGTGCAGCTGGCACAGGTGCCGCGACAGGTCGATCAGCGGGGCCAGCGCGCGATTGCCCTTGCCCGCTTCGGCCAGCGGCTTGCCGAGCTTGGCCGCCTGCGCCGCAAGCTTGCCGTCCCAGGCGATGGCGAAGTCGAGCTTGCGTTCGATCGATCCTTCGAAGTCCTTGCGGCTGATTTCCTGGTTCGCGACCGGTTGCAGCTTGTTGCCGACCAGGATGACGGTGACGTGCGGCGCGTTGGAACGGAACCACGACAGCAACCGGATCGTGTCGCGCGCGGCGGCGAGCGTCAGTTCGGTGACGATCACGGCGGTCTGCACTTCCTCCACCAGATGCGGATAGGCAACCAGCATGCCGCGCGGCAGGTCGACGATCGTCGTTTCGAACGCGGCGCGCATCTCCTCCTGCAACTGGTAGAAGGCGGTGCCGTCGGTCTGGATCGGCGCGTTGATCGGCGCTTCAGCCGACAGCACGCACAGCCGTTCGCCGGCACGCACCATGGCGCGTTCGATGAACAACCCGTCGATGCGGCTCGGATTCTCGATCGCATCGGTCAGCCCGCGACCGGGTTCGAGGTCGAGGCCCAATGCCCCCGTGCCGAAATGGACGTCGAGGTCGAGCAGCGCCGTGCTGCGCTTTTCCTGTTCGCCGCTGAGCCATGCCAGCGAGGTGGCGATGGTCGAGGCGCCCGCGCCGCCGCGCGTGCCGATGATCGCGACCGCGCAGTGCGGGCGTTCGGCACTAGCCTCCGCCGCCTTGGGCGCATGGAGCAGGGCATGGGCCTGCGCGATCGATTCGCGCACCATGTCGGGGTTGAGCGGCTTGAGCAGATAGTCGTGGATGCCGCTGGACAGCAGGTCGCGGTACAGGCGGACGTCGTTCACCTGCCCCATGGCGATGACGATCGTGCCCGGTTCGCACACTTCGGCCAGGCCGTTGATGTCGTTCAGCGGATCGCCCGATTCGGACAGGTCGACGAACAGGATGTGCGGGCTGGCAGAGACGGACAGCGTCTGCACCGCATTGCGCAGCCCGCCCTTCATCACCTTTTCGACCGGCCAGCCATGGTCGCCGGCGACGCCGCGCAGCGTTTCGGCCGAGTTTTCGTCGCAGACGAACGCGACGAAGGCGTCGCGCTGCCCGGATTTGGCGAGGGAGAAGGGGGCGTTCATTACTGGCTGCTCCCGCCCGAACCGCCGGTGCTGCCCGCGGCGTTGCTGACCTGTCCGCCATTGCCGCTGGGCGCCGCGCGGCGCAGCGCGCCGACCGCCTTGGTGTTGACCATGGTGTCGGTCGTCTCGGCATTGCCGCGTCCGAGCACCATGTCGCCCGGACGCGCGACCATCGCCGCCAGGTTCGAATTGATCGAACAGCCGAAGTCGGACGAGGTCTGCGCCGAAAAATTGGGCTGGTAGGTGCGCGAGTTGTCGGGGCATCCCGGCACGCTGGCGGTCATGCGCGACACGACGACGCGGACGGTGCCGGGGGCGAGGGCGCCGGGCGTCGGCGGCACCGCATCGGCGAGCAGCAGCCCAACGCGGGCGGCTTCGGCGGCGATGTCGCTGCGCACCGCGTCGTCGCCGGCCCCGGCATCGTCGACGCCGATCTCGTCGCCATAGCGCAGGTGCATCGCCTCCAGCCAGCCGGCGAGGCGGGCGCGTTCGCCGGGCGCGAGGCCGGCAGGGCCGGTCGCCATGTCGAAGGCATAGGCGGAGCGGCTGACCACCGGCTGATGCACCGATTCGACGCCGCGATTAACGGTGCCGGAGCAGCCGGCGACCGCGATCGTCGTGCCGAGCGCGAGGATACGGAAAAGGGTCATCGGGGCGTGCCTCACTGGATGCTGAAGCCGGGGGCGACCGGCTGGGCGCTGCGGCCGCCTTTGCGCGGGGCGGGGGCAGCGGGAGAGGGATTGGCGGACTCCGGCACGACCGGGGCCGGTGCGGTGAGCCCGATGGCCGGACGGGCGGCCCCCTGCGGCGCCATGGTCGGTACCGGGCGCGGGGTCGGTTTGCGCTGACCGGTCAGCTGGCCCATCAGCACCCGTTCGACATCGTCGGGGGTCGAATAGGCGTCGGTCGGCAGCGCGATGCGTTGCTGGCTGTCGACCGGCTTCACCAGATAGGGGGTGATGACGATGACCAGCTCGGTTTCGTTACGGGTGAAGGCGTTCGAGCGGAACAGCGAGCCGAGGATCGGCAGGTCGCCGAGACCCGGCGCCTTGTCGATCGAATTGTCATGGCTGTTCGATAGCAGACCGCCGATCATCATGCTCTGACCCGAGCCCAGTTCGACGGTCGTTTCAGCCCGTCGCGTGGTGAGCGCGGGGATCGTGGTGCCGTCGATCTGCACCGCGCCGGCGGCCGACAGCTGCGATACTTCGGGGCGGACGCGCAACGAGATGCGGCCATCGGCCAGCACGGTCGGCGTATAGGCAAGGCTAACGCCGTACTGCTTGTACTGCACCGACACCGCGCCCAGCCCCTGGCTGACGGGGATCGGGATTTCGCCGCCCGCGAGGAACGATCCGGTTTCGCCGGACAGGGCGGTCAGGTTCGGATTGGCGAGCGTCGTCACCTGCCCGATGCGCTCACCCAGATCGAGCGCGCCGAGCAGTTCGAGGCCGAGCAGCTTGCCCGCAAGGTTCAGCGTGGTGCCGTTGGTGCCCTTGGTCGGGAAACCGTACAGCGTGCCGCCGGGACGCCCGCCATTGGCGAGGAAGTCGGTATTGGTTGGCGAACCCGGGATGGTCGTGATCGTCCCCTGCCGTCCCTGCGCGACACCGAACAGCATGCCGCCCGACACGTCGCGCGACGTCAGGTTGACTCCGATATTCTTGACGAAGTTGCGGCTGACCTCGGCAATGCGAACCTGCAGGTTGACCTGCAGCGGGGTGGCCAGCTTCAGCCGGTTCACCACGCCGATCTTCAGCGCGACATTGGGATCGCCCACCGCGACGCCCGGATTGAGCAGCGAGGCGACCAGCCGTTCGGCCTGCGCGCTGTCGGCGGGCGAGGCGATGGTACCGTTGAGGACGGCCAGCTGGCCGACCGTCGTCACGCGGATATCGGCCTCCGGCATCGCCGCCTTCAGCATCCGGTCGAGCGAGGTCAGGTTCTGCCCCACGCGCACATTGGCGGCATAGACGACCGCCCCGCTGGCGCTGGTGGCGAAGATCGTCGCTTCGCCATCGGCCTTGCCGAACAGGTGGATCTGGCGCGGATTGCCGACATAGACGTCGGCGACCGCGGGGTTGGACACCCAGACATCGGCGACATTGGCAGGCAGCGTGACCAGCTCGCCCTGCCCGATCGACAGCTGGACGTCGTTGGTCGGGCGCATCGTGCCGGCGGGCGGGGTGCCGACCCGCGCCGCACGGACCGCGCCAGCGGCGGTGCCGGGCGCGGCGAGCGCGGTGGCGGGCAGCGCCGATCCGGTGACGAGCGCGACCGACAGGGTCGCGGCCAGCGACCGGCGCATGAGGTTCAGGCGAGGCATTACTTGGCTCCTCCGACCGGCACGGCGGTCACATCATTGCCGCGGGTGATCCGCACGACCGGTCCGGCCGGGGCGGCGGGTGCCGTCGGCGTGGCGGTCATCGATCCGGCGGGCGGTCCGGCATTGCTGGGGCCTGCCATCATGCCGGCCTTGCCCGGCACCGAGCTGCGCTGGAAACGCGACACGTCGGCACCGGTCGAAAAGGTCGATCCGCCGTCGATCGGGCGGCTGGCGATACGCTCCAGCGCCGCTTTTTCCGCCTTCGGATCGCCATTGGCCGGCAACTGCACATCGCCGCTGGCGATGGCTTCCTCCAGTTCGGAACGGTTGTCGGCGATCGAACGCAGCGACAGCGACAGCGTGCCGACGGTCTGCGCGACGGCGATCTTCTCGGCAATGCGCGGCGTCGCCTCGACCGTCACGGTCGAATAGGTCGACACCAAAGTCTTGCCCTGATCGTCGGTATTCTTGTCGGTGCGCTGGTCGGTCGCCAGCACGCGCAGGTTGCGCAGGAAGGTTTCCGATGCCTTGAGCGGCGGGCCGTCGCCGCCGCCGGCCACGGTCTGCGTCAGCACCAGGTCGACCCGGTCGCCGGGAAAGACGAAGCCCGCGACCGCGCTCTGCGCCGACACCGGCACGGTGACCGCGCGCATGCCCGGCCCCAGGGCGGCGGCAAGGAAGCCGCGGTCGCCCGGCTTGACCAGCGCGCCCTGCGTGATCGGCTGTCCCGCCGGAATGGCGAAGCGGACGACGGTGCCGACCAGATTGCGCGATTCGGGCATGGCTTCGAGGAAATAGGCGTTTTCGACCAGTTCCTTGGGCCAGGGCGTGAACCGGAGCGCGGTCGCATCGATGATCGTGCCGACCGGCAGCGCCTTGGTCGCGACCAGCACGCGCGGGCCGTCGATCGGCGCCGCCATCGGCGCGGCGGTGGCGACGGGGGCCGAAGCGCCGGCCATCAGGTTGCGCGCCATGAACGCGGTCAGGCCCGCCACGAACAGCGCTCCGATCAGCAGGAACAGTTTCCGAGAATCCATGACCTAGCTGGCCCTTCCATTCGTCTGGCCGGTTGATTCGCCGTTAAACATCACCGAAATGGGTTAAGAACGGGTTCGCAATCGCGAGCATGCCGGCGACGGCGATGGCGATCCCGTAGGGAATTTCCGCCACCTGGGCCGCCCGCCGCCGCCATCGATCGGCAAGGAACAGCAGCGTCAGCCCTCCGCCCAGCAGCGACATGACCATCAGCATCGACAGCACGCCGCCCGGCGGCAGCCACAGCGCGAGTGCTGCGATCATCTTCACGTCGCCGCCGCCCATCTGTCCGGCGACGAACGCGGCGAAGAACAGCGCGAAGACGATCAGCGCGACGCCCAGCTGCCACGCCATATCGACGCCCGACAGATCGTTGGCCCACCACCAGGGCAGCGCCAGCAGCGCGATCGCCGCATTCTTCCAGTTCGCGATTTCGCGGGTTCGTGCATCCTCGATGCCGGCGAGCAGCAACAGCAGCAGCAGCGCAAGCGCCAGCCAAGGAACGACGATACCCCCCATGTCGTTAAGCCCTAGACGTAAGGGGTTTCGAAACCGTAACCGGACCCATGGCCGCCCACGCCCTCTACCGCCGCGCGATTCCCGCCGCTGCCGCCATCACCCGGTGGCAGGCGCCCGACGGCTGGTCGCACCGCCGGTTCGACTGGGCCGCACCCGCCAATGTCCGCCCGCGCGGCAGCCTGTTGTTCCAGACCGGGCGGGGCGACATGTTCGAGAAATATCTGGAGACCTTCGCCCATTGGCATGTGCGCGGATGGAGCATCACCGCGTTCGATTGGCGCGGGCAGGGCGGATCGGGGCGCTGCACCCCGGCGGGCGATTGCGGCCATATCGACCGGTTCGAAACCTATCTCGACGACCTCGCCGCCTTCTGGACGCAATGGGATGCGGAGGGGCCGCGGGTGCTGATCGGCCATTCGATGGGCGGGCATCTGGCGCTCCGCGCGGTGGTCGAGCAGCGTGTCGATCCGGCGGCGTGCGTGCTGGTCGCGCCGATGCTGGGGCTGCGCGCGCCGATCGGCCCGCGCTTCGGCGAGCGGATGGCGCGGCTGATGAGCGCGATGGGCAGCCCGCTGAGGCCCGCATGGAAAGGTAACGAGCGTCCGCATACGGTGCGTCCGCGCGAAACGATGCTGACCCATGATCCGGCACGCTATTCCGACGAACTGTGGTGGCAGGGGACCGATGCCGCGCTGCGGACCGGGCCGCCGAGCTGGCGTTGGGTAATCGATGCGTTCCGCTCGACCCGCGAGCTGCGCGCGAGCCCGGCGCTGGCGTCCGTCCGGGTGCCGATCCAGATGCTGGTCGCCGATGCCGATGCGCTGGTCGATGCGCGCGCGGCGGTGGAGGTTGCCGGGCGGTTGCCCGATGTCGAGTTGCTGCGCTTCGGGCCGGAATGCGCGCATGAAATCTTGCGCGAGGCCGATCCGGTCCGTTCGCGCGCCATTGCCGCGATCGACACCTTCCTCGACGCCCGCGCGCCCGCACCGCACCGGACCCACGCATGACGCGCAGGCGGGTGGCGATTATCGGCGCGGGGATGGCGGGGGCGAGCCTTGCCGCCGAACTGGCCGCGACCGACGATGTGTTGCTGCTGGAGGCGGAGGCGCATCCTGGCTTTCACGCGACCGGGCGGTCGGCGGCCTTCTGGTCGGAAACCTATGGCGGGCCGCTGGTGCAGCCGCTGACCAGCGCATCGGGACCGTTCCTGCACGCGCCGCCCGCCGATTTCGCGTCGCAGGGTTTTTTGCGCACGCGCGGCGAATTGCTGCTGGCGCGGGATCGCGCGGTGCTGGCGGCGATGGCGGCGGAGTTCGCGACGAGCGGCGTGCCGATCGAATGGAGCGACCCGCATGGCGTGGTCGAGGGCTTGCGGGGGCCGTGGCATGCTTTGTGGTCGCCGGGCTGTGCCGATATCGATGTGGGCGCGCTGCATGCCGCCTATCTGGCACAGGCGCGGCGTAGTGGCGTCGCGTTGCGCTGCGATGCGCGGCTTACCGGTGGTCGGCGCGCCGGCGGGCAATGGCGGCTGGAAACGGTGACGGGTGAGGACGTCGTGGCCGATATCGTCGTCAACGCCGCCGGGGCATGGGCGGACGAAGTGGCCGTGCTGCTCGGCGCCGCGCCGCAGGGCATCCGGCCCTATCGGCGGACGGTGGTACAGGTGCGGGTCGATCCGCCGGCCTCGCCCGACCTGCCGCTGGTGATGGATGCGGCGGGGGGGTTTTACTTCAAGCCCGAACCGGGCGGGCGGCTGTGGCTGACGCCGCATGACGAGACGCCCGACCGGCCGCACGACGTCGCCGCCGAGGAGATCGACGTGGCGCTGGCGATCGACCGGTTCGAAGCCGCCGTCGACTGGCGGGTCGAGGCGGTCGAGCGGCGCTGGGCGGGGCTGCGCAGCTTCGCGCCCGACCGGCTGCCGGTCTATGGGTTCGACGCATGGGTGCCCGGTTTCTTCTGGTGCGCAGGGCAGGGGGGCTTCGGGATCCAGACCGCGCCCGCCGCCGCGCGGTTGTGCGCGGCGTTGCTGGGTGTCGGCAATGTGCCGCAGGGGGTCGACGCGGCGGTCTATTCGCCGCATAGATTGTCGGAGTAATTCGCGACACCCATTTACGTTAGCGCTATCAGTTCCTATCTGGGCGCCAACACTTGGCGCAAAGAGGATGCACATGACGATCACCGGCGAACTGTTCCTGGGTTCGAAGCGCGTCGCCCGCGACGACCAGTTCCAGGCCTATGACCCCGCAACCGGCGCATTGTTCGGCGAAGGTTTCTCGAAGGGCACGAAGGAAGACGCGGAAGAAGCGTGCGCCCGCGCGGCCGAGGCGTTTCCGATCTATTCGGCGCTACCGCTCGAACAGCGCGCCGGCTTCCTCGACGCGATCGCCGACGAGATCGAGGCACTGGGCGACGAACTGCTCGAACGCGGCAGCCGCGAAACCGGCCTGCCGATCGCCCGCCTGACCGGCGAACGCGGCCGCACTTGCGGGCAGCTGCGCCTGTTCGCGAAGGAAGTGCGCGACGGCGCGTGGCAGCAGCTGCGCATCGATCATGCCGATCCGGCACGCGCGCCGGTGCCCAAGCCCGACCTGCGGCTGCGCACCGTGCCGGTCGGCCCGGTCGTGGTGTTCGGCGCGTCGAACTTTCCGCTCGCCTTCTCGACCGCCGGTGGCGACACTGCGTCGGCGCTGGCGGCGGGTTGCCCGGTGATCGTGAAGGCGCATCAGGCGCATCCGGGCACCGCCGAGCTGGTGGCGCTGGCGATCGTCCGCGCCGCGGAAAAGACCGGCATGCCCGATGGCGTGTTCTCGATGGTGTCGGGGTCGGGCCAGGTGATCGGCACGACGCTGGTCGCCGATCCGCGGGTGCAGGCGGTGGGCTTTACCGGCTCGCGCAGCGGCGGCACCGCGCTGATGAAGGTTGCACAACAACGCCCGCAGCCGATCCCCGTCTATGCCGAAATGTCGTCGATCAACCCGGTCGTGCTGATGTCCGAAGCGCTCAAGAACCGCGGCGAGGCGCTGGCCAAGGGCTATGTCGGCTCGCTGAGCATGGGCGCGGGGCAGTTCTGCACCAATCCGGGCCTGGTGCTCGGCATCGACGGACCGGAGCTCGACGCGTTCCTCGACATCGCCGGCGACGCGCTGCTCGGCACCCCGGCGCAGGTGATGCTCAGCGACGGCATCCACAAGGCGTATGAGGAAGGCCGCGCCAAGCTGGCGTCGAGCCCCGCGGTGACGCTGGTCGGCGAGGGGCAGGAACCGGACGGCCCGACCCGTGGCCGCGCCGCGATCTTCGCCGTGTCGGGCAAGGACTTCATCGCCGATCCGGCACACGCGCACGAAGTGTTCGGCATGTCGTCGGTCGTCGTGAAGTGCGCGAATGCCGACGAACTGGCCGAAGTGCTGTCGAAGCTGGAAGGCCAGCTGACCGCGACGCTCCAGATCGACGAGGGCGATTATGCCGATGCGCGCAAGCTGATCCCGGTGCTGGAACGCACCGTCGGCCGCATCCTGTGCAACGGCTGGCCGACCGGCGTCGAGGTCGGGCATGCGATGGTCCATGGCGGCCCGTTCCCGGCGACGTCGGACGGGCGCACGACGTCGGTCGGCACGCTCGCCATCCACCGCTTCCTGCGGCCGGTATCGTATCAGGACTTCCCGGAAGCGCTGTTGCCGGAAGCGCTGCGCGAAGGAAACCAGCAGGGCGCGCTGACGCGCATCGACGGGGCGTGGACGGTCGGTTGATCGATCGCGAGGATGCGATGCCGGCCTGAGGGAGCGGGCCGGCAGCGTATCTCCGTCGGCGATGTCGACGGAGACAAGGAGGCGGCGGGTCGTTGATCCGTCGCCTTTTTTGCGTTTGGATGGACCCATGGACGACGATACGATCATCGATACCCCCGAAGGCCCGAAGCGTTGGGGGGATTGGAAGAAGAAGAACCCGGTGCAGGTGCCGTCGCGGCGGACCAAGGGGAAGGATCTGCCGAACAAGGTGAAGATTCGGACAGATGAGTGAGGCTTGCGCCCCGCCGCCCGTTTGTCCTGAGTAGCCATGGAGCTTGTCGAAGGACCGTGTGGGGCGGGCGCTTCGATAATGATCGGGTGAACCATGCCCCGCATGGTTCAGGATCGTCAGGGGGACGATCCGACCCGATCATCCTCGACTTCGCTTAATCCTACTCAGCACGAACGGGTGGGTTGAGTTTGTTGACCTTTCCCCACCCACCCCGTTCGGTTCGAGCAGCTTCGAGCTTGTCGAGAAGCGTCCGTCGAGAACGGGTTGCTTGAGGCAGGCGGGTTTTCGACAGGCTCGAACCGAACGGTGGCGAAGGTGGTTTGCTGCCGATAGCTCCACTCTTGCGGAAACCCGTTCTCGACAAGCTCGAACCAAACGGGGGAAGGGGGAGGCCCGAACCAAATGGAGGGGGGGAGGCTCGAACTAAACGCGGGCGGGGAAGGAGAGAAGGTAGCCCCTACCGCCGCCCGGCCAGCCAGATCACATGCCGCGCGCCCTTGGTCCCGCGCGCCCGCACGACCTGCTCATCCACCAGATACCCGCAATCCTTCAACCGCTTGGTGAACGCCGCATCAGCATAGGCCGACCAGATCGCCAGCACGCCCCCCGACCGCAGCGCCCGCTTCGTTACCTGAAGTCCGCGCGCGGAATAGAGCTTGTCGTTGCTGGCATGGGTCAGCCCGTCCGGCCCGTTGTCGACATCCAGCAGGATCGCGTCCCAGCCACCATCCTCGATCGCCCACGCCACGTCGCCGACCGCGATCCGCACGCGCGGGTCGTCGAGGCAGCCGTCGAAGATATGCGCCAGCGGCCCGCGCGCCCATTCGACGATCTTGGGCACCAGTTCGGCGACGACCACCTCGGCATCGGCGGGCAGAATCTTCAGAGCACGCCGCAGCGTGAACCCCATGCCGAGGCCGCCGATCAGCACGCGGGCGCCCTTGCGTCCGGTCAGATGCGCGCAACCCAGATCGGCCAGCGCCTCTTCCGACGCCGACATGCGGCTGCTCATCAACTCGTTGCGGTCGAGGACGATCATGAAGTCTTCGCCACGCTGGACCAGGCGCAGTTCGACGCTGTCGCCGGGGACCTGTGCGGTGTCGATCAGGACGCGCGGGATCATTGGGCCAAGGCCGCATCGCTGGCGAGCTTGTCGGCGCGCTCGTTATCGGGGTGGCCGGCATGGCCCTTCACCCACACCCATTCGATGCGGTGCGGCTTGGCGGCGGCGAGGAGTTCCTGCCACAGCTCGGCATTCTTGACCGGCTGTTTCGCAGCGGTCTTCCAGCCATTCTTCTGCCAGCCTTTGATCCATTTGGTCAGGCCGTCCATGACATAGCGGCTGTCGGTCGACAGGATCACCCGGCACGGGCGCTTCAACGCCTTCAGCCCCTCGATCGCGGCCATCAATTCCATGCGGTTGTTGGTGGTGACCTTTTCCCCGCCCGACAATTCGCGCTCGCGACCGTCCGCGGCGCGCAGCACCGCGCCCCAGCCGCCGCGGCCCGGATTGCCCTTGCACGCGCCATCGGTCGCGATTTCCACGCGAGGGAGTTCGGCAGTCTCGGTCATGCGAAGGCGGTCGGGTTCGCGTCGTACCAGTCGAGCCGGCGCAGATAGGCGAGCGGGTCCTTGCGCGTCACCAGCGCGTCGGCCGGTGTGTTGATCCAGTCCCAGGCGCGGGTCAGCAGGAAGCGGATACAGGCACCCTTCGCGAGCAGCGGCAGCGCGGCGACCTCCGCATCGGAGAGCGAGGCCTGCGTGCGATAGCCGGCCAGCAGCGCCTGTCCGATCGCCGGGTCGAGGGCCACACCCTTGGCGTCGAAGCTCCACGCCGAATGGGTGATCGCGACGTCGTAGGCGATGATGTCGGTGCAGGCGAAATAGAAATCGATCAGCCCCGTCACCCGGTCGCCGAGCATCAGGACGTTGTCGGGAAACAGGTCGGCATGAATCGCGCCGATCGGCAGGTCCGTGGGCCACGTCGCGACGATGGCATCCAGCGCCGAACCCACCCGCGCGCGAAGGCCTGGCTGAATCGAATCGAGCTGATCGGAGCAGTCGGCGAACAGCTTCGGCCAGACCGCGACGCCCATCGAATTGGCGCGGGTCGGCGCGAAGCCGGCAAGGCTGCGGTGTAGCGCGCCGAGCGCCGCGCCCGCCGCATGCGCCTGTTCGGCGGTCGGATGGCTGACCGATACGCCCGACAGGAATTCGATCAGGCAGGCGGGACGCCCCTCCAGCGTCTGGATCACCTGACCCGCGCGGTCGGGCAGTGCGCGCGGTACGGGGTTGCCCGCATCCGCCAGCGCATCGGTCATCGCGAAGAAGAAGGGCAGGTCGGCCAGATCGACCCGCTTTTCATACAGCGTCAGGATGAAACGGCCGGTGGTGGTGTCGACCAAATAGTTGCTGTTCTCGACCCCCTCGGCGATCCCCTTGGCCGAAATCAGTTCGCCATGGTCGTAACCGGCCAGGAAGCGCGCGAGCGCTTCCGCCGACACTTGCGTATAGACGGCCATTACGCGGCTTCGAGACCGCGCGGCAGTTTGAACGCGATCGTCTCGCGCGTCATCTCGACCTCGCGCTCGGTCACGTCGAAGCGGGTGGCGATGCGGTCGACCAGTTCGCGCACCAGCACTTCGGGCGCCGACGCACCGGCGGTGATGCCGAGCGTGCCGACACCGTCCAGCCACGCAAAGTCGAGATCGGCGGCGCGCTGGATCAGCTTGGCCGAGGTGCCTTCGCGTTCGGCCACCTCGACCAGCCGCACCGAATTGGACGAATTGGGCGCGCCGATGACGAGGACGAGGTCGCAGCTCTGCGCGATCGCCTTCACCGCATTCTGCCGGTTCGACGTGGCATAGCAGATGTCGTCGGCCTTGGGCGCGACGATGGTCGGGAAGCGCGCGATCGTCGCCTCGACGATGGCGCGGGTGTCGTCGACCGACAGCGTCGTTTGGGTGAGGAAGGCGAGGTTGTCCGGATCGGCCGGGGTCAGCTTCGCGACATCCTCGACCGTTTCGATCAGCGTCATCTGGCCTTCGGGCACCTGGCCGAAGGTGCCGATGACCTCCGGATGGCCGGCATGGCCGACGAACAGGATATGGCGGCCCGATGCGACCAGCCGTTCGGCCTGGCGATGGACCTTCGACACCAGCGGGCAGGTGGCGTCGAGATAGTCGAGGCCGCGCTCGCTCGCCGCCGCCGGCACCGATTTGGGCACGCCGTGTGCGGAGAACACGACTGGCACGCCGTCGGGCACCTGATCCAGTTCCTCGACGAAGATCGCGCCCTTGGCCCTCAGCGAATCGACCACGAACTTGTTGTGGACGATTTCGTGGCGGACATAGACCGGCGCGCCGTGTTTCTGGATCGCCAGCTCGACGATCTGGATCGCGCGGTCGACCCCGGCGCAAAAGCCGCGCGGGGCGGCGATCAGCAATTCGATGGCGGGGCGCGGGGTCTCGGTCATGGAGCCAGCGCTTACAGCTTGTTCGGGCGCGCGCCAAGTGAAGCCGGGCGGCGGGCCTGCAAACACGCCATTGCTTGCGTGCGCGTAAGGCGGTTCCTATGAAGCATCGCTACTCAGGAGGCGCGGCATCGCCGCACCGTTGCATAAGGTACAGATTTCCGTGACCCTCCGCAAAACCGCCGCCGTCGCCACCATCGCCCCCGTGCTCGCTCTGGTCGCGCTGTCGGGGTGCAAGCGCACCGGCGAGCTGGACGTGACTTCGGGCGTCGGCATTTCGGCGGTGCGGTCGGCCTGTCCGGTCGCGGGCGTGCCGGCCGGGACCGGCGACATCACGCTGTTCGATCCGCCTGCCAGCACCGATGCGAAGGCGATCGACGTCGTCGCGACGCTGACCAACGTCCGCGCCTCCTGCGTCGAGGGGACGGACACGATCAACAGCACGGTCAGCTTCGACGTGCAGGCGCGGCGCAACCGCACCGATGCGGCGCGGGTCGTGACGTTACCCTATTTCGTGACGGTCGTGCGCGGCGGCACGCAGGTCGTGTCGAAGCGCATCGGGCAGATCACGCTCAACTTCGCGGCCGGTGAGGCGCGGGCATCGGCGCAGGGGCAGGGGACGGCGATCGTCGACCGCGCCGCCGCGACGCTGCCGCAGGAAACCCGCGACCAGATCAACCGCCGCCGCAAGCCCGGGGACCAGGACGCGGCGATCGACCCGCTGTCCGATCCGGCGGTGCGCCAAGCGGTGCTGGCCGCGACGTTCGAGGCGCTGGTGGGATTCCAGCTGACCGACGCGCAGCTGCGGTATAATGTGACGCGGTGAGGCCGGGCGGAGCGGGTAATCTGCTTCGTCTTCGTCATTCCCGCGAAGGCGGGAATCCATAGACGCTATGGTAGCGCCTCTTGCCTTGACGTCAGCGCGTATGGATTCCCGCCTTCGCGGGAATGACGACGTGGTTGAGTTGGCATGCCTACGTCATCCGGTCTGCGCGGGGACTGCCAATCGCGTCGGGAAACGGACCGCTTGCAACGCCCCTTCCGTCCGCTAGCCGCCCGCTTTCCCGATTGACTAATCCCCACGCCCAAGCCAGAGGTTCGGGCATCAAGGCTTGCAGCCGACGCCACGCGCGGGAGAGTGCGGAGTGATCCGCCGCCGAAGGAGCAACCGCCCCGGAATCTCTCAGGCAACAGGGACCGCGCGGGGCCACGATACTCTGGAAAGCGTTGCGGCCATAACGGTCGGACCACCGAAGGGGTAAGCAGGGCATGTGCCCCGCGAAAGCTCTCAGGTTCCGTGACAGAGGGGGCGATGGTTGCAGGGCGCGCTGTGCCCCTGCGTCCGTCGATCGTCCCTATCACGAAGGATGTGGCCCATGAGCGACATTGCGCCCGAACCCGCCCACGAACTGCGCGCCGACGGCACCGATCCGGTCGAGGAACTGCCGCCGCAGGTGCTGCCGCTCGACGCCTGGCACCGGGCGAAGGGTGGCCGCATGGTCCCGTTCGCGGGCTATACGATGCCGGTCCAGTATGAAGGCATCATGGCCGAGCATCTGTGGACGCGCGAAAGCGCCGGGCTGTTCGACGTAAGTCACATGGGCCAGCTGGTGATCCACGGACCGCATGCGACTGCCGCGCTCGAAGCGCTGCTGCCGGGCGATCTGCGCATCCTGAAGCCTGCCAAGATGCGCTATTCGCTGCTGCTCGACGAACAGGGTGGCATTCTCGACGACCTGATGGTCACGCGGCTGGATGCGGCGGACCCCGGCGTTCCGTTCCCGATGGATGCGGCGGCCGGCGAGGACGCCTTCTATATGGTCGCCAACGGTGCGACCAAATATGACGATATCGGCCATCTGCGCGAGCATCTGGCCGACGAGATCACGCTCAACCATCTCGACGACCGCGCGCTGCTGGCGTTGCAGGGGCCGAAGGCGGTCGATGCGCTGGATCGCATCCTGCCGGGCGTCGCCGCGCTGACCTTCATGACCGCCGGTGCGTTCGAATGGAACGGGCACAAGCTGTGGATCAGCCGTTCGGGCTATACCGGCGAGGACGGCTATGAGATTTCGCTGCCCGAGGACGCCGCCACCGCCTTTGCCGACGCGATCTGTGCCGAACCGGAAGTGAAGCCGATCGGTCTGGGCGCGCGCGATTCGCTGCGCCTCGAAGCAGGGTTGCCGCTCTATGGCCACGACCTCAGCCCCGATACGACTCCGGTCGCCGCCGACCTGGGTTTCGCGCTGTCGAAGCGTCGTCGCGAGGAAGGCGGCTTCCCCGGCGCCGAGCGTATCCTCGCCGAACGCGCCGCCGGCCCGCAATTGAAGCGGATCGGCGTGATCGTCGAAGGCCGCCAGCCGGTGCGCGAAGGCGCCGAGGTCGTGGACGCCGACGGCAATGTCGTCGGTCACGTCACCTCGGGCGGGTTCGCGCCGAGCGTGCAGGCGCCGATCGCCATGGCCTATTGCCCGCCGGCGCTGGCGGAAAGCGGGGCGATCACCCTGCGCCAGCGCGGCAAGCTGCATCCGGCGCGGGTCGTGCCGATGCCGTTCGTCCCCCATCGTTACGTCCGTTAAGAGGGAGTTGCCCCGATGAGCCGTTTTTTCACGCAGGAACATGAGTGGATTGAAGTCGACGGTGAAGTCGCGACGGTCGGCATCACCGAATATGCCGCCGGGCAGCTGGGCGACATCGTGTTCGTCGACGTTCCCGCCGATGGTCGCGAACTCACCAAGGGCGACGATGCCGCCGTCGTTGAGTCGGTCAAGGCCGCTTCCGACGTCTATACCCCGGCATCGGGCACGGTGATCGAGGGCAATGCGGCGCTGACCGACAACCCGGCGCTGGTCAACGAAGACCCCGAAGGCGATGGCTGGTTCTTCAAGCTGACGCTCCGCGATGAGAGCGAGCTGGGCGAGCTGATGGATGAAGAGAAGTACGCCGCGTATATCGCGCGGCTGTAAGGATCGCGCCCGACACCATCGTGGTCCCGGCGCAGGCCGGGACCCATGGATACGGGCCGTTCCGATATTTCGATGCCGCCCGTGTCCATGGATTCCGGCCTTCGCCGGAATGACGGATGCGATGGCGGTTCTGCAGTAGGACCATCATGCGCTATCTTCCCCTGACCCCGACCGACCGCGCGGACATGCTGTCCGTGATCGGTGCCGACAGCATCGACGACCTGTTCGTCGACGTTCCCGAATCCGCCCGGCTCGACGGGCCGGTGCCCGGTCTGCCCAACCATGCCAGCGAGCTGGCAGTCGAGCGGCATCTGTCGGCACTGGCGGCGAAGAATGTCGCGGCGGGGTCGGTGCCGTTCTTCCTCGGCTGTGGTGCGTATCGCCATCATGTGCCGGCCAGCGTCGACCACCTGATCCAGCGTGGCGAGTATCTGACCGCCTATACGCCCTACCAGCCGGAAATCGCCCAGGGCACGCTGCAGATGCTGTTCGAATTCCAGAGCCAGGTCGCCCGGCTGCTGGGCTGCGACGTGGCGAACGCGTCGATGTACGACGGCTCGACCGCGGCATGGGAAGCGGTGACCATGGCCCGCCGCGTGACGCGCAAGGCGAAGGCGGTGTTCTCGGGCGGGGTGCATCCGCATTACGTCTCGGTCGCCAGGACCATGGCGAAGTACACCGGCGACGTGCTGGACGTGACCGACCCGTGGCTGGTCGCCGAAACCGACGACGATCGGGTGATTGAAAAGATCGACGCCGATACGTCGTGCGTCGTCGTGCAGTATCCGGACATTCTGGGCCGTATCCCCGACCTGAAGCGCATCGCCGATGCGGCGCATGCGGTAAAGGCGCTGCTGATCGCGGTCGTGACCGAACCGGTCGCACTGGGCGCGATCGAGGCGCCGGGCCATCTGGGCGCCGACATCGTCGTGGGCGAAGGCCAGTCGCTCGGCGTAGGCCTCCAGTTCGGCGGTCCCTATGTCGGCCTGTTCGCCTGTTCGGAAAAGCTGGTGCGGCAGATGCCGGGGCGCCTCTGCGGCGAGACCGTCGATGCCGAGGGCAAGCGCGGCTTCGTGCTCACCCTGTCGACCCGCGAACAGCATATCCGCCGGGAAAAGGCGACGTCGAACATCTGCACCAATTCGGGGCTGTGTGCGCTCGCCTTCTCGATCCACCTGACGCTGCTCGGCGAAAAGGGGCTGCGGCAGCTGGCCGAGGTCAATTATGCCAAGGCCTGCGCGGCGGCCGATCGTCTGGCGCAGGTGCCGGGCGTCGAACTGGTCAACGACAGCTTCTTCAACGAATTCACGCTAAAGCTGCCGACCGAAGCGCGGCCGGTGGTGCGCGAACTGGCCGATCGCGGCGTGCTGGCCGGCGTGTCGCTCGGCCGGCTCTATCCGGGCGACGAGGGGCTGGCCAACGGTCTGGTCGTGGCGGTCACCGAAACCGTGACCGAGGAAGATATCGAGGCGCTTGCCGTAGCGCTGACGGAGGTACTGGCATGAGCGTGAACCAGAGCGGCTGGCGTCCCGAAATGGGCGATGCTTCGCAGGCAGCACAGGCGACCTTTACCGGCAACCGCGCGCTGATGCTGGAAGAGGCGCTGATCTTCGAGATCGGATCGACCGAAACCACCGGCGTCGACATCGATGCAGCGCCCAAGGTTGCCTCGCGTCTCGGCAACCATGCCCGCAAGGGCGCGATCGGTCTGCCCGGCCTGTCGGAACCGGAGGCGGTGCGCCACTATACCCGCCTGTCGCGGCAGAATTACGCCATCGACCTCGGCCTGTTCCCGCTGGGGTCGTGCACGATGAAGCACAATCCGCGCCTGAACGAACGCATGGCGCGGCTGCCGGGCTTCGCCGATCTGCACCCGCTGGGGCCGATCGACACGGTGCAGGGCGCGCTGGAGCTGATCCATCAGCTGGCACACTGGCTGGTCACGCTGACCAACATGGATTCGGTCGCCATGTCGCCCAAGGCGGGCGCGCATGGCGAACTGTGCGGTATCCTCGCGATCAAGGCGGCGCTGGAAAAGCGCGGCGAGGGTCATCGCAAGGTCATCCTCGTCCCTGAATCGGCGCACGGCACCAATCCGGCGACGGCGGCGTTTGCCGGCTTCACCGTGAAGGCGATCCCCGCCACCGCCGAAGGGCGCATCGATACGCAGGCGCTGAAGGACCGGCTGGGTCCGGACGTTGCCGGCGTTATGATCACCAACCCCAACACCTGCGGTCTGTTCGAGCGCGACCTGAAGGAAATTTCCGACGCGGTGCATGCGGCGGGCGGCTATGTCTATTGCGACGGTGCGAACTTCAACGCGATCGTCGGCCGGGTGCGGCCGGGCGATCTCGGCGTCGATGCGATGCATATCAACCTGCACAAGACCTTCTCCACCCCGCATGGTGGCGGCGGTCCGGGTTCGGGTCCGGTGGTGTTCTCGAAGGCGCTGACCCCCTTCGCGCCGCTGCCGTTCGTCGAGAAGCAGGGCGACCGCTTCGTGCTGGTCGAAGAGGAAACCGCCGGCGAGCATCACGCCGACAGCTTCGGCCGAATGGTCGCATTCCATGGCCAGATGGGCATGTTCACCCGCGCGCTGAGCTACATCCTCAGCCACGGCGCCGACGGCCTGAAACAAGTTGCCGAAGACGCGGTACTCAACGCCAATTACGTCCTCCGCAGCCTCGACGACACGCTCGACGCGCCGTTCGGCGACAGCGGCCCGTGCATGCATGAAGCGCTGTTCAGCGATGCGAACCTTGCCGAGGGCTTCTCGACGCTGGACGTCGCCAAGGGGCTGATCGACGAGGGCTATCACCCGATGACGGTCTATTTCCCGCTGGTCGTCCACGGCGCGATGCTGGTCGAACCGACCGAAACCGAGAGCAAGGCGGCCCTCGACCAGTTCATCGGTGCGCTGAAGTCGGTCGGCGAACGCGCCAAGGCGGGCGATGCCGCGCTCAAGTCCGCGCCGCACTTCGCCCCGCGTCGTCGCCTCGACGAAACGCTGGCGGCACGCAAGCCGGTGCTGGCGTGGAAGGACAGCGTCGCGCCGGTGGCGGAAGCGGCCGAATGATCGCCGCCGTCCCGCCCGGTCACCGGGCGGGACGATAGCGCCAGCGTCAGAGGATCGCTTCGCGCAGGCGCGGGGCCGGTTTCGCCCGGGCCCGCGCCGCATCGCACACCCGCCCGACCACGACCGCCAGCGCCATCATCGCGGCGAGCGCGACCAGTTGCGCGATATCGGCGCCGATGCCTGCCGCCTGCAGCCGGGCGATGATCGCATAGCCGATCACGGCATGGACGAGATAGAGCGGGTAGGAGATCGCGCCGAGCCACAATAATAGCGGATGGTCGAGGCCGCGGAGCCGTCCGGTTGCAATCCCGAGGAACAGCGCCATCATCGCGATCAACAGCAGCGTGGCGTGCAGACCACCGGTCAATGCCTGTACGCCCAGCATCGCCGCCGCCAGCAACCGCTGATCCTGCCAGCGAACCGTACCGCGCCAGACGGGATAGGCGATCAGCCCGACCGAGAACCAGATGCAATGTTCGGTCAGCAGGACGAACTGCAGCCAGCCCGGCGTCGGCAGCAGCCAGCACACCAACCGGACCGCGAGCCATCCGAGGACGAGCCGCTCGATCGACCGCAGCGCGCCGATCCGCCACATGATTGCGATCAGGGCGTAGAAGATGACCTCCACATTGAGCGTCCAATAGACGCCGTCGACCATCGGCACCCCGGTCAGCTTCTGCATCAGCGGCAGGTTCGCCAGCCATTCGAGCGGAGTGACTGCCAGCCGCGCCGGTCGGAACGTCCATGCGACGATGCCGGTCAGTATCATCGCCAGCCAATATTCGGGCAGCAAGCGCCGGGCACGGGCCTGCGCGAACGCCCCCAGGGTCGGCGTCCGTTCGAGCGTGGCCAGCATCGCGAAGGCTGAAATGGCGAAGAACAGCTTCACGCCGTCATCGCCCCAACGCAGTTGCAGGTGCGGCAGCGCTGTCCCCGGCACCATGAACTGGATGAAATAGCTGTAGTGGTACAGCACGACCGCCAGCGCCGCGAGGCCACGCAAGGCGTCCAGCTCCCGCAGCCGGTCGGCGGGGCGGCGGGGGGCGGTTCCTACCATTCGCCCGATGTGCGGCCACCGGAGTCAAAACCGCGTTAATCGTCGCGCCGTGGCTCCGCACGGCACCTTCCGCGGCGGCGTGGCGACGCATTGCCTGACGGAACCTTGTCCGATGCGACCGGTTGCCATCGGTACATGACCGAAACATCCACCCCCGCCGACGCGGCGACCGAGGAAGAGCGCAAGGTCGCGCTGGATCCCGAACAGGAAGAGGTGGTCGACGATCGCCGTGCCGCCTCCGCGCTGATCGTGCACGAAGTGGTCCGGCGACAGGGGATCGAGGAACTCGAACGGCCCGCCGCGTCGCTGATGTGGTCGGGCATCACCGCCGGTATCGCCATCGGCCTGTCGCTGCTGGGCAAGGCGGTGATGGAAACCGCTGTCCCCGCCGGCCCATGGACGCCGCTGCTCCAGGCGCTCGGCTATGCGATCGGCTTCGTCGTGGTGATCTTGGGGCGGATGCAGCTGTTCACGGAGAGCACGTTGTCGGCGGTCCTGCCGCTCGCGACCGATCCGTCGGTGCGCAACCTGGCGCGAACGCTGCGCCTGTGGGGCATCGTGCTGTTCGCCAATCTGATCGGCACCTTCGCCTTTGCCGGTTTCGCCATGCTCGGCGGGCTGGGGTCGGAACAGGCAGCCGAATTGCTCGAGGTAAGCGGGGTCGTGCTGAAGCATGTCGGGATGGAAGGGTTCCTGGCCGGCATCCCTTCCGGCATCCTGCTGGCCAGCGTGGTGTGGACCTTGCCAAGCGTCGAAGGGCAAAAAGTGACGCTGATCGTGCTGCTGACCGGGTTGATCGATCTGGGCGGCTTTGCCCATGTCGTCGCCGGGTCGGCGGAGATGTGGGTGCTGGTGCTGCACGGCGACATGGGCGCGGGACAGGCGCTGGCGTTCTTCGTTCCGGTACTGCTCGGCAATATCGTCGGCGGCAGCGTGCTGTTCGCGCTATTGGCCCACGCACAGGTACGGGGCGAAATCGAGGAAGATTGAACTCAGTCCTCCTCGACCATCGCGCGGACCTTTTGCCGCCCCAGCCGGTGCTCGCGCCATACGATGAACAGGCCGCTGGCGATGATGATCGGCGCACCGACCCAGGTCATCGGCGTCGGCAGCACGCCGAACAACAGCCAGCCATAGACCGTCGCCCATAGCAGGCCGGAATAGTCCATCGGCACGACGACCGCGACCGGCGCGGCGCGCGATGCGGCGGTCAGCGCGATCTGCCCCATGCCACCGACCATGCCGATCGCGACCAGGTTGGCCCAGGTCAGCCAGTCGTGCGAGCGGATGTCGAAGGCATAGGCGGTGGCGATGAACGGCAGGGTCAGCGTGGAAAACCAGAAGACGGTCGTCCCCGCCGGCTCGTCGCGCAGCTGGCGCAGCGCGATCGCGACGAGGGCGACGAACAGCGCCGCCATGAGCCCGACGAACGCCCCGAACAGCGGCACGTGCGAACTGCCCGGTTGCGACACGACCAGCACGCCGACGAAGCCGACCAGCACTGCGCTCCACCGCTGCCAGCCCGTCCGCTCTCGCAGCACCAGCGCGCCGAGCAAGGTCGCAAAGATCGGCACGGTGAACTGGAACGTGGTCGCCTCCGCCAGCGGCAGCAGCAGCACCGCGCCGAAGGTAAAGACCATGCCGACCAGTCCGATCATCGATCGGGTCAGATGCCCCTTGAACCGCGTGGTGCGAAGCGACCGCAGCCCCGGACCTGCCGCGACGAAGCCCAGCACGATCGGCAACGCGCAGAGCTGGCGATAGAACATGGTTTCGGGCAGCGACGCGCCGCGCGTCTCGGCCAGCTTCACCAGTGCCGACATGGTGGACAGGAAGAAGATCGCGAGCAGGCGGAGCGCCAACCCCGTCAGGATACGGTCGCCGGGCATGGGGGGGCACCTACAGGCTGTAGCGCGCCGACGCCACCCCGCGCGCGTGCCCGCGAAAGTTGCGAAGGTTGCGCAAAGTCGACCGCGAAGGAATCGCTAACCATGACGCCGTGGTGGAGGGCGGCAGCCCGCCACGGCCATCGCCATGACACGTCGACTGCGGAAGTTGACGCCGCCGTGTCGTGCGGCGCCGCGCAAGGAATGCGGTGCTACCGCATGGCGACCGTGGATCGCCGGAGCGAAGCGTATGAAATACAATGATATTAGTCGAACTGCGGGGGCAAAGTCCTTTCCCGCCCAGCGGATCGTTCGTCCCGCGGTGCCGGTGCGCCCGCGCGCGACGTTGCTGTTCTGGCTCGCCATCGCCGTCCTGCCATGGCTGGTGATCGCCGCGATCCTGTTGGCGGGCGATTGAGCGCGTATCCCCGCTTGGCGAACGGCCCCGTTTGCCGCTATCGCGCGGTCCCATGAAGCACGCTCTCAACGTCACGCGCGAACAGGATTTCGCCGCCTGGTATCAAGCCGTCATCACCGAGGCCGATCTGGCCGAGGAATCCGGGGTGCGCGGGTGCATGGTCATCCGGCCCTGGGGCTATGGCATCTGGGAGCGGATCCAGCGGCTGCTCGACGACCGGATCAAGGCGACGGGGCATGAGAATTGCTATTTCCCGCTGTTCATCCCGCTGTCCTATTTCGAAAAGGAGGCCGAGCATGTCGACGGCTTCGCCAAGGAAATGGCGGTGGTCACCCATCACCGGCTGGTCGCGGACGGCAAGGGCGGGCTGACCCCCGATCCCGAAGCGAAGCTGGAGGAGCCACTGGTCGTGCGCCCGACCAGCGAGACGGTGATCGGCACCGCCTTTTCACGCTGGGTGCAGTCGTGGCGCGACCTGCCGGTGCTGATCAACCAGTGGGCGAACGTCGTGCGCTGGGAAATGCGCACCCGCATGTTCCTGCGCACCGCCGAGTTCCTGTGGCAGGAAGGGCATACCGCGCACGCCACGGCGGAAGAGGCGCAGGGCGAGACGCTGAAAATGCTCGAAGTCTATCGCGAGTTCGCCGAAACGTGTCTCGGCCTGCACGTGATCGCGGGCGAGAAGCCGGAGAATGAACGCTTCCCCGGCGCGGTCGCGACCTACAGCATCGAGGCGATGATGCAGGACGGGAAGGCGTTGCAGGCGGGCACGTCGCACTTCCTCGGCACCAACTTCGCGCATGCGCAGAACATCCGGTTCCAGAATGCCGAGGGCCAGTTCGAACACGCCAACACGACGAGCTGGGGCGTGTCGACGCGGATGATCGGCGGCGTCATCATGGTCCATGGCGACGATGACGGCCTGCGCGTGCCGCCCGCGATCGCGCCGTGGCAGGTGGTGATCGTGCCGATGCTGCGCGATGCGCCCGAGGACGAACCGCTGATCGCCTATTGCCGCGAGTTGCAGGCGTCGCTGACCAGGCAGACCGCGCTCGGCGAACCGGTCCGCGCGCTGCTCGACCTGAAACCGGCCAAGGCCGCCAACAAGCGCTGGGGCTGGGTGAAGAAGGGCGCGCCGGTGATCATCGAGGTCGGCGGGCGCGACATGGCCGGCGGCAATGTGTCGGTCGTGCGGCGTGACCGGCTGTATCGTGGCGATGGCAAGCTCGACAGCGCGGTCGTCGCGAAGGACGATTTCGTGGGCGAGGTCGGCGCGACGCTGGCCGATATCCAGGCGGCGCTGCTGGCGCAGTCGACCGAGAAGTTGCGTGCCGCCATCGTGCCGGTCGAGGACTGGGCGGGGGTCGAGGCGCATTTCGCGTCGGGCGTGAAGAACCCCGGCTGGGTCGATGTCCGCTGGTCGAAGCCGACCGGCGATGCGCTGGAGGCGGTGGTGCAGCGGTTGAAGGGGCTGAAGCTGACGATCCGTAATGCGCCGTTGGGGCAGACCGGGTGTGACGATGGCCCGTGCGTGTTCACCGGTGCGCCGGCGGTGGAGCGGGTGCTGATCGGGCGGGCGTACTGACGCCGGCCCCAACGTCACCCCGGACTTGATCCGGGGTCCCGCTTCTTCTCAACCGCTGGCAAGAAAGCGGGACCCCGGGTCAAGCCCGGGGTGACGATTGGGTAAGGGGCACGTTGTGGCAACCAGCCGGTAGAAACCATGCGTATCCCCGCGCAGGCGGGGATCCAGAGTCACGAACGGTAGCGCTTGTAACCCTGGACCCCCGCCTGCGCGGGGGTACGGCTCGGCCGGCAAGTCACAGAAGCTGCACCTCGCCTGGACCCCCGCCTGCGCGGGGGTACGGCCCTCGATTGGGTGGGTGGATCCGCGCACTGACGTGGACCCCCGCCTGCGCGGGGGTACGGCTTATCGTCTGGTAACAGCCTCCGTTCAACCGTACCCCGGCGAAGGCCGGGGTCCAGTTACGGAATGGTTGCCATAAACTCGCTGACGTCCCCCAACTGGACCCCGGCCTCCGCCGGGGTACGGTTCGAGTAGGTCAGGACGCGACCCTCAATCCTTCAGCTTCCCCGGCACCTGCCCACCGGCCTTGCCGAGTTCCTGCAACACCGCGCGGTGCAGCCAGATATTCATCTCGGCGCTGCCGTCCTTCGCGCCGGTATAGCCCAATTCGGTCGCCAGCTCCTTGCGGTTGTCGAGGCTGGAATCGAGGTCGAGCAGCTTCATCAGGTCGACAATCGACGTCCGCCAGTTGAGCGGCGGATTGCCCTTCTGCGCCGCGATGCGTTCGATCGCGGTCATCGGGTCGACCGGCTGGGGCGCGGCGGGGGTCGCCGGTGCGGCAGGGGCCGCGGGTGCAGGGGCAGCGGGCGCAGGCGCGTGCTGCGCGGGGGCGGGTGCTGGCGTCGGCTGCGGCGCGGGGGCGTCCTTCTTCTGCCCGAAATAATTGTCGCCGAACGGGCCGCCGTCCTTGCCGAAGATCTGCGTCTTGATGCGTTCGAAAATGCCCATGGTCGTCTCCATTCCGGGTGGATCGAACCCCAACGGGCAGGCGGCGGATCGGCTCCCTGACGATACGCCATTGGTCTGACGGGCAGGGCACTCTATGTCATGGCCGATGGTACGCACCAAAACGCCGCCCGGCCTGCCCACGCGTGAGCAGATTATCGATTTCATCCAGACGTCGGATACCCCGGCGGGCAAGCGCGAGATCGCGCGCGCCTTCGGCCTGTCGGCGCAGCAGAAGATTTCGTTGAAGGCGCTGTTGAAGGACATGGCCGACGAGGGGCTGATCGACAGCGCGCCCGGCCGTGCCTTTCACAAGATGGGCGGCCTGCCCAAGGTGACGGTGCTGCGCGTCGCCGATGTCGATGACGGCGGCAATGTCTGGGCGGTGCCCGAACGCTGGGAGGCGGAGACGCCGCCGCCGCGCGTCCGCGTGCGTGAGCGCGGCCGGCGCAGCGCGCTGGGCATCGGCGACCGCATCCTCGCGCGGACGGAGGAGGCGGGGAACGGCTGGGCCGCGTACCCGATGAAGAAGCTCGACCGCGCGGCCGAAGCGGTGCTGGGCGTGCTGCGCGCCGAGGGCGACAAGCTATGGCTGCAGGGCGTCGACAAGAAGGAACGCCGTGAGGTGCCGGTGTCCGACGCCGGCGGTGCGGCGCCCGGCGACCTTGTTCTGGCGGCGATGGCCGGCCGCCCGCCACGTATCACCGCGCGGGTGGTCGAACGGCTGGGCGATCCGTTCGAGGCGCGCAGCTTCTCACTGATTGCGATCCACAAGCACGGCATTCCCGACGTGTTTTCGGAGGAGGTGCTGGCGGAGGCGCGGAAGGTGGCGGGATATCCGATCAGATCCTCTCCTCCCCGCGAAGCGGGGAGGATTTCGGGCCGTGAAGACCTGCGTCACCTTCCCATCGTCGCGATCGATCCGATCGACGCGCGCGACCATGACGATGCGGTGTGGGCGAAGGCCGACGACAGCGAAGACAACGCAGGCGGCTGGCAGGCGATCGTCGCCATTGCCGACGTGTCCTTCTATGTCCGCCCCGGCTCCGAACTCGACAAGTCGGCGCGCTCGCGTGGCAACAGCGTGTATTTCCCCGACCGGGTCGTGCCGATGCTGCCCGAAATCCTGTCGGCCGACGTCTGTTCGCTGAAGGCCGGACAGGACCGTGCGGCGCTGGTCTGCCACCTGACCATCGCGAAGGACGGGACGCTCAGGAAATGGCGCTTCACCCGCGCGGTGATCCGGGTTGCCGCCAACATCGCCTATGAACATGCGCAGGCCGCGATCGACGGCGCGGCGGACGCCCCGGTGCCGGCCGAACTGGTCGAGAACGCGCTGAAACCGCTCTGGGCGTGCTGGGCGGCGCTGGCGAAGGCACGGGCGAAGCGCGAGCCGCTCGACCTCGACCTGCCCGAACGGCGCATCGTGCTGGACGAGAAGGGCCGCATCCTCTCGGTCGCCCCGCGCGAACGGCTCGATTCGATGCGGCTGATCGAGGATTACATGATCGCCGCCAATGTCGCGGCGGCCAAGGCGCTGGAGGCGAAGAAGGCGCCGGTCATGTACCGCGTCCACGAACCGCCGACGCGCGAGAAGCTGGTGGCGCTGAAGGACTATCTCGAAACCTTCGACGTGCCGTTCGCGCTGGGGCAGGTGATCCGCCCCGCGACGTTCAACCATGTCCTCGACCGGATCGGCGAGGCCGATTTCCGACCGCAGGTGATGGAGCAGATTCTCCGCACCCAGACGCAGGCGTTCTACGGTCCGCAGAATCATGGCCATTTCGGGCTTGGTCTCGGCAGCTATGCCCACTTCACGTCGCCGATCCGCCGCTATGCCGATCTGATCGTCCATCGCTCGCTGGTCGGCAGCTATGGCCTGGGCGAAGGGGCGCTGCCCGCCGACGACGCCGCGAACATGGAACGGGTGGGCGAGGCGATCAGCGGCCTCGAGCGCCGCGCGATGGAGGCGGAGCGCGAGACCGTCGACCGTTATGTCGCCGCGTACCTCGCCGAACATGTCGGCACGGTGATGGAGGCGCGGATCACCGGCGTCGCCAGCTTCGGCTTCTTCGCCACGGTCGAGGGGGTGGGCGGCGACGGCCTGGTCCCCGCGCGCGACCTGGGCACCGAATATTTCCGGTTCGACGAAAGCTCGCAATCGCTGATCGGCGACCAGAGCGGCGAGACCTTCGCCGCCGGACAGCGGCTGCAACTGCGGCTGGCTGAGGCCAATCCGGTATCGGGTGCGCTGCGCTTCGAACTGCCCGATGGCAAGGGGTCGGCGGGGAGCGACCGGCGCAAGGGACCGCCGCAGCGCATGTTGAAACGCCGCGGGCGTCCGGCCAATATCCGCCATCAGGGCCGCAAGCGATGAACGTCGCGGTGCAGGACGTCCCGGCGCGCAACCGTCGCGGCCGGTTCCGCCGCTGGTGGCGGATCAACGTCATCGGATCGGTCGATCACGATGCGGTGCTGCGCCAGGTGGCCGAGGAGGCGGGCTGGTCGCCGCGCTATGGGTTGATGATCGTGCTGTCGATGGCGCTGTCGCTGCTGGGGCTGTTGATGCCGTCGGTCGCGGTGCTGATCGGCGCGATGCTGATCTCGCCGCTGATGATGCCGATCATTGGCCTCGGCTTCGGTATCGCGGTGCTCGACGTGCCCGACATCCGCAAGTCGCTGATCGCGCTGGCGATCGGGGCGGGGCTGGCGGTCGGGCTGTCGGCGCTGCTGGTCGCGCTGTCGCCGATCCAGACGATCACGACCGAGATTGCCGGGCGGACGCGGCCGACGCTGTTCGACCTGCTCGTCGCGTTCCTGTCGGCCATCGCCGGTGCCTATGCATTGATCCGCGGGCGTGGGGCGACGGTGGTCGGGGTCGCGATCGCCATCGCGCTGATGCCGCCTTTGTGCGTCGTCGGCTTCGGCATCGCGACCGATAATGCGACGGTGGCGGGCGGGGCGCTGCTGCTGTTCTTCACCAACCTCATCACCATCGCGCTGACCGCCGCCGCGATGGCGCGGATCTACGGCTTTGGCCGGCACCTGACGCCGCGCAACACCACGTTCCAGATCGTGCTGTTCGTCGGCGCGATGCTGGCGCTGTCGGTGCCGCTGGTCGCGGCGTTGCGCCAGATCGCGTTCGAGTCGGTCGCGCAGCGACAGGTGCGCAGCGCGATCCTGTCGCGCTTTCCGGGCGAAGCGCGGCTCAGCCAGCTCGAAATCACCTATGACCGGAGCGCTGTGCGGGTGCGTGCGGTGGTGCTGACGCCGAAGCTCGACCCGCAGGCCGATGGCGCGCTCGCCGCGCAACTGGGGCAGCGGCTGGACCGGCGGCTCGACCTGCATGTCGACCAGATCCGCAGCTCGATGGACCAGCAGGCGACCGAGGCGGCGCAGATCGCCAAGGTCAACGAACGTGCCGGCGCGACCTTCGGCCCGGTGCGCGACCGGATCATGGCGCAGGTGGCGCTGGTCACCGGTGCGGCGGTCGATGCGATGCAGGTCGATGACGCCGGCCGCAGCGTCCGCGCGGTCGCCGCAGAGCTGCCGGGTTTGCCGCCGCGCGGCTATCGCGCGATCGAGGCGCGCGCCCGCGCCGCCGCGCCGGGTTGGCAGGTCGAGGTCGTGCCACCGATCGCCGGCGATGCGCCGCCGCCGATCGCCTATCAGGCCGGCGTGGCCGATGCCCGCGCGCTGGACGACGCGGCATGGCTGTCGGCGCGGTTGAACCGGGGGATCGTCGTCAGCGGCGGCACGACCGCGCAGCGCGACGCGCTGGTCGCCGGGATCGGCGCGCGCGGTGGCCGGGCGGTGGCGGGCGCGCCGGCCGGAGCATTGTCGCTGGCATGGGAACCGGTCGCGAGCGAATGACCGGCGGTGGTTTCTTCCAGGAAAACGATCATTGTCATCTCGCTGTCACGCCCGGTTAGCGCCTGATTCACCGGGCGCACCTATCGCTTGCCAGGCAATGGTTCAGCATACCCGCCTCGACCCGGCTTTGATGGCCGATCATCTGACGATCGGTCATGACGCGACCCTGACGCAGGTCGTCGACCGGTTCCGGCGCCATCATGACCTGCGCCTGCTGGCGGTGCTCGACGAACGGCGGCAGCCGGTGGGGGTGCTGCGCGAGCTGGATGTGCGCGAACTGCTGTTCAACCCGTTCGGCCATGCCCTGCTGCGCAACCCCAGTTTCGGCGATGCCATCGCGCAGCTGATCCGCCCGGCGACCGTCACCGATCACGACACGCCGCTGCCCGATCTGCTGGCGATGCACAGCGACCGGGGCGTCGTGCTGGTGCAGCACGGGACGTTCCTCGCGCTGCTCGATCCCGAACAGCTGTTGCGCATGGCCAGCCGCTGGCATGGCGACGCATCGGCGCTGGCGCAGGCGCGGTCGCAGCGGGTCCATGCCGCCGCCAATGCGTTCGAGGCGGGGATCAAGGCGCTGGCGAACGATATCGGCACCGCCTGCAGCGCGATCGGCCGGGTCGCCGCCGAGCTGGACCAGCGTGCCACCACGACCCATGGCAGCGCCGCATCGGTCGCCGCCGCCGCGCACCAGACGGCGGTCGGCATGGTCGATATCGAACAGCGCGGCCGGGCGCTGGCCCAGTCGATCGAACGCATTACCCGCGACGCGGGCGAGGCGCTGCGCCTGCGCGAACAGGCGAGCGCGGCGGTCGAGCGCACCGGCACGCAGGTCCGATCGCTGTCCGACGTGGCGACCACGATCGAGGAAATGCTGGCGCTGATCCGCGGCCTTGCCAAGCAGACCAACCTGCTGGCGCTGAATGCCGGGATCGAGGCGGCGCGCGCCGGGGCGGCCGGCACGGGCTTCGCGGTCGTCGCGGGCGAGGTGAAGTCGCTGGCGCGTCAGACCGAAGCGGCGGCGGGCGATATCGCACGCCGGGTGGATGCGGTCCACCTGCTGCTGGGTGACGTGGGGCAGGGGCAGGCGGCGGTGCAGAGCGCCATCGCGGCGATCGGCCAGATCACCACGACCATCGGCACGGCCGTCGCCGCCGAGCGCAGGACCACCCAGGCGATCGCCGAACGGGTCGAGGAAGCGCGCGGGGCGGGCGCCGACATCGACGCCAGGGCCGGGGCGATCGCCGCGGCGGCGGACGGCATCGGCGACCGGGCGGGCATGCTCACGCGGCTGGTGGAGGGACTGTCGGGGCTCAGCCGGCAGTTGCAGGGGCGGGCGAGCGAATTGGTGTCGGCGGTGGCGTGAGGGGGCTACCCTCCTCTCCCGTTTGCTTCGAGCGCAGGTTCGAGCCTGTCGAGAACCGAAGTCGAGAAGGGGTTGCCCCAAACTCAGGGTTCTCGACGGACGCTTCTCGACAAGCTCGAAGCTGCTCGAACCGAACGGTTGAGGTGGGAATGCAGCGCTCCAACCCGGCCGTCAGCCCGGACTCGATCCGGGGTTCCGCCTTATTTCCGGCGGTCGGGAAGAAGCGGGACCCCGGATCAAGTCCGGGGTGATGAAGAGGAGCGTAGCGCCGCTACCTTACCCTCACCCTGCCTCTTGAAACTGCAGATTCGCCAACCGCGCATACAGCCCGCCTTGCGCGATCAACTCGCCATGTCGGCCGCTCTCGACGATCCGACCCTGATCCATCACGATGATCCGCGACGCCGCGCGTACCGTCGCCAGCCGGTGCGCGATGACGAGGGTCGTCCGGTTCGCCATCAGCCGGTCGAGCGCATCCTGCACCAGCCGCTCGCTCTCGGCATCGAGCGCCGAGGTCGCTTCGTCCAGCAACAGGATCGGCGCGTCGCGCAGCAGCGCGCGGGCGATCGCCACCCGCTGCCGCTGGCCCCCCGACAGCCGTGCCCCGCCTTCGCCCAGATAGGTGTCGAGACCGTCGGGCAAGTCGCGCAGAAACGCACTGGCATTGGCGGCATCGGCGGCGGCCCAGAGCTGTTCGTCGCTCGCATCCCAGCGGCCGTAGCGCAGATTGTCGCGGGCGGAGGCGGCGAAGATCACGGTTTCCTGCGGGACCATCGCGATCCGCGCGCGCACCGCCGCCGGATCTGCATCGCGAACATCGACGCCATCGACCGCGACGCGGCCGGCTTCTGGATCGTAGAAGCGTTGGATCAGCTGGAACAGCGTCGACTTGCCGGCACCCGACGGGCCCACCACCGCCACCGTCTCCCCCGGCGTCACGTCGAGCGTGAAATCGGTCAGCGCGGCGACTTCCGGGCGGGTCGGATAATGGAAGGTGACGCCTGCGAACGCCACCGCGCCGCGCGCCGGTTCGGGCAGCGCGACCGGATTGGCCGGCGCGGCGATGACCGGGCGTTGCGCCAACAGGTCGGCCAGCCGCCCGGCGGCACCCGATGCACGCAGCAAATCGCCATAGACTTCGGTCAGCGCGCCGAACGACCCGGTCACCAGCGCAGCGGTCAGCACGAAGGCGGTGATCGCGCCGCCGGTCGTCCGCCCCGCCGCGACGTCGCTGACCGCATCCCACATGATGAGGGTGATCGCGGCGAACAACATGCCGATGACGAAGGCGGTCATGATCGCCCGCGTCGCGAACCGTTTCTTGGCGGTGGCGAAGCCGCGATCAACCGCATCGGCGAAGCGTTCGCTCTCGCGGCGTTCCTGCCCGAACGCCTGCACGATCTTCATCGCGCCCAGCGTCTCCGACGCGACCGTCCCGATGTCGGCGATCCGGTCCTGGCTGCTGCGCGACAATTTGCGCACCCGCCCGCCCAGCCACATGATCGGCAGCACGATCACCGGGATGCCGACGATCAGGTAGAGCGTCAGCTTGGGTTGCAGGCTGAAGAGATAGATGACCCCGCCGACGCCGACCAGCAGGTTGCGCAGCGCGACCGATACGGTGGTGCTGACGATCCCCTCGACGATCGCGGTGTCGGCGGTCAGGCGCGACGCGATCTCGGACGGGCGGTTTTCCTCGAACCAGCCGGGCGACAGTGTCAGCAGGTTGCGATGCACCGCCAGCCGCAGATCGGCGACGGTCCGTTCGCCCAGCCACGACACGAAATAGAACCGCCCGGCGGTCGCGATCGCCAGCACGACGACGACGCCCAGCAGCCCTTCGAAATAGACGCCGATCTCGCTGACGCTCGCCCCTTCGGCAAAGCCGTTGTCGACCACCTTCTGAAAGGTGCGCGGGATCCACAATGTCGCGACCGCGGCGGTGACCAGCGACACCAGCGCGCCGACCAGTTGCAGCTTGTAGCGGATGGTGAAGCGCCAGATCAGCCGGAGCGCCGGCAGCATCTTCGCACGATCGGGGGCAGGGGGCGTGTCGGCCATGGCGCTGCCTAGCGCCTGGGGCGGGCGACCGCAAAGGGAACCTCCGACCCCGTCATTGCTTCAACGTATCGAAGGGACGCGATGATGTGTCCACGCATGCGCTTTCAGCGCAGGGACAGATTTGGCGTGCGACGTTCGAAGCGTTGCCGATGGCAACGAATCGCTATATTTTCACTGGTACGGGTAGTCCCCGTCAGAGAAGGTCCGGGGATGCCCATGTTGTACGACGCTTATGAATGGCAACGCTCGCTGCTGGCCGGGGCCAGCGCGATGGCGAATTTCAGCGCGGGGCTGTTGCAGAACCCCAGCAATCCGTTCGCCTATTTCGGTGGTGGCCCGGTGCTGGGATCGGCGTTGCAGGTGTTCGCCCATGCCGCCGCGCCGCGCGGCAAGCCGGCCTTCGGCCTCACCACCACGACGATCGACAGCAAGCCGGTGGCGGTGCGCGAGGAGATCGTGCTGCGCCGCCCGTTCGGGCAGCTCAAGCGCTTCGTCCGCGAAGGGGTGGAGGGCAGCCCCAAGCTGCTGATCGTCGCGCCGATGAGCGGCCATTATGCGACGCTGCTGCGCGGCACGGTCGAACGCATGCTCCCCTTCGCCGATGTCTACATCACCGACTGGCGCGATGCGAAGCTGGTGCCGGTCGGCGACGGCAGCTTCGACCTCGACGACTATATCGACTATGTCATCGCCTTCCTCGAAAAGATCGGCGAGACGGGCGATGCCCGCGCGCATGTGCTGGCGGTGTGCCAGCCCTCGGTCCCGGTCTATGCCGCGACCGCGCTGATGGGGGCGGACGAGCATCCCAACCGGCCGCGCACGCTGACCATGATGGGCGGGCCGATCGACACGCGGCAGGCGCCGACCGCGGTCAACATTCTGGCGACCGAACGGCCGCACGCGTGGTTCGAACAGAATGTCATCGCGACCGTGCCGATGACTTATCCCGGTGCCGGTCGCCGCGTCTATCCGGGCTTCCTGCAGCTGGCCGGCTTCATGAGCATGAACCTGGGCAGCCACATGATCTCGCACTGGGAGATGTTCAAGCATCTGGTGCAGGGTGATGGCGAAGGCGCGGGCGCGACCCAGCGTTTCTATGACGAATATCGCGCGGTGTGCGACATGACCGCCGAATTCTATCTCCAGACGATCGACCTGGTGTTCCAGACCCATGCCCTGCCCGAAGGAACGATGAAGCATCGCGGGCGGCCGGTCGATCCGGGCGCGATCACCGACACCGCGATCCTCGCGATCGAGGGCGAGCGCGACGATATTTCGGGATTGGGCCAGACCCGCGCCGCGCTGACGCTGGCGACCGCGCTGCCCGACGACATGAAGCAGTACCATATGGCGCCCGAGGTCGGCCATTACGGTATCTTCAACGGATCGAAATGGCGCAACCGCATCGCGCCGGTGCTGGAGGAATGGATCGCCCGCCACGACGGCTGATCCGTTAGTTCGGGTACAAGGAACGGGAAGGGCGGGGGCTGCAAGACCCCCGCCCTTCGTCCATTCAGACGTCGACGACGGCGTGGCTGCCGGCTTCGTCCCCGCCCTTGATCGTCTGGCCGGTGAACATCTTCAGCTTGCCGAGCAGCGACTGGTCGGTTTCCCACACCTCGGCATCGTCGAGGTCGAAGCGCAGCATCAGCAGCGACGGGTCCTGCCGGCCCTGTTCGTACCAAGCCTCGACCTGCTTCGACCAATATTTGTCGATGATGGCCGGATCGCTTTCCTCGGTCAGCGTGCCTGCGATGCAGGCGAACAGGTCGTGCCCCTTGGCGACGAACTGCACCATCGCCGGACCGCCCTCGGCTGCACGGTTGTCGCGCTTGGTATAGAACCAGAATTCGCTGTGCGCGTCCTCGTCCAGCACGGCGTACATCGGTTCGGCATGCTGGTGCTTGCCGGTCAGGCCCAGCATGACATAGGGGCTGGCCGCCATCGCCTTCCACATGGCGTCGCGGATTTCGGCGGGGCTCTTGTTCGACATGGATTTTCCTTCCTGGGTAGGTGACCCGACAACGACCCAGAACGCACAGGTTTCCCGCGAAGACGGCGCATGCAAATCCCATTGCGCAACGCGCCGGACTTCCCTAGTGCCTCCCCACCGCGCAACGCGCGATCGCTGGGGCGTCGCCAAGCGGTAAGGCACCGGTTTTTGGTACCGGCATTCGTAGGTTCGAATCCTGCCGCCCCAGCCAATTTGCCATCTAAGTTATTGTTTTAGCGGCAGAAAATTGGTCTCAGCCACTGGATTGGGCCGGTGGGTGTGACGGCTCCATGTGGAGATGCCGTGCCTGCAATTCAAAATGTCGAGCGCAGAGGCGCCGTCTATTACTGGCGCCGTACCGTCCGTTTTCAGGTTGGTAAGCCTTTCACCCTACGCCTCAGCCTCCGAACTACCGCCCAGGCGGTGGCGCGCAGCATGGGGTGCGCGATGACCGCGAAGAGCGAGACTTTGAAAATGACCTTGGGCCAGGACGGCGGAGCCGCAAGCCTGACAACGACCCAAAAGGCCGGGATCTTCCGTAGGGCGATGGAGGAGATGCGCGACCATCTCGAGTTGGTCCACGTCGGATTCCAGCGTACTGATCCGAACGCCACCTTTTTGATCGAGGGCCTCGTCGGCATCTACGAAGCAATGCTCCGGGATTTCGTCGTGAATGGCGTCCCAACGAACGTCGGTAGTCGCGAGCATGTCGAGGCGCGATTTCCAAGCCTGACGGACGACCAGAAGGAGACACTGATCGACTTCTTTGCCGATCGACCAGACTGGCGTGACCGGTCCCTCGACAAGGCCGCGTGTGACCTTCGCGCGTCAGGCGTATGCGAAACCGCCGACAATCTCGACATTGCCCGGAAGGTCAATCTCGAAGGACGGCTCGCCGCCGCTCTTGAATATCGGCGGCGACTGGTCGATCCCGCAACGATGTGGACTGGCATGATCGACGATCGCGCCGCGTCTGGGCCGATGCCCTTCGCTGCGGTTGCCGCTGTACCCGCGGCCGTTGCTACCACGGCGCCGCCGCCGGAGTCCCAGGTCGCCGAGCCATGGGCATCGATGACGCCGACCCAAGCGGCGGAACGCTTCATCGCCGACAATCCCAAGATCGTTGGTGACGCGAGGCGGAAGGCGCGCTGGACCGCGAAGACCCGGACGCAATTCCTGTCAGCGGCGCGCCTGCTTGAAAAGAGCTATGGTGCCCGCCCGATACGGCTCGTCGTGCGGAAGTGTGGATCGGCGTGGAAAAGGGACCCCGGTAGCGGGGTGATCGGCGTCGAAAAGGGACCCCTCATCCCGTTGGTCTAGGCTGTTCGCTTGGCGGTGTGTCAGGCGGCGAGATCGGGATGCTGGTATTGGAGACGGTGTTGAGGATCCGGCGCGAGCACGCGTCGGGGAAGGCCATCAAGGCGATAGCGCGGGACCTGCACCTGTCGCGCAAGGTGGTGCGCAAGGCGATCCGGGCGCCGGAAGCGGACATGGGGTATCGGCGGGAGGTACAGCCGCTGCCGAAGCTGGGGCCATTTCAGGCGCGACTGGATGCGTTGCTGGAGGAAGATGAGGCACGGCCGCGGCGCGAGAAGCTGCGCCTCACGCGCATCCACGACCTGCTGCTGCGCGAGGGGTTCGACGGCTCGTACGACGCGGTGCGGCGTTATGCGGCCCGCTGGCGCCGGGCGCGACGTCGCGATGTGATGAATGCGCCGGCGTTCATCCCGCTGCTGTTCCGGCCGGGCGAGGCTTACCAGTTCGACTGGAGCCACGAGGACGTGGAGATTTCGGGCAAGCCGATGCGGGTAAAGGTCGCGCATGTCCGGCTATGCGCGTCGCGGGCAATGTATGTGCGAGCCTATCCCCGCGAGACACAGGAGATGCTGTTCGACGCGCATGCGCGGGCGTTTGCCTTCTTCGGAGGTGTGCCGACGCGCGGCATCTACGACAACATGAAGACGGCGGTCACGAGCGTGTTCACGGGCAAGGAGCGTGTCTTCAACCGGCGCTTCCTGGTCATGGCCAACCATTACATGGTCGAGCCGACCGCCTGCTCGCCGGCGTCGGGCTGGGAGAAAGGTCAGGTCGAGAACCAGGTGCAAACCGCACGCGGCCGCTTCTTCCAGCCACGCCTGCGATTTACCAGCCTCGAGGAGCTGAACGGTTGGCTGGAGGCCGAGTGTCGGCGCTGGACAGAGTTGCACCAGCATCCCGAGCAGAAGGAACTGACGGTTGCTCAGGCCTGGGCTGCCGAGCGCAGCGTGCTCCAGCCTGTTGTCGCACCCTTCGACGGCTTTCATGAGAGCGAGCATGCGGTAAGCGGCACATGCCTCATCAGCTTCGACCGCAACCGCTACTCCGTTTCTGCCAGGGTGGTGCGACGTGCCGTTCAGGTCCGCGCCTATGCCGACCGCATCGTCGTGCGCTGCGACGGGGAAGTCGTCGCCGACCATCCCCGGTTTTTCGGCCGGGACCGGACCATCTACGACCCGTGGCATTATCTGCCGGTGTTGGCGACCAAGCCGGGCGCCCTGCGGAACGGCGCGCCGTTCCAGGGCTGGGAGCTGCCGCCTGCGCTGGCACGACTGCGGCGCAAGCTTGGCGTCGGTGACGATGCCGACCGGCGGTTCGTGCGGGTGCTGGCCGCGGTGCTCGACGACGGACTCGAGGCGGTGGAAGCGGCCGTGCGCGAAGCATTGCTGGCCGGCGTCGCCAGCGACGACGTCATCGTCAACATCCTGGCCCGCCGGCGCGAACCGCCGCGACCGCTGACTATTGTCACGCCAGAAGATCTGGCGCTGCGCCATCCGCCCCGCGCCGACTGCAACCGCTATGACAGCCTGCGAGGCCTCCATGCAGCGGCATGAGATGATGACGGCCATGACCGAGTTGGGGCTGAAGGGCATGGCTGGCGCTTTCGACGAGGCGGTCACTACCGGTCTCCAGCGCAAGCGCACGACCATGGAGGTCCTGACCGACCTGCTGCGTGCCGAGGCGACGCACCGCCATGCAGCCTCGGTCCGTTACCGGATGTCGGCCGCCAGGTTGCCCGCGGTGAAGGACCTCGACGCCTTCGTCTTCGGCGACACTCCCATCAACGAGGGACTGGTGCGCTCGCTGTACAGCGGCTCGTTTCTTCCGGGCCGACGCAACGTCGTGCTGGTCGGTGGAACGGGTACCGGCAAGACGCATCTCGCCACCGCCATCACCGCCAATGTGGTACGAGCCGGCGCCCGCGGACGCTACTTCAACACAGTGGACCTGGTGAACCGACTCGAGGAGGAAACGCGCCTTGGCAAGGCCGGCACGCTGGCGGCCCAGCTCTCGCGCCTCGACCTCGTGGTGCTCGACGAGCTTGGCTACCTGCCGTTTGCACGCTCGGGCGGTCAAATGCTCTTCCACCTCGTCAGCAAGCTCTACGAGCAGACCTCCGTCATCGTCACCACGAACCTCGCCTTTGGCGAGTGGCCGACCGTCTTTGGCGACCCCAAGATGACCACCGCACTGCTCGACCGTATTACCCACCATTGCGACATCGTCGAAACCGGCAACGACAGCTGGCGCTTCAAACATCGAAGCTGACGCCCAGGACCACCGGCAGAGAACGCTTCGCGCTGGTTGCGCCTCCGGTCGGGCTACGCCCGCCCTACGCCGCAACCAGCGCGAACGGTGCACCCGTCATACCCGTAACGCTGCTCGACGAAGGGGGTCCCTTTTGGACGCCGATAGGGGGTCCTTTTTGGACGCCGATTGACAGATGAATGGGGTTCCGCGTTCATCCGATACCGCTGAGACTGCAGAAAGGTGGTCCTGCTAGAGGCCGCAATGTAGAATTCTGTTCTTCGTGCATAGATATGGGGGCAAGCGATATGGATCGATTCGACTGCGCGATCCTGGCGGAACTGGAACAGGATTCGCGACAGGGCTTCGGCACAATCGCGGACAAGGTGGGACTGTCGAAAACGCCGTGCTGGAACCGCGTCCAGTCGCTCGAACAGCGTCGGGTCATCACCGGCTATCGCGCCACGATAGATCCGCACGCCATCGGCTTGCGGCTTAGCGCCTTTGTCGAGGTATCGGTCGACTTCGCCCATCATGCCGCGTTCGAAGCCGCCGTGCTCGACCATGCGGCCATACTCGACTGCTATACGGTCGCTGGTGACGGCGACTATTTGCTCCATGTCATCACCCGCGACGTCGAGACGCTGGACGGACTGTTGCGTAGCGAACTGAGCCGGCTTCCCGGCGTTCAGCGCTTTGCGTCGACCATTTGCATGAAGACGATCAAGCGCGCCGCACCGCTAATGGCTGCGGTCAAGGTCGCCTGACCGGCTCGTTATCTTTCCGGAACGTTACATTTCTTGTCTCTGCCCAATCGGGTTGACGCCCCGACGTCCGATATTGCACCTGCCCCGCAAATGCTAATCACTCGCAAGAGTAATAAGGGGGTTTCATGGCAATCGGATTGGGCCGCAGGGTATCGGCAGGGGCGTTGGCTTGGGCGCTGACACTCGCGCCAGCCGTCGCGCAGACGCAGGCCGGGGCGAGCGATAGCGAGGATGTGGCGGCCCCCGACATCGTCGTCACCGCCTCTGGGTATGAGCAGCGCATCATCGAGGCACCGGCCAGCATCAGCGTGCTCGACCGCGCGAACCTTGAGGCAAAGCGCTTCGGCAGTCTCGCCGAGGCGTTGCAGGACGTGCAGGGCATCGATGTCGGCGGGGAGGCGGGCAAGACCGGCGGGATGAACATCTCGATCCGCGGGATGCCGAGCGACTATACGCTGATCCTGCTCGATGGTCGGCGACAGAACCCGCCGGGTGGCGTCACGCCCAACGGCTTCGGCGAAACCACGACCAGCTTCCTGCCGCCCTTCTCGGCGATCGACCGGATCGAGGTCGTGCGCGGACCGATGTCGACGCTGTATGGGTCCGACGCGATGGGCGGGGTCGTCAACATCATTACCCGCAAGGTCGGGAACCGCTGGGTCGGAACGGCGACCGCCGAAAGCACGATCCAAGGGGACGACCGGTTCGGCAATATCCAGTCGGTGAACGGCTTCGCACAGGGGCCGGTGGTCCGCGACCTGATTGGCCTGACGCTGTGGGGCAGCCTGTTCCACCGCGAAGGATCGGACATCCCGATCCCCGGCGATCCCGCGCTGACCCTCGGCCGCAATCCGGTGCGCGCCGATATCTACAATTACGGCGCCCGCCTGTCGCTGACCCCGCATGCGGATCATGATCTTTGGATCGAGGCGGATCGCAACACTCAGGCCTATGACAATAGCGAAGGGCGGCTCGGCACGCTGGGGTCGGGCGGCTATGCACCGGAATTGCAGTTCAACCGGTCCAACTATGTCGTCGCGCATAGCTGGCGCAGTGGCCTGGGTACGCTCGACACGACGCTGACCCGCAACGAAACCGCGACGATCGGTCGCCTGATCCCGCGTGGCACACCGGGCAAGGTGGCGGGCAGTCCGCGCACGCTGGAGGCGCGCAACGACATTATCGATTCCCGCTTTGCCGGACGGCAGGGGCCGCTCGCCTTCACCCTCGGCGGCCAATATTGGCATGCCCGCATGGTGGAGGGGGTCGCGCCCGAACCGTTCACCTTCACCCAATGGGCGGGCTTTGCCGAAGCGACGCTGACCCTCGCTGAAGGCTTCAACCTGACCGGCGGCGTGCGCTATGACGATCATTCGACCTTCGGCAATAAATGGTCGCCGCGTGCCTATGCGGTGTGGAACGTCACCGACGCGCTGACCGTGAAGGGCGGCGTCAGTCGCGGGTTCAAGACCCCGCGCGTCGAACAGATTGCCGAGGGGATCATCGGCTTCGGCAATCAGGGGCGCACCCCGTTGCTGGGCACGCCGAACCTCATTCCCGAAACCAGCACCAGCTACGAAGCCGGTGTCTATTACGACGCCGATGGCTGGTTCAGCGGCAACGTCATGCTGTTCAACAACGACTTCACCGACAAGATCGCCGCCGGACCGGGCATCCCCAATTGCCAGTTCGCCGGCAATCCGAACCGGCCGGGCTGTCTGGACGTGGGGCCGTTCCCGGCGGTCGACCTGTTCGCGCAGTCGATCAACATCGACAAGGCCCGCGCACGCGGCGTCGAAGCGGCGGGCACATTCGCCTTCAGCCCCGCCGTATCGCTCACCACCAACTATACCTATACCGAAACCGAACAGCTGAGCGGTGCCGACCGGGGCCTGCCGCTGATTGGTATTCCGCGGCATATGCTCAACGGCAATCTGCGCTGGAAGCTGGGGGAAAAGGCGAATCTGTGGACGCGCGCCGAAGTCCGCTCCAGCCGTTATCGCGGCAACAACGAACAGCAGCGCGCGATCGGCGATTTCCGCGGCTACGAGCTGTTCCATGTCGGCGGCAGCTATCAGGTAACCGACACCTTCCGTCTATCGGCGGCGATCTACAACATCCTCGATACCGATTATGCCGTGTACGAACCCTATCGCAGCGGTGCCAACACCGTGTTCACCCCGGCCTATGCGATCAATCAGGAGGGGCGACGGCTCTGGCTGTCGGCCAATGTCGATTTCTGATCGCCGAACAGCGGCCCGAGCGGATCGCCGATCAGGCCGCTGACCATCGCCGCCTGGATACGGGTCGCCGGCCACAGCTTCGACAGTGGGCCGACGATCCGGTCGCGCAGGAAGGGGAGCAGCCGGCTGTCGGACTGATAGACCGGGGTGAACAGCGCGGTCAGCGCCTGATACACCCGGACATGCCGCTGCCGCATCACGACCGCCTGCGTGAGTGCGGTAGCGACATCCGGTGATCGCCGCAGGGCGAGGGCGAGCGCATAGGCGTCAAGCAACGCCATATTGGCGCCCTGTCCCAGCTGCGGGCTGGCCGAATGCCATGCGTCGCCGATATGGATCATGCCGGTCTCGGCCGGCGTCGCCAGCGTGCGATGCGCGTAGCGGGCGAAGGTCAACTGATCGGCGGATCGGATCTGGTCGAGCAACGCCTGCGTCGCGGGCCAGAGCGTCGCGACGTCGGCTTTCCACGCCTCGAGTCCGGCACTGTGCCATTCCGCCAGCCGGTCGGCCCGCAACGACCAGAACAACGCCGCCTGCTGCCGGCTAGTGCCCGGGAGACGGCCGACCGGCAGCACGCCGACCATCACGCTGGCCCGGCGATAGCGCTGCTCCAGCGCGGTGGGATCGAACCCGGCGGCGTCCGGCCAATCGAGCGTGCCCCACAAGGCGCCATAGGCCAGTTCCCGACCGCAGGGTGGCGCGAGCGGCGTGCGCGTGCCGAGGGCGTCGACGATCAGGTCGAACGGCCCGGCACGGCGTCCGCCTTGCAGCAGCAGGATGCGCTGCCCGCCGGCGGTCGCCTCGCTACCCGTCACCGCGCAGCCGGTTTCAATGGCGATCCCTTCAACCGCGACGGCGCGATGCAGAAGCGAGAACAACGCCGCGCGATGCACGCCGATGCCGAACCCCGCGCGTCGCCCAAGCGCCGCATAGCGCACGTCGAGGACGATCCGCCCGCTGCTTCCCGCCTCGCCATGCAAACGATCGACCCGCGCGCCATGGTCGAGCAAATCGTCGGCCAGTCCCAGTTCCCGCAACACCGCAAAGCCGGTTGGCTGGATCATCAGCCCCGACCCGACCGGGCGCGGCGCATCGAACCGTTCGAACAGCGTGATGCGATGACCGTCGCGGTGCAGCAGCAGCGCGGCGGCGAGACCGGCCGGGCCGCATCCGGCAATGGCGATGGCGAGCCGCTGCATCGGATCAGTCTAGGCGCGGACGGCCGAATGTGACCAGTAGAACCAGCGCGATCAAAGGCCGCGTTCGATCTTTTGCGGAGGACATCCCGAGACATCATGCAGTTTGCGAATGTCAGTCGCCCTTTGCGCAGCCGATTTTGGCATGGACCAGCGCAAGGCGAGAGCGTATGCACAAGGTATGTTATTACATAACCAATCAATGCTCGCTGATCGGTCGAGTGTTTCGCCCGAAGACGGCATGGGGAGTGCAAGCGCGGCGTTGCCGTCGCACGTCCGGATCGGTGACGGGATCGATGCGTTGCGCTGCATCCGATCGGCGGACGTCAATCTGGCGATATGGCGTCGATCGTATCCAGATGTCGCCATCGCCGAAGTCATATTGGACGCGGTCGATGACGTAGCAATGGTGCAGCCGGTCGAGGAGATCGCCACGACGTTGCCCGACGAACTCGCGACGGCGGGTTATCCGACGGCGATCGCCCGTCTGCTCGCGGCCGACGTCGCAACGCTCGCTTCGGCCCTCGCGACGATCGTCGGCGTGACCCGGGTATCGATCCGGTTGGACGTGGTGGAAACCGACGCGTGCCGCCGGTTCCACGCCGATTATGTAACCGCCCGGTTGATCTGCACCTATGTCGGGCCGGGAACCCAGTGGCTTACAGCTGCCGACGCAGCAGCGCTGGGCGAGGGGGCGGCGGTCGACAGCTTGGTCGTCCGGTCGCTTTCCACCGGCGATGTCGGGATGTTCAAGGGCAAGACTTGGGCGCCCGACGCGCCGATCGTTCACCGTTCCCCGCCGATCCTGACCACCGGCGAGCGCCGCCTGTTGCTGGTGATCGACCCCGCGCCCTAAACCTCGTTCAGCTCGGTCACGAATTCATAGCGGTCGCCGCGATAGACCGACCGGGTGAACTCGACGATCCGCCCGTCGGACAGCCGGGTACAACGTTCGATGCGCAGCACCTCCGACTGCTGCTCGATCGACAGGATGCCGGCCTCGGTCGCGGTGGCGAGCGATGCGCGCACCCGCTGCGTGCCGCCGACCGGGCGGAAGCCGTGCGCCTCTAGCGCTTCGTAGAGCGAGTCCTGCAACTGGGCGAGGTCCGGCATGAATTCGGCCGGCACCACCGCATGTTCGATCGCCAGCGGATCGCCGCCCGACAGCCGCACCCGGCCCAGCCGTGCGACGCGAGTATCGGGCGCGACCGCCAGCGCATGGGCCTCCTCCTCGGTCGGCAGGGCATAGCTTTTGTAGATCCACACCACGCCCGGCGCTTCGCCACGCGACCGGGCATCGTCGCTGAAGCTGGTCAGCCGTGCGCCGCGCGCCTCGATCCGGGGGGCGACGAAGGTCCCCGACCCCTGTTTGCGCACGACGATGCCCTCGTCGATCAGCTGCTGGATGCCCTTGCGCACCGTGACGCGGGAGAGTCCGGCCATCTCGCTTAGGTCGCGTTCGGAGGGGAGGGCGCCGCCCGGAACGATCCCGCCATCGCTGATATGGTTGCGCAGGCTGCGCGCGAGCTGGAGATAGAGCGGCGTGTCCTTGTCGCCGCTGGGCCAGGCGATTTCGCGCATCAATTGCCTGCCGCAATCGCGGCATCTAGCCGTCCGTGATGCCGGTCGAGCAATGCCGCCGCGTCCTCCGGCGTCATGCCGCGCGCGATCAGCACCGCGCGGCGGATATCATTGTCGCCGCGTTCCAGCGCTTCGGCGGCGGCATCCGGCGCGACCCCGGTCAGGTCCTGCACCATTGCCCGCGCGCGGCGCAGCAGCTTCGCGTTCGACACCCGCATCGCCACCATGCGACCGTCATAGACGAGGCCCAACCGGATCATGATCGTGGTCGACAACAGGTTCAGCGCGGCCTTCTGCGCGGTGCCGGCCTTCATCCGGGTCGATCCGGCGACGATCTCGCTCCCGGTCGACGCGACTACAACATGCTCGGCGGCGTCTACCAGCGGCGTTGCCGCATTGTTGGCGATACCGATGGTCAGCGCGCCTGCCGCCCGCGCCGCTTCGATCGCCGCGACCGTGAACGGCGTCCGCCCGCTCGCCGCCACACCGATCATCACGTCCTGCGCACCCACTCCGGCAGCGGCAACCTCGGCGCGCGCCGCATCGGCATCATCCTCCGCCCCCTCGCGTGCCTTGGTCAGCGCGTCCGCGCCCCCGGCCATCAGGAACAGCGTCCGCTCGCCCGGCCAGCCGAAGGTCGGATGCAGCTCGGTCCCGTCCTGCACCGCCAGCCGGCCGGACGTACCCGCGCCGACGAACACCAGCCGCCCGCCGCTCTCCAACCGCGCCGCAGCGGCGTCCGCAGCGGCGGCGATGGCGGTGGTCTGCGTCTGGAGCGCGGCGATCGCCGCCATCTGTCCCTCCAGCATCGCCTCGACGGCGCACTGCGTCGGCCAGCGTTCGACGCCCTGATAGCGAGGATCAAGCGTTTCGGTATTCATGCGGAAAGTCCGTCCGGTTGGCCGCGCCCCGCCGCCCCCGCCGGAGCGGCGCAGACGAGGAACGCGACGAAGGTGCCGATGCACAGCTGAAAGGGAAAGGCGAGACCGGTGAGCGCTCCGGGAAGGCCGAGCACGCGGGCGATGCCCGGCTGCAACAGCACGATCACCGCAAAGCCGATGAGCAAAGCCGCGACCACGGAGTTCGTTGTACCCCGAGTGGTGAACAACGCGGTGAAGTACACACCCAGCAGCCCGGCATAGGTGAACACCATCACCTGCAGCGCGAACTCCAGCAGCCCCATGTTGCTATGCCGTTGCCAGTAATAAGACGCGACCGCCATCGCGAGCATGGCGAGACCGATCACGCCCATGCCGGCGCGCCCCGCACTCACGAAATGGCTCTCCGCCACCGTGCCGCGCCGCTCGCGCCACGGGCGATAGAAGTCCTGCACCAGCACCGACGACATGGCGTTGAGCGCCGAATTGGTCGTCGCCACCGCCGCCGCGCAGATCCCGATCGTCACCAGCCCGCGCAGGCCACCTGGCAACTGGGTCAGGATATAGTGCATGAAGATGCTGATCTTCTCGCCCCCGAATGCCTGCCCGGCGGTCGCCGCGGCACCGCCCATCAGGTCGGGGCGGTTATAGAAGACGTGCAGTAACAATCCGATGACGATGAACAGCCCGACTGTCGGGATCGTCGCGAATACCGACAGGTACAGGCCGCGCGCGCCGGTCTTCGCATCCTTGCACGCCAGCAGCCGCTGGGTCGTGTCCTGATCCATCCCGGCATTGGCGATGTAGAGCAGGGTGATCCCGGTCACGATCGCCAGCAGCGAGAAGGGCCGCGACAAATCCGTCGAAACATCGAACAGCCGCAGCTTGTCGACCCCGCCGGGGGCATTGCGCAGCGCGTCGATGATCGCTTCGTTCGACGCCGGGATCGACAGGCGCAGGAACACCAGTACCGCGATCGCCGACCCCAGATATACGACGAACTGGATCAGGTCGTTCCACAGCACCGACTTCAGCCCGCCGATGAAGGTAAACAACACGCTGGCGACCACCAGCAGCGCGGCGGCAATCAATATGCCGGTCGCATCGACCGATCCGGTGATGACCATGGCGAGGGCGATCGCCGCCAGATACACCCGCGCACCGCCTGCAAAGACCCGCCCGACGAGGAACATGCCCCCCGCCCAGCGGGTCGCACGGATGCCGAAGCGCATCGTCAGCAGTTCGTACGCCGTGGTCGCGCGGATGGCGTAGAAGCGCGGGATCATCACATGCGCGACGAACATCGCGCCCAGCAACCCGCCCAGATTGCCGGTCAGATAGGTGAGGTCCGCGCCATAGCCATAATCCGGACCGCCCAGAAACGTCGCCGCTGACTGGGTCGCCGACAGCACCGACACCGCCGCCAGCCATGCCGGCACATTGCCGCCGGCCAGGAAATAATCATGCGCCGACGCGGTATTGCGGGGGGTGAAGATCCACCCCCCGGCGACCAGCAGCACCAGATAGGCGGCGATGACCAGCCAGTCGGCCAGCGAGAAGGGCAGGCGCATCGCGCTTACATCTTGGCCGTCAGGGTGAACCCGATCGTGCGGCCGAGAATGTCATAGGTATCGGGGAAGGTATTGAAGACCCCACCCGCCGACACGCGCGGCGGACGCCGGTCGAGCAGGTTGTACACGCCCGCGCTCATCGAGATCGCTGGGGTGAAGTCGCGCGACGCCGACAGGTCGAACGTGTCCTGCGCGCCGATGATCTCGCTCGATCCAGCCGCACTGGACTTCACCGCGCCGATCCGCTGCCAGTCGAACTGGATCACGCCATGATCGAACAGGATGCCGATACCGGCGGTATGGCGGTAGTCCGGCTGTACCAATGTCGTACCATCGCTGGAACAGGTAGCACCGAACGTGCCCTTGCACTGCACCGCGTTGACGGTCGGATTCGCCTGGATCAGGTACGATGTGACGATATTGCCCTGATAGCTGGCACGCAGCCCCACGCCGTTCATCCATTCGGGCCGCAGCGTATAGCTGGCGGCGACGTCCAGCCCGCGCTGGAGCAGGCGCCCGAGATTCTGGTTGTTGACGAACGCGTCCTTGAACGACCCGTTGGCGTTGCGCGTCACCAGGTTGCACAGCGGGTTGCCGGCAGTCGGATTGGTGATGTAGCAGCTGGTGATCGCCGCGATCGGCTGGATCACGCCCACCGCGCCGCGCAGGTCCAACTCATACCAGTCAACCGTCGCATTGAGACCTGGCAGGAAGATCGGGGTCAGCACACCGCCGATCGTCTTGGTAAAGCCGGTTTCCGGCTGGATGTCCGGATTGCCGCCGTAGAAGTAATTTCCGGTCAGATAGCTGGCGGCACGGGAATCGGTCGAACCCGCCGCCGGCGCACCCAGTCGGTCGCACTGCGCGCGGTTGCCGGTGCCGATCACGCACGGATCGCCGCCATAGCGTGGGCGCAGCCGGTCGACCGTGACGAGGCTGCTGAACGGCAGCGACGATGTGCTGGCGGCGAACTCGCCGAAATTGGGGGTGCGCAGCACGCGCTGGTACGTTCCGCGCAGCCGCAAATTGCGGTCGACCGCCCAGTTCGCCTCGACCTTCCATGTACCATGGGTGCCGAACAGGTCGTAGTCGGACAGGCGATAGGCACCGCCGACGTCGAACTGGCGGATGAACGGCGTATTATGGATCAACGGTACGCGCAGTTCGCCATACAGCTCCTTCACGTCGAACTTGCCGGTATAGGCCGCCTGCACCCCCTGCCGATACGTATTGCCCGACAGCAGCGCGCTGTCCTGCTGGATGCTCGCCGTCTCGCGGCGATATTCCACGCCGGCGGCAAAGCCGATCGACCCGGCGGGCGGGGTGAACAGGTCGTCCAGCGTCCCGCTGACCGTCGCCGCGGTCACGAACTGGTCGCGCTTGCGGTTGAAGCCGTTGATCGGGCTGCCCAGCGCCGCGGCGATGCCGGGGCGGTTGGGGCCGAAGATATCGACCGTGTTGACGATCGATGCGAAATTGTTCGCGCCGCTGGCATTGGCGACCTGCCCGTCGCCGCCGATCAGCGAATTTTCGATCGACCGCCCATATTGCGCATAGATGTTCCACTGGAGCGCGCTCGTGATCGGCCCGCGCAGCCCCGACTGCAGCTGCAACGTGTCGCGTTCGGTGCGATAGGTTATGAGCCCCAGTTCGGCCAGCGAGCGGCTGACATTCACCTGCGCCACGCCGTTCACGAAGGTCAGCTGGCTGCGGATCGCATCGGTCAGGAACGGGTTGGTCGCATTGATGCCAACCGTGCGGCTGACGCTGGCCGGCTGCGCGCCGGGCGTGCCGGTCTCTTCGGTGCGGGCGTTGGTGAACATCGCGCGGCCGTAAATCTCGACCGCCGGGGCAAGCTCGTATTTGTACAGCGCGGCAAGGTTGATGCGCTTCAGCGGCGATACCAGCGGGTAGCTGCCTGAGACGTTCGACGTCGCCGACGGCGTGGTGGTGAACGCGCCGGCATCGGTAAAGCCGAAGCGGCGGCCGCTCGCGACATCGGTGAACACGCCGCCGATGCTGGGAATGGTCTGGTTCGGTGTCGCCGCCCAGTCGCGCTGGCGCGCGAGAATACCGTCACGCTGGGTGTAATCGGCGGCGAACACCAGATTGCCGCGGTCGCCGACGCCCAGGCCCAGCATCACCGACCCGCCATATTGCGCGCCGCCGCGCACCGACAGGCGGCTGGCGGCGGTCCCGCGCACCCCTTCGAACTCATCGTTCAGGATGAAGTTGACGACACCCGCGACCGCATCTGCGCCATAGACGGCGGCAGCGCCCCCGGTCAGCACGTCGACCCGCTTGATCAGCGACGCAGGGATGGCGTTGACGTCGACCGAGTTGCGGAAGCTGAACGGCGCGGCGCGGGTGCCGTCGATGAGCACCAGCGACCGGCTCTGCCCGAAATTGCGCAGTTCCAGCACCTGCGCCCCGAACGCATCGCTCCCCTGCGACCCCTGTCGCACACCGCCCGACAACTGCGGCAGTTTGGTCGAGAAATCCTCGATCGTCAGCGCGGATTGCAACCGGATCTGCTGTTCGCTGGTCGACGCGACCGGGCTGCTCGACACCAGTCCCGGCGTGGGGATGCGTGTCCCGGTGACGACGATTTCGCCATCGCCCTGATCGTCGCTGGCGGTCGAGGCGCCGGCAGGGACGGGAGTCGTGGCGGTTGTGCTTTGAGCCATCGCGATCCCGGGTAACTGGGGCAGCGCAATGGCTAGCGCCGCCAGCGCGGTCGAATGCCGGAACGATGGTGCCATGGTCTGCTCCTCTGTCGCACCGCCGGTTTTGTGTTCGGTGCCCTTATTCGCGAATCAGCGACGGAGTTGAAGTGTGTATACCTGCAGCTATCATGTAAAGGGGCGGTATTAATTTGGTATTGTAATAATTGAGCAGTTCTCTGCGGGGGCGGGGAGACTCGGCATTGAGGTGACGGCGCGCGCGCAGGATGGGGTGGATCCCCGCGGGGGCGGGGGAGACGTATATTTAGTCGACGCGAACCCGGCGTTCCAGGGTGGATCCCCGCGGGGGCGGGGGAGACCGACTGGCGGCCTGATATACCTGCCCGCCCTGGGTGGATCCCCGCGGGGGGGGGAGACTGTCGTGTCGCGCTGGCAGTTGTCGGGGCAGGAGGTGGATCCCCGCGGGGGCGGGGGAGACAGTTCCTCATAGGTGAATTTGACCCCGGTATTGGGTGGATCCCCGCGGGGGGCGGGGGAGACCACGATATCAAATCGGCAACGTCGATCGCTTCGGGTGGATCCCCGCGGGGGCGGGGGAGACTCACGCACCCACTCACGCTTCTGGCGAGCAACGGGTGGATCCCGCGGGGGGGGGGGGAGACTAGGTGCCGATGGTCGACGCTCCGCCCAGCGCGGGTGGATCCCCGCGGGGGCGGGGGGAGACTGCTATTGGAAATGTCATATCGAAAGCGTCAAGGTGGATCCCCGCGGGGGGGGGAGACAACGTCATCAACCTGGGGGACGCCGCGAAGTCGGGTGGATCCCCGCGGGGGCGGGGGAGACAAGCAATATTGGCGGCTTGTGCGCGGCGATACGGGTGGATCCCCGCGGGGGCGGGGGAGACTCAGTTGGTAGAGCATCTCGTTTACACCGAGAGGGTGGATCCCCGCGGGGGGGGGGAGACGCCGCGCGCGGTCCGCACCGCCTCGACCAAGCGGGTGGATCCCCGCGGGGGGCGGGGAGACGCGATGCCGCCATCTCGCGCGCGAAGTTGTTCGGGTGGATCCCCGCGGGGGCGGGGGAGACCTGGGCTTCGTCCACCTCTGCATCCCGATGGAGGGTGGATCCCCGCGGGGGCGGGGGAGACACGAACGGAACGCCGGGGGCGGTGCCGGTGAAGGGTGGATCCCCGCGGGGGCGGGGGAGACAGGCTGGGGAGCTTATCCTTGCCGATGATATCGGGTGGATCCCCGCGGGGGCGGGGAGACTGGCACTACGCCGAGGAGCTGATGCACGACACGGGTGGATCCCCGCGGGGGCGGGGGAGACGTCATCCCGTGGTCGGAGTTGCTGATATGAAGGGGTGGATCCCCGCGGGGGCGGGGGAGACTCGGCGACGGAGGGCTGAGCGATGGAGATTGGGGGTGGATCCCCGCGGGGGCGGGGGAGACAAGACAGCAGGGTCGCTACACACATCAGCGAACGGTGGATCCCCGCGGGGGCGGGGGAGACAAGCTCGTCGAGGGTATCCAGTGTGCCATCGCGGGTGGATCCCCGCGGGGGCGGGGGAGACCATATCTAATCCCATAGCGTAATGTTATGGGAGGGTGGATCCCCGCGGGGGCGGGGGAGACACTGTCACTCGTTGGCGGGTGACGCCTTCCGGGGTGGATCCCCGCGGGGGGGGGAGACCGTGCCGCACCGATCGGCGGCCGCAAGAAGGGGGGGGATCCCCGCGGGGGCGGGGGAGACTCATACTAGCGTGACTACCCGTATAGTCGGACGGGTGGATCCCCGCGGGGGCGGGGGAGACCGCAACGCGACGGTCGGGGAGTTCCTGACCTGGGGTGGATCCCCGCGGGGGCGGGGAGACACATACGCGGCAGCGGCTTTTCCGTTCACAAGGGGTGGATCCCCGCGGGGGCGGGGGAGACACGGGCCGCAAGCTCCGCCAGCCGCGCCACACGGGTGGATCCCCGCGGGGGCGGGGGAGACGGCGCGCAACGCGACGCCATATTCCCGCAACGGGGTGGATCCCCGCGGGGGCGGGGGAGACGGCACACCATCCGACAACCCCGCGACGATCTCGGGTGGATCCCCGCGGGGGCGGGGGAGACCCGCTTTCGGGCCTGACCGATGTGGCGCTGTCGGGTGGATCCCCGCGGGGGCGGGGGAGACGCGGCTTTTCCGATGCGGATCTTCATGGTTTCGGGTGGATCCCCGCGGGGGCGGGGGAGACGCCGGAGGTCAGGTCGAGCTTTTCGCCGTAGCGGGTGGATCCCCGCGGGGGCGGGGGAGACCGTGCCTGCGGAAGCCGTGACGATCGCATATCGGGTGGATCCCCGCGGGGGCGGGGGAGACGCCAGAGAGGACGAACAATGACCTTCCGTTCCGGGTGGATCCCCGCGGGGGGCGGGGGAGACTCAAGCTCCCGATGGATGCGCTCGAGGGGATCGGGTGGATCCCCGCGGGGGCGGGGGAGACGACGTCCTCGACGAGCAGATGGTCGTCATCTACGGTGGATCCCCGCGCGGGGCGGGGGAGACAGCATTCCCCTTTACCTCTCAGCTCTTGAACGGGGTGGATCCCGCGCGGGGGGGGGAGACGCGCTTCCTTCCGCGCTGCTTCCGCGCAGGGTGGGTGGATCCCCGCGGGGGCGGGGGAGACTTCGCATACGGACGTGCCGCTTCTGCCGCATCGGGTGGATCCCCGCGGGGGCGGGGGAGACCCATCGCCAACGGCGACGATCCCGGCGAACCTGGGTGGATCCCCGCGGGGGCGGGGGAGACTATGTCTCTGTCTCTGTCTCTGTCTCTGGTGAGGGTGGATCCCCGCGGGGGCGGGGGAGACGCGTTGCGCGGGCGGTGACGCATGAGCCGCTGGGGTGGATCCCCGCGGGGGCGGGGGAGACGGGCTGGTGGCCTCGGAGGGACTGCAATTAGCGGGTGGATCCCCGCGGGGGCGGGGGAGACATTATCCCAAGTCATCCCCGGAAGGAACTGGCGGGTGGATCCCCGCGGGGGCGGGGGAGACTTGGTCGGATGCGCGACGATCCAGACCGCGACGGGTGGATCCCCGCGGGGGCGGGGGAGACCTTCTGCTTGTGCGGCTTCATCTTGCGCATTTGGGTGGATCCCCGCGGGGGCGGGGAGACGGCATGCCGCTGCTCGCGCCGGCGGTGATGACGGGTGGATCCCCGCGGGGGCGGGGGAGACGTCAACGAGGCCGGCGAGTTCAAGTACGGCACGGGTGGATCCCCGCGGGGGGGGGGGGAGACCCGTTCTTGCCCGGCACGTAATCGAAGTCGGTGGGTGGATCCCCGCGGGGGCGGGGGAGACACTTGGCGTTAGGTTGGTGAAATTGTTTACCTTTTCAAAGATCGTTGGTCGAGGCTGATTATCTAGGGGTTGCGGGAGCTTAGCGCCCGGCGGACCAGAAGAATGCCGTCATGGGCCACGACGTCCTTGGGCGGTTCGCCGAGCACGGAAAGGCCCAGACCGCCTGCGGAAGCGGGTTCGGCCCAGCACATTACGATGCTGCCGCGGCGCAGGCGGCCATGCCATTCCTCGACCACCGTCCAGATGCGGCCGCGCACGCCGGCGCTCATGCGCGGCTGGGCATAGACGCCGGGGGCGAGTTCGAGCATCGCCGAGCCGAGGAAGCCGCGATAGCGGTCCTCGACGCCGCGGGTGATGACGACGGTCAGCGGCATCAGGTCGTCGCCCCCGCCGCCTCGCCGGGCATCAGCAGCCCCTTGATCCGGTCGATCATGCCGGGAATGACGCTGCGCTGCCGGAACAGCAGGGCCGCGCGCTTGCGCACCAGCCGTTCGATCGGGGCGGCACCATGCGCCCGCGCCTCCCTGACCGCGCCGAAGGCGATGTCGAGCAGCACGTCGTGGCGGTAGAGGTCGGCGATGTCGAGGACGAAGCTCTGCCCCGAATCCTCGTGCACAAAGCCTAGTTGCGGGATCGCGCCGGTCGAGGCGACCGCGACGGCGGCAGCGGCGGTCATCGCCGATCCGGCGTGGTTGATCGCCTGGTTGGCGAGGTCGCCGGCCTCCGGGTTTTCACGGTCGTAGCGGCGGCCGTTCCACGCGATGCCATGGCGTTCGGCGGCAAGGACATAGGCACGCTTGATCCGCGCGCCCTCCTGTCCGCGCAGCACGGTGATGTCGCGGGTCCGCACGATCTGACCAAAGCGCATCGCGTACATCGCACGGGCGGTTTCCATGCGCAGCTTGGGATCGGCCCAGCGGCGGACCTGTGCGCGGGCCAGCGCCGAACTGTCGGGCATCAGCGGCGGCGCGGTGTAGAAGCGGACCGCGCCGTCGCCGATCGCCGCCAGCGCACAGCCATGGCGCGCCAGCAGCCGCAGCGCGTCATGCGTGACGCTCGACCCCGGTCCCAGCAGCACGATCGAGATGGAATGATAGGGAATTTGATAATCCCCGGCGACCAGCGCCCCGCCGCCCGCCGTCACGAAGCGAAGACACCCGTCCTCCACCTCCAGCCGCCCGCGATCCAGCCAGACCAGCCCCTGCCGGTCGGCATGGGGGATGCGCGCCTTTTCGAGGCCGAGGCGACCCGAGAGCATCTATCCGACCCGGCCCGGCGGGGCGAGCAGCAGCATGCCGTAACCGAAGCCGGAATGCCGCCCGATCCCCTTGGCCAGCAGCGCGGCGAAGGCGGCGGGATCGGCGATGGTCAGCGTGCCGCCGATGAGCGCGTCCGGTCCCTCGACGCGGTGGGTGCGGCGGCCTTCGCTACGGTGCGTGTTGCGCAGGGTGCGGGTTCGGCGGAAATGGCGCAGGTCGGCATGGTCGAGCGTCGCGGCGTCGGCAAGGCGCTTCGCCAGCCAGTCGATATAGACCGCTTCTCGGTCGACCGTATCCGGGTCGCCGCCTGCGCGCGCAACCCGTTCGCGTGCGGCGTGGTTGGCGTCGATCTCGCCTGCCCCGGACAGCCAGCCGCCGTCCCGCTCGGTCCGCGCGGCGCGGGCTGATTTGCCGAAGCGCACGACGGGCCGCACGCGGACCTCGAAACCGAAGCGTGCGCCTTCGCGCCAGCGTTCGGGCATGGGGCGCAACGCGGGTTCGCCGTCGAACAGCGCGTCGATCACGGCATCGGCGGGTGGCAGCGCGGCAGCGTCGGCGAATTCCGCGCGGTCGTGGACATAGCCGAGCAGATGCGGGCCCTTTTCATGATCCGGCAGGAAGCGGAACGGGCGCGGCGCAGCATCGCCGAACCGGGCGAGCAGGGCAGCATGGAGCGCATAGCCCAGATCCTCGTCGCTCAGCCGCCGCGCCACGGCGAAGCCGGCCAGCGCATGGACATGGATGCCGATGCGGGCGAGATGCAGCGTCACGGCGTCACCCCCGGCCAGTCGAGCCGCCCGACCGTCACCCGGCGCAGCCCTGCATGGACACCGGCGGGCCAGTGGCGTTCGTCGGTCAGTTCCTCGTCCTGCGTGTTGCTGGTGGCGACGCTGCCGGTCGGTTCGCCGAACGGCCATTGCGCGCGGATCGTGGCGGGTTGGAGTTCGATCATTGCGAACCCCAGCGCCAGCGCGTCGGGAATGGTGTCGGCGTCCACCATGGCGAGCAACAGCGGTCGCGACGGCAGGAACGGCTTGCGGCCGAGGAACAGCGGGCGTTCGGGCCGGGTCAGCGCCTCGGCCAGCGTGGCAAGATCGGGCGCTTCGTCGGCCGGTTCGAGGCGACAGGCGATCAGAACGCGGGCATCGGCGTCCATGTCGCGATAGCGGATGTGCGGCGATTTATAGGTATCGGCCCCGCCCGCGCGCCCCTCCACCCGGCCGCGCGTGGTCCAGCCGCGATCGTTTGCGCCGAGCTGCGCGGTCTGGAACTCGCGTTCGCGGCGCCCCTCGGCCACGCGCGCCGATCCGATCACCAGCCGGTCCTGCAAGGCGGCGTGCGCGTCGACGTCGAAGCGTTCCCAGCCGAGCGCATTGGCGAACAGGCCGGCGACCATCGATTTCGACGGAAAGTCGCGCACCACGCCGTAAGCATCGACCAGATCGCCGCCGAAGCTCATCAACGGCGCGTCGCAATCGAGCAGCAGGTGTTTCACGCAGCCGCGTCCCGCACGACCGACCCGGCCCATGCCGCCAGTTCGCGCAAGCTGCCATTGGCGACTTCGGGCACGGCGAGGTCGGGCAGGGCGGCGAGGCGGCGCGCCTCTCCGGTTTCGTACATCCGGTCGAGGTCGGTGAGGTGGCCGGCCATCGCCTGTGCCGTGCGGTGGCCGAGCGAGCGGTTGGAGGTGCGGTCCTCGGTCGCGATCGCATCGCGAAAGGCGTTGGCGAGGGTGCGCGGCTGGCGGTCGCCGGCCTCGACCAGCACCAGTTCCGCGCGGCTGTAAGGCGCGGTCGACCCCTTCTTCGCGCCGGGCGAGATTTCGGCGACGAGGTGAACGAGATGCTCGACCACCTGTGCGGCCAGCGTGCGGTCATGGTCGCCGGCCCAGTCCTTGCGGTCGCAGCCGGTCAGGTTGGAGACGAGCAGCGGCACGTCGACCACGACATAGCCATAATAGAGGCCGGAGGTCAGTTCGGTGTCGAACACGCCGGCCGCGCCGGCATCGTCGCCCTGTTCGCGGTCGCTGAGGTCATCGACCACGGTGAAATAGTCGGTCTCGGTCTGCATCGCATGGACGGTGAAGGCATGGGCGACATGGATCGCGGCGTCGCGGTTCGCCTTCGTATCGCTGGTCACCATGCGGCCGAACAGGGCTGCCTCCAGCGAGGCCGCCAGAAGATTCTGGTCGCGCAGCTGGTTGAGATTGTTCTTCTGTTCCTTGACCCAGACGTCCGCCGCCGCCTTCACGCCCGCCGCGCTCCCGCTTTCGGCGAGCAGGCGTTCGGCCTCTTCGCGCAGCCATGCCAGTTCGGGGCGGCCGAACAACAAGGCCTGACGCTGCTGCTTGTCCTTGGCATTCTTGCCGTAGAATTTGGTGATGAAGGCTTCCTCGACCGCATCGACCATGGCGCCGTCGAAACGTGCCCGCAGCGGGCCGGTGACCTCGCGTTCGATCGCCTGTTTGGAGCGGACGCCCTCGACGCCGTTCTGCCTGGCGAGTTCGTGCAACGCGTGGCGGTCGTCGGCCATGCGCCAGTGGCGCTTGAGGCATTGCGACGACACGCGGGTGCGGGTGGCGGTGCCGAAGGGCAGGCGCTTGGCAAGGCCGGCATCGTCGCGGTTGAGCAGCGCGCCGGGCCATGCGGCGAGGAAATGGATCTGGATGAGTTTCGGCACGATGCCGTCGGTTGCGGTGGTCGTCATGCGGAATCCCCTCAGTTCGATTTGGCCTGCGCGGCGTAATAATGCCGCGCCATGCGCAGCCGGGCGGCGTCCGATTTGACCGGATCGCCGCCCAGCAGGTGATAGATGTCCCACAAGTTCACCGGTTGCCGCTCCCGCGACAGGATGCGGACGGCCAGCGCCAGTTGGTCGCCCAGCGCCTCCCCCCGGCTGGCGAGCAGGCGCAGCAGGCGTTTTTCGGAAAAGCTCGCCTCGAACAGCGCGGCACCGACGCCGCGCCGTTCGTCATGCGCGTAGAGTGCGGCGGTGCCCGACAGCAGCCCGGCGAAATGGCCGATCAGGCGCAAGCGGGTCCAGTCGTCCTTGATCCGCGACTGCGGGACCTCCGCGCGCAGCAGCGTCTTGATTGCGACGGCATCGGCGGCGGGCGATTTGGTCAGCTCCATCCGGCGCAGCGCGGCGCGGTCGCCGCTCGACATGCCCTTCATCTGGCGCGAGATCGACGTCATCCAGTCGTCCGGTGGGGCCATGTTCGCGGTGGCGGGATTACTCGCCATGTTCGGCCTCCTCGACCCATTTCTTCATTTCATAATGCAGCAGCGATCCGGCGCGGGCGCGTGCCGGGACCCGGCGGACTTCGGTGCCCGGCGCGGCTTCGGCGGCGATGTCGAAAATGTCGCCGGCGAGATCGCGCAGCGTCTCGCGCCATGCCATGCGGTGATTGTCGTCGGTCGCGGCGACCTCTTCCCAAAAGGGGGCATTGAAGAAGATGCCGTCGACCGCTTCGTTGAAGCGGTTCATCCAGCGTTCGATCTTCTTCTTGGCGCCGTCATCGTCCAGCCGCGCCTTGTCCGGCCCGCCCTGTACCAGCGAGATCAGCGCGCGGCTGAGGCGACGGCTGGCCTGAAAGCCTTCCTCCGCCCGCTTGCCCGCAACCTCGCCGATGCGGTCGAGGGGCAGGCGGCGGCCATCGGCGTCGCGCAGCGCGCCCGGCGTGCGGATGGTGCGGCGGTGCAGCCCTTCGGTCTTGCCCTGTCCGCGCACCAGCGCGGCGGCGACGATAGCGAGACCTTCGCGGTCGTCGGCGGGGTCGGGTTTGGCGAGATGGGGCAGGGTGATCTTCTTGGCGTCGAGCAGCGTCGCCATCTGGCGATAGCCGAAGCCCGCGCCGGTCGGCGTGTGGCTGGTCGATCCGTCCGCCTTCATCGGTGCCCAGGGGTCGCGCGTGTTGCCCTTCAGGTCGGAGGCGGCGACGCGGGCGCATTTCGATCCGGCGGCGAGCGCTTCGATCGCGTCGCCGCTGCGTCGCAGCCGGATGCGGCGGCAGATTTCGACATAGAGTTCGTCGAGCTTGCCGTAATCGAGCGAGAGCGTGCCGTCCCAGGGCACGGTCCACAGCAGCATCGTGCCGGTGCGTCGGTCGGGCCGGGCGCGGGCATCGGCGACGAGGCGTTCGACATCGCGCCGGAATGCGCGGGCGGCACCACCGGTCGGGCGGATGCCGAGGCTCATGCGGCTGGCGAAGCCGCCGTTCATGCGCGAGATGCCGTAATTGCCGGCGCCGAGGAACCCTTCGGTCGTCTGCAGCGTGACGAGGGCGAACAGCCAGTCCTCGTCGCTCGCCGCGACCATCCGTTCCTGTTTCAGGTCGTGGTTCTTGGCGGTGACGAGCATGTCGAGCGCGTCGGGGGTGGGGATGCGGTTCTTGTACGCCGCCCGGTCGGTGGGCTGAACGGTCGGCGGCTGGAGCAGGGCGGGCTTCGACCAGTCGTCGACGACGAGGTCCCATGCCTCCGGCTGGTCGGGAGTGAGGGCGAGCAGCAGGTCGCGCCATGCCGCTTCGGTGGCGGGAAACGTATCGGTGCCGGCATGGGTCAGCGCGAGGGCGGCGACCTGTACGGTGAAGGCGTGCCACGGCTCGCGCTGGTGGGGGCGGAGCGCGGGGAAGCTCCATGCCTGTCCGCCCGCGAGCGCGGCGAAGGCGGCGAACAGGCTGCCGCGATGCGTGTCGCCTTGTTCGTCCCGCCAACCGATCATCTGCCCCTCCGCCGGGGACAAGGGAGCCGGATCGGGGGCTTGCGTCAAGGCTTTACGATCAGTCACGGAACAGCGCCGTTTCGGCCGTCAGGACGGTGGGGGCGGTGAGCGCGCGGTCGAGATAGAGGTTGCGGGCTTCGCACGAGGTTTCGGCGACCAGCAGGCAGCTGTGGCAGGCGGCACCGCTCAGCGCGCGTTCGTCGCTATGGTGGTCGGGGTCGTGCTCGGCGCAGATCGGGTCGCCCGAGCATAGCGCCAGCCGGTCGAGCGCGCGTTCGGCGATGGCGCCGAGGCGGGGGAGGACGGCGACGAGGCCGCCCAGCGTCCCCTGCGCGCCGGTCGAGGCGGTGTAGAGCAGCAGGCCGTAGCGTGGGCCGTCTTCTTCGAGCACGGCGTAGAGGCGCTCTTTCAGCGCGGTGGCGGGGTAGCCGCAGTCGAGCGCGATCTCGTTCATCAGCGCGTGGGAGAAGCCGTGCATCGCGTAATAGGCGAGGTTCGGGAAGCGCAGCTTGTCGCCATAGGCCTGTCCCTGGCGCCAGCGTTCCCAGCCGCTCCACAAGGCTTCGTGACGGGCGGTGACGGTGGGGCGGGCGAGCCAGGCGGCGATGGCTTCGGGGTCAAAGCGCAGGAAGATGCCTTCGCCCAGCTGTTCGACGGCGGGGAGCCAGTCGAGGTCGTGGGCGAGGGCGGCGCCTTCGACCGCGACGTGCAGTTCCTCGAGGTCGCCGTCGATCGCGGTCGGGGCGGCTTCGAAGCGGGTGAAGCCATAGAGGCAGGCAACCTCGCGCAACCGGTGCACCGCGACGACCGAGGCGATCGGGGCGAGGCGCGGGCGGTCGCCGTCCCATGCATCGCGCGGCAGGGTGCGGGCGTGGAGGCGGGCGTCGGGGGCGTCGGTGCCGATCTCCGCGAGGCCGGAGGCGAGGAGGTCGAATTCGGCGACCTTGGGTGCCTTGGCGAGGGTCTGGTGGCCCGTCGCGCGCAGTTGCGCTACGCGGGCGACGATTTCGGTGTCGCTCCATCCCTCCAGCGCCGCTCGGAGCGACGGGTTGGCGCGGCGGGCGAGGGTCATTTCGGCTTCGGTCGTGACCCAGTCGATCGCGTCCATCTGCCCCTCGACCAGCCGGGTCAGTTCGTCCTCGGCGGCGGGGAGCGAGATGACGGTCAGCACCTGCGGGAAATAGGCGTTGGTCGCGGTACGGGTGAGGAAGCGGAGATTTTCGCCGCATTCCGCATCGTCCTTGTTCAGCCATGGCCGTCGTCCGCGACATTTGCCGAAGCGTCCATCGGCCTGGGCATCGCGCAGCGACAGCGATGCGCCGCAGCCGCAGGTGATGCGGGTCGAGGCGGGATCGCCCGAGGTGCCGCGCTCCTCCAGCCAGAGCGGCTGCACGCAGCGGCCGGGCTGGTCGACATGGACGGCGTAGGACCAGTCGATGTCCTGCAAATGCCCCTTGTGACAGCCCGCGACGAAGCGGATCGGGGTGACGGGTACGCGGCAGCCGTCATCGTCGGTGAAGTCTGCCCGCCCCTTCGGATTGAGGTCCTGCCAGCGGACGAGGCGGCGGCGGCGGATGTCGCCCTTCGTCTCCGCATCGCGCGCGACGAACCATGCGGGGAAGATACGCGCCTCGATCCCCGGCGGCTCGCCCGTACCGCTGCGTCCCTCGTCATCGGCAGGCGGGGTGCGCAGGGTCAGCTGCACGTCGTCGGCGAGCCGCCCGGTCGCCCGCAACAGCGTTTCGAGCACGGCGGTCGCACGCGGTTCGTGGACCGGACGCCAGCTGCCGCGTTCGCGCATGTGCCACAGGTCCAGCCCGCCGATCACGACCGATCGCGTGGGCAGGTCGACCATCGCGCCGGGACCGAAACCGAAGACCAGCTGCGACTGGCGAAGGGTAATGCGCTTGCCGCTCATGCCATGTCTCCTGCGCCGCTGACCCGTTCGCCGTTCGGCCCGCGCGGCTTGACCAGCACGCCGGGTTCGACGTCGCGCATGCTGTAGCCTGCCTGGAACCGCCGGTGGGCGGGCGACAGATTGGACAATGCGGGATCGAGCGGCGGGTGGAGCAGCCGGTGCGGGCGGTCGTCATAGGTGAAGCGCCCGCCGGCCATCGTGCCTTCGTCGGCGAGCATCATCCAGTCGTCGAGCAAGCCATCGACGGTCGCCGCCAGCCGGTCGCGTCCGCCGTCGATGGTTGCGGGCGCGCGCTCGACCAGATGCGCGACCACCGCCGCGCGGGTGTCGGGTGCGTTGGCGAGGGCGGCGACGGCGGCGGAGGGCGTCAACGACGGGTCGAGATGGCGGGCGATGGCGACGACCACGGCGGCGAGCGACCGGTCGAGCGCGCGCGCCGACCATGGCGTCACGCTGGTCGCCTCCACCGCGCGGTAGAAGGTGTCATGGAAATGGGTGAATTGTTCGAAGTGCATGCGGTCGCGCGGGCGATGGACGTTGAGCACGACGGCGACGAGGCCGGGGCGGGCGGGGTTGCGGCCGACGCGGCTGGTCGCCTGAATATATTCCGCCGCCGTCTTGGGTTGGCCCTGCACCAGCATCAGCCCCAGGCGGTCGATGTCGAGGCCGACCGAGATCATGTTGGTCGCCAGCGCCACGTCGACCGGTTCGCCGGTGCCGTCGAAGCGGGTTTCCAGCCGGGCCTTGGCCGCCGCGACCTGATCGGTCGAGACGCGTGAGGTGAGTTCGACCGGTTCCCCCAAGCTGCGGTTGCCGAAGGGGTGGTCGACCGGTTCGATCCGGCGGCGGCGGTCGCCATAGTCGGTCAGGCGCGCGGCGACCTCATCCTCGACGATCCGGCGCGCGCCGCCCAGTTCGCGCAGCGCGTTGAAATAGCAGAGCGCGGTGCGATAGGCGTCGGCGTCCCCTTCGGCATCGGCCAGCCCCTGCGCCGCGCCCAGCAAGGTCACCAGCGTTTGCAGGAACACCAGCTTCGGCCCGCGCCCCGCCGCCGCGATGCCGACATACCAGCGCGCCGGATCGTCGGCGCTTTCGGGCTTGGTCAAGGCGAAGAAGCTGTCGCGGCGGTCGATGCCGGGCGGCGGGAAGATGCGGGTATCGTGGCGGTCGAACAGCGCGCGGATCTGATCGCGGGCGCGACGGACGGTGGCGGTCGACGCGATGATCTTCGGCCGGACGCGCTGTCCGTCGATCCGGCGCGAGGCGAGGCGGTCGATCGCCGCTTCGTAGAGGCCCGCGACGGTGCCCAAGGGGCCGGAGATCAGGTGCAGTTCGTCCTGCACCACGAGGTCGGGGGGCAGGAGCCGGTGGCCGTTGTCGAGCGCGCGGCCCTTCCCCGGTTCGGCGGCGCCGTAGAAGCCGTCCGCATCGGCGCGATCGACATGGCCGAAGAATGCGCCGGCCGCGCCGTTCCATGGCAGCGCGGCGAATTTGTCGACGGTCGCGATCAGGAAGGCGGGCAGGCGGCGATAGATCGCCTCGTCCACCGTCACGATCGGCAGGGGGCGGTCGCCGGTGAACGGGCAGTCATGGTTGACGCAGCGCAGTTCGAGATTGGTCGGCGCGTCGCTGTTCGGCACGCAGCGAAAGCTCTGCGGCGTGAAGGCGGTGTCGCACCACGGACATGCCTTGATCGGGGCGGGGGCGCGGGAGTCGCGGCCGCTGGTATAGGCGCGGACCCGTTTGACGGCGGTGCCTTCGGTCTTGTCGCCCTTGCGCCCCAGCCGGTTGGGGCTGGCGTCCGATCCGACCCATAGCCCGATTTCGATCGGCCAGTCACCAAGCAGCGGGCGGGCGGATGCGTCGCGATAGTCGGGTCCGGTGCGCAGCAGTTCGAGCGCGCAGACGAGCCCGGCGGCGCGGCCCAACTGGTCGAGCGTCAGCAGGCGCAGCGTATAGCGCATGATGACCGCGACGCCGGCACCGAGCAGCCCGCTGGCCCCCAGCCGCCGGAGCGCGATGGTGAAGGCGGCGAGGCCGAGATACGCCTCGGTCTTGCCGCCGCCGGTCGGAAAGAACAGCAGGTCGGCGGTGTCGCGGTCGGGGTGACGCGGATCGGCCATGCCCGACAGGTTGAGCAGGAGGAAGGCGAGCTGGAACGGCCGCCAGGTCGGCTGGGTGTCGGTCGGGCGGCGGGCGCGGGTCGCATCAGCGACCGCGCGGTTGGCGATGGCGAAGGCGCTTCGGACGGTGGCGTCGCGTTCGAGCAACGCGATGCCGGCAGCGATGCGGTCGCATGCTTCGGCCTGATCGGCGATCAGTTGCTGCGCGGTGCGGACCCGTTGGGGTGCGGTAGCGATGTCGGGGGCGGTGGTCGCAGCGTGCTGGTCGGACGACCAGGTGCGATAGGCGGTGACGAGCGGTTGCAGGGCGATGGCCAGTGCCGTGCCGTCGCCGGCGAGGCCGGACAGGGCGTCCATGCCGAAGGTGACGTCGGGGACGGGTGCCGCCACCGTCCGCTCGACCGCTGCGCGCGGCAGATGGGTGGTGTGGACGCTTCGGACCGCGCCATCGGGGTCGGCGACATGGCCGGTGGCGCAGCCGAGGCCGACCGCATAGGCCGCGCTGTCGCGATAGTGCAGGTCGGCAAGCTGGTCGTCCCAATCGTCGCGGGCGATGCGCGACAGGTCGTGCTGCGCGACGAAGCCGGTGGCGCATGTCAGCGTCAGGCGCACCTGATAGGCGTAAGCGAGGTCGCGGTAGCGCGAGGGTGGCTCCAGCCGTTTGTTGACGAGGAAGACCGTCACGACCTGCACGGCGCGCGTCGTGCCATCGGCGCGGCGCAGCGCGAACGGGCGGGCGCGGATGGCGAGTTCGAGCGCGCCGCCGGGGCGGGCGGTAGCGGCCGATCCGACGAGGGGCATACGGGCGATCCCGTCCGCCTCGCGCGGGATGCGCAGCGTTTCGGTGGCGTGGCGGGGCACGCGCCGCCAGCCGACCGGTGCGCCATGCGGTTCGGCCCCGCTTTCCAGCATGTCGGGCGGCAGCGGCGGTTCGGGGGCATAGTCGCCCCAGTCGATCGTGACCGACAGCGTGTCGACCGAGGCATCGACCATGGTCGATAGGCCGATGGTGCCGGGCAGGAAGCGGCGCCGCGCGGCGGGTGTTTCGGGTTCGTCGTGATCGCCTGCCGCACCGCCCGCGCCGAACCCTTCGTCGGGGAGCAGGCCGTCGATCTCGTCCCATTCGGCGTCGGGGGTGTCGCTGTTCTCGGCGGTCAGTTCGCCGGAGGGGGCGATATAGCCCGACAGATACCAGCGCGACGGGCTTTCGCCCGGTGGCAGGCGTTCGGTGGCGAGGTCGGCATCCTCCGCCTCGCTGGGGCCGATCAGGTTGCGCCGGAGCCGCGCGACCAGTTCGTCGCGTACTCGTGCCGCGTTCATGCCATCCGCTCCATTTTCGCGCGTTCCTCGTTCAGTCGCAGCAGCCGGGCCAGCACCGCATCGCGAAACGGCGCGTTCCAGAACAGACGGCCCCGGTAGCGGTGGTCGTCTTCGGTGTCGGGAGCGAGGAAGACCGGCGCGGCCTGCGCGGCAAGGTCGTCCCAGCCATAGGCGGACAGCACCGCGCGATCGATGGCGGCGTGCAGGTCGCGAAGCTCCACGATGTCGGCGTCGGTGTCGGTTGCCCGGTGGAAGCGGTTATAGGTCGGGGTCATGCCCTGATCGCGCGCGATCATCAGTTGCGCGCGGTGGTCGTGGTAGGACTTGCCGGCGGCTTCGAGGGTGGGGTCGGTGTCGAAGGCTGGCGGCAGGGGGAAGGTTTCGAAGCAGTCGGACGGGGTGTAGCGCAGATCGTCCTTCATCGAGGATGCGAAGGCGCGTGCCCAGACTTCGTGGACACGGGATTGCAGCGTGGCGAAGGCGGCCATGGAGTCGAAGGCGAGTACCGACAGGGTGTTACCGAAAAGGCCGTTATTGCCGACGCGGACCAGCGCCCAGTGCGGGGTCGCAGCGCAGCTTGTCACGAACAGACTACTCAGCCTGCGGGTAGCAGCATACAGGCCGGGTCGAGGCGCTTCGTAAAGCCACCAGCGATCGCGCGTGCGCGGATTGCGCACCGTGTCCCGATACGGCTTCACCACGTTCCGAAGCAGCTCGACTGCTTCGGGAAACCTCGTTTCAGCTTCCTCCAACGATAGACCGGTAAGGTCGATGGCGTAGCGGAAGGGACGATGGTGAGGGTCGTTATAAACTTCCTCACCGCCCAAGAAGGAGCGGATGACCGCCCGCGATGCCGGTGCGCGCGCAAGTAGTGCGTGCATGGCGGCGATGGTGTTGTCCGGGCTTGCCGGCTTGTCGTCGCGGAACAGGAAGCCAGGGCCGTAAACCTTTGTGCCTTCGAAAGCCGTGCCTGCATTGGCCTGCAATTTAGTTGGTGATCCATCCAGATCGCCCTCCATCAGATAGGCCGAGATGCGGCGGACCGGGCGGCCGTCGAGGATGGGCGGGGTCGTCGTCGCTCCCTTCGTGACGAAGACCTGTGCGACGACGACCGCCGCTTCGCCTTCCCAGACGTGGCGGCTGACGGCGCGGGTGATGGTGCCGCCGTCGGCGAGGATGCGGGTGAGGCCGGTGTCGCGGGTGTCGCCCTGCCGGATGGTGTTGGTCGCGATCAGGCCAAACGCGCCGCCGATGCGCAACAGGCTGAACGCGCGGCGGAAGAAATGGGCGGCGAGATCGGCATTGCCGTGCGCGCCGTCGTGCAGCGTCTTGAGCCAGTCGGGATAGGCGGCGGCATTGCCCGCCGCGATGGTGTTCTTGCCGGCGAAGGGCGGGTTGCCGATGATCGCGTCAAATCCGGGATTGGGGCGGCTGAAAACGTCCTCGAACGCGAGTTCCCAGTGGAACGCCTCGATCCCGATCGGGGGAGCGCGGAGAGCCGCCTGCCATGTCGCCAGTTGCGCCCAGCTTTCGGGGGTGGGGGCGAGGACGCATTGCTGCACCTCGGCCAGTTTTGCCGCGCGGTCGCGGGTCTTGTTGGCGGCGAAGTAGGACCAGAGTATCGCATCGGCGACGAGATGCGCCCGGGTGAGCGCGGTGGTTGCCGCCCGGTGCCGGCGTTCCTGCGCGGCATAGGGGGCGATCTCCGCCTCCTGCCGCATCAGCCGGCGCAGTTCGGCGGCGGCGTCGATGCCGTCGCGCACGATCGCCTCGACAAAGCCGTGCTGGCGCGAGACGCGGTCCCAGGTCACCGCGACGATCTTTGGATTGGGCAGGCCGACCAGGCTGTCGCCCGAGCGCAGTACCGCGTCGAGAAAGGTGAATTCGTGCGCGCTGGCCAGCGTCTCCAGCCAGAGCGAGAGTTTCGCCAGGTCGATGGCGAGGGGGTTGCGGTCGACGCCGCGCAGGCAGTGCTGCGCCACCAGCCGCTTGGCATGCAGCAGTTCGTCCTCGTCCGCCGGGATGGTCGGGCGCTGCGCGGGCCAGCGGGTCCAGGCGGCGACGAGGCGTTCGCCGAGCTGGCGGCACGCCTCCACCAGGAACGCGCCCGATCCGGCGGCGGGGTCGCAGACCTTCAGGTCGATCACGTCGGCGGGGCCGGCATCGGGACCGATGCGGGCGAAGGCGGGGGCAAGGGCATGGGCGACGATCGGGCCGGTCAGGCTGGGCGGGGTATAGTGGCTGCCGGTGCGGCGGCGTTCCTCGGTCGGTTGCAGGATCGGCGTGCCGGCCGCGACCGGATGGCCGCGCGGCGCGGCGCGGTGGTCGGCGACGGGGGCGAGGGCGGCGGCGAGCGACGTCGCGTCGGTGGCGGTGCGTAGCGCGCGGGAAACTGCGGTCGGCCAGCCGCTGCGGCCGGTGGCGGTCTTCAGCCACTTCTCGCGCTCGCTGGCCGGTGTGGCGGCAAGGGCCGATAGGTCGACCCAAACCGGCACGCGGTTCGCCTTGCCCGCGCGGATCGCCAGCATCGCCGCGGGGGCGCACTCGGCGGTGAAGCCCATCACGGTTTCATAGACCGACCCGATCTGTTCGACGCTGAGCGCGCGATAGTGGAGCCGTTCGCCTTGGTCGATCAGCAGCGCGTCGAGCATGCGCAGCACACAGCCGTCGCCGACCGGCAGCACCGCTTCCGGATCGTCGGGGCTGTCACGGCCGAGCAGGAAGGGGAAGGCGTCCTCGTCGAACAGCTTGCCGCCGCGCGCCTGCATGAATCCCGACGGATCGCCGCGCCCGACCAAGCGGAACAGCGCGATCAGCTGCCCCCAGGCGCCGCGGCGTTCGTCCATTATGTCGGGATAGAGCGCGGCATCGTCGCGCAGCCGCAGGTGGAGCGCGCCCAGCGCATAGCCCTGTTCGTACAGCGTCGCCGCCGCGCCGCCGGGCTGCGAGGGCATCAGCGCGCGATCCTCGGCATAGAGAATGAAGATCAGGCGGAGCAGGACGGTCAGGAGGCCTTCGTAGAGATGCTGCGGCCGGTGTTCGGCGAGCGCGCGGATGCGGGCGGGATCGGCGGCGTCGAGACCGCGCAGCAGTTCGTGCAGCGAGGCGAGCACCTGAACGGCGAGGCGGCTCGATACGTCGGCCTGCGCGGCACGGCTTTCGGCGAGGAGCGCGGGGAGGCGGTGCGAGGGCGGGCCGGTGAAGAGGGCATGGGTATCGAGCAGCAGCTTCAACCCCGCCAGCATGCCGCGCCCGGCGACATCGGACAGGGCGTGGAGCGGCCAGCTCATATGGCCCGACACTTCGCCGCGCGGGGCGACGACGAGGCGCAGGATCGGTTCGACGGTCGCGCCTTCGCGGCGGCCGGTTTCGCGCGACCCAAGGATGACGCCCGCGCCGATGCCGGTTTCGCGCAGGAGGCGTTCGAAGCGTTGCTGCGCCGTCGCCTCCCATCCATCGAGCGTGCCGCGCCGGTCGAGCAGCAGCCCCGGCGCCTCGATCCGCACCAGCAGTTGCGGGGTGCCGTCCGCCGCCAGCACCGCCCAGTCGGGTTCGAGCAGGACGTCGAGTTCGGGGAAGGCGATGCGCAGCGTGTCGGGCAGGGCGGGGCCGCCGGGCGCTCCGGCGACGCGTGCCGCCGGCCAGCCGAGAACGTCGCGGAAGAACGGCCACGGATCGGGTTCGGCCAGCGCCGCTGCCACCCCCGCGCTGTCGGCGGCGTCCTGCGGCGTGACCCATGCGCCGATGCGAGTCAGCGCCGCGGGGGCGACGACCAGCCCGACTGGCTGGAGGTAGCCGATCCAGTCGTGGGGACCGGTGGTCATGCCGTCGGCCAGAGATAGACCAGCCCGATCGGCTCCAGCCGGGTGGCGTGGATGCGGGCGGCGGCGCGGAGGCGTTCGGGTTCGCGGACCAGTTCGTCGTCGAGCCGGGTGGCGGCGCGATCCCAGGAGCGGCGGTCGGCGGCGCGCTGCCGTGCTTCCGCAGGGTCAAGCAGCAGGTCAAGCTGTCCGGTATCGGACCCGCGTTCGCGCAGGATCCGGGCGATGCGCTGTTTGAGCAGCGTCTCCAGCCCCTGCGCCTCGGCAGCGGCGCGGCGGGTGAGGTCCTGCGCGACACGGGCGGCACGGGCGTCGGCGCGTTCGGTCAGCGCGGGGCGGAGGTCGGCGACGTTGCGCGCGGCGTGGGCGGTCGCGATGCGCACGGTGTCGGGGTCGGCGTCGGTCGCGTCGCGCAGCGCGGCCAGCAGTTCGTCCAGCACGCGCGCTTCCGCCTCGCGTCCTTCGGCGAGCGGACGCAACGGGGCGTCGTCGCGCCAGTCGGCGGCGACGCTCAGCACTTCCTCATGCAGCCGGGCTGCATGTTCGCCGTAGAGGGCGAGGCGGCCGAGCAGGACGACACGGGGGCTGGCGGTGGTCGCGGTGCGGATGACGCAGCAACGCTCCAGCCCCTGCCGGAACCCGGCCGACAGGAACCGGCCGAGGAGGCGTCGGACGAGGCGGTGTTCGAGGTGAAGCTGTACAACATCGCCGGCGTCGCGGCCGTCGTGCAGGATCGCGGGCGCGAAGCTGATGCGGCGGACGGCGGCGTCGGGACTGGCGCGCCATTCGCCGGGACGCTCGCCGGGCCGGACGGGGCGTGCGCGCAGTTCGTCGATCAGCGGGGTCCAGCTGGGATCGCCGGCGAGGCGCGGTTCGTCGAGCGCGAAGACGGGCGTTTCGCCGACCGTACCGGGCATGGTCCATGCGCCGCCCGATCGGTTGAGCGCGAGTTCGACCACCGATTGCAGCTCGTCCGGGTCGACGCCGACCCGCGTGCGTGCCTTTTCCAGCGCGCCGGCCAGATCGGCCTGTTCGCGGCGCAGGCGCGCCAGGCGGGCGTCGGCGGTGTCGTCGAGGTCGCGCACGGCGGCGGCGACGCGGGCATCGGCCTCCGCATCGCGGATGCGGGTGGCGAGGTCGCGGGCCCCGTCGCGGTCGATGCCGCTGCGGAAACTCTCGGCGATGCGGTCGCCCAATACCTGTCCGGCGGAGCCGAGCTGGCGCCGGATCGCCTCCGTCTTGCGGACCAGCGCGTCGAGCACGACGTCCTCGGGCCGCTGGGCATAGGTGAAATAGCGGCAGGTGACCGTGTCGGCCGGTTGCAGTTTCCGGTCGATGCGGCCGTTGCGTTGTTCGAGGCGCGACGGGTTCCAGGGCAGGTCGACATGGATCAGGTCGTGGCACTGCGACTGCAGGTTGATGCCTTCGCGCGCGGCGTCGGTGCAGATCAGGATGCGAAGCGGGTTGGTCGGATCGTTGAAGGCGCGCTTGATATCCTCGCGCCGTTCGGTCGAGGTGATGCCGGTGAAGCTGTCGATCCGTTCGGCTTCGTAGGGGTCGGCGGGGTCGGTCAGTACCGAGAGCTGGCGCTGGAGCCAGCGGCGGGTATCCTCATATTCGGTGAACAGGATCAGCCGCCGGTCGCGCCAGCCGCCATCGGCGTCGAGCAGGTTGGCGCGCGCCCAGTCGACGATCCAGCGGACGCGCGCGTCGGGGGCGGTGCGGGCGGTTTCGGCCAGCGCCAGCATCGCGGCGGCATGGGCGCGTTCGGCGGCGAGGCGGGCGGGCGGGGTGTCCCGTGCGCCGGCCAGTGCTTCGGCGCGGGCGCGGGCTTCGTCGCTGCGGTCGAGCAGGTCGAGCGCGGTGTCCTCCTGCGCGGCGAGGTCAGGGGCGTCGGGTTCGGGGTCTTCGACCGGCGTGGTCGCTGCCGCCCCGGCGATGGCGCGGTCGAGGCCGTCAATATGGACCTTCAGCGTGCGGGCGAAGGCGGGGATCGAGGAGAGGAGGCGCTGTTGCAGGCCGACGAAGCCGAGGCGTGCCTGCGCGCGGCGGGCGGGGGGCAGGGTGGCGATCCGCGCCTCGCGCAGGGCGCGATAGTCGGCGAGCATCGCGGCGAGCGCGAGTTCGGGGGCGGTTTCCGGCAGATGGTCGAGGACGATCGGTTCGACCAGGCGTTCGGGGAAGCGTTCGCCGAGTGCGCGCAGGTCGCTTTTGAGGCGGCGGACCATGACCGGTTCGAGGTCTGCGGGCCGCAGCGCGACCCCGCGCGTGAAGCGCTGCGGATCAAGCAGTTCGAGCAGGGTGGCGAAGCTGTTCGGGTGGCCGTTATGCGGTGTCGCCGAGAGGAACAGCCGATGTTCGAACCGGTCGGACAGGTCGCGTAAGGATCGGGTGAACTGGCTTTCGATCGCATAGCGCCCGCCACCGGACGGGGCGGCATGATGCGCCTCGTCAAGGATCAGCAGCGAGCGGGCGCGAAAATCCTCCAGCACGTCGCGCAACGGAGCGACATAGGCTTCGTCGCCCAGCAGCCGGTGCGACAGGATGAAGCGCGATCCCGAGCCCCAAGGGTTCGCGCCATAGCCGCGACGGCGGCGCAGCGCTTCGAGATGGCGGGCGTCGATGATGTCGAAGGCGAGGCCGAACTTGCTCTGCAATTCGTCGCGCCACTGGCCGGTCATCGCGGCCGGGGCGAGGACGACGGTATAATCGACGCGGCGGCGCAGCAGCATCTCGCGCAGCACCAGCCCGGCCTCGACCGTCTTGCCCAAGCCCACATCGTCGGCGATCAGCAGGTTGACGCGCGGCAGGCGCAGCGCCTTGCGTAAGGGCAGCAGCTGATAGGGATCGAGCCGGATGCCGGCGCGGAACGGCGCCTGGAACAGGTCGCGTTCGGCCGCGGTCGCGGTGCGCCAGCGGACGGTGCGCAGATAGGCGGAGAAGCTGGCGGCATCGCCGCCGAGCACGCCGCCTTCGCGGCCGAGCGAGGCCCATGCCTCCTCATCGTGCAGCCGCGCGTCGACCTCCGCGCTCCACAGTATGCGGGCATCCTCGCCGCTGGCGTCGTCGTCGATGCAGGCGAGGCGGTGGCCGTCATAGGGGCCGTCGGGCTGCGCCTCGACCATCCACAGCCGCCCGCGCAGCGACACGAACTGGCCGACGCCGGGCTGGGGCGTGCGGATGCTGCTGGCCATGACGGTTCCCCTCTCGGGCGCGAGGGTGGGGGGCGGGGGCGGGGGTGCCAATGGCGGTTGGGTCCGGTTTCGCGGTGATGGGCGTCGTTGGGATATTCTTCCCGAACAGGTGGAGGATGATCCGTTGGTCAAAAGCCCATCCGTCACCCCGGACTTGATCCGGGGTCCCGCTTGCCTGCGCGGGCGTGGCAGAAGAAGGGGGACCCCGGATCAAGTCCGGGGTGACGAGGGGGGGCGGGTCGTCGCTGAATGTCGGCCGGTCACTTCCGGAACATCCGTTTCGGATCAATTGCCTTGCCGCGAACGCCGGTAGCGTCGACCATGCCGGGATGGAGATGCCGATGATGCCCGACCTGCAACGCCCCTGGGCCAAGCTGTTGCGGAACGAGGAGAAGGTCGTGGTGGCCGCGCTGCCGCTGGTCGATCATTGCCTCGACGTCGGGGCGGTGGCGGAGATCGTCTTGCAGGCGTGGCGCGGTCCGCTGGAGGCGGCGGCGGGGCGGGCGCTCGGCGAGCAGGATATCTCGCGATTGGCGGTGCTGGCGGCGCTGCACGATCTGGGCAAGGCCAATCGCGGGTTTCAGGCGCGGATCGATCCGGCGGCGGAGTTGATCGGTCATACCGGCCAGGTCGCCGCACTGCTGAACCATTCGAAGCTCAAGCGGACGCCGGCGGCGGTCGCGTTGCAGGCGATGATCGACGACTGGGATGCCGAACAGCATTTCGCGGCGGTGATGGCGCATCATGGCAAGCCGCTGGGCGAGTTTCACGAAGCGGCGACGTCGCTCGATTGGGGCAGGCATAACCGGCATTGGATGCCCGAGGGGGACGGCGATCCTGCTGCCGCCGTCGTGCCGCTGATCGAGGCGGTTCGCGAACGCTGGCCGCGGGCGTGGGAGGCCGGGCCGCCACTCCCGTTGGCGCCGCGCTTCGTGGCGTTGTTTGCCGGGCTGGTGACGCTGGCGGACTGGCTGGGATCGGACAGCAAGCGCTTTCCGGTGGCGGGGCCGCATGGTGCAGAGCGGGTCGCCCTGCGGGCGGAGGCGGCGCTGGCGGCGGCGGAGGCGCGGGGGCTGCTGGCGCTCGACACGCCGGCGGGCGATTTCGTCGCGGCATTCGGCAATGCGCCCTACGACTTTCAGACGGCGGCGGGCGATTGGGGGCCGGTCGCGCTGATCGAGGCGGAGACGGGGTCGGGCAAGACCGAGGCGGCGCTGTGGCGCTGGCTGGAGCTGCGGCGCGCGGGACAGGTCGACGGGCTGTTCTTCGCGCTGCCGACCCGGTCGGCGGCGGTGCAGTTGCAGCGGCGGGTCGATGCGATGCTGACCTCGGTATGGGGGGCGGATGGTCCCCGCGCGGTGCTGGCGGTGCCGGGGTATCTGAAGGCGGGCGATGCGAGCGGGCAGGCGTTGCCGGGCTATGCGGTGCGCTGGGACGATGGCGCCACGGGCGAGGAGCGGTGGGCGGCGGAGCGGGCCAATCGTTTTCTGGCGGCGCGGGTGGCGGTGGGGACGATCGATCAGGCGTTGCTGGGGGTCCTGCCGGTCAAGCATGCGCTGTTCCGGTCCAGCGTGCTGGCGCGCAGCCTTTTGGTGGTCGACGAGGTCCATGCGTCGGATGCCTATATGACCGGGCTGCTCGAACGGCTGCTCGACCAGCATGGCGCGGCGGGCGGGAAGGCGTTGCTGCTGTCGGCGACGCTGGGATCGGGCGCGCGGGCGCGGCTGTTGCGGCAGACGCCACTGTCGCCCGAAGCGGCGGAGGCAGTGCCCTATCCGGCGTTGTCGGGGCGCGGCGTGGCACCGCGGGCGGCGCGCGGGGCGACCGGACGCGACAAGCAGGTCAGGGTCGAGGTCGCGCCGATCATGGAGGATGCGTCGGCGATCGCGATGCGGGCGGTGGAGGCGGCGCGCGACGGGGCGGCGGTGCTGGTGGTGCGCAACAGCGTGGCCGGGGCGGTCGCGGTGGCGCAGGCGGTGGCGGAGCTGGCGCCCGAACTGGCCTTTGCGGTGGAGGGGGTGGCGACGGTCCATCATGGGCGCTTTGCGGCGACGGACCGCGAAAGGCTGGACACGGCGGTGACCGCGGCGTTCGGCAAGGGGCGCGGGCGTGGCGGGCGGGTGCTGGTGGGCACGCAGACGCTGGAACAGTCGCTCGACATCGATGCCGATCTGCTGCTGACCGATCTCGCGCCGGTCGACGTGCTGCTGCAACGGATCGGGCGGTTGCATCGGCATGCTCGGGCGGAGCGGGGGGCGTTTGCGGAGGCGCGGGCGATCGTGCTGCGGCCGGCGGAGCGGGATTTGACGCCGTTGCTGAAGGGGCGGGCGCTGCACGGGCTGGGCGGGGCGAGGCGGGTGGCGCCCTATCCCGACCTGTTGCCGGTCGAGGCGACGCTGGCGCTGCTGGAGGACCGGCCGGACATCGCCATTCCGCGCGACAATCGGCTGCTGGTCGAACGGGCGCTGCATCCCGAACTGCTCGACGCACTGGCGGAGCGGCTGGGGGTGGCGTGGCAGAACCACCGCAACGAGCGCAACGGCGGCGCGGCGGTCGATGCCCAGGCGGCGGGGCAGGTGGCGCTGGACTTCCGGCGGCGCTTTACCGAATGGCTGCCGTTCGACGGGGGCGAGGCGGTGGCGACGCGGCTGGGTGCGCGCGACCTGCTGGTCGATCTGGCGCAGCCGTTGGCCGGGGCGTTCGGGGGGACTGTCGACCGGATCGCCATTCCGGCGTGGATGGCGCCGGGCGTCGGGGATGCGGCGGTCGAGGCGAGAGATGCGCATGGGTTCTCGATCGGGTCGTATCGCTTCGCCTATGACCAGTGGGGCCTGCGCAAGGCCGATTGAAATATGCGTGCGGGTATAACCGGCGGTCATGGGCCGGTTGACGTGGGAAGCGGATCGTTTGAGGTTCGCGCTTTGCCGTGTCCGGAGTAGCCATGACCGCATCCGCCGCCGCTGCGGTCCCGCCCGCCGACGCCGTCGTCCATCCAGGGCGCAGCGCGATGCTGCTCTACGGGCTGCTGGGCTTTTCGGCCGGGCTGCCCTTCTACATGTTCTCGACGGTGCTGGCGCTGCGGTTGCAGGCGCATGGCGTGGCGCTGACGGTGCTGGGTTTCTTCGCGTGGGTGCAACTGCTGCCGACGCTGAAGTTCGTGTGGGCGCCGCTGCTCGACCGGTACGATGTGCCGGGGTTCAGCCGCTTCTGGGGCAAGAGGCGCGGGTGGATCATGCTGGCGCAGCTGGGCATCGTCACCGCGATGGGGGCGATGGCGTGGACGGCGGATGACGCCAGCCTGCCCGTCACCGCGCTGTTCGCGGTGCTGCTCGCCTTCTGGACCACGACGCTGGAGGTCGCGGCCGATGCGTGGCGTATCGAGCTGTTCCCGACGCAGGACCAGCAGGGGCCGATCGTCGCCGCGAACCTGTGGGGATACCGCACGGCCATGGTCGCGGCAGGCAGCGGGGCGTTGTTGCTGGCGGACAATGGCGGGTGGACACTCGCCTATCTGCTGATCGCGGTCGCGGCGTTCCTGCCGTTTCCGATCCTTGCCGCGATGCGGCCCGAGGACGGGCGGGGCGGGGGGCGGATGGTGGCGCTGACCACCGGAATTTTGGGCGGGGCGGTGATCCTCGTCGCCGCTTGTGCCGTGACCGCTGCGGTCGGCTATGTCCTGCTGTCGGCGGCCGAGGGGATCGGGATCGATGCGAAGAGCAACGTCACGCCCTGGGTGCTGGGGCTGTGCATGGTGCCGTTCGTCGCGATGGCGGCGGGGTTGCCATGGATCCGCAAGGCTCCGCCGACCGCGCCGATCCGCACCTCGACCGCGATCGGGCCCTATGTCGATTTCTTCTGGCGGTTTCAGTATGCCGCGATCCTGCTGATGGTCTTCGTCTCGCTGTACCGGATGGGCGACGTGCTGGCGCTGAACCTGTCCAAGCCGATGATCAAGGATTTGGGCTATACGCTCAGCCAGATCGGGCGGGCGGATGGCGTGGTGGCGCTGGCGGCGAGCATGGTCGGCGTGGGTTTGGGCGGATGGATGGTCACGCGGCGGCCGATGCTGTGGGCGCTGGCGGTGGGGGCGGTCGTGGCGGCGATCGGCAATTTCGGGTTCGTGTGGCTGGCGCATCAGCCGGTCAGCGAGGCGATGCTGTATGTCGCCACCGCGCTCGACCAGTTCGGCAACGGCTTTGCGGGGGCGGTGTTCGTCGTCTATCTCTCGCTGCTGGTGAATCCGCGCCATCCGGGGGCGCAATATGCGTTCCTGACCGGCTTTGCTTTCCTGTTGCCGCGGATGCTGGCGGGGGCGGGGGATCGATGGTCGGGGTGATCGGCTATGACGGGTTCTTCCTGCTGTCGGGGGCGGTGAGCCTGGCCGCGATCCCGTTGCTGCCGGCGCTGGCGAAAATCCGGGCGCGGGAGGATGATGCGTGATCGATCGGGCCTTTGCCGAAGCGGCGCGCTATGTCGCCGAGGGGCGGATACCGGGGGCGACGCTGGGGATCGTGACCGCCGAGGGCGCGCGGGAGGTGCGGGTCGCTGGCCTTGCCCGCCGGGTGCCGGACGAGGTGCCGCTGACCCGCGCGCATTGGTTCGATCTGGCGTCGGTCAGCAAGGTCATCGCGACCACGCGGTTCGTGCTGCAACTGGCCGACGAAGGGCGGATCGATCTCGACCGGCCGCTGACCGATGCGATCCCCGACCTGCGGCAATATGACGTGGGCGGCGCGGCGGAGCGGCGGCTGACGTTTCGCGACTGTCTGGTCCACCGGACGTTCCTGCCCGCGGTCGAGCCGATCTATACCTATGGCGACGATCCGGCGCGGCTGCGGGCGTTCGTGTTGCAGCGCGAGTGGAAGCACGGGCCGGCGGTCTATTCGGACATCAACTTCATTTTGCTGGGGATTGCGGTCGAGCGTATCACCGGCGCGGGGCTGGACGCGCTGCCGCTGGGGCCGGGACTGAGCTGGGGGCCGCCGCCGGGGCCGGCGGTCGCGACCGAGCATTGTTCGTGGCGCGGGCGGGTGCTGGTGGGCGAGGTGCATGACGAGAATTGCTCGGCGATGGGCGGCCGGACCGGGCATGCCGGGCTGTTCGGGACGGTCGACGGGGTGCTGGATTTCGCAGCTGGGCTGCTCGACGGGAACGGGGCGTCGGCGGCGATGCTCGACGCGATCCGGACGCCGGTGGAGGGGCATCGCACGGCGGGGTGGGAGATCCGTTTTCCGGGGTGGTCCGGCGGGCAGGCGTGCTCGGCGGGGACGATCGGGCATACCGGGTTTACCGGGACGGGGTTGTGGGTCGATTTCGAGCGCGGGCTGGCGTGGACGCTGCTGACCAATCGAGTGCATCCGACGCGGCATTTCGATAGCGGGATTTTCGAGTTGCGGCCGGCGACGGGGGATGCGGTGGTGGCGGGGTTTGATGCGATGTCAAAGGGTTAGTGGATTTGGGGGGCAAAGTTCACTAAGTTCACACTCGTGGCGGTTTTGGGTGGCGTTTGGTTTGGGGCGGGTTGCGGCGGTTCGAAAGAGCGTCCGCAGGGTTAGCTGAGGCGGCGTTTGTAGGAAAGCAGAGGGTTCGTCGCTTCTACGTGGGCCGGGGCCTCGTGTGGCGAGGCACGCGCTTCGCTACGGGGAGATCCCAGCCTTGGCTGGGATGACGTTTGGGGCCGGAATGGAGGCGGCGTTTCGGCTTTTGCGGAAGAAGAAGCGGGACCCCGGATCAAGTCCGGGGTGACGGTCGGGGAGCGTACCCCCGCGTAGGCGGGGGTTCAGATCCGCGGGCGGTGTCGTTTGTTGCCCTGGGCCCCCGCCTTCGCGGGGGTACGGTGCGCCTTACGCCGCTTCGATCACCTCGCGCAGCACGCCCAGAAACTCGCTGGCCAGCGCGCTGGGCGGGCGGTCTAGCAGGTGCATGGCGTGGACGTCGAAGGTCAGCGAGGGCTTCAACGCACGCATGGCGAGGCCGTCGGCGAGCGAGGCTTCGGCGGTGAAATTGTCGACGACGCTCAACCCCACGCCCGCGCGGACCAGCGCGGCGGCGATGTAGAAGGTGCGGGCGGAGGCGACCTCCTGCAATTCGATGCCGAGGCGTTCGAGTTCCTGTGCGAAGAGCTGGCCGATGGGACCGCTGGCCGCCAGCGTGATAAAGGGGTGGCCGACGAGTTGCGGCAGGTCGATCCGCGCCGCCATGCCGGGCAGGTCCGCCTCGCGGTAGAGGACGACGAGTTCGCCTTCGCCCAGCCACACCTTGCCGAGCGGAGCGCCGCGCGGGACTTCGGCGGCGATGGCGATGTCGGTCTCGCGTTCGTACAGCTTGCGCAGCAGGTCGTCGTGATGGACGGTCTGCAGGTCGAAGCGGACGTCGGGGCGCCTGGCCATGAAGCGGGCGACGGCGGTCGGTAGCGCGCCCAAGGCGAGGCTGGGCAGCGCCGAGATGCGCAGCGTCGCGCCGCCGCCGCTGCGCAGGTTGCGGCCGGCTTCGCGCAAGGCACGGACGCGTTCCTGAATGTCGGCGACGTCGCCGAACAGGGCATGGGCGTCTTCGGTGGGCACGAGGCGGCTGTTGGTGCGCTGGAACAGTTCGAAGCCCAATAGCGTCTCGGCATGGCGCAGCGTTTTGGAGACCGAGGGCTGCGAGATGTTGAGCGCGCGGGCCGCCGCACTGACCGATCCATTGACGTAGACCGCGTGGAAGATTTCGATGTGGCGCAGGTTCATGTCGCCACTTGGCCCCGATAGCGCGCCTCGTCCAGCCCGTGTTCGGCGCGCGCCACCAGTGTCGCGACGGTCAGGTTGGCGCTGGCCGAGGGGACGGTGCGGGTCATGTCGAGCAGCCGGTCGAAGGGGAGGACGAGGCCGACGACCAGCGCGGTCTGTTCCGCGCCGACCCCGACCGCGCCGAGCATCGCCGCCAGCATGAACAGCGAGGCGGAGGGAACGGGCGCGGTGCCGAAGGCGGCGAGGGCGCCGGTCGCGAGCATGACGCCGAGCATCCAGGCGTCGGGAACGATGCCGAGCGCCTGCAACGCGAACTGGCCGAGCAGGCCTACATACATCGCCGTCCCGTCCTTGCCGATGCTGGCGCCCAAGGGCAGCACGGTCGAGGTGATGGGCCGGGCGATGCCGAGATTGTCCTGGCTGACCCGGAGCGCGACCGGCAGGGTGGCCGAGGACGAGGCGGTCGAGAAGGCGACGATCAGCGCATCGACGATCCCGCGAAAGAAGCGCACCACCGGCAACCGCGCGACGAAGCGCAGCAGCCCGGCATGAAATGCCATCTGGGTCAGCGAGGCGAGGATGACGCACAGCGCCAGCCAGCCGACATGGACGAACACCGCCGTGCCGCCGCTTGCCACCGCATTGGCGATGAGGGCGAGGACGCCGAACGGGGTCACCTCCATCACGATGCGGACGAGGTGGAGCAGGACGGCGGCAAGCCCCTGAAGGAGGGCGACGACCGGCTTGCCCGCTTCGCCCGATACCACGCTGGCGATGCCGAGCAGGACGGCGACGAAGATGATGGCGAGCATGTCGCCCTTTGCCAGCGCGTCGACGATATTGACGGGGACGATGCCGAGCAGCTGGTCGGCAGGCGTGACGGGCGGGCCGAGGACGTGCGGCGCGACACCCGACAGGGCGATGCCGCTGCCGGGTTGCAGCAGCAGGCCGAACCCCATGCCGATCGACACCGCGACCAACGTGGTGAAGGCGAACAGCGCGACGGTTCGCCCGCCGATGCCGCCCAGCCGGCGCGGATCGCCCAGCGAGGCGATGCCGGCGGCGATGGTGATCAGGACGACCGGCACGACCAGCATCTTGATGAGGCGGACGAACAGGTCGCCGACGATCTTGATCGCCGCAGCGCCCTCCGGCCACAACAGGCCGATCACGACGCCGAGGAACAGCGCGGCGACGACGCGCTGCCACAGGGGGATCGCGAACCAGCGGCGCATCAATTGCCCCAGAAGCCCGGCGTGGCGGGCGACAACATGCCTTCATGGTCGGTGACGCCGCCTGCGCGGTCTTCGCTCAGCCACAGCGGACCGTCGAGATCGACGAACGACGCCCGGCCGCCCAGCTGCATGGCCGGCGCGATGCCCAGCGACGAACAGACCATGCACCCGACCATCAACCCGAATCCCTTTGCGTGCGCCCTGCCGGCCAGCACCAGTGCTTCGGTCAGCCCGCCGGTCTTGTCGAGCTTGATGTTTACCACGTCGTAGCGGCCGGCGAGGCGGTCGAGATCGGCGGCGGTGTGGAGCGCTTCGTCGGCGGCGATGGGGACGGGGCTGTCGAAGGTGGCGAGGTCATGATCTTCGCCGGCGGGGAGCGGCTGTTCGAGCAGGTCGACGCGCCATTCGATCAGGCGTTCGCGTAAAGACCGGAGCGTGTCGATCGTCCAGCTTTCATTGGGATCGACGATCAGGCGGGGCAAGGGCGCGACGCTGCGGATCGCGGCGATCTGGGCGGCGGGGTCGGTGCGGTCGACCTTGACCTTGAGCAGGGGCACGGTCGCGACCTTGGCCGCTGCGCGGGCCATGGCGTCGGGGGTGTCGAGGCCGATGGTGATGGCGGACGGCAGCGCAACCGGTTCGTCGAGGCCGGCGAGGGCGGCGACCGTCGTGCCGGCGAGGCGGGCTTCGAGATCCCATAGCGCGCAGTCGACCGCGTTGCGCGCGGCCCCGGCGGGGAGCAGCGCGGCGAGGTCCTGTCGGCCGGCGCCGTCGGCCAGCGCCGGGGCGATGGCGCGGATCGCGGCGATCGTGTCCTCGATCGTCTCGCCATAGCGGGCATAGGGGACGGCTTCGCCTCTCCCGATCGTTCCGCCTTCGCGAAGGGTGACGGTGACGACATCGGCCGCCGTCTTCACCCCCCGCGAAATGCGGAACGGGGTGCTCAGGCCGAAACGGTCATGGGCGACGTCGAGGTGTCGAAGCATGTCTGCATCCAGTCGATGATCGGGTCCGCGCCGAAGCGATAGGGATCGGTGCAGGGCAGGCCGTGGGCGTCGGCGGTCTGCGCGCACAGGCGGCGCGCCTCGTCCTCGGGCAGCTTGACCGTGTTGAGCGCGATGCCGACCGCCTGCACGTCGGGGCTGGTGAGGCGCGCGACCGACAGGTTGGCGGCGATGCACTCGGCGATGCCGGGGACGGCGTAATGGGGAAGCCCGCGCATATGCTCGCGCGCCGGGTCGTGGCACATCACGATCGCGCGCGGCTGGGCGCCGTGGAGCAGGCCGGTCGAGACACCGGCGAAGGACGGGTGGAACAGCGATCCTTGTCCCTCGATGAGGTCCCAGCCGTCATCGCTGCGCGCCGGGGTGATCGTCTCGATCGCGCCCGAAATGAAGTCGGCGACCACCGCGTCGACGGGCACGCCCGAGCCGGCGATCAGGATGCCGGTCTGTCCGGTGGCGCGGAAATCGGCAGTGATCCCGCGGGCGACCATAGTGCGCTGGAGCGCGAGGGTCGAATACATCTTGCCGACCGAACAGTCGGTGCCGACGGTCAGCAGGCGGTTGCCGGCGCGCTTCTTCCCGTTGCCGACCGGCAGGTTCGCGGGGGGATCGCGGACGTCGAACAGCTGGACGCCGGCTTGCCGTGCGGCATCGGCGATTTCCGGCACGTCGCGCAGCCGCTGGTGCAGGCCCGAGGCGACGTGCATGCCGGTGGCGATGGCGGACAGCGCATCGCGGATCAGCGCGTCGCCCATCTTGCCGCCGGCATTGGCGATGCCGAGGATCAGGGTGTTGGCGCCGGCTGCGCGGCCTTGCGCGGCGTCCATGCGTGGGAGGCCGAGCGTCAGCGGGCAGTCGTCGTGGCGCCATTCGCCGACGCATTCGTCCGGGCGGAAGGCCGCAACCCCGCGCGAGGTCTTGATGCCGACCGCGTCGTCGGAATGGCCGAGATAGAGGAGGAAGGGACCGGGGATCATCGCGCACCCTGCTGGCTGTATGGACCATCGGGATAGGGCGGGGTGGCCGCGCGCGTCATATCGTGCTGTCGCGGGGAGGTATAGCGTTGGGTTATGGGTGGTGCTGTCGCAACGAACGTCGTCCCAGCGCAGGCTGGGATCTTGCGGTAGTACGGCGCGCGCCTCGCCGCGGGAGGCCCCAGCCTGCGCTGGGGCGACGGTGTTGTCGCACCCGTCACCCTGGACTTGATCCGGGGTCCCGCTTCCTGGCTGGCGTTGGAAGAAGGAGAAGCGGGACCCCGGGTCAAGCCCGGGGTGACGTGAGGGTTAGGTGGTGGGGCAGTTCTTCGGCGTCGGGCGCAGCAGGGCGCGGCCGGGGGCGGCGCCGGTGGTGGCGCCGTCCTTGAGCGCTAGTTTGCCGTTTACGAACAGCGCCTTGACGCCGGCGCTGGGTACGCGCGGGTTTACGTAGGTGGCGCGGGGGGCGTAGTTGACCGGGTCGAACACGACTACATCGGCATAATAGCCGGGTTTGAGGTAACCGCGATGGTCCATGCGGTACATGTCGGCGGTGGCGCCGGTCGAGCGGTGGATGAAGTCGCGCATCGTGATCACCTTCCGCTCGCGGACATAGACCTGATATTTGCGCGGGAAGGTGGCGTATTGCCGCGGATGGCCGTTCGATCCGTCGGAGCTGGTCACGACCCAGGGCTGCCGCATGATGAGGTCGGCATCGGCGTCGATCATGTTGAAACTGGCGACCGAGACGCCGGCCGGTTCCTTGCCCGTGGCATCGGCGACGCGCAGGATCTTGATCGCGGCGTCGATCGGGTCGAGCTTCCACGCGGTCGCCATCTGGGCGAGCGTCTTGCCGGTCCACGGCATCCCGGCGCTGGTCAGCAGCAGCGAGTCCGCGCCGCCGCGCCGGCGGAGATTCTCGGCCATTTCGACCTTGATCTTCGCCAGCGTCGCCGGGTCGTCGAAGCGCTGGATCAGGCGCGGATAGCCGCCGTCGTTCGCCCAGCGCGGGACGAGCGAGGCATCGACGCTGGAGCCGGAGGCGAGCCACGGGTACTGGTCGGCGGTGACGTTCTGCCCGGCCTTGCGCGCGGCTTCGATCGTGGCGATCAGTTCGGGGGCCTTGCCATGGACGTCGACGCCCAGCGCTTTCAGATGGGCGATATGGACCGGCATGTTCGCCTGCCGTCCGATCTCGATTACTTCTTTGGTCGAGTTGATGAGGCCGATCGAATAGTTGGATTCGTCGCGCTGATGGGTGTCGTACATGCCGCCGCGAATCGCGGCTTCGCGGGCGATGGCGACGACCTCGTCGGTCTTGGCGAAGCTCTGCGGCGCGTAGAACAGGCCGGTCGAAAAGCCATAGGCGCCTTCGCACATCGCCTTGGCCACCAGCGCCTTTTCCTGCGTCAGTTGGGCAGGGGTCGGAGCGCGGTCGTCCTGTCCGAGCACGCGGCCGCGCACCGATCCGAAGCCGACGAACGGCGCGACATTGGTGCCGATGCCGCCGGCCATCAGCTTGCGCGCGTCCTCCGCGACGTCGGGCGTGCCGTATCCGTCGACGCCGATGACGATGGTCGACACCCCCTGCGCCAGCCAGGGGAGGTTGAGACGCTCCTTCGCGTCGGTCGAGCGGATATAGCTGTCGGGATGGGTATGGGCGTCGATGAAACCGGGTGCGACGATCTGGCCCTTCGCGTCGATGATCTGCGCCGCCTGCGTCCGGCGGGTCGGGCCGACATAGACGATGCGGTCGCCGGCAATCTCGACATCGCCGGTGATCGGTTCCGCGTTCGCGCCGTTATAGATGGTGCCGCCACGGATCACGATGTCGACCCGGGGCGCGGCTGCCACGGCCGGACCGGCGAGCGCGGCGAACAGGGCGATCAGGGGCAGGCGCTTCATCGGCGAATCCTTCTGGGCGGGGGCATCAGCGTAGCACGGCGCGCGGCCTTGCCGTCCACCGCCGTGCGGCTGAACAGCAGGGGCAGCGTCTGGCCGGCGATCCACGGGGTGTACTGGTCGCGGTAATGGGGGCTGCGCGGGTCGTTCGACTGGCCGGGCAGGTTCAGGAATACCGAATTGTCCCATGCGCCGACGTCGATGACCTGCAGATAGCTGGCTCCGCCGCCAACGCGCCAGCCGGGGCCGTCGCCCAGCCAGCGTGCCATGACGGTGTAGCTGTCGCCGCCCGATCCGCCGCCCTCGATCGGGGGGAAGGCGGCGGCGATGGCGGGGATGCGCGACAGGGGATGGGCGATGCGGACCTGATGCAGCTTGCCCCAGCGCCATGCGGCAGGGTCGCGGCCGAGCAGCGACTGCGCGCTGGTCCAGGCGGAGGCGAGCGCGTCGCGTAGCATCGCGTCGCGGGCGGTGGCCGGTAGCCGCGCATCGGGTTTCGCGAGGATGCCGAGCAGGACCGAGGGGTCGATTTCGGTCACCAGCGCCTTGGCCCGGTCGGGGACGATGGCAGCCAGCATCCGCTTGCCCAGATCGCGCCACAGGATTTCGAACAGCGCGGCGGGGCCGCTGTCGGCGGTCAGGCGGCCGTCCCAGCGGCGCAGCATGTCGCCGGCCGGGGAGGGTGTGGCGGGCAATAGCGCGATCAACTGGCGTGCCGGCGTCGAGACCGTGTCGAACTGCAACGCGACGCTGTCGGCGATGCTGTGCTTCGGCTGGGCGGCGAGCACGTCGGCGATGCGTTCGTAGCGATAGGGCGCGCGGAACGAGAAGGCGGGGATGCGGTCGCGCGGCCAGTCGGCGGGCAGGTTGTTCTGGTTGGCCGAGGCGAACCAGCCCTTCCTGGGGTTATATTCGTTGGGCAGCGACGCGAAGTCGCGCATGCCGGTCCAGTCGTAGCGACCGTCGCCCGGCACCGGCAGCAGCCCGTCGCCGCGCTTGCGCACCGGTGCGAAGCCGATCACCTGCCAACCGGTATTTCCCTGCGTATCGGCATAATGGAAATTGGTCGGCGAGGGGTGGAGCCGGAACGCTTTCCTGAGCGATGCCCAGTCGCGGGCGAGGTTGATGGCGACCATCGCGAAGGCGCCGCCGCCGCCCGGCTGCATCGCGATCGACGCCAGCACGCTGGCGCGGCGCTTCGCCGGATCGTGCGACACGACCGGCCCCTGCACCGAATAGCGCAGCGTCGCGACATAGGGGGCGGTGCCCTTTACCGGGATCGCGATGTCGATCTTGGTAAAGCGCTTCCAGCCGCCATTGTGGCGGTAGCGTTCAGGATCGGCGGGATCGAGTTCGAGGATGAACAGGTCCTGCTGGTCGATATGGAAGTTCGTGCGGCCAAAGGCGAAGCGGTCGGTATGGCCCTGCATGATGCCGGGCAGGCCGGGCGCGCCGCCACCGATCACGTCAAGGCCAGGCGCGGTCAGGTGCGCGACATGGCGCGGGCCGAAGCCGCCGATGCCGAGATGCGGGTCGTTGGCAAGGATCGGGCGGCCGGTCGCGGTGCGGTTGCCCGCGACGGTCCACGCGTTGCTGCCGGCATTGGCGTGTTCCATCGGACCTTCGGCCGGATCGCGGACCGGGGTGTCGGGACCGAAGGGCAGGCCGCCCTGCCGCAACACGCCGAAGTCGGCGGGCGAGATGGCGGCGGTGTCGAGGCCGTCGGGGACGGTCATCTGCCAGTTGGGACGCAAGGGCGCGACGATCGCGTCGAGGTCAAGCAGGCCGATCGCGGCCAGTTGCGCGCGGCGGATTTCGTCATCGGCATTGCCGATCGCGCCACCGCGGGCGAGCACCATATCCTCGATCGCCCATTTGATCGGCTGGACCCCGAGGATCGTGTATTCGGGCGGAAGCAATGCCGGGTCGGCCAGCACCTCGTCGATGCGCGCGTTGATGCCTGCGATATAGGCGCGGGTGCATTCCAGCACATTGGCGGGCACCTTGCGCAGTTCGGCATCCAGGTCGCCGCGATAATGGAACAGGCGGGCCGCCGCATCGTGCCGGGCGAAGTCCGCGCCGAATGCTTCGGCCAGCCGGCCCAGTTCCCGCCGGTGGCCGAGATCGATCTGGAACAGCCGGTCGCGCGCGACGACATAGCCCTGTCCGTAGAACGCGTCGGGGATGGTCGCGGCGCGGATATGCGGCACGCCGTAAATGTCGTCGACGATCTCGATCGGGGCGGAGAGGGTGTCGGGCGCGGGCGCGGCACCCGCGACCATCGGCACCAGCGCGAACGCGGCGGCCGATCCCTGTAAAAAGGCGCGGCGGTTCATCATCGGCGGCATCCCTTGCTGGTCATGCGATGCGGCGCTCGGCATCGCACAAAAGGTACACGTTCGTCCTGAGTAGCTGTTGAGCGTAGTCGAAACAGCGTATCGAAGGACCGCCGAGGGTGCTTCGATACGAGGCTTCGACAAGCTCAGCCTCTACTCAGCACGAACGGGTGAGGCTGAGGTTGCCGCACTCTACGGACAGCGTGCCGGCGACAGGTATGACAACCGCGCCCCGGCCCATAGGGCGCGTTTATGGCAGGGCTGCCCATAATCTGCGGCTATGGCCCGACGAAGCGATAATAGCCGCGCATCGCTTGACGCATGTCCCTGCGACCGCGCAGCTTTCGCCTTCGACACGAACGACGATGGCGCTACGGCGGCTACGATCGGTTCGGCGATGCCGCAGGAACCAATCCGGTAACAAATCCAGCCCGACCAACGGGCGAAGGGGAGCTAACCATGACGACATCCATGCCCTTCCGGCGGTATCTCCCGGCACTGGCGCGCGCGACCAGCCTCGCTGCGCTGTGCATCGCGACCCCAGCGTTCGCGCAGGACGCGGTTCCGCAGACCGACCAGGCGACCGCTGCCGAGACGCAGGCGGAGGGCGAGATCCTCGTCACCGGATCGCGCGTGGTGCGCGACGGGTTCCAGTCGCCGACGCCGCTGACCGTGCTGACCCAGCAGGAAATCCAGAACAGTTCGCCGACCAACAACCTAGCCGATTTCGTGAACCAGATTCCGGCGGTGGCGGGCAGTTTGCGCCCCGCCAACTCGCGCCTCGCGATCAGCTCGGGTCTGGCCGGGATCAACGCGCTGAACCTGCGCGCGCTGGGCGAAATCCGCACGCTGGTGCTGCTCGACGGGCGGCGCTCGGTCGGGTCGAGCGTCACGGGACTGGTCGATATCAACACCTTCCCGCAATCGCTGGTGAAGAGCGTCGAGATCGTGACCGGCGGTGCGTCGGCGGCCTATGGGTCGGACGCGGTGGCGGGCGTGGTCAACTTCGCGCTCGACAAGACCTATGAGGGGCTGAAGGTCACCGCCGACAGCGGCATCACCGAATATGGCGACGGGTTCAATTACTCGTTCAGCGTGGCGGGCGGCACGAGTTTTGCCGACGGGCGCGGGCATATCCTGCTGAGCGGGGAAGTCGCGCATCGCGACGGCATCTTCCAGGTCGATCGGGAATGGAATGCGCGCGGGCGGGTGGTCGTCACCAACCCGGCCTATACCAATACCAACGGGTTGCCGCAGTTCCTGACGCTGAACCAGATCGGCGTGGCGAACGCGACGCCGGGTGGGATTATCCTGAATTCGACCGGCGGCACCGCCAACCGGCTGCGCGGCATCTATTTCGGTGCCGGCGGGTCGGTGAACCAGTTCAACTATGGCAGCTTCAATTCGCCCGCGCTGGGCGGCAGCAGCGCACCGACGCGGACGCAGGGCGGCGACTGGCAGCTGAACGATCAGGGGCGCAATATCGGCCTCGACGCCGATGACGACCGGCATGGCGTGTTCGGGCGGGTCAGCTATCAGCTGGCCGACTGGATCACGGTGTTCGGCGAGGCATCGTACAACTGGCAGAAAACGCTGTTCAACGCCGGGCCGCAGCTGACGACGACGACCACGCTGCGTGCGGACAATGCGTACCTCATCAACACGTTGGGCGCGGCGCGGCTGGCGGGTATCCAGACGGTGACGATCGGCACCACCGCCGTCGACCTACCGTATCGCAAGAACAACAGCAGCCGCGACGTGCAGCGTTACGCGATCGGCGCGGAGGGCGATTTCCAGCTGTTCGGCAACAAGGCGGTGTGGAGCGCCTATGGCCAATATGGCGAGACCAACGCCCGCGAGCAGCTGCGCGACATCATGAACGTCGCGCGCATGGCCAATGCCACCGACGCGGTGTTCGCGCCGGCGGGCAATGCGCTGGGCGTGGCCGCCGGCACCATCGTCTGCCGCTCGACGCTGACCGCGCCCACCAATGGCTGCGTCCCGATGAACCGGCTGGGCGTCGGCGTCACCAGCCAGGGCGCGATCGATTATGCGCTGGGCGATCCGTATCGCGACCAGACGCTCAAGCAGACGGTGGCGGGCATCAACCTGTCGGTCGTGCCCTTTGCGACCTGGGCCGGCGATGTCAGCGTCGCGGTCGGCGGCGAATATCGCAAGGAAGAAGTGTCGGGCAATGTGCCCACCGAGTTCCAGACCGGATGGTCGGTCGGCAACTTCCTGCCGACCTTCGGCAGCTACAACGTCAAGGAAGCCTATCTCGAGACCGTGGTCCCGCTGGGGTCGGGAGTCGAGTTCAACGGCGCGGTGCGGGCGACCGATTATTCGACGTCGGGTTATGTGACGACGTGGAAGGTCGGCACGACGTGGCAGCCGATCGAGGATATCCGTTTCCGCGTCACCCGGTCGCGCGACATCCGCGCGCCCAATCTGAACGAGCTGTTTCAGGCGGGCACGTCGCGTACGAACACGTTGACCGATCCGTTCACCAACCGCAACGGCGTCACCTTCCGCGAGACGACGACGGGCAACCTGAACCTGAAGCCCGAAATCGCCGATTCGACCAGCGTCGGCGTGGTGTTGCAGCCGCGCTTCATCCCCGGCTTCTCCTTCTCGGCCGACGGGTTCCTCATCAAGCTGCAGGACGCGATCGGCCAGTTCTTTGCGCAGGATATCATCAACCGCTGCTTCGAAGGGCGGACCGAGTTCTGCGCCGCCTATGGTCCCGATCCGACGGGGGACCGCGAGTTCTTCTTCCGCGCCAGCCCGTTCAACTTCGCGCGGCAGACGGTGCGCGGGCTGGACTTCGATGCAACCTATCGCCTGCCGCTGGCTGACGTGGTCGACAGCGTGCCGGGCAATGTGACGCTCAAGGCATTGGCGACGCGCTATATCGACAACATCACCGACAGCGGCGTGCCGAACGTCGTGCCGGTCGATATCGTCGGGCAGCTGGGCGGGTCGAGCCTGCCGAGCTGGATCTATCGCTTCAACGCCAGCTACGACACCGACAATTTCGCGATCACCGGCACCGCGCGCGGGGTCGCCGGCGGGACCTATTCGAACAATTATATCGTGTGTTCGACGAACTGCCCGGTCGGGCGTCCGGGGGGGACCGTGTCGCAATTCCCGACGATCGACAGCAACAGGATCGACGGCGCGACCTATTTCGACCTCAACCTGACCGGCAAGGTCGATATGGGCGGCGGCGCGAAGGGGGAGGTGTTCCTGAACGTCACCAACCTGTTCAACCGCGAACCGATCCTGCTGCCCGAAACCGGGCTGGCGGCGAACAGCACCTATTCGGACCTGCTGGGCCGGGCGTTCCGGGTGGGCATCCGGATGCAGACGCGGTGAGGGGGTAGTCGCTTCGTCCTTGATGATGCCGTACCTCCGCGCAGGCGGGGGGCCAGCGTCCCGAACGCCAAGGTTGCGTTGTCCGGCTCTGGACCCCCGCCCGCGCGGGGGTACGGTGAGTGCGAGTTGAGGATGGCGGCAGACGGGATGGTATGACGAGCGGCCTAGCAACCGAGCAACTGATCGCCACCCTGCGCAAGGCCGTCGGGCGCCGCCACGTGCTGACTGACCCGCGCCGGACCGCGCGGTTCCGGCGGGGGTATCGCACTGGCGAGGGGGCGGCGATCGCAGTGGTGCGGCCGGGGTCGCTGGTCGAACTGTGGCGGGTGGCGCAGGCGTGCGTTGGCGCCGATGTGTCGATCCTGATGCAGGCGTCGAACACCGGGCTGACCGGCGGGTCGACGCCCGATGGCGACGACTATCCCGGCGGGCTGGTGATCATCAGCACGATGCGGCTCGACCGGTTGCACCTGCTTCGCGGTGGCGAGCAGGTCGTGTGCCTGCCGGGGACGACGCTCTATGCGCTGGAGGCGGCGTTGCGGCCCTTGGGGCGCGAGCCGCATTCGGTGATCGGGTCGTCGTGCCTGGGCGCGTCGGTGGTCGGCGGGGTTTGCAACAATTCGGGCGGGTCGCTGATCCGGCGCGGGCCGGCCTATACCGAACTGGCGCTGTTCGGCAGTGTCGGCGCCGACGGAGCGCTGCGGCTGGTCAACCATCTGGGGATCGCGCTGGGCGACGATCCGGAGGCGATCCTCGACCGGTTGGACCGGGGGGATTTTGCAGCGGCCGATGTCGATCCGGCGACGGACAAGCCGGCGCACGACCATCGTTACGTCACCCATGTCCGTGATATCGACAGCGACGTGCCGGCGAGGTTCAATGCCGATCCGCGCTGCCTGTTCGAGGCGGCAGGGAGTGCGGGCAAGCTGATCGTGTTTGCAGTGCGGCTCGACACCTTCGCGAAGGAGGACGAGACGGTCACCTTCTATATCGGGACCGACGATCCCGACCGCTTGACCGAGCTGCGCCGGACGATGCTGCGCGATTTCGCCGAGCTGCCGATCGCGGGCGAATATATGCATCGCGGGGCGTTCGATATCGCCGACCGCTATGGCCGCGACACGTTCCGCGCGATCGAGCGGCTGGGCACCGACCGCTTGCCGCGGCTGTTCGCGGCGAAGGCGTGGGTCGATGGCGTGACCGAGCGCTTCGTACGCAATCTGAGCGACCGGGTGTTGCAGCGGGCCGGCGCGTTGCTGGGCGATCATCTGCCACCACGAATGCGCGCATTTCGCGACCGGTTCGAACATCATCTGCTGCTGAAGATGCCGCGCGGCGATGCGGCGGCGACCGCCTCGCTGCTCGACACGCTGCTGCCCGGTGGCTGGTTCGAATGTTCGGCCGACGAAGCCACCAAGGCGTTCCTGCACCGCTTCGTCGCGGCAGGCGCGGCGGTGCGCTATCGCGCGGTCCATGGCGATACGGTCGAGGATATCGTCGCGCTCGACGTCGCACTGCCGCGCAACAGCCGCGACTGGGCCGAAGTTTTGCCGGACGATCTGGGCGGGCAGGTGGTCGACACGCTATATTACGGGCATTTCTTCTGCCACGTGTTCCACCGCGACTATATCGTGCGCAAAGGCGTCGACCCGCTGGCGTTCGAACATGCGCTGTGGAAGCGGCTGGATGCGGTGGGCGCGCAATATCCGGCCGAGCATAATGTCGGGCATCTCTATAATGCGAAGCCAGAACTGGCCGGATTTTACCGCAAGCTCGATCCGCGCAACCAGCTGAATCCGGGGATCGGGCACACGCTCAAGGCGCGGGCATGGGAAGCATGAGCTTCTTTCTGGGCATCGATGCCGGCGGCAGCAACTGCCGGGCGCGACTCGTCAACGCCTCCGGGCGGGAGGTCGGCACCGGGCAGGCGGGCGCAGCCAATGCCGGGATCGGGGTCGATCCGCTGCGGGCGGTGCTGACCGATGTGATCGCGCAGGCAACCGTGAAGCTGTTTCCGGCGGAGAGAGCGACGGTCCGCGTCGGCATGGGGATTGCGGGCATTCGCCGGCCGGGAATCCGCGCCGCGCTGGAGGCGACCGACTTCGGTGTCGCTGGGGTCGTGCTGGCGAGCGATGCGCAGATCGCGCATCTGGGCGCGCATGGTGGCGGCGATGGCGCGATCCTGATCCTCGGCACCGGCAGCGCGGCGCTGCTGCGCATCGACGGGCAGGAGGTCGCGCTGGGCGGGTACGGTTTTCCGGTGTCGGACGAGGGGAGCGGCGCGGCGCTGGGGCTGAGTGCGGTGCGCCATGCGCTGCGTGCACTCGACGGGCGGACACGGCATACGCCGCTGGCCGATGCGGTGGCGGCGCTGTTCGACCATGACGTGCTGAAGGCGGTGGCGTGGATGGCCACCGCGGGGCCGCGCGATTACGGGGCGCTGGCGCCGATCGTGATGGACCATGCCGATGCGGACGATCCCATCGCCCGGTCGATCGTCGAGGATGCGGCGGGCCATGTCGAGCGGTTCATCGAAACCCTCGTCGCCCGCGGGGTGACGCGCTGCACACTGGTCGGCGGGCTGGCGCCGCGGCTGCAACCCTGGCTGCGCGTGCGGACCGTCGCGCATCTGTGTCCGCCGATGGGCGATCCGCTGGACGGTGCGGTGCGGCTGGCCGGCCTTGAATCGCGGTCGAGCGACGAACTGCGTTAAGGACGTTTAAACCAGACTCGTCGCAATCCTTCATTACAATGTCGATGCGACGTCTGGCCCTTCTGATCCTGCTGATGGCGGGCGTGCTGCCTGCCATGGCGCGCGCGTCGGCGGTCGCGGACGGTTGGGCGGCCTGGCGCACGCCATGGTTCCAGACGCTGGACGGCAGCGCCGGACTGCCGCATTCGACGACCACCGCCATCGTCCAGAGCAGCGACGGGTTGATGTGGATCGGCACGCGCGGCGGGCTGGCGCGCTATGACGGGCAGCGGCTGAAGGTATTCCGCCAGACTATCGGGCGGACTGGTGGCGTTCCCGACAATTACATCCGTTCGCTGCTGGCGCTGCCGCATGGCGCGGTGCTGGTCGGCACCAATGTCGGCGGAATGGTCCGGTACGACCCGGGCTCGAACGGCTTCGTCGCGATCGGCGGGGCGACCGGGGTGGGCGTTGGAACACGCATCATGTCGATCGTGTCCGACGGACAGGACGGTGCCTATGTCGCGTCGGACCGGGGCGTGTTCCATTACGATGCCCGGCACGACCGGATCGCACCGGTGACCAGCCAGGGCGATGCGCTGGCCGAGGGCGCGTTCGCGGTGCATCGCGATCCCGACGGGACGCTCTATGCCGGTGGCGACCATGGGCTGTTCGTCCGGCGACGCGGCGCGGCCCGCTTCGTGGCGGTGGCGACCCCGGATATCGGCGACGTCTGGGCGATCGCCCGCGACCGGATGGGGCGGTTGTGGATCGGCACCGGATCGCACGGCATCTTCGTGCAGTTGGCGGGTGGCCGCGTCATCCAGCCAGCGGCGCTGGCGGGCGCGTCGCCGTTGATCGCACACCGTACCGTCCGCACCTTCGCCACCGGGCCGAACGGCGTGGTGTGGGCCGGGACCGATGGCGTCGGCGTGCTGCGCATCGCAACCGAGGGCGGCCTTGCCGTTCGATCGATCCGCAACCTCCAGGCCAATCGCGGGTCGCTGTCGGGGGATACCGTACGCGACCTGCATATCGACCGGACGGGGCGGTTATGGGCGGCGACCGAGGTCGGCGCGTCGCATACCGACCCGGCACCCGAAGCGATCCTGACCATCGGCAACGCCATGCCCGATCCGCGCCATTCGCTGGCCGATCGCACGGTCAGCGGGGTGATGGTCGACCGCCGCGACCGCATCTGGGTCGGCATGAGCAACGGGATGATTGACATGGTCGACCGCATGCAGGGGGTGGTCCGCCACCTGCGGCTGGACGGCAACCATGCCGGGCAGGATATCAAGGCGTTCGCCGAACGCCCCGACGGCACGATTTTGGCCGGCGGCCGCGGGGTCGTGATGATCGATCCGGATACGCTGACCGAACGGGCGCTGCCGCTGCCCGAGCTGGGCGACTTGCCGGTCATTTCGATGCTGCGGATCGACCATCGCCTGTTGATCGGGACCTATCGCGGGTTGTTCGTCCGTGACGAACGTAGCGGCAAGGTCCGCCGCTATCGCCATGTGCCGGGGAATGACGCGTCGCTCGCCAACAACGAAGTCATCAATATCGTCGCGGCACGCGGCGGCGGCGTCTGGATCGCGACCCCGCGCGGGATCAACCGGTTCGATCCGGCGAGCGGCCGCTTCGCGACCTATCGCAACGATCCCGCCGATCCGACCAGCCTGCCGCAAAACTATACCGGATCGATCGTGGCGGCGGGCGATGCGCTGTGGGTGGGCACCTATGGCGGGGTCGCCCGGGGCAAGCGCGTCGGAGACGACTGGCGGTTCCACGCGATCACCGAGGCACGCGGCCTCGCCAACGACAATGTCGCGGCGGTGCAGATCGACCGCGCGGGGCGGCTATGGGCCACCGGGGCCAGCGGGATTTCGGTGATCGATCCGCGCCACGAAAGCGTGCTGACGGTCAGCCGCCGCGACGGGCTGACCGCCAACTCGTTCAGCCAGCGCGTCTCGGCGATCACCCGCACCGGCGACCTGCTGTTCGGGGGAACCGGGGGGCTGATGGTGCTGCGGCCCGACCGGCTGCTCGCCGCGCATCCGACCGCCACGCCGCCGCTGACGCTGAGCGAGATCGAGGAGAATGGCCGTGTCGTTCCCTTCGACCCGTTGGGGCGCGACCGCACCATCCATGCCGACGGGCACGGCATCCGCATCGCCTTTGCGTTGAGCGATTATGCCGCGCCGGAGGAGATACGCTATCGCTACCGCCTGCGCGGGTTCGACGCCGACTGGGTCGCGATTCCCCCCGCCAGCCCGGCGACGGCGATCTACACCAACCTGCCCGGCGGCACCTACATCCTCGAACTGCAGGCGCAGATTCCGGGGGTGCACCCGCGCGTGGTCACCGGCCGGGTGAGCCTGGTGGTGGCGCAGGCATGGCATGAACGCTGGGTGGTGCGCGCCGCGCTGCTGCTGGTGGCGGTGCTGGTGGTGTTCGGCATCGTGCAGCTGCGCACGGTCGTGCTGCGCCGCCGGACGCGCGCGCTGGAGACTGTGGTCGAGCAGCGGACGCGGGAGCTGCGCGCGGCCAATGCCCGGCTGGAACGGCTGGCCGGCACCGACCCGCTGACCGGCCTTGCCAACCGGCGGACGATGATCGCGATGCTGGAGGCGGCGCGCGAAACGGCGTTGCGCTCGGGCGGGCATTATGTCGTCGCGATGCTCGATATCGACCGGTTCAAGCGGATCAACGACGCGCACGGGCATCAGGTCGGCGACATGGTGATCGAGGCGGTCGCGACGCGGATCGCCGCGTCGGTGCGCGCGGTCGATTCGGTGGCGCGCTATGGCGGGGAGGAGATTGCGATCCTGTTCGCCGACATTTCGCCCGAAGAAGCGCTGGACACCAGCGAGCGGGTGCGCGCCGCCGTCGCCGCCGACCCGATCGTCGCGAACGGGATTGCGGTGCGGGTGACGGTCAGCGGCGGGATTGCGGTGGCGACGGGCGACACGTCGCCGGCCGAACTGCTGCACCGCGCCGACCTGGCGTTGTACCGCGCGAAGCGCGCAGGGCGCGACCGGGTCGTGCTGGACGACGGGGCGGAAGTCGACGCGTCAGCCGCGCGCTGACGCATCGCCTGCGCGGGCGATGCGCAGGACGCCGTCGCCGATCTTGCCGAAGCCGAGCGTCATATAGTCGAGAAAGTAATTCTGGTGCAGCCGCCACGGCGTGCGCGACCCCTGCGCCGGGGTGATGCTGGCCGCACGGGTGACGTAACCCGAACTGAAATCGAGCAGCGGGCGGCGTTCCACGTCCGGTCCGGGCGGTGCGGGTAGGCAGATGTCGTAGCCATGCCGTCGCATATGGTTCAGCATGCGGCACATGCGACGCGCCACCAGGTCGATCTTCAGCGTCCACGACGCGTTGGTATAGCCGAGTGCCAGCACCATGTTCGGCACGCCCGAGGCCATCATGCCGCGATAGATGAGATGGTCGGCGGGGACGAACGGCACGCTGTCGATGGTGAGCGCGATGCCGCCCAGCAAATGCAGCTTCAGCCCCGTCGCGGTGACGATGATATCGGCATCGACATGGCCGCCCGATGCCAGCTCGATGCCGGTGGGGGTGAAGCGGCGGATCGCATCGGTGCGGATGCTGGCCGATCCGTCGCGCAGCGCGGTGAACAGGTCGGCGTCCGGCACCAGGCACAGCCGCTGGTCCCACGGATCGTAGCGCGGGGTGAAATGGCGATCGACATCGGGCAGGTCAGGCAGCTCGCGGCGGACGCCCTTCAGGATGAACGCCTCCATCCGGCGCGGGAATCTGCGGGCGAACTGAAAGGCGGCAAGACCCAGCGCGGCGCTTTTCCACCGGGCAAGGCGTCCCGCGACCGGTTCCGGCAGCAGGCGGTAGAGAAGATGCGCGACGCGATCCCGCGAAGGTTGCGACACGATGTGACTGGGCGAGCGCTGCACCATCGTCACCTGCGCGCCGCGTGCGGCCAGCGCAGGGACCAGCGTCACCGCCGTCGCGCCGCTGCCGATCACCGCCACGCGCTTGCCGGCGACGTCGAGGCCCTGCGGCCAGTGCTGGGGATGGACGATGCGTCCGGCAAACTCCGCCTGTCCCGGAAAATCCGGGGCATGGCCGCTGGCATAGTCGTAATAGCCGCAGCCCATGAACAGGAACCGGCAGGTGACGGTCGACACCGCGCCGTCGACCTCGACGGTCAGCGTCCAGCGCGCGGTTTGCGACGACCATTCGGCACGGACGATGCGGTGGTGAAAGCGGATGTGGCGGTCGATGCCGAAGCTGCGCGCGGTATCTTCGATATAATCGCGAATGTCACCGCCATCGGCGATCGCCTTGTCCCCGCGCCACGGACGGAACGGAAAGCCCAGCGTATGCATGTCGGAATCCGACCGGACGCCGGGATAGCGGAACAGGTCCCACGTCCCGCCGATCGCGTCGCGCGCCTCGAAGATCGCGTAGCGGCGGTCGGGGCAGCGCCGTTGCAGGTGCCATGCGGCATCGATGCCGGACAGGCCGGCACCGATGATCGCGACATCGAGTTCGGGTTCGACAGGGATCGCCATGGCCGGGATATCGGCCGTGCCGGCGTCCTTGCCAAGCCCGGCGTCAGCCGCGCGTGCCGAGCAGCAGCGCGGTCAGCACCGGATCGCCGGTGCGGCGCGGATCGGCGCGGATCGCGGCCTCCTCGCGGCCGATCGCGCGGAAGATGGCGTTGCCGGCCTGATCGGCGGCGCTGCGGGCGATGGCGGTATAGTCGATGCCGGTCTGCGCGGTGACGATCGCCGAGAGGATTTCGGTCGCGTCCGACCGCAGGCCGTTCGAAAATTCGGGGAACATCGCCTCGATCACCGCGCCGCGTGCCGATTGCGCCAGCAGGTCGGTGGCGGCGGTCGGGCCGCCGCGCAGCACGGCGACGGCGTCGGCCAGCGTAAGGCCACGGATCGAATCGAGCACGATCGGCGTCGCACGGTCGGCGGCATCGACCGCGATGTCATTCAGCGCCATGGCGATGCGGCCACGCACCGCGTTCGTCCGCAGCACCGCTGCCAGTACATTGTTCTGTCCGGCGGTCTCCGGCAGGGTCAGGCGGGTCAGCTGATCGTCATAGAAGCCGCCGGGCCGCAGCAGCCGGTCGAACGCCCGCTGGCTGGACAGGGTCAGCAGGCGCCGGACGCCTTCCTCGACGCCATAGCTGCCAAGCGGCGTGGCACAGCCGCCGAGCACGGCGACCGGGAGGACCAAAGCGGCGGCACCGAGGATGCCGCGGCGTGAAATTTGGGGCGACAGCGAGGCATGGATCATGACGGGCTTCTCCGGAACGAATGTTGCGCTGCCAACGCAGGCGATGGCTCCCGGTGCCGTGTCTGCCGTGAACCGACGTTGAACCGCGCTTCGTTTTGCTTCCGTTTCGGCCGCGCAACCCATTGCCGAGCCGCGCGGCGCGCCCTAGCTACCGGAGCATGGCTGATCCCTATGCAACCCTGGGTGTCGCGCGCGGCGCGACCGAAGCAGATATCAAGAAGGCGTATCGCAAGCTCGCCAAGGAGCTGCACCCGGACCGGAACAAGGACAACAAGGCCGCGTCGGACCGCTTCACCAAAGTCACGCAGGCCTATGACCTGCTGACCGACAAGGACAAGCGCGCGCGGTTCGACCGGGGCGAGATCGACGGCGACGGCAATCCGACCTCGCCCTTCGGCTTTGGCACCGGCGGTGGCGGCGCCGGCGGCTTTCGCCCCGGACCGGGCGGGCGCGGCGGGTTCGACATGGGACCGGAAGGGCAGGGCGGCGACTTTTCGGACATTTTCGAAGGACTGTTCGGCGGCCGGGCCGGAGGCGCCGGTGGCGGCTTCGCCAGCGGGTTCGGGCGGCGCGCCCAGCCCAAGGGCGGCAATGTTGCCTATCGATTGAAGGTGCCATTCGAGGATGCTGCGACGCTCAGCCCGCAGCGCATCACGCTGGCCGATGGCAAGACCATCGACCTGAAACTGCCGGCGGGTGTCGATACCGGCACGCAGATGCGCCTGTCGGGCAAGGGCGATCCGGGGCCGGGCGGTGCGGGCGACGCGATCGTGACGGTCGAGGTGCAGCCGCACCGTTTCTATACCCGCGACGGCGACGATGTGCGCGTCGACCTGCCGATCAACCTGGCCGAGGCGGTGCTGGGCGGCAAGGTCCGCGTGCCGACCGTCGACGGCGCGGTGATGCTGAGCGTGCCCAAGGGGGCGACGTCGGGCAAGACGCTTCGCCTGAAAGGGCGCGGATTCCATCGCAAGGACGGGACGCGCGGCGACCAGCTGGTGACGCTGATGGTCGACCTTCCCGCCGATGATGCCGACCTGACGCGCTTCGTCGAGGGGTGGAGCGGCGCGAATACGGACCCGAGGGCGAAGCTGGGCGTTTGATCCGCCTGCGAAACCATTCGAAACGAACTGCATGACCGAGCCGTCCCCGACCAGCCCCGAGGCCCGGCACCGTCACGGGCGCCCGTCGCTTGCGCGGCTGCGCCCGTCTGCGCGCGCGATCGAGGTGACGAAGCGTGTCGCGATCGGTACGTTCAACGACGGCTTCACCCATGCCGGCAACCTTGCCTATCTGTCGCTGCTGACGCTGTTCCCGTTCTTCATCGTCGCGGCGGCGATCGCGCGGGCGGTCGGGCGCAGCGGCGACAGCATCCATGCGGTGACGGCGTTCCTGCAGACCGTGCCGCCCGAAGTGGCGACCGTGTTGCAGCAACCGATCCTCGACGTGTTGCAGGCGCGATCGGGGTCGCTGCTGTGGCTGGGTGCGCTGGTGGGTCTGTGGACCACGACCGGCTTCATCGAAACGGTGCGGTCGATCCTGCGGCAGGCCTATGGCATCCCGTTCTCGCGACCCTTTTGGGAATATCGACTGGGGTCGATCGGGCTGATCGTCGGGTCGGTGGTGATGCTGATGATCGCGTTCAGCCTTCAGGTCGTGCTGGTCGGCGTCGAGCAGGTCATCTATCGCCTGCTTCCGTTCCTGCAGCCCTATGCAGCCTATCTGTCGATCGCGAAGCTGTTTCCGGCGCTGGCGCTGTTCATCGCGCTCTACACGCTGTTCTATTCGCTCAGCCCCAAGAAATACCGCAATTCCAACTGCCCGAAATGGCCCGGAGCGGTGGCGACGGCGACGGTGTGGATCGGCACGACGCAGCTCCTCCCGCTCGCGATCGATGCGCTGGGCGGATATGACCGCACCTATGGCAGCCTGGCCGGTGTGATGATCGCGCTGTTTTTCTTCTACATCGTCGGCCTGGGCGTGGTGATCGGCGGCGAATTGAACGCGGCGCTGGCGGAAACACCCGACCCTGCGCTAGAGGGTGCGGCAACAGACGAAAAAGGGACAGTCGCGTGAACGGTTTGATGCAGGGCAAGCGGGGGGTCATCATGGGCCTCGCCAACGATCGGTCGCTGGCCTGGGGCATCGCCAAGCAGCTCGCCGCGCAGGGCGCAGAGCTGGCCTTCACCTATCAGGGCGAGGCGCTCGAACGGCGCGTGCGTCCGCTGGCGACCGAGCTGGGCGCCGACTTCCTGATCGAATGCGACGTGTCGGACATGGGCGCGCTGGACGCCGCGTTCGACACGATCGCTGCTCGGTGGGCGACGATCGATTTCGTGGTCCACGCCATCGGCTTTTCGGACAAGAACGAACTGCGTGGCCGTTATTACGACACCAGCCTCGACAATTTCCTGATGACGATGAACATCAGCGTCTATTCGTTCACCGCAGTCGCCAAGCGCGCTCGGGCGCTGATGCCCAATGGCGGTTCGTTGCTGACGCTGACCTATTACGGGTCGGAAAAGGTCGTTCCGCATTATAATGTGATGGGCGTGGCGAAGGCGGCGCTCGACATGTCGGTCAAGTATCTGGCGATGGACATGGGGCCGGAAAATATCCGGGTGAACGCGATTTCGGCGGGTCCGATCAAGACGCTGGCCGCCAGCGGCATCGGCGATTTCCGCTATATCCTGAAGTGGAACGAGCTGAACTCGCCGCTGCGCCGCAACGTCACGATCGACGATGTCGGCGGGGCGGGGCTGTATCTGCTGAGCGACCTGTCGAGCGGCGTGACCGGCGAGATCCATCATGTCGACGCCGGCTACAACGTCATCGGCATGAAGGCCGAGGACGCGCCCGACATCGCGCTGTCGTAAGCGATGAGCATCATCCGCGCGGCGACCGGTGCGGACGCGCCGGCGGTCGATAGCCTGCTGCGCGCCTGTTTCCCGCGCGACGCGGAGGCGCGGCTGGTCCAGCAACTGGCGATCGATGGCGATCTCGTGCTGGTGCTGGTCGCCGAGGATGCGGGCGTGGTAGTCGGCATGATCGCGGCCAGCCGGATGCAGGTAACGGCCGACACGCGCGAGATCGCAGCGGTCGCGTTGGCACCGCTGGCGGTGGCGAGGGCGGCACGGGGGCAGGGCGTCGGCGAAGCGCTGGTCGCCGCTGCCATCGCGCATCTGCGCAGCGCACGGGTCGAGCTGGCGTTCGTGCTGGGCGATCCGGCTTATTATGGCCGCTTCGGGTTCGAGGCGGCAACGGCGCGCGGGTTCGACAGCCCCTATGCCGGCGAGCATTTCATGGGCATTCGCCTGAACGACGGACCGTGCGTCCACACACCCGGCGCGGCCGCCCATGCCCGCGCCTTTGCGGCGTTGGGGGAAGACGCATGAGCCACAATAGCTTCGGTCATCTGTTCCGCTTCACGACATGGGGCGAGAGCCATGGCCCGGCACTGGGCGCGGTGGTCGACGGGTGCCCGCCGGGCCTGCCCCTGAGCGAGGCGGACATCCAGCCGTTTCTCGACGCACGGCGGCCAGGGACCAGCCGTTTCACGACGCAGCGGCGCGAGCCGGATGCGGTGCGCATCCTGTCGGGGGTGTTCGACGGGCGGACTACGGGCACGCCGATCAGCCTGATGATCGAGAATGTCGACCAGCGGTCGAAGGATTATTCGGAGGTCGCCAAGGCCTATCGCCCCGGCCATGCCGACTATGCCTATGACGCGAAGTACGGCTTTCGCGACTATCGCGGCGGCGGGCGGTCGTCGGCGCGCGAGACGGCGGCGCGGGTCGCGGCGGGCGCGGTCGCGCGGCTGGTGATCCCGGAGGTGACGATCACCGCCTGGGTCGAATCGATCGGTGGCGATGCGATCGATCCGGCGGCGTTCGATGTCGCTGAGATCGGGCGCAACCCGTTCTTCTGCCCCGATGCGGCGGCGGCAGCGCGCTGGGAAGCGTTGGTCGACGGCGCGCGCAAGGCCGGCTCGTCGCTGGGCGCGGTCGTCGCTTGTCGCGCCGAGGGCGTGCCGGCGGGCTGGGGGGCGCCGCTCTATGCCAAGCTGGATGCCGAACTGGCCAGTGCCGCCATGTCGATCAACGCAGTGAAGGGGGTCGAGATCGGCGACGGCTTTACAGCGGCGGCGCTTTCGGGTGAGGCGAATGCCGATCCGATGCGGCCGGGCGCGGATGGCCCCGAGTTCCTCGCCAACCATGCGGGCGGGATTGCCGGCGGCATCTCGACGGGGCAGCCGGTGACGCTGCGGGTAGCGTTCAAGCCGACCAGTTCGATCCTGACCCCGGTCGAGACGATCGGACCGGACGGACAGGCGACGACGATCGCGACCAAGGGCCGGCACGATCCCTGTGTCGGTATTCGCGGTGTGCCGGTGGTCGAGGCGATGGTCTCGCTGGTGCTGGCCGACCAGAAGCTGCGCCATCGCGGGCAGGTGGGCTGACGCCGGAAGGTCGCCGAACCGGTCGTGCAGCAGGAGCATCGCGGCGGCGGCGGGGAAGCGTGACCGCGGGAATCGGTCGCCACCAAAAACGTCGCTCGTGCCTGCCTGCCGGTGTGTCGGCACGCGATTCGGGACAGATTTCTGCCACAATCGACCGCTTCCTCGCCACGGCCCGTCCGCGTTCTGCCCGGATCGGGCGATGAGCCGTTTCGCGGCGCTGGACCCTTTCGGTGGGTAACGCATTGAAACCCTTGCTTGATGCAAGGAGAATTTCAATGCGCAAGACCATTGTCACGAGCTTGCTGATCCTGTGCGGTTCGACCGCGGCCGTCGCGCAGGTGTCGCCGACCCAGACTCAGCCGACGTCGCCGACGACGACGCAGGGCACCCCCGACCCGATGCGTCCCACCCAGCCGGCACCGCAGACGACCGGCCCGACCAACCCGGTCGATGCCCCGACCGATCCGGCCAAGCCCGGCGAGTCGAAGACCGACACGACGGACGATACGACGACCACCACCACCGGCGATCCGTCGACGACCACGCCGCCGCCGACCGGCACGCCGCAGTAACGCGGTCGATGCAAAAAGGCCCGCCCGGAGCGATCCGGGCGGGCCTTTTTTGTTGTTCTATTCGCTACCGTTGGGTTCGAGCAGCTTCGAGCTTGTCGAGAAGCGCCCGTCGAGAACTTGCCGCCGGGGAAAACCCTTCTCGACTTTGGTTCTCGACAGGCTCGAACCTGCGCTCGAAGCAAACGGGGTTGATTGGTAAGTTCGAGCTTCAGTCCGCGAATGGGTCGCGGACCAGGATCGTGTCGTCGCGCTCGGGGCTGGTCGATACCAGCGTCACCGGGCATTGGATCAATTCCTCGATACGGCGGATGTACTTGATCGCCTGCGCCGGCAGTTCGGCCCAGCTGCGCGCACCCGCCGTCGATTCCGACCAGCCCGGCATGGTTTCGTAGATCGGCTCGACCTTCGCCTGATCGGCGGCGTGGGCGGGATAATAGTCGAGCACCTGGTCGCCCAACCGATAGCCGGTGCAGATCGCCACTTCCTCGAACCCGTCGAGCACGTCGATCTTGGTCAGCGCGATGCCGGTGATGCCGCCGACCGCCGCCGCCTGCCGCACCAGCACGCTGTCGAACCAGCCGCAGCGGCGCTTGCGGCCGGTGACGGTGCCGAATTCATGGCCGCGCACGCCGAGCCGCTCGCCGGTTTCGTTCTCCAGCTCGGTCGGGAACGGGCCGGAGCCGACGCGGGTGGTATAGGCCTTGGCGATGCCCAGCACGAAGCCGACCGCGCCCGGGCCCATGCCCGAACCGCCCGCCGCGGTGCCGGCGATGGTGTTGGACGAGGTGACGAACGGATAGGTGCCGTGGTCGATGTCGAGCAGCACGCCTTGCGCGCCTTCGAACAGGATCCGCTGACCCTTCGCCTTGGCCTGCGCCAGCACACGCCACACCGGCTGGGCATAGGGCAGGACGAAGTCGGCGATCTCGCGCAGTTCGGCGATCAGGCCCTCGCGGTCGATCGCGGGTTCGTTGAAGCCGGCGCGCAGCGCGTCGTGATGCGCGGTCAGGCGATCGAGCTGCGGGCCGAGATCGTCGAGATGGGCGAGGTCGCAGACGCGGATCGCGCGGCGGCCGACCTTGTCCTCGTACGCCGGGCCGATGCCGCGACGGGTGGTGCCGATCTTGCCGGCGCCGCTGGCGTCTTCGCGCAGGCCGTCGAGATCGCGGTGGAAGGGGAGGATCAGCGCGCAGGTCTCGGCGATCATCAGCGTATCGGGGGTGACCGAGACGCCCTGCTCGCGCAGGCGCTCGACCTCCGCCTTCAGCGCCCAGGGATCGAGCACGACGCCGTTGCCGACGATCGAAGGGGTGCCGCGCACGATGCCCGAGGGGAGCAGCGACAGCTTGTAGGTGGTGCCGCCGACGACCAGCGTATGGCCGGCATTATGGCCGCCCTGGAACCGCACGACCATGTCGGCGCGCTCCGCCAGCCAGTCGACGATCTTTCCCTTGCCCTCGTCGCCCCACTGGGCGCCGATCACCGCTACGTTCGCCACGTCCTGTAACCCTCATGCATGCCGGTATCGGCGCTGCACTAGGCCCGTAGCGCGCCCGCGTCCACCTCGGCGGGCGGCGTAGCGCCCGGAATATGACGATAGAGTTGCGTTTCCTCGCGCCGGATGCGGTCGGCCAGCACCGCCGCGAGCCCGCGGGTCGCGGTTTCGAAGCCGTCGGGATCGTCGGCGATCTGCTGGCCGTTCCAGTCGTGCATATAGGCTTTGAACGCGTCGGCGAGGCCGCCCATCTCCTCTTCGAACCGGCGGGAGAGTGCGGCGGCGACCGGGTCGCCGCCCCGTTGGAGCAGGGGATGGAGCAGTCGGTCCTCCTTCGCCAGATGCGCGAGGAGCAGGCGGCTGAGGCGCCAGCGCAGCGGTGCGACGGCGGAGGCGGGAAGCGGACGCTGTGCCGCCTGTTCGACCAGCTCGCCGATCACGGCGGTCAGTTCGGCATGTTCGTCGACCAGCGTTTCGCGCGTGAGCTGCATCGCCATTTCCTCCGGCGATCGACCCTGTGGCACAACGTCCTAACGAACCATGTACGCCCCGGCTCGACATTGTGCGTTCCGGCGCGCAAACCGGGGCAGGACATAAGAGGAGAGTGTGCCGCATGAAACTTGCCAGCCTCAAGGGCGGTCGCGACGGACGCCTGGTCGTCGTGTCGAGCGACCTCGCCTGGTATGCGGATGCGAGCGGGATCGTGCCGACGCTGCAGGCGGCGCTGGACGACTGGGACCGCCACGAAGGCGCGCTGCGCAACCTGGCGACCGACCTCGACCACGACGTGATCCCCAAGGAGCGGTTCCACGAGCGCGACGCCGCGTCGCCGCTGCCGCGCGCGTATCAATGGGCGGACGGATCGGCCTATGTGAACCATGTCGCGCTGGTGCGGCAGGCGCGCGGGGCGGAGATGCCGGAGACGTTCTGGCACGATCCGCTGATGTATCAGGGCGGGTCGGACGGGTTCCTGGCCCCCCGCGATCCGATCCCGGCGGGCGACGCAAGCTGGGGTCTGGATTTCGAGGGCGAGGTCGTGGTCGTGACCGGCGATGTGCCGTTGGGGGCGTCGCGCGAGGAGGCGCTGGCGGCGGTGCGGCTGGTCGGGCTGACCAACGATGTGTCGCTGCGCGGGCTGATCCCCGGCGAACTGGCCAAGGGGTTCGGGTTCTTCCAGTCGAAGCCGGCATCGGCCTTCTCGCCGGTGTTCGTGACGCCCGATGCGCTGGGCGACTGGTGGCAGGACGGCAAGCTCCACCGCAAGCTGCACGTCGACCTGAACGGGAAGCCGTTCGGGCGGGCGGACGCGGGCGAGGACATGACGTTCGATTTCGGCACGCTGATCGCCCATGCCGCCAAGACGCGGGCGCTGGGCGCCGGCACGATCATCGGATCGGGCACGGTGTCGAACCGCGACGGCGATGGCGGTCCTGGCAAGCCGGTCGCGGACGGCGGGGTCGGATATTCGTGCCTGGCGGAAATCCGCACGGTCGAGACGATCCGCGCCGGCAAGGCGGAGACGCCGTTTCTGAAGAGCGGCGACACGGTCCGCATCTGGGCCGAGGACGACCGGCATCACCCGATCTTCGGCGTGATCGAGCAGACGGTGGGGTGAGGCTTGGCCGTTCCCCCGGTCGTTCAAGGCCGGGGGAACGGGCAAGGCGACAATGATTTAATACGGTGTCGTAACCGTTCGGGGGTGCCATGACGATCGTTCGAACCTGCCGCTGGCTGATCCCGGTTCTGCTGGCCGGCTGTACGACGGCACAGGCACCGCGTCCGGTGGCGAGTGTCGTGACGACGCCGGCCGCTGCCGTGCCGACCCCGGCCGACCGGTTCGGGCCGCTGTTCGAAGCGGTGCAGATGCGGCGACTCTTTCCGGACGGAAAGACGTTCGTCGACTCGGTGCCGAAGCGACCGGATGCGGCGATCCTCGCCGATTATCGCAAGGGCAGTTTCGACGATGCGGCGCTGAAGGCGTTCGTACTGGCCAATTTCGACGTGCCGGGGCTGGAGCCGGTGCCCGAGTCCGACCATGGCCCGCGCCTGCCGATCGAGCGGCATATCGCCGAATTGTGGCCGCATCTGACCCGCGATCCGGTGACGCCGCCGCCGGGATCGACCGCGCTGGCGGTAAAGGACCGGTTCGTGGTGCCCGGCGGGCGGTTTCGCGAGCTTTATTACTGGGACAGCTATTTCACGATGCTGGGACTGGTCGCCGATCGGCGGCAGGATCTGGTCGAATCGATGCTCGACGGGTTCGTCGACCTGGTCGAGCGCTATGGCCATGTTCCCAACGGGACGCGGACCTATTATCTCAGCCGGTCGCAGCCGCCGTTCCTGTATCTGATGATGGGCCTGTCGCAGAATCGCGATCCGGCCGTGGCGGCGCGGCGGCTGGCGGCGCTGAAGCGGGAATATGCGTATTTCACGACGCCCGAGCGGTCGGTGACGCTGCCCGATGGGGCGGTGTTGCAGCATTATTGGGATGCGCGGACGACGCCGCGCGACGAATCGTGGCGCGAGGATGTCGAGACGGCGAAGGCGGCCGGGCGACCGGTCGGCGACACCTATCGCGACCTGCGCGCCGGGGCGGAGAACGGCTGGGACTATTCGTCGCGCTGGCTGGGCGACGGGCGGACGCTGGCGACGATCGACACGACCAGCATCTTGCCGGCCGATCTCAACAGCCTGTTGTGGGGCATGGAGCGGGCGATTGCCGAGGGGGCGGCGACGTCGGGCGATACGGCGACGGCGCGGGACTTTGGCGATCGGGCAGCGAAGCGCGGCGCGGCGATCGAGCGCTGGCTGTGGAGCGAGGCCGAGGGGCGCTATGGCGATTACGACGTGAAGCGGCGGCTGCTGCGCGACGGGGTGACGGCGGCGACGGCCTATCCGCTGTTCGTGGGGCTGACGACGGGCGCCCGGGCGGCGCGGGTCGCGGGCACGATCGAGCGGCAGTTGCTGGCGCCGGGGGGCTTGCGGACGACGCGGGTCGATACCGGGCAGCAATGGGACAAGCCCAATGGCTGGGCGCCGCTGCAATGGATCGCGGTCGCCGGGCTGGACCGGACGGGCAACCGCGCGCTGGCGGACAGGATCGCACAGCGGTTTCTGGCGACGGTACAGCGCGAATATGCGGCGTCGGGGAAGCTGGTCGAGAAATATGACGTCGAGGAGGTGAAGCCGGGCGGCGGGGGTGAATATCCGCTGCAGGACGGGTTCGGGTGGACCAACGGGGTGACGCGCGCGCTGATGGAACGGGGGCGTGGAAGTTGACGAAGGTTGCGGTACGTCGAATTTTGTAGCGGGTGGGTATCAGCAGAAAATCGTTTTTCCTCAGTAATTTGGATGTTGGCAGTGTAACCTTTCCTGCGCGGAAGTTCACACTGTCGGCCAGGAAGCGGGACCCTGGCTCCAAATCCGGGGTGACGTGGGGCGTGGGGGTGCGGGGCGGACCTGTCAAATAGCGGGCGTCAGGATGGCAGGGGGCGGGCGTGTAGGAAAGCGTTACGCCGTCCACGCCGCCAGATCGTCCTGCTGCCCGATCAGCGCGAGGCCGTGGGCGACCGAGGTCAGTTCGTTGCCCGACGCCAGCCGGTCCTGCCCGAAGCGGTCGGCAAAGGCGCGGCGGATGGCGGGGGTGAGCGAGGTGCCGCCGGTCAGGAACACGCGGTCGATGCCGTCGGCGTCGAGCCCCGCCACCTCCAGCGCGCGGTCGACGGTCGCCATGATGCGCGCGAGATCGTCGGCGATCCATGCTTCGAACTGGTCGCGGGTGACCTGTGCCTCAATGGCGATGCCGCCCCCTTCGAACGCGAAGGTCGCTTCGTCGCCCTGCGACAGCGCGCGCTTTACCTGTCCGACCGCGTCGTAGAGCGGATAGCCCTGTTCGCCCTCGATCACCGCGATCATCCGGTCGATGGCGTCCGGATCGGTCGCGGCGCGGCGCAGTTTGTCGAGTTCGGCCAAGGTCTTGCGGTTGCGCATCAGCGCGAGGCGCGACCAGTCGGTGAAGTCGGTGAAATGGCCGGCGGGTATTTCCAGCACCTTGTCGAACGAACGATAGGTGCCGCCCTTGCCGAGCAGGGGCAGGACGAGCCTGTCGAGGATGCGGCGGTCGAACTGGTCGCCGGCGATGCCGATACCGGCATGGCCCAACGGCCGGGCGCGGCGGTCGCTGCCCGGCGCTTCGAGTCGGACGACCGAGAAATCGCTGGTGCCGCCGCCGAAATCGGCGACGAGGATCGTGGCCGCGTCCGTCAGCGTCGCGGCATGGCTGAACGCGGCGCCGAGCGGTTCGTAGACATAGACGATCTGCGCGCCCAGCGCGGCGAACATCGCGTCATAGCGTGCCCTCGCGAGCGCTTCGTCGGGGCGGTGGCCGGCATAGGTGATCGGGCGGCCGACGACGATGCGTGTGGCGCCGTTCAGTACGCCATGCGCGCGGGCGGCGAGGCGGTCGAGGAAGGCGCGGCCGAGATCCTCGAAGCGGTAGCGTTTGGTGAAGATCGGCGCGGTGTCGAAGCTGGGGCTGGCGGCGACCGACTTGAACGATTGCAGGAAGCGGCACCCCTCCGGAAACTGGAGATATTCGTCGATCGCCCAGGGGCCGGCCTCTACCGCGATGCCACCGGGGACGTCGTCCTGCCAGAAGCACAGTGCCGAGCGGAAGACGGCGTCGGCGCCGTCCGGCCCGTCGAGCGGCACGAGGGTCGCGCCGTCGCCATTGGCGCGGGCGAGGACGGAATTGGTGGTGCCGAAATCTAGGCCGAGGGACATGGGGGCTCCGGGCGCGGGGCGGGACGCCCTACACCGGTTGCGGGGGTTGTCTTGGGGGTTGGGGAAGAAGGTTGGTTCGCGCGGAGGCGCGGAGGCGCGGAGGCGTGGAGAGAAGAATTTTGGATTTCGCGCAGAGGCGCAGAGGCGCGGAGGGGTTGTGGGTGGGGCGCCCTTCACGGGTTGGGTCGTTTGCCTTGGGCGTTGGGGGAGGTGAGTCCTGAATGTCTCGTCACCTTGGACTTGATCCGGGGTCCCGCTTCTTTTGCTGCCGTCGAAGAAGAAGCGGGACCCCGGGTCAAGCCCGGGGTGACGATGGGGCGGGGGTTTCGATCCTCAGGGATCGGTGGGTCGCTTTGGATCGGTAGGTGGCAGGGCCGGTGGCCGGTCGTACCTCGGGTTCCACCTACGTGCGTATCCCCGCGCAGGCGGGGATGCAGGGTTGGCAAACGATGCCGGTTCGACCTTGGCCCTGGACCCCCGCCTGCGCGGGGGTACGCCCCGCAGCGTGCCGCCCGGAGACTCCTGATAGCCGGGACCCCCGCCTGCGCGGGGGGTACGTCCTCGTCGCAGGTAAGGAACCAGCGTACCGGACCTCGACCCCGGCCTTCGCCGGGGTACGGTTTGCGGCTGGGGTTAGCGGGTTGCTCGTACCCCTGCCGGGGCTGGTGCGGGTGCATTGGCGAGCGGCGGGGCTCCGGCACCGGCCGGGGGCGGCGGCGGGAGCTGGCCGTTGGCGGCGGCGGCGGCGGGGCTGCGCCGTCGGCGGGCGGCGGGGGCGGAGGCATCGCGCCGGGGGCGCAGCCCGGGCCGCCGGGGCCGCCCGGGCCAGCGGGACCGCGGGCTTCGGGACCACCCGGACCGTGCGGGCCGGGGCCGCGCCCTTCGGGACCCTTGCCGGGGCGGGGCGGGGGCGGGCCGACCGGGGTGACCTTGCCCGCGGCGTCGACGACATAGGAGGCGCGTAGCTGTCCGTCGTCATAGCGGCCCTGTACCTGGATGGGCGCGCCCTTCGTCACGTTCGCGTCGCGGCCGCCATCGACCATTGCCTTGCCGCTGCCGTCCTGCACCACGAAGCGGTCACCATAGACTTCGGCGACGTGGCCCTTGACCGTCACCACGCCGCTGCTGCTTGCGAGCCGGGCGACCGGGGTCGCCACGGTCGGCGCCATTTCGACGCCCGGCCGGGTCAGCGACACCGCGCCCGCCCCGCCCGCCGCGCCGATGGCAAGGCCGATCGCGACGCCCAAGCCCAGCTTTCCGGTGCTGCCCAAAGAGAATTTCGCCATGTGCTTCACTCCTTCGTTGTTCGATGGAGCCGTTGTAGCGAGTCGTGCCCTCGCCACGCTGAACCCGGTGGTTCAGTTTCGGTTTAGGCGGGGGTGACATTGGCGTTGTCGTCGGTCTTGAATAGTCGTTGCGCCTGTCGGCCCTGTCGAGGGGCTGTTGGGGCAGGTGCTTCGATACGGGTCTTCGACTTCGCTCAGCCCCTACTCAGCACGAACGGGAGCGGGGCAGATAAGTTTAGCGGAGCGGCCATGCGGATATTGCTTGTCGAGGACGATCCCGATCTGGGGCCCGCCATCGCGCGGGCGCTGCGGGGCGAACAGTGTGCGGTCGATCTGGTGCCGAGCGGGATCGACGCGCAACATCTGGGCGAGACCGAACGCTATGACGTCGCGGTGCTCGATCTGGGCCTGCCAGACCGCGAGGGAACGGCGGTGCTGAAGGGGTGGCGTGATGCGGGGCGCGACCTGCCGGTGCTGGTGCTGACCGCGCGCGACGGATGGTCGGACAAGGTGGCCGGCTTCAAGGCCGGGGCCGATGATTTCCTGACCAAGCCGTTCCGGATCGAGGAGCTGATGATGCGGCTGCGCGCGCTGGTGCGGCGGTCGGCGGGGCATGGCGCGACGCGGATCGCGTGCGGGCCGCTGGCCTATGAGACGCAGACCGGGGTGTTCGAGCTGGACGGGCTGCCGGTCAAGCTGACCGCGCTGGAGCACCGGGTGCTCGCCGCGCTGATGCTGGCGAAGGAGGCGGTGATCGAGCGGCTGGACCTGATGGAGCGGGTCTATGAAGGCGATGCCGATGTCGATTCCAACAGCCTGGAGGTGATCATCGGGCGGCTGCGCAAGAAGATCGGCGCGTCGCTGATCGAAACGGTGCGCGGGCGGGGATATCGGCTGACGGCGGGCGGGCAATGAGGCTGCCGCGGTCGATCCATGGCCGGATGCTGGCGCTGTCGGTGGCGACGACATTGGTCGCGCTGCCGGTGGCGGGATTTTCGATCGGGCATGTGCTGGAGCGGTTCGTGACGCATGGTGTCGACGAACGGCTGGCGGACCGGTTGCAGTTGCTGAGCGCCGTCGTGCGCGCCGATGGCAGCGTCGACCGCGAACTGCTCGCGCGGCCGGGGGTCGAGGAAGCGTTCGGGCGCGGCGGCGCATGGACGATCGATGCGCCGGGCGGAGCGTACGGCAGCGCGATGTTGCCGATCGCGGTGCCGGGACCGCCCCGCCCCCATCCGGCGGGTGCGCGCGAGGGGATACCGTTCGATACCGAGCTGGGCGACGGCACGCCGGTGCACGGCCTGATCCAGATCCGCGAGAGTGAAGCCGGGCCGGTGCGGCTGGGCGTCGCGGTGCCGCGCGCGGCGATCGAGCAGCCGCTGCGCGGGGCGATGCTGCCGCTGCTGGCGACGCTGGCGATCGTCGCGCTGGTGCTGGCGGTGGTGACGTTGGTGCAGCTGCGGCTGGGGCTGCGGCCGATCAGGACGTTGCGCGAGCGGGTGGCGGCGGTGCGCGAGGGCGCCGCTGCCGATGTGCCGGAGGATCAGCCCGAGGAACTCAGGCCGCTGGCGGTCGAGCTGAACGCGCTGGTGCGCGACAATGCGGCGGCGCTGGCAGCCGCGCGGGCGTCGGCGGCGAACCTGGCCCATGCGCTGAAGACGCCGGTGGCGACGCTGGCGCTCGACCTGGCCGACGATCCCCGCCGGCGACAGGTCGAGCGGATCGATGCGACGATCCGCCACCATCTGTCGCGGGCGCGGGGTGGGGCGGTCGACCGGCGTGCGGCGACCGCGTTACGGCCGGCGGTCGAGGCGCTGGTCGGCGTGGTGCGGGCGTTGCACCGCGGCGGCGGCGTGGCGGTCGAGGCGGACATCGCCGATGTGAGCGTCGCGGTCGATGCGGCGGATCTGGACGAGCTGGCCGGAAATTTGATCGACAATGCCGCGCGCCATGCGCGGTCGCTGGTGCGGGTGGTGGCGGTGCGCGACGGGGCGATGGTGCGGCTGTCGGTCAGCGACGACGGACCCGGCATTCCCGCCGTCGACCGCGCGCGGGCGACCGATCCGGGGGTGCGGCTGGACGAGCGGGGCGACGGGCACGGCTTCGGCCTCGCCATCGTGCGCGACGTAGCGGCGCTCTATGGCGGTCGGCTGACGCTGGGTGAGGCGGACGGCGGCGGGCTGGTCGCCGCCGTCACGCTGCCGGTCAGCGCGGCAGGTTGAACACGATCCGCTGGCTGTTGCCGGTGCAGGCGGTGTTGTTGTCGGGGCGGAAGCTGCTACGGAAACGGGTCGCGCCGATCATCTTTTGCGCGGCGTCGCCGAACACGAACGGCGGATAGGCGGCGACGGTGCGCGGGGTCAGCGTATGGCCGTCGGCGGCGATGTCGAATTCGACCCGCGCCCAGCCTTCGAAGCCCATCTGCAACGCTTCGGTCGGATAGCGGGCGCTGGTGGCACCTTGCTTGGCGACGGCGGGGGTGGGGGCGATCAGCGCGCATTGGTCGCTGCTGAGCCCGGTGCGGGTGAACGCGGCCTGGGCGGCGGCGGTGTCGCCGCTCTGCGCGGACAGGTCGGCGCGGTTGAGCAGCGCGGCGACCTTCAGCGGATGGGTATCGGGCAGCGGCGCGGCGAGGACCGCGTCGATCATTTGCGTGCGTTCGACCGAGCGGACCTGACTGCCGCCATTGGCCAGCATCATCCTGACCGTTGCCGCCGACAGCGGATCGGCGGCGACCTCCGGCCGGCGCAGGACGGTGCGGAAGCCGTCGAGCACCTGGTCGTAATTCTTCGCCGCGACATAGGCGTCGCTGATGCGGAAGCGGGTGGCGACCGCTGCCGGCGCACCGGTCGCCTGCGCCAGAGTCAATGCCTCGGCGATCAGCGGGCGCGCTTCCTCGGCGCCGACCAGCTGCGAATTGAACATCCAGCCGAGCGCGCGCAGTTCGGCGACCTTGTCCCCGGCGGTGCGGGCGCGGGCCACTTCGGCGCGGGCGAGCGGCAGGGCGCGGGCGGCGGGCTGTTCTTCCCAGGCGAAGGCGGGCGCGCCCTTCGACGTCAGCCATGTATCGAACGCGTCGTCGATCGGCTGGGTGATCGACGGGCGCTGGGCGGCGGTCGAACAGCGCAGCTCGACCCGTGCCGATTGCCGCCAGAAGGCGGGAATGGCGGTCGCGTCCTCGGGCTGCCACGACCAGTCGCCGACCGCGCGGGCAAAGGCGAGCGCCGCCGCGCGATTGCCGGTGGTGTAGATCGGCGCGACGTTGCGCACGATGCCGTCGTCGCCGAGGGAAAATTCGACCACGGCGACTTCGGTCGGCTTCAGGCCGGCGGGGCCGCCGCAGGGCGGCAGGTCCATCTGTCGCGCGCCGGCAAAGGGCGCCTTTTCGAGCCGGCCGGCCCCGGTATAGGCGAGATAGGTGCGGGCGCGTTCGCGGTCGCCATTCAGCAGCGCCGCCTGCGCAAGGTCGGCGCGGGTCGCGATTTCGGACAGATTGACCTTCTGGTCGAGGCCGCCCTGTTTCTTCAGCGAATCCTTGAGCACGGTATAGGCGTCGGCGGTGCGCCCTTCGTTGAGAAGCACGCGGGCATAGCGGGTCTGGACGGCGGCGACTGTCGCCTTGTCGATACTGGCCTCGGATTCGGTCAGCTTGCGTGCTTCCTCGGCATAGGCCAGGGCGCGGCCGTCATGGTCGAACGACAGGGTGCGGGCGAGGGCGAGCAACGGGACGACCCGTTCGACCCCCTTGGCGAGGTCGAGCGCGGCGCGGTAGGCGGTGGCGGCGGCGTCATAGTCGAATGCGTCATAGGCAGCGTCGCCCAGCGCGAGATGGGCGGACCCCAGATCGGCGCGGAATTCGTCGGGTTTGGCGGCAAGCGTCGGCAGGCCGCGGCGGATGGCGGCGACGCCGGCCTCGCGCTCGCCCATGCGGACGCGGCAGATGCCGCCGCGCACCGCGATCGCGCCGGTCAGCAGCGCGTTCTTGTTGGTCGCGGTACGCTTTTCCAGCGCCTCGTAGAGTTTCAGTGCCTCGGCACAGTCGCGGGTGGAATAGGCGGCGTTGGCGGCATCGAACTGCGCCTGCAACGTCAGGGGCTTGGCCGGGGCGGCGGGCTGGGCCGGGGTCGCGGCCTGGGCGAGGGCCATCAGGCCGTGCAGAATCGGATCGAGCATGTTTTTCCCCCTGTTTCCAAGGATCAAAGCACGGCAATGTTACAGCGTCGATGGGGGATGCGATGAAGCGTTGGGCGGGCTTTGGCGGCTGGGCGGCCGCGCTGATGCTGGCGGCGGTGCCAGCGGGGGCGGCGGCGCCGACCTATCCCGCGCGCACGATCCTGTTGTTCGTCGCGTCGTGGTGCGCGCCGTGCCATGGCGAGATCGCGGCGCTGCCCCGGTTGAGCGAGGCGGCGGGATCGTGGACGGTGCTGGTGGTGCCGATCGATCGCGGGCGGGCGACGGCAGCGATGGTGCAGGGGGTGCCGGTGGCGCAACGCTGGGTGCCCGATGCGGCGCGGATGGCGGCGATGCGCGAGGATCTGTTCGGCGGGACGGCGGGGTTGCCGTTCAGCGTCGCGGTCGGTGGCGACGGGCGGCCATGTGGCGTGCATCGCGGGGTGTTGAGCGCGGCGCGGGTGGCGGCGTTGCGGGCGGGGTGTGGGGGGTAGGTGACTTCGCGCTTTTTGAGGCCTAACTCGATGGAGTTCGTTGCGACGGTACATGTCGATTGGCGTAGCGCGTACCCCCGCGTAGGCGGGGGTCCAGGGTTCCAGACGCAGGCCGTTGTTTTGCTTGGCTCTGGACCCCCGCCTGCGCGGGGGTACGGCACATTAAGACTTTCAGGTCCCTCTTTCCCCGTTAGCCGGTTGATCAGAAGCGGGTCCCCCGTCTGCGCTCGGTGACGGTGGTCTCAGAGTGTCAGAGCGTGACGCTGCCGCCGGTTCCGCCGCGCAGGGTCAGCGATTTGACCACATTGCCCTGGCGGATATTCACCTGATTGACCTGCGCGCGGTAGACGTCGGTCAGCACGGTCGAGCGGACCGCGACGGTTTTCGGCTTGCGCGGCGCCTTCCCCACATAGTCGATGCGGACCTGCGAATGGGTCAGGTCGGTCGAGACATGGGTCAGCGGGAGGGGCTTGCCGTCGATCGTCAGGGTGAAGCGGCGCAGGATGTAATTCTGAAGTGCGGCGACCGCCTTGGGATCGTCGAGGCTGACCTGCGCGTCGGGTGCGATCTTCGACAAGGCGGGTTCGATGTCGTGCGCCTCGAACCGGTGCGACACGGTGACCTTGCCATCGGCCAGCGTCACGACCGCGAGCGAGTCATGCCCGCGATGCGCCTGGGCCGGGGCGATCACCGCCATAGCGGCGAGGAGGGCGAGCGGCGCCCTCACTTCGCCACCGGCGCGGGATAGGTCTGGAGCGAGCCGGGCTTCACCTGCACGTCGAAGTCCTTCATCCGGTTTTCGAGATCCTCGACATCCTCGATCTCCAGCACGACGGGGCGGATGGCGCCGCGATAGACATTGTTGCCGCGATCGGCATCGGCGATTTCGAGCAGCGGATCGACCTCCGCCCCGGTGATCGTCTTGCCCGTGACATACTGCCACGTCACCGCCTTCGGATTGTAGCGCCACACCTCGGCGGGGATGCGGACGATCTCGGTCGTGTTGTCGCTATAGGTCAGCTTGAGCGGGATCGGCATGACGAGGCCGCCGATGTTGCGGAACGAGAATCGGTAGAATTTGTCGCGTACCTGGAAGGCGGCGCGCTCCTCCGGGGTCAGCTTGGCGAGCTTTTCGGCGAGGTCGCGGCGCTGCTGCGGGCTGACGGCGAAGCGGTCCTGCCGGTCGTAGAAGTCGCGCGTCGACGGGTCGCGTTCGGTGACGGTCCGCTGTCCGGCATTGTTGCGCACGGTCAGCGAGGTGTTTTCCGCATCGGCCAGCGCGCGGCGTTCGCGGGCATTCGCCTCCAGATCGCCGCCGGCGATGCGGCCCTCGACCACCTTGTCGAGCGCAATGTCGACATGGTCGGTCGAATAGAACCAGCCGCGCCAGAACCAGTCGAGATCGACGCCCGAGCTTTCCTCCATGGTACGGAAGAAGTCGTAGGGGGTCGGCCGCTTGAAGCGCCAGCGGGTGGCATATTCGCGGAAGGCGCGGTCGAACAGCTCACGCCCCAGCACGGTTTCGCGCAGGATGGTGAGCGCGGTCGCTGGCTTGCCATAGCCGTTGGCACCGAATTGCAGCACCGAATCCGACTGGGTCATCAGGGGAACCTGATTGTCGGACAGCATATATTCGGCAATGTCCTTCGGCTCACCGCGCCGCGACGGGAAATCCTTGTCCCACAGCTTTTCGGCCTGGAACTGGAGGAAGGTGTTCAGCCCCTCGTCCATCCATGTCCATTGGCGTTCGTCACTGTTGACGATCATCGGGAACCAGTCGTGGCCGACCTCGTGGATCACCACGCCGATGAGGCCGGTCTTGGCGCGTTCGGTATAGGTCAGCTGGCCGGTCTTGGCGTCCTTCACCGGCCGGGGGCCGTTGAAGGTGATCATCGGATATTCCATGCCGCCGACGGGGCCGTTGACCGACTGCGCCACCGGATAGGGGTAGGGGAAGGCGAACTTGCCATAGACGTCGATGGTGTGGGCGATCGCCTTGGTCGAGTACGCATCCCAGAGCGGGCGTGCTTCCTTCGGATAGAAGGACATCGCCATGACATTGGGGTTGGCGGCGTAATTCTGCCGCACGTTCATCGCGTCCCATGCGAATTTGCGCGACGATGCCCAGCCGAAGTCGCGGACATTCTGCGCGGCGAAGGTCCAGGTCTTGGTGCCCGAGGCACGGCCGCGTTCGGCGGCGACCGCTTCATCGGGGGTGACGATGTACATCGGCGCGGTAGCCGATTTGGCCTGCTCCAGCCGCTGGCGCTGGGTAGCGGTCAGCACCTGATCGGGGTTCTGGAGCACGCCGGTCGCCGAAACGACGTGATCGGCGGGCACGGTCAGCGCGACACGATAGTCGCCAAATTCCAGCGTAAATTCGCCGGCATCGAGGAAGGCCTTGTTATGCCAGCCTTCATAGTCCGAATAGACGGCGAGGCGCGGGAACCACTGGGCCCCTTCGAAGATGCAGTTGCCGTCCTCACCCTGTCCGGTGAAGCATTCATAGCCGGAGCGGCCGTCGACGACCTTCTGCTCGGCCATCGGGAACGACCAGTCGATCGACAGCGTGACCTCCCCGCCATTGCCGGCGACCGGCTGCGGCAGTTCGATGCGCAGCAGCGTGTCGGTGACGCGGTGGGCGAGCGGCTGACCATCGGGGCCGCGCACCGCCGAAATGGTGAAGCCGCCTTCCCACGTCTTCATCGCCTCCGCCCGGCGGATCTCGCCGATGCTGATCGACGTCGCATCGGGCACGGTCTGCGTCATCTGCGCGATCGACGACCGCTTATACTGGTTCTGGTCGAGCAGCAGCCAGAGATAGGGCAGCGCATCGGGTGAGTTGTTGCGGTAGCGGATCGTTTCCGTGCCGGTCACGACCTTCGTCGCTTCGTTGAGCGACACCTTGACGTCGTAATCGACCTTTTGCTGCCAGTAGCGATAGCCCGGCGCGCCCGATGCGTTGCGGTAATCGGTCGGGGTCGGCCAGTCCTCTCCCTCCAGCTGGCGGAACTTGTCCTGCCAGTCGCCCTTGGTCTGGCGGATCGGGTCGGCAAGGGCGGGAGTGGTGCTGAGCAGCAGCGCGATCAGCGCGAGGCGGGGGGCAGCGGACAAGCGGGCGGGCCTTTCGAACGTAACACTGTATCGTTACGCCGGATACCAGACACGTCAACCATCCGCTGTCGCGGCACGGGCGACGAAATCGCCTCCCATGCGTTTGCGGCGGCGTTGAAATCAAGGAAACTGCCATGACCCGACCCGCCGGAACCGAAGGCTTCACGCTGAACCAGACGATGCTGCGCGTTCGCGACCCCAGCGCCAGCCTGGCTTTCTATCAGGATGTGCTGGGCATGACGTTGTTGCAGAAGCTGGATTTCGAGGAGGCGGCGTTCTCGCTCTATTTTCTCGGCTTCCTGCGCGACGGGGAGAGCGTGCCGAGCGACCCGAAGGAGCGGGCGCGGTTCGTGTTCACCCGCGAGACGACGCTGGAATTGACGCATAACTGGGGGACCGAGGACGATCCCGATTTCGCCGGCTATCACAGCGGTAACGACGATCCGCGCGGCTTCGGCCATATCGGGATCAGCGTACCCGACGTCGCCGCGGCGTGTGCGCGGTTCGAGGAGCTGGGTGTGACGTTCCGCAAGCGGCCGGACGAGGGGCGGATGAAGGACATCGCCTTCATCACCGATCCGGACGGTTACTGGATCGAAATCCTGTCGCCGAATGGCATGACACAGGCGGTGGTCGACGCGGGAGACGACGCATGAAGGCGGTCGCATTGCGCGCGCCCGGCGGGCTGGACCGGCTGGAGGTTGTCGATCGCGCCGATCCGGGGCAGCCGGGGGCGGGCGAAATCCGCGTGGCGTTGCGGGGCAGTTCGCTCAACTTCCACGACTATATTGTGGTGAGCGGGAAGTCGCCCGCCGAGGATGGCCGGGTGCCGATGGCGGACGGCGCCGGCACGGTCGAGGCGGTCGGCGAGGGCGTCACCGACTTTGCGGTGGGCGACATGGTCGTGTCGTGCTTCTTTCCGGATTGGCAGGATGGCGGGCCGACCGTCGGCGATTTCGCGCGGACGCCCGGCGATGGCATCGACGGGTTCGCGCAGGAGGTGGTCGTGCTGCCGGCGACGGCCTTTACGCTCGCGCCCAAGGGCTGGGATGCGGTCGAGGCGGCGACGATCACCACCGCCGGGCTGACCGCGTGGCGGGCGCTGGTGGTCGATGGCGGGTTGAAGGCGGGCGATCGGGTGCTGCTGCTGGGCACCGGTGGCGTGTCGATCTGGGCGTTGCAGATCGCCAAGGCGATGGGGGCGAAGGTCGCGATCACTTCGTCCAGCGATGAAAAACTGACACGGGCCAAGGCGTTGGGGGCGGATTTCACCGTCAATTATCGTAGCGATGGCAACTGGGGCGCGACGATCGCGGACTGGGCCGAGGGGCGCGGGGTCGACCATGTGGTCGAGGTCGGCGGTCCGGCGACGCTGGCGCAGTCGATCGCGGCGGTCCGGGTCGGCGGGCATATCTCGCTGATCGGCGTGCTGACCGGCATGGGTGGCGAGGTGCCGACCGCCGCGCTGATGGCGAAACAGGCGCGGTTGCAGGGGCTGATCGTCGGCAGCCGGCGCGAGCAGCAGGAGTTTGTCCGCGCGCTGGACGCGATGGCATTCCGGCCGGTGGTGGATCGGCGGTTCGGGTTGGAGGAACTGGCCGAGGCGTTCCGGTATCAGGAAGACGGCGACCATTTCGGGAAGATCGGGGTGGGGTGGTAGGGGCATCGTCTAACCCTCACCCATGCCGTACCCCCGCGCAGGCGGGGGTCCAGAGCCAAGCAGCGAAATGGTTGCGTTTGTGACCCTGGACCCCCGCCTGCGCGGGGTACGGTTACTCTACGGGAACCCGCTCAATTCCCGCTCGGCGACTTCGCCTTCACCGTCTCCGGCGGGGTGATCGGGGACAGCGTCTGCTTCTGCGTCGCGGTGTTGATGCGGCGGCGGCGTTCGAAGGGGGGCAGGTCGACGCGGCGGCCGGTCTTGAGCGCCTCAACAATTCCTTCGATCACGCGCAGGTCGGCAATGCCTTCCTCCGCGTCCGGCTCGGGATCGTCGCCGTTCAGGATGCAGTCGGAGAAATATTTCATCTCGCCGCCGAACTGGTCGGTCGGCTTGAACTTCTCTTCGCGCTTGTCGGTGCCGATCGTGATCGTCTGATGCTGGGTATCGCCATAGCCGAAGGCGGGGTCGATATGGATGCTGCCCTTGGTCCCGGCGATGGTCAGGTGGTCGACATTGCCGGCATAATAGCTGACGGTGAAGCTCGCCAGACGGTCGCCGGGCATGCGCAGCACGACCGCGAAGGTATCGTCCAGATCGCCGAAGCCCGCAGCCGCCTGCCGGGTCGCTACCGCCGATTCCACCGCGATGGGTTCCTCGCCGAACAGATAGCGGATGGCGTTGATCGGGTAGGGACCCATGTCGAACAGCGGGCCGGCGACGATGCCGTGCTTGGCGCGGTGGTTGTCGGGGTCGAGCGACTGGCTGAACGTCGCGGAGAAGGTCACGAGGTCGCCAAGCTTGCCGTCGCGCACCATGTCGATCGCCGCCAGCGTGCCGGGTTCGAAGTGCAGGCGGTAGGCGGTCATCAGCTTGGCCGACGACGCCGCCTGCGCCGCGGCGATGGCGCGGCCCTGTTCGACCGAGATTTCCAGTGGCTTCTCGCACAGGACGTGGATGCCGGCGGCGAGCGCGGGAATGGCGAATTCGGCATGGCGCCAGTTGGGCGTACCGAGATAGATGGCGTCGATCGTGCCGGACGCCAGCAGTTCGTGGAACTGGTCGTAATCATAGGTCGCGTCGACGCCGTACATCTCGGCCAGTGCCGCCGCCTTCTCCGCATCGCCGGTGACGATCGCGACCAGCTTGGAATTGCCGGTATGCTTGATGCCGGGCAGCATCGAGCGCTGGGTGATGTCGCCCGCGCCGACGACGGCGTAGCGGACCTTCTTGCCTAGCCCGAAGGCGGACGCGATGCTCATGGATGGCTTCTCCGTGGGGATGGGAATGGGGCGCCAACGCACGCCGCGCGGACATTCTCCCGCCCTTTCGGACATTTGGCCCTTATCATGGGTTATCGGTTTCATGCTGTTCCGATCCCGCGCCGCCGATCCCGCCATGCTTCGCGATGCCGAGGGCTATCTGCCGCTCGCCCGCTATGGCGCGCTGGGCGACGGACGCGCGGTGGTGCTGTCGGGCGCCGATGGATCGATCGACTGGTGGTGCGTGCCGAACATGGATTCGCCCGCGCTGTTCGACCGGTTGCTCGACGGGACGCTGGGCGGCTATTTCGCGATCACGCCGACCGAGCCGTTCACCAGCGAGCAGCGCTATCGCGACGACAGCAATGTGCTGGAGACGATATTCACGACCGCGACGGGCCGGGCGAAACTGACCGAGAGCCTCAACAGCGGGACGGCGGGGCGGCTGCCCTGGGCCGAACTGGCGCGGCGGGTCGAGGGGCTGGACGGGCATGTCGCGTTCGCGCTGACGCTGCGCTTCGGGCGGCGGGCGGATACGGTCAGCCCCTATTTTGCGCGGGCCGGCGGGCATGACGTGTTTCATGTCGGCGCAGTGCTGGGGCTGGTCCGGTGCAGCGATCATGTCGTCATCGAACGGCAGGGCGATGACGGGATCGACGGGCGGATCGCGGTGTCGCAAGGGCAGCGGGCGACGGTCGGGATCGTGGCGGGTGCCGACGAGCCGCTGGTCGTGCCACCGATCGAGGCGATCGATGGGCGCATCGACCTGTCCGACAAGGAATGGCGCGACTGGACGCAGGCGCTCGACTGGTCGGGACAGCTGCATTGTGACGGGGCGCGGCGGGCGCTGGCGATCCGCAGCGCACTGGCGCTCAAGCTGCTGCTCTATTCGCCGACCGGGGCGATCGTCGCGGCGGCCACGACCTCGCTGCCGGAGAAGGTCGGGGGGCCGAAGAACTGGGACTATCGCTATGCGTGGATCCGCGACGCCGGCTACACGATCAAGGCGTTCCTGCGCATTGGCGCCCATGCCGAGGCGAAGGCGGGCTTTACCTGGCTGTTGAAGCGTCTGGGGCAGGGGGTGCCGAAGGTCTGCTACACGCTGGGCGGCGATCCGGTGCCCGAAGTGCGCGAGATCGACATTCCGGGCTATCGCGGGTCGAAGCCGGTGGTGACCGGGAACCTGGCGACCGACCAGCATCAGCACGGGATTTATGGCGACATCTTCGAGACGGCCGAGCGGTTCGTGGCGTGCGGTAACATCCTCGACGGGCAGAGCGCGGCGACCCTGTCGCACCTCGCCGATCTGTGCGCGGATCGCTGGCGACAGAAGGATGCCGGCATCTGGGAACTGACCGAGGTGCAGCATTACACCATGTCGAAGATCAGCTGCTGGCAGGCGCTGCAACGCGCGGTCGAGCTGGCCGATGCCGGGCAGATTCCGACGACCTGCCGCGACCGCTGGGCGCGCGAACGCGACCGGATCATGGACTGGATCGGCGAGCATTGCTGGGACGAGGAGCGGGGGGCGTATCTGTGCTATCCGGGCGCCAAGGGGCTGGACGCGTCGCTGGCGCTGGCGGTGCGGTTCCGTTTCGACGGGCAGGACCGGCTGGCGCGGACGCTGGACGCGATCGACCGGGAGCTCGGCGCCGGGGCGTTCCACTATCGCTACACGGGGATGGAGCAGGAAGAAGGGTGCTTCCTCGCGTGCACTTTCTGGATGGTCGAGGCGCGCGCGATCCTCGGCCAGCACGACCGGGCCGAGGCGGCTCTGGCGGCGGCGATGGACGGGCTGAAGCATGGCACCGGGATTTTGCCGGAGATGATCGATCCGAAGACCGGCGATTATCTCGGCAATCTGCCGCAGGGGCTGAGCCATCTGGCACTGATCCAGGCGATTGCGACGCTCGGCGGAGCTGAACTTTGAGGCAGGGAACCGCTCGCCGGTTCAATAGCTTGGTCAGCTTCCTGACGGGAGAGAACCATGGATTACGGACTGGGCGGCGCGCTGGCACTGGTGACGGGCGCGGATAGCGGCATCGGGCGCGAGACGGCGCGGATGCTGTTGCAGGAAGGCGCGCGGGTCGCGATCAGCGATCAGGATGCGGACTCGCTGGAGCAGGTGCGCGCGGAACTGGTCGAGCATGGCGAGGTCGTGGCGGTCGCCGCCGACGTGACCGACCTGTCGAGCGTCAAGGCGCTGTTCGAGCAGGTGCGTAGCGAGCTGGGCGATCCGACGATCCTCGTCCATGCCGCCGGTGTGACCGGCGCGACGGGCGATTTCCTGGAGGTGGACGACGCCGGGTGGCAGTCGACGCTGGACATCAACCTGATGGGGGCGGTGCGGGTGACGCGCGAGGCGATCCCGGCGATGCGCAAGGGTGGCGGCGGCCGGATCGTGCTGATCGCGTCGGAGGATGCGGTCCAGCCCTATGTCGACGAACTGGCGTACTGCGCATCGAAGGCCGGGGTACTGAACTTGGCCAAGGGCCTGTCGAAGGCCTATGGCTGCGACAATGTGCTGGTGAACAGCGTATCGCCCGCGTTCATCGCGACGCCGATGACCGATGCGATGATGGACAAGCGCGCCGAGGAGCAGGGCACCGACCGCGACGGCGCGATCAAGAGCTTCCTGAAGGAAGAACGCCCCGGCATGACGCTGGGCCGGCGCGGCAAGGCGGAAGAGGTCGCGGCGGCGATCCTGTTCCTGGTGTCGAAGCCGGCGAGCTTCGTGAACGGCGCGAATTTGCGGGTGGATTCAGGGTCGGTGATGACGATGGCGGGGTGATGTTCCTGCCAAGTACGCAGCCTATTCCCGCGTAGGCGGGAATCCAGAGTTACGGGCGGGGCGTTCGTGGCTCTGGACCCCCGCCTTCGCGGGGGTACGGTTGGTGTGTGGGGGCGCCGGTCACCTGTTCGTTACCCGGATCAAGCCCGGGGTGACGTAGGGCGGTCAGACCAGCACCTTCTCCGGCTTGGTCACCGCTTCCAGCGGCGTGTTCGCATCGATCTCCATCAACGGCTTGAGCAGGCCGTCGCGGAGGTCGTAGACCCAGCCATGGAGTTCGAGCGGCTGGCCGGCCGCGAATGCCTTTTGCACCACGTCGGTGCGGGCCAGCTGGACCAGCTGGTCATGGACGTTCAGTTCGACCAGGCGGTTGGCGCGCTGATCCTCGGGCAGGGCGTCCAGTTCGTCGCGGTGGTTGTCGACAACGTTGCGCGCGATCGCCAGCCAGTCATGGACATGGCCGTCGACGCCGCCTTCCAGCGCAGCCTGGATGCCGCCACAGGCATAATGGCCGCACACGATGATATGGCCGACCTTCAGCACCTCGACCGCGAACTGCACCACCGACATCAGGTTCTGATCGCCCGGATCGACCAGATTGGCGATGTTGCGGTGGATGAACATGCCGCCCGGTTCGGTATTGGTCAGCTGGTCCGGCGCGACGCGGCTGTCGGAACAGCCGATCCACAGGAATTCCGGCTGCTGCCCGACGATCTGCCGCGTGAAATAGTCGGCATTTTCCTCCAGCCGTTCGGCGGCCCATGCCTTGTTGGCGAGGAGCAGGTGCTTGTATTCCCTCATGCGTAGGCGACCTCCTTGCGCGGGGCCTTGATCTGCGGCGCGGTCTTGTCGCCGATGTCGCCGCGCACCAGCACATTGATGTTGCGATACTGCGCGTTCTTGATGAAGCCGTTGATGATGTCGATATTGTCGAGGTCGACATAGCTGGTCGCCGACAGGTCGATCACCACCGTGCAGTCGTCGGGCACCTTTTCCAGTTCCTTGGTCAGTTCGACCTTGTGGATGAAGTACAGGTTGCGCTTGGCGCGCACCATGCAGCTGGCGCCGGGGCCTTCGCCGTCCTGCACGAACGTCACCGCCGGGCGGAAATTGCGGGCGATGACGAAGATGAACCCGACGACCAGCCCGATGACGATGCCCTTCAGCAGGTCGGTGAACAGGATCGCGGCGATGGTGACGACGAACGGCACGAACTGGGTCATGCCCTGTTTCCAGCGTTTGGTGAACAGCTCTGGCTTGGTCAATTTATAGCCGGTCTGGATCAGCACCGCGGCGAGCGCCGACAGCGGGATCAGGTTGAGCAGCGTCGGGACCAGCAGGACGCTCAGCAACAGCCAGGTGCCGTGCAGAATCGTCGACATCTTCGACGCGGCATTGGCGTCGACATTCGCCGACGAGCGCACGATGACCGAGGTCACCGGCAGGCCGCCGATCAGGCCCGAAATGATGTTGCCACCGCCCTGCGCCAGCAGTTCGTGGTTCTTGTCGGTCACGCGGCGCTTGGGGTCGAGTTCGTCGACCGCCTTCACCGACAGCAGCGATTCGAGGCTGGCGACGATGGCGAGGGTGACGGCGACGGTCCACACGGTCGCATTGCCGATCTGGCCGAAGTCGGGAAGGCTGAACAGCTTGACGAAGCCGCCCAGGCCATCGGCGATCGGCACGCTGACCAGATGGGTCGGCTTGACCTGGATCGACGGGGCAACCGCGCCGAACAGCGCGTTCATGAGCACCGATCCGACGACCACGACCAGCGGACCCGGCACGAAGCGCAGCGGGCCGTCCTTGGGCTTGTTCTTGTCCCACCAGAACAGGAACGCGATGCTGATCGCCGCGATGATCGTCGCGCCCCAGATGACCTGTTCGCGCAGCACGAACAGGATGGTGTTGAAGGTATTCAGGCCATCGCCCTGGCGGAAGGCGAAGTCGCCGCCCGGATCGCCGTCATAGCCGATGGCGTGCGGCACCTGCTTGAGGATCAGGATCAGGCCGATCGCCGCCAGCATGCCGGTGATGACCGACGAGGGCACGAATTCGCCCAGCACGCCCGAGCGCGAGAAGGACAGCAGGATCTGCATGCAGCCCGCGAGGAACACGGCGAGCAGGAACGCTTCGAAGCTCGGCAGCTTGGTGATCGCGTCGAGCACGATCACGGTCAGCCCGGCGGCAGGGCCGCTGACCGACAAGGGCGACTTGCTGAGCGAACCGACGACGATGCCGCCGACGATCCCGGCGATCAGCCCGGAAAAGAGCGGCGCGCCCGAGGCGAGCGCGACGCCGAGGCACAGCGGCAGCGCGACCAGCGCGACGACGATCGAGGCGGGCAGATCCTGCCGCAGATTGGCGATCAGAGAGGGTTGCGACGACATGGCGATCGATTGCCTTTGAAACAGGGTGCGCCGGACGTGCTTGGGGGAAGCACGCCCGGCGCGGAACCCACGGCCGGCGGAACGGGGGAGGGAAGATTCGCCCCGCCAACCCGCAGGAACTGGTTATTCGGCGGCTTCTGCCGTCACGAAATCCGCAGCAAGGCGCTTGGCGGCGGGCAGCGCCACCGGCAACGGGCGATCCGCATTGATCGGCGCGAACCGACCGGTTTCGCCGTCCAGCGCGAGGATCGTGCCCGCATGGATGTCGACGAACCAGCCGTGCAGCGTCAGCTCGCCCTTGGCGATGCGCGACGCGACCGCCGGATGGGTGCGCAGGTGCGAAATCTGGACCACGACGTTTTCCAGGCTGGCGGCGCGGACCGCAGCGGCATCGTCGAGATCGGGGTAGCTGTTTTCGACCACCGAATGGGCGGCATGGCTGTGGCGGAGCCACGCGGCGACGCTGGGCAGGCCGTCGAGCGTGTCCGGCTTCATCAGTGCGCCCATCGCGCCGCAGCCCGAATGGCCCGACACGATGATGTCGGTGACGCCGAGCACCGCGACCGCATATTCGACGGTCGAGGTCGTGCCGCCATTCTGCTGGGTGAAGGGGGGGACGATGTTGCCGGCATTGCGGATGACGAAGACGTCGCCCGGCTTCGCCTGCAGGATATGTTCGGGAACGACCCGCGAATCCGAACAGGAGATCATCAGGACCTTGGGGCTTTGCCCGTCGGTCGCCAGCTTCGAATAGAGGTCGGCATCGCTGCCGAACACATCCTTTTCGAAGCCGAACACGCGGCCGATCACGTCGTTCATCGTCGTTCCCTCCAAACCGTTTCAGCAGCTTAGGGGCCACCGGTTCAAGGATCGGGTATAGACGACGCAATCTTGCTGCGTTCGGCGGCTGTGTAACGAATTATTGCCGGGGCGCGAACGGTGCGGGCAGGACGATCGCCGCGCACAGCCCGCCGCTGTCGCGATTGCGCAGCTCCAGCCGACCGCCCTCCGCCTCCGCCGCGCGCTGGACGATCGACAGGCCGAGGCCGAAGCCCACCGTGTCGCGCTTGCGCGCGGTGTCGAGCCGGACGAACGGTTCGAGGACGTCGGCCAGCGATTCGTCGGGAATGCCCGGGCCGTCATCCTCGACCCGGATCACCGTCGCGCCATCCTTTAACGCGAGGGTCAGCGTGACGCTGCCGCCATAATGGATCGCATTCTCGACCAGGTTGACGACGGCGCGGCGGAAATTCGACCGGCGTACCGCGCGTTCGAAATGGTCGGGGCCGACATAGGTCGCGTCATGGCCATGGTCGGCGGCATCGTCGACGATGCTGGCGCACAGCACCGCAATGTCGACCAACACGGCGCGTTCGGGTTCGCTCTCCCCGCCCAGAAAGGCGAGCAGCGAGGTGACCATCGCCTCCATCTCTGCCAGGTCGTTCTGCACCGTGTCGCGCAGGTCGCGGTCGGGAATGGCATCGGTGCGCAGGCGCAGGCGGGCGAGCGGGGTGCGCAGGTCGTGGCCGACGGCGGCGAGCGCGCGGGTGCGCTCGTCGATCAGCCGGTGGATGCGCGCCTGCAACCCGTTGAATGCGACGACGAGGCGGCGGACCTCGCTCGGCCCCGCTTCCTCGATGGTCGGCAGGGTCGATCCGCCACCCGGGCCGAACCGGTCGACCGCATCGGCCAGCTGGCGCATCGGGCGCAGCGTCCGGCGGATCAGCAACCCGCCGACCACCATCAGCGCGATGGCCGGGATGAGCGCCAGCAGGATGCGGCCCAGGGCGAGGTCGAACGCGCGCAACGGTTCGAGGGTGCGGAAATAGAGCCAGCTGCCATCCTCCAGCTGGAGTGCGCCGCTGACCACCGATCGCCGCCCCTGGCCGATCAGGGTCAGGTGGAGGCCGGTGGGCGCGAGGCTCGGTTCCCAGGCGAGTACCTGCTGCTCCATCTCGCGCAGCTCGGTGCCGCTGGCCGGCAGTTCGGGCGCGGTCGCGCGCCATTGCACGGCATAGCGTTCGGTGGTCAGCTCGGTCGCCATGCCGGCGCGCTGGTCGACCGGGCGTTCCTCGACGATGCGGGTGGCGATGACGAGGTGCTCCGCCAGGCGGCGCGCCTCGTCATCGCGCACCGAAAACTGGCTGGCGCGTTCGTACAGCAGGACCGACACGCCGAATTCGAGGACGATGGTCAGCAGCAAGATCGCGACGATCCGGCCGATCAGCCCGACCGGCAAAGCCGTGAAACGCTTCAACGGCGTTCCACCGGCACGTTCAGCATATAGCCGACGCCGCGCACGGTGACGATCGGCGGGGTGCCGCCCGCGGTCGACAGCTTGCGACGCAGGCGGCTGATGAGCACGTCGATGCTGCGGTCCGAACTGTCGCCCAGCCGGGTGCGGGACAGCTCGATCAGCCGTTCGCGGGCGATGACGCGCTGGGCATGGTCGAGCAGCACGACCAGCAGGTCGAATTCGGCACCGGTCAGGTCGACCTGCGCGCCGGTCGGCGAAGTCAGTTCGCGGCGCGGCACGTTCGCGGTCCAGCCTTCGAAGCTGTAGATGCCTTCCTCGCGCTGCGCCGCCTGGGCGTTCAGCTCGCCCCGGCGCAGCACGGCGCGGACGCGGGCGATCAGCTCGCGCGTGCCGAACGGCTTGGGCAGGTAATCGTCGGCGCCGAGTTCGAGGCCGATGACGCGATCGACCTCGCTGCCCTTGGCCGATACGAAGATGATCGGCACGCTGCTGTTCTGGCGGATCTGGCGACACAGGTCGATGCCGCTGGTGCCGGGCAGCATGATGTCGAGCAGGATCAGGTCGACCGGCCCCTGTTCCAGCGCCAGCCACATTTCGGGCGCAGCCGAACAAGTGCGGACATGATAGCCATTTTCCTGCAACGCGCGGGCGGTCAGTGTGCGCAGGGCGGGATCGTCCTCGACGACGATGATCGAAGGGGCGGTCATGGGGTCAGGCTCTCCATCGCGTTCTTGTCGTGGCCTATCGGCTCGGATCGTCATTCCCGCGGAGGCGGGAATCCATAGACGCAGCGGTTATGGTTCGATCCACGACCTTGGCGTGTATGGATCCCCGCCTGCGCGGGGATGACGAGGTTTGACTGGCGGAATTCGTTCACTTCCTCCGCTATGTCCATCGGAGCGGGCAATCCGTCAATTCACCTCGCGCCCGATCGGATACAGCAGAAACCGTTCGTCATAATAGGGCGTGCGGGCATAGAACCATTGCAGCCGCGCGGTCGGATCGGCGGCGAAGGCCGGGTCGGCGGCGATCTTCGCATCGAATTCCGCCTTCAGCTTCGGGTCGTTCGCCAGCATTCGGTCGGCGAGCGGCGCGATGGCATAGCCCTCGATATATTCGGTCCGTTGCAGCATGCCGGGTGCGAGGTTCCATGCGAGCACGCCATCCTCGCTTTCGGGTTCGAGCAGGAAGGCGGCGAGGAGGCCCAGCGGCTGGTCGGCGGGCACGCGGACCGACCCGGCAGGCATGGTCTCGCGGCGGCGTTCATGGACGATCGTCGCCTCCAGCGGGATATGGCCTTCATTGGCGCGGCCGAGCTTCGGGTCGGTCGCGCGCGCCATGTCGAGGTCGAGCGTGCGCGGTGCCGCGATCGGTTCGATGGCGATGCCGTGCAGCTTCAGCAGGTCGATGACATGCGGCAGGGTGGCGGGCACCCACCACGCGCGGGGCAGCGTAACCGTTTTGTCGGGGTTGCTGCCATAGACCGGCATCTTGAAGGTGACGGGTTTGGGCAGCCAGCGCAGTTCGTCGCGGCCCGAGGCGGGCGAGCGATAGGTGTCGTGCGCCAGGCCGAGGAAATCGACGCTGTAGATCGGCTCGGGCGTCTGCTTCCACGACGTCGTGACGGTTGCCGGTCGGGCGGCGCGGTCGGCATCGATCGCGGCGCGCAGTTCGCCGGCGCGCTCGCCCGCCAGCCGCAGCGATTCCTCGACGAAGACATAGGTGCCGAGCACCCGCTGGCGATAGGGCTTGAGCGAGTGCGTCTCGACCAGCACCGTCGGGATATGCGCGACATCGCCGTAACCGGTCGAGAAACGCGGCGTGTCGACGTCCTGCGTCATGCCCTTTTCCGGCTCGCGATTGTCGAGCGTGCTGACATAATAGCCCGGAATATGGCCTTTGCGCTTGAGCGCCGCGTCCATCGCCGGGCGCAGCCGCGTGTCGAGGAACCGCCCGATCGCCGCCGACCGCGCATAATAGCCCCGCCAGCCGGAAAAGGCGTAGGTCACGTCATAGCGGTGGTCGATGCCGTCGGTGACATGCAGGTCGAGATACAGGATCGGATCGACCCGGCGGATCAGGCCGATCATCGCCTGCGTCTCCGGCGCATCGGCCTTCAGATAGTCGCGGTTGAGGTTCAGGTTCTGCGCGGTGGTGCGCCAGCCCATGTCCTTGGGCCCGCGCTGGTTCGGGCGGTTGAACGGTGAGGAGCGTTCATGGCCGTCGACATTGTAGATGGGGACGAACACCAGATCGACCTTGTCGAGCAGCCGGTCCTTGCCGCGCAGCGCGATGTCGCGCAGCAGCATCAGGCCGGCATCCTTGCCCTCGATCTCGCCGGAATGGATGCCCGCCTGTACCAGCACGACCGGTTTCGGTGTCGCGGGGCCGCCGACCACCGGCTTGTGCGCGCGGACGGCATAGAGGTCGCGCCCCTGCGGGCTTTTGCCGAAGGTTTCGATCGAGAGCAGCGGAGAAGCGGCGACGAGCTTGTCGATCCACGCGCGGGTTGCGGCATAGTCCGGCGTGGTGACGAACCCGCTTGCCTCCGCCGGGGTGATCCACGGATCGGCGGGCTTCGCGACCAGCTTTTCGCTCGCACCGTGCCACGGGCGGACCGGAGGCAGGGGCGCTTCGAGCGGCGTCTGGGCGGTGGCGGTCGAGGCGAGGAGCGCGGCGGCGAGGATCAGGATACGCATGCACGCGATGGTAGCGGATGTTACCGGTGATGCCAGTGGCTCGCTTGGCCGGCCGACTTTATCCATTGCCGATCCGGAACGATCGGTTCCGTGACAAGTTGTTGCTCGATCAATATTCCCATATGGAGCCATGGCGATCGCCCCGGCGTATGAATTCAAGCCGCACGAGCGGCCGTTCCTGCCCGGATCTCCCGCGACGCCCGATCATCCGTTCGGGCGGCGCGTCGGCTATTTCGCGACCGGCATCCTGCTGGGGGTGACCGGGGGGTTCAGCAACGGGCTGCTGATCGCGAACCTGCCGCAGATCCAGGGATCGCTCGGCCTGACGCCGGTCGAGGGCGGCTGGCTAACCGCCGTGTCGTCGATGACCAGCGTGTGCATGTCGATGCTGCTGATCAAGTTCCGCCAGCAATTCGGGATGCAGCGCTTTACGCGGGTGTTCCTGGCCGCGTTCCTGATCCTCAATATCCTCCAGCTGGTCGTGCACAGCTATGGCGTGCAGCTGGTGGTGCGTGGCGCATCGGGGATCGTCGCCAGTGCGCTGACGACCCTGTGCTTCCTCTACATCATGCAGGCGCTGCCCGCCGCCGCGCGGCTTTCGGGGATGATCATGGGGTTCGGCGCGTCGCAGGTGGCGCTGCCGCTGGCGCGCACGCTGTCGCCGCTGCTGCTGGCCGATGGGCGGATCGAGGCGCTGTTCTGGTTCGAACTGGGGCTGACGCTGATGTGCCTCGGCGCGGTCGCGCTGCTGCGGCTGCCGCCGTCGGAGCGGACGCCGGCGTTCGAGAAGATCGATTTCCTGACCTTCGCGCTGCTGGCACCGGGTGTCGCGTTGCTGTGCGCGGTGCTGGTGCAGGGACGGATCCAATGGTGGTCGACGCCGTGGCTGGGCTATGCGCTGGCCGCCGCCATCCCGCTGATCGGGGGGGCGCTGCTGATCGAGCATAACCGCGCCAACCCGCTGCTCAACACCCGCTGGATGCTGGGGCGCAACATCATCCGGTTCGCGATCGTGGCGGCAAGCTTGCGCATCCTCCTGTCCGAACAGACGTTCGGCACGGTCGGGCTGCTGACCGTGGTCGGCATGGGCAACGACCAGCTGGTGACATTGAGCCTCGTCATGACGCTGGCGTCGATCGGCGGGGTCGTGGTCAGCCTCAAGATGCTGAACATGCAGGATTTGTACAAGCCGGTGGTGATCGCCGTCGCGCTGATCGGCCTTGGCGCGTGGCTGGATTCGGATTCGACCAACCTGACCCGCCCGTCGAGCCTGTATGTCAGCCAGGGGATCATCGCCTTTGCCGCGCTCTATTTCCTGGGGCCAATGATCATGATCGGCGTGTTTCGCGCGCTGGCGCGGGGGCCCAGCCATATCATCAGCTTCTCGGCGATCTTCAGCATTTCGCAGACGATGGGCGGCCTCGCCGGCACCGCGCTGCTAGGCTCCTTCCAGATCGTGCGCGAGAAATATCATGCCTTCGAACTGACCCAGACGCTGACGGCGACCGACCCGCAGGTGGTGCAGCGTATCCAGCAGCTGGGCGGTGCCTATGCCCGCGTGCTCGGCGACTCGGCGCTGCGCCAGGCGTCGGGTGCCGGGCTGCTCGGGCAGCAGGTGACGCGCGAGGCGAACATCCTTGCCTATAACGACGTGTTCCTTGGCGTCGCGATGCTGTCGGCGGCGATGGTCGTGTGGCTGGGGGCGCTGTGGCTGCGCTTCCGCGTGAAGGGCGTGAACCCGCTCGCCGGCGATCTCGCCGCCGTACAGCAGATGCGACAGAAACAGATGTCATGACCGATACCCAACTTTCCACAGAAGAAGCAGAACGGCTGGCCGATCCGGTCGAGGTGCCGCAGGAACCGACCAAGGCGCGCGGCTGGGCACCGCCGCGCGGCAGTCTCAAATCCACGCTCGGCTTCGTCGCGCTGCTGCTCGGCGGGGTGGCGCTGGCCCTCTATGCCTGGGGGCTGTGGCCGTTCGGCAGTGCGATCCAGGCGACCGACAATGCCTATGTCCGTGGGCAGACGACGATCATCGCGCCGCAGGTCAACGGCTATGTGACGGAGGTGCTGGTTCGCGATTTTCAGGACGTGAAGGGCGGGCAGGTGCTCGCCCGGATCGACGACCGCATCTATCGCCAGCGGGTCGACCAGGCGCGGGCGCAGCTGGCGGCGCAACAGGCCAACCTCGCCAATTCGCAGCAGAGCGAGCGGTCGAGCGAGGCGAGCCTGGGTGGACAGGACGCGGCGGTGCAGAATGCGCGGGCGCAGCTGGCACGCGCGCAGGCCGACATGGCGCGGGTCAACGATCTGGTGCGCGAAGGATCGGTGTCGCTGCGCGAACGCGATCAGACGCTCGCCGCCCTGCGCGCCGCCGAGGCGGGGGTCGCGCAGGCGCAGGCGCAGCGCAGCGTCGCACAGGAACAGGTGCGGACCGTCACGGTCGGGCGCGGCGGGCTGTCGGCGGCGGTCGAGAATGCGAAGGCGGCGGTGCGACTGGCCGAGATCGATCTGGCCAATACCGTCATCCGCGCGCCGCAGGACGGGCGGCTGGGTGAGGTCGGCGTCCGGCTGGGCCAATATGTGACGGCGGGCACCCAGATGATGTTCCTGGTCCCGCCGACCGTGTGGGTGACCGCCAATTTCAAGGAAGCGCAGACCGCGCGCATCGCACCGGGACAGCCGGCGACGATCCGCGTCGACGCGCTGGACCGCGCCGAGCTGCACGGTCGGGTCGAGCGGATCGCCCCGGCTGCGGCCAATGAGTTCGCGGTGATCCGCGCCGACAACGCCACCGGCAATTTCGTGAAGGTGGCGCAGCGTATTCCGGTGCGCATCGCGATCGACCGCAACGATCCGCTGTTCCAGCGGCTGCGGCCCGGCATGTCGGTCGAGGCGCGGGTCGATACGCGCGGCGGCACGTCGCCGGCGGCGCGATGAAACGGGCTGCGCTCCTAGGGTTGGCGCTGCTGGGCGCCTGTACCCCGGCCAAGCGGCCGCGACCCGAGGCGGCCAGCGTCACGCCGCCGGCCGCGTGGCGCACGACGCTGCCCGGTACGGCGACCGTAGCGGCGAACTGGTGGGAGGCGTTCGGCGATCCCGAACTGACGCGGCTGGTAACGGCGGCGCTCGCCAACAATCCCGACATCGCCGTTGCGGTGGCGCGGGTGGCGGAAGCGCGGGCGGCCGAGCGGGTGGCGCGCGCGGCGCGCTTTCCGACGCTCGACGCCGGCGTCGGGCTGATCGAACAGCGCGCGCTCAATGCGTTCGGCTCGGCGACGACGGGCACCTCGCTGCAACCTGTGTTCCAGTCGGCCTATGAGGTCGACCTGTTCGGCCGGGTCAAGCGCACCATCGATGCCGCGCGACTGACCGGCGATGCCGCTGCCGCTGCCGCCGATACCGCGCGGCTGTCCGTCGCCGCCGCCACCGCCAGCGGGTATGTCACGTTGCGCGGGCTGGATGCGCGGATCGCAACGGTGCGGGCGACGATCGCGTCGCGTGGCGAGGCGCTGCGCATCGCCCGGTCGCGGGCGGAAGCGGGCTATACCTCGCAGCTCGAACTGCGGCAGGCGGAGGCGGAATATGCCGCCGTGACCCAGACCCTGCCGCAGCTGGAGCTTCTCGCGCGGCGGCAGGAAAATGCGCTGTCGCTGCTGACCGGCACCCCGCCGCGCACCATCGCGCGCGGACGGCCGCTGGAGGCGCTGGTGCCGCCTCCGATCCCCGCCGGTCTGCCGTCCGACCTGCTGCGCCGCCGGCCGGATATCGCGCAGGCAGAGGCGTCGCTGGCGGCAAGCGACGCATCGTTGGCGGCGGCGCGCGCGCAGTTCCTGCCGCAGCTGCGCCTGACCGGATCGACCGGCGAGGTGTTGTCGAGCGCCTTGCCCAATCCGGTCGGCATCTGGTCGATCGGGGCGAGCGTGCTGGCGCCGCTGTTCCGGGGCGGGCAGCTGCGCGGCAATTACGATGCGGCGACCGCGCGGCGCGATCAGGCGGCCTTCGCCTATCAGCGCAGCGTGCTGACCGCGTTTCGCGAGGTCGAGGATGCGCTGGCGGCGGTCGACCGGCTGGCTGCACAGCGACGCGCGCTGGAAACGCAGCGGACCGCGACGGCGGAGGCGCTGCGCCATGCCACCAATCGCTATCGCGCCGGGTACAGCCCGTATCTGGAGCAGCTGGATGCCCAGCGCGCCTTGTTCAGCGCCGAATTGACGCTGGAGCAGACGCGCGCCGACCAGTTGAACGCGCTGGTGGCGCTGTATCAGGCGATGGGCGGGGGCTGGGGCGGATGATCCGGGTCGCGACCCCGGCGGACATCCCCGCGCTGCACGCGCTGGTCGAATCGGCGTTTCGTGGCGACAGCGCGCGGGGCGGCTGGACGCACGAGGCCGACCTATTGGACGGCCAGCGTACCGATCCGGCTGCGCTGGCCGATGCGATCGCCGATCCCGACCGCACCATCTTGATCGCGCTGGACGGCGATGCACTGATCGGCTGCGTCGAGGCGAAGCGTGCCGGAATGGGACGCTCGGCGCTCGGCATGTTGTCGGTCCGGCCCGACCGGCAGGCGACGGGACTCGGGCGGCGGCTGGTCGCGGCGGCGGAGGCCTATGCCCGCACGGAACACGGCGCGACGCGGATGGAGATGACGGTCATCGCCTCGCGGGGCGAACTGATCGCCTGGTATGAGCGGCTGGGCTATGCGCGGACCGGAGAAACCCGGCCTTTTCCGATGGATGACCCGCGGTTCGGGCTGCCGCGTATGGCCTTGTCGTTCGTCGTGCTCGACCGGAACATCGGGTGACCTGCCCGGATGCGACAAGCCCCGCCCGGTGGTCCGGACGGGGCCTGCGACGGCTGCGCAAGGGAGTGCGCTCCGTAACTCTACTTCGGCGTCACGAATCCGCAACGGCTGTTTTCGAAGATCGGGTCCGGCTCCGGTCCGATCAGCACGTCGATATAGGCGTCGAGAACGCCGATCAGGCGGCGAAAGGTCGCGGCTTCTTCGAAATCCGGGTCGCCGATCCGGCGATACAGGACCCCGGCGCTCATCGTCAGGATCATGTCGCACAGCCGGCTGCGCGCTTCCGCCTGCGACTCGTCGGGCGCCAGCGCTTCCAGCACGCGCATCAGCGCCGCCGACACGCTAGGGTTGATCCTGTGCGCGATGGTGCGGATCCGGTCGTTGCGCGCCGCCTCCGCCATGATCTCCGCGAACAGCGGATCGGGTTCGCCGTCGCTGCCGCAACGCAGGAACTCGCGCAGCCATTCCCGGAGCGCGGGAACGTCGCGATGCTCGATCGCGCGGGTCATGTCCTGATCGTTCAGGAAGACCGCCAGATCGCTCTCGACAATTTCCGCAACGATCGCCTCCTTGTCAGCGAAGTCGCGGTAGATCTGCCCGACCTTGATTCCCGACTCGGCGGCCAGCTGGGCGACGCCGGTGCCGTGGAAACCCTGTTCGGCGAACAGTCGCCGGGCCACGCTGACCAGTTTTTCGCGACGTGCCGCCGCCCGGCTGGCGCGACATGCCTCTCCGCACTGCAACAAATTCACTTGTGGTTCACCTGTACCCTCTTGCCACAATCGCAATCGCGGCGTACCCGCCGCAAAGTGTGAGTGATCGATCACTCACGTTTAGCACATCCGTCGAGGACGTTCATGAAAAATCGCATGGCCCCACTGGCACTGGCGCTCATCCTTTCGGCTTGCGGCGGCGGCGGCGAGTCGCAGCAGCAGGGCGCGCCGCAGGGGCCACCCCAGGTCGGGTTCGTGACCGTCCAGCAGCAGCCGGTGACGCTGACCACCGAACTGCCCGGTCGGACCGCGCCCTATGAGACGTCCGACGTCCGGCCGCAGGTCAACGGGCTGATCCTCGCCCGCCTGTTCCAGGAAGGCGATTATGTGCGCCAGGGCCAGCCGCTCTATCGCATCGATCCCGCGCCCTATCAGGCGGCGGTCGCTAGCGCGCGGGCCGCGCTGTCGCGGGCGCAGGCGTCGATCGCCTCGACCCGCAACCTCGCGCGGCGCTATGGCGAACTGGTCAAGATCAACGCGATCAGCCGGCAGGAATATGAGAATGCGGTGAGCGGCGCGCAGCAGGCCGAGGCCGATATCGCCGCCCAGCGCGCCGCACTGCAACAGGCGCAGATCGACCTGTCGCGCACCACCATCCGCGCGCCGATTTCCGGCCGGATCGGGCGGTCGGTATCGACCACCGGCGCGCTGGTATCGGCCGCGCAGACCGAAGCGCTGACCACGATCCAGCGGCTCGACCCGATCTATGTCGATATCCAGCAGTCGAGCGCCGACCTGTTGAAGCTGCGCCAGCAGATCATGGACGGCGACCTGTCGCGCGGCACCGGCGCGGCGCGCGTACGGCTGAAGCTGGAGGATGGCAGCACCTATCCGATGGAAGGTACGCTGAAGTTCACCGACGTCACCGTCGATCCGGCGACCGGCACGCAGGCGATCCGCGCGGTCTTTTCCAACCCGCGCGGGCTGCTGCTGCCGGGCATGTATGTCCGTGCCGAACTGGTCGAGGGGACGAAGGCCAACGGCATCCTCGTGCCGCAGCGTGCGGTGACGCGCGATCCGAAGGGGGCGGCGACCGTCCTCGTCATCGGTGCCGATGGCAAGCTGGCGCCGCGTCCGCTCCAGACGCAGCGCACCGTGGGCGACCAGTGGCTGGTTACCGGCGGCCTGCAACCGGGCGACAAGGTCGTGATCGAAGGTGCGCAGATGCTCCAGCCCGGCACCCCGGTGAAGGGCTATCCGTGGAAGCCCCAGCCCGAGGGGCAGGCACCGCAGGGTGCCGCCCCGGCGGGCGGGCCCCAGGCACAGGCGAAGTAAAGAGCCATGTCCCGCTATTTCATCGACCGGCCCATCTTCGCATGGGTCATCGCCATCGTCATGATGCTGGCCGGCGCGATCGCGATCCGCAGCCTGCCGATCGCCCAGTTCCCGGAAATCGCGCCGCCCGCCGTCGCGATCACCGCCACCTATCCGGGTGCGGATGCCGAGACGCTGGAGCGCACGACGACCCAGATCATCGAGCAGCAGCTCAAGGGCATCGATAACCTGCGCTACTTCTCGTCCTCGTCCTCCTCGGCGGGGACGGTGACGATCACGCTGACGTTCGAACAGGGCACCGATCCCGACATTGCGCAGGTGCAGGTGCAGAACAAGCTGCAGGCGGCGACCCCGCTGCTGCCGCAGGAGGTCCAGCGCCAGGGGATTCAGGTCACCAAGTCCGCCGCCAGCTTCCTGCTGGTCGTCGGCCTCGTGTCGACCGACGGGTCGCACAGCAACAACGACCTGTCCGACATGGTCGTGTCGCAGTTCCAGGACCCGATCAGCCGCGTGAGCGGGGTCGGCGAGTTGCAGATGTTCGGCGCGCAATATGCGATGCGCATCTGGCTCGATCCGATCAAGCTCAACAGCTACCAGCTGACCGTCGCCGACGTGACGTCGGCGGTGCAGTCGCAGAACGCCCAGGTTTCGGCCGGCCAGATCGGCGCGCAGCCGGCGCCCAAGGAGCAGATGCTCAACGCCACGGTCAGCGTGCAGTCGCGGCTCCAGACGCCCGAGCAGTTCGCCAATATCCGCCTGAAGACCAACGCCGACGGCGCGGTCGTCCGGCTGGGCGATGTCGCGCGGGTCGAGCTGGGTGCCGAGAATTACGGCTTCGACGTGCAGTATAACGGCAAGCCCGCCTCGGGCTTCGGCGTGCGCCTTGCCGCCGGTGCCAATGCACTCGACACGGTCGAACTGGTCAAGCAGCGCGCCGAGGAAATCGGTCGCGGCCTGCCGGGCGACGTCAAGGTCATCTACCCGTACGACACGACCCCGTTCGTCCGCCTGTCGGTCGAACAGGTCATCCACACGCTGATCGAGGCGGTGGTGCTCGTCTTCCTCGTCATGTTCCTGTTCCTGCAGAACTGGCGGGCGACGATCATCCCGACCATCGCGGTGCCGGTGGTGCTGCTCGGCACCTTCGCGGTGATGGCGGTCGCCGGGTTCACGATCAACACGCTGACCCTGTTCGGCATGGTGCTGGCGATCGGCCTGCTGGTCGACGACGCGATCGTCGTCGTCGAAAACGTCGAACGCCTGATCCAGACCGAGGGGCTGTCGCCAAAGGAAGCCGCGCGCAAGTCGATGGACGAGATCACCGGCGCGCTGGTGGGTATCGGCCTCGTCCTGTCGGCGGTGTTCCTGCCGATGGCGTTCTTCGGCGGGTCGACCGGCGTGATCTATCGCCAGTTCTCGATCACGATCGTCTCGGCGATGGTGCTCTCGGTGCTGGTTGCGCTGATCCTGACGCCGGCACTCTGCGCCACGATCCTGAAACCGCACGACCCGCACAAGCATGAGCAGGGCAACGGCCCGCTCGCGCGCTTCTTCCGCTGGTTCAACGACCGGTTCGAACGCAGCCAGCATAAGTACGAGAACGGCGTCCGGCGCACCACGCGCAGCTGGAAGCGGTCGATGCTGGTCTACCTGCTGATCGTGCTGGGCATGGTGTTCGTGTTCACGCGCCTGCCCTCGGGCTTCCTGCCCGACGAGGATCAGGGGACGGTGCTGGCGCTGGTCCAGGGTCCGGCCGGCGCGACGAGCAGCCGTACTGACAAGGGGCTGACGCTGGTGCGCGACCATTTCCTGAAGCAGGAAAGCGGCAATGTCGCCGGTGTGTTCACCATCAACGGTTTCAGCTTCGCGGGGCAGGGGCAGAATGCCGGTCTGGTGTTCGTCAACCTGAAGCCATGGGAGGAGCGCAGCGGCGCCGAGAACAAGGCGCAGGCGATCGTCGGCCGCGCGATGGGCACATTCGCCGGGTATAAGGACGGGCTGATCTTTGCGCTGGTCCCGCCCGCGGTGCAGGAGCTGGGCAACGCCACCGGCTTCGACGTGCAGCTGGTCGATACCGGCGGCATCGGCCATGAACGGCTGGTGCAGGCGCGCAACATGATGCTGGGCATGGCGGCGCAGGACCCGCGCGTGGCACAGGTCCGTCCGCTCAGCCTGGAGGATGCGCCGCAGCTCAAGGTCAAGATCGACGAGGACAAGGCGCGCGCGCTCGGGCTCGACCTCGCCGACGTCAACTCGACCATCGCGACCGCATGGGGCGGCGGGTACATCAACGACTTCATCGATCGCGGTCGCGTGAAGCGCGTCTATGTCCAGGCCGATGCGCCCTATCGCCTCGCGCCGGAGGATGTCGGCGACCTGTATGTCCGCAACGCCACCGGACAGATGGTGCCGTTCACCGCCTTCTCGACGCTGGAATGGGCCAATGCTCCGGTGTCGCTGACCCGCTATAACGGGCAGTCGGCGATGCAGCTGCAGGGATCGCCCGGACCGGGGCTGAGCACCGGTGCGGCGATGGAGGCGATGGAGGAAATCCATGCCAAGCTGCCGCCGGGCACCGCGCTGGAATGGACCGGGCTGTCGTTCGAGGAACGGTTGTCGGGCGGCCAGGCACCGGCGCTGTACGGCCTGTCGCTGCTGATCGTGTTCCTGTGCCTGGCGGCGCTGTACGAAAGCTGGTCGGTGCCGATCTCGGTGCTGCTGGTCGTGCCGCTGGGCATCCTGGGCGCGCTGCTGGCGGCGTGGCTGACGGGGCTGAACAACGACATCTACCTCCAAGTCGGGCTGATCACCACGATCGGCGTGTCGGCGAAGAACGCGATCCTGATCGTGGAATTTGCCGAGGAGCGGATGGCCGACGGCCTGAATGCGGTCGATGCGGCGGTCGAGGCGGCGCGGCTGCGGTTGCGCCCGATCCTGATGACGTCGCTGGCGTTCGTCTTCGGCGTGTTGCCGCTGGCGATCAGCACCGGTGCCGGTGCCGGTGGCCAGAACGCGATCGGCCGCGCGGTGGTCGGCGGCATGTTGTCGGCGACGGTCCTCGCGATCTTCTTCGTACCGATGTTCTTCGTCGTCGTGCTGCGCCTGTTCGGGCACGGCGGCAAGGACACTCCGTCCGCCAACCGGCCGTCCGCGAACGACGACGTCGAACCCGATGGCGGCAACCGGTCCTCCGATGGCGGCGAACCCGCGCCGCAGGGGGCATGACCATGAGCAAAGTGATGACGCTGCGTAGTCTGACCCTCCTTGTCGCCACCACCGCACTGGCGGGATGCAACCTTGCGCCCAAGAATGTCCGGCCGGAGGGGGCGATCCCGCTGACGCTGCCGCAGGGCGGGCCGTACCCGGTGCTGGGCGCCGAACAGGCCGATGTGACCCGGATCGGCTATCGCGACTTCTTCCTCGATCCGCGGTTGCAGGCGGTGATCGCGACGGCGCTGGAGAATAATCGCGATTACCGCGTGACGGCGGCCAACGTGCTCGCCGCCCGCGCCCAGTACCGCGTGACCCGCGCCAGCCAGGTGCCGACGACGGCGGCCAATGGCGGCGTCACCTACACCAACAACCCGTTCGGCGCGCTGGGCGGTGCCGGCGGGGCAGGGGGCGCCGGCGGGGTGGGCGGCGTGCCCGCGCAGACCGGCAACCTCGAAATCTATCAGGCGTCGGTCGGCTTCTCCGCCTTCGAACTCGACCTGTTCGGTCGGGTGCGCAATCTCAGCCAGGCGGCGCTCCAGGAATATTTCGCGACCGAAGAGGCGCAGCGGGCGGCGCGGATCGCGTTGATCGGTGAAGTCGCGACCGCGTGGCTGACCATGGCCGCCGATCAGGACCAGTTGCGCCTGTCGCGCGAAACGCTGGCCAGCTTCGGCCGGACGCTGGAGCTGACCCGCGCCCAGTTCCGGGTCGGCGTCATCTCCGAACTGGAGGTTCAGCAGGCGGAAACCAGCTATCAGCAGGCGCGCAACGATATCGCCGCGCTGACCGCGCAGATCGCGCAGGACCAGAATGCGATCAACCTTCTGGCGGGCACCACCGTCCCGGCCGAGCAATTGCCGGCGGAACTGGGCGATCGCGACCTGATCCTGTCGAACCTGCCGACCGGCGTGTCGTCGACCGTGCTGTTGCGCCGCCCCGATGTGCTGCAGGCAGAACGCCGCCTCTATGCCGCCAATGCCAATATCGGTGCGGCGCGCGCGGCGCTGTTCCCGACCATCTCGCTCACCGCGACGCTGGGCACGATCAGCACGGCGCTGGGCGGGCTGTTCGGTGCGGGCACGCAGCAATTCTCCGTCTCGCCGGGCGTGGCGCTGCCGTTGTTCGACGGCGGCCAGCGGCGCGGCAATGTCGAGGTCGCGCGCGCGCAGCAGCTGGCGGCTGTCGCGACCTATGAAGGCGCGCTCCAGACCGCGTTCAGGGAAGTCGCCGACGCGCTGGCGACGCGCGGGACCATCGGCGAGCAGCTGTCGGCGCAGACGGCCAAGGCGCAGGCGGCGGCGACCGCCCAGCGGCTGTCCGACGCACGCTACCGGGCCGGGATCGATTCGTTCCTCAACACGCTGGATGCGCAGCGGACCAGCTATGCCGCGCGGCAGACGCTGGTACAGACCCGGCTGGCGCGCGCGACCAACCTGGTCACGCTGTACCGGACGCTGGGGGGCGGACTGAACTGACGGCGGCACCCGGTCGAACTTCCTGCCGGTCCCGACCGGACGCAGCCCCCTTGCGTCCGGACAGGATCGGCATATGCTCTCCTGTATAACCATAAGGAGAGGAACGATGAATCCGATCGAACCGTGCGATGCCGCCGGCGAGAAGAGCATGGTGATCCTGCAGAGCCTGCTGTGTCTCCTGCGCGAAAAGAACCTGCTGTCGCGTGCGGATATCGAGGAACTGGCCGCCAAGGTCGCCAGCCGCGCCGCCGACCGCGACCATGATCCGCTGCCCTGCCAGAGCGACGCCGCGATCGCCGCCGCCAGCGAGATGAACCGGCTGGGCGCCTATATCGGCGGGCGCTACGGCGGAAAACACCGTCGTATGTAATTGATTCGGCGTCGTTCGCCGCATGTCCCATTGCGACCGGCGGTGTCATCACGGCGTCAGAATTTGCGGCGACACGCATCCCCGGAACCTGTCGTGCGTTCAAGCAACGTCCGGTTCCGCCGGGCGAGTATTAGAAACGGACGATTGAACGTCCTTGAGAGGTTGTCGTGTCTTCGATTGGACCGGACGAAATGTCCTACTTCGTACGCCGTGCCGAACAGCAGTTGGAACTGGCGCAGCAGGCCGACCACGAACAGGTCGTCAGCGCGCATTACGAACTGGCAAACCTGTACCTCGACCGCGCTTATGCGCCGGTCATGCCGGCGGAGGGTTCGCAGCAGGCGGCGTGAGGCCGATTCCGAAGCGATCCGCCGACCGTCCCAACCTGGTTTCAGATCGAGCCCCAACCCTCCACCACACGTCACCCCGGGCTTGACCCGGGGTCCCGCTTGTTACCGCCCGTGGCGAGTAAGGAGTACACCAACGCGTTCGTGCTGCGCCTGGTCGGATTGGGCTGGTTGACGTGCCACTTCTTCCAAGATTGGAGAAGAAGCGGGACCCCGGGTCAAGCCCGGGGTGACGAATGGGGAGAACCGCCTCCGATCTTGTGAAAGGCCTCACGCCCTCCGCTGATCCAGCACCGATCCCCAAGCCGACCGGAAGCACGCAGCGCCCCCGGAGCCGGGCCTCCACGAAACCGCAGCCCTATTCCCCCTGCTGGTTCACCATCGCATCGTCGACCGGCGCGTCGTCGCTGCTTTCCTGCCCGCGGGTCGATCGCGACGTCATGCCGGTGGCGGACGCGTCGTCCAGCACCTGCTGGTCGGGTTCGACCGGTGGGGGCGGGGGAGATCCTCGACCGGGGCGGGTGCCGACAGATTCTCCGTAATCACCGGCGCCGCCTCGAAATTCTGCTCCGGTAGCGGGGTCGGCGGCGGGGCGTCCTCGTCGAACGCGCTGTTCTCGATCGGTGCCTCGTCCACATTCTCGTTCGAACAGGCACCAAGCCCGGTCGCCAGCAACAGGCCGCTGCCAGCCAGCAGCGCCACACGCCATCCGTTGAACATCGTCATCCCCTTATCGAGCCGCCATCTGGCTGGCTTCGGCGCGTGCGGCGATCTTGTTCGCCAGCACGCCGTCCCATTTATACGGATCCTCGCGGAAGCTCATCGTGCCGTTCGGTGTCGCGAACGCGGTCCAATACAGCAGATAGACCTTTACCGGATCGGCGACCTTGGCCCGCACCGTTTTGCCCGATGCCAGCGTCGCGTCGATCTGCGTATCCGGCCATTCGGGCGTCGTGCGCAGCAACAGCCGCGCAAGATCCTCGGGCTTTTCCAGACGGACGCAGCCATGGCTGGCCAGCCGGTCGAACTTCGCAAAGCCGGCCTGCGCCGGCGTGTCGTGCAGATACACCGCGAACGGATTGTCGAAATCGAACTTGAACCGGCCTAGCGCGCTATTCTCCGACGCTTGTTGCAGGCGACGCCCGCCGCCCTCGGTCTCGATCACGCGAAAGCCGTTGCGCTTAAGATAGCCTGGGTTCGCCCGCTCCTTCGGCCACAATTCCTTGTCGGCGATCGACGACGGCACGTTCCACGGCGGATTGAGCACGATCGAATGGATCGTCGAGGTCAGCATCGGCGTCTCGTCACCCGGACGCCCGGTCACCGCCTTCATCGACGTGACCGGCTGGTCGCCATCGAACACGGTCAGCACGGCGGCGGCGATGTTGACCTGGATACGGTTCTTTTCCAGCTCGGTCGGCAGCCAGCGCCACCGCTCCATATTCGCCTTGATCTGCTTGATCCGCTCGCCCACCGGCACGTTCAGCGACGCGACGGTCTGCGCGCCGACCTGTCCAGCGGGGTTGAGACCATAGCGGCGCTGGGCGCGGCGGACGGCATCCAGCATCGCCTGATCGAAGGTATCGCCGGTCGGCGACAGGTCGGCATCCTCGATCGCCAGCCGCTTGCGCAGCGCCGCGACCTGTGGACCCTTGCCGCCCAGCCGCATTTCTGAGCCGGCACCAACCGTCGGCCAACCGCCATTCGCCTGAATCTTGCGATAGCGGGCCAGACCGGTCACCAGCGTGTCATAGCCGGCATAGGGCGGTGGCAGCGACGCGATCCAGGCAGCCAGCCGGTCCTTCGCCAGCGCGTCGCGGAACGACGGCAGCGGGTCGAACGCCTGCGGGCGCATCGCCCAGTCCTTCTGGAAATCGGCATTGTCCAGCCGCCCCGCGCGCACCGCATGGGCATGATCGAGCGCGGCACGCACGAGTGCCGGTCCGGTCAGCCCGGCCAGCGACGGTTCGCGATCCTTCAACCCCTGCGCCACGGCATCGCGTGCCAGCAACCGCGCGAGCTCGCTCTCCTGCGCCGCGGTCAGCGTCGGCAGCGGGGCGGCGGCCGGGATTGGCTGCACCATCGACTGGGTCGTCGGCAGCGTCGGGACGACCGGCGGTGGCGTCACCTGCGCCACGGCGGCGGTCGCACCGGTCAGCGCGATGCCGGCCAGCAGCGCGCGGTGCGCAAGGCGGGCGAAACGAGGGCGATGGTCGGTAATGCTAATCATCCTATACTCTTCCGGTGCGGCACGCAGGCTATAGTCTCTTCGAACCTGCCGCACGATGAACCGTTCCGCCTTTGGCGGCATGTTACCACAGGGACGGGGTGGTTTCGAACCCCTGCCGCTCAAGAAAGATGGCGCTTGTCGAGCTTTCGCGCGAGCGTCCTGCGGTGCATTCCCAGCCTTCGCGCGGCTTCCGAGATGTTGAATCCAGTGTCCGCGAGCGTCTGATGGATGTGTTCCCACTCCAGCGTCTTGATCGAGGTGGGAGCGGCGGTCAGGTCGGCATCGGCATTGCCCTCTACCCGGGCGAAGGCGGCCTCGATTTCGTCGGTGTTGGCCGGTTTGGTCAGATAGTTGGTCGCACCCAGCTTGATCGCCTCCACCGCGGTCGCGATGCTGGCGAAGCCGGTCAGCACGACGATGCGGATCGTCGGATCGATCGCCGACAGCGCGGAGACGCAGGCCAGCCCAGACGCGCCGCCCAGCCGCAGGTCGACCACCGCATATTCCGGTTCGAAGCTGCGCGCGACATCCTCCAGCCGGTCGGGACCGTCGATCACCTCTACGCCATAGCCGCGTCGTTCGAACGATCGGCACAATGTACGGGCAAAGGTCGCGTCGTCCTCGACGATCAGCAATCGGCGCTCGGTCATCGCGTCTTCTCCAGCGCCAGCGAATCGATCGGCAGGATCAGCGTCGTCTCCGCCCCGCCGCCATCACGGTTCAATGCCTCGATCGTGCCGCCCAGCGGGCGCAGGACATTGGTGGCGAGATAGAGGCCGAGCCCGGCGCCCTGCCGATCCTTGCTGGTATTATAGGGTTTGCCGAGCTGTGAGAGAATGCGGTCGGTAAAACCATTGCCGTCGTCGCGCACCGTCAGTCGGAGCGTCGATCCGTCGCGCAGCGCCAGCAGCGCGATGTTGCGCCCGCCAGCCTCGAGAGCATTGTCGAGCAGATTGGTCAGCGCTTGCGCCAGCGCGCGGTCGGCGACGATCGGTACGTCGGGCCCCAAGCGATCCTCGAACACGGCGCGTGCCGGATCGTTGCCGCGCCAGCGGTCGAGCGTCGCGGTCAGGAAGGTCCGCAATGTCGTGCGGGTCGGTGCCTCGCCGGTCACTTCGCCCGCGGCGAACAGGATGCCCGACACGATTTCCTTGCAGCGCGCGACTTCGGCCCGCATGTCGTCGACCTCCGCGACGAAGCGCGGGTCGCGGCAGATCGCCGGTTCGTTCTTCCAGTCGCCGAGCAGCACCGAGATCGACGACAGCGGCGTGCCCAGCTCGTGCGCCGCACCGCTGGCGAGCAGGCCCATGCGGACGATATGCTCTTCCTCGACCGCGCGCTGGTGGAGCTGGGCGACCTTGGTATCGCGGTCGCGCAGGTTCGCGGCGATGCGCGTGACGAAGGCGACCAGCAGGGTCGCCGCCAGCACAAAATTGATCCAGTTGCCGATCAGATAGGCGTCGGACAGGCTGCTGGCATAGGCCGGCGGCAGGTCGAGCGGGCGGTGGAACGGGCCGAGCAGCGCGAACGCCCCGCTGGTGATCGCGACCAGCGCCCAGCTCGACCAGACCTTCAACAGGATCGCGCCGATCACGACCTGCAACAGATAGAGCGACACGAACGGATTGCGCGCCCCGCCCGACAAGTACAGTTGCGCCGTCAGTGCGGCGACGTCGAGGACGAGCGCAGCGAACAGCGGCAAATTGGTGTCGCTCCACCGCGACCGGCGCGCCAGCGTGACGAGGTTCAGCACCACCAGCGCCGCCAGCACGCTCGCCATCGGGATCAGTGGCAGGCGGATGCCGAGCAGCCCGTCGACCACCAGGATCGTGCCCAGCTGCCCCCCGACCGCCAGCCAGCGCAGCTGCACGAGCAACAGCATGTTGCGGCCGACTCCGTCCGCCATGGGCAGGCGCGGAGTCGTGGAAGGAGGGGCGGGTTGCATCGGGCGCATGTTACGCCCGTGGTTCGCGCCGTGCGACCCACCATGTCATGCCACCCAGCAGCAGCGCGAGGCCGAACCAGGTCAGCGCGTAGACGAGGTGGTTGTTGCGGAACGAGACGATGGTCAGCCCACCGCGCGGCCACTCGACCTGTGGATCGGCGACGGCATCGATGAAATAGGGGGCGACGTCGGTGAGCCCACGCCGGGCCGCGATCGCCGCGACGTCGCGTGAATGCCAGCGATCCTCGGCCGGCACGTTGCTGCGCAGGAAGCCGCCGCCCGGTTCGCTGATGCGCAGCAGCCCGCGCACGGTCACGGTGCCGGGTGGCGGGGGCACCTTGCCGCGCTGGTCAGCCGGCACGAACCCGCGATTGACGAGGAGCGTGAAGCGCCCGGTATCGAGCGGCGTCAGGACCCAGAAGCCGCCGCCGAGCGCCGTTGCGGCCTGGGTATAGGTGTCGGCGTCGGGGCGGTAGCGCCCGGTAGCGATGACGGGACGATAGGCGTCGTTGCTCGTGATCGTGCCCCATGCCGCTGGGGGCGGGGCGGGGACGGGCGGGGAGCGGAGCATCCCTTCGGTCCGCTGGATCAGGTCCAGCTTCCATGCGCGACGCTGCAGCTGCCACACGCCCAGGCCGATCAGGCCGGCGATGACGCATCCGATCAGCGTGCCGATCAGGATGCGTCGGATCGGCCGGCCCCGCATCACATCGCGCCCATGTCCCCGGACATCTGCGGCATCATGTTCACGTTCATATGGTACATGACCCACAGCGACCCGGCGATCACGATCCCGACCAGGACGACGGTGAAGATCAGCGCCATCAACGTCCAGCCGCTTTCCGACTTGGTGTTCATGTGCAGGAAGTAGATCATGTGGACGACGATCTGCACGACCGCGCACAGCATGACGATGCCCGCGGTGATCCGCGTATCGGCAAAGGCGTTGGTCATGACGAGCGCGAAGGGGATCGCGGTCAGCAGCACCGACAGCAGGAAGCCGATGACATAGTCCTTGCGCGAACCATGTGCGGGCGCGTCGCCATGGCCGTGAGCGCCATGACCGTGCGCGTCGTGATGGGCGTGGCTGGCCATTAGAGGACTCCCAGCAGATAGACGAAGGTGAAGACGCCGATCCAGATGACGTCGAGGAAGTGCCAGAACAGCGACAGGCACATCAGCCGGCGCATGTTGGCAGCACCGAGGCCGTATTTGGCGACCTGCACCATCAGCGTGACCAGCCAGATCGAGCCGAAGGTGACGTGCAACCCGTGGGTGCCGACCAGCGTGAAGAACGCCGACAGGAACGCGCTGCGCTGCGGCCCGGCGCCTTCATGGATCAGGTGGCTGAATTCGTAGAGTTCGATGCCGAGGAAGCACAGGCCGAACACGCCGGTGATGGCGAGCCAGCGCAGCGTCGCGGCCTTCTTGCCCTCTTCGGCGGCGATCATCGCGAAGCCGTAGGTGATCGACGAGAACAGCAGCATCGCGGTGTTGAGCGCGACGAGCGGCAGGTCGAACAGCTCCTTGGCGTCGGGGCCACCCGCGGTGCTACCCGAATAGACGCCATAGGCGGCGAAGAGCATGGCGAAGATGAGACAGTCGCTCATCAGGTAAAGCCAGAAGCCGAGCATGGTGCTCGACCCGGCCTCATGCTCATGCTCCTCCGCCAGGTGGTAGGCGCGACCTTCCGCGCCCGCGGGGACTTGTACCGACGAACCCATGTTTTACGCCCCCGCGGCCTGGAGGTCGGCGGTGCGCCGCCGCTCCGTCTCGATGACTTCCTCGACCGGAATGTGGAAGTCACGCTTGTAGTTGAAGGTGTGGAAGATCGCGATGCCGATCACCGCGACGAACGACAGCGCCGCCAGCCACCAGATATACCAGACCATCGCCAGACCGAACACGGTCGACACGCCCGCGATCACGATACCGGCCCAGGTGTTGCTCGGCATGTGGATCGGCTGGAAGCCTTCGGTCGGCCGGGCATATTTGTGGCTCTTCATGTCGTACCACGCGTCCATGTCATGAACGACGGGGGTGAAGGCGAAGTTATAGTCCGGCGGCGGCGACGAGGTCGCCCATTCGAGGCTGCGGCCGTCCCACGGATCGCCGGTCACGTCGCGCAGCTTGTCGCGGTTCAAGATGCTGACGGCGATCTGCACCAGGAAGGCGGCGATGCCGACCGCGATGATCACGGCACCCACGGCGGCAATGACGAACCAGATCTGCAGGCTCGGATCGTCGAAGTGGCGCAGACGCCGGGTGATGCCCATCAGGCCCAGCACGTAGAGCGGCGTGAAGGCGACCCAGAAGCCGACGAACCAGCACCAGAAGCTGACCAGACCCCATTTGCGGTCGAGCTTGAAGCCGAACGCCTTGGGGAACCAGTAGTTGATGCCGGCGAAGGTACCGAACACGACCGCGCCGATGATCACGTTGTGGAAGTGCGCGATCAGGAACAGCGAGTTGTGCAGCACGAAGTCGGCCGGCGGCACCGCGAGCAGAACGCCGGTCATGCCGCCGATGGTGAAGGTCAGCATGAAGGCGATCGCCCACATCATCGGCAGCTCGTAGCGGATACGGCCGCGATACATGGTGAACAGCCAGTTGAAGATCTTCGCGCCCGTCGGGATCGAGATGATCATCGTGGTGATGCCGAAGAACGAGTTGACGCTCGCCCCCGACCCCATGGTGAAGAAGTGGTGCAGCCACACCAGATACGACAGGATGGTGATGACCAGCAGCGCGTAGACCATCGACGTATAGCCGAACAGCCGCTTGCTGGAGAAGGTCGACACGACTTCGGAGAACACGCCGAACACCGGCAGGACCAGGATGTAGACCTCCGGGTGGCCCCAGATCCAGATCATGTTCACGTACATCATCGGGTTGCCGCCGAGCGTGTTCGTGAAGAAGTTGGTGCCGACATAGCGGTCGAGCGACAGCATGGCGAGCACGGCGGTCAGGACCGGGAAGGCGGCGACGATCAAAATGTTGGTGACCAGCGCCGACCAGGTGAAGATCGGCATCTTCATCAGGCCCATGCCCGGTGCGCGCATCTTGACGATGGTCGCGATCAGGTTGACGCCCGACAACAATGTCCCGACGCCCGCCAGCTGGAGCGCCCAGATATAATAGTCGACGCCCACGTCCGGCGAATAATCCAGCCCCGACAGCGGCGCGAACGCCAGCCAGCCGGTGCGGGCGAATTCGCCGACGAACAGGCTGGCCATCACGATCACGACGCCCGATGCGGTCATCCAGAAGCTGAAATTGTTCAGGAACGGGAAGGACACGTCGCGCGCCCCGATCTGCAACGGCACGATATAGTTCATCAGCCCGGTGACGAACGGCATCGCGACGAAGAAGATCATGATGACACCGTGAGCGGTGAACACCTGATCATAATGGTGCGCGTTCAGAAAGCCTTCGTTGTCGCCGAACGCGATCGCCTGCTGGCTGCGCATCATGATGGCGTCGGCGAAGCCGCGCAGCAGCATGACGATGCCGAGGATCATGTACATGATCCCGATCTTCTTGTGATCGACCGTCGTGAACCACTCTTTCCAGAGATAGCCCCACAGTTTGAAATAGGTCAGCGCCGCCAGCACCGCCGCGCCGCCGATGGCGACCGCGATGAAGGTCATGACGATGATCGGTTCGTGGATCGGGAAGCTTTCGAGCGTCAGGCGCCCGAAGATCAGCTTGGTAAGGGTATCGGACATGATCTCGTTCTCAGCCAAGTGCCGGAGCGGTGCGGCCCGGGATCGCGGGCGGCGCGATGCGGGTCATGTTGCGGTTGGCGTCGTTGCCCGGATCGGCGGCACCGGGAGCGGCCGACGACCCCTGCGGCGCATCGCCGCTGCTATGCGGGCTGACACCATATTCGGAAGGTGCCTTTTCCAGCGCGCCCTTGGTACGCTCCCCTTCGGGCAGTCGGCTGTTGACCGCCGAACCATGGCCTCCATGGCCCATGCTTTCGGTCATGCACGGCGTGCCGGGCTTGACGCACATCTGCACGATGCGGGTGAACAGCCCCTGTTCGACCCCGCTGAAGCCCATCGGCGGCACCTTTTCGCTCGGCTTCTCCAGCTCGAGATAGCGCGCGGTGTCCAGCCGGTTCGGCATCGCCTTCACGCCTGCCACGAACTTGTCGAAGCCGGCGGCGTCGGTGCTCGTCGTCTTGAAGTTCATATAGGAGAAGCCGGCACCGCTATAATGCGCCGACATGCCGTCGAAGGTGCCCGGACGGTTCAGCACGGCGTGGAGCTTCGTCTCCATGCCCGGCATCGTGTAGATCATGCCGGCCATGGCAGGCACGTAGAAGGTGTTCATCACCGACGACGACGACAGACGGAACCGTACCTGGCGATCGACCGGCACGACCAGGCGATTGACCGTCGCGATGCCCTGTTCGGGATAGATGAACAGCCATTTCCAGTCGAGCGAGACGACCTGGATCTCCAGCGGCTGCTGGTCCTCGGGCACCGGCTTGCCGGACGAAATCTGCCCGATCGGGCGATAGGGATCGAGCAGGTGGGTGCTGATCCAGGTCAGCGCGCCGAGCGCGATGACGATCAGCAGCGGACCGGACCAGATGACCAGTTCGAGCGCGGTCGAATGGTCCCAGTCGGGCTTGTAGGTCGCCGTTTCGTTGCTGGCGCGGTATTTCCACGCGAACCAGACGATCAGCGCCATCACCGGAATGATGATGAGCAGCATCAGGCCGACCGATATCATCAGGACGTCGGCCTGTTGGCGCGCGATGTCGCCGGCGGGATTGAGCACGACCAGGTCGCATCCGCCGAGCAGCGGCAGGGCCGCGAGCGGGAGGAGCGAACGCAGTGGCCGGTGCCACGGGAGCGAGCGGGGCAGGATCATGGGCGCGACCTATGCCGTGCGATGCTGCACTGCGATAGGACATTTTGTCCTATCCCCGCGTTTGGTGCATTGCGATAACGGGCGCACATTCTGTTTATCCGCGCGGCATCCGCGCTGCTCTTGGAGTCCCTATGGCCGAGGCCTTCGTCCACTCCCGCGAACTCGAGGCCGATGCCCGGGCCGTCAACCATGGCGGCGGCGAGGTGAACGTCCAGTCCGAAGAGATCGCGATCGGCGTGATCATCGGGCGTACGTCGGAATTTTTCGACTTCTTCGTCTATGCGATCGCGTCGGTGATCGTGTTCCCGCAGCTGATGTTCCCCTATGTCGATCGGCTGACGGGCACGCTGTACTCGTTCGCGCTGTTCCCGCTGGCGTTCTTCGCGCGGCCGCTGGGCACGCTGCTGTTCATGTGGATCGACCGTCGCCATGGGCGCGGCACGAAGCTGACCATCGCGCTGTTCCTGCTCGGCACGGCGACGGTGGCGATGGGGTTCCTGCCGGGCTATGCCCAGGTCGGCGCATGGTCGGTGATCCTGCTGGCGGTGCTGCGTATCCTGCAGGGTATCGCGCTGGGCGGCGCATGGGACGGGCTCGCCTCGCTGCTGGCGCTCAACGTGCCGCAGGATCGCCGCGGCTGGTACGCGATGATCCCGCAGCTGGGCGCCCCGCTCGGCCTGATGGTCGCCAGCGCGCTGTTCGCCTTCTTCACCGCTTATATGAGCGCCGAGGATTTCATCAGCTGGGGCTGGCGCTATCCGTTCTTCGTGGCGTTCGCGCTGAACGTCGTGGCGCTGTTCGCGCGGCTGCGCATCGTCGTGACGCCCGAATATACCAAGCTGTTCGAGAATCGCGAGCTGAAGGCGTCCCCGGTGCTGCCGACGGTCGGCCGCGAGTGGAAGACGATCGTGATCGGCGCGCTGGTGCCGCTGGCCAGCTTCGCGCTGTTCCATATGGTCACGGTGTTCCCGCTGTCGTGGATCCTGCTGAAGACCGAGCAGCCGATCGAACGCTTCCTGTGGATCGAGACCGCGTGCGCGCTGTTCTTCATCTTCGCGATCATCATTTCGGGCGTGCTGGCCGATCATGTCGGTCGCCGCACCCTGCTAGGCATCGGTGCCATCGCCATCGCGCTGTTCTCCGGCCTTGCGCCGCTGCTGCTGAACGGCGGCGACGCGGGTGAGATCGCGTTCATGATCACCGGCTTCATCCTGCTGGGCCTGTCGTTCGGTCAGTCGTCGGGGACGGTGGCGTCGAACTTCGCCAAGGATTCGCGCTATACCGGCGCGGCGCTGACGTCGGACCTAGCGTGGCTGTTCGGGGCGGGCTTCGCGCCGTTCGTGGCACTGGCGCTGGCCGACAAGCTGGGGCTGCTGGCATCGGGCCTGTACCTGCTGTCGGGTGCCGTCGGCACGCTGGCGGCACTGGCGCTCAACAAGGAACTGGCACGCCGGCTCGATTGATCCGGTCGATGCTGCGATACTGGACGGCGGCGCTTGCGCTGGCGGCGGGAACCCCCGCCGCGACGCAGGACGCCGCCGTCGTCGTTTCCGCCGACACCGCACTGGCACAGGATGCGGCCGAAGTCGCTCGCATCCGCAGCATCGATCCGGCCGATGCGCTGGTCCTGTTGCGCAAGCAGGCGGCCAGCGTCGCCGTGACCGAATGGATCGAGGGCGAATATCGCGACCGGCTGGCGGGAACCTCGGTCGAGCGGGACGGCGCGGTCACCGTCCTGCTGACCGGCAAGCGAGCCGTACCGGACGGGCAGGTGACCATCGACGGCCTGTCGATCCCGATCCGGTTCCGCATCGGTGCGACCGCCACGCGTACGCAGATGCTGGCGGCGATTGCCGATCACCAGGCGGCGATCCGGGCGATGGTGCAGCGTCCGCCGGCCATGGGAATCGACGCCCGGAACGGCACGTTGCTGGTCCTGATCGGCGCGGCGGATGCAGCGGGCGATGTTGCGGCGCTCAAGCGGCGGATCGAGTCGCTGACCGGCGTGCCCGTCCGGATCGCGACCAGCGGTCGACCCGAACTGGACCTGTCGGGCGAGGTCGTCGGCGGATCGCGGCTGATCGGCCCCGATCCGGTCAGCGGGCGGCGCTTCTACTGCACGACCGGCTTCGTCGTGACCGATGGCGTGCAGAACGGCATCGTCACGGCCGCCCACTGCCCCGACACGCTGGAGCATGTTGCCAAGGACGGTACCCGCACCCCGCTGACCTTTATCGGTCAATGGGGCTGGGGGTTTCACGACGTACAGGTCAATGCCAGCCCCGATGCGGTGCAGCCGCGATTCTATTCCGACGCGGCGCGCACGGTGCTGCGCCCGGTCGAGGGGCAGCGCAGCCGGACCGGCACGCGGGTCGGGGATATCGTGTGCCACCGGGGCGAACATAGCGGCTATAGCTGCGCCGAGGTCGAAATGGTCGACTTCGCGCCTTCCGGTGACCTGTGCGGCGGGCCGTGCCTGCCGACTTGGGTCGCGGTGGCAGGGCCGGGATGCAAGGGCGGCGACAGCGGCGGGCCGGTGTTCGTCGGCACGACCGCGATCGGGCTGTTGAAGGGGGCGAGCTACCGTCCCGACGGGACCTGCGTCTTCTATTATTACATGTCGCTCGACTTCCTGCCCGATGGCTGGCGACTGGTTCGCGCAGGCGGCGACTTCACATTGCCGGGGGCGCTTCCCAACTCCCCGCGATGACGACCGCGATTCCCGCCGCCACCTTGATCCTGTTGCGCGACCGGGCCGTCGGACCGCCCGAACTGTTGATGGTCGAGCGGTCGGCGGCAATGGCCTTTGCCGGCGGCGCACTGGTATTTCCCGGCGGGCGGATCGACCCGGGCGACCGGGCGTTGGCGCTGGCGATGGGTAACGGTGATCTTGCGCCGCGACTGGCCGCGATCCGCGAGACGATCGAGGAGGCCGGGATCGCGATCGGCCTATCCGGCGACGTGGAAGCGATGCGCGCGGCACTGGCTGATGGCGCACCGATCGGGGCGTTGGGCCCGGTCGATCCGTCACCACTGATCTCCTATGCCCGGTGGCGTCCCGACCATGTGCCGGTACGGGTGTTCGACACGTGGTTCTACGTCGCCCGCCTGCCGGAGGATGCACCGCCTGCACGGGTCGATGCGACGGAGAATGTCCGGACCCTGTGGCTGGCAGCCGCCGACGCGCTCGCCTCCGCCGACCGGGGGGAGGCGACCTTGCTGTTTCCGACCCGCCGGGTCCTGGAGCGGCTCGCGCAGCATGAGTCGGCCGACGAGGTGCTGGCCGATGCCGCGCGCTGGCCGGTCCGGACGATAACGCCGTGGGTCGAGGAGCGGGACGAGGGCCGCTTCATCTGCATCCCCGACGATCTGGGCTATCCGGTCACGGCCGAACCCGCCGACCGCGCGGTGCGCGCATGAAGGCGCTGTCGGTCGGCGTTCGTACCCTCGTATGGCTCGCCGTCCTCGCTGCCATCGCTTTTGCCATCTACGCTTTTTCCCGCAGTCGCCCGCAGGACGTGCCCTGGACCCCGCTCGACCTGTCGCAGCCGGTTGGCATGTTCACGCGTGCGAAGATAGGTGATTTGGCGGGCGACTTCGCGGGGTGCCGTGCGCTGCTGGATGTGGCAGGCGTGCGCTACACCGCGCTGCCGCCGCGCGACGATGCGGGGCAATGCGGGTACGACGATGCGGTGCGGATGCGCGGGGGCGGGTCGCGGACCATTGCCATCACGCCCGATGTCGGCGTGTCGTGCCGCGTCGCGACCGGGATGGCGCTATGGGAGTGGCAGGTCGTCCAGCCCGCCGCGCAGAAGCATTTCGGCGAACCGGTCGTCAGAATCGAGAATTTCGGCAGCTATAATTGCCGGCGGATGTATGGCCGCGACACCGGGGCGTTCAGCGAGCATGCGACAGCCAACGCGCTCGACATCGCTGCATTCGTGCTGGCCGATGGACGGCGGGTGAGCGTCGTCGGCGACTGGACGGCAGGGCAGGGCCGCGACGATGCGGCGAAGGCGGCGTTCCTGCGCGAGGTCCGCGATGGCGCGTGTGGCGTCTTCTCGACCGTGCTGTCGCCCGATTACAATGCCGCGCACCGCGACCATTTCCACTTCGATCAGGCTACGCGCGGATTCGGCGGGGCATGCAGGTGAGGGGGCCGGCTGCTGGGCGTGGTAAGGCTGGCACGGATTGACCGGCCGCGGCTGATGCGGTGGCACCAGTCCAAATCCTGTCCGTCACTCCCGGACCTGATCCGGGTCCCGCTTCTACCTACTCCCCCCCGGACGAAGAAGAAGCGGGACCCCGGCTCAAGGCCGGGGTGACGTTTTAGGACAGAGTGGGCCGTCATATCACGGAACGGTCGGAGCCCCATCCGCCCCCGCGATCAATGCATCGGCGCGCCGGCTTCGACCTTTTCGACCCACGCCGGATAGAAGGCCGGTTGACGCATCGACCAGCCCGATGCCGTTGCCGCCGCTTCGCTGAGCGATTGCAGCAGCTTGCGACGTAGTTCGGGATGGAGATGCGGCAAGGCGGCCGAGGCGCAGAAGGCGGCGGGCAGCCATGGGCGTGCCTCCGGCCCGACCAGACGTTCGTACAGGAAGCGATAGGCGCCGAACGTCGTCAGCCGCCCCTGGCCCAGATCGAACGCGGTCACCGTCAGCAGCGGCGTCATGAACGGTTCGATCGCATCCAGCCCGCTGTCCTCGGGAATGCACGCGCGGATGTCGGGCAGGCGATCATAGATGCGTGCCTGTGCACGGATGCTGGCGGCCTCCACCACGTCTCGCGACCAGCGGCGCATCGCGTCGTCGCGATCCAGCCCGATATCGAGCGAGCGGCGGATGTACCGCTGCGTCGCTGCCGAAAAGGTCGCGAACTCCTTCATCTCCGCCAGCGTCATCGCGCCTTCCGCCGGCCTGCGTGCAATCGCCATCTGTGAACTCCCCGCCCAAGATTACAACCGACCGAATAGTGCCGAAGAATAGTTAACGGCTTGCTGAACGAAACACGGCACCCCCGATCGACGACATATCCGAACAGGTTCGGTGCTGCATTGCAACAACGACCTGATGCAGTTCGTCGCATCGGCGTTCGGCGACACGTCGGGAGCGGGCAGGGCAAAACGACCGGCGTTCCACGGTTCATCCGCCAGTCATCGCCGCGCAAACACGGTTCGTCGGAATTGGTTCCCATTTGGCCAGGGGTGGGGTTTTCGTGGGCGGTAAACCCTGCTTCATGCCGCTCACGACATTCGTGGGGCCGTGGGGGTCAGATGAAGTTTGGTGCTGTGGCAGCGCGTTTCGCGCTGGTGGTTTCGTGCGCTCTGGCGATGGTGGCTCCGGCCCAGGCCCGGTTCTGGCAATGCGCCCCCTATGCCCGCGAAATCTCGGGCGTCGAAATCTTCGGCAACGCCCATACCTGGTGGGGCCAGGCCGCCGGCAAGTATGAACGCGGCCATGCGCCCAAGGAAGGGGCGGTTCTGTCCTTTGCCGCCACCTCCAAGATGCGCCTCGGTCATGTCGCGATGGTGTCGAAGGTCGTCAGCGACCGCGAAGTCCTGCTGACCCATGCCAACTGGTCGCGCCGCGGCGGGATCGAGCGCGATGTCCGCGCGATCGACGTGTCGGCCGCCGGCGACTGGAGCGAAGTGAAGGTGTGGTACGGTCCGCTTGGCGGTCTCGGCACCTCGGCCTATCCAGCGAACGGCTTCATCTATGCCAAGCACGCGCCGCGCGGCAGCGAGCTGGAAGCGCCGCTGGTGATCGTGAAGACCGATCCGCCCGCTCCGGTGCAGGGCGGTGCCAGCACCCAGCCGGCCCATGCCCGCATGGTCGTCGCGCTCAACGACTGATCCGATCCCCGCGCCATTGCCAAAAGGGCCCGCCGCACGCGGAATGCGGCGGGCCTTTTGGTGTTCAGGCGGGGCGGAAGGTCATCGCCACGCCGTTCATGCAATAGCGCTTGCCCGTCGGCGGCGGCCCGTCGTCGAACACGTGGCCGAGATGCCCGCCGCAGCGGCTGCACAATACCTCGGTCCGGGTCATCATCAGCGAGCGGTCGGCGCGGGTCATGACGGCGCCCGGGCGCGGGGTGTAGAAGCTCGGCCAGCCGGTGCCGCTTTCGAACTTGGTCGTCGACAGGAACAGCGGCTGATTGCAACCGGCGCAGGCGAAGACGCCCTTGCGCTTTTCGTCGTTCAGCGGGCTACTATAGGGGCGTTCGGTCCCCTCCTGCCGCAGCACGTTATATTGCGCCGGGGTCAGGCGCGCCTTCCACTGGGCGTCGGTCAGCTTGAACGGGAAGGTCTGCGCAGCCTCGCTCGCCTCCGGTGCACAGCCGATCAGCGCGGCGAGCGCCGACATTCCGGTCAGTTCGAGCAGGCGGCGGCGATCGATCGGCATCGTGCGATTCCCTTCGCCGCCGATGTGGGGAAGGGGCGTCGCACCGGCAATGTCCGGGTACGGAAGCCGACAAACGAAAATCTTTTGCCAATTTCGCGGTCCGGTTGCATGGTAAACGATACGCATGGCCTTGCCGTAGCCGCAATTTGGGGCCATTTGGCGCGTTATGCCTTTTTCGACGTTACCCGAACCGCTCGCCGCGGCGCTTTCCGCGCGTGGTTATGAAGCCCCGACCGCCGTTCAGGCGGCCGTCCTGACGCCTGATGCCGAAGGACGCGACCTGCTGGTGTCCGCCCAGACCGGATCGGGCAAGACCGTCGCCTTCGGTCTCGCCATCGCGCGCGACCTGCTCGACGCCGAGGACAAGATGCCGCGCGCCGGCGCGCCGCTGGCGCTGGTCATCGCCCCGACCCGCGAGCTGGCGTTGCAGGTCGCGCGCGAATTGCTGTGGCTGTACGGCCCAACCGGCGCGCGCATCGTGTCGTGCGTCGGCGGCATGGATGCGGCGCGCGAACGCCGGAATCTGAGCCATGGCGCGCATATCGTCGTGGGGACGCCGGGGCGTCTGCGCGATCACCTCGAACGCGGCGCGCTCGACCTGTCGGGGCTGAAGGTCGCGATCCTCGACGAAGCCGACGAGATGCTCGACATGGGCTTTCGCGAGGATCTCGAAGGGATTCTCGACGGCACGCCGGCCGAGCGCCGCACGCTGTTGTTCTCGGCGACGCTCGCCAAGCCGATCGTGGCGCTGGCCAAGCGCTACCAGAAGGACGCGTTCCGCATCGACACGCGCGAGGCGGAGCGGGGCCATGGCGACATCAGCTATCAGGCGATGACCGTCGCGCCGAACGATATCGAGAATGCGGTCGTCAACCTGCTGCGCCTGCACGAACCGGACACCGCGTTCCTGTTCTGCGCGACGCGCGAAGCGGTGCGCCACCTGCACGCCAATCTGGTCGAGCGCGGTTTCGATGCGGTCGCGCTGTCGGGCGAGCATTCGCAGTCGGAGCGCAACCATGCGTTACAGGCGCTGCGTGACCGCCGTGCGCGCGTCTGCGTCGCGACCGACGTTGCCGCCCGCGGCATCGATCTGCCGTCGCTGAGCCTGGTCGTCCATGTGGAACTGCCGCGTGATGCCGAAGCGCTCCAGCACCGTTCGGGCCGCACCGGCCGCGCGGGCAAGAAGGGCATCGCCGCGCTGATCGTGCCGTTCCAGCGTCGTCGCCGGGTCGAAGGACTGCTGCGCGATGCGAAGATCAACGCCGAATGGATCGGCGTGCCGACCCCCGAGCAGATTCACGCGGCCGATCGGGAGCGCCTGCTCGCCAAGCTGGCCGAGCCGGTCGAATTCGACGAGGCCGATGTCGAACTGGGCGCGCGCCTGCTGGCCGAGAAGACGCCGGAAGATATCGCCGCGCTGCTGGTCCGCGCCTATCGCGCCAAGCTGCCCGCGCCCGAGGAATTGTCGGCTGGCGGCATGCCCGAACGACGCGAGCGCCAAGAAGGGCCGCGTCCGGGGTTCGAGGACACGGTGTGGTTCCGCATGAATGTCGGTCGCCGGCACAATGCCGATCCGCGCTGGCTGCTGCCGCTGCTGTGCCGTCGCGGTCACATCACCAAGGGTGAGATCGGCGCGATCCGCATTGCGAACGATGAATCGGCGTTCGAAATTCCCAAGGCGATCGCGGGCAAGTTCATCGCCTCGGTCAAGCGCACGGCGATGCCGGACGATGACCTGATGTTCGAACAGATGTCGGGTCCGCCGGCCGCTCCGCAGCGCCGGACCAATGGCGCACCGCCTCGCCATTCCGCCAAGCCGTATCGCGGCGGGCGTCGGGGGTGAGCTGATTTTCGCGCGGAGGCGCGGAGGGGTTGCGGTCGCGGCGACCATCCGCCGCGACAGCGGCTGTTCTCCTCTGCTGCAGGGTAGTCGAAAGGCTTCGCCGGACAAGCGTCAGGCGTTCGACACGCAACTTCTCTGCGCCTCCGCGTCTCTGCGCGAAAATCTAACCTTCTCCCTTCTTCTCCGCGTCATCGCGCCTTCGCGTGAACCAACCTTTCTTCCGCTGCCCAAACCGTTGCGTGATCCGCCCAAAAGGCGTATGGCGCGCCGGTTCGACGAGCACAGACTCGCGTAGGCCGGATGCGCAGGCGTCCTTTCCGCATTGCCGGGGCAAGCCTTTCGTGACGACAGGGTCGTGGAATGCCGCGTGTCGTATTCGGCGCGCGCGGCAATGCCGGTCAAAGACCGCCGGAGACAACCGGCCGGCCGGAAACAGATACGTTTAGGAACCAAGAGTTATATGGCCAGCATGGCAAATCCCACCCGTGACGATTTCGCGTCGATGCTCGACGACATGTTCGGTGCTTCGGAAAGCTTCGAAGGCCGCGTTGTCATCGGCACCGTCACGGGCATCGAAAACGACCTCGCCGTCATCGACGTCGGCCTGAAGTCGGAAGGCCGCGTGCCGCTGCGCGAATTCGCGGCGCCGGGCCAGAAGGCCGATCTGAAGGTCGGTGACGAAGTCGAAGTCTATGTCGACCGCGTCGAGAATGCGAACGGCGAAGCGATGCTGAGCCGCGACCGCGCCCGTCGCGAAGCCGCGTGGGACAAGCTGGAAACTGAATTCGCCAAGACCGCGCGCGTCGAAGGCGTCATCTTCGGTCGCGTCAAGGGCGGCTTCACCGTCGACCTGTCGGGCGCCGTGGCGTTCCTGCCGGGTTCTCAGGTCGATATCCGTCCGGTTCGCGACGTCACCCCGCTGATGGACATCCCGCAGCCGTTCCAGATCCTGAAGATGGACCGCAAGCGCGGCAACATCGTCGTGTCGCGTCGCGCGGTGCTGGAAGAAACCCGCGCCGAGCAGCGTTCGGGCCTGATCCAGAGCCTTGCCGAAGGTCAGGTGATCGACGGCGTGGTCAAGAACATCACCGATTACGGTGCGTTCGTGGACCTGGGCGGCATCGACGGCCTGCTGCACGTTACCGACCTGTCGTACAAGCGCGTCGGGCATCCGTCGGAAGTGCTGAACATCGGCGACACCGTCCGCGTTCAGATCATCCGCATCAACCGCGACACGCAGCGCATCTCGCTCGGCATGAAGCAGCTGGAAAGCGATCCGTGGGATGGCGCCGGTGCCAAGTATCCGGTCGGGGCGAAGCTGTCGGGCCGCGTCACGAACATCACCGAATATGGTGCGTTCGTCGAACTGGAGCCGGGTATCGAAGGTCTGGTCCACGTTTCGGAAATGAGCTGGACCAAGAAGAACGTCCATCCGGGCAAGATCGTCAGCACTTCGCAGGAAGTCGACGTGATCGTCCTCGAGGTCGATCAGGACAAGCGCCGCATCTCGCTGGGCCTCAAGCAGGCACAGGCGAATCCGTGGGAGAAGTTCGCGGAAGATCACCCCGTCGGTTCGACCGTCGAGGGCGAAGTCAAGAACGCGACCGAATTCGGCCTGTTCATTGGCCTGGACGGCGACGTCGACGGCATGGTCCACATGTCGGACATCGCCTGGGGCATTTCGGGCGAAGACGCGCTCAATCTGCACCGCAAGGGCGAGACGGTTCAGGCCGTCGTGCTGGCGGTCGAGCCGGACAAGGAGCGCATCTCGCTCGGCATGAAGCAGCTGGAGCGTGGTGGCCCGGTCGCGGCGCAGGCGGGTGATCGCCTGAACAAGAACGCGATCGTGACCGTGACCGTGCTCGAAGTCCGCGATGCGGGCCTCGAAGTGCAGCAGGGCGACGATGGCGCGACCGGCTTCATCAAGCGCACCGATCTCGGCCGCGACCGCGACGAACAGCGTCCGGAGCGGTTCCAGGTTGGCCAGAAGTTCGACGCGATGGTCACCGGCTTCGATCGTTCGAAGAAGCCGACCTTCTCGATCAAGGCGATGCAGATCGCCGAAGAGAAGCAGGCGGTTGCGCAGTACGGTTCGTCCGACTCGGGCGCGTCGCTGGGCGACATTCTGGGCGAGGCGCTGAAGGCGCGCGGCGAACAGAAGTAAGCTTTTCGTCCGCCGATCGGTGGAAACAGGGACGGGGTGCTCCAGTTTGGAGCGCCCCGTTTTTGCGTTCATTCGAAAGGCGGATTGTGAGGAACGATCAACATAGGTTAGTGCAACCCAATGTCCGGATCGAACCGTTCCGCGACATGGTTTTGATTTGGTGGGGGAAAAGATGATCCGATCGGAACTGGTTCAGCAACTGGCCCAGGAAAATCCCGAATTGCCGGTGCGGGATGTCGAACGGATCGTCGCGACCTTTTTCGATGCGATCACCGAACAGCTGCGTGAAGGCGGTCGTGTCGAACTGCGCGGCTTCGGCGCCTTTTCAACCCGCGCGCGCGATGCCCGTACCGGCCGCAACCCGCGCACCGGCGAAGCGGTCGAGGTCGATGCCAAGCGCGTGCCCTATTTCAAGCCCGGCAAGGAAATGCGCGCGCGGCTGAACGTCTGAGCGCGTACCGCGCCGGGACGGTTTTGCCCTCTTTCGCGCAGGGCTTTGCTGGCGCATGGCATGGGCCGAACCGATAGAGGACCGGCCGATGCACGTTCGCCACTTCCTGCCCTTCGCGCTGGTGCTGCTGGCGGCTCCGCTGCCGGCGCAGCAGCGCACCGCCCCGTTCGTGATCGAACAGACCGGCGAGGGGTTCGCGACGATCGATGCGGCGGTGACGGCGGTGCGCGACGGCACCGCGACCATCCTGATTGCGCCTGGGACCTATCGCGACTGCACGGTGCAGACCGGCGGCGACATCACCTTTCGCGCGCGTACGCCCGGCACGGTCATCTTCGACGGCGGGGCGTGCGAGGAAAAGGCGACCTTCGTCCTGCGCGGACGGCGCTCGACCGTCGACGGAATCGTGTTCCGTCGCATCCGCGTGCCCGATGGCAATGGCGCGGGCATCCGTACCGAGATCGGCGACCTGACCGTGACCAACTCCACCTTCCTCGACAGCCAGGAAGGAATATTGGGCGGCAATCCGGACGGGCGGCAGCGCATCGTCATCGACCGCTCGACCTTTGCCGGGCTCGGCCAGTGCGACGAGACGACCGACTGTTCGCATTCAGTCTATCTCGGCAACAACGGCTCGATCACCATCACCCGGTCGCGCTTCGAACGCGGCACCGGCGGCCATTATGTGAAGATCCGCGCGCCCCGCATCGACATCACTGACTCCAGCTTCGACGACAGTCGTGGCAACAAGACCAACTATATGATCGACCTACCCGAAGGCGCGACCGGAGTGATCGCACGCAACACCTTCGTCCAGGGCAAGGCTAAGGAGAACTGGACCGGCTTCATCGTCGTCGGTGCTGAGAAGCGCACTTTCCCGGCGCGCGGGCTGCGCATCGACGATAACGACGCACGGCTGGCGCCCGGCATGGACAAGAGTCCGGCGTTCGTCGCCGACTATACCGGCGACGGCGTTGCGGTCGGCGCGAACCGGCTGGGACCGGGGGTTCGCAAATTCGAGACGCGGTGACGCAGGCTATTGCTAGCCGGCCACGCTTTCCCCTTCGGTCGAACGGCAATACGCGATATTCGTGCATCCATGAAAAGCCGTTTTACGCTCGCTGCACTTCTGACGCTGTCGGCCATGCCGACGCTTGCCGCGCCCCGACAGTCACCGCCCGTGCGCACTTTGAACGACCTGTCAAATTGGACGATGCAGCCGGATGCGGTGCGGCGGAACGACGCTGCGGTGCTTCGTCGGCCATTGTCGAAGGCAGAGGCGGATGTGGCGCTCGAACTGTTGGCGGCGGCACGGATGCGGCAAGTGACAGCCGACTATCGGGCGGCGATGGCGGCGAAGGCGATCACGCTGGGCGACAAGACGCTGCGCTGGGAAAGTCGTCAGTTCGGCAGCGCTCTCCATGGCAAGCGCAGCCTGTGGATTTCGATGCATGGCGGCGGCAATGCCGCGCCGGCGGTCAACGACCAGCAATGGCGCAACCAGATCCGGCTCTACGAACCGGCCGAGGGCATCTACCTCGCGCCGCGCGCACCGACCGATACGTGGAATCTGTGGCACGAGGCGCATATCGATCCGCTGTTTCAACGGCTGATCGATGCGCAGGTCGCGATCAACGGCGTCGATCCGGATCGGGTCTATCTGCTCGGCTATTCGGCCGGCGGCGATGGCGTGTGGCAACTGGCGCCGCGCATGGCGGATCGCTTCGCCGCGGCATCGATGATGGCGGGCCATCCGAACGAGGCGGGCGTGGCGTCCTTACGCAACCTGCCGTTCGGCATCTTCATGGGCGGAGCGGACGCCGCTTATGACCGCAACAGGATCGCCGCCGAAAAGAGCGCGGAACTGGCGAAGCTCCACGCCGCTGATCCGGGCGGTTATGTTTCGATCACCCGCATCTATCCCGGCCTGCCGCACTGGATGAACCGCAGGGATGCCGAGGCCCTGCCATGGATGGCGCAATTCGTCCGCAATCCGTGGCCGAAGCGAGTCGTCTGGGTGCAGGACGATGTGACCCACGACCGTTTCTACTGGCTGCACCTGCCTGACGGCGCCGCGCCCAAAGCGGGCGACCGGATCGATGCGCGCGTCGACGGACAGGCGATCACCATCGACGGCGCGGTCCCGGCGGGGCTGGTGCTGCGCCTGTCGGACCGGCTGGTCGATCTCGACCGGCCGGTGCGGGTGACCGTCAACGGCGGGCGGGTATTCGCGGGCAAGGTGCCGCGCACCGCCGCCGCGATCGTCCGCTCGCTGGAGGAGCGGGCCGATCCGGCAGCGGCGGCGACGGCGATGCTGCGGTTGCCGTGAGTGGGCGCGTCCGTCGAGCGGAGTTCTTGACGGACGCTTCTCGACGAGCTCGAAGCTGCTCGAACCGAACGGTCGGATCAGCGACAGGTCGACCCTTCGCCGGGGTTCAGGTCGAGGCAGCGGCCGTCGATTTCTCCCTTCGGCACGTTCAGCCCGATGGTGGCTGCCAGCGTCGGCAGGATATCGACCGTCTCGACACCGAACGGCTCCTCGAACCCGCCGGCGCCCTTGCGCCAGAACAGGATCGGCACGCGCCGGTCATAGTCCCAGAAGCTGCCATGCGTCGCGACCGCGCTGCCGACAACCGGATGCGGCAGCGTCAGCACTCGCGGCTTCATCGCCACCAGCAGGTCGCCCGAGCGCGGCGGATAGAAGGACGCGCGGGCGCGCTCGACCAGCGTCCAGGTTTCGGGCGGGGTGTTCGGCACGGTCGTTGCCATGATCTGCGCGCGGGTAAAGACCGCCTGGGTCTGCGGATGCGCCATGAACATCGCGATCGCCTCGCGCTCGACCGCCGCCTTCTGCGCCGGGGTGAGCTTGATGTCGTACCACACATCGCCATTGACCCCGCCGAACAGGATGGGGCCGGCGATGCCGAGCTTCTGCCCGATCGCCTTGCCGATGCCCTCGACGGTCAGCTCGCCGTCCTGCCGCACGGCGTCGGGAATTGCGTGGTGCGCATGGCGTTCGCTGGCGTCGCTGCCGCCATGGTCGGCGGTCAGCACAACCTGATAGTCGACACCCGTCGCGTCGAGCACCTTGAAGAACTCACCGAGGCTCTGGTCGAGCGAGGTCAGCTGCAGGCACATCTCGCTGCCTTCGGTGCCATAGCCGTGCCCGACATAGTCGGTGGCCGACGCGCCGATCGAGATGATGTCGGTCTGCGGCCCCTGACCCAGCTTCATGTCCTGGATCAGCCCGGCGGCAAGTGCGAGGACGGCGGCGTCATATTCGGGCGAGCGGCGGAAATTGTTCACGTCGCCGGCGGCGCGTTCGAACCGGCCGGTGCCGATCGTCTTGCCCGCGACCGCAACGGCGCGGGCGAGCGGCTGGCAGAAGGTCGGCAGCGTCATCGGGCCTTGCGCGGTGGCGATCTGCTTCGCGACGGCTGCGTTGGCGCGTGCGACGACCGGCGGCATCGTGCGACCGGCATAGCTGGTGAAGCCGTCCTTACCGAACCACCACAGCTCGTCGACCTTGTGCCCGCCCATCATCACCGCCGCGCGGTCCTTGCCCGCGACCGATACGACGCGGGTGCGCGGATCGGCGGCCTTCATCCGCTCGCCCAGCGTGGGCACCATCAGGTGCACGTCGGACACGGTATAGTCCTTGAAGGTCGAGCCGGGGACGCGCTCGTCCTCTGCACAATAGACCTTGTGATCGGGGCGGTTGTTGCCGCGCTGGTCGATCCAGTCATTGGCGATGATGCCGGTGCGCGACGGGCGCGATCCGGTCAGGATCGTCGAATGGCCGGGGCAGGTCTCCGTCGCGGCATGGCTCTGATAGCCCGAGGGGAACACTGCGCCCTGCATCATCCGCACGAACCCGCCGGTGAAGCGCGCGCGATATTCGGCGAACAGGTCGGCGGAGAATTGATCGACCGAGATCGCGACGATCAGCTTGGGCGGCGTCGCCGGATAGGTCGGCGGCACCGGTAGGGCGGCCGGGACAGGGGCCGGTGCGGCGGTCTGCGCCAGAGCGGGGACGGCGGTGCCAAGCAGTAGCGCAGCGAGGGTCAGGAAACGCATTAAGGAACTCCGCGGACGGTGCATCCGTCCCGAAACTTCGCTACCCGGCGTACATGACACCGGCAAGAACGCTGTGGCGACTCGTCCTGATCCTTTTCGCATTTCTGGGCGCGTTGCCGGTGGCGGCACAGGTGCCGGGACAGCGGCATGTCCAGATGCGGATCGTAGCGGAGAGCGACGCCCCGGCGGCGGGATCGCGCGTTGCGCTGGCGCTGGTATCGATGCCCGATGCGGGATGGCACGGTTACTGGCAGAATCCCGGCGCGGTCGGCACCCAGCCGCAGCTCGACTGGACATTGCCGGCGGGTGCCAGCGTCGGTCCCTTGCGCTATCCGGTGCCCGAGCGGCTGACCGTCGCGGGCATCATGAACTATGTCTATGAGCGACCCTGGACCATCCTGACCGAGCTGCAACTGCCCGCCGGGCTGGCGAAGGGCACCATCGTGCCGGTGCGGCTGTCGATCGACTATCTGGTCTGCACCCGCGAAATCTGCGTACCGGAAAAGGCGGAGCTCGCCACCGAACTGACGATTGGTGACGGCGCGATCAACCCGGAGCGTCGCGCCGATTTCGATGGCTGGCGGCGCGCGCTGCCCCGGCCGCTAGGATCGCCCGCACTGTTCCAGGCTGGCGACACCCTGAGGCTACGCGTGCCGTTTCCGGCGTCGCAGGCGATCGGCGATCCCTATTTCTTCCCGCTCACCGAGAGCGCGGTCGATTACGATGCGCCGCAAAAGATCGCGCGCGACGGCGACGCCCTCGTTATCGAAACGAAGGCTACGGGCAAGTCGGCTGCGATCGAAGGCGTGCTCGCGACCGGTCCGGGGAAGGGCTTCGCGATCCGCGCGACCCCCGGCACGGTGGCGGCAGCGGCCGAACCGGCACCGATCCGCACCGTGCTGATCGCCTTTGCCGGGGCGCTGCTCGGCGGACTGCTGCTCAACATCATGCCGTGCGTCTTTCCGATCCTGAGCCTCAAGGCGTTGAGCTTGGCCCGTTCGGGCGAGTCCGCGGTCCATGCGCGGGCGGAGGGTGTTGCCTATACCGCTGGAGCGGTCGTCACCTGCATGGCATTGGGCGGCATATTGCTCGCGATCCGTGCGGCGGGCGTGGCGGCGGGATGGGCGTTCCAGCTGACCGATCCGCGCGTCGTATTGCTGTTGCTGGTGCTGACCGGCGGCATCGCGCTGAACCTCGCCGGGCTGTTCGAACTGCCTACGCCACAGGTCGGCAACCGCAGCGGGCGGGGCGGGGCGTTCGCCACCGGGGCACTCGCGGCGTTCGTTGCCACTCCCTGTACCGGCCCGTTCATGGGTGCCGCGCTGGGATCGGCGCTGGTCCTTCCGCCGGTCGCGGCGATGGCGGTGTTTGCCGGGCTGGGCTTCGGTCTTGCACTGCCGTTTCTGTTGCTGGGCTTCGTTCCGGCGCTGCGGCGGCGCCTGCCTAAGCCCGGCGCGTGGATGGACGCGTTCCGGAAAGCGCTGTCGGTGCCGATGTTCCTGACCGCGCTGGCGCTGGCATGGATATTGGGGCGGCAGTCCGGGGTCGACGGGATGGCAATGGGGCTGGGGGCACTGCTGCTCGCCGGGCTGGGACTGTGGTGGACCGGGCGGCGACAGCTGCGCGGGCGCGATCGGGCATGGAGGCCGGGGATCGCCGCACTGGTGCTGGCGGTGGCGAGTGCCGCGCTGGTGCAGCGCGCACCGCCGGCCGGCGCTGCGACTACCGGGATCGCCGGCGCCGAACCGTTCAGCGAGGCACGGTTGGCGGCGCTGCGCGCAGAGGGCAAACCGGTCTTCGCCTATTTCACCGCGGACTGGTGCCTGACCTGCAAGGTCAACGAACGCGCCGCAATCGAGACTCGCGCGGTGGCGGAGGCGTTCGGCAAGGGTGGCGTAAAGGTGCTGGTCGGCGATTGGACCGATGGCGACCCAGCGCTGGGCCGTTTTATCGAGGCGCATAACCGTGCCGGCGTGCCGCTATATCTTTATTATGCGCCGGGCAGCGGAGAGGCACGCGTGCTGCCGCAAGTACTTACGCCGGCGACGCTGACCGAACTGGTATCCTGAGCCGCCAAACCCGCTTGCCAGCACCGATTTCGCAGCGCAGCATGCGGAGCATAATCCGTCAGGCGGCGTTGGGGGTTGAATGGGGCAAGCGTTCGACGAAATCTGGGGACAAGGCGGGCCGGACGATCCGCGCGCCGACCTTGCGGCACTGGCACGGTGGATGCGCGAGGTGCCGCCCCATGAGTTGAAACGCCGCCTGCAATCCGCCGAAGCGACCTTTCGCCAGCTGGGCATCACCTTTGCCGTGTATGGCGATAGCGAGGCGGCGGAGCGGATCATCCCGTTCGACATCGTGCCGCGCGTGTTCATGGCCGACGAATGGGCACGCCTGTCCAAGGGGCTGATCCAGCGGACGCAGGCGATCAATGCGTTCCTCGACGACATTTATGGCGAACGCCGCATTCTGAAGGCCGGGGTGCTGCCGCCCGACCTGATCTTCGGCAACGCGCAGTTCCGCCCCGAAATCGCCGGCATCCGTCCGCCGCACGGTGTCTGGGCGCATATCTGCGGCATCGATCTGGTCCGCACCGGGCCGGACGAGTTCTTCGTGCTGGAGGACAATGCCCGCACCCCGTCGGGCGTGTCGTACATGCTGGAAAATCGCGAGGCGATGATCCGGCTGTGCCCCGAACTGTTCCGCAATTTCCGCGTGGCGGCGGTGGACAGCTATCCCGACAAGCTGCTGGAGACGATGCGTTCCGTCGCTCCGCCCGGGGCGGGGGCGCATCCGACCTGCGTCGTGCTGACGCCGGGCCATTTCAATTCGGCCTATTACGAACACAGCTTCCTGGCCGATTCGATGGGTGTCGAACTGGTCGAGCCGGCCGACCTGCTGGTCGATGACGACGTGGTATGGATGCAGACCATTGCCGGGCGGGTGCGGGTCGATGTCATCTATCGCCGGATCGACGACGACTTCATCGATCCGGTGGTTTTCCGGCCGGAATCGCTGTTGGGGGTACCCGGCCTGATCGCCGCCTATCGCGCGGGCAATGTCGCGCTGGTCAATGCGCCGGGCAACGGCATCGCCGACGACAAGGCGATCTACAGCTATATGCCCGAGATCGTCCGCTTTTATGCGGAGAGCGAGCCTTTGCTCCCCAATGTCGAGACATGGCGCTGCCGGGAGCCGGATGCGCTCAAATACGTCCTCGACCATCTGGACGAGGTGGTGGTGAAGCTGGTCGACGGGTCGGGCGGCTACGGCATGCTGGTCGGGCCGACTGCGTCCAAACAAGAGATCGAGGATTTCCGCCGCGCGCTGATCGCCGAACCGCAGCGTTATATCGCGCAGCCGACGCTGGCGCTGTCGACCGTGCCCACCCTGACCGACGCTGGCCTCGCCCCGCGTCACGTCGATTTCCGCCCATTCGTGCTGACCGGTGCGGAGACGGTACAGGTCGTGCCGGGCGGGCTGACCCGCGTTGCGCTGAAGGAAGGGTCGCTGGTCGTCAATTCGAGCCAGGGCGGCGGGACCAAGGACAGTTTCGTGCTCATGGACGATGGTCCGGTGCAGTCGCAGGTGCAGGCGCAATCGATGGGCGGCATGACCCAGTCGCAGGGGGGGCGCTGAAATGGCGATGCTGTCGCGCACCGCCGCCTCCCTCTACTGGCTGGGCCGCTATGTCGAACGCGCCGATTTCCTCGCACGGCTGGTTGAGGCAACGGTGCGGCTCGACGCGCTGTCGTCGCGCCCGGCGGGCGACGCCGCCTGGGCCAGCGCGCTGGCGGTCAGCTATACCGAAGACAGCTTTGCCGCGACCGGGCAGGCGGTCGGGCAGGCCTCGGTCGCCCGCTTCCTGACCTGCGACCGCAGCCATGCCGGGTCGATTCTGTGGTGCCTCGACGCGGCGCGCAACAATGCGAAGGCGGTGCGCACCGCGCTGACCCGCGACGCATGGACGGCGATCAACCGCGCGTGGATCGTCTTCAACTCACCGCGTGGCGAGGAGGGCGAGGATATCCTCAACCTGGTCGAGGCGATCAAGGCGGAGGCGCGCGGCTTCGAAGGCGCGGTCCAGCGCATGATGAAGAACGAGGCGACGTGGTTCGTCCAGCTGGGTGCCGCAATCGAACGCGCCGACAACACCGCGCGGCTGATCGACGTCAAATATCACCTGCTGCTGCCCGAAGGCGAGCGGATCGGTGGCGCGATCGACCGCGACCAGTGGACCACGATCCTGCAGACGGTTTCGGCCGTCACCGCCTATCGCTGGCTGTACAGCGAGGGGCTGAAGCCCGCGAACGTCATCGAACTGCTGCTGTCACGTGGCGAAGTGCCGCGCAGCCTCGCCGCGTGCGTCGACGAAACGGTCGAGATGCTGAACATGCTCGGCAAGCGTACCGGCTTCCAGGGCGAGGCCGACCGCATGGCCCGCGCACGCCTCGCCCGGATGCAGAAGACCCGCGCACACGAGGTCATCGTCAGCGGCCTGCATGAATATCTGAATGCCTTCATCCGGGAGAATGCGATGCTCGACGCCGCGATCGCCCGCCAGTTCCGCTTCATCTGATGCGGCTGTCGGTCCACCATGAGACGCGGTATCGCTTCACCGAACCGCAGGCGCGCATCGTCCAGCTGCTCCGGCTGTTTCCCGGCGATACGAGCCATCAGACGGTGGTCAACTGGCGTATCGATGTCGACTGCGACGCACGGCTGCGGGAAGGGTTTGACGGCTACGGCAACATCACCCGGATGCTCTATGCCGAAGGCCCGGTCGATACGCTCGTCCTCTCCGTGTCCGGCGAAGCGCTGCTGACCGAACAGGACGGCCCGATCGAGGTCACCGACGAGCCGTTTCCCCCCGACCTGTTCCGTCGCGTAAGGCCGCTGACGCGCGCGGATGCGTTGATCGAGGGGCTGGGGCAAGGCGACGACCTTGGCGCGATGACGGCGCTGGCCGGCGCGATCCATGCCCGCTGGCCGCTCGACCGGCGACCGACCCCGGCGATCCGCTCGGCGGCTGAGGCGGCAGGCGACGAGCGGCTGGGACCGCGCGACATGGCGCAAATCTTCATCGCCGCGGCACGGGCGCAGGGTGTGCCCGCGCGCTACGTATCGGGCTACAGCCTTTCCGGCGACGACGAACGGCGGACCGCTGCGCCGCATGCCTGGGCGGAGGCGTATGTGTCAGGCGGCTGGTACGCGTTCGATCCCGCGACCGGCGGGCGTTCGGGCCTCGATCATATCCGGGTCGCGGTGGCGCTGGATGCCGCGGGTGCAGCGCCGATCGCCGGGGTCCGGATGGGGGCGGGCGAGGAGGAACTGGACGTGGATGTCCGGGTAGGCAGCGAGACGGAGTAACATCCTCCCCGGCACGGGGGAGGGCCGTGAAGCTGTGGTGGAGGGGATCGTCCCGAGCGTTCCGCTTGCGGAGCGTCCCCTCCACCAGCCTGCGGCTGGTCCCTCACCCCGTGCCGGGGAGGAGCTTTTAGGCTTCGTGCCCCCGATAGTTCTTCAGTTCGTCGCCGACGATCTGAACCACGTGCAGCACGTTGGTCGACCCCGGCGTTCCGAACGGCACGCCGGCGCAGACGACGACACGGTCGCCCGCGCGGGCCATGTTGTGGCGCAGGACCATGCGCTTGGCCTTCGCCACCATCTCCTCGAACGATTCGACGTCGCGGGTGTGGACGGCATGGACGCCCCACAGCAGCCCCAGGCGACGCGCGGTGTCGATCTGCGGCGTCAGTACCATGATCGGCACGGCGGGACGTTCGCGCGCGATGCGGCGCGCGGTCGAACCCGACTTCGTGAAGCACAGGATCGCCTTCGCATCGACCGTGGCGGCGATGTTCTTGGCGGCTTCGGCCAGCGCGTCGGCGGTGGTGGGATCGGGGCGCAGCACGGTGAAGTGGACGCGGTCGCCATGCGCCGGGTCGCGTTCGACGGCGTGCGAGATGTCGTTCATCATCGCCACCGATTCGACCGGCCAGCTGCCCGCGGCGCTTTCCGCCGACAGCATGATCGCGTCCGCCCCGTCATAGACGGCGGTCGCCACGTCCGACACTTCGGCGCGGGTCGGCGAGGGCGAGGTAATCATCGATTCGAGCATCTGCGTCGCGACGACGACCGGGCGGCCGAGGCGGCGGGCGGTCTCGACGATGCGCTTCTGCAGCGGCGGCACCGACTGCGGCGGCAGCTCGACGCCCAGATCGCCGCGCGCGACCATTACGCCGTCGCACTGCTCGACGATCTCTTCCAGCCGGGCGACGGCCGAGGGCTTCTCGATCTTGGCGAGCAGCGCCGCCTTGCCTTGAATGAGCTTGCGCGCTTCGGCCAGATCCTCCGGACGCTGCACGAACGACAGCGCGATCCAGTCCACGCCCTGGTCGACCGCGAAGTGCAGGTCGGAAATGTCCTTGGGTGTCAGCGCGGCCATCGGCAGCACGACGTCGGGCACGTTCAACCCCTTCGAATTCGACAGCGCACCGCCGACGACCACTTCGGTTTCGATCTTGTCATCGTCATGATCGAGGACGCGCAGCACCAGCTTGCCGTCATCGAGCAGCAGGCGGGCATCACGGGCGATCGCGGCGAAAATCTCCGGGTGCGGCAGTTCGACACGGGTCGCGTCGCCCGGCTCGTTCGAACGGTCGAGCGTGAAGCGCTGCCCGGCTTCGAGCATGACGCGCCCTTCGGCGAAGCGGCCGACGCGCAGCTTCGGTCCCTGCAGATCGGCGAGGATGGTCGTCGGGCGGCCGAACTGCTTCTCCAGCCCGCGAATCGCTTCGATCACGGCAACCTTCGACTGCTGGTCGCCATGGCTCATATTGACGCGGAAGGCGTCGGCGCCGGCTTCGAACAGCTTGGCGATCATTTCCGGCGTGTTGCTGGCGGGGCCAAGCGTGGCGAGGACGCGAACCTTGCGCGAACGGGGGCTGATGGCCTTGGTCATGAAAGTCTCCGGGCGTTGCGCGCCTGCCTCTAAGGCTTATTCGTAAAGGTTCAACCTTGGAGCGGAAACTCATGCCATCAATCGATTCCATCAGCGACGCCGCACAGGCCGCCGCATTCCGCCGGCTGGTCCGCCACCTCCAGCATCGCACCGACGCGCAGAATGTCGACCTGATGGGGCTGGCCGGTTTCTGTCGCAACTGCCTGGGCGACTGGCTGGGCGAGGCCGCCGGCCTGTCGAAGGACGAAGGGCGCGAGGCGGTGTACGGCATGCCCTATGCCCAGTGGAAGGCGACGCATCAGCTGCCCGCGACCCCCGAACAGATCGCCCGCATGGACGAGAGCGTCGCGAAGAACCGCACCGATGCCGCGCTGGACGAGGCGTTGGACGACAGCTTTCCGGCGAGCGACCCGCCGGCGATGACCGAACCCCGTTGATCGGTTGAGGCGGGCGCGCGGATCGGCTAGGCGCGCCCGTTCACGAATTCTTGACCATCGTTAAGGGAACCCCATGACCGACAACGTCTCGGCGGAACAGCTCCGCCTGCTCATCGAGCGCATCGAACGCCTCGAAGAGGAAAAGAAGGGCATCAGCGACGACATCAAGGACGTCTATGGCGAAGCCAAGTCGACCGGGTTCGACGTGAAGACGATGCGCACGATCATCCGCCTGCGCCGCATGGAAAAGCACCATCGCGACGAAGCGGACATGCTGCTCGAAACCTACAAGCAGGCGCTCGGCATCTAAGCAGGACCAGGGGGGCAGGGACATGGCCAGCGTCTTCCACTTCGCGACGCGCCTGCTGAAAGGGCGTGGCGACCCGCAGGGCGAGGAAGAGGCCCATGTCCTCTCCGCGATCGAACGCGGCACCCCCGTCACCCGCGACGCCGCCGACGAATCGGATGCGCGCGCGACGTTCGGTGATCGGCTGGCGGACCGGGTCGCGGCGGTCGGCGGGTCGTGGGGGTTCATCATCGCTTTCACGGCCGTCCTGCTCGGATGGATGCTGCTCAATTCCGACGTGCTCTCGCATTTCGGGCTGGCGTTCGATCCTTACCCTTACATCTTTCTCAACCTGATGCTGTCGACCCTCGCCGCGATCCAGGCGCCGGTCATCATGATGAGCCAGAACCGGCAGTCGGAAAAGGATCGGCTGGCCGCGCGGCTGGACTATGAAACCAATTTGCGCGCAGAGATCGACATCCTCGCGCTGCACGCCAAGCTCGATACCGATGTGATCGATCGGCTGGCGGCGCTGGAGGCGAAGATCGACGCGCTGGCGCGAACCGCGCCCACCGCCTAAGAGCGGACCAGAACCTAAAGAGGCACCGATGGCAGGCCATAGCAAATTCAAGAACATCATGCACCGCAAGGGTGCGCAGGATAAGAAGCGGTCGGGCATGTTTTCCAAGCTCAGCCGCGAAATTACCGTCGCGGCGAAGATGGGCCTGCCCGATCCCGACATGAACCCGCGCCTGCGCGCGGCGATCAACGCCGCCAAGGCGCAGTCGATGCCCAAGGACAATATCCAGCGCGCGGTCGACAAGGCGTCGAAGGGCGACATGGAGAATTACGAGGAAATCCGCTACGAAGGCTTCGGCCCGGCGGGGGTTTCGCTCATCATTGAGGCGCTGTCCGACAACCGCAACCGCACCGCCACCAACGTGCGCACCGCCGTGTCGAAGAATGGCGGCAACCTCGGCACCGCCGGTTCGGTCAGCCACGGGTTCGACCGGGTCGGCCTCATCAACTATCCCGCCAAGGCCGGTGACGCCGAAAAGGTGTTCGAGGCGGCGCTGGAAGCCGGAGCCGAAGACGTGACGTCGAGCGAGGACGGCCACGAGATCTGGACCGCTCAGGGCGATCTGCACGAAGTCGCGAAGGCACTGGAGCCGGTGCTGGGCGAGGCGGAAGGTGCCAAGCTCGCATGGCGGCCGCAGACGATGGTGTCGGTCGGCGAGGACGATGCGGCGACGCTGTTCAAGCTGCTCGACGCGCTCGACGACGACGATGACGTCCAGACCGTGTGGGGCAATTACGAAGTGTCCGACGAGGTCATGGAGAAGCTGGGTTGATGGATCCGATCCTCCCCGGCACGGGGAGGGGGACCGCCGCGAAGCGGTGGTGGAGGGGGATGTCCAAGCAGTGCATCGCCTGTGAAAGCCCCCCTGCACCGGAGTGCGGCTGGTCTCCCTCCCCGGGCCGGGGAGGATCGTTTTGCTGATCCTCGGCCTTGACCCCGGGCTCGGCACCACCGGCTGGGGCGTGATCCGCGCCGATGGCAACCGCCTGTCCCATGTCGCCAACGGCCAGATCCGCACGGACCCGTCGATGCAGCTCCCCCGCCGCCTCGCTTTGCTGTTCGGCGCCTTGGGCGAGGTGATCCGCACCGAGCGTCCCGATGGCGCCGCGGTCGAGGAGGTGCTCGGCAACAGCAACGCGCAATCGACGCTGAAGCTCGGCCAGGCACGCGGAGTCGTGCTGTTGTCCGCATCGACGGCGGGCCTCGCGATCGGCGAATATCATCCGAGCATCGTCAAGAAGGCGGTGGTCGGCACCGGCGGCGCGGACAAGAAGCAGATTCAGGCGATGGTCGGCCATCTGCTGCCGGGCGTAAAGCTGTCCGGTCCCGACGCGGCGGATGCCTTGGCGGTGGCGATCACTCATGCGCATCACCTTGCCAGCGCACAGGCGCGGGCGCGGCGGTCGACGGGGATCGGCGCGTGAGCGTGGCCGCGACCGTATCCCCGCGCAGGCGGGGACCCAGAGCCAAACAGAACCGGCGTCGATGGTCGCCCTGGATCCCCGCCTGCGCGGGGATACGCCGTATCGAGAGAAGTCCCGCATGATCGCCCATCTCAAAGGCACGCTGTCCGTCTCCGGCATCGACCATGCGGTCATCGACGTGAACGGCGTCGGCTATCTGGTCGGCGCGTCGTCGCGCACCTTGCAGGCGCTGGGACCGGTCGGCGGCAGCGTGACGATCCATACCGAGATGCTGGTTGCCGAGGATTTCATCCGGCTGGTCGGGTTCGCGAGCGCCGACGAACGCGACTGGTTCCGTTTGCTGACCGGGGTGCAGGGCGTCGGCGCGCGGGTTGCGCTCGGCATCCTGTCGACCCTGTCGCCCGAGGAGGTGCGCACCGCGATCGTGCGGGGGGACAAGGCCAGCATCGCCCGCGCCAATGGCGTCGGTCCGAAACTGGCCCAGCGGATCGCGATGGAATTGAAGGACAAGGTCGGTGGCATCGCCATCGGTCCTGGTGCGGTCGCTCCCGCGGCTGGCGGTGATGGTGTCGAAGGTGACGCAGTATCGGCGTTGTTGAACCTTGGCTTCAAACCGGCCGAGGCGGCGACGGCGGTCGGGAAGGCGGCGGAGGAGCTGGGTTCGGGTGCCAGCCTTGACGCGCTGGTGCGGCTGGCGTTGCGCAAGGCGGCACGCTGATCGGGCGGGGGCGTGGCATGTTCCTGCTGATGTTGACACTCCAATCAGCCGCCATCTTGCCAGCGGGTACCGCGCCGCCTCTACGCGGGGAAGCGTGGCTGGTCCTGCAGACCGCCGCCGATCCGCTGGCGCTGGTCGGAGCGGATGTCACCAAGCGCGTGCCGGACGCACGGGTCATCGCGACCGAGGAATGCGACGGAATGCGTCCCGGCCTGTTCATCCTCGTGGTGAAGCCCGGTTCGTCCGCGCGAACGCGTGATGCCTATGTCCGGCGCTGTATCGCCCAACCCTATAGCGCGACGGGGCGCGGCATTCCGTCGGTCGACCCCAGCTTTGCGGCGTTGCGTGCACGGCCGGTCAATTTCGACGGCAAGGACATCGTCACCTTCATCCGCGCGAACCTGCTGGTCCGTCCTTACTATGTCGATTTGGCCAACGACCCGCGCGAGGGATTGCGCGTGGCGGTCGAGGATATGATCGATGGCCGCCGTCGCCCGATCGAACGCGACTGCAACGCTCCCGAAGTGATGCGCGGAGTCGATCATATCGCCATTGCCTGTGCCGTGGAGCAGATCGCCGGACAGCCCGTCTACCGCACCGTAATCTACCGCGCGAGCGACCTTTCGCGCGTTCGGGAGATACCGCGCTGTCGCGACCCGCAATTCTTTCGGGTCGACCTGCTGCGCTGCTGGACGCAAACGGTTTCTGCAATGGGCAAGGTGACGCTGAAACCGCGCTACGTCACGTTTTGATGGCTGACGGTGCGACGCATCTCGACCGCCTGCACGCGAACGTCTAGGGAACAGGCGTGACCGACGACCGTATCACCACCCCGATCCGCCGCCCCGACGACGTCGACGCCGCGCTGCGGCCCAAGGCGCTCGACGAATTCGTCGGGCAGCAGGCGGCGCGCGAGAATCTGCGCGTGTTCATCGATGCCGCGCGCGGGCGGGGCGATGTGCTCGACCATGTCCTGTTCTTCGGCCCGCCGGGATTGGGCAAGACGACGCTGGCGCAGATCGTCGCGCGCGAGATGGGCGTCGGCTTCCGTGCCACCTCCGGCCCGGTGATCGCGAAGTCCGGCGATCTCGCCGCGCTGCTGACGAACCTCGAGGATGGCGACGTCCTGTTCATCGACGAAATCCACCGGCTCAATCCGGCGGTCGAGGAAGTGCTGTACCCGGCGATGGAGGACCGCGCGCTCGACCTGATGATCGGGGAGGGGCCGTCGGCACGCAGCGTGCGGATCGACCTGCCGCGCTTCACTTTGGTCGGTGCGACGACGCGACAGGGGTTGCTGACCACGCCGCTGCGCGACCGGTTCGGCATCCCGATCCGCCTGCAATTCTACACGGTCGACGAACTGACGCGTGTCGTCACGCGCGCCGCCGGGCTGCTCGACCTGGGTATCGCCAAGGACGGCGCGACCGAGGTCGCCCGCCGGGCGCGGGGCACGCCGCGTATCGCCGGTCGCCTGCTGCGCCGCGTACGTGACTTCGCCAATGTCGCGGGCGTCGAGATCGTCGACGCGCGCACCGCCGATGCCGCGCTCAACCGGCTGGAGGTCGATGCCAAGGGCCTCGATGCGATGGACCGCCGCTATCTGACCATGATCGCCGATGTGTATCGCGGCGGTCCGGTCGGCGTGGAGACGCTGGCGGCGGGCCTGAGCGAGCCGCGCGACACGATCGAGGAAGTGATCGAGCCCTATCTGATCCAGATCGGCATGATCGCCCGCACCGCGCGGGGGCGGTGCCTGAATGCGGGCGGGTGGAAACATCTGGGTTTCGAGCCGCCGGCGGGGGTTCAGGACGGGCTGTTCGACTGATCAGGCGGCGATCGCCTCGGTCAGCCACGCCATTGCCGATTCCCGATCGCCGAACAGGCCATAGCCCGGCGCGGTCCGGCGCGCCTGTTGCTTCAGCAGCGTACTGCCGACGAGCACGGCGATACGCCGTGACCCGATCGACGGATCGGCCGCCATGGCGCCGAGCGCGGCCAGCGTCTCCTGATTCTGGACGGGAAAATCGAGCAGGTCGAACAACGTGACCTGCTGGCCGATCGGACAGCCGCGTTGCGGCAGCCAGGGCAATTCCCGCCGCAGCGTCCGATCGAACCGCCGCATCGTCGTGGCATCCCAGAATCCCCGCATCCGGATTTCGACGAACCGGTCCTGTGCCGAGAGGTGGATGGTGAAAGCGGAATCTTCGATGATATGGGCCGACGGCATGGCGGTATCGCTATGGATGAAGCCGTTAAGAACCGTATAAACTTCGCCTGCCGCCACTCCGAGGGTACGTGGAGGACCGTCCCCCCTTTCCCGTTCCGGCCGCGATGGTTAAAGCGGACAAATGACCGACCCCGACCAGCCGGCCGGCGGCCGCTTCGTCGGCGGCACGCATCGCTTTCCCGTCCGCATCTATTTCGAGGACACCGACCTGTCGGGCGTCGTCTATCATGCGAACTATCTGCGCTATTTCGAACGGGCGCGCAGCGACATGCTGATGATCGCCGGTATCGACCAGCGCGCGGCGCATGAAGCGGGCGAGGGCGCCTATGCGGTGCGGTCAATGCAGCTCGACTGGCGGGCGCCCGCACGGCTGAACGATGCGCTGGTCGTGGTCAGCACCGTCGAACGGGTCCGCGCGGCGGCGGTCGATATTCAGCAAACAGTCATCCGCGACGATCTTCTACTGGCGTCGGCACGGGTGGAGGTCGCGTTCGTGGCCCCCGGCGGGCGGCCGCGTCGCCAGCCGGCGGCGTGGATCGACACCTTCGCCGCGCTGGTCGCAACCGATAAAGGGGCATGATGGACGTTTTCGTGAACACCGACGCCGCGACCATGTCGCCGGTCGCGCTCTTCCTTCAGGCCGACTGGGTGGTGAAGGCGGTGATGCTGGGGCTGCTGGCGGCGAGCATCTGGACCTGGGCGATCATCGTCGGCTTCCTGGTCCGCGCCCGCAAGGTGCGGCGCGACATCGACCGGTTCGAAACCGAGTTCGAACAGGCCGAGGATATCGACGCGTTCCACCGGTTGCAGGGATCGCGCGACACCGCCATCGCCCGCGTCTTTTCGTCGGGTGTGCGTGAATGGCGCCGCTCGACCGCGTCGAAGCAGATCGATCGGGAGGGGACCCGCGAACGCCTTGCCACCGCCATGGCGTCGAGCGTGGCGGATGAGAGCGAGACGCTGGCCGACCGGCTCAACATCCTCGCGACGGTCGGATCGGTCGCGCCGTTCGTCGGGTTGTTCGGTACGGTGTGGGGCATCATGCGGTCGTTCACCGCGATCGCGTCCGAACAGAACACTTCGCTGGCGGTGGTCGCGCCGGGCATTGCCGAGGCGTTGTTCGCGACCGCCATCGGCCTGTTCGCAGCGATCCCGGCGGTCATCGCCTATAACCGCTTCAGCCACCGCGTGAACCGGATCGAGGCGCGGCTGAACCGCTTTGCCGATGCGTTCCACGCGACGCTGTCGCGCCAGCTCGAAGGCGTCTGATCCATGGGCATCAACCTGCCGTCGGCAAAGGGAAAAGGGCGCCGGGCACCGATGGCGGAGATCAACGTCACGCCGCTGGTCGACGTGATGCTGGTGCTGCTGATCATCTTCATGGTGACCGCACCGCTGATGACCGCGGGTGTGCCGGTAAACCTGCCCGACAGCCGTGCCAAGGCGGTCGAGCCGACCCAGCAGCCGGTGACGCTGTCGATGGATGCCGATGGGCGGACCTATATCGACGATGTCGAAGTGTCCGCCGACAACCTGCCGGGCGAACTGGAAAAGATCGCGGCGGCGGGTGCCGGCGCGACCGAGCCTCGGCAGGTCATGCTGCGCGCCGACCGCAGCCTCGACTATGGCCGGGTCAATGCGGTGCTGGGCGAACTCAACCGCGCCGGGTTGAACCGCGTGTCGCTGATCAGCGTGGCGCAGTAAGCCCATGCAGAAGGCGGAGAAGATCGGGCTTGGCGCGGCGGTTGCGGGACATGTCGTCCTGTTCGGCCTGTTGTCGGTCGGCTTTCTCGCCACGCCGAACCCGGTGAAGTTGAAGAACCAGCCGATGGACGTCAGCTTCGCCGAAGAGGTTGCGGCCGAACAGAGCGCGCCCGAACAGACCGACGCGCCGGCGATCAGCCAGGCGCCGGAAACCGGCGCGCCCGAGGAGGCGGCACCGAGCGAACCGGTGAGCGAGCCGGAGGCCGCACCGGAACCCGAACCCGCCCCGCCGGCGCCTGCGCCCCGGTCGCAGCCGGCGCCACGCCCGGAACCCAGGCCTGCGCCCAAGCCGGCGCCGGCCCCCAAGCCCGTACCGAAACCGGTGCCCAAGCCGGCGCCGAAGCCCGCTCCGGCGCCGAAGCCCGAACCCAAGCCGGCTCCGGCGCGGCAACCGGCTCGACCTGCGCCCGCCCGCCCGACGGCGGTTGCGAAGGCGCCGCCCAAGGCCGCCCCGGCCAAGCCTTCGCCAGCACCCGCCAAACCGGCGACCAAGCCTGCGACGACGCGCGGACAGGGGAATAATGCACAGGCAACGGCGCAGCGTCCGCGCGGCGGGCGTCTGGGCAATGATTTCCTGAAGGGCATCGCGGACACGCCCGCGCCGGGCAAGGCGCCGGCGCCGCGCGGCACCGCGGTCAGCGCGCAGTCGGTCGCCGGCCTCGCCAGCGCGATCCAGCGGCAGGTGCAGCCCTGCGCCAACAAGATTCCGAACCCCGGCCCCGGCGCGAACCAGATCCGGTCGCGCATCCGGTTGCAGATGCGGTCGGACGGGACCTTTGCCGCCAGGCCCGAACTGCGCGGGCAGACGGGAATCGACGACGAGAATCGCCGCTATGCGCAGCGCGTATCCGAACTGGCGATCGCCGCGCTGACGCAGTGCGCGCCGTACGAATTGCCCGCCGACCTGTATGAAGGCGGGTGGAAAGACATCATCATCAACTACAAGCTGCCCGGCTGACCGGAGGGGATGTATGCGTAAACTGACGATGGCACTGGGCGCGGTCCTCGCGAGCCTGCTGGCGGCACCGGCCGCCTTCGCGCAGGTCGAGGTCGATATCGAGGGCGGCATTTCCGAACCGCTGCCGATCGCGGTGCCGGTGATGCCGACGCCGCAGATTGCCTCCACCCCCGCCGGGTCGACCGACGCGCTGGGGCGGCAGCTGGCGGAGATCGTCGCCAACGACCTGCGCAATTCGGGGCTGTTCAAGCCCGCCGGCCCGGCCGGGCTGCCCGCCATCGCGATGGCGCAGGTGCAGGCGCCCGACTATGCCGCGTGGAGCAATGCGCAGGCGCTGGTGCAGGGCTATGTCCGCGCCGAGGGTAACGGCACGCTGACCATTGGCTGCTATCTCTACGACACGTTCGGGCGCACCGAACTGACGCGGCAGGGGTTCAACGTGGCGCCCGCCGAATGGCGCCGCGCTGCCCACAAATGCGCCGATGCGGTCTATACCCGCCTGTCGGGCGAGAGCGCCTATTTCGACAGCCGCATCGTCTATGTCAGCGAGACGGGGCCGAAGGGCAATCGCATCAAGCGGCTGGCGATCATGGACCAGGACGGGGCCAATCACCGCTTCCTGACCAACGGCCAGTCGATCGTGCTGACGCCGCGTTTCGCGCCGAACCAGCAGTCGATCGTCTATATGAGCTACGCCAATGAGCGGCCGGCGATCTATGTCCTCGACCTCGACAGCGGGCGGCAGCGGTTGCTGGTGCAGAACGCCTCGCTGACGTTTGCGCCGCGCTTCTCGCCCGATGGCCGCTATGTGCTGTTCTCGATGGCGCAGGCGGGCAATACCGACATCTACCGCGTGTCCGCATCGGGCGGCAGTCCGCAGCGGCTGACCAATGCGCCGGGGATCGACACCGGGGGCAGCTATTCGCCCGATGGCTCCAAGATCGTGTTCGAAAGCGACCGGTCGGGGTCGCAGCAGCTCTATGTGATGAACGCCGACGGGTCGAACCAGCAGCGGATCAGCTTTGGCGGCGGGCGCTATGCGACGCCGGTATGGAGCCCGCGCGGCGACCTGATCGCCTTTACCCGGCAGGGCGGCGGATCGTTCCGCGTCGGCATCATGTCGCCCAGCGGCGGGGGCGAAAAGCTGTTGTCCGACGCCTGGGGCGATGAAGGGCCGAGCTGGTCGCCCAATGGCCGCGTGCTCACCTTCTTCCGCAGCGCGCAGGGGTCGGGCCGGACGCAGATCTGGTCGGTCGACCTGACCGGCGCGAACATCCGCCGCATTCCGACCGCGCTCGACGGGTCGGACCCGAGCTGGGGGCCGCTGCGCCCCTGATCGTTCACCAACGGGGACCAATCCGCTACAGGGGCATTGTAGCGAGGAGCGAAACGACCAAGGGAGGTTTCGATGACCAAGTTTTCCACCACGCTGATCGTGGCAGGCGCGCTGCTGGCGACGGCGGGCTGCGCCAAGAAGCGGCCCGAAGTGCTGCCGCCCGCACCGGGCCAGACCGTCGATCCGAATGCGGGCACCGGCGGCACGGGCACCGGGACCGGCGCCAATGGCGTCGTGCCGGGATCGCGCGCCGATTTCCAGCAGTCGGTCGCCAGCGACACGATCAATTTCGGTCTCGACCAGTACGATATCGACGCGACCGCGCGGCAGATCCTCGACAGCCAGGCGCAGTGGCTGACGCGCTATCCCAATGTCCGCGTGACGATCGAGGGGCATGCCGACGAACGCGGCACCCGCGAATATAACCTCGCGCTGGGCGATCGTCGCGCCAATGCCGCGAGCAGCTACCTGGCGACGCGCGGCATTTCGCCGTCGCGGATCACGACGATCAGCTATGGCAAGGAACGCCCGCTGGCGCTGGGTTCGGACGAAGCGGCGTGGGCGCAGAACCGTCGCGCCGTCACGGTCGTCCTCCAGTAATCCGATGCGGCGGCGGTGCGCGACGCGCCGCCGCCGGTCAGTCGAGCGGGCGTGCCGCCGACCATTTGCGCCGTTTCTTGACGAAGCGGGTTTCGTAGCGGCGAACGACCGGATCGCCCGCCAGCATCGCATCGGCGAAGCGGTTGTAGTCGGCCATGTCCGCGACCACGACCATCAGCGTCAGGTCGAACGTTCCGGTCACTTCGAGGATCGCCTGCACCTCCGGCACCGCATCCAGCCGCCGCAGCAGCGCCTCGATATGCGGCAGGGCGTGGCGGTCGAGCTGGATATCGACGAGCGCCGACAGGAAGGGACCGACCCGGTCCGACACGATCGAGACATCGGCGACGATCGTCCCGTCCTCCCGCATCCGCCGCACCCGCCGGGTGATCGCGGACGGCGACAGGGCGACGTCGCGCGCGAGATCGTCGGCGGTGCGCAGCGCGTCGCGTTGCAGCCAGTGGAGCAGTTCGCGATCATAGCGATCCAGATCGCGCATTCCCGTTCCAGGCCCCCGCCGCATTGCCGGTTTTCGGCGATGTCGCCCCGTTCTTTGCCGAAATCGGGCAGGGCAGCCAAGCGATAAAACGGAACGTCACCGGGAGGAATTATGCGTCGCTGGATCGTTGCTTCATCATTGTCGCTGGCCATGGCCGGCATCGCCGTCGCGCAGGCGCCCGCCGACGATCCCGCCGCCGTCGTCGCGGCGACCCGGAAGGCGATCAGCGAACGCTATGTCCTGCCCGATACCGCCGCCCGGCTGAGCGCGGCGCTGGCTTCGCCGGCGCATTATCGCGGTCTGTCGGGTGAGGCGCTGGCCGAGCGGATCAATGCCGATCTGCGCACGGTTACTGCCGACAAGCATCTGGGCATCCGGTACGACCCGACCATGGCGGCGATGCTGGGCAGTCAGCCTTTGCCCGACGATGACGCGGCGATGCCGCCGGCCATGGCACGGATGATCGCGCGGCAGAATGGCGGCGTCCGGGCGATGGAGGTGCTGCCCGGCAATATCCGCATGGTCGCCTATGACGGGTTCGCTTGGGGCACGCCGGAGGCCGAGGCGGCGATCGTCGGCGCGATGCAGTTCCTGCGCGGTGGCGACGCGTACATCATCGATCTGCGCCGCAATGGCGGCGGGTCGCCGGGAGCGGTCGCGGCATTAGCCAGCTATTTCGTGCCCGCCGGCACGCCGTTGATGCGCTTCGAGATGCGCGGCAAGCCGGGCGAGGCGACCACCGCGCCCAAGGCGCCGTTCAGCCTGGCCGGCAAGCCGCTCTATGTGCTGACCAGCGGCGGCACCGCATCGGCGGCGGAGGAGTTCGCGACCCATGTATCGGCGCTGGGCTTCGGTACGCTGGTCGGCGAGCGGACCGCCGGGGCGGGCTTTCGCAACGACCTGCTGCCCATCGGCAAGAGCTATGTGCTGAGCGTATCGAGCGGGCGGGCGATCAGCCTGAAGACCGGCAAGGATTGGGAAGCGGTGGGGGTTGCTCCCGCCATCGCCGTGCCGGTCGATCGGGCGCTGGCTGCGGCGCAGGCGGCGGCGATGAGCGCGATTGCGGCGAAGGCCGGCGGCGACGAACGGCGCGAGGCGGAGCGGCTGGCCGCCTTCTACCGGGCCATGGCGACGCCGGTGCGGGCAGCGCATCCGCTGGCGGACTATGCCGGAAGCTATGGCGAGCGGCGGCTGGTCGTCAGCGGCGACCGGCTGACCAGCAGCCGCGGTGGACGCGCGCCGTCGCCGCTGGTGCCGATCGAGGGGAATGTCATGGTGCCGGAAGGTGACCCTTTGTCGCGCTTCCGCTTCGTGGAGGAGGGCGGGCGGATCGTCGCGCTGGAGGTCGAACGGATCGACGGGTCGGTCGAGCGCGTGGCGCGTGGCGCGGGGTAAGGGTTGTCGGTTGGTCGTCACCCGCGCGAGCGACGGGGCATGCGGCGGCAAGGAGGGCGGGAGTTATCCCATGTCGACCGTCAGGGGTCGGAGTGACCTCTCCGTCCTTGGCACCGATCGACGTTCAGCGACAATCGTGAGTGTTCGTCATTCCCGCGCAGGCGGGAAGTCCATAGACGCCGAGGTTTCGGCTGGCTTCGCGACGCTGGCGCATCGGGACTCCCGCCTGCGTGGGAGTGACGGGAGTATCCGGGCGAGCTTATGGTCCGGAAGGCGTGTTCTCGACGGTCGCTTCTCGACAAGCTCGAAGCTGCTCGAACCGAACGGTTTCGTGTAATGATTACAAGGAGTTACCGGACAGAGGCGTTTCAAAGTTCACTAAGTTCACACTCGTGCGCAGTGCGTGCGTTGCGTGGACTTGGCCATTCGGCGGCGGCGTGGCGTGTTCCGTTGGAAAGAGCGCCAGCGATCATGACGATGCCGCGAATTGTAGGAAAGGGTCATCGTGGGCGATCGTTTTGCGCTAACGCAGGAAGGACCCCAGCCTTCGCCGGGATGACGCGAGCAGGTGGCATCCGGCCTTAGAGCATGATGACTTCAGGCATAGCCGTTCGTCCTGAGTAGCCGCTGGAGCTTGGCGAAGGGGCGTATCGAAGGACTGCCACAGATGCTTCGATACGGGTCTTCGACAAGCTCAGCCCCTACTCAGCACAAACGGGTAGAGTTCATGTCATTGGATCTAAACGAAAACCGCCCCGTAGATCGCTCTACGGGGCGGAGTCGTGTCAGGCGCCGGCGGCGGCCTTGGTCTTGCCGCCCTTGCGCGGTTTCTTGGGCGCGGCGGGGGTCATTTCGAAGGCGAGGGCATTGTCCTTCAACCGGACCTTCACCTCGCCGCCATGGACGAGCTTGCCGAACAGCAGCTCCTCGGCCAGCGGCTGCTTGATCTTGTCCTGGATCAGGCGGCCCATCGGCCGTGCGCCGTAGAGCTTGTCATAGCCGCGCTCGGTCAGCCACGTCTTCGCTTCGTCGTCCAGATGGATATGGACGCCGCGATCGGCCAGCTGGAGTTCGAGCTGGAGGATGAACTTGTCCACGACGCGCGCGACGACTTCCGGCGGCAGATAGCCGAACGGCACGATCGCATCGAGGCGGTTGCGGAATTCGGGGGTGAAGAGCTTCTTCACCGCTTCCTCCTGCACGTCCTCGCGGTCGATCTGGCCGAAGCCGATCGATTCCTTGGCCATGTCCGATGCGCCCGCATTGGTCGTCATGATCAGGATGACGTTGCGGAAATCGACGGTCTTGCCGTGGTGGTCGGTCAGCTTGCCGTTGTCCATCACCTGCAACAGGATGTTAAACAGGTCGGGATGCGCCTTCTCGATCTCGTCGAGCAGCAGCACGCAATGCGGCTGCTGGTCGATCGCGTCGGTCAGCAGGCCGCCCTGGTCATAGCCGACATAGCCCGGAGGGGCACCGATCAGCCGGCTGACCGAATGGCGCTCCATATATTCGGACATGTCGAAGCGCTGGAGCGGAATGCCCATGATCTCCGACAGCTGACGCGCGACCTCGGTCTTGCCGACGCCGGTGGGGCCGGTGAAGAGATAGTTGCCGATCGGCTTGTCGGGGTCACGCAGGCCGGCGCGCGACAGCTTGATCGCCGAGGACAGCGCCTTGATCGCGTCGTCCTGCCCGAACACCACCCGCTTGAGGTCGAGTTCGAGATTGGCGAGCACGCGGGTATCGTCGGTCGACACGGTCTTTGGCGGGATGCGGGCCATCGTCGCGATGACCGCCTCGATCTCCTTGGCGGTGATCGTCTTCTTCCGCTTGGGCGCCGGCACCAGCATCTGCATCGCGCCGACCTCGTCGATCACATCGATCGCCTTGTCGGGCAGCTTGCGGTCGTTGATGTAGCGCGCCGACAATTCCACCGCCGACTTGATCGAATCGGGGGTGTACTTGACCTTGTGATGCTCCTCGAACGCCGTGCGCAGGCCGGTCAGGATCTTGATCGTATCCTCGACCGAGGGTTCGTTCACGTCGATCTTCTGGAACCGGCGCAGCAGCGCGCGATCCTTTTCGAAGTGGTTGCGGAACTCCTTGTAGGTCGTCGAGCCGATACAGCGAATCTGTCCGCCCGACAGCGCGGGCTTCAACAGGTTCGACGCGTCCATCGCCCCGCCGCTGGTCGCGCCGGCGCCGATGACGGTGTGAATTTCGTCGATGAAGAGGACCGCGTGGGGCAGTTTTTCCAGCTCGGTCACGACCTGCTTCAGCCGTTCCTCGAAATCGCCGCGATAGCGGGTGCCGGCGAGCAGCGCGCCCATGTCGAGCGAATAGATCACCGCAGGCAGCAGCACTTCGGGCACGTCGCCCTCGACGATCTTGCGCGCGAGGCCTTCGGCGATGGCGGTCTTGCCGACGCCGGGGTCGCCCACATAGAGCGGGTTGTTCTTCGAACGGCGGCAGAGAATCTGCACGGTGCGGTCGACCTCGGCCGACCGGCCGATCAGCGGGTCGACCTTGCCGGTCTTCGCCTTCTCGTTCAGGTCGACGCAGAACTGCTTGAGCGCGCTCTCGTTCTTGCCCTTATCGGCAGCCTTGGGGCTTTCCTTTTCCTCGGCACCCTTGGGCGCGGGGGTTTCGGTGGCGGTCGATCCGCCCTTGCCGACGCCGTGGCTGATGAAGCTGACGGCATCGAGGCGGCTCATATCCTGCTGTTGCAGGAAATAGACGGCATAGGTCTCGCGCTCGCTGAACATCGCGACCAGCACATTGGCACCAGTCACTTCGTCACGGCCCGACGACTGCACGTGCAGGATCGCGCGCTGCACGACGCGCTGGAAGCTGCTGGTCGGCGAGGGGTCGGTCGCGGCGTCGAGTTTGAACGTGTCGAGTTCGGTGTCGAGATAATGGGCGACGGTCGCGCGCAGTTCGTCGAGGTCGACGCCGCAGCCGGTCATCACCTTGGCCGCATCGACATCGTCGGTCAGCGCGAACAGGAGGTGTTCGAGCGTCGCATATTCGTGCCGGCGCGAGGATGCGGCCTCGAGCGCCTTGTGCAGCGTGGATTCCAGTGCGGATGCGAAGGATGGCATTCAGTTCACTCCGGTCGGCCGGCGAGAACGCGCCGGCCCTGCGTCCCGGTATCCCGGGTCTCCCCCAATGTCGGTATGCCGCCGCCCGGCATCAAGCGGGGCGGAACATCTCATGACCGGAACAGCGCGTCGGCGCTGGCACGGTGGCTATTGGCTCGCTCGATCCGCGCGCGGCATCGCTCGATCTCGCGCTCCAGCGCGGCGATACGCTTCGTCAGTTCGTCGACCGACAGCGGGTCCAGATCCTCGGCGAGCACCATGGCCAGCAGGTTGCCACGAACATGGTTAACATTTTCGTCGGGTTCCATCACGATGCAGCGTTGACCCTACGGCTGGCGATGTCAATAACGCCGGAGACAGGGGGATGAGCGTTATGGACGTACCAGCGGCGATGCGTGCGATCGATCCGACGGAAGCCGGAGGTCCGGAGGTGCTGGTCGTCGTCGATCGCCCGACCCCGCGGCCGGGTCCCGGCGAGGTGCTTATCCGGGTGGCCGCGGCCGGCGTCAATCGCCCCGACGTCCTGCAACGCACCGGCGGCTATGCCCCGCCGCCCGGCGCGCCGAGCATCCCCGGGCTGGAGGTCGCAGGCCATGTCGTCGCGGTCGGCGACGAGGGTGACGCGCATCTGGTGGGGCAGCCGGTCTGTGCGCTGCTCGCGGGCGGCGGCTATGCCGAGTATGTCGCGGTGCCGGCCGGGCAGTGCCTGCCGGTGCCCGACGGGCTGTCGATGGTCGAGGCGGCGGCGCTGCCCGAAACCTTGTTCACCGTGTGGACCAACTTGTTCGAGCGCGGCTACGCGGCGGAGGGCGACAGCGTGCTGGTCCATGGCGGCACCAGCGGCATCGGCACCATGGCGATCCTGCTCGGCAAGCTGTTCGGGCTGACCGTCATCGTCACCGTTGGCAGCGATGCGAAGGCGAAGGCCGCCCGCGATCTGGGGGCGGCACATGCGATCAACTACCGCACCGAGGATTTCGTCGAGCGGGTGGCGGAGATCACCGGCGGGAAGGGCGTCAGCGTCGTGCTCGACATGGTCGGCGGCGACTATGTGCCGCGCAACATCAAGTGCCTGGCCGAGGATGGTCGCCACGTCTCGATCGCGGTGCAGGGCGGGGCGAGCGCCACGGTGCCGCTATGGGATATCATGCGCCGCCGCCTGACGCTGACCGGATCGACGCTGCGCCCGCGCGATGCGGCGTTCAAGGAAATGGTCGCCGACGAATTGTCGCGCACGGTGTGGCCGCACGTCGCCGAAGGGCGGCTGCGCCCGGTCATGGACCGGACTTTCCCGCTGGAACAAGCCGCCGATGCGCATCGCCGGATGGAAGCGGGCGATCATGTCGGGAAGATCGTGCTGACCCTAGAATAGACCGGTCCGACGCGGTGCTGCTGCGGGCCGGGGTCGGCCGCGGTAGTCGATCGCCATTCCTTTGGGAGAGTGGTGATGCGAACGATCCTCGGCCTGGTTGCGATGGCGAGCGCAGTTCCGGCGGCGGCACAGATGGACCCGGTCGTGACCGCACAGGGACAGTTGCTGTCTGCCACCATGCGCGGCCACGCCGAGCGGGACGCCGCGCGGTTGCGGCGGGGTGTTCCGCCCAAGAGTGCCGCCCAGAGGAAGCACGAGGCGGATTGCGCGCAGCTATGGCAACTGCGCGACCGGATGACGCGTGCCCAGCGGGTCCGGTTGTACGACCTGTGCCCCCGCTGAACGGCGGTCTTGCCTAGTTCGGCTGCCCGGACTACATCGGACCCAACGTGGCCGCTCGGTTTGGGCGGCCCTTTCTATTTCGGAGACCCGTCGTGGCCCAGCCGCTGATGCCGCACGCGACCGCTTCCTGGCTGGTCGACAATACCGCCTTGTCCTTTCCGCAGATTGCCGATTTCTGCGGCCTGCACGTCCTCGAGGTGCAGGCGATCGCCGACGACACCGCCGCGACCAAGCTGACCGGTCGCGACCCGGTGCGCGCGCACGAACTGACGATGGAAGAGATCGAGAAGGGGCAGAAGAACCCCGATTACCGCCTGGTGATGCAGAAGGGTCCCGAGCAGGTCCGCCGGACCAAGGGGCCGCGCTACACCCCGGTCAGCAAGCGGCAGGACAAGCCGGACGGCATCGCCTGGATCATCCGCAACCACCCGGAAATCAGCGACGGCGCGATCGGCAAGCTGATCGGCACGACCCGCACCACCATCGCCGCGATCCGCGACCGGACGCATTGGAACATCGCCAACATCACGCCGAAGGACCCGGTGACGCTGGGCCTGTGTTCGCAGCGCGAGCTCGACGCGCTGGTCGGCAAGGCGGCGAAGGCCGCCGGCATCGAGGCACCGACCGACACACGGCTGGAAGGGGACCGCGAGGCGCTGATCGAACAGCTGCGCAACGAGCGGACCCAGGCGGCGCGCGACGCCGAACTGGCCGAGCGCGGCGAATCGGCCGAGCCGTCGAGCTTCTTCGACCCGTTCAAGCGCTGATACGCTTCACCCGAAGGCATTGCCGGCCCAGCCATCCCGCGATGGCCGGGCCGTTTGCGTATCGGCGGCAATGGCTTAGGCTGCACCCTTCCGAAGCGGAGTGCCATGCCCATGTCCGACGACCTGAACGCCCGCGCCATCGCGCTGTACGACGCCTTCACCCATGAGCATCACGACCGCCGCACCTTCATGGCGCAGATGGTCGCACTCGCCGGATCGGCGGCCGCCGCCGAGGCGCTGATCGCCGGCATCGCCGCGTCGCCCGCCGCCGCGCAGCAGGTCGCGGCGAGTGACGGCCGGCTCGATGTCGCGAAGGCGAGCGGGACCGAGGCGGGGCATCCCGCCACCGCCTATTTCGCAGCGCCCAAGGGCGGCGGCAAGCTGCCGCTGGTGCTGGTCATCCACGAAAATCGCGGGCTCAACGCCCATATCGAGGATGTCGCGCGACGGGTCGCGCTGGCCGGCTTCCGGGTGATTGCCCCCGATCTGCTCGCGCCGCAGGGCGGCACGCCAGCCGACGAGGACAAGGCCCGCGCGATGATCGGCACGATCGATTATGACGTCGCGCTCGCGCAGGCGAGGGCGTATCTCGCCAAGGCGCGGGGTGAGCGCCGGGGACTGAAGACCGGCGCGGTCGGATTTTGCTGGGGCGGGGCGTTCGTCAACCGGCTGGCGGTGGCCGATCCGCTGCTGTCGGCCGGAGTCAGCTATTACGGGCCGGCCCCCGATCCGGCCGAAGCGCCGAAGGTGCGCGCGGCGATGATGCTGCAGCTGGCGGAGAAGGATGCGCGGGTGAATGCGACGGCGATCCCGTGGGGCGAGGCGCTGCGCAAGGCCGGCAAGACCGCGACGACGCATGTCTATCCCGGGGTCGACCATGCGTTCAACAACGACACCTCTGCGATGCGCTACGATGCTGCTGCGGCGAAACTGGCCTGGGATCGGACCATCGCCTTTCTGCGTCACGAGCTTGACGCCAAATAGGTAGATGTTCCACCTTCGTTCCAATGATTTGGAGGAGATGCCCCATGGCCGGACTGACGCTGTACACCAACCCGATGTCGCGCGGGCGGATCGCGCGCTGGATGGTGGAGGAGGTTGGCGCGGACTATGATGTCGAGATGCTCGGCTATGGCGGGACGATGAAGGCCGACGCCTATCTGGCAATCAACCCGATGGGGAAGGTGCCGGCGATCGTCCATGACGGTCATGTCGTCACCGAATGTGCCGCGATCTGCGCCTATCTTGCCGATGCCTTTCCCGACGCCGGTCTTGCACCGGTCGCGGGCGAACATGCCGATTATTATCGCTGGCTGTTCTTCGCGGCGGGGCCGGTCGAGCAGGCGGTCACCAACCGCTCGCTGGGCGTCGTGCCAACCGACGATCAGCAGCGGATGGTCGGCTATGGCGATTACGACCGGGTGGTCGACGTGCTGGAGGCGGCGGTGTCGGCGCACCCCTATATCGCGGGCGACCGCTTCACCGCCGCCGATGTCTATGTCGGGTCGCAGGTGATGTGGGGGACGCAGTTCGGTACGCTGCCGAAGCGCGATGCGTTCCTGGCCTATGCCGCCCGGCTGGCCGACCGTCCGGCGCATGTCCGGGCGAGCGAGCTGGACGATGCGGCGATGGCGGAGATGCAGGCGGCGGGGTGAGTATCGACCAGTACGTCATTCCAGCGAAGGCTGGAATCTCCCGGTAAAGGCGCGCGCGCCTCGCCGCGGGAGGCCCCAGCCTTCGCTGGGGCGACGATTTGCAACGGGCGTCGGTCCAACTACCGCCGCACGCCGATCAGCCACACCTTCGGCTGGCCGGTCGGCTGCGGCTTTCCGTCCAGTCGCCGGGCGCGCAGGATGCGGATGGGGTCGAGGATCATCTGCCCCTTCATCGCGTCCGATCCGCCGCCGGTCGGCCTGGCGAGGATGCGCTTGACCACGTCCATGCCGCCGACGACCCGGCCGAACGCGGCATAGCCGGCGAAGTCGTCCTTCGCGTCCATGCTGGGCATCGCGCCGACCAGCAGCACGAAATTGCCGCCCGCCGAATTGGCCTCGGGGCGCCGCGCCATCGAGATCGCGCCGTCGACATGTTTCACGCCGGTGCGGTCGGTCCGTTCGTGCGGAAAGGGCGGCAGGATGCGGCGGGCATCGGTGCGGATGCCACCCTGGATGAAGCCCAGCTTCGGATCGGCCTTGCGCCGCGCCGAACGGTAGAAGTCGGTATCGTCGAACCGACCGTCATCGACATAGGCGAGGAAGTTCTTCGACGTCGCCGGCGCGCGTTTGACGTCCAGCGCGACGATGATCGACCCGACATTGGTGTCGATCTTCACCCGGACATAGCCCGGCGCGGCGCGGGTGGCGGACTGGGCGTGGGCGGCGGGCGCGAGCGCCATCAGCAACAGGGCGAACAGGATACGCATGGAGCGGCTTCTATCGCCGCTCGCCGCCGGGCGGAAGCGCCGCGTCAGTCCGTCCGCATCGCGGCATATTCCGCCAGCAGCGGGCCGAACGCCTCGGGCGGCGGAAAGCCCGGATAGCGGTGGCGCGCGGGCGTCGTCGCCCAGGGCAGCGCCTCGGCAACGCAGGTGTCGATGAACGGCGCGAACGCTTCCGGCCGGTCGAGTACGCCGACACGAACATTGGTGAAGCCGGGATCGGGTTCGATGCGGGTGAACAGCCAGCCCTTGCAATGGTCGCAATGATGGTGGCGGACCTGTTCGCCATGCAGCCCGCCGATGACGGTATCGCCGGTGACGGTCAGCGCGGCGCTCGGCACCGCGAGCGTCAACGAGAAGGCGCTGCCGGACATGCGCTGGCATCCGCGGCAATGGCACGCCATCGTCATCATCGGCGCGGCATCGATGTGGAGGTGCACCCGGCCACAGCGGCAGCTCCCGTCGATCGGCAGGGCAGGGGGCATCGCATCGCTCCGTTGGCGCAACAGGTCGCATCGGTATAGGTTGTGCGGCGGGCCGGGCAAATGGGGGTGATGACGATGATGACGCGGGCGATCCTGTGGCCGAGCTTCGCGCTCGTCGCGCTGATCTTTCTGGTCAGCCTGACGCTGGTACAGGCGCGCTTCGGCCATATGCGGCGGCAGCGGCCCCGCGCGACCGACTTAGTCGACAGCGAGGCGAGTCGCGCCTATTTCCGCCCGGTCGAACGGCCCGCCGCCAATCTCGCCAACCTGTTCGAGATGCCGGTCCTCTATTTCGCGCTGGTCCCGCTGCTGCTGATCACGGGGCTCGCGACGCTGGCGCAGGTTTCGCTCGCCTGGGTCTATGTCGCGCTGCGCGCCGGGCACAGCATCGCGCATATCGACGGCCGGGTGCGGCCGCGCTTCCTGTTCTTCGTCGCGTCGCATGCGGTGCTGGCGGCGATGTGGGTCGGCTTTGCGATCGATACCGGCTTCTCGGCGCGCTGACGGACCGGAACGCGACGGCACCGCGCGACGTTGGACCGCCGAACCGCTGGAGACAAACCGATGACCCGTTTCGCCGCCGCTGCCGCCCTGCCACTCGTCGCGCTGCTCGGCGCGTGCGGCGGACAGGAAATCGTGACGACCAACGATGCGAACGTCGTGTCGAACGACGTCTATGCCAATGCCGCCTTCCGCAACGACGGCGAGGTCGGCAACGAGATGATCGCGATCAATCCGATGGAGACCGAAGCCAATTCGGTCACGACCGCCGGCGACGCGATGATGGGCAACACGCCCGACGCGATGAACGCGACGATGGGCAACAGCATGAACTGATCGCCCGGCGATCGGAATGCTGTGACGGCGGACGGCAGGGCAGGGGCCTTGCCGTCCGTTTGGCATTCGGGTGTCCGCCCAGCACCATTGACCGCGCGGGGGCGGATCGGTATAGGCCGCGCGTCCCGCTGGGTCGGCGTCGTAGCCGTCACTGGCCTGCATGTGGGTTCAAAGAGCTGAACATTGCTGGAGACATCGGCCCCGAGGGTTTGCGCCCACGTGGCCTTTGCGCATTTCTGACAGGAACGGCTCCGGCAAAGTAACCGCAAGATAAGGTGAAGGGCTTCATGCCGACGATCAACCAGCTGGTCCGCAAGGGCCGCGAACCGCAGAAGGCCAAGTCGAAGGTCCCTGCGATGGACCAGAACCCGCAGAAGCGCGGTGTCTGCACCCGCGTCTACACGACGACCCCGAAGAAGCCGAACTCGGCGCTGCGCAAGGTGGCCAAGGTCCGCCTGACCAACAGCCGCGAAGTCATCAGCTACATTCCGGGTGAAGGCCACAACCTCCAGGAGCACTCGGTCGTGCTGATCCGCGGCGGTCGTGTGCGCGATCTTCCCGGCGTTCGCTACCACGTCCTGCGCGGCGTGCTCGATACGCAGGGTGTCAAGGATCGCCGCCAGTCGCGTTCGAAGTACGGCGCCAAGCGTCCGAAGTGATCCCGTGCCGCGCAGCTTCTGCGCGGCCTGAGGTCCATCTACCCCCAGTAAGCCCCCGACAGGTTCGGGAACCGGCTGAAGATTGAAGGAATATCTGATGGCTCGTCGTCGTCGTCCCGAAAAGCGGGAAATCCTGCCTGATCCCGTATACGGGGATGAGGTTCTGACCAAGTTCATGAATTCGGTGATGCTGGACGGCAAGAAGTCCGTCGCCGAAGGCATCGTCTATTCGGCATTCGAAACCGTCGAAGCCCGTGCGAAGCGCGATCCGCTGGGCGTGTTCCACGATGCGCTGAACAACGTGAAGCCGAACATCGAAGTGCGTTCGCGCCGCGTCGGTGGTGCGACCTACCAGGTCCCGGTCGAAGTCCGCTTCGAACGCGCCCAGGCACTCGCCATCCGCTGGCTGATCGCCTCGGCCCGCAACCGCAGCGAGAACACCATGTCGGCGCGCCTGTCGGGTGAGCTGATGGACGCTGCCAACAACCGCGGCAACGCCGTCAAGAAGCGCGAAGACACGCACCGCATGGCGGAAGCGAACCGCGCCTTCTCGCACTACCGCTGGTAAGCAAAGGCGGTGGCTTTTCACCGCTGAACTAACCGCCTATATCGTGGGGAGCGGGCGTCATGCCTCGCTCCCCACATTGCTAAGGAAGCACGATCATGGCCCGCAGCCATCCGCTCGAACGGTATCGTAACATCGGCATCATGGCGCACATCGACGCCGGCAAGACGACCACCACCGAGCGTATTCTTTACTACACCGGCAAGTCCTACAAGATCGGCGAAGTGCACGAAGGCACCGCCACCATGGACTGGATGGAGCAGGAGCAGGAACGCGGCATCACCATCACCTCGGCGGCAACCACCTGCAAGTGGCGTGCGGAAGAGGGCAAGGGTGAAGAGCACCTGATCAACATCATCGACACCCCCGGCCACGTCGACTTCACCATCGAAGTCGAGCGTTCGCTGCGCGTGCTCGACGGTGCGGTCGCCTGTTTCGACGGCGTTGCCGGCGTCGAGCCGCAGTCGGAAACCGTGTGGCGTCAGGCCGACAAGTACGGCGTGCCGCGCATGTGCTTCGTCAACAAGCTCGACCGCACCGGCGCCGACTTCTATTTCTGCGTCGATTCGATCATCGAGCGTCTGGGTGCGCGTCCGGCGGTCCTGTATCTCCCGATCGGTATCGAAGGCGGCTTCAAGGGCCTGGTCGACCTGGTCGAGAACCGCGCGATCATCTGGCTCGAAGAGTCGCTGGGCGCGAAGTTCGAATATCAGGACATTCCGGAAGACATGAAGGAAAAGGCTGCGAAGTATCGCAGCGACCTGATCGAAATGGCCGTCGAGCAGGACGACGACCTGATGGAAGCCTATCTCGAAGGCAACGAGCCGTCGGTCGCCGACCTCAAGAAGCTGATCCGCAAGGGGACGCTGGCGATGAACTTCGTGCCGATCGTGTGCGGTTCGGCGTTCAAGAACAAGGGCGTGCAGCCGCTGCTTGACGCGGTCGTCGACTATCTGCCGTCGCCGCTGGACATTCCGGACGTGCAGGGCGTGAAGCTCGACGGCGAGACCCCGGATTCGCGTCCGGCGTCGGACACCGCGCCGCTGTCGCTGCTGGCGTTCAAGATCATGAACGATCCGTTCGTCGGCTCGCTGACCTTCGCCCGCATCTATTCGGGCACCCTCACCAAGGGTTCGTACCTGAACTCGGTGAAGGACAAGAAGGAAAAGATCGGCCGTATGCTCCTCATGCACGCGAACTCGCGTGAGGACATCGACGAGGCGCGTGCGGGCGACATCGTCGCCATCGCGGGCCTGAAGGAAACGACGACCGGCGATACGCTGTGCGATCCGGCCAACCCGATCATCCTGGAACGCATGGAGTTCCCGGAACCCGTGATCGAGCTGTCGGTGGAGCCGAAGACCAAGGCGGACCAGGAAAAGATGGGCATCGCGCTCAACCGCCTGGCTGCCGAGGACCCCTCGTTCCGTGTGTCGACCGACCATGAATCGGGCCAGACGATCATCAAGGGCATGGGTGAACTTCACCTCGAAATCCTCGTCGATCGCATGAAGCGCGAATTCAAGGTGGAAGCGAATGTCGGTGCGCCGCAGGTGGCGTATCGCGAATATCTCGCCAAGCCGGTCGAGCTGACCTACACCCACAAGAAGCAGTCGGGTGGTTCGGGCCAGTTCGGCGAAGTGAAGGTCAAGGTCGTTCCCGGCGAGCGTGGTTCGGGCTACCAGTTCTTCGACGAGATCAAGGGCGGCAACATCCCGCGCGAATATATCCCGTCGGTGGAAAAGGGCATGCGCGAGACGGCACAGACCGGTTCGCTGATCGGCTTCCCGATCATCGACTTCGAAGTGCACCTGATCGACGGCAAGTACCACGACGTCGACTCGTCGGCGCTGGCGTTCGAAATCTGCGCCCGCGGCGCGATGCGCGAAGCGGCGCAGAAGGCCGGCATCAAGCTGCTCGAGCCGATCATGAAGGTCGAGGTCGTGACCCCGGAAGACTATCTGGGCGACGTCATCGGCGACATGAACAGCCGTCGTGGCCAGATCCAGGGCACCGACAGCCGCGGCAACGCGCAGACCGTCGAAGCGATGGTCCCGCTCGCCAACATGTTCGGCTATGTGAACCAGCTCCGCTCGTTCACGCAGGGCCGCGCGCAATACTCGATGCAGTTCTCGCACTATGACGAAGTGCCGCAGAACGTCGCGGATGAGGTCAAGGCGAAGATGGCCTGAGGCGCACGGGGCTAAGCCAGCTTAGCTCCGAGACGCCGAAAGGCCGGCCGGCGGAGCGGTCCCACGACCGCTCCGACCGACGGCGAATTTACTTCGTCGTCCTCTCCCCGGTTCGGGGGCTGGCATTACGAAACAACACCCGCTAAAGGGCCGCGTTCGCGTGGCCCCTGATGCGGCACCGAATTCGAATCAGAAGGTAGGAAAATGGCAAAGGCAAAATTCGAGCGGAACAAGCCGCACCTGAACATCGGCACCATCGGCCACGTCGACCACGGCAAGACCTCGCTGACGGCCGCGATCACCAAGGTGCTGGCGGACACGATGGGCGGCGTCGCCGTCGACTTCGCCAACATCGACAAGGCTCCGGAAGAGCGCGAGCGCGGCATCACCATCTCGACCGCGCACGTCGAGTATGAGACCGCCAACCGCCACTATGCGCACGTCGACTGCCCGGGTCACGCCGACTATGTGAAGAACATGATCACCGGCGCGGCGCAGATGGACGGCGCGATCCTGGTCGTGTCGGCCACCGACGGCCCGATGCCGCAGACCAAGGAGCACATCCTGCTCGCCAAGCAGGTCGGCGTTCCCACCATGGTCGTCTTCCTGAACAAGGTCGACCTGGTCGACGACGAGGAAATCCTCGAACTCGTCGAAATGGAAATCCGCGAAGAGCTGTCGAAGCGTGAATTCGACGGCGACAACATTCCGATCATCCGTGGCTCGGCCACCTGCGCCCTGTCGGGTTCGGACCAGAAGCTCGGCCAGGACGCGATCCTCGAGCTGATGAAGGCCGTCGACGAGTCGATCCCGCAGCCGGAACGTCCGCTGGACAAGCCGTTCATGATGCCGATCGAAGACGTGTTCTCGATCTCGGGTCGCGGCACCGTGGTCACCGGCCGCGTCGAAACCGGCGTTGTGAAGGTCGGCGAAGAAGTCGAAATCGTCGGCATCCACGAATCGGTCCGCAAGACCGTCGTGACCGGCGTCGAAATGTTCCGCAAGCTGCTCGATCAGGGCCAGGCCGGCGACAACATCGGCGCGCTGATCCGCGGCGTCGCCCGTGACGAAGTGGAGCGTGGTCAGGTTCTGGCGAAGCCGGGCTCGATCACGCCGCACACCGACTTCCAGTCGTCGGTGTACGTGCTGTCGAAGGACGAAGGTGGCCGTCACACGCCGTTCTTCGCCAACTATCGTCCGCAGTTCTACTTCCGCACGACCGACGTGACCGGCACCATCGAACTGCCGGAAGGCACCGAAATGGTCATGCCGGGCGACGAAGTCGCGCTGGGCGTGAAGCTGATCGCTCCGATCGCCATGGACGTCGGCCAGCGCTTCACCATCCGTGAAGGCGGTCGTACCGTCGGCGCAGGGGTTGTCAGCGGCATCGACAAGTAATATAGCGACTCGAACAGGTGGCGGTCCCCGGAGACGGGGGCCGCCATTTGCTATTTTATGAGGGCGCCTCGCTTGTAGCTGGGGTGCTCACTAAGCCATTCGTTGTTAATCAAGAGCCGTCCCAACGGCCCGCTCTTTCGCATCGGTAGGACCATGGACAACAATATCCGTATTCGCCTGAAGGCGTTCGACCATCGCGTGCTCGACCAGGCTGCCGGCGACATCGCCGACACCGCCCGTCGCACCGGCGCCCTGATCCGTGGACCGATTCCGCTGCCCACGCACATCGACAAGTTCACGGTCAACCGCGGCCCGCACATCGACAAGAAGTCGCGCGAGCAGTTCGAGACCCGGACCTACAAGCGTCTGCTCGACATCGTGCAGCCGACCCCGCAGACCGTCGACGCGCTCATGAAGCTCGACCTCGCGGCAGGGGTGGACGTAGAGATCAAGCTGGCGTAATAGCCGCTTGCCGCGACGTAGGGTGATTCCGCCCTGCGTCGCGCTTTCGCTTCCCGCCGGTTCGTTCTGAACAAAGGCGGTCGAAGCCGGGAAAGCAACCATAGGGATACCGAACGGCACGAAGTCTGCGGACGAAGTGCCGTTGTCCGCGTCCCCGCTATCGTCGATGCAGCCCTTCGGTGGGGGAATATCGGCGATGTCTGGCCCTGGCGGGGGCGTGCAGATCGCAAGGGCTGGGGCTTCGGAGGCGGGTGACCGCGCACCGGGGCCTTTTTCGTTAGGCAAGCTCGTCGTCAAGACGAGCCTCTGTTGGAGGAGTGGGTCATGCGCACTGGCGTGATCGCGAAGAAAATGGGAATGACCCGGTTGTTCCAGGACGATGGGCGCCACGTGCCCGTCACCGTCCTGCAGCTGGAGGACGTGCAGGTCGTCGCCCGTCGTGAGAAGGATCGTGACGGTTACGTCGCGGTGCAGCTCGGCGCCGGCACCGCCAAGGCGAAGAACGTCGCCAAGCCGCAACGTGGCCATTTCGGCAAGGCCGAAGTGACCCCGAAGGCGCGCGTGGTCGAGTTCCGCGTGGCGGACGATGCGCTGCTGGATGTCGGTGCCACCATCGGTGCCGATCACTATGTCGCCGGCCAGCTGGTCGACGTTTCGGGCCGTACGCAGGGCAAGGGCTTTGCGGGCGCCATGAAGCGTTGGGGCTTCGGTGGTCTGCGCGCCACGCACGGCGTGTCGGTATCGCACCGTTCGCACGGTTCGACCGGTCAGCGTCAGGATCCGGGCAAGGTCTTCAAGAACAAGAAGATGGCCGGCCACATGGGCGACCGTAACCGCACGCAGCAGAATCTGCAGGTCGTATCGACCGACGTCGAACGCGGGCTGATCTTCATCAAGGGTTCGGTCCCCGGCCACAAGGGTAGCTGGCTGACGGTCAAGGACGCGGTGAAGGTCGCGCGCCATGCCGACGCGCCGTATCCCGCGGGCCTGAAGAGCGCCAACAGCAACGACGCGGCCGCACCGGCAGCGACCGACGGCCAGGAGGGCTGATCATGAAGGTCAAGGTACAGACCCTCGACGCCGTCGAAAGCGGCGATATCGAGCTGAACGACGAGGTGTTCGGCCTCGATCCGCGTGCGGACATCCTGCACCGGGTCGTGACCTGGCAGCTCGAAAAGCGTCGCGGCACCGCCCGCGGCACCCGCGAGCGCGCCGATGTCGCGCGTTCGGGCAAGAAGCTGGGTCGCCAGAAGGGCGGCGGTGTCGCCCGTCACGGCGATCGTCGCGCGCCGGTGTTCATCGGCGGTGGTAAGGCGCACGGTGCCCGCGTCCGCGACTTCAACCCGGGCCTGAACAAGAAGGTTCGTGCACTGGGTCTGAAGATGGCGCTGTCGAGCCATGCCAAGGCGGGTTCGCTGGTGGTCCTGGACGGCCTGACCGTCGAGGACGGCAAGACCAAGGCGCTGACCGGCAACCTGTCGAAGCTGGGCTTCGGCAAGACCGCGCTGGTCATCGACGGCGACGCCGTGGAAACCACCTTCGCGCTGGCCGCGCGCAACCTCCGTCAGGTCAATGTCCTGCCGGCCGGTGGCGCCAACGTCTATGACATCCTGAAGCACGACACGCTGGTACTGACCCGCGCCGCCGTCGAAAAGCTGGAGGCCCGCTTCAATGGCTAAGCAGCAGCAGGCGATCGACATCCGTCACTATGACGTGGTGCTCGCGCCGCACATCACCGAAAAGGCGACGATGCTCTCCGAGCATAACGCGGTCGTCTTCAAGGTCGCGAACAAGGCGTCGAAGCCGGAGATCAAGGCAGCGGTCGAAGCGCTGTTCAACGTCACCGTCACCGGCGTGAACACGATCGTGACCAAGGGCAAGACCAAGAAGTGGAAGGGCGCGCCCTACACTCGCTCGGACTTCAAGAAGGCGATCGTGACGCTGGCCGAAGGCCAGTCGATCGACATTACCGAGGGGGCCAAGTAACATGGCACTCAAGCAATATAATCCGACCACGCCGTCGCAGCGTGGCCTGGTCCTGATCGACCGTTCGGCGCTGTACAAGGGCCGTCCGGTCAAGTCGTTGACCGAAGGCAAGACCAAGACCGGCGGTCGCAACAACAAGGGCCATGTGACCTCGCGCGGCATCGCCGGCGGTCACAAGCAGCGCTACCGCATCATCGACTTCAAGCGTCGCCTGTGGGACGTCGAGGGCACCGTGGAGCGGATCGAATATGATCCCAACCGCACCGCCTTCATCGCGCTGATCAACTATGGTGCGGACGAAGCGGGCAAGGACCGCGTCGCCTACATCATCGCGCCGCAGCGTCTGAACGTCGGCGACAAGGTGATCGCGGGCAAGAAGACCGACGTGAAGCCGGGCAACGCGATGGAACTGGGCCAGGTGCCGGTCGGCACGATCGTCCACAACATCGAGATGAAGCCGGGCAAGGGCGGTCAGATCGCTCGTTCGGCCGGCACGTACGTGCAGGTCGTCGGCCGCGACAAGGGCATGGTCATCGTTCGTCTGAACTCGGGTGAACAGCGCTACATCCACGCCGCCTGCATGGCGACGATCGGTGCGGTGTCGAACCCCGACAACCAGAACCAGAACCTGGGCAAAGCCGGTCGCAACCGCTGGCTCGGCCATCGTCCGCTTACCCGCGGCGTCGCCAAGAACCCGGTCGACCACCCGCACGGCGGTGGTGAAGGCCGGACCTCGGGCGGCCGTCACCCGGTCACCCCGTGGGGCAAGCCGACCAAGGGCGCGCGCACGCGGCACAACAAGGCGACGGACAAGATGATCATCCGTAGCCGTCACGCGAAGAAGAAGGGCTAAGCGATGGCTCGTTCCGTATGGAAGGGTCCGTTCGTGGACCTCAACCTGCTGAAGAAGGCAGAAGTGGCGCAGGACGCCGGCACCCGTGCCGGCCCGATCAAGACCTGGTCGCGCCGCTCGACCATTCTCCCGCAGTTCGTCGGCCTGACGTTCAACGTCTATAACGGCCGCAAGTTCGTGCCGGTTTCGGTCAACGAAGACATGGTGGGCATGAAGCTCGGCGAGTTCGCTCCGACGCGCTTCTTCCCCGGCCACGCCGCCGACAAGAAGGGCAAGCGCTGATGAGCAAGCAGGCAGCACCCCGCCGCGTTGGTGACAAGGAAGCTCTGGCGGTCGCGACCCAGGTCCGCGGCTCGGCGCAGAAGCTGAACCTCGTCGCCGCGCTCATCCGCAACCGCAAGGCCGGTGACGCGATGAACATCCTCGCCTTCTCGAAGAAGGCGATGGCGGTCGACGTCCGCAAGTGCCTCGCTTCGGCGATCGCGAACGCGGAAAACAACCACAACCTCGACGTCGACGCGCTCGTCGTCAAGGAAGCCTCGGTCGGCAAGTCGATCACGATGAAGCGTTTTGCGACCCGCGGTCGCGGCAAGTCGACGCGCATCCTGAAGCCGTTCAGCCGCGTGCGCATCGTCGTGTCCGAGGTGGAGGAAGCGTAATGGGTCACAAGTCCAATCCCATCGGTCTGCGTCTGCAGATCAACCGCACCTGGGACAGCCGTTGGTATGCCGAAGGCGCCGACTATGGCCGTCTGCTGCTGGAGGATCTGAAGATCCGCCAGTACATCATGAAGACGCTGCCGCAGGCCGCGATCTCCAAGGTGGTCATCGAGCGTCCGGCCAAGCTGTGCCGCATCTCGATCTTCGCAGCCCGTCCGGGCGTGATCATCGGCAAGAAGGGCACCGACATCGAAAAGCTTCGCAAGAAGCTGGGCACGATGACGGGCTCGGACGTGTCGCTGAACATCGTTGAAATCCGCAAGCCGGAAATCGACGCGAAGCTCGTCGCGCTGGGCATTGCCGACCAGCTCGAGCGTCGTATCGCCTTCCGCCGCGCCATGAAGCGTGCGGTGCAGTCGGCGATGCGCCTGGGTGCCGACGGCATCCGCGTCGCTTGCGGCGGTCGTCTGGGCGGTGCGGAAATCGCCCGTTCGGAAGGCTATCGCGAAGGTCGCGTTCCGCTGCACACGCTGCGCGCGAACCTCGACTATGCCGAGGCCGAAGCGCACACCGCGTATGGCGTCTGCGGCGTCAAGGTCTGGATCTTCAAGGGTGAGATCCTCGGCCACGACCCGATGGCGCAGGACCGGCTGATGATGGAGGCCCAGACCTCCGGCGTGCGCCCCGCGCGCGACGATCACCGCCGCTAAGGATAATTTGAGATGCTGCAACCAAAGCGCACCAAGTTCCGCAAGGCCTTCAAGGGCCGCATCCATGGCGATGCCAAGGGCGGTACGTCGCTGAACTTCGGGTCGTACGGCCTGAAGGCGATGGAGCCGGAGCGGATCACCGCCCGCCAGATCGAAGCGGCCCGCCGCGCGATCACGCGTCACATCAAGCGCCAGGGCCGCTTGTGGATCCGGATCTTCCCGGATCTGCCGGTGTCGTCGAAGCCGGCCGAAGTCCGCATGGGCTCGGGCAAGGGCTCGCCCGAATTCTGGGTCGCCCGCGTCAAGCCGGGTCGGATCCTGTTCGAACTGGACGGCGTGCCCGGCCCGCTCGCCGCGGAGGCGTTCTCGCGCGCCGCGATGAAGCTGCCGATCGCGGTCAAGGTCGTTGCCCGTCTGGGCGACACCTCGCACCTGGAGGGTTGAAAATGACGAAGGCAACCGATCTTCGCGCCAAGAGCGACGACCAGCTGGTCGAGGAACTGTCGAGCCTGAAGCGTGAGGCGTTCAACCTCCGCTTCCAGGCGGCGACCAGCCAGCTGGAAAAGCCGACCCGCGTGAAGGAAGTCCGTCGCGACATCGCGCGGATCAAGACGCTGCAGGGCGAGCGTTCGCGCTCGTCCGACAAGTAAGGACGAGAGACATGCCGAAGCGCGTGCTGACCGGGATGATCGTCTCGGACAAGACCGACAAGACGGTGGTGGTCAAGGTAGAGCGGAAGGTGAAGCACCCCCTCTACGGCAAGATCATCCGCCGTTCGAAGAAGTACCATGCCCATGACGAGGGCAATGAGTATCGCGAAGGCGAGACCGTGCGCATCGAAGAGACCGCGCCGATCTCGAAGCTGAAGACCTGGAAGGTGATCGAGCGGGTGAACACCCACGCGACGCCGGCGGAAGTCGCAGCCGAGGCGTAAGCCTTTGCAGGGGTGGGGCGCTTCGGCGTTGCCACCCCAAGCAATTCCGGGGTCGGACCCGGATGTGACGAACATTCGCGGGAAGGCTTGCCTTTTCGCTATGGGGCGGTTAATGGGCCGCTCCCCCCGGCGCGGTATCCCGCAGCCGGGGGTTCATTTTTAGCAGGCGGGGTCCGGTCGGAATCGGCCCCATGGACAAGGAATCGCATCCATGATTCAGATGCAATCCAACCTCGACGTCGCTGACAACAGCGGCGCGAAGCGGGTGCAGTGCATCAAGGTGCTGGGCGGCTCGAAGCGCCGCACGGCCGGTGTCGGCGACGTCATCGTCGTCAGCATCAAGGAAGCCGCTCCGCGCGGCCGCGTGAAGAAGGGTGACGTGCACCGCGCCGTCATCGTTCGCACCGCCAAGGACATCCGTCGCACCGACGGTTCGGTGATCCGCTTCGACGGCAACGCCGCGGTGCTGGTCAACAAGAACGAGGAGCCGATCGGCACCCGTATCTTTGGCCCGGTGGTCCGCGAGCTGCGCTCGAAGGGCTTCATGAAGATCATCTCGCTCGCCCCTGAGGTGCTGTAATGGCTGCTGCGAAGATCAAGAAGGGCGACACCGTGATCGTCCTGTCGGGCAAGGACAAGGGCAAGACCGGCCAGGTCACCCAGTCGATGCCGAAGGATGGCAAGGTCGTCGTTTCCGGCGTCAACATCGCCGTTCGCCACAAGAAGCCGAACCAGGCCGACCCGCAGGGCGGTCTGGTGCGCTCGGAAGCGCCGCTGCACGTCAGCAAGGTCGCGCACGTCGTCGACGGCAAGCCGACCCGCGTTCGTTTCGAAGTGCGTGACGGCAAGAAGGTCCGGGTCGCCGTGAAGGGCGGGGAGGTCATCAATGGCTGATAAGTACACGCCGCGCATGAAGTCGATCTATGACGATCGCATCGTGAAGGCGATGACCGAGAAGTTCGGTTACAAGAACGCGCTCGAAGTGCCCCGGATCGAAAAGATCGTCCTGAACATGGGCGTGGGCGAGGCGACGCAGGACAAGAAGAAGGTCGAGCAGGCCAGCTCCGAAATGGAGCTGATCGCGGGCCAGAAGCCTGTCGTCACCAAGGCGAAGAAGTCGATTGCGCAGTTCAAGCTGCGTGAAGGCATGGCGATCGGCTGCAAGGTCACGCTGCGCCGTGAGCGGATGTACGAATTCCTCGATCGCTTCATCACCATCGCGCTCCCCCGCGTCCGCGACTTTCGTGGCCTGAACCCGAAGTCGTTCGACGGCCGTGGCAACTATGCCTGCGGCATCAAGGAACAGATCGTGTTCCCCGAAATCAACTATGACCGCATCGACAAGGTGCGCGGCATGGATGTGATCGTGACCACCACCGCCAAGACCGACGACGAAGCTCGCGAGCTTCTGCGTCTGTTCGGTTTCCCCTTCCCGCAGGAAGCGGAAGCCGAGGAAAAGAAGGCGGCCTAATCCGGTCCGCCCCCGGCCACGGGGGCGGCCGTTCGCTTTAACGAAGAGAGCTTAAGTCCATGGCGAAACTGAGTTCCGTGAACAAGAACGAGCGCCGTCGCGCGCTCGTCAAGAAGTTCGCACCCAAATATGCGAAGCTGAAGGCGATCGCAGCCGACCAGTCGCTCGACGAAACCGAGCGTCTGATCGCGCGGCTGAAGATGGCCGAGATTCCCCGCAACGGGAATCCGACCCGCATCCGCAACCGTTGCGAGCTGACGGGTCGTCCCCGTGGCTATTATCGCAAGTTCCGTCTCGCCCGCGTCATGCTGCGTGAACTGGCCAACAAGGGCCTGATCCCCGGCGTCACGAAGTCGAGCTGGTAAGGAACACAGCAATGGCATTGACCGATCCCCTGGGTGACATGCTCACCCGCATCCGCAACGGCCAGCGCGCGCGCAAGGACTCCGTCCTGACGCCTGCCAGCAAGTTGCGGGCCCGTGTCCTCGACGTGCTGCAGCGTGAGGGCTATATCCGTGGCTACAGCGAAGAGCAGATGGGCCCCGCGGCCGGCATCCGCATCGAGCTGAAGTATTTCGAAGGCCAGCCGGCGATCAAGCACGTCGCGCGCGTTTCGAAGCCCGGTCGCCGCGTCTATTCGGGTTCGCAGGAACTGCCGAAGGTGCGCAATGGCCTCGGCATCACTATCGTCTCGACGCCGCGCGGCGTTCTGTCCGACGCCGAAGCGCGCGAACAGAATGTCGGTGGCGAAGTCCTCGCGGAGGTCTTCTGATGAGCCGCATCGGTAAGAAGGCAGTCCCGGTTCCGGCCGGCGTGACCGCCAACATCGCAGGGCGCGAGCTGAGCGTGAAGGGTCCGAAGGGCACGCTGACGCTGCCGCTGGCCGACGACATCAGCTATGCCGTCGAAGGCGACAGCATCTCGGTGCAGCCGGCGAATGACACCAAGCGCGCTCGCGCGTTCTGGGGCATGCAGCGCACGCTCGTGCAGAACCTGATCACCGGCGTGACCACCGGCTTCACCAAGAAGCTGCTGATCACCGGCGTCGGCTATCGTGCGGCTGCGCAGGGCAAGAATCTGAAGCTGCAGCTCGGCTACAGCCACGACGTCAACATCGACGTGCCGGAAGGCATCGAGATCAAGACGCCCGATCAGACCACGATCGAAATCAGCGGGATCGACAAGCAGAAGGTCGGTCAGATCGCTGCCGAGATCCGTCGTTGGCGTAAGCCCGAGCCGTACAAGGGCAAGGGCATCAAGTACGACGGCGAGTTCATCTTCCGCAAGGAAGGGAAGAAGAAGTAATGACCAAGGGTCTCTCCCTCTTCGAGAAGCGCCGTCGGCGCAATCGCACCGCGCTTCGTGCGCGTTCGGGCGGCCGTGCGCGGCTGTCGATCCATCGTTCGGGCAAGCACATCTACGCCCAGGTCATCGACGATGCAGCGGGTCGTACCGTTGCTTCGGCATCGACCCTGGAAAAGGACGTGCGTGGCACCTCCGGCGCGAACATCGATGCCGCCAAGGGCGTCGGCACCCGCGTTGCGGAAGCGGCGAAGGCCGCGGGCGTGACGCAGGTCGTATTCGACCGTGGCGGCTTCCTGTTCCACGGCCGCGTCAAGGCGCTGGCCGAGGCCGCCCGCGAAGCCGGATTGGAGTTCTAAGACATGGCTGACGAAAACAATCAGGCCGAAGCACCCGCCGTTGAGGCGACCGGTGGCGAACAGCCGCAGGGCCGTGGTCCGCGTGGCGGCCGTGGTCGTGGTGGCCAGGGCGGCGGCGACCGTGGTCGCGGTGGCCGTGACGGCGGCCGTGGCCGCCGCGACGATCGTCGCGGCGCAGAGGATGGTGGCGAGGAGCTGATCGAAAAGCTCGTCCACATCAACCGCGTGTCGAAGACCGTGAAGGGCGGCAAGCGCTTCGGTTTCGCAGCGCTCGTCGTCGTCGGCGACGGCAAGGGCCGCGTCGGTTTCGGGCATGGCAAGGCGCGCGAAGTGCCGGAAGCCATTTCGAAGGCGACCGCCGCTGCCAAGAAGGCGATGGTCCGCGTTCCGCTGAAGGACGGTCGTACGCTGCATCACGACGGCAACGGCCACTTCGGTGCCGGTCGCGTGACGGTGCGTTCGGCGCCGCAGGGTACTGGCATCATCGCCGGTGGTCCGATGCGCGCGATCTTCGAATCGCTGGGTGTCGCCGACGTGGTGACCAAGTCGGTCGGTACGTCGAACCCGTACAACATGATCCGTGCGACCTTCGAGGCGCTGAACGACCAGTCGTCGCCGAAGGCGGTGGCCCAGCGTCGCGGCAAGAAGATCGCCGACCTGCTGGGTCGTGGTGGATCGCAGACCGCCGAGGCTGACGCCGCGGCGATCGTGGAGTAACGAGCGATGGCAACCGTGAAGATCACCCAGACCGGGTCGCCGATCCGCCGGACCAAGGATCAGCGCGCGACGCTGATCGGTCTCGGCCTCAACAAGATGCACAAGACCGTGGAACTGGCCGACACCCCCGAGGTGCGTGGCATGATCCGCAAGGTGCAGCACATGGTGTCGGTCGAAGGCTGATACGCCTTCCACCTTTACCGGTGACAAATGCGGGGAAGGGGGCTATGCGGCCCCCTTCCTCATTTCTTTAGCGCGAACATAGCGAAAGCGAGTGCACACATGAAACTCAACGAAATCCGCGACAACGACGGCGCCCGCAAGAGCCGGATGCGCGTCGGCCGGGGCATCGGCTCGGGCAAGGGCAAGACCGCCGGCCGTGGCCAGAAGGGCCAGAAGAGCCGCGAAGGCGTCTCGATCAACGGCTTCGAAGGCGGCCAGATGCCGCTCCACATGCGGATCCCGAAGCGCGGCTTCAACAACATCTTCGCCAAGGATTACGCCGAAGTGAACCTCGGCGCGATCCAGAAGGCGGTCGACGCCGGCAAGATCGAAGCCGGTGCGGCACTCGACCACGCTGCGCTCAAGGCCGCGAACCTGGCCCGTGGCGGCAAGGACGGCGTCCGTCTGCTCGGCAAGGGCGAACTGACCGCAAAGCTGACCTTCACCGTTGCCGGTGCGTCGAAGTCGGCGATCGAAGCGGTTGAGAAGGCGGGTGGTTCGGTGTCGGTCATCGAAGTCGTGCCCGCGCACGAAAAGGCCGCTGCCAAGAAGGGCAAGACGCTCGCCGCCAAGAAGGCTGCGCACGCGTAAGCCTGCTCCCGTTGGGTTCGAGTAGCGATCGAGCCTGTCGAGAGCGCATATCGAGAACGGGGTACCGCTTAGCGGACCGTTCTCGACGGACGCTTCTCGACTGCGCTCGAAGCTGCTCGAACCGAACGGTTTCCTAGGGGGGCGTGTATCGTCCCCTTAGACATCCCGGCAGCAACCCCTATATGGTCGCCCGGGGGGTGGGCTGATGGCCCGCCAGCATCATTCGGGACATATCCATGGCAGCCGCCTCAGACGGTCTTGCGACCAATCTCAATCTGTCGAAATTCGGTCAGGCGACCGAACTCAAGAAGCGCCTGTGGTTTACGCTTGGGACACTGATCGTGTTCCGCATGCTGAGCTATGTGCCGCTGCCGGGGATCGACCCGACGCAGCTCGGCCTGCTCGCGAACCAGACGCAGGGCGGCGTTCTCGACTTCTTCAATACTTTTTCGGGCGGTGCGCTGACGCGCATGTCGGTCGTCGCGCTGGGCGTCATGCCCTATATCACCGCATCGATCGTCGTGCAGCTCGCGACGTCGCTCAGCCCGCAGCTCGCCGCCATCAAGAAGGAAGGCGAATCGGGCCGCAAGAAGCTCAACCAGTACACCCGCTACGGCACGGTCGCGCTGACCGCGATCCAGGGCTACACCATCGCGGTCGGGCTGGAGGCGTTCGGCGCTTCGGCCGGCGCGCAGGCGGTGATCGAGCCGGGCATGACCTTCCGCATCGCGGCGGTCATCTCGCTGATCGGCGGCACCATGTTCCTGATGTGGCTGGGTGAGCAGATCACCAGCCGCGGCATCGGCAACGGCATCTCGCTCATCATCATGGCCGGCATCGTCGCACATCTGCCGACGACTTTGCTCCAGTTGTTCGAAGGCAGCCGGTCGGGCACGATGAACCCGCTGACTCTGATCGGCATCATCGTCGCGGTCGCCGGCCTCGTCCTGTTCATCTGCTTCATGGAGCGCGCGCAGCGCCGCATCCTGATCCAGTACCCGAAGCGTCAGACGGCGCGCGGGGTGCAGGCGGATCGCAGTCACCTGCCGCTCAAGATCAACACCGCCGGTGTGATCCCGCCAATCTTCGCGTCGTCGCTGCTGCTGATGCCGGTGACCATCACCCAGTTCGCCGGACAGGCGACGGCGGGCGAGAGCCGCTGGGGCGACTTCATCATCACCCTCAACCAGTATCTGGCGCATGGCCAGCCGCTCTACATGCTGCTGTACGGCGCGGGCATCGTGTTCTTCTCGTTCTTCTACACTGCGATCGTCTTCAATCCCGAAGAGACCGCCGATAACCTCAAGCGCTATGGCGGGTTCATCCCCGGCATCCGCCCGGGCAAGAATACCGAGAATTATTTCGACTATGTGCTGACCCGCATCACGGTCATCGGTGCGGCCTATCTGGTCATCATCTGCCTGCTGCCCGAATATCTGGTATCGGCGCTGTCGATTCCCTTCTATCTCGGCGGCACCAGCCTGCTCATCGTCGTGAACGTGACAATGGACACGGTGACGCAGATCCAGTCGCACCTGCTGGCGCACCAGTATGGCGACCTCATCAAGAAGGCCAAGCTGAAGGGCGGACGCCTGCGCGGCTGAGCGTAACAGGACTAAGGGGGCAGCTATGGACATCATCCTTCTCGGACCGCCGGGCGCGGGCAAGGGCACCCAGGCCGCGCGGCTCGAAGCGGCGCGCGGCATGGTGCAGCTGTCGACCGGCGACATGCTGCGCGCGGCGGTGAAGGCGGGCAGCCCGGTCGGCCTGCAAGCCAAGGCGGTGATGGATGCCGGCGAACTGGTGTCCGATGCGATCGTGTCGGCGCTGATCGGCGAGCGGCTTGACCAGCTGGGCGATCGCGGCGCGATCTTCGACGGCTATCCGCGCACCGCGGCGCAGGCCGACGCGCTCGACCTGCTGCTCGAACATCGCGGACGTCAGCTGACCCATGTGATCGAGCTGGTGGTCGACGAGGATGCGCTGGTCGAGCGCATCGTCGGCCGTTTTACCTGCGCCAATTGCGGTGCGGGCTATCATGACACGTTCAAGCAACCCGCGGTTGCCGGGGTGTGCGACGCGTGCGGCGCGACCGAGTTCAAGCGGCGTCCCGACGACAACGAGGAAACCGTGCGTACCCGCATGGTCGAATATCGCGCTAAGACCGCGCCGATCCTGCCGCTCTACGAAGCGCGCGGCCTGGTTCACCGCGTCGACGGCATGGCCGACATGGACGACGTGACCGGACAGATCGCGGTGATCCTCGACACGTAAGGGCAGGGCGGGCTTCGGTCCGCCAGCCGCAACCGTCACCCCAGCGCAGGCTGGGGTCTCCCCGTTGGAGCGCGCAGCGCCCGCTCCTCGGAGACCCCAGCCTGCGCTGGGATGACGTGTTCGGGGAGGCTGAGTTGCGGATGCGCTACCTGCGCACCTCACGCCCCATCCCGAATTTGGTTCCGTCCACCGGTTGACAGGGTGGGAATCGGTCCGTATCAGCGATCCACCCCGACAAACCGGTTTACGGCGGCGCTTCCGCGCGTTCGCCGCGATCGCGCGTGACGGGTTGCAACGCTACGAGATGAGGGGCCGCTGCCATGCGGCGCCTCGTGGAGCTGGGAGAATTTAGTTCATGGCACGTATCGCGGGTGTTAATATCCCGACCAACAAGCGCGTCGTCATCGCGCTGCAGTACATTCACGGCATCGGTCCGGCCAAGGCCAAGGAACTCACCGAGCAGCTGGGCATCGCCGCCGAGCGCCGCGTGCAGGACCTGAGCGACCAGGAAGTCCTCCAGATCCGTGAAGCGATCGACGCGAACCACACCGTGGAAGGTGACCTGCGTCGCCAGACCGCGATGAACATCAAGCGTCTGATGGACCTCGCCTGCTATCGTGGCCTGCGCCACCGCAAGGGCCTGCCGGTCCGCGGCCAGCGCACGCACACCAATGCGCGCACCCGCAAGGGCAAGGCGAAGCCGATCGCGGGTAAGAAGAAGTAAGAAACAGTCCGGGGGACTGTTTCTAACTTCTTCTCCGTCGGAGAGAGGTAAGAGGCCGACCGCCTCCCGATCTCCGCACCACGCAAGATACTCAGGTCAGGATTTCCAATAATGGCACGTGAACCGCAGCGCCTTCGCCGTCGCGAGCGCAAGAACATCACCGCCGGCGTCGCGCATGTGAACGCCAGCTTCAACAACACCATGATCACCATCACCGATGCGCAGGGCAATGCGATCAGCTGGTCGTCGGCCGGCATGATGGGTTTCAAGGGCTCGCGCAAGTCGACCCCGTACGCCGCTCAGGTCGCTGCTGAAGACGCCGGCCGCAAGGCTGCCGACCACGGCGTGCGCACGCTCGAAGTCGAAGTGAAGGGCCCGGGTTCGGGTCGTGAATCGGCGCTTCGTGCGCTCCAGGCCGTCGGTTTCCAGATCACGTCGATCCGTGACGTGACCTCGATCCCGCACAACGGCGTGCGCCCGTCGAAGCGTCGTCGCGTCTGATCCGTGCCTGCCGCCCCGCCGGGTTCGTCCGGCGGGGCCGTTCTTTCATGGCGCGGACCCGTCCTTTCCGCGCCGCCAAGCTAGGGGAAGCCCGTGTCCGTCAACGCTAAGAACTGGCAGGAACTCAAGAAGCCGAGCGGCCTCGAGAAGAAGCCGGGCGGCGATCCCAAGCGCCGTTCGACCTTCGTGGCCGAGCCGCTGGAGCGTGGGTTCGGCCTGACGCTCGGCAACGCGCTGCGTCGCGTGCTGCTGTCGTCGCTGCAGGGCGCCGCCGTCACCTCGATCAAGATCGAGAACGTCCTTCACGAATTTTCCAGCCTTGCCGGCGTCCGCGAGGACGTGACGGACATGGTGCTGAACGTGAAGCAGATCGCACTGAAGATGCAGGGCGAAGGCCCGAAGCGTCTCCAGTTGTCCGTCACCGGTCCGGCCGAAGTGAAGGCCGGCGACATCGCCGTCACCGGCGATATCGAGGTGATGAACCCCGATCTGGTATTGTGCCATCTCGACGATGGTGCGACGCTCAACATGGAACTGACCGCCGATGTCGGTAAGGGCTATGTGCCGGCTGCCGGCAACCGTCCGGCCGATGCGCCGATCGGCCTGATCCCGGTCGACGCGCTGTATTCGCCGGTCCGCCAGGTCAGCTATAAGGTCGAGAACACCCGCGTCGGGCAGGAACTCGATTACGACAAGCTGACGCTGACGATCGAAACCGACGGCACCGTCACTCCTGAGGACGCACTGGCCTATGCCGGTCGCATCCTTCAGGACCAGCTCGCGCTGTTCGTCCACTTCGACGATTCGACGCTGCCCCGCGCCGCCGCAACCGGCACGCAGGTCGCAGCGCCGCAGAGCGAAGGCCAGGGCGACACCGCGCAGATCAACCGTTACCTGCTCAAGAAGGTCGACGAGCTGGAACTGTCGGTTCGTTCGGCCAATTGCCTCAAGAATGACAACATCATCTACATCGGCGACCTGGTCCAGAAGACCGAAGCCGAGATGCTGCGCACCCCGAATTTCGGTCGCAAGTCGCTGAACGAAATCAAGGAAGTGCTGTCGTCGATGGGTCTTCGCCTCGGCATGGACATCCCCGGATGGCCGCCCGAGAACATCGAAGAAATGGCGAAGAAGCTCGAACAGGAGATTATGGGCTGATTTTGCACCGGGGCAGGCAAGCCTGCCCCGGAGACAAAACCAGCCCGGCCGGCGGCCTTTCAGGCCGTCCGACAACACGGGCTTCGCCCGTGTCGGGCCAGTTTTGAAATGGCGGCAAGTGTGAACTTAGTGAACTTTGCCGCGAACAGGCGAACCGGTGGCAGCCTCTAAACAGCCACCAGCTCTGGGGATTCCGTGACACGGCCCCTTAACGAACGAAGGAAATACCCATGCGTCATCGCGTCGGCGGCCGTAAGCTGCAGCGTACCTCGGCACACCGCATTGCGCTGTTCCGCAACATGTCGGCCGCGCTCATCAAGCATGAGCAGATCACGACGACCGTCGCCAAGGCGAAGGAACTGCGTCCCTATGTCGAAAAGCTCATCACGCTGGCGAAGAAGGGCGGCCTGTCGAACCGTCGTCTCGCCCACGCTCGTCTGCTGGACGATGCGCAGCTGACCAAGCTGTTCGACGTGCTGGCGACCCGCTATGCCGATCGCAACGGCGGTTACACCCGCATCATCAAGGCCGGCATCCGCGCGTCGGACGCCTCGCCGATGGCGATCATCGAATTCGTCGACCGCGACGTGTCGGCGAAGGGCCAGGATTCGGGTCCGGTCCTGAGCGAAGAGGATTTCGACGAAGCCGCCTGATCGGCCTTTCGTTCGAGTGACACGGGGAAGGGCGGTCGTACTGCGGTACGGCCGCCTTTTTTCGTTGCGGTGGGTAACATTGTCTCCGCGGGGTTGCACGGGCGCGCCGCTCGCGTATCCTGCTGGTAACGCCGGATACCTTCCGGCTCGTCCCGTGGAGCAACGATGTACCGCCATGCCCTTGTCGCGATCGCGTGCCTGATGACCAGCACGACTGCCCTAGCCCAGACCATCGCCTATCCGCAGACCCGCACGGTCGACCAGGTCGACGAGCAGTTCGGCGTGAAGGTCGCCGATCCCTATCGCTGGCTGGAGAACGACGTCCGCAACGACCCGCAGGTCGCGGCCTGGGTCGCGGCGGAGAACAAGGTCACCGACGCGTATCTGGCCACGCTGCCCGGCCGTGACATCTTCAAGCAGCGGCTGACGAAGCTGTTCGACTATGAACGCTTCGGCGTGCCGAACCGCGAGGGCGGCCGCTATTTCTACAGCCGCAATTCGGGGTTGCAGAACCAGTCGGTGCTGTACGTCCGCGACAGCCTGAATGGGCAGGGGCGGGTGCTGATCGACCCCAATGGCTGGTCGAAGGATGGTGCGACGGCGCTTGCCGAATGGGCACCGTCCAAGGACGGCAAGCGGCTGCTCTATTCGATCCAGGACGGCGGCAGCGACTGGCGCAAGCTGCGCGTGCTGGACGTCGACACCGGAAAGGTGCTGGACGACCAGATCGACTGGGTGAAGTACGGCCTGTCGGCATCGTGGGTGAAGGACGGGTCGGGCTTCTACTATGCCCGCTTCCCGACCCCGGAAAAGGGGCAGGAGTTCCAGAGCCAGAACCTGAACGCCAAGGTCTATTTCCACAGGCTCGGCACGCCGCAGAGCGCCGACCGGCTGATCTACGAACGGCCCGACCAGCCGCGCTTCACCTTCTATCCCGGGATCACCGATGACGGCCGTTGGCTCGTCATCTCGACCAGTGGTCCGGGCGATCATACCGAGATCACGGTCCTCGACCTGACCAAGCCGAACGACCGCCCACGCACCATCGTCAACACCGACAATGTCGACTGGAACACGGTGGGGTCGAAGGACAGCACGCTGTACCTGACGACGACACAGGGCGCGCCGCGGCTGCGCATCGTCACGCTCGACATGGCAGCGGCCAACCCGCAGCCAAAGGAACTGGTGGCCGAGGACAAGGCGGTGCTGAACGGCGCGTCGCTGGTCGGCGGCCGGATCATGGCGGCGTATCTGGTCGATGCGAAGACCGAGGTGAAGCGCTTCACCCTCGACGGCAAGCCCGACGGTACGATCGAACTGCCGGGCATCGGCACGGTCGGCGGCGTCGGCGGCGAACTGGACAATAATGAGGGCTTCTTCGCCTTCTCCAGCTTCGCGACCCCGACCACCATCTATCGCTACGATGTCGCCACGCGACAGGTGACCCCCTGGGCCACGCCGAAGGTCGCATTCGACCCGGCGCAGTACGACGTCCGCCAGCGCTTCTACACGTCGAAGGACGGGACGAAGGTCCCGATGTTCATCGTCAAGCGCAAGGACGTGACCAAGCCCGCGCCGACCCTGCTCTACGCCTATGGCGGGTTCAACGTGCCGATCCTGCCGGGCTTCTCGCCGGGCCGCATCGCGTGGCTCGAACAGGGCGGCGTGCTGGCGGTCGCGAACATTCGCGGCGGCAGCGAATATGGCAAGGAATGGCATGACGGCGGCAAGCTGCTGAACAAGCAGAATGTGTTCGACGACTTCATCGCCGCGGGCGAAGACCTGATCGCGCAGGGCGTGACCGGCAAGGGCCAACTGGCGATCCAGGGCGGGTCGAACGGCGGCCTGCTGGTCGGTGCGGTCGTCAACCAGCGTCCCGACCTGTTCGCCGCCGCGCTGCCGGCGGTGGGTGTCATGGACATGTTGCGCTTCGACCGGTTCACCGCCGGGCGCTACTGGGTCGACGATTACGGCGTGCCGGCCAAGGAGGCGGATTTCCGCAACCTGCTGACCTATTCGCCCTATCACAATGTGAAGGCCGGCGTGACCTATCCGGCGATCCTGGCGACGACGGCCGACACCGACGATCGCGTGGTGCCGGGGCATACGTTCAAATACACCGCGATGCTCCAGTCGAAGGACATCGGGCCGAAGCCGCATCTGGTCCGCATCGAAACGCGCGCGGGCCACGGCTCGGGCAAGCCGACCGACAAGGTGATCGAGGAAACCGCCGATCTATGGGCGTTCATCGCCAAATGGACCGGGCTGGCGGTCAAGCCGGTCAACTGACAAATGACGCCGCGCGGGGCTGGCACCCGCGCGGCGCTCTGCTATCGGGGGGCATGAACGAGACCCCCGATTCCATCCTGATCGTCGATTTCGGCAGCCAAGTGACGCAGCTGATCGCGCGTCGCGTGCGCGAGGCCGGAGTCTATTCCGAAATCGCCCCGTTCCAGTCGGCGGAGGCCGCGTTCGAACGGATGAAGCCCAAGGGCGTGATCCTGTCGGGTGGCCCCGCATCGGTGTGCGACGACGGTTCCCCGCGCGCACCGCAGGCGATCTTCGACTCCGGCGTCCCGGTGTTCGGCATCTGCTACGGCCAGCAGGTGATGACCGCGCAGCTGGGCGGCAAGGTCGAGAAGGGCAATTCGGGCGAGTTCGGCGAGGCCTATATCGAGGTCGGCGACGACTGCGCGATGTTCGACGGCCTGTGGCAAAGGACCGAACGGCATCAGGTGTGGATGAGCCATGGCGACAAGGTCACCGAACTCGCCCCCGGCTTCCGCGCGGTCGCGACCAGCCCCGGCGCGCCCTATGCCATCGTCGCCGATGACGAGCGCCGCTATTACGGTGCGCAGTTCCATCCGGAGGTCGTGCATACCCCCGATGGCGGCAAGCTGATCGCCAATTTCGCCCGCCACGTCTGCGGTCTTGCCGGTGACTGGACGATGGCCGAATTCCGCGATGCCAAGATTGCGGAGATCCGTCAGCAGGTCGGCGACGGCAAGGTCATTTGCGGTCTGTCGGGCGGGGTCGACTCGTCGGTCGCCGCGCTGCTGATTCACGAAGCGATCGGCGACCAGCTGACCTGCGTGTTCGTCGATGGCGGCATCCTGCGCGCGGGCGAGGCGGAGCAGGTCGTCAGCCTGTTCCGCGGCCACTACAATATCCCGCTGGTCCATGTGGACGCGCAGGACCTGTTCATGGACGGCCTCGCCGGCGTCACCGATCCGGAGGCCAAGCGCAAGTTCATCGGCAAGACCTTCATCGATGTGTTCGAGGCCGAGGCGAAGAAGCTGGGCGGAGCGCAGTTCCTCGCGCAGGGTACGCTCTACCCCGACGTGATCGAAAGCGTCAGCTTCACCGGTGGACCGTCGGTGACGATCAAGAGCCATCATAATGTCGGTGGCCTACCGGAACGCATGAACATGGCGCTGGTCGAACCGTTGCGCGAACTGTTCAAGGACGAGGTTCGGGCGCTGGGTCGCGAACTGGGGCTGCCGGACGTGTTCGTCGGGCGCCACCCGTTCCCCGGACCCGGCCTCGCCATCCGTATTCCGGGCGAGGTGACCCGCGAGCGCTGCGGCATCCTGCGCAAGGCGGACGCGATCTACCTCGAGGAAATCCGCACCGCCGGGCTGTACGACGCGATCTGGCAGGCATTTGCCGTATTGCTGCCAGTGCGCAGCGTCGGCGTGATGGGCGATGGCCGCACCTACGACAACGTCCTTGCCCTCCGCGCGGTCACCTCGACCGATGGCATGACGGCGCAGGCATTCCAGTTCCCGGGCGACTTCCTGCCGCGCGTGGCGACCCGGATCATCAACGAGGTGAAGGGCATCAATCGCGTCACCTACGACTATACGAGCAAGCCGCCGGGCACGATCGAGTGGGAATGACAAGGACTCAAATCGCCCGGGGGCGATTTGAGTCCTTGTCATTCGCCCCGCGCCAGCGGGGTGGTGCTGAGCGCTTCGTTTAGTCCGTCACCCCGGGCGTGACCCAGGGTCCCGCTTTCTTTCGACGGTAGCAAAAGAAGCGGGACCCCGGGTCAAGCCCGGGGTGACGGGTTGGGCGGACGTCGGGCTGACGCAGTCGGCGACCCTAGCGCGGCAACCGGATCGTCGCGTTCAGCCCGCCGCCCTCGCGGTTCGTCAGCGCGACCTCACCCCCCGCATCGCGTACGATCGCCCGGGCCAGCGCCAATCCCAGCCCGATCCCGCCGGTATCGCGATTGCGCGACGTTTCCAGACGGGTGAAGGGATCGAACACCTCCGCCATCCGGTCCGCCGGAATGCCGGGGCCACGGTCCGCGACGATAATCGCCACGGCCTGCGCGCTCGTTGCCACCCGAACCTCGACAGCGCCGGCATATTTGATCGCATTCTCGATCAGGTTGCGCACCGCCCGCCGCATCAGATTGGGCCGCAGGTGCAGGGGCACCCGTGCCGCCTCCACGAAGTCGACATCATGGCCGAGGTCGCGGAAGTCGTCGACCACCGCGTCGACCAGCGCCGCGACGTCGACATCGGTCGCCGCCTCACTCGGCCGCCCCAGCCGCGCCAGCGAGAGGATGTCGTCCAGCGTCGCGTTCATCTCGTCGATCGTCTCGACCATTCGCGCCCGGTCGGTATCGTCCTCGACCGATTCGACTCGCACCCGGAGTGCCGCCAGCGGTGTCCGCAGGTCATGGCCGATCGCACCCAGCATCCGGTCCTTTTCGTCGACCATCGCATTCACCCGCCGCCCCAGATCGGTGAAGGCGGAGATCAGCAGCCGTACGTCCTGCGGCCCGGAAGGCTCAATTGCCGGCAGCGGGCGGGCGGGATGAAAGGCGCGTGCCGCCCCCGCCAGTCGCCTGAGCGGCTTGGCGATACGCCGCCCGATCCACAATACCGGCAGCAGCACGATGACGTAGAGGATGAAGGTCTGCGCCAGCAGCTGCCACAACAGCCCGCGCTCGGCCATCGGCCACGGCGTATGCGAGACCAGCCAGCCGCGCCCCGGCAGCTCGACCGCGGCATCCAGCACCGCGCCCATCCGCCGCAACCGGTCGGCGCGAGGGCCAGTGATACCCCGCGCCCGGACTTCGGCTTCGTCGATCGGGCGGATATTGGCCGCGATGGTGCCGACCCGGATGCCGGCTTCGGCAAAGCCCGACCTGATCGCCGCTTCGACGTCTCGCTCCGGCTCGCCGCGCATCGCCGGCACGCGATCCGTGACCAGCCGCACCCCACGCATCCGATCGCGCGGGGTTGCGTTCGCCTGTCCCGGCCGCGGCGCGATCCGGCGTTCGGCGGCGTCGATCAGCCGGGTGACGGCGGGAAGGGTGATTTCGGCGAAGCGAAAGGCACGGCGTTCGCGCAGCAACAGCCCGAAGTTCAGCGCCTGCGCGACGAACAACGCCACCGCGACCAGCAACGCGATCTGTCCGGGCAGGCTGGTCGGCAACAGCCGCTTCACAGGCGCGTCACCTCGGTCGCCAGCGTATAACCGCCGCCCCATACCGTCTTGATGATCTCCGGGTTGCGGACGTCGGTCTCGATCTTCTTGCGCAACCGGCTGACCTGATTGTCGATCGCGCGATCGAACGCCGCCGCCTCGCGCCCCTGGGTCAGGTCGAGCAACTGGTCGCGGGTCAGCACCTGGCGCGGGCGGGTGACCAAAGCATGCAGCAGGTTATATTCCCCGGTCGACAGCGGCACCGACACGCCCTCACGATCGACCAGCGCGCGTTCACCGGTCTTGAGCACCCATCCGGCGAAGGCGAACGACCCGGCCTCCGGCGCGTGTTGCCTGACCGCGCCGCCAGCCGTCCGCCGCAGCACGACCTTCACCCGTGCCGCCAGTTCGCGCGGGGAAAAGGGCTTCACGACATAATCGTCGGCGCCCATTTCCAGCCCGACGATCCGGTCGGTTTCTTCCGCGCGCGCGGTCAGCAGGATGACCGGCGTCTCGCTTGTCTCGCGGATATGGCGGCACAGCGACAGCCCGTCCTCGCCCGGCATCATGATGTCGAGGATAGCGAGGTCGATGGCATAGGCGTTCAGCCGCGCCCGCGCACCCTCCGCATCGCCCGCCTGGGTGACGCGGAAACCCTGCTTCGTCAGATATTGGGCAAGCGGTTCGCGGATCGATCGTTCGTCGTCGACCAGCAGTAAATGAGGAATATCGGCCATGTCGGACATGCTACGCGGCCCATCGACATAAGGGAAATGCCGGACGGCGCGGTACGCGACCGCGCCGTCCGGTCAGGGGTTACTCGGCCGGCTGACCGCCGCGGTGTGCCATGCGCTGGTCGCGCCATTGCTTGCGTTCGGCGGCATCGACGCGGCCGTCATGGTTGGCATCCTGCCGATCGAAGGCACGCGCCGCGACCGCGCGGAATTCCTCGCGGGTGACGACGCCGTTCTTGTCGACATCGGCGCGTTCCAGCATGCGGTCGCCCATAGACCGGCCGGGCATCGGCGTCGTGCCATCGACGGTCCCGCGCGGGCGCTGCGGCATCGCTGCGCGCTCGGCGGCGCTGATCGTGCCGTCGCGGTCGGTGTCGAGCGCGTCGAACCGGCGGTCGGCGCGGGCAAGCGCTCCCTCGCGGGTCAGGACGCCGTCGGCCATCGGACGGGGCGTGGGCGGTGGCGTCTGGGCGGTGACGATCGCGGGCAGGGCGATACCGGCGAGCGAGGCAGCGGCAATCAACGAACGCATGGGACTGTACCTTTGAACAAGGGGCGCACCCCCGGTGGAGAATGCGCCGCTTGTCGCCGGTAATTGTCGCCAGCCTTTGTCGACAAACCGCGGCTTTGTCGCAGTTTGTCGCAAGGCTCAGTTTTTAGGCGGCGTCCCGAACAGGTTGCGACGCTGTTCGTCGGTCATCGGCTTGCTACCGTCGCTGATCGCCTTGCCCTTGGCATAGGCCGCGGCCGTCGCGGGGCGGGCGGCGATGGCGTCGAACCAGCGCTTCAAATTCGGGAAGTCTTCCAGCTTCTGTCCCTGCGCCTCGTGCGGGACGATCCAGGGATAGGCCGCCATATCGGCGATTGAATAGTCGCCGGCGATGAAGTCGCGGTCGGCCAGTCGCTTGTCGAGCACGCCGTACAGCCGCGCGGTCTCGCGGATATAGCGGTCCTGCGCGTAGGGAATCTTCTCCGGCGCATAGATGTTGAAATGATGATTCTGCCCGGCCATCGGACCGAGGCCGCCCATCTGCCACATCAGCCACTGGATCGCGTCATAGCGTCCGGCGGTGTCGGCGGGCAGGAAGCGGCCGGTCTTTTCCGCCAGATAGAGCAGGATCGCACCGGATTCGAAGATCGACAGCGGATCGCCGCCGCCCAGCGGTTCATGGTCGACGATCGCGGGCATCCGGTTGTTCGGTGCGATGGCGAGGAATTCGGGGCGGAACTGCTCGCCCTTGCCGATATCGACCGGGTGGATGGTGTAGGGCAGGCCGGCTTCTTCGAGGAACAGCGTGATCTTGTGGCCATTGGGCGTGGGCCAGTAGTGCAGGTCGATCATGGAACGGCTCCGATACGGGGTAGGCGCGGCAGATGGTGTGCTTCCCCGCGCAAACCAAGGCGTCAGCGAGCGAACAGGGTGAGCGGAACTGCATCCGCCATCGCCCGATAGCCCGCTATCGAGGGATGCAGGTGGTCGCCCGAGTCATAGGCGGGCAGCAGGCGGTCGGGTCGCGCCGGGTCGCGTACTATCCGGTCGAAATCAATCACTGCGTCGAAATGGCCGGGGGTGCGGATCCAGGCGTTGATCGCCTGCCGTGCGGCTTCGGCGGCGGCGTCGGGGTGGTAATAGTCGTTGCCGACAAACGGCGTGATCGTGCCGCCGATGACGGTCAGCCTGAGCGCCCGTGCCCGCGCGACGATCTGGGCATATCCGGCGATCATCTGCTGCACTCGAGACTGGCGCTCCTCCGGCGAGACCGGCCGTTCGCGGCCTAGCCGGCCCAGGTCGTTGATCCCTTCGAGGACGATGACATAGCGCGCGCCGGGCTGGCTTGCCACGTCGCTGTCAAAGCGCGCCAAGGCATTGGGGCCGCTGCATTCCGCCAGCAGGCAGTTGCCGCCGATGCCTTGGTTCAGCACCGCGATCCGACGCGTGCGCGGGGCGGCGGACAGGCGGCGGGCGAGATCGTCGGTCCAGCGCAGATGCCGCCCGTCGGTCACGCCATAGCCATCGGTGATCGAATCGCCGAGCGCGACGATCGCCCGCGCCGGAGGGGCGGCGGTCACCTCGACGGCGGCGATCTGGAACCAGCGTTCGACCGGTCTGGCATCGGCGAAGGCGGTGTCGGCCAGCCGATCCCCGCCGGCAATCCAGCTACGCGTCCGGGCGCCGGGATGACCGGTCTGCTGGTCGGGCAGGGCGGCGAAGTGGGTGGTAATCGCGAGGTCGGACAAGGGCTTGGCGGCAAATGGCACCGGATCGGACCAGAAATCCGCGCCGGCGGGAACCTCGACGTCCGGGCGGCCACCGAAACGGAGCGCGCGGTCGGTGCCCGCCTGGATCCCGGCGGCGGCGGGGCCCGATGCGACCGCGACATGCGCCCCGGCGATCCGCAGCGGGGTCGTGCCGAACCGGTTGGTGAAGCGCACGCGCAGCGCCGCTCCGCCGAGCGTCAGTCGAACGACCTGGCGGACGGTCGTGTTGCCGGAAGTTGGCGAAGGTAGTGCGTGTTCGGGGTTCGAGCGGATCGGGGAGGTGGTCCAGGTCGCGACCCAGGTCGGCGGAGGAGAACGATTTGCCGATGCGATGCCACAATACAACAGAACAAAGCCTACGGTCGAAAGTATACGCATAGATGTTGCTCCGTTGTTTGCGTGATTAGATGTTTCAAATGCACTAATTGGCCAAGTGTATAAATTCGCCCTTGCGATGGTTCCGGTTGTTTCTTTGGAAACTCATCCACTATAAATCCATTTATATTGATGGGTTTGCGCAAAGGCCGCGTTGATGGCGGTCTGAAGGAAGTGGCAGGGTTAACGGACAACCGGGAGGACAGCGTATGCCAGGAACGGGCGGCGAAGTGATCATGCGAAACGAGGCCGATCAGCCGACGGTATCGTCTGCCGACTTCGCCCGCCGCTTCGGTCAGTTGCGCCAGATGCAGGATGACGAAGCGATCTTCGTCACGCATCATGGCCGTGCGACCCATGTGCTGACGACGGTTCGCCACTATAACGCGCTGCGCGACAACGAAGGTGACGGCGATGCGCCGATCGCGCCGCCCAGCCTGCAGGATTTCGCCAACTGCCTGACGGTCGGGGTGCTGCTGATCGATTACGACATGCGCATCCTGGCCGCGAACCATGTCGCGCATGCCCAGCTGGACCGGGAGGAAAACGAACTGGTCGGGCACCATGTTTTCAAGGCGGTACCGACGCTGCACGGGTCGCTGGTCGAAACCTATGTCCGGCGATCGGTCGCCAGCCGCGAACCGGCATCGGCGGAAATTCCGTCGCTGTTTCGCCCCGACAGCTGGGTGCGGGTCGATATCCATCCCTTTGCCCGCCATGTCACCATCCTGTTCCACGACATCACCGAGGACATGAAGCGGCACCGGCTGGCCGATGTGCGTCAGTCGCTGCGCGAGGCGATCGGGGTACATGACGGGATCGGGTATGTCTGCCTCAACACGCGCGGCCATATCGACCGGGCGGAGCCGACCTTTTGCGAGATGGTGCACCTGTCCGAAGAGCGGCTGCACCATGTCGCCATCGCCGACCTGGTCCCCGTCGCCCACCGCGTCGCGTTCCGCGAGGCGCTGGACAAGGTATTGAGCGGCGAGGGCGCGCGCACCATCGACAGCGTGCTGTTGTCGAACGACGGCGCGACAGTCGCGGTGCGGGTGACCATCGCGGAACTGCGCGGCGTCTATGGCAATTAAGGCGCGATCGTCCTGCTGACCCGGCGATAGGATCAGCCGACCAGCACCGGCGTGCCGCAGCGCACGCCGTCGATCCGTACGTCCGCCTGGCCGACATGCACCCCGGCCAGCGCGGTCACCTGCCCCACCACCAGGTCCAGCGCGGGCGCGACCGCGCTCAACGTATTGCCGAGCGTGCTGGTCAACAGGCCGGCCGACACGCCCAGCCCCAGCACATTGGCGCGGATGTCGATGGTGCGCAGCAGGCTGCTGGCGACGCCGGCGGCGATGTCGTTGGTCGAGACCGATTTGACGACATGGTCGTTGATCTCGGCCGTCGAGAAATTGACCCGCTGCGCCTGTGTGCCGCCGAGCTGCACATTCGCCAGACCGGTCAAGGACACCAGCGGCAGCGTGACCATCCGCGCGGGGCGCAGCGCCACCGCCTGCTGGAAATTCGGCAATGCGGCGGGATCGAGATCGGCGATCGCGACGCGTCCGAGCGACGGCGTGACGTCCAGCGCGGCGGTGGCGTTCGCCGGGCCGCCGCGACAGGTGATCTGCGCCAGCCGCGCCTCCGCCTCGGCCAGTTCGACATAGATCGGCACGCGCACCGACCCGAGGCTGAGCGGGGCGTTCACCAGCGCGATGTCGATCCACAGCCGGGTCTGCGCGCTGCGCACGACCGCCTGTCCCGCTTCGCCGACCGACAACCAGCGGCTGTTCGCCGCCCGCTCGCCGATCTGGAGGAACACCCGCGTCTGGCCGATGCCCGGAATGCCGAGGTCGATATCGCTCTGCACCTGTCGCGAGCCGCCCGAAATCTGCAGGACTTCGCGCAGGAATGCATAAGCATCGGTTTCGACCGGTCGCAGCGGATCGGCGACGTTGCGGCTGCCCAGCGCGCCGAGGTCGACGATCTTGTCGAGGCGGACCGTGCGATTGGGCAATTTGCCCGCGATGGAACGCAATAGCTGGGCCGCGGCGCTGCTGGTCGTCGACCCGGCCATCGCCGTCACTAGTTTCGGCAGGGCGATATCGGTCGCCAGCACGTCGTTGAATGTGTCGGCGCGCACGCCGCCGGTGGTTCGCAGCAGCTCGGCGGTCTTGAGCAGATCGACCTGTCCCGACACCAGCGCATTGTAATCCATGACCGACAGCGACAATTCGCTGCCCGCCAGTTGCGACAGCAGCGCGCCGGGCAGGCCGCCCTGCACCGATGCCAGCCGTGTCCCGAGCGAAAATGCGGCGAGGTCGATGCGCGCGGCGGTGGCGCGGGCTTCGATGGTGACGTCGCGATAGCCGAACACGCGGGCGAAGACCGGTTGGATGCGGCTTTCCAGTGCGACCTGCGCCGCATTGCCCGGCGTGCCGTTGGCGAGGAACCGGGCATCGACCGCCAGCCGTTCGTCGCGGGTAAAGCGGCCGGGGGTCATCACCGTCAGCCGCGTGCCGTTGTCGGGCGACAGCGATACCGCCGCCTGTGCCCGTGCCGTGCCGTTGGACAGGTCGCCGGCGGCCGCCAGCGCGGCGGCATCGGCCGCGCCCTGCAACCGGCGCTTTTCCAGATACAGGCTGGCGGTATCCACGCCCAGCACCGCCGTGCCGGTCAGCATCGTCAGCCCGCCGGCCAGCATCAGCGCGACATTGCCCTCCCGCGCCTTGACCAGGCGCCGCATAGCCCGGACGACCATCGTCAGAATCCTGCCAGCACGACGCTGGCCTGTCGCTGGATCATGGTCGTCGCGGCGGGCATGATCGGCAGCTTGAGCAACGGGTTGGCCGATCCGTCATAGGCGACGCGGACGGTCAGCAGCCGGCCGTCATCGTCGATGCGGACGGACACGTCGGTGCTGCGGATGCCGTAGCTGCGCGACAGGGTTTGCAGCGCGGCGCCGGTCCCCAACGTCACGCGCTCGGCCGGCGTGATCCCGGCGAGCGCCGCACGCGCGCCTTCGTTCGCGCTTTCCTGCACGACATGCGACATCGCCAGCCAGCTGCCGCCGCTGATAATGCCGAACAGGAAGACCATGAGGACCGGCAGCGCCAGGGCCAGTTCGATGAGCGCGGCACCGCGCCGGTCGGCCGCGACGCGCCGGAGCGGACGCATCCTGCGCAATTTACGTAACGATCGCAGGGGGATGGCGCCGTTGCCGCTCCCGCCCGTTCGAACGGGGCCGGCGGCCGTCGTTGCGCTGTAGTCCGATACGCGGAAGCCGATCGATACGACCATGCTGCACTCCTCCCGATCGACAGGATAGGGCGGTGCGGTGACCGGACGGTTTCCCGTAACCGACTGCGTTATCTCGCAATTTGCGAACCCTTCGGGCGCCTGGTGCCGCCGTCGCCGTCGGGCGTCCGGCGCGGTCCGTCATGCCGGTGCGACGGCGTGGCGCACGCCATATGGCCGACGTCTTGCCCCGCACCGCGCGAACAGTTACCCGCAAGCGTGATCCGCCCGCGCGTCCGCGGGCCACCCCAGATGTGAACGGGTATAGGTACGTGACTGCTGCCAATCGAGCGACGGAATCCAGGCTGTGGTGGCTGGGGGACCGGATGGCGGTCCTGGTCCTGGGCCTGATCGCCGGGTTCGTGGTCGGCCTGTCCTTTGCGGGCGACGGCCGGATCGCGCTGCCGGAAACGCCCGCGCCGGTCGCGTCGCCGACTCCGCTGGTGGCGCCCGGCGCATCCTCGACCGGGACCGATGCCGCGCCGGCGACGCCGGCCGCGCCCGCCATCGCCGCGCGCACCGTCGACGGGCCGATCGACCGCCAAGTCATCAACCGGGTGAAGCGCGACGGGGTGCTACGCGTCGGCGTGTTCGGCGACAGCTTCGGCAACGGCATCTGGGACGCGCTCTATCGGCAGCTGCCCAAGGACGACGGCTTCGAGGTGCTGAAATTCGCCAAGGAGGCGACCGGCTTTACCCGCTACCGCGTGATCGACCTCGAAAAGCGCGCCCGCGAACAACTCGCTGCCCAACCCGTCGATGCCGTCGTGATCAGCTTCGGCGCCAACGACAATCAGGCGGTGTTCGCCGACGGCCATCTCCACCCGTTGATGAGCGATGGTTGGAAACAGGTGATCGGCGACCGCATCGACAGCTACGTAAAGGCGCTGCGCTCGACCGGGGCGGTCGTCTATTGGGTCGGGCTGCCGGTGATGCGCGATCCGCAGCTGGATGCCGACATGCAGGCGATGGACGCATTTTACGAGGAGCATATGCGCCGGCTGGGCGTGCCGTTCCTCGACTCCCGTCCGCTGACGCTGGACGCGGAGGGCAAGTACAATGCCTATCTACCCGACCTGAAGACTGGCAAGCCGGTGCTGATGCGGACCGGCGACGGGCTGCACATGATCGGGGTCGGTTATCAGCGGCTGACCGCCAAGGTGGCGGACGACCTGCGGCGCTATGCCGAGCGTGCCCGGCGTGAGGCGGGGCGGCCGCTGCCGACGCCGACGCCGACGCCGACCGGGAATGCGCGCTGATGTCGGCGCTGTTCGCCCTAGCGCTGGCGCAGGCCGCAAGCGCCCAGGCCTGTATCGGCGGGCTGTGCGACGCGGAACGGCTTCGCCCGTTCCTTGAAAAGCTGGCCAGCGCGAAGGAAGCGCCCGAGCCGGTCCGCATCCTCCAGATCGGCGACAGCCATACCGCCGGCGACCAGATCACCGGCAGCTGGCGGACGGCATTGCAGACGCGTTTCGGCCGGGCGGGGCGCGGCGTGTTGCCGCCCGGTCGCCCCTATGCCGGCTATCTGACCCGCGACATCACCGCCGGCCAGTCGATCGGATGGAGCGTCAACGGCATCTTCGGCGCGGCCTATTCCGCGAACAGCAATATCCGGCTGGGGCTGAGCGGTTACAGCCTGACCAGCGAGCAACCCGGCGCGACGGTGACGCTGAGCGCCGATAACGGCCGCAATTTCGACCGGCTGACCGTCTGCGCGCTGAGCGGGCCGGGACAGGGGTCGCTGCAACTGAGCCTGGGCGCGGCGGTGGTGGCATGGTCGCTCGACGGGGCGCAGGCGGGCAGTCGCTGTCGCACGCTCGACGGCAATGGCGAGGCGACGATCGCGTCGGCGACGGTCATCGGCGGGCCGGTGACGATTACGTCATGGAGCACCGAACGGCGCATGGGCGGCGGGGTGATCCTGTCGAACCTCGGCACGGTCGGCGCGCAGTTCCTGCATTTCGGGCGGACCGACGACCGGGTGGTCGCGACCGAGCTGGCCGCCTATCGCCCCGACCTGATCGTTGTCGCCTATGGCACCAACGAGGCGTTCCGCCCCGGTTTTTCGGCCAGCGCCTACGAAGCGACGCTGCGTGCCGACCTGACGCGGTTGCGGCGGCTGGCGCCCGATGTGCCGATGCTGCTGATCGGCGCGCCCGATTCGGCGACCAAGCAGCCGGGGCTGCAAAGCGGCGAGAGCGGCACCAGTGCGCCATGCGCGGACGGTGGCGGATGGCGGCCGACCGCGGCGCTCGCATCGGTGCAGGCGGTCCAGCGGCGACAGGCCCGGGCGTTCGGCATCGCCTATTGGGACTGGGCGCAGCGCATGGGCGGGCGCTGTGTCGCCGATGGCTGGACGCAGGGGGCGACCCCGTTGATGCGGGGCGACCACGTCCATTTCACCAGCCGCGGCGGGGCGGAGATTGCGCGACTGTTGCAGGCCGATCTCGACGCGGCGATGACCCGGATCGTCGGCGCCGCGCCATCCTCGGGCTGGTCGACCACCGCTCCTTCTGCACCGGTTCGCTAAATGCTGTTTCCCACGCTCAGCTTCGGGCTGTTCTTCCTCGTCGTCTATTGCGTGACGTGGTCGCTGGGGCGGTCGAACGAATGGCGCAAGATCGCGCTGCTGCTGGCCAGCTGGTTCTTCTACGGCGCATGGGATGCGCGGTTCGTCGCGCTGCTGTTCGTATCGGCCTTCGTCAACTGGGCGCTGGCGCAGGCGATCGTGCGCAGCGACGACGACCGAACCGGCCGCGCGCTGGTGACGGTCGGGGTCGTCGCCAATCTGGGGGTGCTCGGCTATTTCAAATATGCCGGCTTCTTCCTCGAACAGTTGAGCGCGCTGCTGACTCCGCTCGGCTTTGCGCGCGACCTGCCGCTGTTGCAGGTGGTGTTGCCGGTCGGGGTGTCGTTCTTCACCTTTCAGGCGATCTCCTATCTGGTCGATGTCCATCGGCGGCGCATCCCGGCGGCGAACCTGCTCGACCTGACGCTGCTGATGTCGTTCTTCCCGCATCTGGTGGCGGGGCCGATCGTGCGCGGCGCGGACCTGCTGCCGCAGTTCCGTCGCGTGCCGACGATCGATCGTGGGGTCGTTGCCGCCGCGCTGCTGCTGATCCTGTGGGGGCTGTTCAAGAAGGCGGTGATCGCGTCGCAGCTGGCCGGCGCGCTGGTCGATCCGGCGTTCTTCGATCCGGCCAGCCGGTCGAGCTTCGACCTGCTGATCGGCGCCTATGGCTATGCGGTGCAGATCTATTGCGACTTTTCCGCCTATTCCGACATGGCGATCGGGCTGGCGGCGCTGCTGGGCTACACTTTCCCGCGCAATTTCGACCAGCCGTACCGCGCCGCCTCGCTGCAGGGTTTCTGGCGGCGGTGGCATATCAGCCTATCGAGCTGGTTGCGCGACTATCTCTACATCCCGCTGGGCGGCAGCCGGAAGGGGCCGGTGCGGACCTATATCAACCTGTTCCTGACGATGCTGCTGGGCGGGTTGTGGCATGGCGCCAGCTGGGCGTTCGTGATCTGGGGCGCGCTGCATGGCGGCTGGCTGGCGATCGAGCGGTTTTGGGCGCGGCATCGCCCCGCCGGCCTGCCCACGGCGCCGCGCTGGGCCGGTATCCTGCTGACGTTCCACATCGTCGTGCTCGGCTGGATCTTCTTCCGTGCGCAGGGCGAGGGGGAGGCGTTCGCCTATCTGGGGCAGCTGTTCGCCGGCGATTGGCGCAACACGCTGGTCACGCCGCTGTCGCTGGCGCTGGTCGTGCTGGGCCTTGCCATCCATGCCGTGCCGGCCGGCATCCTGCAGGGGCTGGCGGTGCGGGTCCGCCACCATGCCGCGCCGATCATCGGGCTGGCGCTGGGCGTGCTGATCCTGATCGTCGACGCGATGCGGCCCGAAGGGGTCGCGCCGTTCATCTATTACCAGTTCTGAGCGGGAGCCGCCGATGACCACGGGTGCCGAACAGGGGGAGATCGTAGAGGTCGGGTCGCCGGTGCTGGTCGCGCCCGATCCGGTCGATGTCGTACGGCCCTTCGCATGGATGTCGACGATCATCGTGACCGCGACGCTGTTCTTGGCGCTGTTCAACGCGCATGCGATCGCGGCGTGGTTCGACGAGCTGCCGCCGTCGCCCTATACCGAGCCGTTGCGGGCGCCGATCGCGGCATGGGCGGGGTTGACCGAGCGGCTGGGGTTCGATGCGCCGCGGGCTGCGGTGCGGAGCCGGTGGGAAGCGGCGCAGGCAGCGCGGTTCGGGGGTGAGCAGCCGGGTGAGGATGGGAGCGCGCGGTAGTTACCGTCCGCTTCCGTTTGCTTCGAGCGCAGGTTCGAGCCTGTCGAGAACCGTAGTCGAGAAGGGCTGCCCCAAACTCAGGGTTCTCGACGGACGCTTCTCGACAGGCTCGAAGCTGCTCGAACCGAACGGGTTTGCGGAGGTGGCGGAAGAGTGTCGACCCACCAACGGCAACGCCCGCGGGAGCATGGCTCGGCGCGGGCGTTGCGGAGGTCCTGGCGGATGCCAGGAGCGTGTCAGCGGTAGAAGGTGTGGTCGGCGATCTGCGCGACGCGGGTGCGCTTCGGGAAGGAAGCACCGGCCGAGTGGAAGAACAGCGCGCCCGGGGCGACGTCTTCGCCCTTGCCGGCCAGCGTGCGCTTGGCGATGTCGACGGCGGTGTTCCAGCGGCCGTTGTTGCGCGGCGGATTGTATGCATCGACGTTGAAGAACTGGCCGCGCTGCTTGACGACGCCGCACGCGCTGGGGGCGAAGCGGCCGCTCTTCATGCGGGCGCGAATGACTTGGGCGACGGCCAGCTGGCCCTTGTGCGGCTGGTTGCCGGCTTCGTGCACGACGACCTTGGCGACACATTCGATCTCGGACTTGTCGAGATCGGCGGTATCGACGTCAGCGTCGTCGGTGGCGACGTCGGCTGCTTCGGTGGGGAGGGGCTGCACGACCGGGGTCGCGGCGGCAAAGGTAACGGGAGTGGAAGCGGGGGCGATCGGTGCCGGTTGCTGTACGACCGGGAGTTCGGGATCCGTGTTCATCGCGACATGGGCGCTCGCTACGCCGCTTGCCGCCGTCAGGCTCCACAACACCAATACGGACCAACGCTTATTCATTCCAACGCATCTTTTGTGCGCGAGGGTGCCCGCCATCGGCCGCAGAAACGCGGACAAAAGAAGCGGCCGTCGGGATCCCCCACGTCTCGCCGTGCGACTTCCGCTTCTTTGGAAAGGGCGGATGGCCGGACCGGCTGAAAACCGGGACGTCCTTCGGGCCGGCGCGGCAAACTGTCAACGTTTGCACCGTTCATCGGCGACGAACCGTTCGTGGCGTCCGATCAATCCACGGCCGAAACGATAAAATAATCGAACGTAAACGCGCGGAAACCATGTTCCTGTCGCCGGATTGTCGCGAATCGTCCGTAGAACCGAGCGTTGTCCCGCCGTCCGACTATTTCGATTCGTCGCCGCGTTCCCGCGCAAATTCATCGAGCAGCCAGCGCCGGAATTGCTGCATCGCACGCCCGGTCGGTCGTGATTTCAGCCGGGTCAGCCAATAGCTGTCGACCGCCGCCTCGATCGCAAAAGGCTGGACAATGCGTCCGCTGTCCAACTCTCGCCGGAACATGGCCGCGGGGGCCAGCGCGACGCCGTTGCCAAGCATCGCCGCCTGCACCATCACCAGCGAGGAATCGAACAGCGGCCCGTGCAGCGCGCCGACCTCCAGCCCCGCCGCCGCGAACCATGCCGGCCAGTCCTGCGACCGATAGGAGCGCAGCAGCGTCGTGCGCAGCAGGTCGCCGGGTTCGCGCAGCGTCCGCGCGACGACCGGCGCGCAGAGCGGGGTGAGCGGCGCAGGGCAGATCACGTCCGCCGCCACGCCATGCCATGCGCCGTCACCGAAGCGGATCGCATAGTCGAGACCCTCGGCCACCAGATCGACCTGGTTGTTGTTGGTCAACAGCCGCAGGTCGATCCCCGGACAGGCGGCACGAAAGGCCGGCAACCGTTCGAGCAGCGCGCCGACCGCGAAGGTGCCGACCGCGCTGACCGTCAGCACCTCGGCCACGCCGCCGGTATCGAACCGGTCGAACAGCCGATCGATCGCGCCGAACGAGTCGATCAGCGTGGGGGCCAGCGCCATCCCTTCGTCGGTCAGCAGCAGCCCGCGATTAGAGCGACGGAACAGCGTGACGCCCAGCCGCGCCTCCAGCGCCTTGATCTGATGGCTGACCGCCGCCTGCGTCACGCACAATTCGTCCGCGGCGCGGGTGAACGACAGATGCCGCGCGGACGCTTCGAACGCGCGCAGGGCATTGAGCGGAACCGGTGCACGCGCCATGGATGCCGAGATTTCCTAAGGATCGAACCGAGATATGATCCTTTGTCGGTGCGTGTATTTGCGGTCAATTCCCCGTAGCGAAGCATGGGCAAGGGGATGGACACAATGCGATACCATAAGCTCGTTCGGGGATGGCTGGCGTTGGCGGCGATGGTGGCGGCCGGTCCCGTTCTGGCCGCCGACCCGCCCGAATGGTCGACGCCGACCGAACCGTTCCGCATCGCCGACAATCTCTATTATGTCGGGACCAAGGGGCTGTCGGCCTATCTGATCGTGTCGCGCGACGGGGCGATCCTGCTGGACGGGACGCTGGAACAGAATGCGGCGCTGATCGAACGTAGTATCCGGCGGGTCGGTGTGCCGTTGAACCGGGTGAAGCTGATCGTCAGCAACCATGCCCATAACGATCATGTCGGCGCGATCGCCCGGATCAAGCGCGATACCGGCGCGCGGTTTCTGGCGAGTGCCGGGGATCGCTGGGCACTGGAACACGGCACCGGACAGAGCGACGTGACCTATCGTCCAACCCGCTATCCTGCGATCCAGGTCGACCGGGTGATCGGCGACGGCGAGGTCGTGCGGCTGGGCGAGGTCGCGCTGACCGCGCATCTGACACCGGGGCATACGCCGGGCTGCACCAGCTGGTCGATGGTCGCGCGCGACGGAGGCAAGCTGCGCCGGGTGCTATTTCCGTGCAGCATCACCGTGGCGGGCAACAAGCTGATCGGCAATCGCGGCTATCCGGGGATCGTCGGCGACTTCCGCCGCACCTTTGCCAAGCTGGCGACGATGCGTGCGGACATCGTCCTGCCGGGCCATCCCGAGTTCGCCGATGTGATCGCGCGCGGTGCACGGCGCAGGGCGGGGCGGGTGGATGCCTTTGTCGATCCCGGCCTGCTGCCGCGCATGGTGGCAGAACAGCGTGCGGCGTTCGAGGCGGAACTGGCCGCGGCACGGCGCAAGGTGAAGCGGGATGCTGTCCGGCGGAACCGATCGTCGTGAACAGCCGCTGCGCTTGTCGAAGCGGCGTATCGAAGGGCCGGCCCAAGTGCTTCGATATGGGCCTTCGACACGCTCAGTCCCTACTCGGCACGAACGGTTCCACCCGCCTGTGCCAATCGCGGCCGCAGACGCTGAACGCAGGTCACCAAGGTCGGACAACGCCGAGTTTGGATCAGCCCGGATCAGTCGTCCTCGTCCGGCGGCGCATCGCCGGGAGAGTGGAGCATCCCGCGATAGATGCCATGCTGCGATCCCGGAATGACGCTCACGTCCAGCCACCGTCGATAAAAGGCTTCCGGCCCGATACCGCCGATGATCGCATAGCCATATTCCATCGCGCGCATGTCGTGCAGGGTGGCGAACAGCAACGCTTCGCCGACACCCCATCCGCGTGCCGCCGGATCGACACCGGTCGGACCGAAAAAGCCGCGCATCGAACAGTCATAGGCCGCGAAACCGATCACGGCATCGCCCCGAACCGCGATCCACAGCGTCGTGACCGGCCGGATGAAGGCGCGCGCCGCCTCGCTCCGCCAAGCCGGACCGAACGTTTCCGCGACCCATGCCAGTACGACATGGCGTTCGGCGGACATTGCCCGGCGGATATTGACGCCGTGTTCGGCAAGTTGTGGACGGTGCTGCACATCGGGCAGGTCGTACAGGCGGACGAGCAGGTCGGTCATGCCGGCATCTTCGTCGCGGAGGACGCGAGACGCAATGTTTCGCTGACGATGCTGCGTCGCGCTCGCAAAACCGGTATCGGCGGCGGGCGGAGCGCGATAGGGTGGCGGTCATGCCGCCGCACCCGCCCGTGTCCGTTCGCAGCCGCCTGTCGCGGTGGGGCTGGATCGCGCTCGGCTGGCTGTTCGTCGCGCTGGGGTTCATCGGCGCGCTGCTGCCGGTCATGCCGACGACGATCTTCCTGATCGTGGCGGCGGGATGCTTCGCGCGCGGGTCGCCGCGGCTGGAGGCGTGGCTGCTCGGCCATCCGCGCTTCGGACCGACGCTGGTGGCGTGGCGGCGCGACGGGGCGATCGGGCGCCGGGCCAAGGGGATGGCCTGTAGCGGCATCGCGATCGGCTATGCGCTGTTCCTGTTCGGCGCGCGCCCCGGGGTCGGTCTGGCGGTGCTCGTCGCGGCGGTAATGGGCGGTTGTGCCGCCTATATCGTCACCCGCCCCGCACCGAGCGACTGAGCCGGTTCGACGATGATCGCCGGCGTCGTCAGCGCGACGAGGCTCAGTTCGAGCTCGGCATTGCGGAACGGCTTGGTCAGCCGGGGAACATCGGCATCGATCCCGTCTTCGTCGGCATAGCCCGACACGATCAGCACTGGCAGCGTCGGATGGGTCCGCTTCAGCCGGCGGGCGAGATCGGCGCCGCTCATGCCCGGCATCAGATGGTCGGTGATCAGCACGTCCGGGGTGAGGCCGGCGTCGAGCATGGTCAGCGCCTCTTCGGCCGAGGCGGCTTCGACGACATTGTAGCTAAGGTCGGCGAGCATGTGCGCGGTGCTCATCCGCACCAGATCCTCGTCGTCGATCAGCAACGCGGTGCCGAGCCGGGTCGGGGCGGGCTGCGGGTCGGCGGGGCGTTCCTCGTCGCTCGGCACGACCGAGCTGACCGGCAGCCACAGGCTGAGCGTGGTGCCCTTGCCCGGTGCGCTGTCGATGGTCAGCCCGCCGCCCAGCTGCGCGGTCAGGCCGTGGACCATCGACAGGCCGAGGCCGGTGCCCTTGCCGATGCCCTTGGTCGAGAAGAACGGCTCGATCGCGCGGCGGGCGGTCGCCTCGTCCATGCCGCAACCGGTGTCACCGACGCTCAGGCGGACATAGTGCCCGCGGGCGAGGCCGGGGACGTCGCCCGGCCGGATCGTGCGCCGGGACGCGGCGATGGTCAGCGTGCCGCCTTCGGGCATCGCATCGCGCGCGTTCACCGCGAGGTTCAGCAGCGCCATTTCCAGCTGGTTGAGATCGGCATGGGCCGGGGGCAGTTCGTCCAGCCTGACCTCGACCACGATGGTCGGCCCGAGGGTCGAGGCGATCAGTCCGGTCATGCTGTCGATCACCCGAGCCACGTCGACGCCGGTCGGTTGCAGCGGCTGGCGCCGGGCGAAGGCCAGCAGTCGCTGGACCAGCATCTTGGCGCGTTCGGCCGATTGCAGCGCGCCCTCGATCAGGCGGCGTTCGCGTTCGGTGCCGACATTCTTGCGCACCAGCATGTCGAGCGAACCGATGATCGGGGTCAGCAGATTGTTGAAGTCATGTGCGACGCCGCCGGTCAGGCTGCCCATCGCCTCCATCTTCTGGCTCTGACGCAGCGCCTCGCGCGCAATTTCCAGATCGGCCTCGCGCTCCTTCGCTTCGGTCAGGTCGCGGCCGACCGCGACGAAATTCTGGCCATCCGCTTCCGGCGCGACGGTCCATTCGACATGCTTCCATTCGCCCGTACTGGTCGCGATGCGGTTCTCGAAACGGTTGGGGCGATGCGTCGCCGCCATCTGCGCGATCGCGGCCAGCGTGTGCGGCTCGTCCTCCGGATGCATGAAGCGCGCATAGCCGCGCGAGAGCAGTTCGGCCTCGCTCCAGCCCAGGACCCGCGACCAGGCCGGGCTGACCGCCGACATCATCCCGTCATAGCCGGCGCGCGCCAGCATGTCCTGCGACAGGTTCCACAGCCGGTCGCGCTCGGCGGACCGGGTTGCGACCTGTTCCTCGAGCGTTTCGTTCAGCCGGCGCAGATCTTCTTCGGCCCGCGCGCGCTCGACCGCGTTCTTGACCCGTTCGCCGACCTCCTGGACCAGGCTCTCCTCGGCCGGGGTCCAGGCGCGCGGGGTGGCCGACTGCACGGCAAGCACGCCGACCCATTCGGTCTCGTCGAACAGCAGCACGTCGATGAACGCCGCGACCCGCCGCTCGGCGAGCGCGGCACGCGTCGCCTCGCACAGCTGCATGTTGCCGGGGATGTCGGGCACCACCACCGGCGCGCCGGTGCGATAGGCGTCGAGCAGGCCGGAGCCGAACGAGGCGAGCGAATGCGCACCGGCGAGCGACTGCACCCCGTCGCAATAATCGCAATCGATCCGCATCACCATGTCGCTGCTGATTTCGGCATAGAAGGCGCGGTTGGCGTTCAGCCATTTCCCCAGCCGCTCGGCCGCCAGTGCCATGATGTCGTTGCGCGTCGTCAGCGGACGCAGCGCATCGGCCAGCGACAGCAGGAACTGCGTCCGCCGCGTGTTGGTGACCCGGTCGGTCGTCTCGGCAAGGATGCAGATGACGCCGGCCGGCTCGCCGCGTTCGTCGAGCACCGGCGAATAGTCGAGGTCCATCCAGACCTGTTCGGGCCGGCCATGGCGGTGGAGCGTCAGCTCCTGATCCTGATAGCGGAGCGTGCCGCCCGCCAGTCCGACGCGCATCACATGATCGTTGAAGTCGGCGACCTCGGGCCACCCCTCGCGCACGTTCGATCCCAGCAGTTGCGGATGGCGCCCGCCGGCAAAGACCGAATAGGCGTCGTTGTACAACATGACGCCGTCTTCGCCCCACAGCATCACGATCGGCACCGGCGACCGCAGCAGCATCGCGGTCGCGGTCTTCAGCGACTGCGGCCAGTGGGCGATCGGCCCCAGCGGCGTCGCGTTCCAGTCGAGCGCAGCGATCAGCCCCGCACAGTCGCCGCCCCCGGCAAGAAACGCGAGATCGCGGTCAAGCGGCCGGGGTTCGACGGAGTGTAGGTCGGACATTGGAAACGACATATCCTGCAATGGCGATGGCCGCGAAATGCCGGTGAGCACCGGAATTTCGCGCACGCGCGGCTTTCCTGATAGCTCAATCGACGTCGGGAATAAACTGCCCGTCCCATGTAACGCGCCGATGCGCCATTCGGCGCCATCGGTTCGGCGCAAGTGGCGGATGGACGATGTACTATTGTGATACGCCCGCGCGAAACGTCTCGATGCCACCGCCAATCAATAGGTGAGGGCGGGCTGTTACCGGACGAGTTTTGCGGCTAATCGAGCTTTTCCCTTGTCGATCGGAATGTGCGTGTCGTCGGAACTGCCCAAAGCGCTTCGCGAATATTTTGAACAGTCGCGGGTCGCGCTCGCGCTGGCCTCGGCCGAGGGTGACAATCATCTGGTGCTGGTCAGCCCGGCGTTCAGCCGCCTGACCGGCTACGAGCCCGAGGACGTGGTCGGGCGCAATTGCCGGCTGTTGCAGCGCGATGCGGCGAATGTCGAACCGCGCGCCCGGCTGCGCGAATTCCTGACGCGGCCGTCCCAGCCCAATGTGCGGACGCCGATCGTCAATTTCCGCAAGGACGGGACGCCGTTCGTCAACCTGCTCTACATGTCGCGGCTGCGCTCGATCGACGGCAAGGCCAGCTATATCTTCGCGTCGCAGTTCGACGTGAGCCGGTCGCAGCCCGAAATGCTGGCGGAATATGACGAGCAGCTGACCGCCACGCTCGGCCGGCTGGTGCCGATCGCCAGCGATGCTGGGATCGTGGTGGAGGGTACGTTGCTGACCATCGCCAACAGTGCGGCGATCGTGGCACAGGCGAAGATGATGCTGGCCGGCCTGGAGTCCCCCCCCGATGCATGACGTCGTGAGTGCCAAGGTCGACGCGCGTTCGCACCGCCCGGCCGGGGTGCCGGTGGTCGGGATCGGCGCATCGGCCGGCGGGCTGGAGGCGCTGCGCGAAATGCTCGCCCCGGCCAGCCTGCCGACCGGCCTCGCCTTCGTCATCGTCCAGCATCTCGACCCCAACCATGAAAGCATGCTGGCGCAGCTGCTCGACCGCAACACCGCGCTGAACGTGCTGCAAAGTTCGGGCGGAGAGCGGATCGAGGCCGATACCGTCTATATCATCCCGCCCGGCCGTGGCCTTGCCATTCGCGACGGCGTGCTGGAACTGACCGATTTCCAGCAACCCCGCGGCATGCGCCGGCCGATCGACGATTTCTTCCTGTCGCTGGCTGGCGACCAGCAGTCCAACGCCGCCTGCGTCATCCTGTCGGGCACCGGCGCCGACGGCACCACGGGCCTGCGCGCGATCAAGGAAAATGGCGGCGTCTGCGTCGTGCAGCAGCCCGAGAGCGCGCGCTATGACGGGATGCCCTTGTCGGCGGTCGGCACCGGCCTGATCGATTTCGTCAAGCCGGCCGGCGAAATCCTCCATTGCCTTCAGGCGTTCTTTCGCCGGCGGGGGTCCGAACCGCTGCAACCGGAAGCGAATGTCGTCGCCGATCATGTCGACGAGATGTGCCGGGTACTGCGCACCGCCATCGGCCATGATTTTTCGGGCTACAAGCGCTCGACGCTGGTGCGCCGGGTTGAGCGGCGGATGCATGTGCTGGGCATCGATACCGGCCGGGCCTATCTGGCGCGCATCCGCAGCGATGCCGCCGAATGCGAGGCGCTGTTCCGCGACCTGCTGATCAACGTCACCCGTTTCTTCCGCGACCCCGATGCGTTCGAAACGCTGCGCATGCGGGTGATCGACCCGCTGATGGCGGACCGCGCGCCGGACGAGGATATCCGCGTGTGGGTGCCCGGCTGTTCGAGCGGCGAGGAAGCCTATACCATCGCGATGCTGTTCGCGGAGGCCGCGCGCAAATCGGGATCGCCGCTGGCGGTGCAGATTTTCGCCACCGATATCGACGAACAGATGCTGTCGATCGCGCGCGAGGGCAGCTATCCCGCCGCTGCGATGGCCGACATCCCGCCGGCCTTACGCGAACGCTATACCGTGCCGCATGCGGAGCGCTTCACCATCGCGGCATCGATCCGCGACATGATCCGCTTTTCCAGCCACAGCCTGGTCAAGGACCCGCCCTTTTCGCGGATCGACCTGGTGTCGTGTCGCAACCTGCTGATCTATTTCGACGACCGGTTGCAACAGGCGGTCGTGCCGCTGCTCCATTATGCGCTGCGGCCCGGCGGCTTCCTGTTCCTGGGGCCGTCGGAAAGCGTCGGGCGGTTCGAGCATCTGTTCGAGCCGGTCGACCAGCAGGCGCGGCTGTTCGAACGTGGACCCGGTGCGCCCAATTATCCGATCGACCTGCCCGGCAGCCAGCGCCAGCCCGTGCCGCGGCGCGAACGCGACAGCCGCGGCGACACGGCGTCGCTCGGCAGCGAATCGCTCGCCACCCGGCGGATGGTGGAACGCTATGCCCCGCCCAGCCTGATCGTCGATCAGGACGGCGGCATCATCTCGGCCTATGGCAAGCTCAGCCGCTATTTCGAATTTCCGGTGACGCGGACCGGGGGCAGCAGCGCGGTCAACCTGGCGCGCGCCGGCCTGCGCAACGTCATCGGCCCGTTGCTGCGCCAGGCGCGCGACGAACGCCGCCGGGTGATCGCGCGCGACGTGTCGGTGGAGGCCGATTACGGCACGCAGCCGGTCGAGGTGATCTGCGATCCGCTGGGCGATGGCACCTTGCTGTTCGTGTTCCGCGACACCGGGCCGTTCGTGCCGTCCGATCCGGGCGAGTTGCAGGACCTGGAGCCGAGCGACGATCATCTGGAATCGCTGGAGGACGAGCTGCGGCTGACCCGCCACCGGCTGCGCTCGGCAATCGAGGAGCTGGAGACGGCGAACGAGGAGCTGAAAAGCTCCAACGAAGAAATGATGTCGATGAACGAGGAGCTTCAATCGACGAACGAGGAATTGTCGACGGTCAATGACGAGCTGAAGAGCAAGGTCGACCAGCTGACCGTCGCCAATTCCGACTTGCGCAATTTCTATGAATCGACCGAACTGGCGGTCGTGGTGCTCGATGCCGATCTGAAGGTGCGCAGCTACACCGATGCCGCCACGCGCATCTTCCCGCTGAAACCCACCGACCGCGGCCGCCCGCTGACCGACGTCGCCAACCGGTTGCAGGATGCCGGCCATCTGGAGGATGCGCGCGCGGTTGCTGGCGGCGCGTCGCCGGTGCAGCGGCGGGTCCACACCGTCGACGGGCAGCATATCTTTTCGATGCGGGTGCTCCCCTATCGCACGCAGAGCGGCGAGGTGGATGGCGCGACATTGGTGCTGACCGACATCACCGACGCGCTGTCGCTCGAACGGCAGCTGGCGGCCGAACGCGAGCGGCTCGACCTCGCGATCAAGGCGGCGGGCATCGGCGTCTGGGAATATTGCCCGGAAAATGGCGAACTGGTGCTCGACCAGGCCGAGCGCCAGCTGTTCGAAGTGGCAACGGATGCCGAGGCGAGCATCTGAGCAGCCCCCATCGGGTGGTCCGGGTTATTAGTTAGTGCATTGTCGTCTCCGCCGCCATTGCCGGTCGTAGGTGGAGCGAAGCGGAACCGGAGGCCGGCAATGGCGGTGTCGCCGCTTGTGGTGCGGGCGGCCGATAGCCCAGGCTGCTGTGCGGCCGGACGGTGTTGTAGTGACGGCGCCACGCCTCGATCAGTACCCTTGCTTCAGCGAGGCTGTAGAAGATCTCGCCGTTGAGCAGCTCATCGCGCAGCGAGCCGTTGAAGCTCTCGTTGTAGCCATTCTCCCACGGCGAACCCGGCACGATGTACAGCGTCTTCACGCCAACCTGCCCGAGCCATTTCTGAACCGCGGTAGCGATGAACTCGCTGCCGTTATCTGATCTGATATGCGCGGGCGGACCCCTCGCGATGAACAGGTCGGCAAGCGCTGCCAGCACGTCTTCGTGTCGAAGCTGGCGCGCGACGACCAGTGCCAGGCATTCCCTGCTGGCCTCATCGATGATGGTCAGTATCCGGAACTTGCGCCCGTCATGCGTCCGCGCTTCGACGAAGTCATACGCCCACACATGCCCCGGATACTCCGGTCGCAGCCGGATGCACGAGCCGTCGTTCAACCATAGCCGGCCACGTTTAGGTTGCTTCTGCGGCACCTTGAGGCCTTCGCGCCGCCAGATCCGCTCCACCCGTTTATGGTTCACCGACCAGCCCGCCGCATGCAGCAGTGCGGTTACCCGGCGGTAGCCGTAGCGCCCGTACTGCCTGGCCAGCGCGACGATGTCGTCGGTCAGCACCTCTTCGTCATCTGCCCCGCACGGCACCTTGCGCTGTGTCGACCGGTGCTGCCCCAGCACGCGGCACACGCGCCGCTCGGATACGTACAGCACCTCTCGCACCTGGTCGATGCAGCGTCGGCGTCGCGCGGGGCTCAGAAGTTTCCCCGCGCCGCCTCCTGTAGAATCAACTTGTCCAGTGTCAGGTCGGAGATCGCACGCCGCAGCCGCAGGTTCTCCTTCTCCAGATCTTTCATCCGACGCGCCTGATCCGTCTTCAAGCCGCCGTACTCCTTGCGCCAGCGGTAGTAAGTCTGCTCGCTGACCGCGATCCGCCGGCATGCCTCAGCGGTCGTCCCGCCCTGGCCCAGCATGATCTCGACCTCACGCAGCTTCCCGATGATCTCCTCAGGCTTGTGCTTCTTGGCAGGCATGCGTCGTCCCTTCCTTGATCCAGACTGTCATAGTCGATGGACCACTCAGAAGGGGGCAGCTCACGATCAGGAGAGCCAGGCGGAAGTCGGTGTAATGGGCGCCAGCGGTCCTGATCTCCTGTTTTGAAAGCGGCTCGCGGGCAAGTGCGCTAAGCGCCAAGGCGGAGGGAATCGGTGCCCTTTTGATCTCGGCCACAACCGGTTCGGCCAAGGCAATCGCTTCGGCTTCAGGTAGCTGAAACTCAGCCGCCAGGCACTTCTTGCGGTAGCTGGCGAGATCGAACCCACCAATGAGGGCGGCCGCTGCATCGAGAATGTCCAGGCGGCGAGCATAATTACCGTCCGACGCACGGCTTTGCGACCCATGCGTGAGAACCTCATCCGCCCTAACCAACAGCGCCCGTTCCAGCGGAAGCGGTGCGCTCATGTTGCGAGCACCTGAAACTCGCATTGATCGCCGAGCGCCGGCTCATTGACCTTCAGTTCTCCTTCAGCGCGCGTAAAGCTGAGGACGTACTCCGTAACGCTGTCCCCGTTTGCACTCGCGGTGCGGTTTGGCCGGTAGCGACCGACGCCTTGAATTGGCGTGCACTCGACGGTGCCGCTGCGCTCAAGGCCCGCACAAAGGTCTTCCAAGTCCACGTGCCCTTCGCAACTGTATGAAATCAGTACGCGGCGTGACGCGATGCGCTCAACCAGCGAAAGCAAAGCATCGAGTGCCCTTGTCTTATAGCAGTATGCCGAGGCCTTGTGCTTCCACGGGCGTAGGCCGCTTACGCCTTCGACGTTCGGTTCATCACCGACGGCGATCGTTTCGAGGATGTGGTAATAGGATGCGTACTGCCGTTTCGTGTAGGGCGGATCCAAATAGACCAGATCGTTCGGCGAGGGTCGCAGATCTGCGACGTCTGCCACCGTCGCCACCAGCTCCGTGGCCTCATTTTTCAACGACCGCGGCTTCAGCTGGAGGGGCTGATGTGCAGAATTCTGCCACTTTCGCAGAAAGCAGCCATAGGTGCCTGCAATGTTGGCGACACGGTTGGCTGCCGAGATAAGGTCCGCGATGAGCAACTGCTCTTCGCGGTCAGTCAGGAGGCCATCTGTCGCCCATTCTGCTATTTGGGCGCGGACGGCATCTATTGCCGCCGCGTTGCGCTCGGTGAAGTAGCGCCGCTCAATGCGATCACAGTCAAAACGGGCTGACGCCGGGCTGTAAGTGCGCCACATGGGGCCTTCAGATGGCTCGAGTCTGTTCAGACGTTCGACCGCGTCAGAATACCCGCCAAGCGAGGCCATGCGAACTTCGCCCACTGACGCCAGCCTCGCTACCGTCATCACGATGGCGCTTTCCAAGGCGTCGTTAGCCCAAACTGGCCAGCCAAGCGAAGCCGCCAACTCGGCCACTGCGCCGGTGCCGCTGAATGCGTCTACGAATCGCCCGGAACCGTCGTCGAAGGCCTCGATTGCACGCGCCAATGGCATCGTTAGGCGGGCCTTTGAGCCAATGTACCGGAACGTCATGCGGCTCCCTCTCTTACCAGATTTGCGCGTCGCTACCTTGCCTAACAGCACTGGGATTCCTTGTTAATCCCTTGGGTGGTCGCCTATGCCTGAGCGCTCCGCGACACGCTGATTTCTAGTGGAGCCTAGGGCGGCGGTGCCGCCGCCCTAGGCTCATTACGCCGCCTCGCTATCCAACCACGGCGCGAGAGTCGCGGCATCGTTCGCCGCAGTCGCAAAATCTGCGGCGAAGCGCTTGGCTCGGCGTGCTGCAAGTGCCGCGAGATAGCCGCGCCCATGGCGCAGCTCGATCACATGGCGCAGGATGCGATCCTCGACCGCGGCGAAGTTGGCCCGCGGATCGTGCAACTGCCGCCAACGCGCGAGCAGCAGCGCGGTGCTGATGACGTCCCCCTCGCACGCTTCCTGCACCGCGTCCCACTTGCCGGCATAGATCAGCCGCGCGACCGCGAATGCCGGCACGCTGATCTTGGCGGGGATGTCGAGGCTGGCGAGGATTTCGGCCATGTGGACGGGCTTCATCTTGAACCCGCCGGTGGTGGTCCGCGCGAAGTCGAGGTGGCGGACGGGGTCGTTGCCGCCGAACCCGAGCCAGCCCCAGCCCTTGGGCAAGGTGAGCCCATGCCGCATAGCGCCGAGCGTCAGCAACGGCACATCGTGAAGCATGCCAGCCCAGGACACGAGTTCGGCACCGTCCGGCGCATCGGCCAGCACCCGCAGCACGCCGGTGATCACCGCGCGCTCGTCATGGTCCGGCTGGCTCAGCGTCACGAACCGCGACACGTCGAGGTTCCCATCCGGGTGCTCGACCAGGACCATGGCGGCGGCGGTGACGATGGTCTGGAACGGCCATCGCGGGGTGGTCAACGGATCCTCGTGGCGCTTGTATCCGCGGCGGCTCGGCTGGTCGTCGTTGCCGGGGACGTAGCGTTCCATCGCTTGGTAGCGTTTGTGTCCGGTTTCGTCGGTCACGGCGCTCTCGATATCGAGCACGACATAGGCACGTGGGCGGCGGGGTTCGAAGGGGTTGTCGATCTTCATTATTTTTCTCCTCCGGAATCATTCCCGGCCATGACGGTGCTGGACAGGGGCGGCCCCCGTCGCGCGGGGGCCGCAGGGTTTCAGCCGAAGCGGACGATCGTCTCGACCGGCGTCTCCGGCTCGCTCCAGTCGCTGCCGAACGGCACGAACCGGTTGTTGGCGAGCAGCTCGTCGCCCATCGTCGCGGCGGTGGCGCGGATCCGCTGCATCGCCAGCTTGCGGCCGGTGCCGATGGCCTTCGGCTTGCCCGGAACACGCACGAGCGAGCCGCGGCGATCGACCGCGAAGTGCTCGTCCGCGCGGGTGCTGACGAACAGGATCGGTCCATCGTCGTTGGCGGCGTAGGGGACGACGCGATCGACGATGTCGACGGTCAGCATCTCGCGATAGACGATCGTGAAGCCGAGCGGCGCGGTCGCCGCCATGTTCGCCCAGCTGGTGTAGACCGCGTCCTTGCGCAGCGTCTGGGCGATGCGCGCCATCTCCGAGCCGACCTCGAGGTCCATCCTGCGTCCCGAGCAGAAGGCGATTGCGTCGTTGGCGGGCTTGAAGCCCGGCCAGCCCATCTCGCGGCGTACTGCGAGCATGAAGTTCTGGTGGTGAAGGCCGATGTTGCTCTGCTGCATGCTGTCGTTCCTTTGGTGTGACGGTCGTTATGGCCGGAGCATTTTTCCCCAACCCTGGGATGCTCGCTTCATCTCGTCTTAAAGGGGACGGCGCGTCGCAGCGCGCCGTCTGCTGACGGTGGTCTCAGCGGTGCCGCTGATGCCAGGTGATCGGCAGCATCCGCGGCACCGGCCCGTGCGGCGCGATGTGCTGGCGGAACCAGCGTTCCTCAGCGGCACATTCGTCCTCGGCGAGCTCGCACCACCAGACCTTCTGACGCGGATCCCAGCGGTAGCCGCGGGCCTTGAGCGCGCTGCGCCGGTCGAACGACGCGCCCGTCGCCTCGAAGCGAATGGTTGGCTTCGCGGCGTTGGCCAGCAGGGCGCCGATCACGGTGCCGCCATGCGGCAGCCGGTGTGCGAGCAGGTGGATGAGGCTGACGACGTCGGCCATCGCCCTGTGTGCATTGTTGAAGCGGCCGATCTGCATCAGCAAGTGGCCGAGCTTGCGCCCGTCCAGTCCGGCCTCCAGCCAGTCGAAGTCGTTGGCCGAGCAGGCCCAGGCCGCGCCCGCTATACCTGGCATCAGGTTCTCGATGAAGGCGATGTCGAACATCGCGTTGTGCGCGACTAGCACATCGGCCTTGCTCAGGCGGTGTTCGAGCCGATCGAGGTCGATGATCCGTCCGCGCACGTCCGCGTCGGTGATGCCGGTGAGCCTGGTGATGTAGGGCGGGATTGGCATGCGCGGGTCGCGCAGCGCCTGCCCGGAGCTGACGATGCCGACGATCTCGCCCGCTGCGTCCACTTCCAGCGTGACAAGCGCGATGTCGATGATCTCGTCATGCATGGGGTCGGTGCCGGTGGTTTCAGTATCGATGACGGTGACGAACCGGACTGGCCCGTCGGTCGGCGGCGCCAGCGGGAAATCCTTCAGCGCAATGACACGGCGCAGGATGCGGATGTCCGGATCGTCCGGATGCACGGCAAGTGCCGCCCCGGCGGGGGCGGCGTCGGTGGTGTGGGTCATGGTCGATGCTCCTGTTCGAAGTCGACCGAGCGTCAGCGAGGTCTTTTCCCCTCGCTCTTCCCGGTCACGAAACAGGCCGCAGCCGTGGCTTTTCCACGCCTGTCACATGCGTCTTCGAGCACCCGCACCGAACCGCTGGCGTAGCGCGATCTTAATCGGCGGGGTGCAGAAGGGAGAGCATGAACGACGATGATCGCCGATTGCTGCAAGGATGGAACGACCAGCTGAGCCCCGTGCTCGACGAGAATTACGGGCTCGTGGAGAGCCTGCCGCGTGTGCCCGTCTGCGTCGCGTGTCCGATGGCGCAATGGTACAAGCTGGAAGGCCCGCCGCCGAAAGCGGGAACGGAGCCGAAGCCGCCAGAGCTGGAATGCTTCTGTACCGCCTTCCACGGTGTGATGTATGACGGACGACGCGTCGTGACGGCGTGCGACGCGCGAAAGGATGCGCTAAAGCAGCAGGACGGCTAGCCCGCGTAACCGGATCAGTCGCCGATGCCCTGGCCCGGCGGACGGGGGAAGTTGCGGGTCGGCGCTGATTGATCCGTCGATCGATCAGCCCCCGGTTGCGGGAGCATGCGGCCGGGGCGTGCGAGGCCGGCGTCGCTCGACCGTTTCGTTTCATCCCAGCCCGCCAACGCCCGCTGCCGCAGGGCGCGAGCCGCTTGCCATTTGCTGCCCCGCGGCTCCGCCGCCGCCGTCGCGGCTTCGAGTGAGCGTCTGTCGATGATCGCCTGATCGGCGACAGCTCGCGCTTCCCGCGCGGCGCGCACGACCATCTCGGCTTCGCGCTTCCGCCGCTCGTCATCCCGCCGCTGCGCTTCGCGGGCGCGCAGGATGGCGCGATCCAGCCTACCGAAATCGGCAAGGATCGGCGGAGCCCATGCCAGCGTGAGTGCGGGCAATTGCAGAACGATCGGCCGGGGCACGATCGGCGTCCGAAGGGCTTGCGCTGGCATCTTCGCCAGCCGGAGCGATGGTGCCGTCGGCAGGTGCGGGATCGTCGGTGCAAGTGCTTGCGCGGAAGCAACGGGCATGGCCGCCGGCAGCATGACAGGCTTCGGCCCTGGTAACGGACGGATTCGCAAATTTGCGATTCCCATATGGGCCGCGCGCGGAGTGGACCGGGGTGCTGCGCCTGTGGCGATCCCAACAGACGAAAGCCGGTAGGCGCCCCGCTGAGGCGGCTCGAACGACCCGATCACCTGGGCTCGCTCGGCTGTTGCCGGGGGGAGTTCCGGCGTGACGATCACCGCCGTGGACACACGCGGCACCGCGCCAAAGGCTGGCGCGTCAAGGACCATCGTGGCAGCGACGATCCGCTCCGGCACGCGCATGGGCAGCGCCGGCAACCGGGCGAACCGCGCGGCAATGGCGCGGGCGGTGTCCTGTGCCCTTGCCAGCGCCTCGTCGGCGTGACGCAGCGCGTCGTCGATCACTGCCGCCTTCGAGCGCATGACGCGCTCGTGGTTCTCCTCGTTCTCGGCGACATATTCGCCGCTGCGCGCCTGGTTCGTCCTCGCACCGCCGAGATGGACCTGCGGCTCGTGCGGCAGGCCGCGGTCGGCATTGCTCTTCGCGGTCCAGACCTGGTTCTGACCGACCTTGAACGACATTTCGGTCATGACGCTCGCATACATCTCACGGAACAGCTTCATGGCCTTGAGATTGTCGAGATCGGTGCGCAGCATCTCGCCGACATACCATTCGTGGTCGCCGGTGCGGACCATCGGCCGGAACGACCACAGGACGTGCAGGTGCCAGTTGCGCTGGTCGCCGTCCGGCGGCGGTGCGTGGAGCGTTACCAGATAAGGCAGGTCGAACCGGCCAAGCGTCTCCTCTGCCCAGCGGACGCCGCAAGTCATCATCTCGTCCGGGGACTGGCGATGATCGACCGCCAGTATGCCGTGCATCAACAGCTTGGCGTTCTTCTGCGCCGCCCAGTTGACCTGCTCGAGATGGTCAAACCCGCACAAAGCCTCGTCGACCGTCATACCGATGTTGGTCGCGACATAGGGGTTGCCGTCTGGATCGAGCTCGGCACCGTTGAAGCAATACAACACCACCCGTTGCGACACGCCTGCCTCAGCGGTGCGGCGCGAGTAATAGCGCATCCGCATGAACACGCCGCGTTGCCCCCTGCGGTCGATCACCGGGCCATCGTATTTCGGCAGCGCGACGGCGGCATAGGGCCAGTGGCGCTTCCGTTCCCTCGGCGGCGTGTGCCGGATCTTCTTTTCCGGCCGTACCTTTGTCCTGAGCGAGCGCCGCAGCAGACGGGCGCGGTGATCGCTCTCGCGCAATTCGGCAGCTACGCTGCGCTCCGCAGCGCGCCATTCGCGAATCTCGATGCGGCGCAGCTGCTTTTCGTGTCGCTCGCCTTTCAGCTGGAGCGACTGGGCCGCGGCGTCAAGCTTCTTCCTGGCGAAGCCGTTGGCGCTGCTGGTAGTCAGCTTCGACTGGCGGCCGAAATCATCCGTGAACAGCGCATCGATGTAGCGATGCGCCCTGTGTTGGGGGGCGTTTCGAGAAGCCCGGGAGGAGGTAGAGGGTTTCGCCATCGGTGAAACATTTCTTGCGCCAATCTTAGCCCCCCAACCTTAGCTCTCCTGAATCGATGATCCTTTCCGGACCTAGCTTCGGAAAGGATCACCGTCCTAATCTCGTGATCCTCTGCTTCGAAGGAGAAGCAGAATGGATTCGCGAATTTACGAAAACGCCGATGGCCAGCCGGGCATCGACCGCATCCTGGCTCAGGCCGATGCGGCTGTTGCCCGGCTAGACGAAGACCGAGCCGCCATCGCCGAACGCCGCCGCGCGCTTATCGCACCCCGTTACAAGACCGTGGTCGCCGAGCCGACCGATCTGCACAACAAGATCGCGCTCGGCGGCGTGCTGGTGCACCACGGCCTGTCGGCGATCGACGCCGACGCTTTGGCGGGGCTGCTGGCGTTCTGGGCCGATCAGGTCTGGTCCGACATGGACGTACTGATCGACACCGATCCGTCGGTGTCGTTCGGCCAGGCAATCGTCATGATGATCGACCGCCACGGTCGCGACCTGTCGGCGCGCGGGCTGTACGAGACCTGGCTCCGCCGGCTCGCCGCCTATGACGCCGATCGTGCCGAGTGGCTCGCACGCGACGAGGAGTTCCGGCTCGAAGGCGCATGGCGCGAAGAGAGCATGACACGCGACCAGCGCTGGCTGATCCGCGTCACCTGCCGACTGCGCCGCATCGACGTGCCCGGACACCTGTCGCGCGGTGATGCCGCCGACTGGCTCGAGGCGCACGGTGCCAACATGAACTATCGCGAGTTCGTCGCGTGACCGCGTTCGTGTGGACCGACCGTGACGCACGGCGCCATGAACTCGGCAGCCCGGCGAGGATCGAAGCCGAGGCGGCGGCGATCGCGCAGGAGATGGACCGCTACATGGACATTCTCGATGGCGGGGATCGCATGCTGCGCGATACGGCACGCACCGCGATCCGCAGGCTCCAGTCCCGGCTCGAGCAGCTGCGCGCCGACATCTTGCGCTGGAACGACCACGCGCTTGCGGCGATCCGGGCCGCGGCGGCTACGCTCGCCGAACAGATCGAACGGCTGCCAGCGACGATCGCCGACGTGCTGCTGGTCGTCGAGCTGCACGGCGAGCAGGCCCGGTTTCGGGCGATCGCAGGCGACTCGCCCGATATGCAGGCGCGGATGCTCGCCGAGCCCATGACCGCGACCCAGCGTCGCGCGATCGCGGTGTGCGCGTCGCGCACCGCGCCGGCGGACACGGCAACCCGGGGCGAGGCCGGAGCTTGGCTCGACGCGGAGCCGCGCTTCGCTCGTGGCGGTCAGGTCGATGGCGGCTGGTTCGCGTGGGTCGATCGCCACGGCCATGCCCATCGTCTTGGCGACCCGCTGATGATCGAGCGCGAGATCGCGGCCTTGACGAAGGAGATGGTCGCCCAGCGCCCGACGCTTATCGGCACGGGCAGCGCGGACGCCCTCTACGCAGCCGTCGAAGCCGGGCTCGCTTCTTGGGAGCGACTCCAAATCCTACAAGGGGATCTGGAGCGGTACGATCGCGAGGCCACGGCCCGCGAGGACGCCGCATGGACAGCCTATGCCGTCGACTGGCGGTCGAAGAGGAAGACGTCGTGACCGCATATCCCGGCCTCCTATATGGTGAGGAGATCAACACCGCCAGGGCGCACGACCTTATGAAGGCGTTCGGCGGCGGTATATCGGCTCCCGCCCGTCGCGTGATGGAACGACGGGATGGAGTGTCAGACGACGATCCCGACGCAGGCGTGGCTCGCGGCGCGGACAGCGCGATCCGCTTCCCCGGGGTGCGCGACATTCTCGTCGCCGGTGACCCCGTCGTCGCCGACCTGTCCGCGAGGCTGGCCGCCGATCCCGGTGTCATACCGGCACCTGATGAGGGTGTCGTTGCGCACCTCTCGGCGCTCGACGGCTACGCCCGCGACGGCAAGGTCATCACCATCCACGGCGTGCCGGTCCCGGCCGGCCGGCCGCAGACCGACTATTACATCGTGCTGCGCTGGCGCCCGCTCTACAGCCCGTTCGCACTGCCGCACCTGATCTACAGCCGCGATCCTGCCGACGTGCGCCCCGCCGACCGGGCGGCGCTCGGCGTCGCCGAAGACGAGGAAGTCCAGCGCATCCACCTCGTCGATCACGATGCGCGCCACGTCACTGACGAGACGCAGGCGTCGCTGCTGATGTTCAGCACCGCGATCCACCGCGACAACCTCGTCGAACTGCAGACCACGAATCCGGCGCTGTTCGTCGCGCTGTGGCGGCGGGACATGGACGAGGCGTGGCGGCTGGGCCGCAAGATGAGGAACGGCGACCTGCCGGTGTCCAACCCCAGGAGCCGCGTCCGCAGCCGACTTCGCCGCCTGATCTACGGCGCCGCCCTGATGAGCGAGTGGGAGCGCCTGTTCGAGATCATCGAAGCATTGAGGGCGGAGAAGGGCGTGACCCGCGACAGCGTCAGGGCGGCGCTGCTTGGCTGCTCGTCGCTCACCGGCGTGGCGCTGATCGAGACCGAGGCGTTCGTAGCCACTGCCGTGGCGCACGTCCGGGCGCTTCATCCGACGATGGACCCCGACACCGCCGATCGGCCCGACCGCGTCGCCGCCGCGTTCGGCGGCAGCGCGATTTTCCGCACCCGATATCGCGCGGTGCGCGCGGTCGCCGGCGGGATACCGGTCCGCTACTTCCTTGGCGTCGAGCCCGGAATGCTCGCTCTGGTCGCGCTGGTCCACATGGTCGAGAACGTGAAGCGGCTGGAGGGCGACCACCGTCAGCCGGGCCGGGCCGGGCTCGGCACCTTCGATCGGCAGGACACCGCGAGCGTCGAGCTGGCAGTGCTCGTCACCAGCAACCTGTGTCTCCCCACGGCGCGCACGATCCTCCAGCGCGAGGCGAAGCTCGGTGGATCGGACAAGGGCTGGGCTCGGGTCGTCATCCCGACGCTGATCGACAACCCGCACCTGCGCGACGAGGCCGAGCGCCTCTACGCGAAGCAGCATGGCCTGACCGGCGCGCTCCCGCAGCCGGCCTATGCCGACTGCGACCGCAAGCGCCGCCACAGCCCCTACGAGAAGGCGGGCATGCGCGCGAAGCTGTGCGCAGCACCCGTCGGCCAGCAGGGCTGGACGCAGGGGTTCCGGTTCGAGGCCTGGCTGCGCCCTGACGCCGAACTCGCGTTCCTGCGCAACTGCTGCCGCTACATCCAGTACGACCAGGGCCTGGCGGAAAAGCGGGACGCGCATCTCGCCGAGCATTTTCCGGACAGCGCCGATGCGGAGGCCGACGCGATGGCGAGCAACGTCCCGCTGCCGCGCCAGCACCCGCTCGAGCGCATCCAGGATCTGTTCCGCCGCTTCTTCGATCGCCTGCAGGTCGCCGAACAGGCGGCGGAGCGCGCGTCGGCTGAGTCCCGCGCCAATCGCGAGGCCATCCTCCGCGAGGTCGCGCCGCTGCTCGCCGCCGTCAGCCCGATCACGGTCGACCCCTATCTCAACGAACGCATGCTCGCCCCGCCGACCGACGCGCAGCGGCGGGTGGCGCGTGAGGTGTTCTGGAATATCTGACGCAACGGCCCAAAAAATAGCGCCGAGCGCTCGCGGCCGCATCCGGAAGCGCAGCGAGTAGAGCGCCGGTTCCCCCCGGGAGAACGGAATGCGCCGACATTTCTCATCTTGGTTGTCGGTGGTGCTGCAAATGTTGGTCGCGCGACCGGCACCGATCTGACAGGATCATGCCAATGAAAAACGACCCGTTTGGATTGTCTGAAACCGCTGCCGATCGCTTCCTTCGCGAGGATCGTGAACGTGCTGCTATGTTCAAGGATGTCTTCGCCGGGGGCGTGGTGGCCGAGGCAATGCGGGCAGCGACCCTTCACGACAAGCTGTTTCGCGGGGTGGACTTCGACAAGCCCTACCGCGGCATCCTCGACACGCTCGAACGAGATCGGAAGGAGCGCGAGCGCTTTAAGGAACTGACCAACACGGCGTGGGCTCTGTCGGTCACCGATACAGCGCGCAGCCTCACCCAGCGCAGCGCCGATCTTGTGGAGCAGCAGCGGCGTCTGTCGTCGTCAGTAGTCGATACGATGCGAGCGTTCGATACGAACCGATCGACCGTGGCTACCGCGCTGGCCGCCGCGCGCTCCGGCGAAAGCTATCGCCGGATGGTCGAGGACATGTTCCCGAAGATGACGGGGTTTAGCGCCATCGCCGAGCGGATGCGCCTCGTCGATGTCATGACGCTGCGCGCCAGTGAAGGGGTGGTAGCTTCTGCCACTACGCTTGCTGCCGAGATGGTGCTGGAAACGCAGCGAATCACCGAAGCGATCGCGGCAGCAGCGACAGAGGATGAGGGCGCCGCGCTCTTCAGTGAACTGTTCGAAAAGGTGACCGTTTATGTAGCGACGCTTGGCCCCAAGACGATCGCCGAGCTCAACACGATGGGGCTCATGCAGTGGACCGCGTGGCTGTTTGGCTTTCTGGGCTTCGCGCTGGCGATCGTGGCGTTGATCCCGAACCCCTCAGCCGAGCAGCAGCGCGCGATCACCGAACTCAACCAGAAGTATGAGGCGCTGCACCAGGAGGCCGACCGGCTGAGCGAGGCGGATGCGAAGGTGAACGAAGATTTCCTCGACGCCCTGCCGCGCGCCGAGATCGTGCGTGATGCCACCCTGCGCCGCAAGCCCGAGCGGGCCGGTGAGGTGGTACTGCATATGCAGGCCGGTGACGCCGTTGCGATCGAGAAGGCTCAGGGGCGCTGGCGCTTGGTCGTCTTTCGCGATCCGCTCTCGAGCCAGCTTTCGCGCGCTTGGGTCTATCATACCGCCCTCAGCCCGCTCGCCAACGGGCTTGATCTGAGCCGCGACTGAAGCGCGAGAGCGGCGTCGGGAGCCTAGCAAGGCAAAGGCGGGGCGAGGCCCGCCGGACGCTTCTGGCTGGACGCTGCCATTCGCGGAACCTGGCTAGACCGGTGGGTAAGTCCTCAGTTCCTGCCATCCGAGAACGGTTACCGTTTCCCGAAACACCATCGTTTTTGGGAAAGCAGGAACTTCTGTGCCCGTAGCTTCGGAAAGGTTTCGGCCGCGAATCGGCTGATTGGGTTTCCCGCGAGTGCGCGTCGCATGGTGCGTCAGCGGCTCGCGGGAGACCGATCATGGCCGCGAGTAACAAGAACGAACTGCCCCTCGACGATCTGAGCGAGTTGAATGCCGCCGCCGGCGCCCAGCCGACGGCGCCGGTCGAAGCCGACGAAACCCTGCCCCAGGACGCGGGGCCGGGTGAGCTGGTCGCCGAAGATGCGACCATCGACGAAGGCTACGCGGACATGCCGGACGACGAACCGGACACCGAAGATGACCCCGATGCCGGCGAGGATTTCCAGCCAGCCCCAATGCGTCCCGGCACGTTCCTCGTGCCGCTCAGCAGGCTCGGCGAGTGGGAGCACCATCCCCGGCGCGGCTCGCGCTTCTTCGGCAGGCATGAGAAGCCGCTGCTGCTCAGCGCCGCCGATCCCGCGTCGATGGCCGAGATCGTCGTGCTGCCCGCGGTCGACGGCATCCACCCGATCGTCGATGGTCGCTTCCGCTGGGCCGCGATCCGCGAGGTGAACAGCGGCAACGAGGACGTCCCGGTCCGCTGCATCCTGTTCGACGGCGACGAGAAGGCGGCGGTCGTGGCCATGTGCGACACCGCGCTCGGGACGATCGGCGTCAGCGCGATCGAGCAGGCGCAGGCGCTGCTCAGCCTGACCCGGACCAACGGTGTCGGCCGCACCGCGATCGCCAACCACTATCCCGGACTGACCGTGTCGAAGGTCAGCAACATGCTGATCGCTGCGGAGATCAGGGCAGCCTTTCCGGCGCTGTTCGACATCCTCCACGAGCCTGACCGCGCGCCGATCTCCTACGGGGTCGAGCTCAACAAGGTCCGCAAGGCGATGGGCAATGCGTTCCAGGCGGTGCTGGATCGCGCTGCCGATCTCGCCGCCAATGGCGAGCGGTGCCGGCCCGCCGAAGCGTTCGACTTCCTGCAGATCGACCGCGTCGTGGATCCCGACGCGCCCGAGCCGACCGCGGCCAGGCCGAAGCCGATCGTGCCGATCGAGAGCGAACCCATCCTTGGCCACGACGACCAGCCGGTCGGTGCCTACGAGCGGCTGGCCGACAACGTCGATCGCATCCGCCTGCCCGACGTGTCCGGGATGTCGCTCGCGGAGCGCGAGATCGCCGCCGATGCCTGCATCGGTCAGGTCCTCCGCCACTTCGGCCTGGCCGAACGCGACTGAGAGGAGGCGCAGGCGGAGGCATAGCGCTTGGGTGCGTCCACCTCTGGCGGTCGGAACGGCGTGCCCGGCGTCGGCGATGCTCGCCGGCGCCGCGCCTTTCGTGTCCCCGGCGCTGACGTGCCCCGTTTCGAGGTGGTCGATGCCCTCGCCGGCTCTTTCCCTCTGCTGCCGGGCGAGTCACAATGGCTGATGGCCCTCTTGGCCGACGACCTTGCTAGGATCCTTGCCGATGACTGACCCGACGATGTTGCGCGCCTGCGCCTATGTGCGGGTCAGCACCAAGCGGCAGGCCGAGCACGAGACCTCGCTGAACGAGCAGGAGACGGGCATCGCGCGGGGGGCGGCTGAGCGCGGCTACGAGATCGTCGAGACCTACGTCGAGGCGGGCCGGTCCGGCATGACCGATCGCCGCCCGGCACTGCAGCGGATGATCGCGGACGCCTGCGCGCAGCCGAAGCGATACGACGCCGTGTTCGTCTACAACTTCAGCCGCTTCTTCCGCGACGAGTATGAGTGCGAGGGCTATCGCCGCAAGCTGGAGAAGGCGGGCGTCAAGCTGATCTCGGCGACGCAGGATGTCGGCGAAGGTCCGCATGCGCGCCTGATCCGCAGCATATTCACGTCCCTTGATGCCGCGTCGAGCGAGATCAACGCCGAGCAGGTCAAGGTCGTCATGAGCGCCAATGCCGAGGCCGGCTTCCACAACGGCTCGGCGCCACCGCTCGGCTATCGCACCTATGTCGCCGAGCGCCGCGGCAAGAAGGACAAGAAGAAACTCGAGATCGATCCGGCCGAGCGTCCGCTCGTCGAATTGATCTTTCGCCTGTACATGGAAGGCGACGGCACCGGCGAGCCGCTGGGCATCGGCAGCATCGTCAAGTGGCTGCGCGAGCACGGCTACACCCATCGCAGCCAGCATTTTCACACCGGCCTCATCTACGCGATCCTGACCCGCGAGACCTATGCCGGTCGCCACTATTACGGCTGCCGCAACAGCCGCACCAACGAGGCGCGCCCGCGCGAGGAGTGGATTGAAGTCAAGGTGCCCGCGATCCTCAGTGAGGAACGGTTCCAGGCGGTCCAGCAGCGGCTCAAGGCGCGCAACCCGCACATTGCCGCGCCGCGATCCCACACGTCGCCCGTGCTGCTGTCCGGCATCGGCCGCTGCGGCTGCAACGGCTGCATTTCGACGATGATGCTGATGACCGGCAAGGGCGGGAAGTATCGCTATTACGCCTGCTCCAACCGCCGGAAGAAGGGTGACCTGTCCTGCGGCGGCAACAACGTGCCGATGGACAAGGTTGACGATGCCGTGGTGTCGGCGCTCGAGAAGCGGTTGTTCCAGCCCGAACGGCTAAAGGCGCTGCTTGGTGAGATGCTCGACGCATCCGACGCTGCCGATGCCGACCGCCGCAAGCGGCTCGCCGTCCTCCGCACCGAAGAGACCGAGGTCAACCAGTCGATCCGCGCGCTGTTCATGATGGTCGAGAGCGGCGTCACCACCCCCGACGACCCGTTCCTGAAGGAGCGGCTGGCGACGCTCAAGCTGCGGCTTTCGGGGATCGCTGAGGAAGCGGTCAGCCTTGAGCGTCAGATCGGCGCCAAGGGCGGCCGGATCACGCCAGAGAAGGTCGAACGGTTCGCCGAGGCTATACGCGCAAGGCTGCGCGACGCCGACGACTCGCAGGTCCGTCGCCGTTACGTTCGCGCGTTCGTCGGCGAGGTCGTGATGACCCGCGAACGGCTCATCATCCGCGGACCTAACCGTGCGCTCGAACTCGCCGCCGCGGGCGAAATGCCCGCCGACGACAGGGTTCGTACTTTCATGAGTGATTGGCGCACCCGGAGGGATTCGAACCCCCGACCAAGGAGGTAGAAGCTCCTTGCTCTATCCAGCTGAGCTACGGGTGCCCGGCGCTTCGTTAGCGCGCATTGCGGCGAAGCGGAACCGCTATCATAACGCCGTCATGCAAGAAGCTGCCGATCCCGTCCTGCACCGTGTCGAGGCCAGCGCCGTTCCCGAACGCGGGTTTCGGCATTTCGATCTGGTGATGGCGGCGTTCGTCACCATCCTGCTGCTGTCGAACATCATCGGCGCGGGGAAGGTCGCGGCGATCGATATCGCCGGTACGCCGTTCGTGTTCGGCGCAGGTATCCTGTTCTTTCCGGTATCCTATGTCATCGGCGATGTGCTGACCGAGGTCTATGGCTATGCCCATGCGCGACGCTGCATCTGGGTCGGGTTCGCCGCGCTGTTGTTCATGGCGTTCATGTCGTGGGCGGTGGTCGCCATGCCGCCGGCCGCCGACTGGACCGGGCAGGGCGCCTATGAAGCGGTGTTCGGACAGGTGCCGCGCATCGTGTTCGCGTCGATCGCCGCCTTCTGGGCGGGGGAGTTCGTCAACGCCTATGTGCTGGCGCGCATGAAGGTGTGGACCGACGGCAAGGCGCTATGGACCCGCACCATCGGGTCGACGGTGGTGGGACAGGCGGTCGACAGCGCGATCTTCTATCCGCTGGCGTTCCTCTATGTCTGGCCGACGCAGCAGGTGGTGACGGTGATGGTCACCAACTGGGCGATGAAGGTCGCATGGGAAGTGGTGCTGACGCCGCTGACCTACATCGTAGTCGGGTGGCTGAAGCGGCGCGAGGGCGTCGAGATCTTCGACACCGCGACCGACTTCTCGCCGTTTTCGAACAAGGGAGCGTAGCGTGTACGACAAGGCCGGCTTCAACGACTATTTCGCCAACACTGTCGGTGCGTCGAAGAATGCGTGCGACACCTATCGATCTTTTCTGAACAGGATCGACCAGGCTATTGGCGGCTTGGATGAGGCATTGCTGTCGCAGGGACTGGAGGCGGTGGCGCAATGGGCGAAGGACACCGACAAGGAGCCGTTTGCGACCTATCGCTCGCACGCCCGATCGGTCCTCAAACGATACTCGCTCTATCGGCTGGAAAAAGCGTCGGACGGTGTCGAGGACGACATGGCACCACCCGTAACGGACGTCGTTACCGACCTTGCCGATGTGATTGTCGCGGACGCGAATTTCCTGCGCGAGCGCGAGATGCAAACTCAGGTTCGACAGCAACTGTCAGCCTTGGAGGCGGGCCTGATTGCTATCGACAACGGCGTCGAAGTCAGCGTTGCAACGGGCCGTATCGATATATTGGCCCGTGATGCGCATGGACGGACGGTCGTGATCGAGCTGAAGCCCGGCAAATGCCCCGCTGGTGCGCTCGAACAACTTCTCGCCTATGCTTATGACATTGAGCAAGAGCAGGGCCAGCCGGTCCGGGCTATGCTGGTCGCTGGTTCTTTTTCCGATCGTATTCGGGCCGCAACTCGACGGGCCGGTAACGTCGAATTGCGGACCTATGCATATTCCCTGAACTTTGCCGCTATCGGGTAGGGCTTATGCGCCGACCTTGGCCAGCAGCCCTTCGAACAGCGCGCGGCCGTCGCGGCCGCCATGGGCGGCTTCGATGCGGCGTTCGGGGTGCGGCATCATGCCCAGCACGTTGCCGGCGTCGTTGACGAGGCCCGCAATGTCGCGGGCCGATCCGTTGACCGGTTCGGCATAGCGGAACGCGACCTGTCCCTCGCCCTCGATCCGGTCGAGCGTGGCGTCGTCGGCGGTGTAGTTACCGTCATGATGCGCCACGGGCACGCGGATCGTGTCGCCTGCGCGATAGCCGCTGGTGAAGGCCGAGCGGGTGTCGCCGACCGTCAGCGCGACGTCGCGGCACACGAACGACAGCCCGCGATTGCGCATCAGCGCGCCGGGCAGCAGGCCGGCTTCGGTCAGGATCTGGAAACCGTTGCAGATGCCGAGCACGGGCAACCCCTTGCCCGCCGCATCGACGACCGCGCGCATGACCGGTGACCGGGCCGCGATCGCGCCGGAGCGCAGATAGTCGCCATAGGAAAAGCCGCCGGGCACCGCGACCAGACCGATATCACTCGGCAGGTCGGTGTCGCGGTGCCACACCATCGTCGGCGCGGTGCCGGTGACCGATTCCAGCGCGACGGCGATGTCGCGGTCGCAATTCGACCCCGGAAAGACGATGACGGCGGTCTTCATGCCCGTTCGACCCGGTAGTTTTCGATGACCGTGTTGGCCAGCAGCTTGCGGCACATCGCGTCGATCGTCGCGTCGTCGGTGTCGTCCGCGACCTCCAGCTCGATCAGCTTGCCGACACGGGCTTCGCCGACACCCGCAAAGCCGAGCGAGGCCAGCGCGTGTTCGATCGCCTTGCCCTGCGGATCGAGTACGCCGTTCTTGAGCGTCACGACGATGCGGAGTTTCATGGATAGCCCTCGACTGCACAATATTGCCGCGCGCTATGGCCCCGCCGCGCCGCGTGCACAAGAGCATAGGCGGGATTCGCTTGAGCGGGCCGTATTGCGCCCCTATCACACCCGCCATGGATGATACCCCTGTGCTTGGCACCCTCGACCGCCGGTTCCTGAACGTCCTGCGGTGGCGGGGGGCGATCAAGGCGTTGGTCCTGCTAGCGGTCGGCGGGGTCGGCGAGTTGATCCTCGCCGATCAGGGAGTGCAGAACGGCTTGGCCGTCGTCCCCGCGCTCGTGCTGGGCGCGTGGCTGACCTTCGTCGCGCCGGCGCGCAAGTTCGCGCATTGGGGCTTCGCGCTCGACGATCGGGAGCTGCAGGTGGCGCATGGCTGGCTGATGCGGGTGCATACCGTCGTGCCGATCGGGCGGGTGCAGCATATCGACCTGTCGCAGGGGCCGATCGAACGTGCCTGCGGTGTCGCGACGGTGGTGCTGCACACGGCCGGCACCGACAACAGCCGGGTCGCGGTGCCCGGCCTGTCGCGCGCGGCGGCGGAGGGGGTACGCGACCGCATCCGCGCCGCGATCGGCGCATCGCCATGGTGAGCGCGCGCGATGCGGCGCGGCGGCTGCATCCCGGGACCATCGCGCTGCGGATCGTTATCAAGGCGCCGCAGAATATCGCGGGGCTGGTCGCGCTATCGGCAGCGGCGTCGCGCGGCGGGTGGCTGGTGATGGCCGGGGTCGCGGCGCTGGTACTGGTCGGGGCGGGACTGGTCACATGGTTGCGCTGGCGGTCATTCACCTATCGCATTGCGGACGGCGAACTGGTGATCGCCGACGGCATCCTGCACCGCAACCGCCGGTCGATCCCGTTCGGACGCATCCAGGACGTGTCGATCGACCAGAAACTGCTGGCCCGCCTGTTCGGGCTGGCGCGGGTGAGAATCGAAACCGGCGGCGGCGAGGCGGACGAGGCGTCGCTCGACAGCGTGTCGCTGGCCGAAGCCGCGCGGTTGCGAGCGGTGTTGCGCGGGCGGGATGCGCCGGTCGCCGAAGCGGTCGAGCAGGCGCCGGTGCGCGATACGGTGTTCGCGATGGACGGTCGCCGCGTGCTGACCATGGGCCTGTTCGGCTTCTCGCTGGTCTGGGTCGGCGTGCTGTTCGCCGCGATCAACCAGGTCGGCGATCTGATCGGGTTCGACCGGGATATCTGGCGCGACTGGGCGGGGATGGCCCGGCGCGAGGCGATGGCGCTGGCGACGCCGCTGTTCGCGCTGCTCGCCGCCGTCGCCGCGCTGGTCATCGGTGCGATCAGCGGCGTGGCGCGGACCTTCTTCATCGAACATGGCTTTCGACTGGAGCGCGAGGGCGACCGGCTGCGCCGCGTGCGCGGCCTGACCACCCGGACCGAGGTGGTGGTCAGCCTGCGCCGCATCCAGCTGGCGCTGATCGAGCGCGGCATGGTCAGCGGGCGGCTGGGCTGGTCGAGCCTGCGGTTGCAGACGCTGGGCGGCAGCGACGATGCCGGTGGGCGGCAACAGGTCGCGCCGTTCGCGCGCGACGAGGAGGTGACGCGGGTACTGGCGGCAGCAGGCTATCCGCCGTTCGATCCGCTGCCGTTGCGACCGGTCGCCTTCGGCCATGTCGTGCGGGCGGCGTTGCTGCGCGGCGGGGTGCCGCTGGTCGGGGTGGCCATCGCCTGCTGGTTCCTGCCGCTCGCGGGCCTTGCGCTGCCGTTGGTGGCAATCCCGGTGGTCAGCGCGCTGCTGGCGCGGCGGCGGCATCGCTATGCGATCGTCGGCACCACGTTGCAGGTCATGCGCGGCGTGCTGTCCCAGCGGGCATGGATCGTGCCGCTGTCGAACATCCAAAGCGTATCGGTCACCCGCTCGCCGCTGCAACGGCTGCTCGGCATCGCGACGGTGCGGGTCGACACTGCCGGGGCGAAGGGGATCGGGCGGCCGGACATTTCCGATCTGGCGGTCGAGGACGCCTATTCGCTGGCGCGGGCGCTATTGCGGAACGGGTGAAGGAACGGCCGTCGGTTCGGTCCGCCGCCGGACGCCGGCCAGCGGCGCGGGTCCGGCCGGATCGGCTCGCACTGGTGTAGCGGGCGGCGGCGGGGGCGGGGGCGCGACCGCCCGGCGCATGCACTCCGCCGCCGGGCGCGATACCTGCTGGCAATTCCACAGGCGGCGCTCGATCGACTGGGTCCGGTCGCGGAAATAGCCGAACGACATCGCCTCGACCGCTGCGGGTTCGTTGGCGGCGGCGACCTGCGCCGGCACCGCCGCCCGGTCGCGCCAGCCGAGGAACTTGCAGCGCACCCGGTCGCCGCACGCGGCGGCGGCCAGCGCCGGCCAGCCCTCCGGCGATCCGGCGCCGTCAAGCGCGACGAGGAACGTGTCGGGATCGTCGCTGCTGGGGCGTGGCAGCGATCCGCCGGCAAAGCGTGCCGCCAGCAATCCGGCCTCCTGTTCGACCGCCAGCACTTCGGGCAGCTTGTGGACATCCGAATAGGGGGTGAGTTGCCCGATGCGCGGTTCCTCGCCCCGCGCCGCCTGTCGGAACGCGCCGGGGGTGCCCCACCACCCGGCCCAGCGGAAGAACAGATGCGTGTCGACCGCCGCGATCTTCGGCAGGCTCGACTGCCAATAGGGGACGACCCAGTCGGTGTGATAATGGGTGGCATAGCCGACCGGCGCATAGACGCTGCCCGACAGCGCCGCCGCCGCGACCTTGCGCGCGCGTTCCCAGAAAGCTTCGGGGTAGGCGCGGGCGAGCGCGCCGTCGCAGGTGAAGGTGAACTGACACCCGGTACGGCGTTCCGATCCCTGGAAGACGACGCCGCACACGCTCGCCGGAAAGGCGGGGTGGCGGACGCGGTTCAGCACGACCTGCGCGACGGCACGCTGCCCCTTGGTATCGTCGCCCGCTTCGTACAGGACGGCGGCGGCAAGGCAGTCGGTGGCGCGGGCGCGGTTCTCGGCATCGCCGGCGAAGCGGAACGGACGCGCCGCCGGGTTGGGGCCGTCGAAGAACGGCACGGTGGCGTTGAACGCGCGCGCCCCGTCAGGCGGCAGGTTGCGGAACTCGGCCGGTTCGACCGGGGGCGGGGGAATGGCGGGACCTGTGGCAGGGGCGGCAGCGCCACGCTGGCCGGCCGCGATGCGGGGTTCGACGCGGATCGGCGGCACGCGCTCGACGATGACGGCGGGGATCACCGCAGCGGCGAGCGACAGCGCGACGAGCACGCCGTCGAGTGCGGTCGATCCGGTGCGGATGCCGCTTCGGGTCGGCGTTGCGTCGGTTACTGAATGCGCCACAAATTACCCGTTCGGTTCGAGCAGTTTCGAGCCTGTCGAGAAACGTCCGTCGAGAACTTCGCGCCAGCGGCGCCTTCTCGACTGCGGATCTCGACAAGCTCGATCCTCCGCTCGAAGCGAACGGAGTTTGGAAGCGCGCCTAGCCGCTTACTGTTCGGGCAGGAAGTCCGGCACCGACAGATAGCGCTCGCCGGTGTCGTAATTGAAGCCCAGCACGCGCACGCCGTCGGGCAGGTCTGGCAGCTTCTGCAGGATCGCCGCCAGCGTGGCGCCGGACGAGATGCCGACCAGCATCCCTTCCTCGCGCGCCGACCGCCGCGCCATGTCCTTCGCCACGCCTGCATCGACCTTGATGACGCCGTCGATCGCACGGGTGTGGAGGTTGGCCGGCACGAAGCCCGCGCCGATGCCCTGGATCGGGTGCGGCCCCGGCTGCCCGCCCGAAATGACCGGCGAGAGTTCGGGTTCGACCGCGAAGACCTTCAGGTTCGGCCATTTTTCCTTAAGCGTTTCGGCGACGCCGGTGATGTGGCCGCCGGTGCCGACGCCGGTGATGATGACGTCGATCGGCGCATCGGCGAAGTCGTTCAGGATTTCCTGCGCGGTCGTGCGAACATGGACGTCGATGTTCGCCGGATTTTCGAACTGCTGCGGAATCCACGCGTCCTGCGTTTCGGCGGCAAGTTCATGCGCGCGCTCGATCGCGCCCTTCATCCCCTTTTCACGGGGCGTCAGGTCGAAGGTCGCACCATAGGCCAGCATCAGGCGGCGACGCTCGATGCTCATGCTTTCCGGCATGACCAGTATCAGCTTGTATCCCTTGACCGCCGCGACCATCGCCAAGCCGACGCCGGTATTGCCACTGGTCGGTTCGATGATCGTGCCACCGGGCTTCAATTCGCCGGAGGCTTCCGCCGCCTCGATCATGGCCAGCGCGATACGGTCCTTGATCGACCCGCCGGGGTTGGAACGTTCGGACTTGATCCACACCTCGGCATCGCCGAACAGCCGGCGGACGCGGACGTGCGGCGTATTCCCGATGGTTTGCAGGATGGTATCGGCCTTCATGGCTGTGTCTCCTTTGGGATGACTTCCAAATCTTCGGGCGGCGTAAAGCTCCGCGCGGCGCGCAGTTCGGGGAACAGGCGCGACCATAGCATCGTAACGCCGATCGCCAGCACCCCGCCGCCCGCGACCGCGACGACCGGGCCGACCAGTGCGGCAAGAAAGCCGGAGCGCGCCTCGCCCAGCTCGTTCGACCCCGACACGAACAGGGTCGACACCGCGCCGACCCGCCCGCGCATAGCATCGGGCGTGTGTAGCTGGATCAGCGACTGGCGGACATAGACCGATACCATGTCGGTCGCGCCGACGACGAACAGCGATACGAGGGCGAGCAGCGCGGCGGGCGCGAAGTCGCTGCCGATCGCCGCCGGTCCGAACACCGGGATCAGCAACGGCGCGGACAGGCCGAACAGCGCGGTCGCCGCACCGAAGCCCATCACCGACAGCAGCATCTTGGCGCCGACATCCTTCGACAGCGGCTTGACCGCGAACACCGCCGCGACGACCACCGCGCCCAGCGCCGGGGCGGCGCGCAGATGGCCGAGACCGTCCGCACCGATCTGCAGGATGTCGCGGGCATAGATCGGCAGCATCGCCGTCGCCCCGCCCAGCAGCACCGCGAACAGATCGAGCGAGATCGCCCCAAAGACCAGCCGGTTGCGCCGGACATAGGCGAGGCCGTCGAGCATTTGCCGCCACGGGTTCATATTGCCGGTGATCGCCGCACGCGGGATCGGCGGGATCAGGAACAGCATGACCAGCCCGAACAGGAACAGCCCGGCCGACACCGCATAGGGCAGGTAATGGGCGAAGGCGTAGAGATAGCCGCCCATCGCCGGCCCCAGCACCGATCCGCCCTGCCACGCGATCGAACTCATCGCGATGGCGGTCGGCAGTACGGCGGCAGGGACGAGGTTGGGGGCGAGCGCCTGCAACGCCGGCCCGGCAAAGGCACGCGCGACGCCCAGCAGCGCGGCGACGAAGAACAGCCACGGCAGGCTGATCCCGCCGGTATAGGTCAGCCAGGCGAGCAGCAGCGCACAGCCCCCCTCCAGCGCGACCGATCCGCGCGCGATCCAGCGGCGATCGACCCGGTCGGCGACCCAACCGGCGACCAGCGACAGCACCAGCAGCGGCAGGAACTGCGCGACGCCGATGAGGCCCAGCTGAAACGCCGATTCCTTGATCGTCATCGTCTCGCGGGCGATGTCGTACACCTGCCACCCGATGACCACGACCATCGCGATCTGCGCCAACGTATTGGACAGGCGCGCGAGGAAATAGGCGCGGAACGGGCCGATCGATAACGGGTGGGGGGTGGTACGCATGGGGCGGGGTGTAGGTCCGCTGGCGGGGCGGGGCAATGCAGATCGGCTTGGGGGTGTTGGGTAGTGGCTTCATCCTGGTTCGTCACCCCCGCGAAGGCGGGGGTCCATATGCGCCAACCTTGAGGATCATCATGACCGTCAGCGCTTATGGATTCCCGCCTTCGCGGGAATGACGACGGGCGGGAGGCGGCTTATTTCCCCAGGAAGCTGAGCAGATCTTCGGTCAGCCGGTCGCTTTCGGTGGCGAACAGCCCATGCGGCGCGCCGTCATATTCGATCAGCGTGGCGTTCGGCAGCGCCTTGGCCAACGCGCGGCCTGTCGCGTCGATCGGCACCGTCTGATCCGACGTGCCGTGGATCACCAGCGTGGGCACGGTGATCGAAGGCAGGTCGGGGCGGAAATCGGTCGTCCCGAACGATTCCGCACAGGCTAGAGTCGGCTTGAGGCCCGCCAGCATCGCGGTGTTCCACGACAGGTCGAGCACTTCCTCGCTCACCGGGCTAGTGATGAAGCCGACGCCGTAGAACTGGTCGAAGAAGCTGCGGAAGAATTTCGGGCGATCCGCCTTGATATTGTCGGCGATCTCCTGAAGCTGGTCCTGCGGCACGCCGTCGGGATTGTCGTCGGTCTGGAGCATGTAGGGCACGACCGATCCGATGAAGCCGGCCCGGGTCACGCCCTTGCCGCCATGGCGCGACATATAGCGCGCAACCTCGCCGCCACCCATCGAGAAGCCGATCAGCGCGATGTCGTCGGTGACGCCGGTTTCCTTCAGCACATCGGCCAGATCGTCCGACAGCGTGTCATAGTCATAGCCCGACCAGGGCTGGTCCGACCGGCCGAAGCCGCGCCGGTCATAGGCGATCACGCGGTATCCGGCATCGGCCAGCGCCATCGCCTGCGGGTCCCAGCTGTCGGCGCTCAGCGGCCAGCCATGGATCAGCACGACCGGGCGGCCCTGTCCCCAGTCCTTCACGAACAGGCTGGTGCCGTCACGGGTCTTTACATAGGGCATGGCGCGGTCCTCGTTGCGAATTGCTCGTCGGTGAACGAGCGAGCCGCGACGCGGTTGCCTCCGAACGACAACCGTACGGTCAGCGCGGAACGATGCCCAGCACCGGGCGGACGATGCCCCGTTCGGCATCGCGCAGAATCGCCGAGTAGCGTTCCGCCATCTCCGCATGGACCCGCCGCACTTCCGGCAGGCTCGCCTCGCTGGCGCGGTGCCGTGCCTCGTCCAGCCGGCGGCGATAATAGGTAATATTGTCGGTGGGCATCATGGCCTCCTGTACAGTGTACCTGGCGGACCATAGTCTACGCTGTTATGCCAAAGGCGTCGCTGATCCAGATTAAGCATCTGTTCAGTAACGATAATCCTCAGCCCGGTGTCACGAAGCTGTCGAGTACGCGCTTCTGTCCCGCCGTCTCGAACAACACTTCCAGCTTGTTCCCTTCGATCGTTTCGATCGTGCCATAGCCGAATTTCTGATGGAACACGCGTTGCCCGGTCGACAGGTCGCTGCGGCCCTTGTTGCCCAGGCTGATCGCACTCGCCCGCGCCTCGACCACCCGCGACGGGGTGGTGGTGAAGGTGGAGCCTTGCGACGCCGCGCGCTGCCACCCCGGCCCCCGCCCGGTCCCACGCGCGACATCGGCGAAGGGGTCGGCGCGCTCGCTCCAATTCGCCCGCCACAGGCTCTCGCCGCCCGACATCGTCGTCTCGGTTTCGATATGCTCGGGAGGCAGTTCGCCGACGAAGCGCGACGGCAGGGACGAATTCCACTGTCCATAGATGCGGCGATTGGCAGCGTGAAAGATCACGGCCAGCCGCCGCGCGCGGGTGATCGCGACATAGGCGAGGCGGCGTTCTTCCTCCAACGACGCGGTGCCGCCCTCGTCGAGCGAGCGTTGCGACGGGAACAACCCTTCTTCCCACCCGACGCAGAACACCGTGTCGAACTCCAGCCCCTTGGCGGCGTGGATCGTCATGATCGTGACCTTCGGCTCCTCCGCCGATGCCTCGTTGTCCATGACCAGCGACACGTGTTCCAAGAACGCGCCGAGCGATTCATATTCCTCCATCGCGCGGACGAGCTCGGTCAGGTTCTCCAGCCGCCCGGCAGCCTCGGCGGTCTTTTCCGCCTGGTACATGGCGGTATAGCCGCTTTCGTCGAGCAACTGCCGCGCCAGTTCGGCATGCGGCAGGCCCTGCGCCATGTCGCGCCAGCGCGCGAAATCGCCGACCAGCCGCCCCAGCGACTTGCGCGCCGCGCCGGTCAGTTCGTCGGTGTCGAGGATGCGCGCGGCGGCGGTCATCAGCGAACTGCCGGTCGCCCGCGCGAAGCGGTGGATGGTCTGCACCGCCTTGTCGCCCAGTCCGCGCTTGGGCACGTTGACGATCCGTTCGAACGCCAAATCGTCCGCCGGCTGGTTGACGACCCGCAGATAGGCCAGCGCATCGCGGATTTCGGCGCGTTCGTAGAAGCGGAAGCCGCCGACGATCCGGTAGGGCATGCCGATGCCGATAAAGCGTTCTTCGAACTCGCGCGTCTGGTGCTGCGCGCGGACGAGGATCGCGAACTGGTCGAGATTCCTGCCATCACGCTGGCCGCGCTCGATCATCTCGCCGACGCGGCGCGCTTCTTCCGGCCCGTCCCATACACCGATGACGCGGACCTTTTCGCCAACATCGGTCTCGGTCCACAGCGTCTTGCCCAGCCGCCCGCCATTATGCGCGATCACGCCCGATGCCGCGCCCAGGATATGCGGGGTCGATCGGTAATTCTGTTCCAGCCGGACGATCTTGGCACCGGGAAAGTCGCGTTCGAACCGAAGGATATTCTCGACCTGCGCGCCGCGCCACGAATAGATCGACTGGTCGTCGTCGCCGACGCAGCACAAATTGCGCCGCTCCTGCGCCAGCAATCGCAGCCAGAGATACTGGACGCTGTTGGTGTCCTGATATTCGTCGACCATGATGTAGCGAAAGCGCTGCTGATATTGCTGCAACACCTCGCGGTTGGTGCGCAGGATCGTCAGCACGTGCAGCAGCAGATCGCCGAAGTCGCAGGCGTTCACCGCCTTCAACCGGTCCTGATATTCCTGGTACAGCTCGCCACCGCGGCCATTGGCGAAGCGTTCACTCTCCCCGGCATCGACATCGGCGGGGGTCATCCCCTTGTTCTTCCAACCGTCGATCAGGCCGGCGAGGCTGCGCGCCGGCCAGCGCTTCTCGTCGAGATTGGCGGCGACGATCAACTGTTTCAGCAGCCGCAACTGGTCGTCGGTGTCGAGGATGGTGAAGTTCGACTGCAACCCGACCAGTTCGGCATGGCGCCGGAGCATCTTCGCGCCGATCGCGTGGAAGGTGCCGAGCCACGGCATCCCCTCCACCATGTCGCCGACCAGCCGGGCGACGCGCTCACGCATTTCGCGCGCGGCCTTGTTGGTGAAGGTCACCGACAGGATTTCGGACGGATAGGCCTTCCGGGTGTAGAGCAGATGCGCCAGCCGGGCGGTCAGCGCCGCGGTCTTGCCCGTGCCCGCGCCGGCCAGCACCAGCACCGGCCCGTCGGTGGTCAGTACCGCATCGCGCTGCGGTTCGTTCAGGCCGCGCAGATAGGGGGCGTCGGCCGGGGTCGGGGCGGGGGGAGCAAGCGAGGACATCGTCGAACAGGTAGGGAACGAACCGTAAAGCGACAAGCAAGGAAATCGTTTCAGAACCGTCATCAACCTGCCATCATCGCTTCGCTGCGTTGCAACATTGGGTGACTATCGCGCGGCTGCCGGTGGACGGCGGCGTCATCCCGGACGACCGCTGCCGCGACGGGCACCGCATTCGCAGGAGCTATCATGACCAACCGTCTCATCGTCCTCGCGGCGGCCGTTGCCGCCTGCCTGTCGTCCGCCGCCCATGCCGAACAGCGCGAGCCGGTCACCGCCCGTGTGTCGATCGCCGGCCTCGACCTCGGCACCGCCGAAGGCCGCCGCATCCTCGACGCGCGTATCGATCGTGCCGCGATCGGGGCGTGCCGGTCGCGCGCCTTCGGCCTGCGCGGTGTCGCCGATGAAGGCCGTTGCCGCCGCGAAATGCACCGCGACGCGCAGGTCCGGGTCGCGCAGCTGACGCCGGTGAAGCTCGCCAGCGCGAAGTAACACCGTCGTCACCCCGGGCTTGACCCGGGGTCCCGCTTCTTTGGCAACCGGAGTGAGAAGCGGGACCCCGGATCAAGTCCGGGGTCACGAGCTGCATGGGACAGGGTCCTATAATTACGTGACAACGCGCCTGTGTGAACGCTTCTTGCCTTGGAGCGTCAAATTGCTAGGCGGGCGCATGACCCAACCGCACCCCATGCGCGTCGATCGTCGCATCCTGATCGCCAGCCTGATCGGCACCTCGGTCGAATTCTACGACTTCTATATCTACGCGACCGCCGCGACGCTGGTCTTCGGACCGCTGTTCTTTCCGTCGGAAAGCGCGTCGGCGCAGCTGATGGCGAGCTACCTGTCGATCGGCCTCGCCTTCATCGCACGACCGCTCGGCGCGGTGGTGTTCGGCCATTTCGGCGACCGGCTGGGGCGCAAGTCGACCCTCGTCGCATCGCTGATGCTGATGGGCGGGTCGACGCTGCTGATCGCGTTCCTGCCGACCTATGCCATGGTCGGCTGGATCGCGCCGCTGCTGCTGTGCACGTTGCGGTTTGCGCAGGGGCTGGGGCTGGGCGGCGAATGGGGCGGGGCGGCATTGCTCGCGGTCGAGAACGCCCCGCCGGGCTGGCGCGGACGGTTCGGCATGGTGCCGCAGCTGGGCGCGCCGGTCGGGTTCATAGCCGCCAACGGGCTGTTCCTGCTGCTCGGCCTTGCACTGTCCGACGCCGACTTCGCCGCCTGGGGCTGGCGCCTGCCGTTCCTGTTCAGCGCGGCGCTGGTCGGCCTCGGCCTGTGGGTGCGGGTGAAGCTCCACGAAACGCCGGCCTTCGCGAAGGCGCTGGAGCGGGAGGCGCCCGCCGCGGTGCCGATCGCCGAACTGGCCGGCGCGCATCTGCGCGCGACGCTGGCCGGGACGTTCGGGGTCGTCGCCTGTTTCGCGCTCTATTATATCGCGACGACCTTCGTGCTCGGCTACGGCACGACCGCCTTGGGCTACAGCCGCAGCGCGTTCCTCCAGACCCAGCTGATCGCGATCCTGTTCATGGCCATCGGCATCGCGCTTGCCGGATGGCTGTCGGATCGCTCGACCCCGGCCAGGGTCCTTGCCGGCGGCTGTGTCGGCGTGGTGCTGGCTGGCGTGCTGCTGGCGCCGATGGTCGGCGGCGGATCGCTGTTCGTGATCGGCGCGTGGCTGTCGTTCGCGCTGCTGATGATGGGCTTCGTCTACGGACCGCTCGGCGCATGGTTGCCCGCGCTGTTCCCGGCGCGGGTGCGCTATACCGGCGCATCGATGGGGTTCAATGTCGGCGGGGTGATCGGCGGCGGACTGACCCCCAGCATCGCCCAGGCACTGTCGGTGTCGCACGGCTTGTCCGCGGTCGGCGCGGTGCTGGGCGCGGCGGGGATCGCCAGCATCGTCGGCCTGCTGCTGGTCCCCCGCGAGCGATAACCTTTACCCAGTCCGCAGGCTCTGCGCGTCGACCACCGGGTCGGGCACCGGGCAGATCCGGTTGCGCCCGGCGCGCTTGGCTTCATAGGATCGCCGATCCGCCCGGTCGATCAGGCTGTCGAGCGTATCGCCCGGTTCCAGCACCGCCAGCCCGGCGCTGACCGTGATCGGCGGCAGATGCGTGGCGATGGCGGGCAGCGACGCGCGGACCGACTGCGCCGCCAGCCACGCTCCGCGCAGCGTCGTGCGGTCGAGCACGGCGACGAATTCCTCCCCGCCCAGCCGCGCGATCACCGCCGATGCCGGCAACCGTTCGGTCAGCATCGTGGCGAACGCGCGCAGCACGAGGTCGCCGGTGGCATGGCCATAGCCATCATTGACTCGCTTGAAATGGTCGAGGTCGAACAGGATCGCTGCCAGCGGCTCGTCCTGCTGCCAGGACCGGGCCAGCAGCCGCGTCGCGCGCCGTTCGAACCCCCGTCGGTTGGCGATGCCGGTCAGCGGATCGGTTTCCGACGCGGCCACCGACAATCCCATCGCTGCCTTCACCACCAGCAACAGCGTCAACAGTCCCGCTGTGACGATCAGCACGCCGCCGGTCGCCTGAGAGAACAACGCATAGCTGCTGCTCGCATAAGCCTTTGCCGTCGTTCCCGATCCGAACGTCGCCGCGAAAAAGGGTTTGACGACGAAATGCGCGGTCGTCAGCGCGGATGCGATCGCCAGCGCCAGCCACAGCGCGCCGCGCCTGCGCCGCACCGCATCGACCGCAATGACCGTCGATAGCGACGCGCCCAGCGCGAACGGCGCCTGATAGGCGATTTCATACCACAATTCGTTGCGCGGTCCGTTCCAGATCAGCGCCCGGACGACCACGCCGAAGACCAGCAGCGCGATCAGCGGCCCGCGCGGGACCGCGCGTCCCGCCAGCGCGGCCAGTCCGCCCTGCAACAGCACAATGCTGACCAGAAACGACCCATAGCTGCCGATCATGAACAGCGTGGTCGAATCGGTCAGCCGCACGCCCAGTTCGCTCAGCGGCGTCAGCCCGCCGATCAGATAGGCCAGCACGAACCAGGTGACGTAACGCTGTTCGGGATAGGATATCCGGACGATCGCGAACGCGGTCGCGAACAGCCCGGCGATGCAGGCGTTGACGATCAGGGCATATACCGCGCTGTCCATTCCCCATCCCGCCGCTGCAACGATCCGAAAGCCCTATCAGCATTTTTCGGTCGAAATGTTAACGGCGGGAATATTTCGGGATCAAATCAGTCGCAAGAGCGTTATGCGCGCCTTCCCATAGGTGCGTTCCGCATCGACGGTGAATTGGGGCAGGTCCAGCGCCTCGCTCTTGGCGGTTTCGATGCTGACCCACGTCGCCGGACCGATCCAGCCCAGCCGCGCCAGCTTGTCCGCCGCCACGGCGCCGGCGCCGCTGCCATAGGGCGGGTCCATCATCACGATGTCGAGCGGGCGCGGCGCCGGACCGAGCGCCAGCACCGACGTTGCCCGCACGTCTGCACCCGCCACGTCCAGCTTCGCCAGATTGGCGCGCAGCGCGTCCAGCGCGGCCTTGTCCTGTTCGACGAACAGGCAGGTCGCGGCACCGCGCGACAGCGCCTCGATCCCCAGCGCGCCCGATCCGGCGAACAGGTCCGCCACCGCCAGCTCGTCGAAGCTGCCGACCCGGCTGGCCAGCATCGAAAACAATGCCTCGCGGGTACGGTCGGCGGTCGGGCGGGTTGCATCGCCCTTGGGAGCGACGACCGGGCGACCGCGCCATTGTCCTGAAATCACCCGCATCAGCGCTTTCCTCCACCGGGCTTGCCGCCGCCGGGGCGACCGCCCTTGGGCTTGCCCTTGGCGATGCGGGGGGAGGGGCCGGCCTTGGCCCAGCCGCTGGGCTTGCGCTTGGGCCGGTCGACGAAGCTCGCCCGGTCGGCTTCCGCCGCTTCCGCCTGCGTCATCCGCTTGTCGACCGGGCCACGCGCCGTCCGCGCCTCGTCGGTGTGCGCCTGCTCGCGCGGCTTGCGCGGCACGCGGGCCACGCCGTCATAGCCGGGCCGTTCGGCATGCGCCGCCGCCCGCCGTGCCCGCGCATTCTCGGTCGGCCGGTCGCCATAGGCGCGCCGGTCGCCAAGCCCCGGCTGCCGCCGCTCGGCCGGCGTCTGTCCGGCCTGGGTGAGGGGATCGAAGCCCTCGCGTCGCTCGACCGGCCGTTCGGTCACATGGGTGCGCGGGCCGCTCCGCCGGGCATCGCCCTGCAGCCGCGTGCCGAAGCGGGGGCGCTCGCCGCCCGCCTGCGCGCCATCGCCGAAGATGCGCCGTTCGCCGCCGTCGCGGTCCGGCCGGCGCCCGCTGAACCCCGAACGCTGCCCGTCGCGCTCCACGCGCGGGCGGCGTTCGTCGAAACGCGGTCGCTCGACCGGTTCGGGACGCGGCAGCGGCGTCGCCCGCTTCCATGCCTTCAGCGCGGCAGGATCGGCACCCTCCGGCGCGGGCTTGCTGGTCGGCTTGTTGGCCAGCGTCTTGCGGAACGCGACCAGCTCGTGCTGGCGGATCTCGTCGACCTCGCCTTCGGGCAGGTCTTCCAGATAGAAGGGGCCATAGCGAGTGCGGATCAGGCGCGAGACCTTCAGCCCCAGATGTTCGAGCACGCGGCGAACCTCGCGGTTCTTGCCTTCGGTCAGCGTCATCTCGATCCAGGTGTTCGTCCCGGTGCGCCGTTCGAGATTGGCGTTGATCGGGCCGTAGCGCACGCCCTCGATCTCGATCCCCATCATCAGCTCTTCGAGCTGCTGCTGGCTGACCTCGCCGTACGCGCGCGCGCGATAGGTCCGCTCGACCCCGGTCGCGGGCAGTTCCAGACGGCGCTTCAATTCACCGTCGGTGGTCATCAGCAACAACCCCTCGGTATTGAGGTCGAGCCGCCCGACCGGGATCAGCCGGGGGAGGCCCGCCGGCAACCGGTCGTAGATCGTCGCGCGACCCGCGCCGTCACGCTCGGCGGTCAGCGTGCCGGCGGGCTTGTGGAAGCGGAACAGCCGCGTCGGTTCGGGCGCGGCGACGGGCGCGCCATCGACGGTCACGCCCTTCAGATTGGGCAGGATGGTGGCGGGCGTGTCGACGACGACGCCGTTCAGCGCCACCCGGCCGGCGGTGATCATGCGCTCGACATCGCGGCGCGACGCGACACCGGCGCGCGCCATCAGCTTGGCGATACGTTGGCCGTCGCGGGGGGATTCGGTCGGGGATTCAGGGGACGTAACGATGATCTGGGTATCCGTTTGCGGCGACGCGACGAAAGTTTCAGCCGAAGCGGTTCCTTCGTCGCCTTCGCGAGTTTGTGGCTTCGTATAAGCTGGTTGCATCCCGGTGGAAAGCGAGAGGGGATATGTTGTTCGGGCGCAAGAAGCGGCACATCAACCGGATCCTGGTCGTCGAGGACGAACCCCTGGTCGCGTTCGACACCGAACATTTCCTGGGGGCGTCGGGCTTCGACATCCGCGCGACCGTCGACACCGTGGCCGGTGCCTGTGCCGCGATCGAGGGGGATGACGGGCTCGACCTCGTGTTGGTCGACATCAACCTGTCGGACGGCAGCGGGCTGGACGTCGCGCGCGTGGCGCATGGACGCGGCGTGCCGGTGCTGCTGGTGACCGGCAGCTGCCCGCAGGGCGCCCAGGATTTCGCGGCGGGCTGTCTCAGCAAGCCCTATCCGCAAAAGGACCTGATCAGCGCAATCGACGCGATCGACGCGGTGGTGGCCGGCGCCAAGCTGCCCAGGCGGTTGCCGAGTGGGTTCAACCTGTTCCAGACGGCAGCATAACCGTATCTAGGATCCGCTTGGTTCGAGCAGCTTCGAGCCTGTCGAGAAGCGTCCGTCGAGAACGCTGCCCGCGGTTTAGGAAGTTCGTTTCACGCGAAGGCGCGGAGACGCGAAGAAGATAGTTTTCGCGCAGAGGCGCAGAGGCGCGGAGATGATGCGCATGCCGCCATGGCGCCCCCCTCTTTCTGCCGATTGGGACGGCTTCGCCGTAAGAACGGCGCCGGCGTGAATCGCAGTCTCTCTGCGTTCTCTGCGCCTCTGCGCGAACCACTTTTCCTTCTTCTCCGCGTCTCCGCGCCTCCGCGTGAAACCGAATCTTCTTACAACGCTCCGTTCTCGAAAGACTCGAAGCCGCCCGAACCAAAGGGATAAGGCATGCGAAGGCGGCTGGCCCACCTTGCCGCCACCCCCAACCCCTTCTACGGTCGCGCCCCTTCCGGGAGGATTTGAATGACCGAAGCCGCGCCCAAGGGGCTGGCGCTGATCCGCATGGGGCTGAACAACCCCAAGACCGGGGCGATGTTCGCCTTCGGCCTTGCCGCCGGGCTGCCCTTCACCCTGCTGCTCGGCACGCTGAACGCCTGGCTGGGCGAGGCGAAGATCAACCTTGCGACCATCGGCCTGTTGTCGTGGATCGGTCTGCTTTACGCGTTCAAGTTCCTGTGGTCGCCGCTGGTCGACCGGTTGCGCCTGCCGCTGCTGGAGCGCTTCGGGCGGCGGCGGTCGTGGCTGCTGCTGTGCCAGGGGGTGCTGGCCGCGACCTTCCTGTTGCTCGCGATCAGCGACCCGGCGCGCGCGATCGGCTGGTTCGCGCTCATCGCCGTCATCGGTGCCTTCGCCGCGGCGACGCAGGACGTGGTAATCGACGCATGGCGCATCGACGTCGCCGACGAACGCGCGACCCTGGGCATCCTGTCGTCCATCTATCAGCTCGGCTACCGGCTCGCGACGCTGATCGGTGGCGCGCTCGCGCTGGTGCTGGCGGCGCGGATCGGTTGGCAGACGGTCTATGCCGCGATGGGCGTCCTGATGCTCGTGCTGCTGCTCGTCACCTTGCTCGCCCCCGATACGCCGCGGCCGGCGGTGCAACAGGAGGCCGTAGCCGTCACCGGCCCCAGCGCGCGCGACAAGCGTACCGGCCTGATCATCGTCGGCCTGTGCTGGGGCTGGGCGATCGTCACCATCGGTGCGTTCATGGCGCGGGTGCTCGCGACGCCCGCCGGCCAGACTCCGCCCAGCGTCGGCGACTTCACCCGGCTGACCGGCTTCTGGATCGTCATCGCGACCGTCATGATACCCGCGCTGGTCGCCGCGTGGCTCAACCGCCGCGCGCTCAACGCCCAATATTTCGGCTGGGAGCAAGAGGGCGCGGCGCCTGCCAGCGGCTTCGTCGAACATGGCTATCGCGCGCTGATCCTGCCAATGGCCGAGCTGGTCGGGCGGCTGGGCTTCGGCGTGGTGATCGTGCTCGGCCTGATCCTCAGCTACCGGCTGTGCGATTCGATCTGGGGGCCGTTCGCCTATCCCTTCTATCTGGAGGAGCTGAAATACACGAACGACGAGGTCGCCTTCGCCTCCAAGATCTTCGGCGTGGGCATGACCATCCTCGGCGTGTCGCTGGGCGGTATCTCGTTCGCGATGCTCGGGCGGATGCCGACGCTGTTGATCGGCGCGATCGTCGCGGCGGCCAGCAACCTGCTCTATGCCGATCTGGCCGCAGGTGCGCCGGTGATCGATGCGGTGGCGGGGACGCTCGGCCTGCATGGGCTGGGCGCCGATGCGCGGATGGTTCGGCTGATGGTGGCGATTTCGGGCGAGAATATCGCGGGCGGTTTGGCCGGGGCGGCATTCGTCGCCTATCTCTCCTCGATCGCCAGCAAGGAACATAGCGCGGTCCAATATGCGCTGCTGTCGTCGCTGACGCTGCTGGTCGGCTCGCTCGGCCGCGCGGGGCTGGGCGAAGCGGTCGAGCAGATGGGCTATGCCCCGGTGTTCCGCTTCACCGCCGCACTGGGTCTGGTCGCGGTGGTGTTCGTGCTGCTCGAATGGGTGCGGTGGAAGCGGGAGCTTCGTAAGGGTTGATTCACGCGGAGGCGCGGAGGCGCAGAGAAGTTGTACCTACCGCGACAGCGGCTCTCGATCTTGGAGCGCAGGTAAGAGCAGGCTTCGCCGACTCGATAACACCCGCCAGCTTCGAAACCTCTCTGCGCCTTCGCGCCTCCGCGCGAAAACTAATCTTCTTCGTGCCTCCGCGCCTTCGCGTGAACAAAAACTAAACCGGCACCTCGTCATTCGCCGCCAGCACCGTACCCGCCAGATACAGCGACCCAGCGATCAGCACTGCCTCCGGCTCCGATCGCGCCAGCAGGTCCAGTGCCGCCGCCGGATCGGTCGCGACATCGGCGGTCAGCCCCAGTCCCCGCGCAACCTTTGCCAGATCGGCCGGCGCGTGATGCGCATGGCCCGGCACCGGCACCGCGACGACATGGTCGACCACCTCGGCCAGATGCCGCAGCACCGCACCGGCATCCTTGTTGGTGAGCATCCCCAGCACCAGCGCCGAGCGTTCGCCCCGCGCGATCCCCGGCCAGACCCGCGCGACCTCGATCGCCGCAGACTCGTTATGTGCGCCGTCCAGCCACACGCCATGGCGCGGATCGACCCGCCCGGTCAGCGGCCCGCCCGGCCGCAGCCGCTGCATCCGCGCCGGCCAGTGCGCCGCGCGCCCACCGGCAACGATCGCCGCATCGGGCACGTGCACCGCCGACTGATGCCGCAGCATCGCCGTTGCCAGCGCCAGATTGTCACGCTGGTGCCGCCCTGCCAGCGCCGGTTCGGGCAGATCGAGGCCACCGGCCGCATCGCGATACCGCCCGCCCTCGACGTCCCATCCATCGCCCCGCGCGACCAGCACGCCCCCGGCCACCGCAACCGTCTCAGCCACCCGCGCCGCGATCTCGGGTGGATAGGCAAGCGTCACGATCGGCACGCCCGGCTTGGCGATCCCGGCTTTCTCGCCGGCGATCCCGACCAGCGACGACCCGAGGAACGCCTCATGATCGATCCCCAATGCGGCGATTCCGCAGGCGGCCGGGGCAGGGAGGACGTTGGTCGCGTCCAGCCGTCCGCCTAAGCCCACCTCGATCACGCACGCGTCGGCCGGCGTCCGCGCGAACGCAACGAACGCGGCGGCGGTGGTGATCTCGAAAAAGCTGGCTCCGATCCCCTCGGCCACGTCCAGCACTTCGCGCAAGAGGTCGGCCAATGCCGTATCGTCGATCAGCGTGCCTGCCAGCCGGATGCGTTCGTTGAACCGCACCAGATGCGGGCTGGCATAGACATGGACCCTGAGCCCCGCCGCCTCCAGCGCCGCGCGCAGATAGGCGCAGGTCGATCCCTTGCCATTGGTGCCGGCGACATGGAACACCGGCGGCAGCCGCATATGCGGGTCGCCCAGCCGGCCCAGCAGCCGAGTGATCCGGTCGAGGCCGAGAATGTCGGCCCCCGGCGACAGGGTGACCAGCCGGTCGAACTGCGCTTGTACGGCGGGGTCGGCAGATATCGCGAAATCGGGCATCTCAAAATCCTCCCCGCTACGCGGGGAGGGGGACCATGCGAAGCATGGTGGAGGGGGCTGGCCATCTCCACAACGGTTGCGTTTCGCCGCGATCCCCCTCCACCACCGCTATGCGGCGGTCCCCCTCCCCGCGGAGCGGGGAGGAACTGGCTGTCAGGCCGCTTCCTTGCGCCCCAGAAACTCGATCAGCTGCGCCAGCTCGCCCGGCAGATCGCGGCGATGCGTCACGCGGTCGATCAGGCCATGGTCGCGATAATATTCCGACGTCTGGAAATCGTCGGGCAGCTTCTCGCGGATCGTGCTCTCGATCACGCGTCGTCCGGTGAACGCCAGCGTCGCCTTCGGCTCGGCGATCTGCACGTCGCCCAGCATCGCATAGGCTGCCATGACCCCGCCCGAGGTCGGATCGGTCAGTACGACCAGATAGGGCAGGCCGGCATCGTGCAGCATCTCGATCGCAACGGTCGTACGCGGCATCTGCATCAGGCTGAGGATACCCTCCTGCATCCGCGCCCCGCCGCTGGCGGTGAAGACGATATAGGGCACGCCGCGCGCGATCGCCGCCTCCACGCCCGCAATGAACGCCTCGCCGACATACTGACCCATCGACCCGCCCATGAACGCGAAATTCTGCACGCCGATCACGCAGCCCTTGCCCTGGATCGTGCCATAGGCGTTGCGATACGCGTCCTGCTCGCCGGTATCGGTCCGCGCGGTCTTCAGCCGGTCGACATAGCGCTTGCTGTCGCGGAACTTCAGCGGGTCCTCGGCGACCTTCGGGTTCGGCAGGATCTCGACGCTGCCGGCATCGAACAGCTGTTCGAACCGCTCCTTCGGCCCTATGCGGCCGTGATGGTCGCATTTCGGGCAGACGTGCAGATTTTCTTCCCATTCCTTGGTGAAGATCATCTGCCCGCATCCCTTGCACTTGTGCCAGAGATGGTCGGGCGTTTCCTTGCGCGCGACGAAGGGGAGGGCGTTACGGACGCGGTTGAGCCAGCTCATGCGGGTTCCCTGCTCGCGGCGGCAACGGCCGAGGCGAGGCTTTCGATATAGGTGCGGACGGGTTCGGCGGCTTGCGTGCCATGCTCGGCGACGATCTCGACGATTGCCGATCCCACGACGACGCCGTCGGCCACGCGGGCGATATTGGCGGCCTGTTCGGGCGTACGCACGCCGAACCCGACCGCGATCGGCAGGTCGGTCGCGGCCTTCAACCGGGCGACCGCCTCGTCGATCGACGTCTGCACCGCCTGCTGCTTGCCGGTGATCCCGGCGACCGAGACATAATAGAGGAAGCCGCCGGCCCCCTCCAGCACTGCCGGCAGGCGCGCGGCATCGGTGGTCGGGGTCGCCAGCCGGATCGGCGCGATGCCATGCGCGCGCAGCGTCGTGCCGAGGCTGTCATCCTCCTCGGGCGGAATATCGACGCAGATCACCCCGTCGACCCCGGCCGCGACGCACCCTTGCGCAAACCACTCGGCGCCGCGCCGCACCATCGGATTGGCATAGCCCATCAGCACCAAAGGTACGTCGGGATGGCGCTCGCGGAAACCCGTGGCGATCCGCAGCACATCGGCGGTGCGCGTGCCGGCGTTCAGGCTGCGGATATTGGCCGACTGGATCGCCGGGCCATCGGCCATCGGATCGGTGAACGGCATGCCGAGTTCGATCACGTCCGCGCCACCGGCTACGAGCGCGTCGAGAATGGCGGGCGTCGCGTCGGGCGTCGGGTCACCGGCGGTGACGAAACAGACGAGCGCCGGACGGCCTTTTGCAAAGGCAGCGACAAGACGAGAGGAGGTCATTGGGAATATTCGAGGTTTTGTTTCGGCCACTTCTCATCAAACCATTTGAACCATGGACGGGCTAGCAATGCGGTGATGCCGCCGGTTGCTGGCGCGAGATATCGCGGAAGCCCGATCAAGGGTAGGCCCCAGTCCGCTATGAAAAATAGCAGCGTGAACAGCGCGAACGATGCCGCAAAAAGCGCGATCTTGATGGAACGTCGTTTGAGGCTGCCTGGCGATGATTTCATTAAATCGCCACCCCCAGCGCCGACGCCACGGTGAAGATATCCTTGTCCCCCCGCCCGCACAGGTTCGCCAGGATGATTTGGTCGCCGCGCATGGACTTCGCCCGCCGCGCCACCGCCGCAATCGCATGCGCCGGTTCCAGCGCGGGGATGATCCCCTCGGTCCGGCACAGCAGCTGGAACGCATCCAGCGCCTCCTTGTCGGTCGCGCTGTCATATTCGACCCGCCCGATATCGCGCAGCCAGGCATGTTCCGGCCCGATGCCCGGATAATCGAGGCCGGCCGAGATCGAATGCCCCTCGGCGATCTGCCCGTCCTCGTCCTGCAGCAGATAGGTCTTGTTGCCGTGCAGGATGCCCGGGAACCCACCGGCCAGCGATGCGGCATGGTCCTTGTCCAGCCCATGCCCCGCCGCCTCGACGCCCAGCATCGCCACATCGGCATCGTCGAGGAACGGGTGGAACAGCCCGATCGCGTTCGACCCGCCGCCGATCGCCGCGACCAGCAGGTCGGGCAGGCGTCCGGTCCGCTCCAGCATCTGCGCCCGCGCTTCGCGGCCGATGATGCTCTGGAAATCGCGCACCAGCTCCGGATAGGGATGCGGACCGGCGGCGGTGCCGATGATGTAGAAGGTGTCGTGGACGTTCGCGACCCAGTCGCGCAAGCCTTCGTTCATCGCATCCGACAGCGTCGCCGCACCCGACGTTACCGGACGGACTTCCGCCCCCAGCAGCTTCATGCGGAACACATTGGGCTGCTGTCGCTCGACGTCCTTGGCACCCATATAGATGACGCAGGGCAGGCCGAAGCGCGCGCAGACGGCGGCGGTCGCCACGCCATGCTGGCCCGCACCCGTCTCGGCGATGATCCGCGTCTTGCCCATCCGGATCGCGAGCAGGATCTGCCCGATGCAGTTGTTGATCTTGTGCGCGCCGGTATGGTTCAGCTCGTCGCGCTTGAACCACACCTGCGCGCCCATGCCCGGCTCCGCGCCGCTACGCAGCGTCTCCGACAGCCGCTCGGCATGATAGAGCGGGCTGGGACGACCGACATAATGGGTCATCAGATCGTCGAACTGCGCCGCGAATGCCGGGTCGGCCTTCGCCGCCTTGTACTCGCGGTCGAGGTCGAGGATCAGCGGCATCAGCGTTTCCGCGACATAGCGGCCGCCGAAATCGCCGAAATGCCCACGCTCGTCAGGCTGGGCGCGATAGCTGTTGGGGGCGTTCATGGCGACGCTCGTTACGCCGCACGCGCGCCCATGTCTATCGATCAGGCACCGCGCACCGCTGTACAAAAGGCCAGGATGCGCGCGGCATCCTTCACGCCCGGCGCGCTCTCGACCCCCGACGACACATCGACCAGCGGCGCGCGCGTGACCCGGATCGCTTCCGCGACATTCCCCGCATCCAGCCCGCCCGACAGCGCCCAGGGGAGCGGATGGCGAAACCCGTCGAGCAGCCCCCAGTCGAACCGCAGCCCCATGCCCCCCGGCAACGCCGCGCCCGGCGGGGTCTTGGCATCGTAGAGCACCCGGTCCGCCGCACCGCTCAGCGCCCGCGCGCCGTCCAGATCGGCCCGTGTCTTGACCGCCACCGCGCCCCATGTCTCGCGCCCGGTCCGCGCGCGGATCGCTGCGATCCGCTCCGGCGCGGTCTTGTGCAGCTGGATCACGTTCAGCCGCGCCGCCGCCATCGCCGCATCGATCAGCGCGTCGTCGGGATCGACGAACACCCCGACCTTGGCGCGCCCGTTCGGCACCGCCTGCGCCAAGCCATTCGCCACATCGAAGCCGACATTGCGGGGGGAGGGCGGGAAGAACACGAACCCGACATGACTCGCTCCCGCCGCCAGCGCGGCGGACAGGGTGTCGGGGGTCGAGAGGCCGCAGATCTTGATGAGCGTCATGGGGCGGGGCTTAGAGGGTTGCGCCAGCAAAGAGAACCATTCGTCATTCCCGCGAAGGCGGGAATCCATACACGCCAACGTCTCGGCTCCATGCGCAGCGTCAGCGTCTATGGACTCCCGCCTGCGCGGGAGTGACGGTCCGAGGTTGTGGAGTGCAACCCCCAACCCAAACCGTCACCCCGGCCTTGATCCGGGGTCCCGCTTCTTCCTTCTTGCTGCCCTCGGAAGAAGAAAAAGCGGGACCCCGGATCAAGGCCGGGGTGACGAAGGATGTGCCACCCTCAACTCCGCCGGATCAACGCCCGCGCCAGCCGCCGGTCCTCCAGCGAATAATACAGCCAGATCGCTCCCCCGACGACCACCACCGATGCCGCGAACGCGATATCCGTCGCACTCCGGTCGTCGACCGGCGGCGGGGTCACCAGCGGCTGGATGCCGCGCGCCACGACGCGGGTGTAATCGGCATCGAACGCCACCCACCCGATCCGCCAGCGCGCATCGCGGGTCGCCCCGTTATAGAACATCACCGGCGTCGACGGATCGTCGGTCAGCAGCGGCCCGGTCGACAAATGCCAGTCGTCCCAGCTGTCGGTGCGCGGGGTGAAGGGCGTCGGCTGCTCGTCCCACGGCCCCGCCACATCCGGCCCGACGGCCAGCCCGACGCGCGACGCCTCGTCGGCGGCATATTCGTAGAATAGCCGCCATCCGCCATCGGCGGTCCGATCGACCGTCGCCTCCTTCGTATTCCCCTCCGACTTGGACGACGCCAGCGCCACCCCGCTCTTGGTCAGCGCATCCAGCGACGGCCCGGCGGCATAGGACAATTCGCCATGGGAATGATCCGACAGCACGCCCGAATAATAGACGACATAGCCGCGATCGGTCCGCACCACCGTCGGGTCCTCGACCCCGCCCGCATCATGGTCGCCCGGACCCGGCACGATCGACGGTCGGTCGAGCATTTGGAAATGCCGCCCGTCCTCGCTCCATCCGGACCAGATGACGCCGGTATCGGTCAGTTCCTGCCCCTGCGGCACCACCGCGCGCACCATCATCGCATAGCGCCCGTCCGGCTCGCGCCAGACATAGGGGCTCATCAGGTCGCGGGCCATCAGTTCGGGCGGCCCTGCGATCGTGACGTCCTCGATGGCCTTCACGTTGAAATCCAGCGCGATCGGGCTGTCGGCCACTGCATCCTTGCGATGCGGATCGGCGACTGGGGAATCGGACGCGATCATGCGCCCAGCGCCTGCATCAGCGACAGCCCGCCGTCGATCACGATCCGAGCGCCGGTGATGTAGCGTGCCTTGTCGGAGGCCAGGAACACCGCCAGATCGGCGACCTCGCTCGCCTCGCCCGCACGCCCCAGCGGAATGTTGCGCTCCAGCGTCGCGCGATAGGTCGCATCCGCGCTCGCCCGCGCATTCATCGGTGTCAGGATCATGCCGGGTTCGATCGCATTTACCCGGATGCGGCGCGGCGCCTCCTCGATCGCCAGCGTCTCGACCAGGTTCGACAGCCCGCCCTTGGCCGCGCAGTAATCCGCGCCGCCCGCGCGCACCGCATAGGCATGGATCGACGAGATATGCAGGATCGCCGCATCACCCGGCTCGGTCCCGCGCCCGATCAGGAACCGCCGCGACGTCAGGAACGCGCCGGTCAGGTCGGTATCGATCAGCCGCCGCCACTGGTCCAGCGTCATGTCGCGCACCGTCACGCCCGACATGTTCAGCCCGGCCGAATTGACCAGCACGCTCGCCGGACCCCAGGCCCGCTCGACCGCGCCGAACGCCGCGTCGACCGACGCCTCGTCCGCAACATCGGCCTGCACCGTCATCGCCTCGCCCCCGGCGCGGCGCACCGCATCGGCACTGGCATCGGCCGCCTTGCTGTCCGCATGATAGCCGATCGCGACCCGGTCGCCCAACGCCCCGAACGCCGCCGCGCACGCCGCACCGATGCCCGATTCCCCGCCGGTCACGAAGATTGTCCGCCTGTCCATCATCCCTCCGCACATGCTCATGGCGGCAACGTCGGGCCGCCGCGTTGGTTCAGGGGCGGAACGGCTTTCCTACATGACGACGGTCGGGCAGGGTGGCCGAGGATCGTCGCGTTTGTGTCGGCGGCCGGGTCTTTCTCAGGGTTGGAATGGGGACGGTGCAGAACGCGCGCGAAACCGTGGCGAGTGTGAACTTAGTGAAGTTTGAAACTAGGGTATGGAGCGTTGTCTAGCAAAAACAACAGCCTGGCCCGTCACCCCGGGCTTGACCCGGGGTCCCGCTTCTTCTTCTTTGGAAGGAAGCAGAGGGCCCGTCGCGGGCAAAGCCCGCGTCGTCGGACGGCGCTTTTCGCGCCGCCGGCCGGACGCGCCTCGTGCGGCTCGGTCGAGCGTCGCTCGACCTCACCCGGCGCGTCCTATAGCGTCCCCTCGATCGCCCGTGCGGCCTGATCCGGGTCCTCCGCCTGCGTGATCGGCCGCCCGATCACCAGCACCGACGCCCCGGCGTCCAGCGCGGCGCGCGGCGTCACCACCCGCTTCTGGTCGCCGACCGGTCCGTCCGCCGGCCGCACGGCCGGCACTACGAAAAAGCCCTGCGGCCACGCCTTCTTCGCCGCCGCAACCTCGGCCCCCGAACACACCACGCCGTCGATCCCGGCGCTCTTCGCCAATTCGGTCAGCCGCACCACCTGTTCATGCGGGTCGGGCGACAGGCCGATCGACGACAGGTCGTGCGCGTCGAGGCTGGTCAGCATCGTCACCGCGACGACCTTGGTCCCGACCGGCGCGGCGGCCTTCGCATCCTCAAGCATCGCCCGCCCGCCCGAGGCATGGACGGTCAGGATCGCCGGATCGAGCGGCCCCAGCGCCTGGATCGCCTTGGCGACGGTATTGGGAATGTCGTGGAATTTCAGGTCGAGGAAGATGGGCAGCCCCAGTTCGGCCATCGTCCGCACGCCCGCACGGCCATTGGCCATGAAGAATTCGAGGCCCAGCTTCAGCCCGCCGACATGGCCGCGCACCTTGTTCGCCAGCGCCTTGGCGCGGTCGAGATCGGGGGTGTCGAGGGCGACATAGATCGGCGAACGGCTCACGATACGGCTCCCGGCGTGACCTGCGAAGGGATGGGGGCGGGGTCGGCGGGCACCGACACCGCCTCGACGCGGTGCAGGTCGGCCAGCGTCCGGTCGGTCGCCGCGATCCGCTGCCGCAGCCGCCAGCGCGTCAGGTGCAGCGCGACGAAGGTCGGCAGGAACCCCGCCAGGAACGTGACCAGCAGCAGCAGCGGCAGGTTCACATCGGCATAGAGCGTGCCCCACAGCTTCAGCGGCACCATCGTCATATTGTTCAGCGCGAAGGCGACCATCACCCCGACCAGCAAGGCCCAGAAGAGGGTTTTCAGGAACTGCATGCGGGGGGCGCCTTCGTCATTATGCTCGCTTGAGGTCCATCCTTACGCCGGTCATGCGCGAAATTCCAATAGGCGCAGGACCGCTCCACGATCTCCAACCGTCACCCCGGACTTGATCCGGGGTCCCGCTTCTGTTCAACCGCTGCCCGACGCGGCGCGCAGGGGCAGGGAAAGGCCGCTACCCGATCTCCGCCCGCAACTCGTCGAACAGCGGCTGGATCGTCGTCAGCCGTGGCTGCTCCTCGTCGAGGATCGCCAGGAACGCCGCGCGCTTGTGCCGGGTGATCCACCCCGGCGGCAGGCGGACCTCGCTCGGCAGGGTCGACAGCGCGATATCGATCATCCGCTCCGCCCCGTGCAGCCGCCCCCACAGATAGTCGTTCTCGCGATAGGGCCGGCTGAAGAACGCCCCGAAATTGTTGAAGCGTATGCCCTTCAACGTCGCCTCCGCGCCGCCCGCCCGGATCGACGGCGCATCGTCGGGCGCGATCCGGTCGACCCGCACCGGATCGAACTCGTCCAGCCCTTCGCCGCCCAGGAGCGGCAGCGTCGCGATGTCGAAGAACGGGAAGCCCAGATAGGCGAGCAGCACCGGCCGGCGAATGTCGCGCGGCGCGGCGGAGAGGGCCGCCGACAGCAGTTCCTCCGCCTGCGCGTCGAGCGTGGCAAGGTCCATCGCCGTCGCCATCGCCGCCAGCAGATCGGCCGGATCGACCCGCTTGTCGGCAGCCAGCGGCCGGACGGCGTCGAAATGATCGGCATGTTCGCAGGCGAGGTAGGGCGTCAAACTGGCGAAGATCGCCTCGCGCACCGGCGCCAGCGCCGCCGCATCCTGGTCCGGCTCCATCGCGGAAACCGTCCGCACCAGCAGCCGCAGCCGTCGGATGCGAAAGGCGAGATCATGGGCGCGCAGGAAGTCGATCGTCGCCGCCGACGCGCCATCGCCATCGAACCGGTCCGCCTCCCGCTCCACGACGATGCGGTGAAACGCCTCGCGCAACCGCCGCCGCCGGTCGGGGGAGGGGTCGTCCGCCAGCGTCACGACCCGGTCGGCCAGCCGGTCGAGCACCTGGTCGACCTTCAGCAGCCCATAGGCGGCATGGCCATAGCCGGCGCGCTTCGCCGCCTGCACCTGCGCCCGCTGCCGCCACCCGGCGAGGCGCGAGGGGGTGGGCCAGTCGAGGAACAAGGTATAGCCGAACAGCTGCTCGACCTCCGCCTCCACCCCGGCGCGCAGCTTCTCGACGATCGCCAGCATCCGCTCGATCCGCTCCGACCGGCGCTGGATCGCGTCCAGATTGTCGCGGATCGGCTGCTTGCGCGGCAGTTCGGACAGCGCGCCGAGGATCGTCTGGAAGAAGGTCGGCGGCCCCTTGGATTCGGTGCCGAAGCCGAATTTGTGGTTGGGCGCGGGGTCGAGATAGACGAAGCGCCGGTCGACCTGCCGCCGCGCCGGGCGTTCGCGAAGGGCGTCGATCGCCGGGCGGAACGGGGCGTTGGCGAGCACCGATCCGTCGATCAGCGCCGCCTGTTCGACCATGTTCACCGCCGATTGCCGTGGCAGCACCCGGCGCAGGAACGCCTCGCGCCCCGGCCACGCGGTCCCCCGATCCGCCAGCGCGGCATCCAGTTCGCCCACCCGGAACGGCGGAAACGCGCCCGGGAAGCTCGACGTCGCCCGCGCCGCGAACACCAGTTCGGCCGGATCGGCCAGCGGCCCGTCGCCATGGTCGGAAAAGCCGATGACGATGCGATGCTCGGTCTCCACCACCTCCTTGGGCGAATTGAGCCGCAGCAATTCGGGGTGGCCGGCAAAGTCGGTGACGGTAACGAACAGGTCGAGCGGCTGGCCCGGCGGCAGCAGGCGCGGGCCGACCGGCCCCGCCGCCATCGCCTCGAACGCGTTCAGCAGCATGTCGACCATCGCCCGCCCGCCAAAGGGCGGTTCGAACCACCGGGCGCGGACGAACCGGTCGAGCTTGGCGCGCAGTTCGTCGCGCGCGGCGATGTCTACGCTCGACACGTCCTCGCCCTCGCGGCCCAGCGCCATCCACGCAATCGGCCGGGCCCAGGGGCGCGACAGCGCGCTGGCCGGCGCCTGTGCCGGATCGATCAGCGCTTCGATATCGGCGCCCTCCAGCCACAATTCGGTCAGCGGGTCGAGCGACTGGCCCGTCGCGACCGCATGGGCCAGGAACACCCCGTTGATCCCGCCCGCGCTGGCGCCGGCGACGATATCGACCAGCACCCGCAACCGGATGCCGCTGAGTGTCGCCAATTCGTGCAGCATCGTCTGATAGACGCCGGCGCTGCCGCTGAGCGGCTCGCTCTCGTCCTGCATCGCCCGGCTGGCGCGGGCGATATGCCACACTTCCTTGACCAGCCCGTGCATATACACCGCCAGGCTGATCCCCCCGTAACAGACCAGCGCCAGCCGCAGCTCGCGGTCACGCAGCGGGGGCGGGGCGTCGTTCATGCCGGCTCGATCGTCGCCCAGATCGGCAGATGATCCGACGCCTTGCGCGCCGCCGCACTGTGATGGGTGCCGGACTCCACGACGCGTAACTCGCTCGACACCATGATCCGGTCGAGCCGCCCGACCGGGTGCTTCGCATGGAAGCTCGGACCGGTTTCGGCGAAGCGATGATTGCGCCCGAAATCGCGCAGGCATCCCGATTGCGGCGTCCATTCGTTCAGGTCGCCCATCAACACGCTCGGCAGCGCCGGTTCGCAGCCATCGACCTCGTGCAGGATCGCCGACGCCTGTTTGCGCCGCCACAACCCCGACAGGTCGAGATGCATGCCCACCACCCGCAATGTCATGCCGTTCAGCGTCACATCCGCCCGCACCGCACCGCGCGGCTCCAGCGCCGGTATCTCGATCCGGCGGGGCGCGCTGACCGTCGCGTCCTTGCGCACCAGCAGCGCGTTGCCGTGCCATCCCATCGACTGCGCCCGGATCGCGATCGGCACCGCCTTCCACGGGCTGTGCTCGTCCAGCATGTGCAGCGGGATCACCCCGGCGCGCTCGCCCAGTCGGCGGTCGCATTCCTGCAGCGCGATGATGTCGGCATCGACCTCGCGCAGCACTTCCAGCGTGCGTTCGGGCATGCGGCGGCGATCGGTCCCGATCGCCTTGCGCATGTTATAGCTGGCTACCTTTATCATCGTTCATCGCTCAACGTCGCGATGCCCGGTTTCGTTTCGCTGGCGTGATCGATTGTCCCGTCAGGACGCGACGACCGCCTCCGGCTGCACGATGACGGTGCGCGGCGCGACGTCCTTCAGCAGCCAGACATTGCCGCCGATCACCGCCCGGTCGCCGATCCGCACCCGCCCCAAAATGGTCGCCCCGGCATAGATCACCACATCGTCACCGACGATCGGATGGCGCGGCACCCGTTCGGCAAACGGTCCGGTCGCCTCGCGCAGCTCCGACCGGCGCGGTGTCCGCGCGCCCAGCGTCACATGCTGGTACAGCCGCACCCGCGCGCCGATCACCGCCGTCTCGCCGATGACGACGCCGGTGCCATGGTCGATGAAGAAGCCCGGCCCGATCGTCGCACCGGGATGGATGTCGATCCCGGTGCGTTCGTTAGCGATTTCCGACATGATCCGCGCGACGATCGGCGCGCCCAGCGAATCCAGCTCGTGCGCAAGGCGATGGTGCAGGATCGCGGTCGCGCCCGGATAGCAGATCAGGATTTCGTCGACGCTCCGCGCGGCCGGGTCACCGCGAAAGATCGCCGCGACGTCGGTGTCGAGCAGCGCCCGCACCCGCGACAGCGTCCCCGCGAACAGCCGCACGATCTCTGCGGGCCGCTCCGCCGCCGCCCCGATCCCCGTCGCATCGCGCCAATAAGCGAACTCGGCGACGATCGCCGTATCGAGCAGCGCGAACGCTTCGGTCAGTCGTTCGGCAACGAACGCATCCTCCGCGTCAGCCGCGCCATCAAAGCCGCCGATCCGCGCCGGGAACAGCGCCGCCGCCAGCAGCTCGACCGCGCGTGCCAGCTCGGCACGGCGCGGAAAGGCCGCGGGCTGCCGCCGGTTCGGCTGCGCCTGCCGCCACGCCATGCGCGCGCTCGACAGGGCACGGGTGGCATGGTCGATCGCGCGGCGGCGGTCGTCGTCGGGCTGGGTCATCGCATCTGCTCGCAAAGAAAGGGGCCGGGCGGCGGCTGCCGTCCGGCCCGAGTTGCGCTTAGGGAGCTATCCAAAGCGTTGCGGAGGCGGCGCCCGGAGCGCCGCGAAACTCAAAGGCCGGTGCCGTTGGTTACCGGATCGGCTACGTTCGCCGCGGCGTCGTTCAGCACGACATTGTCGCCGGGCAGGGCGACGTCGTTGCCGAGCGCCACATCGTTCGCCAGCGGTTCGTCGAGTGAGGTCAGGTTCGTCTCGATCACGGCGTTTTCCGCGGCGGCATTGTCGGCGGCGGTCTTGTCGCCGCATGCGGCGAGCCCGAGCAACGCGACGGCCGCGAGCGGTGCGAAATTCTGTTTCAAACCTGATCTCCCCATGTTCAGGACCGCCGCGGATCGGCGGTGTCGAGGGTCGTTGTAACCGCTCGACGGGAGCTGGGAATAATCCCATTGCTTTAGTGGGGTATTGCTCCGCTATCAACGCAAGCAGCCATGCCGCGACCGATCCGGCGGTGGTCGCGCTATCAGATCAGCGATGTGGAGGTAGAAGGCGGGGTGGTGGAGCTGAGGGGAATCGAACCCCTGACCTCTGCAGTGCGATTGCAGCGCTCTCCCATCTGAGCTACAGCCCCGCCCCGTTCCCGGACGTCGCCGGGGCCGTTCCCTTAGCGGCCCGAAAAAGCGGATGCAACGGGTCTTGCACATTTCCCGATCAAAAACGTCCGGCCGCCATCGGTCGCTGCGACGAACCCCTTCGTCGCGCCCGTTTCAGACGGGTCGGAACCATCGGCCTGTTGGGTGCTTCTCTGGCATACGACATGGCAGCGACCATGCTGCTGCGCCGCCAACAACATGAACCATCTGCAGGAGATTTTCATGGGCTATGATCGCTATTCGCGCGACGACGACTGGTCGCGGAACAGCCGCAACGGCGAAGACAACCGCTGGCGGGACCGCGACGATCGTGGACGGGGCGGCTATGGCTATGGTTCGCAAAGCTATGGCAGCGGATCGCAGCGCGACGACCGCGGCAATCGCGACTATTATGGCGGCCGTTCGTCCTACGGCTCCAGCTACGGTGCGGACCGCGACCGCGGCTATGGCAGCCGGGACTATGGCAACCGTGAATATGGCAGCCGCGATTACGGCAGCCGCGATTACGGCAGCCGGGACTTCGATTATTCGGATCGCGGGTCGCGGGGCTACGGTGCGCAGGGCGACCGCTATCGCGGCAGCTATGCCCATGACGGCCACCGTTTCGCCGATCAGGGCGAACGCGACTCGCGCTACGGAAACGACCGCTTCCGGAACGACCGCAGCAACCGGCGCGACGACCTCGAATATGATGCCGACGAGCGCGGTTTCCTGGCGCGCGCCGGCGACGAAGTCCGCTCCTGGTTCGGCGATGAAGAAGCGGAACGCCGCCGCGAACGCGACCAGCGCTACGACGAGCAGATGGCGCGCTATGACGACCGTCACGGCGACCACGCCTACCGGTCATGGCGTGACACGCAGGTCAGCGCGTTCGACCGCGATTACGACGAATATCGCCAGGAAAATTCGCAGCGCTTCCAGAGCGAGTTCAACGCCTTCCGCACCGAGCGGCAGACGCAGCGCGACAGCCTGACCCGCGTGACCGAGCATATGGAAGTCGTCGGGTCCGACGACGAACATGTCGGCACTGTCGACAAGGTGCGCGGCGACCGCATCATCCTGACGAAGAGCGACCCGGACGCCGGTGGTCATCATCACTCGATCCCGTCGCGCTGGGTGTCGTCGGTCGACGGCAAGGTGAAGCTGCGCAAGACCGCCTCGGAAGCCAAGCAGGCATGGCGCGACGAGGAAGAGAAGCAGGCGATGTTCGGCAACCAGTCGCAGCAGCGCTATGGCAGCGATCGCTTCGGCACGCAGAACAATGACGACGACCGGACGCGCGAAGCGAACCGCTATGGCGCGTCGACCACGACCGGCAACACGTCGACCACGACCGGTCAGGCGCTGGGTGCCGGCACCTCGACCACGGCCGGAACCGGCGTGGGCGGGACGACGACCGACAGCAATACGAACCTCAATCGTAGCTCCCCCGGAACCTACTAAACCGTTCGCAGTGGCGACAGGCGGAGGGGCGCGGGAAACCGCGCCCCTTTGCTTTTGCGGGACAGGCGCTTAAGTTGCGGACCGAAACTGATATGGAGCATCCAACATGGCGAAGGCGTGGCATCTGGTAAAGCGACCGCAGGGAATGCCGGTGATGACCGATTTCGACCTGCGCGACCTGCCGCAGCGCGAACTGGCGGACGGGGAAGTCCGCATCGCGAATCGCTGGCTGTCGGTCGACCCCTATATGCGCGGCCGGATGAACGACGTGAAAAGCTATGTCCCGCCGTTCCAGCTCGACGCCCCGATGGATGGCGGCGCGGTCGGCGAAGTGATCGAAAGCAAGGCCGCCGACCTGCCGGTCGGAACCCGCGTGCAGCACATGGCCGGCTGGCGCGACGAAGCGATCGTGCCTGCCAAGGGCGTGAACAAGCTGCCCGATATCGATCTCCCCGAACAGGCGTTCCTAGGTGCGCTGGGCCTGACCGGCATGACCGCGTGGTTCGGCCTGCTTGCCGTCGCCGAGGCGAAGGCCGGCGACACCGTGTTCGTCTCGGCCGCCGCCGGCGCGGTCGGGTCGGTCGTGGTGCAGATCGCCAAGGCGAAGGGCATGACCGTCATCGGATCGGCCGGCGGAGCGGAAAAGGTCGAATGGGTCCGCTCTCTCGGTGCCGACCATGTCATCGACTATAAGGGTGACGTGCCGCTGGTGAAGGCGCTCGGCGCCGCCGCGCTGGACGGGATCGATGTCTATTTCGACAATGTCGGCGGCGACCATCTCGACGCGGCGCTGGCCCATGCGAACCAGGGCGCCCGCTTTGCGATCTGCGGCATGATCGACGGCTATAACGCGTCGCAGCCGACCAGCCTGCGCTACCTGATGCGGGTCATCGCCGCGCGCATCCGCATCCAGGGCTTCATCGTCAGCGACTTCATGGGTCGCATCGCCGAATTCCAGCAGGGCATGGGCGAAATCGTCGCCGGCGGCAACTTCCAGCGCGAGGAAACCGTGGTCGAAGGGCTGGAGAACATGCCCGACGCGTTCCTCGGTCTGTTCAGCGGCCAGAACAAGGGCAAGATGCTGGTGAAGCTGTAACCAAGATCCTCCCCGCTCCGCGGGGAGGGGGACCGTCCGAAGGACGGTGGAGGGGGTTGTCGGCATACGGAACCGCAGCGTCAGCGGCTCGCCCCTTCCACCAACTCTGCTGGTTCCCCTCCCCGTGCTGGGGAGGAGCCTGCGGTTACCGCAACTTCGCGATCTTCAACCCGTCTTCCTTTGCCCGATCCTTGATCGACTCCTCGCTACGCGTCAGCGCCTTGGCCAGCGCCTTCAACGCCATGCCCTTGCCCGCCAACTGGTGCAGCTTCTGGATTTCATCGGGCCGCCACGGCTGGCGGTGACGTTCGAACTTCTCGGCCATGCGCGTCTCCTATCGTTGGCGGGCCGGCCGCACCAGCGCGGCGTCGAGCGATTGCAGGAAGTTCGACCGGTCCGCCTTGCCGAACGGCGGCGGCCCGCCCAACTGCTCGCCGCCCGCGCGCAGGTCGGCCATGATCGCGCGAGTGGCGATCGCGCCGCCGATCGACGCGCCGGTAAACGGCTTGCCGTTGGGCGCCAGCACCACCGCACCGGCCTTCAGGCAACGATCCGCCAGCAGGATATCGGCGGTGACCACCACGCAATCCGCGCCCGCGGCGTCCGCGATCCAGTCGTCTGCGGCATCGAACCCGTCCGACACCACCACCCGCTCGACCCAGGGCAGGAGCGGCACGCGAAAATGGCTGTTGCTGACGATCGATACCCGCGCGCCGTGCCGTTCGGCGACGCGATACACCTCGTCCTTCACCGGACAGGCATCGGCATCGACCAGGATGCGGGTCATGGTTCGATCGGACCGGTCTCGATCACCTCGATCGCGTCGCTGCGCCCGCCGAAATCAGCGGTCTCGCCCGCCATCAGCCCAGTCATCGCCAGCGCCAGCGGCGCGGTGAACGGGATACGTCCTGCCGCCGGATCGGCCTCGTCGCTGCCAACCAGTTCGATCGTCTTGCGCTGGCCGTTCAGCGTATAGGTGACGCGCGATCCGAACGCGACCTCGTCGGTCGGGACAGGGGCGATCTCCGCCGTCGAATGGCGCGTGCGCCAATAGCGCAGGTCGCGCCTGATCGCCGTCGTCCGCTCGGCGTCACCTTCCGCCGCCTCCAGCTCGCCTTCCAGCCGCGCGACCTGCGCCGCCATCGCCGCCAGCCCGCGCTTCGTTACCAGATTGGGGCCGGGCGGCAGCGGCAGTTCGAACCGGGGTTCCTTATGCTCGTCGTCATCCTCTCGCCGAAACGCAACGCTCATCAAATCGTCCCTGAAAACGTATCGCACCGGGCGGGATCGCCCGTGTCATACCCGCGCTTGAGCCAATAGGCCCGCTGCGCCGACGTGCCATGGGTAAAGCTCTCGGGTGCAGCGTTGCTGCCCTGCAACCGGTCGTCCCCGATCGCCTCGGCCGCGCGCAGCCCTTCCTCCAGGTCGCCCGGCTCCATCCGGCCGCTGCGCTTCGCCCACACGCCGGCATAGCAATCGGCCTGCAGTTCCAGCCGCACCGACTGTTCGTTGCCCTGCGCGGTCGGCAGCGTCCGTTGCGCGCGGCTGACCGCTTCGGCCTGTCCGGTCAGGTTCTGGATGTGGTGGCCGACCTCATGCGCCACGACATAGGCCTGCGCGAAGTCGCCGCTGGCGCCGAAACGCTGCGACAATTCGCGGAAGAAGCTGGTGTCGAGATACACGCCACGATCGGTCGGGCAATAGAAGGGCCCCATCGCCGCCTGCGCCGCGCCGCAGCCCGACTGGTTGTTGTCCTGATAGAAGCGCAGCCGGGGCGGCGTGTAGCGCGCGCCCTGTTCGGCGTAGATCTGGCCCCAGACCTGTTCGGTCGATTTGAGTACCCGGCAGGCGAAGAGTTCCTCGGCCGTATCGCACGGCACATTCTCCTGCGCCGAACCCTGTTGCGCGGTCGGAGCCTGCGACCCGCCGCCGATCAGGCCGCCGCCGCCCGAAAACAGCAGGAAGGCGACACCGACGATCGCCAGGATGCCGATGGTGCCACAACCCAGCCCGCGCCCGAGCAACAGCGGCAGCAGGCCCAGCAGGTTGAACCCGCCGCCCCCGAACCCGCCACTTCCGCGACCGAGATCGTCGACATTGCTGGATGGATCGAGATCGTCGAGGCGCATGGGCGGCGGTCCAATCGTTGTAGCTGCGTACTGAAATGCGCGAAACGCCCATGATGTTGCAACCAGCCGCCATGAAATCGGTTGAAGGGGCGTTGTACCCCGTACGCATAATGCGCAAAGTGTCGTCGATGGCAGAAGCTGATCCCCGTTTGCGCCGACAATCCCCCGCCGGTCTGCCCTTGCCCGATTGCGTGGCGCTGGTGCTGCAGGGGGGCGGGGCGCTGGGCAGCTATCAGGCGGGCGTGATCGAACGCCTGGGGGAATCACAGATCGAGATCGACTGGGTCGCCGGTATCTCGATCGGGGCGATCAACGCCGCCATCTTCGCCGGCAACCCGCCGGAGCGCCGGATCGAGCGGTTGCGCCAATTCTGGGAGACGGCGGCCGGCGTGCTCCCCTGGTTCCCGATCCTGCCGGACGACCGCGTGCGCGAATGGGTACATGAATGGTCGGCGGGCGTCGTGCTGGCGACCGGCGTACCCGGCTTCTTCCGCCCGCGCGGGATCGCGCCGCAATTCGCCGCGCCCGGCACGGCGGGGGCTCTCAGCTACTACGATACCGGGCCGCTGCGCGAGACGCTCGATACGCTGGTCGACTGGGACCTCGTCAATGACGGCCCGGTACGGCTGTCGGTCGGGGCGGTCGACATCGCAAGCGGCAACTTCGTGTACTTCGACAGCGCCCGCGAACGGCTGGACGCGCGGCACGTCATGGCGTCGGGCGCGCTGCCGCCGGGCCTCCCCCCGGTCGAGATCGACGGCCGCTGGTACTGGGACGGTGGCCTCGTCAGCAACACGCCGCTGACCCATATCCTCGACCATCAGCGCGATCCGATGCTGGTGTTTCAAGTCGACCTGTTCTCCGCCGAGGCCGAACTCCCGCGCACCATCGGCGACGTGGCGGCGCGGGAAAAGGAAATCCGCTTCTCCAGCCGCACCCGGCAAGTCACCGCCGAACGCCTGCGTCTGCGACAGGAGCGCGAGCTGATCCGCCGGCTGGTCTGCAAATTGCCGGTCGAGCTGCGCGACGATGCCGATGTCCGCGCGCTCGAGGCGATGGCGGACGAACATCCGCTGAGTCTCGTCCACCTGATCTACCGCGCGAACCGCTGGGAAGGCGGCGCGCGCGACTTCGAATTTTCGGCGCGCGCGATGCAGGAGCATTGGGCCGCCGGTCGCGCCGCCATCGCCGAGACGATGGCCAATGCCCGCGTCGTCGCCGAAAACATCCTCGACGGACGCACCGCCGCGTTCGACCTCACCCATTCTCTTCACCAACGCCAAGGATAACGCATGTTCCTGAAGGGCAAGACTGCGATCGTCACCGGTTCGACGTCGGGCATCGGCCTCGCCTATGCCAAGGCATTCGCGGCCGAAGGTGCGACGGTCGTCATCAACGGCTTCGGCGACGAAGCCGCGATCGAACAGGAACGCGCCGCGCTGGCGCAGGCAAGCGGCGCGGAGGCCCGCTACGACGCGGCCGACATGACCAAGCCGGAGCAGATCGCGGCCATGGTCGACAAGGCGGCGGCCGAGTTCGGGTCGGTCGACATCGTCGTCAACAATGCCGGTATCCAGCATGTCGCCAAGATCGAGGAGTTCCCGGTCGACAAATGGGACGCGATCCTAGCGATCAACCTGTCGTCGGCCTTCCACATGATCCGCGCCGCCGTGCCGCACATGAAGAAGGCCGGTTGGGGCCGCATCATCAACACCGCATCGGCGCATAGCCTGGTCGCCAGCCCCAACAAATCGGCCTATGTCACCGCCAAGCACGGTCTGGCCGGCCTGACCAAGACGGTCGCATTGGAAGTCGCGACCTGCGGCATCACCGCCAACTGCATCTCGCCCGGCTATGTCTGGACCCCGCTGGTCGAAAAGCAGATTCCGGACACGATGGCCTCGCGTGGCCTGACGCGCGAGCAGGTGATGAACGACGTGCTGCTGGCCGCACAACCGACCAAGGAATTCGTCACCGCCGAACAGGTCGCCAGCCTGGCACTGTACTTGTGCCGTGACGAGGCGAAGGCGATTACGGGCGCGAACCTGTCGATCGATGGCGGATGGACCGCCGCGTGATCGTGGCATGATCCGCCTCGCATCGCTCGCGACGATCCTGGCCGGCTGCGCGACCACCGCGTGCGGTGGCGGTGGGGCGGCTGTCGCTTCGTCCGGGACCGGCGCGCCTCCGACGGCGCCGTCGGCCGGATCGGACGACTGGCGGCGGGTGGCGACCCCGGCGGATCGCGACCGGCTGCGGCGGTGGCGCGATGCGTGGATGACCGCGCTGCCCCGCGCACGCGCGGCAGATGCGGCGGCGATCGCGGCGCAGGGGGCGCTGTTCAACCCCGATGGTGCGCTGGCCGGCGGATCGGCCCCGGCCGGGCGCTATCGCTGTCGCGTGTTCAAGCTGGGCGGCGCGGGCAGCGCGATGCGCGACTTCACTGCCTATCCCGCGTTCGATTGCCACATCACCGACGAAGGCCGCGTCCGCAGCTTCTACAAGGAAAGCGGGTCGCAGCGCCCGGTCGGCCTGCTGTTCGCAGATGGCGACCGCACCGTCTTTCTCGGCACGCTGCTGCTCGGTGACGAACGGGCGGCGCTGCAATATGGCCAGGACCGCGACCGCGACATGGCCGGGTTGCTGGAGCGGGTAGGGGAGCGTCGCTGGCGGCTGGTCCTGCCCTATCCGCGGTTCGAATCGCTGCTGGACGTGATCGAACTGGTGCCGGCGGAGTAGCGAGCAACCCTATCCAAACCGTCACCCCGGACTTGATCCGGGGTCCCGCTTTCTAACGACATCAGAAGAAGAAGCGGGACCCCGGATCAAGTCCGGGGTGACGATTGGAATAGGTGTTGGGCGTTCTAAGCCAGCGTGCGCCGCACCGTCTCGTAACAATCGTCGATATGCGAATTGCCGACCAGCTTCATCGCCCCGAAGCTGATGCCTGCCGCCGCGATCTGCCCGGCGAACGGCACGAAGCGCAGCAGCGACTTGCTGGCATAGCGCGCGCCGACGCGGCGGATCAGCATGGTGACGATCCGTTTGGTGATCGACCGGCCGATCACGCCATTGCCCAGGTTGGCGGCGATCAGCAGCACCTGCTTGGCCCGGTCCGGCTCCAGCGCCTTGACCTGTTTTTCGTCCAGCCCGAACCGGTTGCTGATTTCGGGCAGCAGCTTGGTCAGGATGTTGGCATCGACGATCAGGTCGGCACCCGGCACCGGCACTGCCGACGCGCCGGCCGATACCAGCGCACGCTTGGTCACCAGCGTGCGCGCTTCGTCGCGCACGTGGTCGAGTTCGGTCAGCGAAGTGATTTGCATGGAGGCCCCGTATCGTTTCGTTGCCGCATCAACGCCGATCTTGCCAAGCGGCTCCCGATCGTTACCCTCGATACGAATTTGCCTGTAAAACGGATAGTTGCATGATCCTGCGTATCGGCGCGCTGCTCGCCACGACCATTTTCATACCCTCGGCCTTTGCCGCTGCCATGCCGCAGGCGCCCGCCGCGACCGTCGACGCGACCCCGCTCACCGCGAAATGGACCGGCCCGTATCAGGGGGTGCCGCCCTGGGACAAGGTGACGCCGGCGATGTTCCCGGTCGCCTTCCCGGTGGCGATGGCGGAGATGCGCCGCGAAATTCACGCAATCCGCGACGACAAGCGACCCGCGACGTTCAAGACGGTTATCGAACCGATGGAACTGGCCGGCGACATGATGGAGCGTGTCGGGTCGATGTGGGGCGTCTATACCAGCAACCTTGCGACCAAGGACGTGCAGGCGATCGACCGCGAATGGTCGCCCAAGCTGTCGGCCTTTTATGACGAACTGTTCCTCGACCCGAAGCTGTTCGCCCGGATCAAGGCGGCGTATGATAGCCGTGCGAGCCAGAAGCTGAACCCGCAGCAGCTGCGCTTGCTGGAGCGGACCTATCGCAGCTTCGTGCGACGCGGCAGCCTGTTGACCGATGCGCAGCGCCAGCAGGTCAGCGGCCTGAACCAGCAATTGTCGGTCGCCTATAACGACTTTAGCCAGAAGGTGCTGGCGGACGAGGAAACCTGGATCGTCGTCGACGACGCGAAGCAACTTGCCGGCTTGCCCGACAGCTTTATCGCCTCGTTGAAGGCGGCAGCGGACGAGCGGGGCCTTGCGGGCAAATGGGCGATCGTCAACACCCGCTCGTCGGTCGCGCCGGTGCTGACCTATGCCACCGACCGTGCCTTGCGCGAAAAGGTCTGGCGCGCCTTCGTCATGCGCGGTGACAACGGCAACGCCAACGATACCAAGGCGACGATCGCGACCATCCTGAAGCTGCGGCAGGAGCGGGCCAAGCTGCTCGGCTTCCGCAACCACGCCTATCTGCGCATGGACGACACGATGGCCGGTACGCCCGCCAATGCCAAGGCGCTGATGATGCGCGTCTGGCCCGCCGCGGTGGCGCGCGTGCGCGAGGAAGTCGCCGACATGCAGGCATTGGCGCGCAAGGACGGCGCGAACATCACCATCGAACCATGGGACTATCGCTTCTACGCCGAAAAGGTGCGCAAGGCGAAATACGACCTCGATGAAAGCGAGGTGAAGCCGTATCTCCAGCTCGACAATATCGTGCAGGCCGCCTTCTACGCCGCCGGTCGCCTCTACGACCTGAAGTTTACCGAGAATACCGGGCAGATTCCGGTGTTCGAAAAGAATGTGCGGACCTTCGTCGTCACCGATGCGAAGACCGGGCGCAATGTCGGCGTCTTCTATCTCGACAACTTCGCCCGCTCGGGCAAACGGTCGGGGGCATGGGCGACGCGCTATCGCGGACAGCAGAAGCTGGGCGGCGAGACCAACGTACTGGCGTCGAACAACAACAATTTCGTCAAGGGCGCCGCCGGGCAGCCGACGCTGATCAGCCTCGACGACGCCACGACGCTGTTCCACGAATTCGGCCACGCGATCCATTCGTTCCTGCAGAACGTGACCTATCCGGGCCTCGCCGGCACGCCGCGCGACTTCGTGGAATATCCCAGCCAGGTGAACGAGAACTGGTTGCTGACGCGCGACGTGCTCGACCGCTATGCCAAGCATTACCAAACCGGGCAGCCGATGCCGCAGGCGCTGGTCGACAAGATCGAGAAGTCGTCGACCTTCAACCAGGGCTTCGACACCGTCGAGTATCTGTCCTCGGCGATCGTCGACATGGAGTTGCACGACCGCGAGACGCCGGTGACCGATGTCGCGGCGTTCGAGCGGGAAACGCTGGGCAGGCTCGGCATGCCCAGGGAGATGGTGATGCGGCACCGCCTGCCGCAGTTCAATCACCTCTTCTCCTCCGACGCCTATTCCGCCGGCTATTATTCCTACCTCTGGTCGGAAACGATGGACGCCGACACCTGGGCGGCGTTCGAGGCGACCGGCAATGTGTGGGACAAGGCGACGGCGGATCGCTTCCGCCAGACGTTGCTGTCGACCGGCAACGAAACCGACCGCAAGGACGCCTATCGCGCGTTCCGCGGTCGCGACCCGGACGTGACCGCATTGTTCAAGCGCCGCGGCTTCCCGGTCCGCTAAAGATCCTCCCCGTTACGCGGGGAGGGGGACCGTCCGCAGGACGGTGGAGGGGGGCGCCCGCATACGGAACTGCCGGAATGCGGCGGCCCCCTACACCGCCTCGGGCCAGTGGTTCGCCTGCACCACCGGCTTCCCGCGAACCGCATCGGCGGTCAGCGTTGTCCGAACCCCATCCTTCCCGAACAGCAACTCCCCCGGCGTCAGCGCATGCAGCGTCTCGCCGACCCCACCGACACCCCCGGTACTGACCACGACATAGGCGATGGCATTGTCGCCGCAGCCGAGCATCGCGTCGACGATCGTCCCGACCGCCTCGCCACGCGGTCCCGTCAGCGTCGCCCCGATCACGCCGCCCGCCGCATATAGCGAGGGCACCGGATGCCGCGCGCTTGCGTCCGCCGCCGCGCTGCTGCCCTTGTCGTAGCTCGCCTGCCGCCCCAGCCAGCGCCATACGCCCACGATGTTCACGAGTGTCAGGAACGCGTTCGACAGCACCAGATTGGTCTGTCCGCTGGTCAGTCCGACCGTCGTCCACGCGACCGATCCGACGCAGAATATGACGAAGCCCCATCCGGTGATCCGCGCGCCCAGATTGGCGGCGGTCATCATCGCGGCGATCATGGTAGCGGTCGGTGCGATCCACCCGGCAAGGTCGCCCATGATTTTCTCCGTTTCGGTTCAATGCGATACGGATAATTGCGCCAACGGTTCCTGTCGGGCGCAACGACCCCCTCGCCAAGTGCGTTGAAATTATATAACAAGCGTTTGTAACGAGTCTGCGCGCCCTGACGGACGACGCAGAGACATGGAGAGTGCATGACCGGCGACAGCCGCACGAACCTGCCGCGCCTCGCGCTGCACGTGCCCGAACCCAAATTCCGTCCCGGCGATGCCGTGGACTTCGCCGATGTCGCCGTGCCGCCCGCCGGCGCGCAACCCCGCCCCGACACCGCCGCCGCGCCCGACAGCTTCCACGACTTGAGCTACACGCTGGTCCGGGTGCTCGACGAACAGGGGCAGGCGGTCGGCCCTTGGAACCCCCGGCTCGACCCCGACATGCTACGGCGGATGCTGCTGAAGATGGCGACGGTGCGCGCGTTCGACGAACGCATGTTCCGCGCGCAGCGGCAGGGCAAGACCAGCTTCTACATGAAATGTACCGGCGAAGAGGCGATCGCGGTTGCCGGAACCATGGCACTCGACCGCGACGACATGACCTTCCCCAGCTATCGCCAGCAGGGCATCCTGATTACGCGCGACTATCCGCTGATCGAAATGATGAACCAGATCTATTCGAATAGCGGCGACAAGTTGCAGGGCAAGCAGTTGCCGATCATGTATTCGTCGAAGGATTTCGGCTTCTTCTCGATTTCTGGCAACCTGACCACGCAATATCCGCAGGCGGTCGGCTGGGCGATGGCGTCGGCGTCGAAGGGCGATACCCGGATCGCGGCGACGTGGTGCGGGGAGGGGAGCACGGCGGAAGGCGACTTCCACTCCGCGCTGACCTTCGCCACCGTCTACCGCGCGCCGGTGATCTTCAACGTCGTCAACAACCAATGGGCGATCAGCAGCTTTTCCGGCTTTGCGGGCGCGGAGGCGACGACCTTCGCCGCGCGGGCGATCGGCTACGGCATCGCCGGCCTGCGGGTCGACGGCAACGACGCGCTGGCGGTCTATGCCGCCACCGCCTGGGCCGCCGAACGCGCACGGACCAATCAGGGACCGACACTGATCGAACATTTCACCTATCGCGCCGAAGGACACTCGACTTCGGACGATCCGTCGCAATATCGCTCCGCCGGTGAGCCGACCGCATGGCCGCTGGGCGATCCGATCGCCCGGTTGAAGGCGCACCTTGTCAACATCGGCGAGTGGGATGACGAACGTCACGCGGCGATGGACCGCGAGGTCGCCGAAGCCGTCCGCACCGCACAGAAGGCGGCAGAGGCCAACGGCATCCTCGGCCACGGCCTGCACCAGCCGCTCGACACGTTGTTCGACGGCGTGTTCGAGCACATGCCGTGGCACCTTCGTGAACAACAGGCGCAGATGATGGCCGAGGAGGAGGCCTCCGGTCGCCCCTGGGCGCGCAAGGAGGGCCACTGACATGGCGCGGATGAACATGATCCAGGCGATCAACTCCGCGATGGACGTGGTAATGGACCGCGACCCGAGCGTGATCGTCATGGGCGAAGATGTCGGCTATTTCGGCGGCGTGTTCCGCGCGACCGCCGGGCTACAGTCGAAATACGGCAAGACCCGCGTGTTCGATACGCCGATCACCGAATGCGGCATCATCGGCGTCGCGGTCGGGATGGGCGCGTACGGCCTGCGTCCGGTGCCCGAAATCCAGTTCGCCGATTACATCTACCCCGCGCTCGACCAGCTGGTCAGCGAGGCGGCGCGGCTGCGCTATCGCTCGGCCGGTGACTTCACCGCGCCGATCACGGTGCGCTCGCCGTTCGGCGGCGGTATCTTCGGTGGGCAGACACACAGCCAGTCGCCCGAGGGCATTTGCACCCACGTATCGGGCATCAAGACGGTAATCCCGTCGACGCCCTATGACGCCAAGGGGCTGCTGATCGCCGCGATCGAGGACAACGACCCGGTCCTCTTCTTCGAACCCAAGCGCATCTATAACGGCCCGTTCGACGGCAATTGGGACAAGCCGGCGCAAAACTGGTCGAAACATCCCGGCGGGGAAGTGCCCGAGGACTATTACCGCATAGAACTAGGCAAGGCGAAGGTCGTGCGCGAAGGCGCCGACCTGACGATCCTCGCCTATGGCACGATGGTCCATGTCGCACAGGCGACCGTGGAAGCGGCCGGTGTCGATGCCGAAATCCTCGACCTGCGCACGCTGGTGCCGCTCGACATCGACGCGATCGAGGCGTCGGTGAAGAAGACCGGTCGTTGCATGATCGTGCACGAAGCGACCCGGACGGGCGGCTTCGGTGCCGAATTGTCGGCGCTGGTGCAGGAACGCTGCTTCCACCATCTCGAAGCGCCGATCGAGCGCGTGACCGGCTTCGACACGCCGTATCCGCACAGCCTCGAATGGGCGTATTTCCCGGGGCCGGTCCGTATCGGACAGGCGCTCAAGAAGATCATGCAGGACTGACCGCCATGGCACGTTTCTCTTTCCGCCTGCCCGACATCGGCGAAGGCATTTCCGAAGCCGAGATCGTCGCATGGCACGTCGCCGTAGGCGACCGCGTCGAGGAAGACGGGCGCCTCGCCGACATGATGACCGACAAGGCGACGGTCGAAATGGAAAGCCCGGTCGCGGGCACGGTGGTCGAACTGGCCGGCGAGCCGGGCGATCAGGTGGCGATCGGCGCAACGCTGGTGGTGATCGAGACCGAAGGCGAGGTCGTGCAGCCGGCCGAACCCGAGCGGGTCGGGGCGGAAAACCCGGGCGTTGAAGAGGTCGCAACCTCCCCAGTAGCCGAACGGCAAGATCCTCCCCGGGGAGGGGAGGGGGACCATGCGCAGCATGGTGAAGGGGGGGCGCCACTGGACGCTACACCCAACCATGTTTCGCAGGAGGCCGCCCCCCTCCACCATCCGGCTGCGCCGGACGGTCCCCCTCCCCGTGCCGGGGAGGATAAGGTGCTCGCCTCGCCTGCGGTGCGCGCTCGTGCCAAGGACCTCGGCATCGACCTGTTCACCGTCCGCCACGACGGCCCGCACATCCGCCACGCCGACCTCGACGCCTTCCTCCGCTACGGCAGCGCGCAGGGCTACCGTGCCCCGAACGCCAGCCGCGCGCGCGCGGACGAAACCGTCAAGGTCATCGGCATGCGCCGCCGCATCGCCGAGAACATGGCGGCCGCGAAGCGCCACATCCCGCACTTCACCTATGTCGAGGAGATCGACGTCACCGCGCTGGAGGCGATGCGTGCCGATCTGAATGCCGCACGGGGCCAGCGACCCAAGCTGACCATGTTGCCGCTGCTGATCGTCGCGATCTGCCTGACGCTGCCCGACTTCCCTATGCTCAACGCGCGCTATGACGACGAAGCGGGTGTCGTTACGCGCTTCGGCAGCGTCCATCTGGGGATGGCGGCGCAGACCGATGCCGGGCTGATGGTGCCGGTGATCCGCGACGCGCAGGACATGAATCCTTGGCAGCTGGCCAGCGAGATTATCCGCCTCGCCGAAGCGGCCCGCACCGGTAAGGCCAAATCCGAGGAATTGTCCGGCGGCACGATCACCGTCACCTCGCTGGGGCCGCTGGGCGGGATCGCGACGACGCCGGTCATCAACCGCCCCGAAGTCGCGATCATCGGCCCGAACCGCATCGTCGAGCGCCCGGTATTCCGCGCACGGCCCGGCGGCGGCGAGGAGATCGTCAAGGCCAAGCTGATAAACCTGTCGATCAGCTGCGACCACCGCGTCGTCGACGGGCATGACGCCGCCAGCTATGTTCAGGCATTGAAGCGGCTGATCGAAACGCCGGTGCTGTTGTTCGCCGACTGACCCGTCGGCCTGCGGCAGCCGCGTTCGGGTAGCGTGGGATGCGGAGGGTTGTGGAATGCGGGCAGGATCGATGATCGGCGTGGCGATGCTGGCGGCGGCGGTGGCACCGTCGGCCATCGCGCAGAAGCCGGCAGCGACGGCGGATTACGAGTTCGATTATAGCTACCCGGTACAGGCTGCCCGCATCGCGCCGCTCAAGGCGTGGCTGGAAGCCGACAAGGCGAAACGGCGCGCATGGGTCGTCCGCGCGTCCGCCGAGGCGCGCCGGGAGGCGAAGGCCGCCCGCGCTCCGTTCCGGGCGTACGAGTTGCAGCAGAGCTGGGACGTCGTCACCGAAACGCCGCGCTTTCTCAGCCTGTCGTCGGCCAGTTACAGCGATACCGGCGGGGCGCATGGCAACGGGTCGTCGGGCGGATTGATCTGGGACAAGCGGGCCGGGCGGCGGATGAACGCCGTGTCGCTGTTCGTCTCTCCCGCGGCGTTTCAGTCGGCGGTGATGACGCCGTGGTGCCGCTGGATGCGCGCCGAACGGACGCGGCGCGTGGGTGCCGATGCGGGCAACGATACGACGTTCGGCCAATGCCCGCCGGCGAAGGACGTGACAGTTCTGCTGGGGTCATCGAACGGGCGCGCGTTGAACCGGATCGGCGTGATCGCCGACCAATATGTCGTCGGCTCCTATGTCGAGGGGCCGTATGAACATACGCTGCCGGTGACGCAGGCGGTGCTGCGCGCCGTAAAACCCGAGTATCGCGCGGCGTTTGCAGTTCGCTAGTTCCTTCCCGCAAGCGGGGAGGATCTTACGCGATCGCCTCGCCGAACATCAGCGCCCGCACGAACCGCACCGGCGGCGATCCGTACGAGATGGCGGCGTCGTTGTAGCGCATCAGGTCGAACTTGCTGCCCGCGCGGCGCTCCGCCTCGCGGCGCATGTCCATATGCTCGCTATAGCCGACGAAATAGCTGAGCAGCTGCGTCGACCCCAGCCGGGCGCGGGTCCATTTGCCGGCAGCCTCGCGCTCCTGCTGGAAGGCACCTTCCATCATTAGCTTCATCGCCTGCGCCTCGGTCAGCCCCTCGGTATGGATGCCGATGTCGAGCAGCGTGTTGGTGATCGAGCGCATCCGCATCTTGAGCACGGTCAGCTTGAACAGGGGATCGCCGTCCAGGTAATCGGCATCCGCCATCATCCGTTCGGCATAGACCGCCCAGCCTTCGACGAACGGTCCCGACGACAGCACCGCGCGCAAAACCGACTTGTTTTCATTGCTGTGCGCAATCTGGAGGTAATGGCCCGGCATCGCCTCATGGATCGACAGGTCGTGGATCATGTAGTCGTTATATTCGCGCAGGAACGAGGTCGTCTGCGCTTCGGTCCAGTCGGCTGGGATCGGCGACACGGCGTAGAAGGTGCCGAGATGCTTTTCGAGCGGACCGGGGCTGTCGCAATAGGCGACGGCGACGCCCTGCTGGAACTTCGGCATCTCGATGATCTGCACCGGGGTGGTCGGCACGCGAACGAGCCTTTTCTCGCGGACGAAAGCGGTCGCCTGTTCGAGCGTCGAGCGCGCCTTCGCCATCACGCCCGACCGGTTGGGACGCCGGGCGTAGCTCATTTCCAGCGCGGCCTCGATCGCCTTTTGCTGTTGCGCCGGGGTCGGGCGGGCGGGCGTCACCGGTGCCTTGGGCCGGCCGCGCAGGACGAGCCGGGCAAGGCCATACATTTCCGCGCGGGTTTCGGCGGCGGCCTTCACCGCGCGCGCCTTGATCTCGGTCCGCGACAGCGGGGAGAGCAGCGCGAACTTTACCTTCTGGTCGTACAGCTCGGGGCTGAGGCGGAACTCTCCTTTGGCGGCGGGGACCAGGACCGTGTCGAGCCAGCGCTGCTGCTCGGCGGTCGCGGTCTTCAGCGTGGCGACGGCGCGGTCGAACCGCGCGCGATCGGCACGGCTGAGCGTTGCGCGGTGCGGGGCCAGCATCGTGTCGACGATCTGGAGCACGCCGGCATTCTGCTTCGCGACGGTGGTCGCATAGATCGCCGGCACGCGCGCCGGCACGATGCTCTCGCGCATCTGGGCGAACATCACCGGCACCTGCTCCATCCGCTTCGTCGCGGAGCGCAGCCGCTGCGGCCATGGGGCGAAGTCGCGGGCTGCCAGCGCGTAGAGCCCGCCGGAAATGGTGCCGGCGGCACCCTGCGGGTCCCACGCGAAGGGTTGCAGCACCTCCAGCGTCCACAACTGATAGCGCAGGTCGTTGTCGAGCAGCGCGGCATCGACCTGGTCGTCACGCGACAGCGACGCGCGGGGAATCGCCGCCAGTTCGGCCAGCGTCGCACGCAGGAAGGCGGCATCGCGCGCGCGACCGACGGCGGACAGATCCTCAACCTGATCGTCATAGTCGTGGTTGCCGAGCGCCGTGGCATAGCCCGGATGCAGCCGCGCCATACCGTCGAGATACCGCTTCGACAGACGCGCGAAGTCGCCCGCCGGCCCGCTTTGCGCCAGTGCCGGAAAACTGCCGGCAAGCGGCGCGAGCGCCATCAGCGCAACGAAATGGCGACGGTACATTTGATATTCCCCCAAGGTCGTTGGCGCAGGCTATCGCGCTTCCGGCACGGTACAAGCGGATTCAGTCGGCACCGCGCAGTTCGATCGCGCGGGCAAAGACCTCAGCGAACATTTCCGGTGTCAGCCGCCCGGTATTCTGGTTGTAGCGCGAGCAGTGATAGCTATCGATCAGCGTGACGCCGCTCGGCATCGTGTGTTCGGCCAGGTGCGCGAACCGTGCCTTTGGCAGGCGGCCGCCCAGTACCTTCACCGCCGACTGGTGAGCGATCGCACCCAACGCGATGACGACGCGGAGTGAGGGCATCGCCGCCAGATCGGCGTCGAGGAACGGCCGGCAGGTGCGGATTTCCTCCGGCGTTGGCTTGTTCTCAGGCGGCAGGCAGCGGACGGCGTTGACGATGGCGATCCCCTTGGGCGCAGGCGTGTCGTCGACCTTGCCGGTATAGCTTCCTTCGGCGAGGCCAGTGGCGATCAGCGTGTCCCAGAACAGCGGCCCGGATCGGTCGCCGGTGAAGGGGCGTCCGGTACGGTTGGCGCCTTGCATGCCGGGCGCAAGGCCGATGATCGCCAGCCATGGGTCGGCATCCGCCAGCGGTGCGACCGGGGCGTTCCACCAAGCCGGATGCTCGATCCGGAGACTTTCGCGCAGTTGGACGAGGCGGGGGCAGAACGGGCAGTCGCGCGAGGGTTCGGTCGCGGCGAGGGCGGGGGTAGCGATTTCCATCGCCAGCCGATAGGCGCAGCCGATGGCGACCTCAACCTATGCGATTGCGATCGGTTCGAACCGGCCGGGGCGGCATGGCGGCCCGGTCGCCGAAGTGCGCGCCGCCGTCGCTGCGCTCGACGGGGTCCGCGCGGTCGCGCCGATCATGGCCAGCGCGCCTATCGGCCCGTCGCTGCGCCGCTATGCCAATACCGTGCTGTTGTTGGATACGTCGCTGTCGCCGCCCGATATGCTCGCGCAGTTGAAGGGGATCGAGCGCAGCTTCGGGCGGCGGCGTGGGCGACGCTGGGGATCGCGGGTCATCGACCTTGACATCGTCCTGTGGTCGGGCGGCCGATGGCATAGCCGGGGCCTGTGCGTGCCGCATATCGCGTTTCGAGAGCGCCTGTTCGTCCTGCGCCCGCTGCGCGACGTGGCGCCGGACTGGCGCGATCCGGTCAGCGGTCGCACGATCCGACAGCTGCACCAACTGGTTGACCGCGCTCGTCCGCGGGACTAGGGGCGGGGGCTTCGTGGGCCCGTAGCTCAGTTGGTAGAGCAACGGACTTTTAATCTGTAGGTCTCGGGTTCGAATCCCGACGGGCTCACCACCTCCGCGCCGCCGGGCGCTGCGGCGCGATAACACTGTCACAACGGCGCTTTTAGTGACACGGCTGGATCAGAGTGAGCGAAACCGTGCTCGAGATCAAGGCGCGGCATTCGGCCGGACGCCTATGCCTGATCGCCGTTCGTGATGTGATTGCCGTCGATGGCGTAGGTCGAGAAGTGCTCGGCCTCGGTGTCGACGTAGAAGCCCGACAGCCGCTTCCACCGAATGATCGCCAGCGCAGCGTTTAGGGCGTTCAACTCGACCACCTGGATGTTGGTGGCATAAGGATCGACTCCGTCGTCGGCAGCCATGGGGATCCTCGACCGGTCCCAGACATGGTCCCGCATGGCCGGCGTGCTGGCCGTCGTCCGAACGATCCCGGTCAGGCCGTGTTCTCCAGCCTGCAGCCCCATGCCGACGTCGATGAAGCTGATCCCGCGATCCTCAAGCCGCTCGACGAGTTGGCGCTTGCCCGTCGGATCGTCCGAGCACAGGAACACGAAGTCGAGATTGTCCAGCAGCCGCATCGTCGCCGGACCCATCCTGACCCGGTGGGGCACGACGCCGCGATGAAGGGCAGAATAGATCCTGTCGAAGTGATCGACCTTCGCGCGCCTTTCCGCGAGGGCCGCAAGCGGGACGGCGCCGGGAGCCCTGAACGCGTTGTGCTGCAGGAACAGGTCGTCGTCGAACAGATGGATGCGGGCGACCGGCGTCTTGCTGAGGAAGTCGAGCACATACCCGCCGGTGCCGCCCAGTCCCACGATGCCGATGACCTGGCCGGCCAGTCGGTCTGAAAGATTGCCGATGCCGCTTCGAGAAGTTGCCGTGTCGACGTAGTGGAAGGGGATTCCGATCCATCCGCGGCGACGATGCGGCCGGTGCGGGCGGTGGCGGACGGATCGAGCGCGACCGCATGGCTCGAGATCTGATGGACGAAGGTCACCATCTTCTCGTAATAGTCGACGAACTCGCGCCCGATCGGCTTGCTGCAGAGCCAGTGATCGACCAGGAGCCCGCCGCCCAGATCGCGCCGCTGCTCGCGGGCATGGACCATGTTGACGAGCGGCCTTCCTTCGCGGTCGCAGGGCAGCGCCCCGGTGAACCAGGCCTGATGGTCGCGGGGCGCAATAGTCCGATCGCCGGCGAGATCCAGCGTCGACACGAGCTGGCCCCGCCGAACCCGCCGATACCGATCCACGTAAGGCACGTCGCGCACGACCAGATACCCGGCGACGATGGCCAGTTCGTAGCCATCGTCGACTAGGCGCTGCAGATCGGGGCTACGACTTGTTCGTGGCGCTGACATTGAAGACCTCACCCCGACGCGCGGTGATCGCCTCCTGCGAGAGCAGCGAGCCCTCCGGCCTGTCGGGCGGGCCGCGGCGATAGGTGACGGTCAACGCCCTGCTCGACGCCGTCGTCAGGTCGGTGCCCGGAAAGGCCAACCCGACGAGGTCCTCGAACGTGACGTCGGGACGATCGAGCAATACGGTCCTGCCGTTGATAACCACGGGCACGGAAGCGCGGTCCGGCAGCGCGTCGCGAGCCTCGACCTGCGGCGGCCACGGTGTCGTCAGGTCGATGACCGAGCCCCGACGCAGCGAGGTTTCGCCGCCGTCGAGGTAGAGTTCGACGTCCTCGCCGATGCCCCCGATCCGCCGAACGTCCGTCTCGGTGATCGCCGGATCGCCCCAGTCCCACCCCAACCCGGCGACGCGCAGGTGACGGAGCGTTCCATCGCGGAAGGTGCGGAAGGCGGGACGCACGTCCGCCTGGATCAGCACCGGCTGATCGGGTGCGACATGGGCGGCGCGCCCACCGTCAACCCTGATCACGATCCCGTCCCCCACGCCAGACAGGGCCAGCAGCTGCGCGGCGGTCACTTCCGCCGAGCTCACCGACTGCGCCCTGCCGTCCACATCGATCTCGAAACCATCATTGTCGTCCATGTCGATCTCCTTCCTCATTGTTGGAATTGGGCATCGAGCCACTGGCATGCGTCGGCGTAGATCCTCGCGACGGACCGCTCGCCGCGAAGGCGCGCGAGGTAAGCCAGTCCGTCCTCGGCGAGCCCGCCGACGCGATCGACAACGCCATGATCGACGGCCGCTTCGGCCAAGATCTCGACGAGGTGAAGCGGGACGTCCTGATCTTCCGGGAAGCGGAGGGGAACCGGCTCAAGCAGGCGCAGCAGCGTCGGCGTTAGCGCCGCCGGTTCCTGCACCTGGATCATCCAGTTCACGTGACGCAGGTCGACGGTCGCACCGCAGGCATAATCCACCCACCGTTCCGCCGTCGCGGGATCGATCATACGCGCCAGATCGGTCTGCCCGGCCGCATCGAGATCGTCGATACCGCAGACGCTGACGATGGGGTTGGCGCAGCGCGACACGGCCATGGCGAGAACAGGCGCCGACGGCAGTATCAGGTCCGGCCCGCATGCGGTCGGCCGCAGCTGCTCGATACCGAACGCTCCGCCGACCGTCACGCCGACATGCGGCAACTCGGCCTGGCTCGCGATCCGGCGCGCGACGTGCGTGCGTCCGACCCCCGCAGGACCGCTCAGCATCAGCGGGGGAAGCGTCAGCCAGTCGGCCCCGGTCGCCTCCTGCCGCAATACCGCGCGGTCGATCACGCCGCGCAGAGACGACTGCCAGCCGAAGCCCAGGTCCGCGGTCAGCCGCCTGCGGATTCTGTCCCCGCCGCCACACAGCGGAAGCGCCGCGTCCAGGCCCAGCAGCATCGCGTCGGGCGTGAAGCCCTGCGCCACGAGGACCGACGCCGGCCCTTCGAAGGGGCGTTGCGCAGGCAGGCCGACGGCCAACGGGCCGCCGTCGGGAGCGGCCGCGTTCATTCGCCCCTCCAGAACCTGAGCGGGCGGCGGCCGCCTGAGCCCAGGCCGCGGCGCTTCACGTCCGCCTCCGTCTGTCGCATGCCGGCGATGACCACGCGTTCGAGCGCGACCGCCCCCTCGGCCGCGACCAGGGTGCGAAACTCGGCGAAGCGCGGCCTCTGCCAGCGCATCCAGTCCAGCACGCGCTCGCGCTCCCACTTCTCGGAAAAGCGCATGACAAAGAACGGCTTGTCCTCGTCCCCGCTTTCCAGCGACAGGCCGGGGCGCTGGTTCTTGGGATCGAGGATGAAGAGCTCGATGCGCTCGTGCAGCCGGCGGCGCTCCTCGGCCTCGAGCCGCGCGGTCTCCTCCTGCACCGCGGCCTCATCCGCATCGCGGCGAGCGCCCTCGACCACGATGGCGGAGACGGCCTGGTCGCCGAACAGGAACGCCAGGCGCGCCCACAACGACCACTGATCGGGTCGCCTCGTCATCCAGTCGAAGACCTCGCGGGCCGACCGGGGATCGAGATGGGCGTCCCAGATGGCGTCGCGCCGCCCGGCATCCGGCGCAACGCGTCGGACGAGCAGCACCGATCCCGCTTCCGCGTCGACGGCGGGCCAGCAGCCCGCGCCGACGTCGGGCGCTTCGACGAGCAGCGCCGTGCGGTCCGCGGCGCGGCGGTCGCGGCGGTGGCCGGCGGCGGTCACAGGAACCTCGTCGTGGCCGAGATCTCCTCGAACGTCGGCCCGAGCGCCCTCGCCGAAGTCGAATAGACGTTGGCCGCCAGCCAGAACTCCTCGCGCCCGCGCTCGTCGTCGGTGACCTCGGTCCACCAGGTCTTGCGGGCGGGGTCCCAACGGTATCCGCGCGACCGGAGCAGATCCTTGACCGAGAAGTCCGCACCCACGGCGCGCACCACCCAGCTCGGGCTTGCGGAACGCTCGAGCAGATCGGCGAGCGCGGTCCGGCCGTCCTCGAACGGGTGACGAAGGAGCTGGATCACCGCATCCACGTCGGCGCCCGCCCGGTGGCCGTCGTGGAACCATCCTGCCTGACAGAGCAGGAAGCCGAGGCTCCGACCATCGAAGCCACGGCTGCGCCAGTCGACCTGCTCCATGGTGCAGGCCCAGGCGAGACCCTGTGCCCCCTCGAGCCGACGCTCGACCCAGCGACGGTCGAACCTACTGTGGTGGGCGATCACGATGGTGGCCGATCGCAGCAGGCGAACCGCAGCCTCGTCGTCGATGATCTGACCGGCGACGTCCTCGTCGCGAAGGCCGGTCAGCATCGCGATCTCCGGCGGGATCGGCTTTCCCGGGTCCTCGGTCCATTCGTAGGCGCGGTCGATGTGGGTGATGACGCCCTGATCGTCATACCTGAACCGGCGCATCGCAAGTTCGATGATGGCGTCGCGTTCGACGTCGAGGCCCGTGGTCTCCACGTCGAGCACCAGTCCGACATGCGGACCCTTGGCGATGCCGTCGCCGGTCGGCCCCTCCTGCACGTCGAGCCTGTGCAGGAGGCGAACGGACGAATCGCCGTCTTCCGCGGGCGCGAGTTCGCGCCCGACGTTCGAGAACGTCATGGTCTGTCTCCATTTCGGTTGGGATAGGTTGCTGAGCGGTCGGCGCTGGGGGCGCCGTGGCGAGGATCAGGAGGGGAGGCGCTGCTCGACCGTGATGTCCAGGCCCTCGAAGCTCGCGCGCCGCCGCCGCCGGCCCACCGCGATCAGGGTGTCGACCACCGCAGGCGGCACCATTCCGATCGTCGCCGGGCATTCCGGATCGAACCCGACGCGGATCTCGGCCTGCGCAGCAGCCGCGGACCCGAACCGCGCGCGGATGCGCTCGCGAACCACGGCGGCCGACGGCGCCAGCGAAGCGTGGAAGGCGTGGAGCAGCTCCCCACCGCGAGCGATCACGACGACCGCGCTATAGAGACGCAGCCGCGGAGCGCCCGGCGCGCCGCCCGAAACGTCGCCGCGGGCGCCGCCGGACCAAGGGCCGCCGAAGTCATCCTCGCCGAGGCCGTCGGCGAGGATGGCGTCGATACGCGCCGGCGCCGCATCGAGGCCGATCGACAGGCCGTGCAGCAGAACGGCGCGCAGGCAGTTGTCCCGGTCGAGGCAAGCCTCCAGCGCTGCCGATCCGCGGAAGAGGCGGCGGGGCGCCAACATCCACGCCATCGGATCGTGGCCGATACCTTCGCGCTGGAACCGCGCGCCCGCCTCGGCGGCGACCAGCGCCACGCGGGTCAGGGCCCGGCGGGAGGTCGTCACCACGGCGTCGGAGCTTTCGTCCGCATCCAGGGGGTCCAGATACTCGACCGAGGTGCCTGCGGTCGATGCGGGGACGGTCTGGTATTTCGCATTCAGAGTCATGGCGTTCATGGCCTTGCTCCCGTCGCCGATGGACCTGACGCAGACCCGCCCGATCACGGCGACCAATGATCGGACCGGATCAATGTAGAACCAATCCCAATCATTTCAATCCTTCTAGGAATGCCGAAATGTATTTTGGTGGTTAACGGCGTGGAAATCACCGCCGGCCGGATCATGAGCGCTTGCAGCGGCTGACGCTTCGACTATTCTAGTGGAGTGGAAAAGATGAAAGCGATCGAGGTGATGAGCGCGCTGGCGCAGCCGACCCGTCTGGAGGTCTTCACCCACCTGTCGCGCGCGATGCCGGACGGTCTCTCCGCCGGCGGGCTTGCGGAGCGGATTGGGACGCCCGCCAGCACCATGTCCGTCCATCTGACCATTCTCTCGCGCGCAGGGCTAGTCTCATCGACCAAGGCCGGCCGCAACGTAATCTACAAAGCGGAGCCAGGACCTGTGCGCGACCTTGCGACGTTCCTCGTGAGCGACTGCTGCGTTCAGCGTGGTGCGCCATCGATCACCTACGACGGCGGCAAGCCCAAGGCCTGAGCCGGCGACTTCACCTACATGCGATCAGTAGAAGCGCGCGGCACAGCGCATCGATGGCACCCGATTCCCAAGCGGCGAACGTGACAAGGCCGGCAGCCACCAAGCCTGCGACCCAGTTGGCGCTCGTCTCGACCCGATCGTAAATCCGGCGCGACTCAGCCAGTGGCGTTCGTGCGAGCGCGTCGAACTCGGCATCGGATAGATAGGCGTAGCCCTTGTGCTGCGCGCAGCTTCTAGGCCTGCATAATGACCTAATCACGCTCTGCTAGAGCAGGCCCGCGCGTCCGCTCGACCCCCCTCGAAACACGATGACCTTAGCGCCTGCTTCTAGGCCAGCGGGCGGGTCCACGTTCTCGACGACGATGAACTGACCCATTTCCTTCAACGATGCGAGATGGCTGAAGAAGTGCTGCTTGAGCGATGAGGCGACCAGAGCACGCTCGTCCTCCGTCAACGCATCGTCACCGATCGGATCGCGGTAGGTGAGCAGCGGCGTATCGAGCACCAGGAAGCCAGGATGCGGCAGCCCGCGCTCCTTGCAGAATACCAGCAGCGCCACCTTGAACGCGGCGTGCGTGATGGCACGCACGCCCTTTCCGTTATGACCTCGCAACTTCCCGTCGATACGCAGATCGTAGCTCGCCTCGTCGAACGACACGTGGCGGTCGCCGGGAAAATTCCAGGCGCTCAGGACCTGGCTGACGACTTGGGCGAACTCGTGCACCGTCGGACCATCGACCCCTATCCGGGGGCGATCCGCCTTGCCTGCAGGCTTGCGCGCCGCAATCTCGGCGCGGCGTTCCAGAAGCGACTTCCGCTGATCGAGCAGCGCCAGGCCACGCCTGACCTGGTCACGCACCTCCATGATCTCGGACATGGCGCGACGAGCCTCGGTGGCGCCCGGCGTCAGGCGCTCCAGCTGTGCCTCAGTATCCTGAAGGCTTTCTCGAACGGTAGGCAGATGGTCGACCAGCCTCAGCCGATCCGTAACCAGCTGAGCCATCGTGCTCGCCAGATCAGCGCGCTGCCTGACGATCTTCGCGGCTTCGGCAGCTGCCGCGGCGCGCACCCGCTCGACGTCACCGACCTCCTCATGATGATGCTGGCTGTCGGGCGCAGCCCCGCAGAGGGGACAGTCCCGCCCGCCGCCAAGCGTCAGCAGGAACCCCGCCTCGTCCAGCGCCTCAAGGCGCTGGATGTCGGACACATAAACCGAATCGAGCTGCGCAAACCGCTCAAGGCTCAGGTCGATGTCGTCGAGGCGGGCCGTGGCCATCGAGACCTCCAACCCCAGTCGCCGCTTGCGTTCGAGCAGGTCCCGGATGGAACCCTGAGCCGCATCGAGATCGGCCTGAGCAGCGACGAACGTCGCCTCGAGGCGGTCGTTCTGCTCCTTCAGCTCGTCCGCATCGGCGAACCCGTTCTCGATCTCCGCGTCGACGGCCGCGAGCATGTCGTCCAGCATCTCGATCTGTGCCGAGGTCGATGACTTGAACGTGCGGCTGTCCACCACTTCGACGATCGCGCTGTCGTCGATCCCGGTCAGCAGCAGCTTGAAGGCGCTGCGCTCCGCCGTCTGGGTGACCGGGCTTCCGGTCTGAATGGGCGAACCCTCGCTCTGGATCGTCGTCTCGTCGACGATGCAAAAGCGCGAGATATCGCGGAAGCTGAGCGACCGCTTCTTCCCGTTCGCGTCGACCGCGATCCGCTTCCCGCGCAGACCGACCTGACCCAACAGGAACTGCGATAGGTTCGCGTCGTCAGTGTGATCGTGCTTGGCGCCGAGGACGCGGACATCGTCCGCACCATCCTGCGGAACGGCCAGGCCTGGGCGGACGGCGAAGTTCCCGCCAGCCAGTGCGCGCGACAGCATCTCGTCGCCGTCTGGTGTCGACAGGCCTAGCCAGACCCGCTCATACGGGCGTCGCTCGCTGATGTCCGGCAGCAGCCGCGAGCCGCCCAGCATGTAGTCAATCGCCTTGGTGGCGAAGGACTTGCCCGTGTTCGAAGCGCCGTAGACGAGGTTGAGCCCATCGGCGAAGTCGAGTTCGGAGACGATGCCCGGACCCGAGAAGGCGATCTTGCGGATCACGATCGTCATCAGGATCCACCGCCAGGTTGGGCGCCGTCCGAGCTGAACTCGACCGACCACCTGTCCAGCCGATGCTCCACCTGCCGCGCCAATTCCTCGGCGGACAGATCGGCGAAGTGGTCGACGAGCCACTTCGCGCAAGTCTTCAAGGCTTGGGCGTATTCGGTGCGCATCAGGCTGACGAACGGCGCCGCCTCGTCGCTCGCGCGGAACGAGACGCCATGTTCGTCTGCGACAGCGTCGACGAGGTGGACGCGCCGCATGAGCGTGAGACTGTCCTCGACAAGCCTTCGGCGGACGAGCAGCTCCCCGGTCCGCTCAGGCAACGGAGGGTGCAGGCTCGGCGGCCCGCCCGCGTCTCCCGTGTGAACGACCAGGTGGTCGAACCAGGTCAGCCGGGCGAGGTCGAGCGTCCGTGGATAGGCCGCATCCAGCACGATGACCGCACGGGTGCCCGTCTCGAGCTTGCTGTTGAAAAGCCCGATCACCTCGGACCGGTCGATCACCTCTTCCACACGAACTTCCCGTCGTTGGCGAAGTGATGGCAGAAGCCCTGCTTCACCGGGACCCGCGCGTGCCGCGCGAGCAGTCCGCCGGGCGTCACGGCGGCCGCCTGCGACATCACGGCGTCGATCCGCCCGAGCGTGTCGCCATGATTGCCGCGATAATGGCCGCTGACGCCGTGATAGACATCGTCGTGAAGGGCCTCGAGATCCTCCTCCAGCGTGTTGTCCCTGTAGAACCGGTTGAAGGCGTCGGCTTCGAAGAACCGCTTGCGCTGATCCTGCAAGTGCTCGCCGAATTCGGGATGATCCCCCACGGCGACGTGATCGTCGAACGGCGATCCGGCGCGCTCGCCATACGCGTCGATGAGCTGGCCGAGATACAGCTGTTCGCGGACGTCCACGTCCAACGGCACGATACCGCGGGGCGCGGGGCCGGGGTCTGCGCCGAACCACTTCGCCAGCACGGGCGCCGCAGTCTCGTCGCCCAGGATGTCGTCGACCGTCAGCCGCTTGACCTGGCCGAAGTCGAACGCGTTGACGAGCGCCAGCAGCGACCCCTCCAGCGCGATGGTCTGCCCGGTCACGATCTTCTTGGCGCAAACCGCGTTCCAGCGGTCGATCAGCGCCGTGCGCAACTCGGATGGATTGAAGACCAGTTTCTCCAGATCCCGGCCCATCCCGCGTGGGGCGACGAAGAAGTAGGCGGTCGGCGGCGTGAATTCGCCGCTATCGCTATGATACAGGATCTTGCCCAGCTCGAGCAGCGCTGACGACGTCGCCAAGGTCCGCCCATACTGCTTGCACTGATAGTTGTGCCATGGCCCCTCGTGACGTCGATCGGTCAGGAAGCCGACGATGTCGCGACCCAGGTCGCCCGCGCCGGAGAATCGCTGGACCTCGACATAGTCCGACGTCTTCCGCGCGATCCAGTCGCGGACGAACCGTTCCAAGTCCTCGTCTTCGAGCGCCAGAATCTCGCGGTGGAATCCCATCGACATGGCATAGCGGCGGCGTCGCGCACCCGGCAAGGATGTCGTGCCGGTGCATCTGATCCGACGAACGATGAGCTAGCTTGCGTTGTCGCGAAGTCTCTCGTCGCCGAACGCCTCCAGGATGCGGCAGTCGCCCACCGTGCCACCCGCGCAGTTCGAGATGATGGCGGAGAGCTCGCGTCGCAGGCCGCGCAGGTCGGCGATCTTGCGATCCACGTCGGCCAGGTGCTTCGACGCGATGGCATCGATTGTGTCGCACGAACGGTCCCGTTGGCGCGCCAGGTCCAGCATCGCCCTGATCTCCTCGAGCGTGAAGCCTAGGTCCCGCGTCTTCCGGATGAAGCGCAGCCTGTCGAGATCGCCCGTTGAGTACGAGCGGTAGTTGCCGCCCGTCCTGGCCGGCGGCGCGATCAGGCCCGCCCGCTCGTAGTAGCGAATCGTCTCCACCTTCACACCGGTCGCGGCGGCCAGTCGTCCGATCGTCAGGTCGGCCACGAAACCCCTTGAGTCTATAGTTGCTACAGGGTCCATATACCCATCCACGTCGAGTCGCACGAGGTGGAAATGGCCTGCAGCAGCTGCGCGTCGGGGAAGCCCGACCCCAACAACAGCCCGTCGTGGCGCCGCGCGCTCTGGATCGCGCTCGCCGTGAACGCGACCATGTTCGTCGCCGAGATGGCGGCGGGCGTCGCGGGCGGCTCGAAGGCGCTGCAGGCGGACGCGCTCGACTTCCTGGGCGACGCCGCGAACTATGCGATCAGCCTCGGGGTCGCGGGCATGGCGCTCGCCTGGCGAGCCCGCGCGGCCCTGCTGAAGGGCGGCACACTGGCGCTGCTCGGCATGTACGTGTTCGCCACGACGGCCTGGGCGGTCGGGCACGGCGGCACGCCCGAGGCCGAGGTGATGGGCGTGGTCGGCGTGGCCGCCCTAGTCGCCAACGCCGCCGTCGCGATGATGCTCTACCGCTACCGGACGGGCGACGCGAACATGCGCTCCGTCTGGATCTGCTCGCGCAACGACGCCATCGGCAACGTCGCCGTCGTCCTCGCCGCCGCCGGCGTGTTCGGCACCGGCACTGCCTGGCCGGACCTGCTCGTCGCCGGGACCATGGCCACGCTCGGCATCTCGGGCGGCGTCCAGATCATCCGGCAGGCGCGCGCCGAGCTGAGCCGCGAGCGTCGCGCCCAGATCCTACAGAGGGGAGCAGCATGATGACGGACCTCGTCAAGTCGAGACTGCGCGAACTCGTCGGGCTTGAACTCGAGCGACACGACGCCTCGGCCGCCATCGGCGACATCGGCGCCGCCTGGTGGGCGCTGGAACGTGCCCACATCCTTTCGCAACCCGATCTTCCGCTGCACCTGCGGGTGCACTGGACCTTGCTCGGCTATGCCGTTCGCCAGCGCGACCTGCGCGAAGTCGCGGGCCAGACGCTGCGGCTGGCCCTGGCGCCGATCGGCTCGCTGACGGGTCGGATACCGGTCGGCAACACGGGCCGCTCCAACGTCAGCGCGTTCCAGCCCATGCCGATCCCCGCAGACCTGCGTGCCACGATCGAAGCGGAGCCGAAACCGTGACCGCTCCGTCGCTGACACGCCGGTCAGACGATGCTATGCGGTCCCTCGTGTCACGCATGCTGCGCTTCCTGATCGGCCTCGCGCTCCTAGCCTCCATGGGGCTGGGCGTGGCCGCGCACGCGAACGAGCAGATGTGCATCCCGGGTGTCGAAGCGGCCGCGGTCGCCGGTCACGTCGATGGCGATGCCGACCAGGTGCCCGCCGATTCCGAGAAGGGCTACCCGCATCACCACGGTGGCTGCCACGGCCACCACGTCGCCGCCCCGCTCGACCGGGTGGCGCACGCCGCCCCGCGAGCGAGCGCGGGCGAGCACATGGCCGGCGACAGCGCCGAACTCGCGATGGTCCAGGCCGACTCCACGCTGAGACCGCCGATCGCCTGACGTGCGCCGCGCCGCCGGAACCCGGCGGCCGTCATCCCACGTCAGGAGCAACACATGCATCGCATCATCGCGGCCGCGCTGGCCGCATCCGTCTGCGCATCGTCCGCGCAGGCGCAGACCAGTCCACCGGCAGCCGCGCAGGATGGGCTCACGCTTGAACAGGCGCTCGACCTCGCAGGCGCCAATGCGCCGGGGATCGGGGCAGCGGACGCCGGGGTCAGGGCCGCCGAGGCCCAGCGCCGCGTCGCCGGGCAGCGGCCCAACCCCTCGGTCAACGTGGAGGTCGAGAACGTCGTCGGCACGGGCGCATACAGCGGCATCCGCGGCGCCGAGACGACCGTCGGCATGTCGCTGCCGCTGGAGCTCGGCGGCAAGCGCTCCGCGCGGATCGCAGTGGCGGACACGCAGACCGCCCGTGCCCGACTGGCGGTGGTGACGGCCCGTGCCGATCTCAGGCTCCGCGTCACCCAGGCCTACAACGAGGCGGTGGCGTCCGAACGCCGGCTGCTGATCGCGCGCGACCAGCGGCGCATCGCCACCGAGGGACTGAGGGCGGCGAACGTGCGCGTCCGCGCCGGCCGGGCCTCCCCACTGGAGGAGCAGCGCGCCGACGTCGCTCGCATCAACGCGGACACCGCGCTCGCCCAGGCCGAGCGGGCGGTGACACTCGCGCGCGCCAACCTGGCACGGCTGATCGTGCGCGACCCCGGCGCCCTCGATCTCGGCTGGTTCGACAGGGTCGCCGCCGGCCTCGGCCCGCGGCTTCCCATCAGTCCGGAAGGGACGCTTGCCCTGGCCGCGGCGGAGGCGGAGGTCGCGACCGCCAATGCGCAGGTGCGGTTGGCGCGCAGCCAGCGGGTCCCGGACCTCACGCTGAGCGCAGGTGCCCGCCGGCTGGAGGCCACCAACGACGTGGCGGCGGTATTCGGCGTCAGCGTGCCGATCCCGTTGTTCAACAACGGCCGCGCCGGCGTCGACGCCGCCCGCGCAGAACGGGACCAGGCCGAGGCGCTGCGGCGGGTCGCGCTGTTCGACGCGCAGCGGGCGATCGCCACGGCGGAGACCGACCTCGCCAACGCGGAGGCGAACGCGCGAGCGGCAAACGGCCCGGCGCTCGCGGCGGCTCAGGAGGCCGCCCGCATCGCCCGCATCGGTTACCGCGAGGGCAAGTTCGGCCAGCTCGACCTGCTCGAGGCGGAGCGCACGCTCGCCCAGACCCGCTCGGCCGCCATCGACGCGCTCGCCGCCTATCACGACGCCGAGGCGCGCCTGGAGCGGCTCACCGCCCGCGCGCCAGCCAACACGGAAGTCCAGCCATGAAGAAGACCATCCTGCGGGCGCTCGTCCCCGCGACCCTAGCACTGACGCTCGCCGGCTGCGGCGGCGGCACCGAAGCGCCGGCGGAGAACGCCGCCGGCGAGCACGCGGCCGAGGAAGGCCACGCCGAGGAGGGCGTGGTCACGCTCACCCAGCAGCAGATCACCGACGCGGGCATCGAGGTCGTCCGGCCGACGGTCGGCGGCGTCGCCGGCGCCATCGAGGTGAGCGCCACGATCGAGGGCGATCCGCAGGGCGTGCAGGTCGCGTCCGCCGCGATCGGCGGGCGGCTCGTATCGCTGACCAGGAACCTTGGGCAATCCGTCGGACGCGGCGACGTGCTCGCCGTGATCGAGAGCCGCGAGGCGGCATCGCTGAAGGGCGAGATCGAGGCGGCGCGCGCCCGGGCGGCACTGGCACAGTCCAACCTCCGGCGCGAGCAGCGTCTGTTCGCCGAGCGCGTCTCGCCCGAGCAGGACCTGATTGCCGCCCGCACGGCGGCGACCGAGGCCAACATCGCGCTCCGCCTCGCGCAGCAGCAGCTCGCCGCAACCGGCGGCGGCGGAGGGGCGCTCAACCGCGTCACCGTGCGCTCGCCCATCTCCGGGCAGGTCATCGCCCGGTCGGCCACCCTCGGCCAGACCGTGGCGGCGGACGCGGAGCTGTTCCGCATCGCCAACCTGTCGAAGGTATCGGTCGCGATGTCGCTGCTGCCGGCGGATGCCGGGCGCGTGCAGCCCGGCGCGCAGGTCGAGGTCACAGGTCCCGGGCGTCGGCAGGCCGCACGGGTCACGTTCGTGTCGCCGGTCCTCGACGAGACCACCCGGCTGGTGCCGGTCATCGCCACGCTCGACAACGGCGGCAACACCTGGCGCGTGGGCGAGACCGTCAACGCGTCCGTCATCGTGCCGGCAGGCGGCGACCGGACCGTCGCCGTGCCGTCGGCCGCCGTCCAGATGATCGAGGACAAGCCGCACGTCTTCGTGCGCACCGCGACCGGCTTCAAGGCGGTGCCGGTGACGCTCGGCCGTCGCAACGGCGGCCAGGTCATAGTCACGGCCGGTCTCAACGGTGACGAACGCATCGCGTCCACCAACTCCTTCACCCTCAAGGCCGAGCTCGGAAAGGGCGAGGCGAGCCATGAGGACTGAGCCATGATCGCCCGCATCGTCACCTTCTCGGTGGAGCGGCGCTGGTTCGTCCTGCTGCTCACCGCCGTCGCCGCCATCGCCGGCATGCTCGCGCTCCAGCGGCTGCCGATCGATGCCGTCCCCGACATCACCAACAACCAGGTCCAGATCAACGTCGTCGCACCAGCGCTCTCACCCGACCAGGTCGAGAAGCAGGTCGCCTTCACGGTAGAGACCGCGCTCGCGGGCATCCCCGGCCTCGAATACACCCGCTCGCTCAGCCGCAACGGGTTCGCCCAGATCACGGCGGTGTTCGACGAGGGCACCGACATCTACTTCGCGCGCCAGCAGGTGTCCGAGCGCCTGCGCACGGCCGAGGAGGACCTGCCAGAGGGCGTGAACCCCGAGATGGGCCCGATCGCCACCGGCCTCGGCGACATCTTCATGTGGACCGTCGAATACCGCGAGCTCGACAAGGTCAACCACAAGAGCGGCGAGCCCGGGCTGCAGCCCGACGGCAGCTACATCAGCCCCGAGGGCGACCATCTCGTCAGCGAGGCTGACAAGGCGACCTACCTCCGCACCGTGCAGGACTGGATCGTCGCGCCGCAGCTGAAGGGCACCGCCGGCCTGGCCGGCATCGACTCACTGGGCGGCTACACCAAGGAATATCTGGTCGTCCCCGACGTGCAGCGCATGGCGGCGATGAAGATCACGCTGCAGGACCTCGCCACCGCACTCGAGCGCAACAACACCAGCGCCGGCGCGGGCGTCGTCAACCGCAACGGCGAGGGCCTGTCGGTGCGCGCCGACGGCCGCGTCCGCACGGCCGACGAACTGGCTCGGACGGTGATCGCCACGCGCGAAGGCGTGGCCATCGTGCTGAGCCAGGTGGCGGAGGTCAGGACCGGTCAGGGCCTGCGCATGGGCTCCGCGTCCGAGAACGGCCGCGAGGTGGTCGTCGGCACCGCCGTCATGCGGATCGGCGAGAACAGCCGCACCGTCTCGACGGGCGTGTCGGAGCGCCTGGAGGAGATCGGGCCGTCGCTGCCCGTCGACGTGGTGGTCAAGCCGGTGCTCAACCGCACCGACCTCGTCAACTCGACCATATCGACCGTGGCGCGCAACCTCGCCGAGGGCGCGCTGCTCGTCATCGTCGTGCTGTTCGCGCTGCTGGGCAACTTCCGCGCGGCGCTCATCGCCGCGATGGTGATCCCCATCACCATGCTGCTGACCAGCATCGGCATGCTGCAGGCGGGCGTGTCCGCCAACCTGATGAGCCTCGGCGCGCTCGACTTCGGCCTGATCGTCGACGGGGCGGTGATCATCGTGGAGAACTCGCTGCGGCGGCTGGGCGAGGCGCAGCATGGACGCGGCGACGCGTTGCCGCTGAAGGAACGGCTCGCCATCGTCGCGGCGTCGGCGCGCGAGATGATCCGCCCGTCCGTCTACGGCCAGGCGATCATCATCCTCGTCTACGCGCCGCTGCTCACCTTCACGGGCGTCGAGGGCAAGATGTTCGAACCCATGGCGCTGACAGTGATCATCGCGCTGGTCTTCGCGTTCGTCCTGTCGCTGACCTTCGTGCCCGCGGCGATCGCGATTTGGCTGAGCAAGCGGGTGGAGGAAAAGGAGGGGCGGATCATATCCGCGCTCCGCCGGCGCTACGAGCCGGGCCTCGACACCGCGCTGCGCCGCCCGAACGCCACGCTCGGCATCGCCCTCGGCGCGCTCGCGCTGTCGGCCGTCGCCTTCACGACGCTCGGACAGGAGTTCCTGCCGCAGCTCGACGAGGGCAACGTGCTGGTCCAGGCGATCCGGATCCCCGGCACGTCGGTCGACCAGAGCCAGGCGATGCAGGCGCAGGTCGAGAAGGCGATCGCCAAGGAGCCCGAGGTCCAGTTCGCGTTTTCGCGGACCGGCACGTCGGAGATCGCCTCCGACCCGATGCCTGCGAACATCACCGACACCTTCGTGATCCTGAAGCCGAGGGAACAATGGCCCGACCCGAACCTCGGCAAGGCCGAGTTCGTCGAGCGGCTGGAAAGGCGACTCTCGACCCTCCCGGGCAACAACTACGAGATCACCCAGCCCATCCAGATGCGCTTCAACGAGCTGATCGCGGGCGTGCGCGGGGACGTCGCGGTGAAGGTGTTCGGCGACGACTTCGCCCAGATGAACGCGACGGCGGAGGCGATCGCCGGCGTGCTGCGCCGGACGCAGGGCGCGACCGACGTGCGGGTCGAGCAGACCGAGGGGCTGCCGATGCTGGACATCCGGCCGAACCGCACCGCGATGTCGCGGGTCGGGGTGACCGCGGGCGACGTGCAGGACACGGTCGCCGCCGCGATCGGCGGGCGCGAGGCCGGCATGATCTTCGAGGGCGACCGGCGGTTCCCGGTCGTGATCCGCCTGCCGGAGTCGGCACGCTCCGATCTCACCGCCATCGCGCAGGTACCCGTGCCAACGGCCGAGGGCGGGTTCGTCCCGCTCTCGACCGTCGCGAACATCGAGATCATCGACGGCCCGAACCAGATCAGCCGCGAGAACGGCAAGCGCCGCGTCGTCGTGCAGGCGAACGTGCGCGGCCGCGATGTCGCGGGCGTCGTGGCGGACGCGCAGGCGGCGATCGGCGCCCGGGTGAAGATGCCGCCAGGCACCTACCTCGAATGGGGCGGCCAGTTCGAGAACCTGGCCTCGGCGCGTGACCGGCTGATGGTCGTGGTGCCGATCTGCTTCGCGGTCATTATGCTGCTGCTCTACGGGGCGCTTGGCTCGGTCCGCGACGCGCTGATCGTCTTCACCGGCGTGCCGCTGGCCCTGGTCGGGGGCATCCTCGCGCTGCTGCTAAGGGGCATGCCATTCTCGATCTCGGCCGCCGTCGGGTTCATCGCGCTGTCCGGGGTCGCGGTGCTCAACGGACTGGTGATGCTGTCCGCGATCCAGGACCTGCTGGCGCGAGGCCTCGACCGCGCGGCAGCCGCCCGCGAGGGCGCGCTGGCAAGGCTGCGGCCGGTCGCGATGACGGCGCTCGTCGCCTCGCTCGGCTTCGTGCCGATGGCGCTCGGGCACGGGGCCGGTGCCGAGGTGCAGAAGCCGCTGGCGACGGTGGTCATCGGCGGACTGATCTCGGCCACGCTGCTGACGCTGTTCGTCCTGCCGACGCTCTACGCCCGCTTCGGCCAGCGGCGGATCGAGGCGAGCGCGACGGACGCAACCACCGACATCGAAGGAGTGCAGACGCATGGCGCATGATCACGGATCAGGCGGTCATTCCCACGACCACACCGCGGGCGCGAACGCGAAGATGCTCGGCTGGGCGCTCGCGCTCACGTCCACCTACCTAGTGGCCGAGGTCGTCGGCGGCTTCGTGTTCAACAGCCTCGCACTGCTGTCGGACGCCGCCCACATGCTCACCGACGTCGCCGCGCTGGTGATCGCGCTGATGGCCATCCGGATCGGGCAGCGCCCGCCGGACGACCGCCGCACCTTCGGCTACCGGCGCTTCGAGATCCTGGCCGCCGCGTTCAACGCGATCCTGCTGTTCGGCATCGCGATCTACGTCTTCGTCGAGGCAATCCAGCGGTTCACCGATCCCGAGCCGGTGCAATCTTGGAGCATGCTGATCGTCGCGGCGATCGGCCTCGTCGTGAACCTGGTCTCGATGCGCCTGCTCACCGCGGGCAAGGAAGGCAGCTTCAACGTCAAGGGCGCCTATCTCGAGGTGTGGGCGGACATGATCGGGTCGGTCAGCGTCATCATCGGCGCGCTCGCCATCAAGTTCACCGGCTGGACCTGGATCGACCCGATCGTCGCCGTGGCGATCGGCCTGTGGGTGCTGCCACGGACCTGGGTCCTGCTGCGCGACACGACGAACGTCCTGCTCGAGGGCGTGCCTTCGGGCCTGCGGCTGGTCGAGGTGCGGGCGGCGGTCTCTGCCGTCCCCGGCGTCGCCGGCCTCCACGACCTCCACGTCTGGTCGATGTCGAACGACGACGTCAGCTGCACCATGCATGTCACCTTGGCGCCGGGCGCCGATGCCGACACCGTCCGCAAGGCCGTCACCGAGCTGATCGACGAGCGGTTCGGCATCGAGCACGCGACGATCCAGACCGAGGGACCGGGCGAGGCGTGCGAGGAGAGCGAGCATCTCCACGACTGATGACGAGAAGCCGCCGGCGGCGCGGCGGGCGCCGCGCCGATGGACGGACGAGGACGACGCCGAACTCCGCGTCCGACTCGAGGCGCGCCAGCAGACGGCGCAGATCGCCCGGGAGATGGGAAGGACGATCGACGGGCTTCGTGGCCGGGCGCAGGTGCTGGGACTGACCCTCACGCCGTCGCAGCGGCCGTGGCGGTCGTTTCCGCGGCGCGGGTGATCAGGGCTCGAAGGCGGTGATGATGGGGCAGGCCCCTGCCGACCCGCTGCCACACGCGTCGGCCAGCCGAACGAGCGCCGACCGCGCGTCCTGCAGCTCTGCGATCCTCGCATCCAGCGCCGCCACGCGCGACCTCGCCAGCTCGCGCGCCCGCACGCGGTCATCGACGGCGTCCAGCTCGAGCAGTTCGCCGATCTCGTCCAGCGTGAACCCAGCACCCTGCGCCGACCGGATGAAGCGCAGACGACGGACGTCGGGCTCGCCGTAGCTGCGGAACCCGCTGCCGCCCGGCCGCTTGGGTTCGCTGAGCAAACCCCGGCGCTGATAGTAACGCACCGTCTCGACGCCCACCCCGCCAGCCTCCGCCAATCGTGCGATCGTCATCCTCGACATGGGCTATTGACTCCGGACCATACTACGGACCCTATATGGGCCGGGTGCAGTTGAACAGCAAACCGGAGCGCCCCGTGTCCCAACGTCCCACCGCCGTCCTTCACCGCATGGTGATGCCGACCCATACCTGCCCCTATGGCCTCAAGGCCCTGGACCTGCTTCGGCGCAGGGGCTTCGAGGTCGAGGACCATCATCTCACGACGCGCGCCGAGACGGACGCGTTCAAGGATAAGCACGGCGTGAAGACGACGCCGCAGGTGTTCATCGATGGTCGGCGCATCGGTGGATACGACGACCTGCGGCGGCACTTCGGCATGCAGGTCGCCGAGCCCGGCGCCACCAGCTACCGCCCGGTGATCGCGCTCTTCGCCATGACCGCGCTGCTCGCGCTGGCGGCAAGCCATGCGGCGTTCGGATCCCCGTTCACGCTCCACGCGCTGCAGTGGTTCGGCGGGTTCAGCATGGCCGTCCTGGCGCTGCTCAAGCTGCAGGACGTCGAGAAGTTCTCGACCATGTTCCTCAACTATGACCTGCTCGCCAAGCGCTGGGTCCGCTACGGCTACGTCTACCCCTTCGCCGAGGGCTTGGCCGGCGTCCTCATGGTGGCCGGCGCGCTGAACTGGCTCTCCATCCCGATCGCGCTGTTCATCGGCACGGTCGGCGCCGTCTCGGTCTTCAAGGCGGTCTACATCGACAAACGCGAGCTCAAGTGCGCGTGCGTCGGCGGCAGCTCGAACGTGCCGCTCGGCTTCGTCAGCCTGACCGAGAATCTCGGCATGATCGCGATGGCGGTCTGGATGCTGACCGGCATGGGCGGAATGTGAGGCCGTGCGGGCAGCCGTCGCGCAGCTGCCCGCACCGTCATCCGGCCGCCGAGACCGGCTCCAGCGTGCCCAGCCACGCGACGAGCGCCAGCACCGCGATACCCAGCGCGGCCTCGAACGCCAGGCTCAGCCGCAACGCGCCGATCTCACGTCGCGCCGCCCCCGATGACGCGACGGATCCAAGGGCCGGGGTCAGCCGAAACCTGTTCAAGGATGCCAGCCCCACCATCGCGGCGAACGCGCCCAGCTTGGCAAGCAGCAGCTGGCCGTAAAGCGTGAAGGGCAGGCTGGGCATACCGTCGGGCCCTATGATCAGCCAGCCGTTCACGACCCCCGTGACGACGATGATCGCCACCGCCGCCGTGCCCGCGCGCGAGAAGCCGTGAAGCGCGCGCCAGGACAGATCGAGATGCCCGGCGTCGATCCTTGCCGCCGGTCTGGCGACGAGCAGGACGAGGCCGAGAAGGGATCCCATCCAGATGGCCGCCCCGAGCAGGTGGAGTATGTCCGCGCCCAGGTGAAGAAGGCCGAGCGCGCCCTCGCTCATCGCGCCGTGTCCGCCCCAGGCAAGCGTGGCGACCGCCAGCCCGAAGGCGATCGCCGACGCCGCGATGCGCGTCGGTGGGGGCTCCGCGCCGCGGATGGTCGATGCCGATCCGACCGCCAGGACGAGCGCGACCATCCGAATCGTCCAGGCGGCGCCATAGGGCGTCTCGTCGACGATCATCGTCAGAGTCTCGCGGTCGACCTGCGCCAGGGTCGTGCCCGCCATCGCCGCCGTCATGACGAGCAGGCCGCCTGCGGAAAGCACGAGACCAAGGCACCCGCACGCGACAAGCACCGCGCGCAGCGGCATGACCCTGGCGGTGCCAGCCGGCGCGGTCAGCGCGAAAGCTGCCAGGCCGCAGGCTAGCATCAGGTCGAGGTAGAGCGCGAACCGGATGGCGATTCCCGCCCAGTCCATCGTCAGGCGACCTTGAAGGCGTAGCTGCCCTTCACCCGGTGGGTATCGGCCGATACGCCGTGCCAGTCGAGGCGGTAGGTGCCCTTGGGCAGCGGCTTCGCCAGCGTGAGGATCATCGTCTTGCGATCAGGGCTGACGGCCATCTTGGCAGGCATCTTCATCGGCGGGTGCGAGTCCATCCCGGGCATGCCCGTCATCACGATGTCCGCGCCCGAGAGCTTGGGCAGCAGCGCCTCGGTGAAGGTCACCTGGACCCGCGCCGTCGGTGCGACCGTGGCGTTCGGCGCCGGATTGGCCGAGACCAGCTTGGGGTGGGCCATGGCAGGTGCCGCGATCACCGCGAGGGCGGCAGCGGCGACGACAGCTTGGAAACGCATCTTCGACTCCATCGTGAGATCAGGGATCATCGAGGAATACGCGCCGCGCCGCTCGGACCCTCGCGGACGTCGGTGCACTTCTCGACTGCGCGCACCGGCGAGGGCTGCTAGCAACTAACCCGTATTAGGGGGAATGGAGAACCACATGGACTTCGATCTCGATGCCGCACTCCGTCGGGTCGCCGACGACGAGCATCCCGGGCTGAGCACGATCGACGCGGCCGTGTTCAATCGCGTGCGGGCCAACCGGACGAGCGCGCGGACCGGCATCGGCGCCGTCGCCTTCGCCGCCGTCGGTGCGATCGTGCTGGGCACGATGACTGCCGGCCCCGCGGCTTCGCCCGCGAGCGCCGCCCCCATCGATCCCTTCGGCGTGGCGGGTCCACTCGCACCGTCGACGCTGCTGCTCACCGAGCGATGACGCGCGGACGCTGGACCGCGCTGGTCGCGGTCGTCGCCTTCCTCGCCGCGATCGGCGGCGTGTTCGTCGGCCGCGTGCTCATCCCGGCGCGGCATGCGCAGACGTCGGAACTGCACGCCCTGCTGCACCATGACCTCAAGCTCGATGCCAGTCAGGAAGCCAGCATCGAGCAGCTCGAGCGCGAGTTCGCGGGCAAGCGCAAGTCGCTGGAGGCGGAGCTGCGCGCCGACAACGCGCGGCTCGCCGCCGCCATCGAGGCCGAGCACGGGAATGGCCCCAAGGTAGCCGCGGCCGTGGACGCGTCGCACCGCGCCATGGGCGAGCTGCAGAAGGCGACGCTCACGCACGTGTTCGCCATGCGCGAAGTGCTGCGCCCCGAGCAGAGGGCGGCATTCGACCGCGCGGTCACCAAGTCGCTGACCACCGGCGACCGGTGAGGGCCGATCTGGCGGCACTCGCCGATGGCGACCTCGCAAGCCGTTCGGCTGCCGGGGACGACGAGGCGTTCGCCGAGATCATGCGAAGGCACCGCCAGCGGGTCTACCGCCTTATCCTCGCCAACGTCGCCGACGCGGACGAGGCGCTGGACCTCGTGCAGGAGACGTTCGTATCGGCCCACGGCGCGCTCCGCCGGTTCGATCCGAACCGGCCCATGTCGGCGTGGCTCGCGCGCATCGCGCTCAACAAGTCGCGCGACTGGGCCCGCCGGCGCGCGGTCAGGCGTATGCTCGGCCTGGCCACGCCCGTCGAGGAGATCGCCGAGCTGCATGCCGACGACCAGCCCCTGCAGGACGTGCAGGCGTCCGACCGAGCCGAGCTCAACCGGCTGGCCCGAGCCGTGGCGCAGCTGCCGTCGTCACAGCGAGAGCCGCTCGTGCTCTGCGCGGTCGATGGGCTCAGCCAGGCCGAGGCGAGCGAGGTGCTCGCGATCAGCGAGAAGGCCGTCGAGACGCGCATCCGGCGGGCCCGGCTGACCCTGGCGCAGCTGCTCGGCCGGAACTGACGCCTGCACGTCCACCCGAACCGGATGGTCGCCAATTCCGGCGGCGAGGGCTGACACCGCACGAGCCGTATGCGCTCCCATGGGGGATGCGCAGCGACCGAAAGACGAAGGACGGGAAGGCCGGCGGGACGGCTGCCTTCACGGTGAAGCCGGTGCCGGTGCCTTCGGTTGGATGGACGCGATGCGATGCGTGCTCGCCACCGCGGTCGCGTTCGCCCACGCGTGGTATCTGCTCATCGAGGACTATCGGCAGCCCGCGTCCCTGCCTGCGAGGGCCGGGTATTTCCTCGCCGGCTATGCGCACGCATGCGTCATCCTCTTCTTCGTCCTGAGCGGCTTCTGGATCACGCGCAGCGTGAGCCGGCGGCTGGATGGCGGCTGGCGCTGGCAACCCTATCTGATCGACCGCCTCTCGCGCCTCGGCATCGTGCTGGTGCCCGCGCTGGCGCTCGGCGGTATGCTCGACTGGATAGGGCTCGACCTTCTCGGCTCGACCACCCACCGCGGCCTAACCGACACATACGTCATGCGGCCGGACCTCGCCGACACGCTGAGCTGGCGGACGCTGCTCGGCAACCTCCTCTTCCTGCAGACCATCCTGGTGGCGCCGTTCGGCAGCAACGGGCCGCTCTGGAGCCTGGCGTTCGAGTTCTGGTTCTACATCTGGTTTCCCGCGCTGGCGGTCAGCCTGCGCTCGCGCCGGCCCTCGCCACTGCTGATCACCGCCGGCCTGATCGCGTTCAACCCACATCTGGCGATCAGCTTCGGCTGCTGGCTCTGCGGCACGCTGCTCCATTGGGCGAACGGTGAGCGCGATGCGAAGGCGCCCCCGCCGCGCGGCTGGCTGGTCCTTTCCGCGCTGATGTTCGCCGTGATGCTCGTCGTCGTGCGGCTACGCGGGCTGGACGGCCTGGAGCTGCCGCTCGCCGCGGCGTTCGCGGTCCTTCTCCACACGCTGATGCGCGTCGATCCGGCCCTGCCTGCATGGGCCCGGCCGTTGGCGTCCTACGGTTCGAAGGCGAGCTTCTCGCTCTACGCGGTCCACTTCCCGCTGCTCGCGCTGATGGCCGGCATCGTCATAAACGAGCAGCGCCTGCCACCAACGACCGTCGGTATGGCCATGGTGGCTGCCGCCGTCTCGATCACCGTCGCGTTCTGCTGGGCGTTCGCCTGGTGCACCGAGCGCCACACCGGCCGTCTCCGCGATGCGCTGTCGCGCATGCCCCGGCAGCCAGCCCATCCCAGATCCGCTAGCGAATGAGCAAGCGCCCGCCTTTGCTGGATCGAGTGTTGTGGCTGCCACGCCGCTGCATTAAAACGGTCGCCATGTCCGGATCACACCCGTTCCGCATGCTTGCCTTGGCGCTCATCGGCGTCATGCTCGTTGTGCGCGCGGGCCCCGCGTGTGCGGGGATGCTCCAGCCAGTCCCGCTAGTCGCGCAAGCACGCGCCGATGCTAACATGGATTGCCATGGCATGGCTGGGTCCCATGAACGCAGCAAGGACGGCGATCGCAAGAACGTCCAGGCGACCTGTGGCGCCGCCTGCGTGGCCGTGCCCCCGATGTCACCTTCACCTCAGGCCTCGGCGCCTAAGCCTCCGGCAGCGTTGGAAACCGGTGGGCTGGTGATGGCCGGCATGAGCCTAGCGCTGATCCCGCCCCCTCCTCGAGCGTGACCCGCCGACTTCGCACACGAACATCGAGTTTGAGGAATATCACATGAACACGTTGAAGATCATGGGCGCAGCGTTGGCGCTGACCATCTCCGGCGCTGCGGCTGCAGCCACCGCCGACTGCTGCAAGGACATGGCCTGCTGCAAGGAAGGCGCGGACTGCTGCAAGGAGAAGGGCGGCAAGAAGTCGGACTGCTGCCATGACATGAAGAAGGGCGGCGATCACGCCGGCCATGACATGTCGGGCACTCCGAAGAAGTGATCGGGGCGGGGGCGGCCATGCCGCCCCCGCAAATCAAGCCGCCCGGAATTGCGGGTGTCCGCCGGTGCAGCGGTGCGGCTCCACCGTGACGTGGACCAGTTCCTCGTGGATCGTCACCCGCGCGGCGTATTCGGCCGGTGACAGTGGCTGGTCGGCGACGAGCGAGACGATCGCTGCGAACTTGCCGGGGCCGACCTGCCAGACATGCAGGTCGGTGATGACCGCATCGCCGTCCTCTATGCCTTCGCGGATCTCCTGCTCGAGCCCTGGATTCGCGCTTGCGTCGACCAGCACCCGGCCGGTGTCGCGCAGCAGGCCCCATGACCAGCGGGCGATGACGATGGCGCCGACGACGCCCATCGCGGCGTCGGCCCAGGCCCACCCGAGATAGCGCCCCGCGAGCAGCGCGACGATGGCCAGGACCGACGTCAGCGCGTCGGCCAGGACGTGGAAGTAGGCGGAACGCAGGTTGTTGTCGTGATGGCCGTGCCCGTGGGCATGGTGATCGTGACCATGGTGGTCATGTCCGTGCGAATGCCCGTGGTGGTGATCGGCACCGAGCAGCCAGGCGCTGACGAGGTTCACGGCGAGGCCGAGAACCGCGATCCAGAGCGCTTCGCCATAGGCGATGGTCGACACCGCGAAGAGGCGCATGATCGACTCCGCCCCGATCCCAAGCGCTATGAGGGCCAGCACGAGCGCGCTTGCAAACCCGGCGAGCTCGCCGACCTTGCCGGTCCCGAAGGTGAAGCGCGCATCGGAAGCGTGGCGGCGGGCATAGCCGTAGGCGAGCGCCGCGACGCCGAGCGCCCCTGCATGGGTCGCCATGTGGAACCCGTCGGCAAGCAGCGCCATCGAGCCGGTGAGCCAGCCGGCGACGATCTCGACGACCATCATGGCGGCGGTGAGGACGACGACGTAGCGCGTGCGCCGGGCGTGATGGTCATGTGCGTCGCCCAGGAACACGTGTTCGTGCACATGCGCGCTGGTCTGAGCGTGGTGCATGGGCTGCCCCGGGTGAAGGTAAATTGACCGGCGCCTATACAGGCTCAGTCCGATCCCGAACAGTCGGGCGCCTCGATTGGGAAGCGGCCGGTGGCCCCCGCCGCAGCGGGGGCCGGGGGGTCACTGGGTGCGCTTGCCGCGCGCGCGCAGCCACGCGTTGAGCTGCCCGACTTCCCGCGTCTGGTCCGCGATGGTCTTCGTCGCCATCTGGCGGACCCGGGCGTCGCGGGTCTCGCGCAGCACGATGCGCGACATCTCGATGCCGCCGCGATGGTGCTCGATCATCTTGCGGACCCAGGTCTCCGTCGCGTCGGCGCCGACGGCGGCCATCATCTTCTCGTGCATCCGCATCTCGGCCGGCGGATATGGATTGGCAGGCGTCGCCTGCATCGTCATTCCGCCCGGTTGGCGGTGACCGGCATGGCCGCTCTGCTGCGCAACGGCGGTGCCGCCCGCGATGGCGGCGAGGGCGATGGCGCTCAGGACTGCTTTTTTCACACGAACTCTCCAGTTGCCCCGCTCATCCACCATACGGGGGAGCGCCGGCTACCCCTCCGCCCTGCGGCGCCTTTTTCTCGGCCAGCGCAGATAGAGCAGGATCGTCCCGGCGATCGCGAGCAGAAGCCCCCCGGCGGCGAAGGCCTTGAGCCATGGCGTGTTGAAGTTCTCGTGCTCGCTCCAGTCCATGATGTGGAGCGCCCAGAAGAAGTCGTAGAAGCGCCAAGTTTCGGTGCGCACGGCGGCGATCCGCCCGGCCTCGTCGACATAGACGCGCGTCGCATCCGGATCGGCGAACGCGACCTGCCAGGCGGGCAGCCGTCCCTTATACTCGGCGGTGTTGGCAGTGACTCGGGTCACCTCGAACAGGGGTTTCGGTCGGCCCGTGTAGGCGGCCGATGCGATCTCGCCCGCGGCCGGGGCACCGACCGCGGGAAGCAGCGCCCCGGTCAAGGCATCGTGAATCCGAAACGTGCCCGGCGCGGTCTCGATCTCGACGATCGGCCGATCGAGAAGCAGGCGATAGCGCGCGCTGCGTATTTGCGATCCCGCCGCGATCCGCTCCAGCGGGGCATAGGACCGCGTCGGAAGCACCCCGGCGGGTTCGCGCTGCACGAGATGCTCGCCACGCACGCGCTCGATCGGCAGCAGGCTCATCACCAGACCACTGGTGAACCAGAGCAGGAGCTGAACCCCCACGACGAGCGCCAGCCAGCGGTGAAGCCGGCTCGCGCCTATGTGCAGCTGCATCCTCGTGCTTCGCATTCGCCCCCCTTGACGTCAGGCGCGCCTCACTGGCGCGCAAGCATGCCCTTCATCTGATCGATTTCCTGCTGCTGCGAGCGGATGATGTCCTGGCACAGCGTCTTCAGCTCGGGGTCACGCAGCGACGCCTCGCGGCACATCAGGATCGCGCCCGAGTGGTGGGGGATCATCGACCGCAGGAACGCCGTGTCGCCGATCGTCGTCTGCGTGCGGATGAGCGCAAAGCTCGCGACGAACACGACGATCGATCCGACCAGCAGCAAGCCGTTGGCGCGCTTCGACGGGAACATGTGCGGCATGGCGACGATCATCAGCACGATCATCGGCGTGACCATCATCAGCGCCATGTAGAACATGTTGAGGTTGTTGTAGAAGCTCGACAGGCGGTCGATCATCACGAACATGACGAAATACATGATGATGCCGCCGACCAGCGACTGCACCGCGAGGTTCACATAGGGGTTCTTCATCCGGCTACTCCCTGCTGCCCGCTCGCCCCCCGGCCAATCAGAACCAGGCGCGAACGCCCGCCACCACGCTGAAGCCGCCGGTGCCCTCGCCCGCGGCGCGGGCATAGCGCGCCGTGTCGCCGAGCCTGCGCTCCCACGACACGCCGACATAGGGCGCGAACTCGCGTTTGATCTCGTAGCGCAGCCGCAGCCCGGCTTCCGCGTCCGTCAGTCCGGACCCCAGGCCGCTGGACGGCACGTCCTGCGCCGACAGGTTCAACTCGACGCGAGGCTGCAGCACGAGCCGCTGGGTGATGCGCTGGTCGTAATAGCCTTCCAGGCGCCCGAACACGTCGCCCTTGTCGGACAGGAACAGCGCGCCTTCGACGTCGAACCAGTAAGGTGCGAGCCCTTCGAAGCCGACCGTGGCGTAGGTGCGGTCCGGGCCGGGCCCGAAGTCCTGGCGGACGCCGGCCTGCAGGTTGAAATAGGGCCCGACGGCCCGGCTGTAGAGCGCCTGCACCTCGCCCTCGGTATTCTCGCGGAACGTCCCTTCGCCCTCGCTCTTGATCGTCAGGCGGTTGATGTCGCCGCCATACCAGAACTCGCCGTCCCACCTGTAGCCGTCACGGCCGTCGCGGAACTGCACCTCGGCAAGGTTCAGCATCAGCTGCGAATACGACATGCCGCCATGCTCGCGGCGCAGTGCCGTCCGCGCGGGTGCCATCGCGTCGCGGCCCCACACGCGATCGGCGTAGTTCGCCTCCGGCGCAGCGGGCGCGGGTGCGTTCCCGGCCGGCAGCGCGGTGCCGCCCTTGCCCATGGGGGCCGAAGAGACGGCAGGCGCGGTCGCCTTGGGGGTGCAGTGACCCTTCGCGGCATGCTCGGGCGGACAATCGGGATCGGTCGCGGCCGCAGGTGCAGGTGCAGCAGCCGCAGCGGGTGCCGACTGTTGCGCCGCCGACGTCTTGGGCGTGCAGTGGCCCATCGCCGCATGCTCGGGCGGGCACGAGGGATCGATCGGTGCCGCACCTGGGGCCGCCGCGGCGGATGATGGCGACGTTGAGGCACGCGGTGCCGGACGCGCAGGCGCCTTGACCGCCGGCTTCGGCTTAGCCTTCGGCTTCGGCCTCGCCTTCGGCGCGGGCTTGGCCGCCGCAGCCTTCGGCTTGGCGGGCACGGGCATCTTGCAATGGCCCATCGCCGCGTGTTCGGGCGTGCACTGGGCGGCCGAAGCCAGCAGCATGGCGCTGAGGACGAGGCTCATTTCGTATCTCCGTCGCGCGGCCGGACGGAGACGACCTGCATCATCCCGGCGTGCATGTGGTAGAGCATGTGGCAGTGGAACGCCCAGTCGCCGACGGCATCGGTGGTGACGTCGAACGTGGCGGTGCCGCCCGGCTGGACCTGGATCGTGTGCTTGCGCGGCGCGAACTCGCCATGACCCGTGACGAGCTCGAAGAAGTGCCCGTGCAGATGGATCGGGTGACCCATCATCGTGTCGTTGACCAGCGTGACGCGCACCCGCTCGTCCTTCAGGAACGGTATCGGCTTCCTGACCTCGCTGAGCTTCTCGCCGTCGAACGCCCACATGTAGCGTTCCATGTTGCCGGTGAGGTGGATGCGCATCGACCGGTCGGGCGCGCGCACGTCCGGGTTGCGGTCGACCGCCATCAGGTCGGTGTAGACCAGAACCTTGTGGCCGACGTCCTCGAGGCCCTGACCCGGCTCGCCCATCCGGTCGACCGGCATCGGCGAAATGGTCTGCACGGTCGGCGTCTTCTTGACCTCCGGCGCGACCGAGAAGTCGCGCATCGAGTGATCCATGCCGCCCGACGCGTGGTCCATCGCGCCCTGCTGACCACCGCCGGTCGCAGCGTCGCCGGTCGGCTTGCAATGGCCCATGGCGGCGTGTTCCGGCGGACATGCCGGTGCCGCCGCGCCTGCCGGCTTGGCGTGGCCCATGGCGGAATGGTCCATGCCCGCCATCGATCCGCCGGAGCCGTGGTCCATGCCGCCCATGCCCATGTCCTTCATGTCGGCGAGCGGTCGGCGGCGCAGCGGCGGGACGGCAGCGGCCATGCCCTCACGCGGCGCGAGGGTGGCGCGCGCCATGCCGGACCGGTCGACGCTTTCGCCGACGATCGTGTAGGCGCGCTCATCGGCGGGCTGGACGATGACGTCGTATGTCTCGGCGACCGCGATCTGCATCTCGTCGACGGCGACGGGGCGGACCGGCAGGCCGTCGGCCTGGACGACCGTCATCTTGAGGCCGGGGATGCGGAAGTTGAAGGTGGTCATAGCCGAAGCGTTGATGATCCGCAGCCGCACCTGCTCGCCGGGGCGGAAGAGGCCGGTCCAGTTGTCGCGCGGGCCGTGGCCGTTGACGAGATAGGTGTAGGTGCTGCCGGTCACGTCGGCGACGTCGGTGGGGTCCATGCGCATGGCGCCCCATTCCAGCCGTTCCTTGGCCGACTGGTCCTTGCCCGCGAGCAGGCCGGCCAGCGTCTGCTTCTGGAAGTTGAAGTAGCCGCCCTGCTGCTTGAGCTTCTTGAAGATGATGTGCGGGTGCATCTGGCTGTGGTCGGACAGCACGATCACGTGCTCGCGGTCCGACTGGATCGGGTCGACGCCCTTGGGGTCGATGACGATCGGGCCGTAGTGGCCGAGCTGCTCCTGCAGGCCCGAATGGCTGTGATACCAGTAGGTGCCCGACTGCACGATCGGGAATTCGTAGGTGAAGGTCGAGCGCGGCTTGATGCCGGGGAAGCTGACGCCGGGCACGCCGTCCATGTGGAACGGCAGGATGAGCCCGTGCCAGTGGATCGAGCTGTCCTCGTCGAGCGCGTTCTCGACGTGCAGCCGCACGTTCTGGCCTTCGCGCAGGCGGATGAGCGGGGCCGGCACCGTGCCGTTGATGCCGATGGCGTGGCTCTCGCGACCGTCGATCATCATCATCTGGTGCGCGATGCGCAGGGTGATGTCCTCGCCCGACACCGTCGGCAGCGGCTTGACGATCCCTGCGGATACCGACTGCGCCCAGGCGGGCATGTAGGCCGCGAGAGCGAGGCCGCCGCCGGTCAGCGTGGCACCGCGCAGAAGCTGGCGGCGATCGATGGTGCGCGTCATGGATGTTCCGGTGTCTGCCATAGGTGGATCTGCCTTCTGATACGCGCCGGACGCCCTTAGCCCTCGATCGTTCCAGCGCCCGTTCGGGCATGCCTCGCCGAAGCGGGGGCGCTCGTCGCACGCCCGGCTGGCGACGGCTGGCGCGGCGCGCTTCAGATCGGTCCGCGACGAGTGGCCGCGCTTCGGCCAGCGCCGCCGCGTCGATGCGAGGCGGATCGGGAGCGCCGTCCCGAGCGCGATCGCGCCGTCAAGCTGACGGCACCTGACTGCCAGTCCGGGGGGAGGGGCGGGGAAGAGCCTTACGAGAAGGAAAAGAGCATGAGCGAACTCGACCTGTCGGGTATCGACCCGCTGCGTCGCGGCGAGGTCAGGCGCCGGATCGGCGTGCTGGACCGCTATCTCGCCATCGAGCGCCCGACGCGCGCCGATGCGGAACGGCATGCCGGCGAGATCGGCATCGGCGTCGCCCAGTTCTACCGGCTGGCCAAGGCCTGGCGCCTCCACCGCAAGCCGCAGATGGTCGGGGCGGGAGAGCGCGGGCGGCCCAGGACGCGGCGCGACGGCGTGCCCGAGAAATCGCGGTCAATCGTGGTCGAGGTCATCGGCGAACTCGGCGCGGATGCGAAGCTGGCCGACCTGCTCCGCGAGGTGGCACGACGATGCGAGGCAGCGGGCACCGTCACGCCCTCGCGCGGCGCCCTGTGGACCTATGTCATGGACGCGCGCGCCACCAGCCCCATCCGGACCAACGAGCCGCGCCGCATCGTGGTTGGACGCGTATGGGCCGAACTGCCCACGTTGCACGGCGACGGCAACATGTTTCCCGAAGTCGCGATCGCGATGCTCCTGCCCGAACGGACGATCATCGGCAGCGACGTCTCACTGGACCCCGGCAAGCGCGGCAGTGCGGCACTGGCGCTCGCCCGAGCGTTCGCGACCATGGGCGACGTCCCCGCCGACCTGCAGGTCGAGGTCTCCGCCGCCGACCGCGAAGAAGTGCTGCCGGTGCACCTCGCGCGTCTCGGCCGCGAACCGCTCCTTGGCGGAAGGTCCACAGGGACGACGATCGCCAGCAACCTGGGCCGCATGGTCGGCGGGCTGCGTATCCTGCACCGGCCGCACACCGCCAACCCGGATCGCCTGCTGGCTGCCCGATCCGTCAAACCGCTGGACGGTGACGCCGCGGCGACCGAGGTGGAACGCGCCATCCGCCGCCACAACGAGGTGATCAGCGGCGATACGGTAGCCGCCGAACCGACCTAGTCGTGCTTGCCGCCCAGCGTCGCCAACGCCTTGTAAAGGTGCGGCGGCGGTTCAGGCGCTCCCGCGCGAGACAGGTCCAGCGCGTCGTTGTGCGCGTCGGCGGCGCGGCGTAGCGCGTCGTATGCGTCAGCCTCGGTCCAGGCGGTCATGTCGCTATTCGCGGCGAGCGCATCGCCCGCCAGGGTGCGCGTGGGCGTGAAGGTCACCTTGCCGAGGCGAGGACCGAGCGTCCTGGCGATCATCCGACCATAGCGTCGCTCGCCGCGCTCAAGGATGAAGTGGGTATCCCTGAACCGGGAATTCAGCTCGTGCATGACGCTCGAGATCCGGTCGATGTCCTCGCCGGCCGTGATGCGCATCACCGAGAACACGTTCGACCAGCGCCACCGCCCGCCCTCGCGTTCGATCGTCCGCAGCGCGTCGTTGGCGGCGCCGTTGTGGCCGCGAATCACCGCCTCGATCGCGCCGACGCCGACGCCCAGCACCGCGCCGGTTCCCGCATCCATGCAGAGGAAGGCGATGTGGGGCCGCCCATCGACACGAGGCAGCGATGTCGCGACGCAATCGGACAGAAGCACCTGACCGAGCGGCATCGAGGAAGCGATCCGCCGCTGCTCCGCCTGCACGATTTCGCGCAGCTTCGTCATGCCGGGGACCTTCGCGCCCTCCGGCAGGCGCGCGAAGCGAACCATCCTGTCGACCAAGGCGCTGGTCGACATGTCGCCGAACAGCAGGACCACCTGGCGAGCGGCATCGCTCAACGCTTCCAGAACGTCGCTGTCGACCTTGGACTTGCGCGCGCCCGCGCGCGCGAAGACGCCGAGCGACGCGAGCGACGGAGTGTCGCGCCATTCGGCGGCGATGCGGTAGAAGCGACTGACGCTCATGTCGCCCGCGAGAGCGGCGGCGGACACGACGTCCAACTCGCCGCGGCCGCCATCCCATTGCCGCAGCGCCGCGAAGCGCGCCAAAGCCCGCGCCCTCTGCGCCGGCGTAAGGCGCCGCCAGACATCCGCCTCGCCGGCCGCACGATCCTGAAAGGCCGCGACCAGCTCCGACGGCAGCGAAACCTCGCGATCGCGGTCCGTTTCCATCCGCGCTCATTAACCATCGAAGGCGCCATTGTCGAATAAAAACGCGAGTTTTTCATTGCCGCATCGTTCAAGTCATATATATGCAACTTCCGAATAAGAATGCGACTGGTTGAGTCGTTGCGGCGTCGGCGACGCTGCCGCTCCGCCACGCAGGTTGTGAAAGGCGTCGCGGATGTTGCGAGACGAACAGCGGAACGGGGATGTAGAAACCGAACAGTCGATGGCTGCCGCGGGTGGCTCGCCAGCCGCGGGTGCACCGAGTGTCCCGACCTCGCGGCTCCCCGTCTTCACCCACGCGCATCCGCTCGCGGGCTGGAGCCCGTCGCGGCGTCCCCCTCGGCATCGGGTGATGCGCGTGCCGCACCGGCACGTCGTCGCCGACCATCTCAACGGGGTGAAGGACCCGGCTCGCTGGGTGCTGATCGGCATCGAGGCCGCGGATGATCTCGGCATGGTGCGCACGGGCATGACCTACGACAAGGACTATGGGACGAGCGCCGGCTTTTTCGAGAAGCCGCAGCGCCTCCAATTCTTTGAGGGGCCGAACGAGCCGGCGGTCGCCGACCATCTGGAAATGTCGCCGCGCTACCTGGACTTCCAGTTCCAGCCGCTCCGGCTGACGTTCCGCCGCGCGGACGGCCGCGTGATCCACAAGTATCCCGACGTCGGGATCGAATACGACGACCACAGCGTCCGGTTCGGCGAGATCAAGTCGGACGACGCGTGGTTCCAAGCGGCAGGCATCCGACGTCCGCTCGAGCGGATCGACATGGCGATGTCGGCCTCGGGCATGGACACGCTGCTCAGAATTAAGGGGACAGTCTTTCGCAGGGACGAGGTGCAGAAGGCGCACGGCATCGCGATGGAGGCCCGCCTGACGACCTTCGATCCGTCGACCGACGGCGGCCGGGCCCGCGCGGCCGTCATGGCCGCCGGCGGCCGGGCCCGCTACGCCGACGTCGTCGCCGCCCTCGGCGGCCACCGCGCGCACGCGGTCGACAAGCTCTACGCGATGCTCATGCGGCGCGTGGTCGACTTCGACCTTTCGTCCGAGCCGACCGCCGACACGCTCGTCACGGCGCCGCGACCCGCGAGCGCGTTCGCGCTCCGCGAGCTGCTCGCGCGCTTCCAGCGGAAGGTCGCCTGATGCCGAGTCCGCTGCGCATCCCCGCCGGCACCGTCTTCGCGCACGACGGCACGCGGATCTCCTTCGTCGAGGAGGTGGACGACTTCGTCCTGCGCTTCGTCATCGAAGGGACCGACGACGAGTTCTTCGTCGAGGCGGCCCCGGGCGTGATGGTGCGACCGACCGTCCAGTGGCTGCTGGACGAGTTCGCGGCGGGGCGTCTGCGCGAGTTCACCGCAAGCGAGGCGACGCTCACCGAATGGCGCGGACGCTATCTCGGCTGGGACCGGACGGCCTGCCTCGCCAAGCAGCCCAAGGCCGTCCGCAAATACGAGCTCGCGCTGGCGGCGCTCGTCCAGGGCAAGCCCAAATCCGCGACGGCGCTCGAGGACTTCGCCAAGGAGATGTATCCGGACGACGAGGTCGCATCGGGCCGCTCGATCATCCGCTGGATGAACAATCTCGAAGCCTTCGGCGAGAAGGTCGGCGTCATGATGAACCGCAGCGGCCGTGAGAAGGGCCGCTCGCCGCTGCCGCGGATCGTCGACCGGCTCGTCCATCAGGCCATGGCGCTGCACTGGTCCGTCGACGCCATCAAGAAGATGGACGCCTATTCGCTGACCGTCGCCGCTTGGCACCGGCTGAAGGACGCGGGTGCCACCGGCATCGGCGACGCTCCGCCGCACAAGAGCACGGTCGTGAACCGCATCAACAAGTGCGAGGACATGGAGGCCTGGACGTCCAAGCACGGGCCGCATGAAGCCAATCGTTATTTCCTCGCCTCGGGCGAGAGCATGCCCATCACCCGTCCGTTCCAGCTCGCCTACATCGACGGCACCGAGTTCGAGCAGGTGTGTCTGTTCTCGGCCGACGCCGAGATCCCCAGCAACAAGATGAAGATCGTGCAGGTCATCGATGCCTGCGCGCTCTTCGCATATCCAACCACGCCCTTCAGCGGACCCTATCGGTCCGAAATGGGGATGTACGCGCTCATGGGTGCGCTCACGCCCCCCGTGCTTACCAAGGAGCAGATGGCGGCCGATCCCATGCGCGTGCTGTTCTTCGGCCGTCAGGGCCTGCTGCGCGGCGACAACGACAAGGCCATCATACCGCCGTCCGCGATCGGAAACCTGGCGAGCGTCATCGGACGCGTCGAACTGGCGAAGAGATACGGGTCGGACGAGAAGTCCAACGTCGAGAACTATTTCGGATGGCTGAAGCACAGGTTGGAAGGCGAACCCGGCACTGTTCTGTCCGCCCGTAGCCGCCGGCGCTCGATCCGCCGCGATCCGATGAAGGAGGCGGCAATGACCCGCGCCAGCTTCGCGCAGAAGCTGGAGGCGCTACGGCTCGAGTGGAACGACACAGCGCACGAGGCCATCGGCTGGCGGAAGCCCAACGACGTCATGCTCGAGTTCATCTCGGCCCAGCGGACCCGCTTCAGCGACCCCAAGGACGTCCGGCGCAACCTCGCGCGAACGGTCCCCGGGGTTCTCACCACCGATGGCGTCGTCCACGACAACATCACCTACAGGTGGAACCGCGAGGGCGTGACGCAGACGCTGTCGAGCAACCTCGCCGCCCAGGCGTTCTCCAAACGGCTGGAAGGCACCGCGCGGTGCGACGTGTGGCTGCGCGTCTTCGACTGGAACCTCGACATCATCGAGATCGTGGACGAGGCCGGCAACGACTTCGTCGAGCTCTGGTCCGACGATCCCGACTACACCCAGTTCCTCACCCGGTTCGAGCACAAGTTCCACCAGTCCTGCGTGATCGCGGGCAGCACCGGCGCGCAGACGGCCGAGCAGAAAGCCCTGCGCCGGGCGGAATCCCTTCAGCAGCAGTGGGAGGATCTGCACAATCTGCCCTATGCCATCGCCAAGAAGGCAGGGGCGGTCCTCGAGCGTGCTGAGGTGCGCGCGAAGGCGCGCAACGTCGCCGACGATCCCGATCTCACCGACTTCTCCGCCTTCATGATCCCGACGGACATAGGCGGCTCGAAGCGAGCGGACGTTCCGCTCGGTCCCACGCAGTCGCGCTCCGCAGACGCACCGGACGACGGCACGGACGCGCGCGCGGACACCAACCGTGGCCCGGCAGGCGACTGGGGCGGACTCGATCCCGCACCCCGATCCAACCTCGACATGCTCGCCGCCGACCAGGAGCAGGAGGACCTGGACGGCGGCATCGACTGGGACGCGGACGATGACCGCCGCTCCGAGAATTCCTCTTCGGGAGATGATGCGTGACCAACGCGAAAAAGGATCCGCTCGGCGTCCAGCCGCCGCCCGTCCGCGGCGATCCCAAGCCGGTGTTCACCGACCCGGCCCGCAACGCGCGGGTCGAGGCGGTCGTGCCGTTCTTCAAGACGAACTACATCGAGCACGAGCCCCAGACCATCGTGGTAGAGCAGCTGCTCAGCTACCTCAAATCCATGCAGTCGCTTCTTGGTGGGCCGATCGACGGCCGCTGCCTGTCCGAGCACAGCAATGCCGGAAAGTCGCGCATGATCGAACATCTCGTTCGCATGGCGGCATTGAGGCGGGCCGAGGCGGGGCTGCCACCCAATCCACACCAGATCCTGTGCATCGAGCTGGACAAGACGACATCGGTCGCCACCTGGCTCCGCCGCATCCTATACGAGATGGGCGACGACCACTGGAACGACCGCAACGCGAAGATCGAGGACCTCGAGGATCGCATCCTCACCATGTCTCGCAGGCTCGGCGTGGAGGGGATCGTCGGTGACGAGGTCCAGCACCTCGATCGCAAGACGACCGACGCCCGACAGGTCACCGACCGCTTCAAGACGTTCCTGAACCGCGGCATCCTGCCGCTCATCCTAGTCGGTGACGAGGACGCGGAGAAGTTCTTCGAGAAGAACGGCAAGTTCGCCTCCCGCCTCGGCACGCCGCTCGAGCTGAGGCCGCTCAATCCCCGTGGCGACGCTCACGACAAGGAACTCTTCCTCACCTTCTGCGAACGCCTCGACCAGTCGATGGTCGAGGGCGGGATCATCGACGAGCTGAGCGGCCTGAACAAGATTGGCTTCCGGACCCAACTCGTGACGGTCAGCAGCGGGCACGTCGGTCGCGTGTGCCGTGTGGTGTGCGAGGCGGCGCAGCACGCGCTGCGTCGCGGATCGCCCGCGATCGAACGGCACGACATGAGCGTCGCGACCCGGGGCTTCGCCATGAAGCTGAAGTGGGTGCTCCACGATCCGTTCTCGAATCGCGGCGGCTCGTGAAGGTCGCCGAGGCCCCGTTCAAGCGCCTGCGGTTCGAATACGATCCCGGGCCCCGCGAAAGCGTGATCGGTGCACTCGCCGCCGCCTGCCGGGAGCACCGACTCCCCAGGATCGCCACCGCGCTCGAAGGCGGCGGCGTCCATGTCGCCAGGATCGGCTTGATACAGTGCGTCCCAACCGACATGCTCGATCGCATCGCGCGCGTCATCCGCACCGAGCCGGCGAACCTTCACACGATCGCCTTCACATGGTCCGACCGACGAGATCGCATCGTTCTGGGCGATCTCGTTGCGCCCAGGTCCGCGTTCGACCTGGAGAGACGCCGCATAAGCCCGGTGTCATTGCGCAAGGGGCCATACCATCGCAGCGACTGGCTCAACCTGCTGCTGCCCTACTGCCCGGAATCCCTCGAACTGCTCGTCGACGCCTGCCCGGATTGCGGACCCCTGGGGTGGCGCTGGACCCGGGGGCTCGACGCCTGCGAAGGCTGCGGCAAGCAGATCGCACCGTCGAAGGCCCCGCCGCTGCCGCTCTATGCGGCCGACGACTACCGCCTCTTCGCCGATCTGATGTCGCGGGATCCGGACGCCGGCGCGAAAGCGGTCGAACAATTGCCCTCGGTCATCCAGTCCTTCTCGCGCACGGCGCTGGTGGGTGTGGCACTGCGCGCGGGGATCGTCGCGACGTCCGGTCGACGAGGAGGGGGCGTCGAGAAGTTGGCGGAGGCAGGGCCGGACGTGGTGGTGAAGGTGGTTGCGACGGGGGCGGCGCTGCTGCGGCGGTGGCCCGCCTCCATGCAGGCGTTCGCCGACAGGCGGCTTGACGCGATCGCCGGCGACGTGGCCGCCTATGAGACCATGCGTCGCGATATCCGATGGATCGCGCAACGTCAGCACATGGAGGAAGGGCGCCTCGTCGCCCTCGCGTTCCCCGACATCGATGGTCGCAAGGTCCAGACCTTCGCGAAGGACACGCGCTACTACACGGCGACGGAGACGAACATCCAACTCTGGACCTCGTCGCAGCAGCTGAAACAGCTTCGCGACGCCAAGGCAGTCCGCTTCGAGGAGTTGCCGGGCGGACAACGCAAGCGCGTGCGGTATGACGCAGACGACGTGGATGCGCTGCGGAACCTGCTTCGCACTTCCACGACCGCGGAATCCGTCGCCGCCCGGTTCGAGATCCCCGTCTACGCCATCAGCCAGATCGCATTCCCCCAGCCGGTCCCGACCGCGAGCGACGGCCCCGACAGCTCGGACACTGCTCTGCTCACGGCCTTGAATCATCCGGGCGTCGTGATCCTCCAGGGTCAGAAGCTGGACGCCACGTCCGTCGAGAATTTCGCTCGCGAACTCGATTCCATCGCCATCCGTCACCAACCGCCCCCGGGGATCATCACGCTGCGGAGCGCGATGATCAGGTATCCGGGTGAAAAGCCCTGGGGTCGCGTGCTGGCGGCATTGCTTGGGAGGCGAATCCCATACTACGTGGCCGGGACCCAGCCGGCGACCGCACGCAGCATTCATGTCGATCCAGCCAGACTGCCCAAGCTCCCGCTCTGCCAGCGCGAGCGGGACGAGGGTTTCCTGAGGTTCACGCACGTGTCCATGCGCGACGCCGGCGAGATCCTCGGCGCCGGCTTCGAGGAAACCGCCGAGGCGATCGCATCGCGCGGCATCGAAATCTCACGCTACGGCAAGGGGAACGGGGTCTCGCGCGAGGCAGTTGACGCGCTGGCCCGCATCATCGCCTTCACCGGCGAGGCCGCCGTCTTCTCCAACCGCAATGCGGTCGGCCTCTACCACGAGCTGAAGCGAGCCGGCGTCGCCCGCCTGCATGGCGGATGGTCTCGCCGTGAACTCGTTGAGCGCGGGCTGGTCAGCCATGCTCGAGCGGGCTGCGGACAGTCGTTGCGAACCAAATGACGAGCTTGCCTCGACGCGCTAGCGCCGGCATTATCTGCAAGGTGCTCGGCGGTTCAGGTCAAGAAACCTGTGACAAAGTTAAAGCGCCGCAGCGCCGGGATTTGTTAGCGTTCGCCGTTACTTAGTTTCGCATTCGCCGATGCGCTTGCCCTCGATGCGGACCTTCTGCGACATCGCCGTCCGGCCGGTCATTTCCATCTGCTGATCGGTCGTGAAGCTTGTCGGGGTGAACGTGCCCGTCGTCTTGCCGGTCATCTGCGTGTCGCCGGGCAATTTGCAGCTGACGTCGCTTTCCATCCTGCCGCCGGCAAAGCTGTTGCTGGCAACGGTGCAGTCCGCGCCCGACTGCTTCAGCATTTCCTCCGGTCCCTTCGCCGCCTGCTCCGGCGTGATGCAGATGGTGTTGGTCTGCGCCGGCGGGTTGGCGGGCATGCCGGCGGGCATGTTCGCCATCTTCAGGTCGCTGACCTGCGTGCGGATCTCCCACTTGCCCGGTTGCAGCTTGGGCGTTTCCGCGCCCGCCCCGGTTTCGGACGACACCACTTGACCGGTCGCCGAATTGCTGGTCAGCGTGGTCGATCCGGTCTTCTGGTCGCCGCAGGCCGTCAGGGCCAGCGCACCCAGCGCTGCCAGGGGGATCAGCTTTTTCATGCAACGCTCTCCTGTTTTCGTTTCGGGGGTAACACTTTAGCCCCCTTCTGCGTTGCGCCCTGCATGAACGAAACCCTTCGTCCCGAACCCCGCCCGTCCCGCCGTACGCCGTGGAGCATCATCGGCATCGCCGCCGCCGGCTTCGTCCTGCTGCTACTGTTCTTCCTCGCCGATCAGGTAGTGCGGGGAAGCAGCTTCGCGTTCGACCGGCAGCTGCTGCTGGCGCTGCGGGGGACCGATGGCGCGCCGGTCGCGTCGGAGAAATTCACGTCGATGGTCCGCGACGTCACCGCGCTCGGCAGTACGACGGTGCTGACCATCGTCGTCGCCTTCGTCGCGCTGCTGCTGGCCAGTACCGGACGGTGGCGGACCGGGCTGCTGATCGCGGCGGCGTGCGCCAGTGGCAGCTGGGCCAATATGCTGTTCAAGCAGGCGGTGTCCCGCGCGCGTCCCGATCTGGTCCCGCACCTGATGGCGGAGACGTCGAACAGTTTCCCCAGCGGCCATGCCGCCAATTCGGCGATCGTGTACCTGACACTGGCGACGCTCGCCTGGCCGCTGTTGCGCCAGCGCGCCGCACGGGCGTTCGCGATGGCGGCCGCGGCATCGCTGGTCGTCGCGATCGGGGTCAGCCGGGTTTATCTGGGCGTGCACTGGCCGAGCGACGTGCTGGCCGGATGGCTGTTCGGGGCGCTGTGGGCGATCGGATGGTGGCGGATCGAACTGCGCGTGCTGGGCGGACGGTAACGACGGAAACCTTTGCGGCGGCGCGAGCGGCGGCGTAACGTTAGCGCAAACAATCAGCGATGGAGGGATGGATGAGCGCGAAATTCCGGGGCGTGGCGGCAACGTTGCTGCTGGTGGCGGGGGCGGCGCAGGCGCAGATCGCGCCGGTCGGCGGGGCGCCGAGCAGCTCGCCCAATTCCGAGGACACGACGCGCAGCGTCACCAGCGACCGCGACCAGCAATTCGCGCTCGACCGTATCCGCGACGAGGCAGGCACGACCGTCGACGCACGCGCGTCGCGGCGCAGCGCCAAGCGGATCGTCGCGGCCAAACCGTCCGACCTGGTCATCGGCGCATCGGTGTTCGACAAGACCGGCGTGCCGCTGGGCACGATCGAGGCGGTGAAGCCGGAGGGCGTGCAGCTGTTGTCGGGCAGCTCGCGGGCGATGGTCCCGGCGGATGTGTTCGGCACGATCCGGGGGCAGCTGGTGCTGAACGTGACCAAGGCCGAGTTCGCGCAGCAGACCGGGGCACGGTAATCGCAGCGGCAGGAGGCGATCGACAAGCGACCGATCATCTCGTCACCCCGGACTTGATCCGGCGTCCTGCTTTTGCGTCGGGCGACTAAGAAGCGGGACCCCGGGTCAAGCCCGGGGTGACGATGAGACGTTATCCTGTGAACCGCGAACCTTGCTTGAGCGGCTGAACGCGGATCTGCTGCGAGCCTCAGTGAAACGGAGTGATGATGTCCGCGCCGTGGCGGGTCGCCTTGTCATAGGCGACGTCGTGCTCGGCGATCGTGCGCACCGCCGCCATGCCGGCGTCCTTGATCCCGTCGCAGCCGGCGGCGTTGATCGCGTCGGCCACCTCGCCGCGATGGTCCCACGCATAGCGGACATGGCCTTCCTCATGCTTCAGCAGCGTGGCGAGGTAGCGGTCGAACTGCGCGCGGACCCTGGCCGGGACGTCGGAGTCGGCGAGGCGGGGAACGGTGACGACCGCTTCGAACCCGATATTGTCGAGCGTCGTGCTGCACGTGCCCGCCGCATCGCGCCGCCAGCGCCAGTTGATGTTCCAGCGGCTGAGCCCGTCGACGCGCTTGCCGTCGTTCGGATCGGTCGGGCGGGCAGCGTCGATCGATCGACGGATCGCGGCCACGCTGCGGCCGGTGACGGCATATTCCTCGACCCGGACATTGGCGATGCCGTCGAACGGGGTGGCGGAGCCTTGCAGCGTCAGCAGCGCGGCGAACAGGGCGGTGGCGGCGGGGGCGGTCGGCATGGGGCGGAGCGTAGCCGGGGCGCGGCGGAAGGCAATGGCGGAGTTAAGGGTGGGCAATGCGCAGTCGGTCCTGGGCATGGCCTCTGCGAACGTCGCTCGCCCAACTGCCACCGCTTCGTACCCCGGCCTTCGCCCGGGTACGGAACAGGCATTTGGGCAGAGGTCTTATCTGAGCCAAGTGAGCTTGGTCATGCCGCGGCAGAGAGCGTGGTCCCATCGGGTAGCCCATTCGGCACGTCGCGGTTCAACAGTTCGGGGCAGCCGTTGCAGTCCACCGCGCTACGGGGCGGGCGGCGAAGGCAAAACCATTGGAGTGGGCTCAGTCGCCCAGTTGCGCGAGCAACGTCTTCGCCGCCAGCGTCTCGGCCTCCTGCTTCGACGTGCCGGTGGCTTCGGCCGCCGCCAGCTTGCCGATGGTTACGCGCACGGTGAAGCGCGGCGCGTGGCCGGGGCCGCTCTTGTCGACGATCGCATATTCGGGCGGACGGCGATTGTTCGCGGCGGCCCATTCCTGCAGCGCCGATTTCGGGTGGCGCGGCACGCGCAGTTGCGCGTCGATCCGCGATCCCCATAGCGTGCGGACCAACGCGCGCGCGGCGTCATGGCCATGGTCGAGATAATAGGCGCCGATCAGCGCCTCCATCACATCGCCCAGCACATTGTCGCTGTCGCCGGCGCCGTCGTCGCGCGCCTGCTTGCCGAGCTTCAGATGCGGGACCACGCCGATGCCGCGCGCGATTTCCGCACAGACGGCACCGGTCACCAACGCGTTGAACCGCTTCGACAGCGCGCCTTCGCTCTCCGAGGGAAAGCGTTCGTAGAGCCATTCGGCGACGGCGAGCCCCAGCACGCGGTCGCCGAGAAATTCGAGCCGCTCATAGGTCGCGCGTGCCGTGCTGCCATGGGTCAGCGCGCGGGCGTAATCGTCGATGCGGGTCGGCGCACGGCCCAGCGCCTGGCCGACCCAGTCGTGCAGGGCGTCGCTCAGAAGCCTTCCCCGATCCGGTGCCACCGCGCGGCCGAGAACCACGTCCACGGCAGCAGCCATTCGGCCGAGCCATCGGTCGAGAAGAAGTTCACGACGGCCTTGCCCTCGATATTCTCCAGCGGGACGATGCCGATGCCGCCGCCTTCGCGTGCCGGGAAGCGGCTGTCGGCGCTGTCGTCGCGATTGTCGCCCATCAGGAACGCATGGCCGGCCGGCACGGTGAACACGCCGGTATCGTCCGCCTCGGTCGTGCCGAGGTCGAGGACGTTGTAGCTCTTGCCGTTCGGCAACGTCTCGCGGAACTGCGGATAGGCGCAGACCGGCTGTTCGGCGACGATCCGCTGGAAGGCATAGTCGCAATTGGTGTTGGGCGATACCGGCGCGACCCAGTCGGCGACGCGCTGCTTCGGGATCGCCTTGCCGTTCAGGAACAGCTGTCCGCCGCGCATCTGTACCGTGTCGCCGGGGATGCCGATCACGCGCTTGATATAGTCCTGCTTCGCGCTCGGCGGCGCCTTGAACACCACCACGTCGCCGCGCGCGGGCGTGCGCGGCAGGATGCGGCCGGGGATCAGCGGGATGCCCCAAGGCAGCGAATAGCGCGAATAGCCGTAGTTCCATTTGGTGATGAACAGATAGTCGCCGATCATCAATCGCGGCTGCATCGATCCCGACGGGATCGAGAAGGGCGAGAACAGGAACGAGCGGATGATGAACACCACGATGGCGAGCTTCAGCAGGAAGACCATCAGGTCCGCCCCTTCCGAACGCTTCGGCTTGGTGGCGGGCGCGGGCGGAGTCGGCGTGGGGGTAGCCGGGGCGGGGTCGAGAGCCATGGACCGTGCCATGCGTGGGGCGGGGCGGGGCGTCAAGTGGGTGGGGGTTTGTCGGGTGATCGGGCAGGAGCCGAGGGAGACCCCAGCTTTCGCTGGGGTGAGGTTTGGGGCAGGGCCGTTTCCCATTTACGTCACCCCAGCGCAGGCTGGGGTCTTTCTCGGCTCAAACGATGTCGTCGAACAAATCCCGCCATTCCGGGTTGGCGTCTGCGATCAACTGGTGCTTCCATTCGGCCCGCCACGCCTTGAGCGCCTTCTCCCGCCGGATAGCGCTTTCGATATCATCATGCTTTTCCGCGAGAACCAGCGTCCTGATACCGTACTTCCGGCAATAGGCAGACCCACTATCCCGCCTGTGCTGCCACACCCGCGCGGCAAGGTCGGCCGTCACCCCGACATAGGTCATGCCGAACCGGCGGTTCGCCATGATGTAGGTCCAGCCCCCGCGCATCGGGCAGGCGTATCGAGATGCTCAGGGAGATGCCAGCCTGCGCCGGCATGACGATAGAAGGGAGTGGACCTGCCCCCTTGGTCCGCTCTAGGGCGACGGCATCCTAACCGACGACATGACGAGGGACGATATGGCGATGCAGGACTGGTCCGCGATCGAGGGGCTTGGCAGCACGAAGCTCACCGAATTGTTCGCAAAGGATCCCGACCGGCTGGCCAAGCTGACCGTCGATGTCGGCGGGCTGCATTTCGATTTCGCCAAGACCCATCTGGACGATGCGGCGATCGACGCGTTCACCGGGCTGGCCGCGACGATGGAGCTGGCGGCGAAGCGCGACGCGCTGTTCGCCGGGCAGGTGGTGAATGTCACCGAAGGGCGCGCTGCGACCCATACCGCCGAGCGCGGCGAGGGTAACCCGGACGATGTCGCACAGGCGCGCGCGTTCCAGTCGCGGATGCGGCAGGTGATCGACGCGATCGAGGCGGATGCGTTCGGGCCGGTACGCCACATCCTGCATGTCGGCATCGGCGGGTCGGCGCTCGGCCCCGACCTGATCTTCGACGCGCTGGGGCGTGACGAGGACAAGTATGACGTGGCGATCGTGTCGAACGTCGACGGCGTGGCGATGGAAGAGGCGGTCAAGGGCTTCGACCCCGCCGCCACGCTGCTGGTCGTCGCGTCCAAGACCTTCACCACGACCGAGACGATGCTGAACGCGGAATCGGCGATGGCGTGGATGCGCGAGGGCGGGGTCGAGGACCCTTATGGCCGCGTGATCGCGCTGACCGCCTCGCCCGACCGCGCGGTGGAATGGGGCGTCGACGAAACCCGCGTGCTGCCGTTCGCCGAGTCGGTCGGCGGGCGCTATTCGCTGTGGTCGACGCTGGGGTTCCCGTTCGCGCTGGCGCTGGGGTTCCAGGCCTATGAGGAACTTCTGGAAGGCGCGGCCGAGATGGATCGGCATTTCCGCTTGAGCGAACCGGCGAAGAATGCGCCGGTGCTGGCGGCCTTTGCCGACCTTTATTATTCGCAGGTGAAGGGTTGCGAGACGCGGGCGACGTTTGCCTATGACGAGCGGTTGCGGTTGCTGCCGTCCTATCTCCAGCAGCTTGAGATGGAATCGAACGGCAAGTCGGTGACGGCGGCCGGCGAGCCGCTGGGGCGCAATTCGGCGGCGATCACCTGGGGCGGGGTCGGCACCGATGCCCAGCATGCGGTGTTCCAGCTGCTGCATCAGGGTACGCGCATCGTGCCGCTGGAATTCGTCGCGGTGGTCGAGGCGGGCGACACCCTCGACCCGGCGCATCACCGGCAGCTGCTGCTTAACGCCTTTGCGCAGGGGGCGGCGCTGATGGCGGGGAAGGCCAATGCCGATCCGGCGCGCGCCTATGCCGGCGACCGGCCGTCGTCGACGATCCTGCTGAAGGATTTGGACCCGCGCACGCTGGGGGCGCTGATCGCGTTCTATGAGGCGCGGACGTTCGTGAATGCCGCGTTGCTGGGCATCAACCCGTTCGACCAGTTCGGTGTCGAGCTGGGCAAGGAAATGGCGAAGGCAGCCGATCAGGGTGGTCAGACGTTCGATGCGTCGACCAACGACCTTCTGGCACGGGCAGGACTTGCATGAGCGATTACGACTACGACCTCTTCGTCATCGGCGCGGGATCGGGCGGCACCCGCGCCGCCCGCGTGTCGGCGGCGCATGGCGCGAAGGTGGCGGTGGCGGAGGAGTATCGCGTCGGCGGCACCTGCGTCATCCGCGGCTGCGTGCCGAAGAAGCTGCTGGTGTACGGCGCTCATTTCGCCGAGGATCTGCGCGATGCGAAGGCGTTCGGCTGGGACGTGCCGCCGCAATGCGACTTTTCCTGGCCGCGGCTGCGCGACAATGTGCTGAGCGAGGTCGACCGGATCAACGGCGCGTACACCAGCACGCTGGAGAATCACGGCGTCGACATCATTCACGAACGCGCGACCGTGACCGGTCCGCATTCGGTCAAGCTGGCGGGCGGGCGCGAGGTGACGGCCGAGCGCATCCTGATCGCGGTCGGGGCCAAGCCGGCGGTGCCGTCCTGTCCGGGGGCGGAGCATGGCATCACTTCGAACGAGGCGTTCCATCTGGATGCGATCCCGAAGCGGGTGCTGATCGCCGGCGCGGGCTATATCGCCAACGAGTTCGCGGGCGTGTTCCACCAGTTCGGCGCGCATGTCATCCTGATCAACCGCACCGACGTCATCCTGCGCGGCTATGACGAATCGATCCGCGACCGGCTGCTGCAGATTTCGATGACCAAGGGCATCGAGTTCCGCTTCCACGCCGAGTTCGAGGGGATCGAGAAGGGCGACGATGGCTGCCTGACCGTCAAGATGTCGGGGCATGAGCCGGTGACGGTCGACATGGTGATGTTCGCGACTGGGCGCGTGCCGAACACCGAGGGGCTGGGGCTGGAGAGCGCGGGCGTCGAGCTGGACGACAAGGGCGCGGTGAAGGTCGATGACAAGGCGCAATCGACCTGCCCGTCCATCTATGCGGTCGGCGACGTCACCAACCGGGTGCAGCTGACCCCGGTCGCGATCCGCGAAGGCCAGGCGTTCGCCGACCGCACCTATGGCGGCAAGGACGTGACGGTCGATTACGACTGTATCCCGAGCGCGGTGTTCAGCCATCCGCCGATGGCGGGCGTCGGCATGACCGAGGGCGAGGCGAAGACCACGCTGGGCTCGGTCAAGGTGTACCTGTCCGACTTCCGCCCGATGAAGAACGTGCTGGCCGGCCGCAACGAACGCGCGCTGTACAAGATGATCTGCGAGGAGACGACCGGGCGGATCGTGGGCCTGCACATGATCGGGCCGGACGCGCCGGAGATTTTGCAGGCGGCAGCGATCGCGGTGAAGGCCGGGCTGACCAAGGATCAGTTCGACCAGACGGTCGCGCTGCATCCGACCATGGCGGAAGAGCTGGTGCTGATGAAGTAGGGTGCTGGCCGCAAACGTCACCCCGGCGCAGGCTGGGTCTCCCGCGACGATACGCGCGCTCCCTTACCGGGAGATCCCAGCCTTCGCTGGGATGACGTTTCCCTTCTGGCCTCTTAGCCTTCCGCGAGAATCACATCCGCCTCGCTGGTCGCCGAACCCCCAACGCGCTCGCCGATGGTCGCGGTCACCGCGACGTTCATCGTCACATTGCCCAGCGTCCGCACGATATCCGGCATCGTCTCCACCGCGACCAGCAGCGCCAGCGGTTCGACCGGCACCCCCATCGCCACCGCGATCGGCGCGATCGAGGACACGAAGCTGATCTGCCCCGGCAGGCTGGCCGCGCCCATCGTCGTGATCGCGCCCGCCGCGATCCCCGCCGCGATCTGCCCCGCCCCCAGCGGCACGCCGAACACATGCGCGACATAGAGCGCGACGCCGAGGTTCATCGCCGGTCCCGTCGCACGGAACAGCGCCACCGCCATCGGCAGCACCACGCCCGACGTCGCCACCGGCACGCCGACATCGCCCGCCCCCTTCAGCATCGCCGGCAGCGAGGCGAGCGAGCTTTGCGTCGAGATCGCGACCGCCTGTGCCGGTGCCGTCGCCTTCAGGAAACGGCCGATCGGCACGCGTCCGCCGATCCGCGCCAGCGGGTAGGCGAGCAGCCAGACGCCCATCCCGACGCTCATCAGTACCAGCACATAATGGACCAGCGCGCCGAACGCCGCCGTGCCCGCCCGCGCGCCGACGACATAGCCTAGGGCGAACACGCCGATCGGCCCCAGCCACAGCACCCAGTTGATGACGATCAGCATCGTGTCGGCAATCGCCTGGAACAGCCGCACCAGCACCGAGCGATTGTCCTGCGGCAGGCGCGTCAGCGCAAAGCCGAAGACGAGCGTGAACAGGATCAGCGGCAGGAACTGGTCGTTCGCCGCCGCCGATACCGGATTGGTCGGCACGATCGCGACGAGGAAGTCGGTGAACGGCGGCACCTTCGCGGCCGGCGCAGCCGTGCCGAAGGTCGAGCGCAACGCTTCGGCGGCGGTTTGCCCCAGCGGGAACAGGTCGAGCAGCGTCAGCGTGAACAGCGCGCCCAGCGCCGACGACGTCCACAGGATGACGATGAACAGCAGCAGCGACCGGGTGGCGATCCGCCCGGCGCGCGCCGCCTCCGCCGTCTGGGCGATGCCGGTGATGAGCAGCGCGACGACCAGCGGCACGATGGTCATGCGCAGCGCGTTCAGCCACGCCGTACCGATCGGTTCGGCGATGGCGATGCCCGACAGGGCGGTGTCCGGCGACTGTCCCGCCAGGAAAACGCCCAGCGCCAGCCCCGCACCCAGTCCCGCCAATATTCGTGTCGCCTGCGACATGCTCGCCCTTTTGCAAAAGTGGCGGTAATACCCCGCCCAACCGAACGCTCAACCTGAAGGCGTATGTGACGATGGCAAGGAAATATTTCGGCACCGACGGGATTCGCGGGCTGACCAACACCAAGCCGATGACCGCCGAGATGGCGATGCGCATCGGCATGGCGGCAGGCGCGCACTTCCGCCGGGGCGATCACCGGCACCGCGTGGTGATCGGCAAGGACACGCGCCTGTCGGGCTATATGCTCGAAAATGCGATGGTCGCGGGGTTCACTTCGGTCGGCATGGACGTGGTGCTGGTCGGCCCGCTGCCGACCCCGGCGGTGGCGATGCTGACCCATTCGATGCGCGCCGATATGGGCGTGATGATCTCCGCCAGCCACAACCCGTATCAGGACAATGGCATCAAGCTGTTCGGCCCGGACGGCTACAAGCTGTCCGATGCCGACGAACTGGCGATCGAGGAACTGATCGACAGCGAGATCGAGCTGTCGGCGCCGGGTGATATCGGACGCGCCAACCGGATCGAGGACGCGCGCGGACGCTATATCCACTTCGCCAAGTCGACCTTTCCCGAAAACCTGCGATTGGACGGCATGAAGCTGGTCGTCGATTGCGCCAATGGCGCGGCGTACAATGTCGCCCCCTCGGCGCTATGGGAACTGGGCGCGGAGGTCATCGCGATCGGCGTGACCCCCAATGGCAAGAACATCAACGACCGCGTCGGATCGACCGCGCCGCAGACGCTGTCGGAAACGGTCGTCGCATCGGGCGCGCAGGTCGGCATCGCGCTGGACGGTGACGCCGACCGGCTGATCGTGGTCGACGAAGCGGGCAAGGTGATCGACGGCGATCAGCTGATGGCGACCATCGCCGCCAGCTGGGCGCGCGCCGGAAGGTTGAAGGGCGGCGGCCTCGTCGCCACCGTCATGTCGAACCTGGGGCTGGAGCGGCATCTGGCGGCGCAGGGGCTGGGACTGGTGCGCACCGCCGTCGGCGATCGCCACGTCCTCGAAAAGATGCGGACGTCGGGCTATAATGTCGGGGGGGAACAGTCGGGGCATATCATCCTGTCCGACTATGCGACGACCGGCGACGGGCTGGTCGCGGCATTGCAGGTGCTGGCGGAAATCCAGCGATCGGGCGCACCGGCCAGCGAAGTGCTGCACCGCTTCGACCCGCTGCCGCAGCTGCTCAAGAATGTGCGCTTCGCCGGGGGCAAGCCGCTCGACGATCCGCGGGTGAAGGATGTCGTTGCCGGCGTCGAGGCGGAACTGGCCGGGCGCGGACGGCTGGTGCTGCGCGCGTCGGGCACCGAACCGGTGATCCGGGTGATGGCGGAGGGCGAGGACGCCGCCCATGTCGAACAGGTGGTCGACCGCATCTGCGACGCGGTGCGGCAGGCGGCGGCCTGATGCTGGCAATGAAGCCGGCATGCGAGCGATGCGACGCGCCGCTGCCGGCGGCAGCGCATGGCGCGTTCATCTGCTCGCACGAATGCACCTTCTGCGCGGATTGTGCGGATGACCTCGATGAGGTGTGTCCGAACTGTCGCGGCGAGTTGGTGGATCGGCCGACGCGGCGCAAATAGATCCTCCCCGCTGCGCGGGGAGGGGGAGCGTCCGAAGGACGGTGGAGGGGGTTGGCCGCGCAACGCAACCGTTCCGTATGCCGACATCCCCCTCCACCAGCTTCGCTGGTCCCCCTCCCCGTACCGGGGAGGAGCTTGTCGCGTCCGCATCGCAAGGCTAACCCCACCCCATGACCACACCCCGTATCCTGATCGTCGCCGGTTCCGATTCCGGCGGGGGCGCCGGTATCCAGGCGGATATCAAGACCGCGACGATGCTGGGCGCGCACGCCATGACCGCGATCACCGCGATCACCGCGCAGAACACGCTGGGCGTCGATGCAGTGCATCCCATCCCGACCGACATGGTGATGGCGCAGATCGATGCGGTAGTGCGCGATATCGGCGTCGATGCGGTGAAGATCGGCATGATCGGATCGGCGCGCACGGCGCACGCGCTGGCCGACCGGCTGCGCGACCTGCCCGGCGTCCCGGTGGTGTTCGACCCGGTGATGATCTCGACCAGCGGTGCGCGGCTCGCCGACGAAGCGACGGTCGCCGCGTTCGAGCGGCTGATGGCGGTCGCGACGGTCGCGACGCCGAACCTGCCCGAACTGGAAGCCCTGGGCGGCGTGGACGACATGCTGTCGCATGGCTGTGCCGTCCTGCAAAAGGGCGGGCACGGCGAGGGCGAGGTACTGGTCGACCGGCTGCATCAACGCGGCAGCGGTGCCGCGCCGTTGGTCGAATGGTCGTCCCCGCGCATCGACGGGATGGCGACGCATGGCACCGGCTGTACCCTGTCGACCGCGATCGCGTGCGAGCTGGCGAAGGAATGGACGCTGGTCGAGGCGATCGGCCGCGCGCGCAGTTTCGTGCGGATCGCGATGCTGGGTGCCGACGAACTGGGGCGCGGCGCGGGACCGATGGCGCAGCAGGGGGTGCGACTCGACCTCAACCAGTCGCGCTGGTCGCCGATGCTGAACCAGGTGACGGTGCCGGCCAGCGACGTGCCGGCGAGCGAGCATTTCTACCGCCTGCTCGGCCTCAAGGCGATCGTGCGGTCCAGCCGCCGCTATGCCCGGTTCGAGACCGAGGGCGGGGCGACCTTCTCGATCGAGATGACCGAGGAGCGCAAGGTGCCGGCGGTGTATTTCGAAGTCGGCGACCTGAACGTCGTGGTCCACTATCTGAAAGGGCAGGGGTTGTCGTTCGCGCAGGAGCCGATCGACCGGCCCTGGGGCTGGCGCGAGGCGCGGCTGTTCGATCCGGCGGGCAACGAGGTTTGCCTGTACCAGGCGGGCGAGATGCGGCGGTTTCCGCCATGGCGCATCGCCGATGCCTGACTGGACGCACGAGGCGCGCCATGTCGGGCCGGTGGCGGGGGTGGACGAAGCGGGGCGCGGGCCGCTGGCCGGGCCGGTGGTCGCCGCCGCCGTCATCCTCGACCGCGATTGCGTGCCGGACGGGCTGAACGATTCCAAACAGTTGAGCGCGAAGCGGCGGGCGGACCTCCACGCCCGGCTGCTGGAATGCGCGACGGTCGGCGTCGGGATCGCCAGCGTCGAGGAGATCGACCGGCTCAACATCCTGTGGGCGACGATGCTGGCGATGGAACGCGCGGTCGACGCATTGGGGATGGCGTGCGGTATGGTGCTGGTCGACGGCAATCGCTGTCCGAACTGGGGCCATCCGAGCATCGCGGTGGTCGGCGGCGACGCGATCAGCCTGTCGATCGCCGCCGCCTCGATCGTCGCGAAACAGACCCGCGACGCGATGATGGTCGAAGCGGATGCCCGGCATCCCGGCTATGGCTGGGCATCGAACAAGGGATACGGCGCGAAGGTGCATCTGGAGGCGCTTCGGACGCTGGGTCCGACGCCGCTGCACCGCAGAAGTTTCGCACCGGTCGCGCAGGCGTGTCTGACGCTTTGACCTGCGCGGTTTTGCGACGAACCGAGTGATACCAGATATGGAGTCTGATCCGCGTCCTCAGCCTCAAGATATGCCCCGCAGCGACTCGATTCGTCGCCGCAACGAATCTCCATCAACGCAAGAGTCAAGCATTACCTCTTGACCGCGACTCGTGGATTCCGCGAGATGGCGGCAATGCAAGGGGAATGACGACGATGGTGGCAGTGAAAACCCGGAAGAAGAAGGTCGCGACGACGGTCGCGCTGCCGCTCGACCGGATCCTGATGGACGATTGCATCGAGGCGATGCGCTCGCTGCCCGCCAAGTCGATCGACTGCATCTTCGCCGATCCGCCCTACAACCTGCAGCTGGGCGGCGACCTCCTGCGCCCCGATGGCAGTCAGGTCGATGCGGTCGATGACGATTGGGACAAGTTCGACAGCTTCGCCGCGTACGACAAGTTCACTCGCGACTGGTTGGCCGAGGCACGCCGCATCCTGAAACCCGACGGCACGATCTGGGTCATCGGCAGCTACCACAATATCTATCGGGTCGGGTCGATCGTGCAGGACCAGGGCTTCTGGATCCTGAACGACATCGTGTGGCGCAAGTCGAACCCGATGCCCAATTTCAAGGGCACGCGCTTCACCAACGCGCACGAGACGATGATCTGGGCATCGATGGGCGAGAAGGCGCGCTACACCTTCAACTATCGCCAGATGAAGACGCTGAACGACGAATTGCAGATGCGTTCGGACTGGGAATTCCCGATCTGCGGCGGGCCGGAGCGGCTGCGCAAGGACGGGACCAAGGTCCATCCGACTCAGAAGCCCGAGGCGCTGCTGTACCGCGTGCTGCTGGCGTCGACCAAGCCGGGCGATGTGGTACTCGACCCGTTCTTCGGCACCGGAACCACCGGCGCGGTCGCCAAGCGGCTGGGGCGGCACTTCATCGGGATCGAACGCGACGCGACCTATGTCGAGGCGGCGACCGCGCGGATCGAGGCGGCGCTGCCGCTCGATGAATCGGCGATCCGCGCGATGCGTGCGCCCTCCAAACCGCCGCGCGTGGCGTTCGGCGTGTTGGTCGAAAACGGCCTGTTGCCGCCAGGGTCGGTGGTGGTCGACAGCAAGCGCCGCTTCCGCGCGACCGTGCTGGCCGACGGGTCGCTGCTGTCCGACTGCGGGGCGGCCGGATCGATCCACAAGCTCGGCTCGACGTTGCAGAACGCGCCGTCGTGCAATGGCTGGACCTTCTGGCACACCGAAGGGTCGAAGGGGCTGGTCGCGGTCGATGCACTGCGCCAGCAATGGCTGCTCGCGACGCAACCCTGATGTATCTGCGCCCGGTCCGCTTCGTCGACACGCCGGTCGGGCTGCCCGATGGCGGCGCGTTGCGGCTGGCCGGGGGGATGCTGTGGTTCGCGGCCTATGAGGTGACCGACCGGGCGGGATTGCGGATGACCGTGCCGGTCGAGCGGTTTGACGATTGGGTCGCGACGTCGCCGCCGGACCGGGCGGATCGTGCGCGCCAGCTGCATCGCCGGATCACCGCGCCGCGTCCGTCGTTGACGGTCGGCGAGCGGGTGCTGCGGTTCGACCAGCCGCAGGTCATGGCGATCCTGAATGTCACGCCGGACAGCTTTTCGGACGGCGGGGCGCATGTCGGCGATCCGGCAGGCGCGGCGGCGGCCGGGGTCGCTATGGCGGCGGCGGGCGCGGCTCTGATCGATCTGGGCGGGGAATCCACGAGGCCGGGTGCCGCGACCGTGTGGGAAGGCGACGAGATCGCCCGCGTCGTGCCGGTCGCCGAGCGGCTGGCGGCGGCGGGGGTCGCGGTCTCGGTCGACACGCGCAAGGCGGCGGTGATGGAGGCGGCGCTGGCGGCGGGGGCGCATGTCGTCAACGATGTGGCTGCGCTGGCCTATGATCCCCGCGCGCTGGGCGTCGTCGCCGCGAGCGGGTGTCCGGTGGTGCTGATGCACTCGCCCGCCCCGGCGCAGGGGCCGCATGCCGGGGACGGCTATGGCGACCCGCTGCTCGATGTGTTCGACTGGCTGGAGGCGCGGGTCGAGACAGTGGTTGCCGGCGGGGTCGACCGGGCGAAGATCGTCGTCGATCCTGGCATCGGGTTTGGGAAGGCGCTGTCGGACAATCTGGCGCTAGTGAACGGGCTGGCGCTGTTCCACGGCTTAGGCTGCCCGGTGTCGCTGGGGGCCAGCCGCAAGCGGATCATCGGCGCGCTGTCGAACGAGGCGCCGGCGGACCAGCGACTGGGCGGGTCGGTCGCGCTGGCGCTGGCCGGCGTCGATCGCGGGGCGCAGATCGTGCGGGTGCATGACGTCGCGGAGACGGTGCAGGCGATCCGGGTGTGGCGCGGCCTGCGCGATGCGGCGCTGGTGGCGCGGTAGCCTTCCCGGTCGTTGCACAACGGCCAAGCCGGTGGATCAACTGTCCCTCCGTCCGCTATAGCCGGCCCCATGGTTCGCGTACTCCTGTTGCTCGCCGCGCTGTCGGCATTGTTTGCCGATCCGGCCCGTGCCCAGCAGAACGGGTTCGACCTCGACGGGCCGGAGGTCGCGGTCAGCGTCACGCGGGGGGCGGTCGAACTGCCGGTCGCGGCGGTGCCGGCGCTCAGGGGCGGGGACAGGCTGACCGCGCGGGCGCTGCTGCCGGCGGACCAGTCGGCACGCTATCTGCTGGTCGTCGCGTTCCTGCGCGGCGCGACCAATCCGCCGCCCAAGGACTGGTTCTTTTCGGTCGAGACGTGGAAACCGAAAAAGGATGTGCTGACCGTCACCGTGCCGGAGGGCGCGGAGCAGGCGATGCTGTTCCTGGCACCCGAAGCAGGCGGCGGGTTTTCAGCGGTGCGCGGCGCGGTGCGGGGGCGGCCCGGCGTCTTCGTGCGCGCGGCGCAGGACCTGTATCAGGCATCGCTCGACCGGCAGCGGCTGGACGCATTCGTCGGTGCCATCGGACGGATCGGCGATGCCGCGCCCGAACGGCTGGCGAGCGCCGCCCCGGTACTGGCCGATGCGCTGCGCATCAAGCTGAACGCCGATTGCCTGCTGAAACAGCGGGCGTTGCAGGCGGCGTGCCTGACTCAGCAGCGCGACGCGCTGGTGTTGCAGGCGCAGCGCGGCGCGACACTGACCGAGACGCTGACCGGAGCACCGGTCGACCTGGCCTATCGCGTGGCCGCGACGCGCGAGGGCGGGGCGGGCTATTACAGCCCCTATATCGGCCTAGCGCGCGATCTGGCCCGGCTGTTCGGGGCGTTTCGCAGCGCGCAATATCAATATCTGCCGGCATTGGCGCTGGGGCAGGGCGATGCGATCCACCTGCAGCTGAACAGCGCCCCGTCGTTCCAGAATCCGCGATCGGTGCTGGTCGCGCCGCTGCCCCCGATCGGCGACGCGCCACCGCCCTTGTGGCGATCGGGAGCGCAAGGGGCGCTGTGCCTTGCCCGGCCGGACCTCGTGCTGCCGCTGGACGATGCCGCGCTGCTGTTCGCGACCGATTACGCCCGCGACCTGACGCTGAAGGTGACGGCGGCGGACGGCAAGGTGTCGCTGCTGAAGCTGACGCCCGATGCCGAGCGCGGCGGGCTGGTGCTGGCGGGCGGGGCGTCGGTCGCCGGGCCGATCACCGATGCGGTGGTACAGGGCAGCTGGGGCTTCGACCGGTTCAGCGGGCCCCGCGTGCCGGCGCAGATCGACGGGCCGGGCGCATGGACGCCGCAACCCGATGCCAATGTGATCGTCGGGCGCGATCATCCGCTGGTGTTGCGCGGCGGTGCCTCGGCCTGCGTGTCCGGGCTGACGCTGCGCGATGCCGGGGGGCTCAGCCGATCGCTGACGTGGAAGGCGGCGGCGCCGGATGCGATCGAGACGACGTTGCCGCTCAGCAAGACCCGGCCGGGGCCGTTGACGCTCACTGTCGTGCGGCACGGGGCGGTCGCGCCGGACCAGATTGCACTGACCGGTCGGGCGGAGCCGAGCCGGCTGGACCGGTTCACCCTCCATCGCGGCGACAAGGAAGGGGTGTTGGAGGGTGCGCGGCTGGATCAGGTGGCAGGCCTGACGCTGGGCGGCGTGTGCTTCACGGCCGGCGCGTTGACCCGGGTCGGTGAGGGGGACCGGTTGGTGCTGGTGGCCGAACAACCGCTGGGCGATGCGACCGATACGAGTGCCAGCGTGCAGCTGCGCGACGGGCGCAGCGCCACGGTCGCCGCGACCGTGGCGCCGTCGCGTCCCGCCGTGCAACTGCTCGACCGGCGAGTGGCGTTCGATTCGCCCGCGGGCGCACGGCCGATCGACTTGCCGGCCGGGCTGGTCCCGACGACCGCGACTCTTACCTTTTCGGCAAGGATCGCTGGAGGTCTGGGCGGACCGGACGACGGCATCGAGATCGCGGCGGGCGACGTGAGCCGGCGGCTGACGATCGCGTCGGGCGCCGTGCAGCGGATCGGCGATGACGTGGTGGTCGCGACCATCGCCCCGCAGGCGGCGTTCGGCCCGGCGGTGTCGGGTCCGATCCGGGTCCGGGTATGGCGCGGCGGTACGGCGGGCGATTGGCAGGCGGTGGCGACACTGGTCCGGCTGCCGGTGGTGACCGGTATCGAGTGCCGCGAGAGCTGCACGGTGAGCGGGCGCGACCTGTTCCTGGTCGCTGCGATCGGGACGACCCCCGACATGGCCGGGGCGGTGACGCTGCCCGGTGGGTTCGTCGGAACGAGCGTTACCGTACCGCGTGGCGGCGATGGTGCTATCTATCTGAAACTCCACGACGCCGCCGACGCGGTGTTGCGGGTGCGCTAGTCCGCCGGGGCTTGTGAAAACGGCCAAAAGCAATATGTACCGGTCGTTATGGAAAATGTGATCACCGCTGCACCCAAGGGGCGGCCACGCGAATTCTGTGTCGATCAGGCATTGGCGGCGGCGCTCGGCGTCTTCTGGTCCAAGGGCTATGAAGGCGCGTCGATGGCCGACCTGACCGAGGCGATGGGAATCACCAAGCCCAGCCTCTATGCCGCGTTCGGCAACAAGGAGGCGTTGTTCCACAAGGCGCTCGACCTCTACGAGGCCGAGAAGTTGGAATATATGCGCAAGGCGCTGGAACAGCCGACCGCGCGCGCGGTGGTCGAGCATCTGCTGCGCGGCGCGATCGATGCGCAGATGAGCAGCTGCGATCCCAAGGGGTGCCTGGGCGTCATCAGCATGAGCGCGTGCGGGGCCGAGGCCGAATCGATCAAGGCCGATGTAATGCAGCGTCGCGCGTCGTCGCAGGCGGCGCTGGTCGAACGGTTCGAACAGGCGAAGCGTGAGGGCGACCTGCCCGAGGATGTCGATATCGCCGGGCTGACCGGGTATCTCTTCGCCATCTTTCAGGGGATGGCGGTGCAGGCCGGTTCGGGCGCGACGCGTGCCGATCTGGAACGGGTCGTGGCGACCAGTCTGATGATGTGGCCGGGGCGTTAGCGTTCGATCCGGCATAGCTGGATCGACGCGGCGCCGTGCCTTTACGCGACCGGATCAGGACCTAAATATTATACTACCGAGCGGTACAGAAAGTCGTTGACGAGTCGGCCGGCCGTTAATATACCAGTCAGTATAGAAGGGGCGGCCGACTCGGCATTGCCCGGCTTTCGCAAGGATGCCGCTATGACCGAACCTGTTTTCCGCGCGCCGTCCCCGTAACCGGACGGCACGCCCAACCGCTTAGCTTCATCGACAGACCGTTTTCCGTCCTGACCATCGTGTCCGGGCGATCGATGGTCGGCGTCATCATCACAGCGCCACGGACCCAACGGGGGCGGGCGGCGGCATCATCGTGCCGCCGGTCGGAGGGCGCTAGCCATTTCGGGAGGATATCCATGGCCTATCTGCATTTTTCCGGCGATCCGGTTCTCGCGCCCTATACCGATGCCACGGTCGTGGCACCGGCGCGGGAGCGCAAGGCGTCGGCGACCGGGCTGACCGCGCTCGAATGGTCGGTCGTGGCGCTGGCGCAGCATGATCGCCTTTCCTCGCTGCGCGAGCCGTCGGCGCTGTCGATCGCGCTGGGCAAGGTGTTCGGGCGGGGCGGGCGGTCGCCGACGCTGGCCGATCCGAAGCTGGAGGCATTGCGGCGCATGGCGGTGCTCAGCTGGCATCGCGGCTTCGCGGTCCCGGCCGAGGAGCTGACGGCGTTCCTGCGCGCAGGGTTCACCACCGATCAGTATGAAACCATGCTCGCCAGCATCGGTGCGGCGCGCAGCCGCGACGAACGCGCCGCGCGCGACAAATGGGCGGTGTCGGGGCTGTAATCGTCAGTGGCGGCGTCCGACACCCTTCCGGACGCCGCTTCGGTCGCCTATGCCACGACCATGCGTGCGATCCGTAATATCGTGGTCCTGACCGGAGCCGGCGTATCGGCGGAATCGGGCATCGCCACCTTTCGCGGCCCCGGCGGGTTGTGGGAAGGGCACCGGGTCGAGGATGTGTGCACGCCACCGGCGCTGCGGGCCGATCCGGCGCTGGTCCATCGCTTCTACGACCTCAGGCGCGCGGCGCTGGCGACGGTGGAGCCCAATGCGGCGCATCATGCGCTGGCGGCGCTCGACCGTGCATGGGCCGACGAGCTGCTGATCGTCACGCAGAATGTCGACGATCTGCACGAACGGGCGGGGACGGAGCGGCTGCTGCACATGCACGGCGCGCTCAGGTCCGCATTGTGCGCGCAGTGCGGCGCGCGCCAGGAATGGAGCGGGCCGCTGCCGCCGGGCAGCCGCTGCGGCACGTGCGATGCACCGGCGCTGCGGCCCGACATCGTGTTCTTCGGCGAAATCCCCTATGCGATGGACCGGATCGTCGAGGCGATCGGCGCGTGCGACCTGTTCGTGTCGATCGGCACGTCGGGCGCGGTCTATCCCGCCGCCGGCTTCGTCGAATGGGCGAACGATCGCGGCGCGGCGACGCTCGAACTCAATCTGGAGCGATCGGCCGGGTCGGACCGGTTCGACGACAGCCGGCTCGGCCCGGCGGGCGAGCTGGTGCCCGCCTGGGTCGCCGAACTGCTATCGTCACAATAGCCGGTCGAGCGTGATCGGCAGGTCGCGGACGCGGGTGCCGGTCGCGTTGTAGACCGCGTTGGCGACCGCCGCCGCGACGCCGGTAATGCCGATCTCGCCGATGCCATGCGCACCCATCGGTGCGTGCGGATCGGGAATGTCGGTCCAGATCACGTCGATCTCCGGCACGTCGAGATGCACGGGGACGTGATATTCGGCCAAGCTGGGGTTCATGATCCGGCCGTTGCGTTCGTCGAAGTGCGTTTCCTCCATCAACGCCATGCCCAGCCCCATGACGATGCCGCCCCTGAACTGGCTGGCGGCGGTGCGGGGGTTGAGGATGCGGCCGCAGTCGAACGAGCCGAGGAAGCGGCGGATACGGATCTCGCCGGTGACGCGGTTGACGCCGACTTCGCAGAACAGGGCGCTGTGCGAATGCATCGACCAGTGCATGAATTCGAACGGCATCGATCCGGCCTTGGTCACGCTGACGCTATCACGCTGCGCTCGGGCGAGGATCGAGGCGTAGCGTTCGCGCCGGGTCGGGTCATCCAGCTTCGCAAGCGCGCCGCCGTCGCTGCCGACCTCGTCCGCCGACAGGCCGGCCAGCGGGGAGTCGTTGCCGGCCAGCTTCAGCAGGGTCGTCACCAGTTCGGCATGCGCCGACATGACCGCCGCGCCGATCGCGGCGGTCTGTTGCGAACCGCCGGCCATGATCGCGCCGGGAATGTCGCTGTCGCCATAGCCAACCTCGACATGATCCAGCGGAAGGCCGAGGCGTTCGGCGGCGACGATCGCGGTTGTGGTCGCGGTGCCCATGCCCATTTCGGCGGCGGCGACCTCTACCTTCGCATAGATCTCATCGCCTGCGCGGCGCAGCGTGATGCGCGCCTTGGCCCCGGGCATGCGGTAATAGGGATAGGTGCCGGTCGCGCAACCCATGCCGATCTGCCATTCGCCCTCGCTCCGGGCGCCGGGGGCGGCGGGGCGGGCGTCCCAGCCGAAGCGCTGCGCCCCGTCACGCCAGGCCTGTACGATATGGCGCGAGGAGAAGGGCAGGCCGCTGGTCGGGTCCTTGTCCGGCTCGTTGCGGATGCGCAGTTCGACCGGATCGATGCCCAGGTCGACCGCCAGCTCGTCGATCGCCGATTCCAGCGCGAACGTGCCGACCGCCTCGCCCGGCGCGCGCATGAAGGTGTTGGCGATCATGTTCATCCGCGCCACGTCGACCTGCAGCAGCAGGTTCGGCACGGCATAGGCGCTGCGGGTGCCGAGGATGAACGGTTCGGGCATGGCGTTGTGCGGCGTCATCACCGACAGGCCGGTATGGACCAGCGCCTCGAACCGGCCGTCCGCGCTCGCGCCGATCGCCACCCGTTGTTCGGTCAGCGTGCGTCCGCCGACGGTGCGGTACATCCCCTCGCGCGACAGGGCGATGCGGACCGGCCGACCGGACAGGCGTGCGGCGGCGGCGGCGATCACCTGATGATCCCACAGCCCCTTGCAGCCGAAACCGCCCCCGACATAGGGCGAGGTCAGGCGGACCTGGTCGGGCTTCAATCCGAAGACGTCGGCCATGGTCTGCGCCTGCTGCGTCACCATCTGGCTGGCGTCGCGAATGATCAGACGGTCGCCGTCCCATTTCAGCGTCGCGGCATGGGGTTCGATCGGGTTGTGGTTGTGGCGCGGCGTGCGATAGCGCTGGTCGACCCGGTGCGCCGCCTTTGCCAGCGCCCCCTCCGCATCGCCGATCGCGTTGCGCAGCGGCTGGCCCATGAACAGCGCCTGTTCGGTGCCGTTCGCCTTTGCCGTGGCAAGGTCGGTGGTCGACGGCGCTGCGGCATAGGTCACGTCGAGCAGCGCGACGGCGTGATCCGCCTGTTGCTGCGTTTCGGCCAGGACGCAGGCGACCGGCTGCCCGTTCCAGTGGATGCGGTCGTCCTGGAAGATGGCGAGGTCGTGGGGACCGACGGCGCTCGGCGAACTGCCGAACATCGGCGCCTTGGCCATGTGCGGGGCGTTGCGATGGGTCATCACCAGCAAGACGCCCGGCGCCGCCTCCGCCGCCTGCGTATCGATCGCCGCGATCCGTCCGCGCGCGATCGTCGAATAGGCAAGCGCGGCATAGACCATGCCATCGAAGCGGTGCTCCGCCGCGAAGGCCGCGCCGCCGGTCACCTTCAGATTGCCGTCGAGGCGCGAGACGGGCTTGCCGATCAAACCGTGCTTGCGCGCGATCAGCGGGTCGGGGGTGCCACCGGGCATCCAGCGGTCGGGGGCGAGCGGCACGACCTTTTGCAGCGTACCCATCACCAGCCCCTGCATCTTCTGCTTGGCGGAATCGACAATGCTCATGCCGCTTCTCCCTTGGTCAGCGCGCCCAGCACGGCGGCCATCGTCCGGCCGGCCAGTGCCGGTTTGAAGCCGTTGTCCCGCAGCGGCTGTGCATCGGCAAATTCGGCGGCGGCGGCGTCGAGGAACGCCTGATGACCGGCCGGGCGCCCGCGCAGCATCGTCTCAGCGGTCGAGGCGCGCCACGGTTTGTGCGCGACGCCGCCGAACGCGATGCGCAGGTCGGCGATGCGGTCGCCGTCCATCTCGACTGCCGCCGCGACCGAGACGAGCGCGAAGGCATAGCTCGAACGGTCGCGGACCTTGCGATAGGTCGAATTCGCACCGAAGCGCAGCGGCGGCAGCTCGATCGCGGTGACGAGGTCGCCGGGCTCCAGCACCGTATCCCGATCCGGCCGGTCGCCGGGCAGGCGGTGCAACTCGGCAAGTGGCAACGTCCGCGATCCCGTCGCGCCGTCGACATGGACGATGGCGTCCAGCGCGGTCAGCGCGACGCACATGTCGGACGGGTGCGTCGCGACACAGGCGTCGGACGCCCCCAGCACGGCATGGATGCGGTTGAACCCGCCCAGCGCGTCGCAACCGGTGCCGGGCGCACGCTTGTTACAGCGCGACCCTTCGGCATCGTAGAAATAGGTGCAGCGCGTCCGCTGGAGCAGGTTGCCGCCGACCGTCGCCATGTTGCGGATCTGCGCCGACGCCCCGGCCAAGATCGCGCGGGTCAGCATCGGGTAGCGGCGGCGCACCAGCCGATGTTCGGCGAGCGCGGTGTTGCGCGTGGCGGCTCCGATCATCAACCCGCCCTCGGCGGTTTCGTCGATCGCGGCGGGCAGGGCGCTGACATCGACCAGCATCGACGGTTCGGCCAGCCGCTCGCGCATCAGGTCGACGAGATTGGTGCCGCCGCCGAGATAGGCGGCACCGTTCGCGCCGCCCATCCGCTGCGCCTCGGCACGATCGGTGGCGCGGGCATAGGTGAACGGGGTCATGCCGCGACCTCCGCCGCGACGGTCGCGCGAATGGCATCGATGATCCCGTTATGCGCGCCGCAGCGGCAGAGATTGCCGCTCATCCGCTCGCGGATCTCCTCGCCGGTAAGCGTGACCGTCGCCGACAGGTCGTCGGTCACCACGCTCGGCACCCCGCGCCGTGCCTCCGCCGCCATGCCGATCGCCGAACAGATCTGCCCCGGCGTGCAATAGCCGCACTGGAAGCCGTCATGGTCGATGAACGCCTGTTGCAGCGGGTGGAGCGCGTCGCCGTCCGCGACCCCTTCGATCGTTGTGATCTGCCGCCCGGCATATTGCACCGCCAGCGCGAGGCACGACAGGATGCGTTCGCCATCGACCAGCACGGTGCAGGCTCCGCATGCGCCCTGGTTGCAGCCCATCTTGGTGCCGGTCAGGTGCAGCCCCTCGCGCAGATGTTCCAGCAGCGAGACGCGGGGATCGGCGGGGAGCGCCACTTCCTTTCCATTGACGATCAACGACATGGCAAGTCTCCGATTCCGAAGCTGACGCGCAGGAGCAGAACAGGTTGCGGGCCTGCCGTCGAGCAGTTTCGGTCGAACGGTACGGACGCTGCGGTAGCCGGCGGGCCTGCGCGAAACTCGCTCGCGCAGACCGGCTGTCCGCAATCAGCTACCCGGTCGCGCAAAGCTATCACGATGATCGCGAACGAAGTCCGCGAAGCTGTGTGGTGCCTGTCCGGTAAGGCGTTCGATCTCGAACGTCGGGTCGATGTCGTGATGCCCGGCGACGACGTCGGCGAACTGCACCACCAGTCCCTTCGCCATCCAGCGCGAATTGCCGGTCAGGCGGAGGAGCGCGCGAAATAGCGGGGTCGGCAGGTCGAGATAACGGACCTTGTGGCCGACCGCCGCCGACAGGCGCTTCGCGGCCTCCTTCATGTCGAGCGTTTCCGGCCCGGTCAGAAAATAGGTCGCGCTGTCATGGCCATCCTGCATCAGGACCGTCGCGGCGACGCGGGCGACGTCGCGCGTATCGATCCAGGAAACCGATCCCGTGCCGGTCACCTGCGGCAGGAAGCCCCGGGCGATCGGGTCCTTGAACCACAGGAAATTCTGCATGAAGGCGGTGGGCTTCAGGATCGTCCAGCCGATGCCTGCCGCGCGCAGATGATGATCAATCAGCGCATGCGTCCGCGCCCACGGCACCGGCGATCGCACATTCCCGTCCGATGCGGAAATCTTGACGATCCGGCCGATCCCCGCGCGTTTGGCCGCGTCGATCGCTGCGGTTTCCTGCGCGAACTGGTTCGGGGTGGGCGGCGTAATCAGGAACATCGTGTCGCAACCCTGCATCGCGCCCGCCAGCGTCTCCGGCCGATCGAAGTCGCCGAGGACGCCGTCGATGCCCTGCCTGGCGAACGCGTCGACCTGTTCCTGCTTGCGCGCCATGGCGCGGAACGGCGTTCCTGCGGCCTTGAGCAGCCGGCACACTTCGCCACCGATGCCGCCGGTGGCTCCGGAGATCAGAATCATGGGGGAGGGTCCTTCGACGTTGAGGAACTAGAGAGCGTCGGACGGGTCGAGCCGCTCCGAAATCACCGCGATCATGGCGTGGAGCGTCGCGATCGCCTCGCGGATGCGCGGCACGCCGATCCGATCGACGATCGCTTCGTCCAGCGGTGCGACGGCCTGCTCGGCGCTGATCAGCGTCGTCGATCCGGCGGGCGTCAGCACGACCAGCTTGGCCCGGCGGTGATGCGGGTTGGGATAGAAGGCGACCAGCCCCCGTTCGGCCAGCAGATCGGCGATGCGCTGCACCGCCTGCCGGGTCAGCCCCATGGCGCGGGCGATCGACGCCACGGTATGCGGGGCGGGCGAATAGTGCAGGGCGGCCAGCACCTGCCACCACGCGCTGGTCAACCCGAGCGCGGCGACCAGATCGTTACCCGCACTGACCAGCCGCCCATTGGCGCCGAAGACCGACAGCGCGAGTTCGCGGACATCGGGGTGAAGATCGGACATAGCCGCTGTACTCAAGTTGACAATATGTTGTCATAATCAGGATGGGCCGGGTTGGTTCCATAGCCAAGTGGCTACCCTGCAGTCCTTTGGGTTCAGAAGGGCGAGGCGACGGTGCCGGCCCCGGTCAATAGGCCCATTCGGGATCGGTGGTGAACACGATCGTCAGCCACCGGTCGGGGCTATCCTTGCCCAACGCATCGCCAATGGCGTCGCGCAGCAGGTCCCATTCCTCCAGCCGGCGGGCCGGCCAATGTTCGGGAACGATGAAGGCAAGCTCGATCTGGATGCCCCGGCCGACCCGGGCGACGAACGCGCGGTGGCCGACGAAACCGTGCTGCTCGACCACCTTGCCGGCAACTTCCTCAACCTGAGTCCACAGGTCGCGGGGCGTCACCAGCAGGATTTCGGACAGCGCCTTGCGCACGGTCGCGAACGGCCCGGGGATGATGACGACGCAGACGAGGATCAACGCGATCGGATCGACATAGGGCGCGATCCAGCCATATGGCCCGCCCTGTACGGCAAAGCCGATGATGAATGACAGGAACAGCGCACCGCTCAGCGCCGATGTCATCGCCCATGCCCGCGCATCGAGCGCGACGAAGGCCGATCCGATCGAACGGTTGGCGCGCCGGACGAGTACGGCCATGCCCATATCGACCAGCAGGCTGGCGCCGGTAAAGGCCATTACCGGCCCGAAGGCGAGCGCATGGCCGCCGGAAAGGATCGCGCCGACGGCGTTGATGATCGCATAGACGCTCGCACCGATCAGCAGGGTGCCGTTGACCCCCAGCACGAGCGGTTCGAGGTGCCAGAACCCCATGGTGAAGCGCCGGCTGTAGATGCCGCCCGCCGCGTCGGCGGTATTGGAGGCGGCGATCAACCGGGCGACGAGCAATGCCATCCCGGTCATCGCCGCGTCGATCAAGCCATAGACCCCGTCGAACACGATAGCCGACGACCCGACCACGATGCCAATACCGGCGCCGGCCATCGCCAACACGATGGTAACGACGACGGACAGGCGCAGTATACCTTGTTCGGTCTTCATGCCGCACCTGTGCCTCATTTCGAGGGCCGCTGTCATCGCCATTCCCGCAAAACCCGGGACTAGCGGTTTCGCTAGTGGAACGCCCGGCGACGAGGCGGAGCAGCAATGGCGTCCGAAGCAGGATCGGCGCCTTTGCGGATCGTTGGAGGCGGTGTCGTCACGCGATGGCCGGAGGTAGCCGGTCGGACGCATTCAAATCCGGGCAAATGTCCTAAAGCAACCCGCTCATGCACCGGGGGTAGCGTTCGCAGCGACGCGCAAATCATAAGGGAAAAGGTTGCCGCACCTTCCGCGAAATATCGCTGGAATGGTGACCCCTACGGGAGGTGCAGGCAACTGCATACACCCAGTGAAATCAGTACTTTAGAAGATGCGCTTTAGCGTAATCGTAGCCGTTTCGTAGCACTTTCACGAATGTTATAAAAGGCCGAACGCGTCTCGTTGGGATCGGGTCCGCAACGAGGGTGAAGGTACGTCGAAACCTGATCGCTTCTTCTTCTTCCATCGACGCCTTGCGTGCTTCAGGCATACCTTTTGGCCTGAACCGGGTAGATCTTATTAAGGTATAGAACGGTATTTGACGGAATAGGGTAAGGTATCGAAGGAAATGAAAAAATGGCTGTCGATCTACTTTTTGAGAAATTAGATAAAATCTCTGACATGCTGCTGCGGCAGGTTTCAAGCCGTTGGGAAGATCTGTCCTTTCCGGAGGCAGCGGGGTTTGCGGTCACAAGGGTGACTCATGACCCGCAAAACGGTTCATCCTACTTTTGTTCGACGCTGGTGGAGTCTACAAGCGGTATAAAAATTCCGCTCGTCCATAGGCTTCATGACAGTGATATTTCGTCCTTGAATGCAGCCGACTTTGTGGAGGCCGCACTTGTGACGATCGCAAATCTCCAGGCGACTCGGGTTGGCGACGTTTATTGTGAATTGCTGAATACGATCGTGGATCTTCTGGGATCGAACTGCTCAGCTGAAGCTCCACTGCGTCTCATATCGCTTGATGCGCTTCCGGTCGGGGTCGGAGGCATTCACGCCGCCCCCGGTTTCGAGGCCAATCTTCAAATGCTAAGTGCCGATCTTGCGGCGAAAATCTATGTGATGAAAATTAAGGACGCTCGAGATTTCCGTGACTGCTTCTTTGCGGAAATCCTGCCTGAACAACGGGCCCGGGCAGCCGGCATGGCGGGGTATGATGTACCCGAGGCGGTCAACGATTAAGGCGTCGGCGCGCCCCGGCCTCTATAATATCAATCGGGCCGCACTGCCTCTTTGAGACGGAACCGCGAAGATGAATCAAACTGGCGATGAACCTGCAGCTCAACCTGATACGCCGATGAGCCTGGTCGGGTTGGTGCAGGCTGAGCTGGTAGAATATACTGAACGACGCGAGCATCTCCTTGCCGCCATCAAAGGGCTGGCTGCTGGTCGTCGGGTTGAAATTTACCGTCGTCACCTTGAAGGCATGACGCTGAAAACTACGTACAATTATCATCGTGTACGGACACTGCGGGCTGAGGCGGCGAAGATTCGTGAAGAGTTGAAGCCTCTTATCGAGCAAGTTTTGGTCAAGGAACTCGCTTTGCATTTCGCGGAGATGGAGCTTAAAGCCTATGAGGCTGCGGAAAGCGACAAGCATCGTGAGCGGGAGGTTAAAAAGGCCACGGGCCTCTATGCCGATGCGGCTGATTTCATCGACAAGCTTTACGATGAGCATGAAATCGGTCGCGATGACCTTGCCGGCCTCACGCAAGAAGATGTGGCGGAAATCGCAGCGGTGATCGGCAAACGCGTGGAGGCAAATGTCGAATCAGGCGTTTATGATCAAGCGATCGACTATGCCCGGTCATTCTGAAAGGTCCATATTGGGCATCGCTTTGAAATTTGTCAGATTGGTCTGACGGTTTAGCCATTCCCAGAGTCGCGCGGCGGCCTTCCTGCCTTGTTCCGACGGCGGCCCAGGGCAGAGACCGGCAAACTCCCAATCATCTCGCGCTGGCCAGTTGTCTTCCATGGACCAGAAACAGGCGCTTGCCTCGAACAGGGTAAGGTGCGCGATCGGAGTGCCGACCGGCGGCAAACCGATATAGCCCACATGATCTTGGATACTCTGGGCAAGGTCGCCCAGCCGTTCGTTGATTCGTGAACTCTCCGTCATAACCAAGGGCCTTGGAAAGCCGATCGATGCCATCGCAGCTCGCCCAATGATCTGCTCCCGCGTGCTCGGGCCGGCGGCGACCGGCATCAAAGCCTGGAGCATCGCGCAAAAGGCAGGGCGATCGTCCGGTTGCATGATGCGCGTGTCGTCGAGGTAGACTTGTGCGCCGTGTCCGTGCGGCCGTTCCTTCAACCAAGAGATGGCGGGATCGTTCGCGAATGCTTCGATTGCGCGATTCATTGTTGCATCATCCGGGTGAGTTTGGCCGGAAAGCAGGGTCGTCCCGAATTCAATGAACGCCTGCGTGCGGCGTTTGTCGATCTCTGTTTCGGCGGCAAAGTGCCGTAGGATTTTCGCTTCAGGCGCTTGCGTATCGACGGCCTTGTTCGTGGGCTTGGGGGGGCACGGATGTCGCATCTCCCAGGCATCGACAGAATGCTTGATGTCTTCTCGAAGTTGATCGCAAAATTTGCGATCATCGCCATGTGCTGCGAGCTTCCTACGAAGCTCGGCGTGAGGCCGACCGGAGACAGCCGCGACAAGAGGCCATGCACTGCCGAGCGCCGCCCGCGCGTTCGTCGCATTGCGCAGTTCTTTCAGCAGCGTTGTAGCAATCAGGATACCGAGCGCGGTCCGCAGATCGGCAATCTCCTTCGAGTTGGGTCTGCGATTGCCCACGGCTTTTTCGTAACGCTGCAACAGCCGTGGCAGATAATTTCCCGGAGTGCCGATCTTCGTCAATTTACCCTGCACCGGCTCTGGGCGCTTGGCGTAGGCCTTGTAGCCGGTGAGGTCGAACGTGCCCACAGCGATGGCCTCGATCCACGCTTGCGGATCAGGATCTGGCCCAACGAGGGCATGAATTAGCTCCGTGACGATCGAGCCTCGCCCAGTGCCCGTCGGTTCATCGGCATGGCGACCACCGCTGGTAACCAGTAGGGCCAGCATTGCCGAGACGGCCTCCTGGGCTGCTTTCGCTTGCTCGCTGGATCCATCCTCGAACGCTCCGCCAGCAAGGTGGCGACGATAGGCCGCGAATTCAGCTGGGGTCAGAAGTGCGTTGAGGTCGATCATTGGCGCTCCGTCAGCGCAGATGACCAGCTCCCGTCCGGCGTCCACGACATGACGCGGGCATAACCTTACAGACCCTCACATCCGGTAAACGCCGCCATAAGGGCGGCGTGCACAGCCTCACAAAAGGTGGAGGAAAGCTCACAGAAAGAAGTGGGCGCCCTCACAGAAGAAGGCAGAGCGGCCCCATGCAGGGCCGCACAGAAACTGCGGCGCAATACCGCTAAAATGCCGCATTTCATTTTTGTGTCATTTTAGCTGCGTCGGCGCATGCGCGCCGGGAGCGCAAGCGCTCCTGGTGGAGGCGTCGCCTCCAGGTCCGCCGGCACCGCGATGACGGTGCCTCCGGAAGGCGGGACCGGTCGCATGGCCAAGGGCATACTCCGCCAAGACCACCCAAGCGCCGCATGGCGGCGAGGTCGGCGATGAAAGGCCGGAAAGCGGATCGGCTGAGCCGAGAGGTGAAATGACCAGGGAGCATCGCCGCGAACAGCCCGCGGCCCCCCATGGATAGAAGTCGAACATGCACATCAAGACACTGGAGGCGGTCGCGATCGCCGCTGCCCTTACCCCTGCGCGTCTCGCCGGGCTGCGCTTTCCCGTCGATCCGGATGCGGGTTCGATGCCCGCCACCCGGCTGCGGCACTATCTCCACGCAGCCGCAGCGCGATTGGTGATCGTCCCTGCAATCGTGCCGCCCGCCCGCCGAGACGTCGCGGAACTCGGCCGGGCATATGACACCGATGTGCTGATCGCGCTCGCATCGCGTGGTGACGTTGACGGCATTACCTTCGCGGTCATGCTCGCCGGCAACGATCCGGTTTACTCATCCGGACTGAACCTCTTCCTCGGTGCCGGGGCATCATGTCATTTCGTGCCCCCGGAGCCGGGAAGCACGTGCTTCGCCCTGCTGCCTGTGGGACTCCGCAGTTGCGAATGCGCGCCATGGGATAGCGAAGTCGACCGGCGAGCGGGACTGGCCGACGGTCGCGTGCTTCTGTCCGGCATCTTCGCGGGAGGGACGAAGTGATCACGCTTCCCGAATGGCTGGCGCCTGGCGCCGTCGCCGACCGGCTTTTCGATGTCCGTGCCGAGGCCGGTCGCGCGATCGGCTTCGGCCTCGTCCGGCCGCGGCGCAGCGGACTGGATAATACGATGAGCCAGATTGCCTTCGCCAAGCTCAATCCCGTCAAGCCTGTCGGGGATACGCCGAGAACGGCGTGCGGCTGGCCGGTGACGGCCCGTGATCACCGGATCATCCCGGCACCCGGCGTGCCAGATGTCGGGTCGTTGGAACGGCTGTTCAGCGAATACGACGCGGCGGTCCAGCCGCATCAGAAGCTTCTGGGCGCGGTCTTTACCTTCCCGTTCGTTTCCGATGTGCCCGTGCATGACGGGTTCGGAGCGGTGCTGTCCTACGCGGCATTGCGGTTCGGTCGGGAACGCCGCCTGACCAGTCTCGTGGTCGCTCACGCGCCGTGCGATCAGCTGGCGGAGGAAGCCCCGCACGCCCACGCCATCGTGCTTGGTCGCACCCACCGGGCGTCGGGTTGGGGGCCGACGCATCCCGATCTTGCCGAAAGCGAGCATGCCATGTGGGCGGAGGATTGGGCGGATTTCTCCGCACGCTGGGCCCTGACGTTGGGGCAATGAACAGTGTGATATTGTGGTGTGGCTCCATGCAGCGTGCCGCATCGATCCATGGCGATGGACGGAGCGATCAGCGCCCCGTCCATCGAATTGACCGCTGGGAGGTACGGCTCGTCAGAACGATGATTTCGCAGCCTTACCTCCGCCTACAGCATGGCTGGGTGCCAGCCATGGCCGAGGTGTATTGCCCGGCTGCCGCGATCCATCGCTCCGGCACCATCTCGGACAGCGCCCGCACGCACGACGACTGGAGATATGCCGTCATCGGCAACGCCGTCTTTTGCGATGGCCGCGACCGCTGCCGCGTGAGGAAGGGAAGATCGGCCGGGGCCGAGCGAAGCCCTGAAGAGAAATGAAAATCGAAGGGGCCTGATCCGGACCAGCCGGTCCGGGGATCATGCTGTTGCGCAGGTACCCCCATGCATTCGACTCTCCATGACACGCTACCGACTACCTCGGTCGCGCTCCTCAATTATGTTCTGACCGCACTGGCTCCCGACGAGCCGTACCCCTACGCGGGCAACACCGGCCTGCCGGGCGGCGTGGAGTCGCTCGAGAACAACCTGATCGTCCTCGCGACCCCGATCGCCGAGCGTCTCTATGACGACGCGGTGATGCGCTGTGCAGCGACCCGCAAACGCGACGTCGTGCTGGTGCGGCATGGATTCCACCCCGAAATCCTCGAGCCGGTGCGGGCTGATGTCGCGCTGCACTCGGTCACCGGACCGATCCTGGTGCCGGATTTGAGTTTCTACCGCGATGCCGATGGCGGCCTGCACCTCGTGCCGGCGCGTCCAGACCTCTTCGTCGGGATTACCCGGCACGGGTTGGAGGTGTCGATGCCCGCTCCCTGGAACAGCGGGTGGGAGCGGGTGACCGGGCTCGAGCGCGCCGCCGCCGAGATCGTCCGCGCCTGCCGGCGGACGGAACAGGGTTGAGATCAGCGAACACGAGAATGTGCCCCCGGGAATGGGGGATAAAACAAGGAGAAATCGAGATGAACACCCCGACCTTCGAAGCCGCTGTCACCCGCGCCGTCGTGAAGCTGCTGCTCGGTACCCGCAAGCTCAAGCCCGGCGTCGCCATCACCGGCGGCGATCCGCTCGAGATCGAGGACCAGATCAAGATGGGCCGTCACGCGGTCGAGACCGACGCCGACGTCCTGCACCTCGAATATCGCACCGGATCAAACTCGGCGCTGACCGGGATCACGATGTTCCTGCCGCGCGATGGCCGCTGCCATATCCAGAGCGGCTGCCGCCTGTGGGTGTCGAAGGCGGGCAACCGTGGGCTGATCCTGCCGCAGGACCATGTGCGCGGGCATTTCCGGCTAGCTCCGCGGGAGATCGTGCACATCGATGGCAAGCCCGCCGAGGATCTGAGCAACGGCATCGAACGTACCAGCGCGTGGCTCACCCGGCAGGTTGTGCGGCCGGACGCCCAGTACTATGATGCGCTATCTATTATCTGGGCAAATGCGGCATAACAAAGACGCTGACCGTTTGCGTCGGATTTGCTTGGTGCGGACAGTCTGCACTGGTGGTGGCACGAACCCGCTGCGCGGGAGGGCGTGCGGGGCACGGTTGAGGTGATGTAACGAGCGTTGCGCACCGGTTGAGCGTTTCGGGAGGCAGGCAGAGCATTGGGTTTCCACGAAAGGACCCCTGCCATGACCACCCTCGTTCCTGTTGCCGTCAGCCCGCTACGCCAGCGTCTCATTGACGAGATGGAGATACGGCGCTTCGGCCGCGAGACGCAACGCAACTACATCCGCGATGTCGGCCGGTTCGCGACGTTCTTGGGGCGCTCACCGGACACCGCAACGGCGGAGGACGTCCGGCGCTTCCAGATCGAGCAAGGCGAGCTGGATGTCCCGGCGCCGACCATGAACGCCATCGTGTCGGCGCTGCGGTTCTTCTTCACGCAGACGCTCGACCGGCCGGACCTGGCGCGCAAGCTGGTCCGGATGCGGCACGAGCGCAAGCTGCCGGTGGTGCTGAGCCGGGACGAGGTGGCGCGGCTGCTCGACTCGACCACGTGCCTCAAGCATCAGGCGGCGCTGTCGGTCGCCTATGGTGCGGGACTGCGCGCGGCCGAGGTCGCCGCCCTCAAGGTCCGTGACATCGACAGCGAGCGCATGCTGCTCCGGGTCGAGCGCGGCAAGGGCGGGCGGTATCGCAACACCATGCTACCGACCGGACTGCTGGCGTTGCTGCGAGAGTGGTGGCGGGTCGGTCGGCGGGAGCGCGTGTTGCACGTCGACGGCTGGTTGTTCCCCGGCCAGCACTACCTCAAGCCGCTCAGCACCCGGCAGCTGCACCGCATCGTCGTGGAGGCAAGTGTGGCGGCGGGTATCGGCAAGTGCGTCGGGCCGCACACGTTGCGGCACTGCTTCGCGACCCACCTCCTCGAGGACGGGATCGACGTTCGCATCATCCAGACGCTGCTGGGGCACGCCAAGCTGGAAACCACCGCTTATTACACCCAGGTCGCCACGCGGGTGCTGCGCAACGTGACCAGCCCGTTCGACCGGCTGGCGACGACCGCGGCGGAAAGGGGGGCACCCAAGGGCTGAGCGGGTGTTGCGCACCTCGATCGAGGTTGCCGACATCTTCCGCGCTGCCGGTCCTGCGTACCGGGCCACTCGCACTGGCCATCTGAGCCTCGACCAGCTCAAGGTCATGTCGGCCATCGAACATTGCCGCACCGCTGTGATGGGCGGACACGTCGAGGCCTGCACCGACTGCGGGCACTGGCGGGTCGCCTATTACTCCTGCCGCAACCGGCATTGCCCGCGATGTCAGGGAGCAGCGGCACGAACGTGGCTCGCCGAGCGTGAGGCCGACCTGTTGCCGGTCGGCTACTTCCACGTGGTGTTCACGTTGCCAGCGGAGATCGCCGACATCGCGCTCCAGAACAAGGCGGCGGTCTACGGCCTGCTGTTCCAGGCAGCGTCCGAGACGATGACGACCATCGCTGCCGACCCGAAGCATCTCGGCGCCCGCATCGGCATCACCGCCGTGCTGCACACGTGGGGCTCGGCCATGACCCACCATCCGCACATCCACATGATCGTGCCGGGTGGTGGCCTTTCGCCGGACGGCAAACGCTGGGTGTCGTCGCGTCCGGCGTTCTTGCTACCGGTCAGGGTACTGGGCAAGCTGTTCCGCCGCTTGTTCCTCACCCGGCTGATGGCGCTGCACGATGCCGGGGGGCTCGCGTTCTACGGCAGCCTCGCCCACCTCGGCGCCCGGCGCGCCTTCCTGCGGCATCTGGCGCCGGTCAGGAAGAAGCGCTGGGTTGTCTACGCCAAGCCGCCGTTCGCCGGGGCGGAGACGGTGCTCGCCTACCTGTCGCGTTACACCCACCGCGTTGCCATCTCGAACAGCCGGCTGCTGCGCTTCGACCAAACCGGCGTCACCTTCCGCTACAAGGACTACCGTCGGGGTGGCGCCGACCGGCAGCAGGTCATGACCCTTGCCGCCGACGAGTTCATCCGCCGCTTCCTGCTCCACGTCCTGCCCAAAGGCTTCCACCGCATCCGCCACTACGGTCTGCTGGCTGGAGCCACCCGCAAGGTCGTGCTCAGCCACGTCCGCCAGCTGCTCGGGGTGGCACCGCCGGCTACGGCTGATGCGCCGGCCGAGCCGGACGACACTCGTCCGGCATCCCCGTGCTGCGGCGGGTGCATGGTCGTCGTCGAAACCTTCGAACGTCAGCGCCAACCCCGCGCGCCGCCATCTCCTGCGCTGTCACCCGAGAGACTGGCGTCGTGACCCGGCACGGCTTGGCAGCACCCCACTCCGCGGCTTCCATGCTTGCGGTGCTGATGCCACCTGCACAGATCGCCATCAGCGGGGTCGCCACCTTGACCCAAGCCGAACTTCCCGCGCTGGTGAGCCCGTCGTGGCGACCTAAATACAGACCGTCCGCATCCAGGATCCTGCCTGCAACCGCCGTGCCGACCAACACCCGAGCAGGCCAAAACCCGAATTCCCCATAGGTCAGCGCTTGTGGCCCGCGGGTTCGGGCTTCCAAGACTTTCTTACGCCTGCCGGCATCCGAAACCCTTCAAGATGGCGGCCTGCCTGCTTTACGGCGTCAACCGCGGTGAGCGGGCGTTCGTTCAGGCGGCGGGGCGGGGCCGAGAGGTGGTCAACTCAGTTCACTCTACCGGATTGTTTACGTCATGGCAGATCCATTCTCCCGTACCAATTCTCATCAGCTTGTCGTGGTGGGTGACAGTGGCAATCGTCGGTGGCGGGGCAACGGGTGTACAGTTCTGCCGTGACGGAAGGCGGCGCACAAGGGTTCGAGCTGCTGTCCAAGCCTTATACGTTGGAGGAGCTGACGATGATGCTGGCGAAAGCATTGCGCGGTGCGGTGTAATCCGATTCTAACGTGAAACGGCCAAGAAAGATGGCTTTGGCGTTCTTCCTGGCATCGTGTCTGCTATAGCTGGCTGCGGGACATAAAACCGGGCCGCCGCAACTCCGTCGACCGCATTCAGCGCCTAAGCCCGATGCCGGAAAGGTATCATGGCCAACCAAATCGGCATTTTTCACGATCAACTTATTTTCCTAGCCTCACATAGCTGAGGAGAGGAACGGGGCGATGACACGCGTTACCATCAACGCCATCGAGACAATCATTCTAGATGTGCCGACGATCCGGCCACACGTGCTGTCTGTCGCAACGATGCAGTCACAGACGATGGTAATCGTCCGACTGCTCTGTTCCGATGGAATCGTTGGCTTTGGCGAGGGAACAACGATTGGCGGCCTCAGCTACGGAGCTGAAAGCCCTGAGAGCATCAAGTTGACGATCGATCGCTACGTCGCGCCGGTGCTGATTGGCAGCGACGCGCGTCCTGCGTCGGCGATGGCGATGCTGCGTCGGCATATCGTGGCGAACCATTTCGCCAAGAACGCGATCGAAACCGCTTTGCTCGATGCGCAGGGAAAGCGCCTCGGCGTGCCCGTCAGTGAACTATTGGGCGGGCGACTGCACGATCGGCTGCCCGTGCTGTGGACGCTGGCAAGCGGCGATACGGATCGTGACATCGCAGAGGCAGAGGATATGCTGGCGCGGGATCGACACCATGCCTTCAAGCTCAAGATCGGCAAACGCCCATTCGAGCAAGATGTCGCGCATGTCGCCGCGATCAAACGGGCGCTGGGCGATCGCGCCAGCGTGCGGGTCGACGTCAACCAGGCATGGAGTGAAGCGACGGCAAAGCGCGCGCTTCCGATGCTTGCTGATGCAGGGGTCGACCTGGTCGAGCAGCCGATCCCCGCGACCCAGAATTTAGGCATGGCCCGGCTGACCCAGATGGGCTGCGTCGCTGTCATGGCGGATGAGGCGCTGCACGGACCGGAAAGCGGCTATTCGCTCGCCTGCGGACATGCCGCAGACGTCTTCGCCATCAAGATTGCACAGGCGGGTGGACTGTCAGCGGCTAAGAAGCTGGCCGGCATCGCGGAGGCTGCTGGAATTGCGCTCTACGGCGGCACCATGTTGGAGGGCGGCATCGGAACAATCGCTTCCGCCCACGTGTTTTCCACCGTTGGCGCGCTTGAATACGGCACCGAGCTGTTCGGCCCGCTGCTCCTGACCGAGGAACTGCTCGCCGAACCTTTACGATACGAAGCGGGCTCGCTCGTGCTGCCGACCGCGTCAGGTCTCGGTATTGAGCCGCGAGCGGAGGCAATCGCCGCGCTGCGTCGTGATCGGCCGTTACGTACCACGGTAGTGATGCCACTTCAGGCGGTGGGTTGAGACGATGTTATTCCACGTAACTATGGACGTGCGCATCCCGCACGATGCCGATGCCGGGATGATCGAGGCTCTCAAAGCCGAGGAGAAGGCGCGCGCACAGGATCTCCAGCGACAAGGCATATGGCGTCATCTTTGGCGCGTCGCTGGGCGCTACAGCAACGTCAGCATCTTCGACGTGCCCGGCAATGCAGAACTTCACGATCTGCTCAGCACGCTACCGCTGTTTCCGTACATGGAAGTGAAGGTCACCGCTTTGTGCAGGCATCCATCGTCGATCCATGACGACGATCGCTGACCAATCATTAAATAAGACGCCAAGGAGAGGAACGATGAACGAGAATTTCGTGCAGACACCGGAGGTACAGAACCTCCTCCATCGCGCCAGCGGCGGAACCGTCGAAGGCGGTGATCCGCGCATCAAGGCGATCACGCGCGATCTCGTCGAGGCGGTGATGATTGCCATCGTCAAGTACGACATCACGGAGAGTGAGTTCTGGTCGGCGATCAAGTTCTTCCAGGACGGCGTGAAGGAATTCGGGCTCATCGTTCCAGGGCTCGGCCTCGAGCACTTCATGGACCTCTACATGGACGCCAAGGATAAGGAGGCCGGCCAGAGCGGTGGCACGCCACGGACCATCGAGGGGCCGCTTTATGTCGAGGGTGCGCCGCTCGTCGAAGGCGACGTGAATCTCAGCGATGACCCGGACGAAACCGGTACCCTCTACATGACCGGTGAAATCAAGGGGCCGAAGGGCGAGACGCCTGATGGCGCAATCCTCCACGTCTGGCACGCCAACTCGCACGGCTTCTACTCGCACTTCGATCCCACCGGAGCTCAGACGCCGTTCAACAATCGCCGTCGGATCAAAATCGGACCGGACGGCCGCTATTCCTTCCACTCGAAGATGCCGAACGGCTATTCGGTTCCGCCCGATGGCACGACGGAGCGGCTACTGAAGTCGATCGGCCGCCACGGCAATCGTCCGGCGCACGTCCACTTCTTCGTCGAAGCACCCGGATACCGTGCACTGACGACGCAGATCAACTTCGGCGACGATCCCTTCGCCAATGATGACTTCGCCTTCGCTACGCGGGAAGGGCTGCTGCCTGTGCCGCAACGCCAGGGAGACAGTGCTTACGTCGCGTTCGATTTCGAGCTTCAGCATTCCGCCTCCCACGAGGACGGCGTTTTCTCCGCCCGCACTCGTGCGGCAGCCTGAGACCGGAGCGGCGGTCAGATGAACAAGGTGTACGACACGCCAGCCGCCGCGCTGGATGGACTACTCTTCAATGGCATGACGATCATGTCGGGCGGGTTTGGGCTCTCGGGTAATCCCGAGAGCCTTATACCGGAGATACGCGCCAGCGGCGTTCGCGATCTCATCGTCGTCTCCAACAACGCCGGCGCCGATGGCTTCGGATTGTGGATGCTGCTGGAGACGCGGCAGATCGGAAAGATGATCTCGAGCTACGTCGGCGAGAACAAGCTGTTCGAGCAGCAGTATCTCTCGGGCGAGCTGGTGCTGGAGCTGACGCCGCAGGGTACGCTTGCCGAGCGGATACGCGCGGGCGGAGCGGGTATCCCGGCTTTTTTCACGAAGACCGGGGTGGGCACCGTCGTTGCAGAAGGTAAACCCGTCGAAAGCTTCGACGGCGAGGAATATGTCCGCGAAACTTGGCTGCGCGCGGATCTGTCGATCGTGAAGGCCTGGCGTGCCGACACGGCCGGAAACCTCATGTTCCGCAAGACGGCGCGCAACTTCAATCCGGTGATGGCCACCGCAGGCAGGGTTACCGTGGCGGAGGTCGAAGAGATCGTGCCGCCGGGCACCTTTGACGCGGACTGTATTCACACACCCGGCATCTACGTGGACCGGATCGTGAAGAGCACCATCAACGAGAAGCGGATCGAGAAGCTGACCATTCGCGAGCGGGAGGCCGTCTGATGCCGTGGAGTCGTGACGAAATGGCCGCGCGGGCCGCGCGTGAATTGCGCGACGGATACTATGTCAATCTCGGTATTGGTATTCCGACACTGGTCGCCAACCATATCCCGCATGGCATCGACGTGACGCTGCAATCGGAGAACGGCATGTTGGGCATGGGACCGTTTCCCTTCGCAGGTGAAGCCGATCCTGACCTCATCAACGCGGGCAAGCAAACGATCACTGCGCTACCGACCTCATCGTTCTTCTCTTCCGCTGACAGTTTCGCGATGATCCGCGGCGGCCACATCGATCTGACGGTACTTGGAGCAATGGAAGTCAGCGAGGGAGGCGACATCGCCAACTGGACCATCCCCGGCAAGATGGTGAAGGGGATGGGCGGTGCGATGGATCTCGTCGCCGGCGTCAAGCGCGTGGTTGTCGTGATGGACCACGCGAACAAGGCCGGCGAGCCGAAGATCTTGCCGACGTGTAGTCTGCCGCTGACTGGCAAGGCGTGCGTCGATCTGATCGTCACCGACCTTGGTGTGATCGCCTGTGACAAGCCTGGACTGCGCCTTGTCGAACTGGCGCCTGGGGTCACAATAGAGGAGATTGGCGCGAAGACCGGTGCTGCGCTTGACGTGTCGGCAGCGCAGGCGCGCGCCGCATGACCGAAGCGTTCGTATGCGACGCCGTGCGCACGCCGATCGGGCGTCTGAACGGCAGCCTTTCGACCATTCGCGCCGACGATCTGGCGGCCGTCCCGCTTGCGGCTTTGGCGGCGCGCAATCCTTCGATCGACTGGGCGCAAGGCGACGATGTTATCCTCGGTTGCGCCAACCAGGCGGGCGAGGATAATCGCAACGTCGCGCGAATGGCGCTGCTGTTGGCCGGACTGCCGGATGCTCTACCCGGAGCGACGGTCAACCGGCTTTGCGGGTCCGGGCTGAACGCAGTCGGCATTGCCGCGCAGGCGATCAGGTCGGGGGACGCCGAACTGATCGTCGCCGGTGGCGTCGAGAGCATGACGCGGGCTCCCTATGTTCTGGGCAAAGCGGCAGAGGCGTTCGATCGCGGGCAGCGTATCGAAGACACCACGATGGGCTGGCGTTTCGTCAATCCGGCGATGCGCGAGGCTTATGGTGTCGACACGATGCCGCAGACCGCCGAAAATGTAGCGGCGCAGTGGCAGGTTACGCGCGAACAGCAGGACGCATTCGCGCTTGCCAGCCAGCACAAGGCGGCAGCAGCCCAGGCCAACGGCCGCTTGGCAGCAGAAATCGTGCCGGTCACGATCCCGCGTCGTGGAACTGAGCCGATCGTTTTCTCCGCCGACGAACATCCGCGCGCGAGTAATCTCGAGGGGTTGGCCAAGCTGAGGCCGGTCGTTCGAGCCGACGGGACGGTGACCGCAGGGAATGCCTCAGGTCTGAATGATGGCGCCGCAGCGATGCTCATCAGTTCGAAGGCCGCCGCAAAGCGACACGGCCTCACGCCGCGCGCGCGCATTCTCGCAATGGCCTCGGCAGGTGTTGCGCCGCGGATCATGGGCGTCGGGCCGATCGAAGCGGCGAACAAGCTGCTCGCGCGCACCGGATTGTCGATGGCCGATCTCGACGTGATCGAACTGAACGAGGCTTTTGCGGCCCAAGCCATCGCCGTGCTTCGCGATCTCGGCGTCGCGTCCGACGATCCGCGCGTAAACCCGAATGGCGGCGCGATCGCTTTGGGTCATCCCCTCGGCATGTCGGGTGCCCGGATCGTGATGACAGCGGTCGAGGAATTGCACCGCACGAGAGGCCGCTATGCTCTGGCCTTCATGTGTATCGGCGTGGGGCAGGGCATCGGCCTTTTGCTGGAACGCGTGTGATGGAGCGCATGAGCCTGGGTGACGGCTGCACGCTCGCCTATCGTCTCGAGGGGGCGGTGGATGCTCCCGTCCTCGTTCTGTCCAACTCACTTGGCACCGACATGGGTATGTGGGCGCCCCAGCTTGATGCCCTCAGGGCAAAGTTTCTCGTGTTGCGCTATGACCAACGCGGGCATGGTGCGTCCGATGCGCCGAAAGGTGGCTACAGCATCGACCGGCTCGGTCGTGACGTGGTGGAACTGACTGAAGCGCTCGGCATCCAGCAGTTCCACTTCTGCGGCCTCTCGCTCGGGGGCATGGTCGGTCAATGGCTCGGCGTGCGTGAGAGCACACGGTTGGACCGATTGATTCTGGCAAATACCACTGCTTACATGGGACCACCCAGCGGGTGGGATGCCCGGATCGAAGCAGTGCTTAGGGATGGCATGGCACCGCTCGCCGATGCCTCGATCATGCGCTGGTTCACCCCTGACTTTGTCGCCTCGTCGCCTGAGGCGATCTCGCCGATTGTTACTATGCTGCGGCAGACAAGTCCTGTCGGCTATGCTGGATGCTGCGCTGCGATCCGCGACATGGATCAGCGGCGGACAGCGGCACTGGTAGAAGTACCGACGCTCGTCATTGGCGGCAGCGCGGATCCGGCAACTCCCCCTGAACATGCGCGCGCGCTGGCTACGACGATTTCGGGCGCAGCCTTGCGCATAGTCGATGCGGCTCATCTCTCGAATGTCGAGCAGCCGAGTGAATTCACAGCCGCGGTGCTCGATCACCTCACAGGCTGATTACCGGGCGCGCCGATCACGGACGAGCGCACAGAAGCCGGCGACCACGGGTGAACGGTTGTCGCGACGATACGCAAGGCTGAGCTGTGTCTGCGGTGCGTCGCCGAGGAATGGCCTATAGGCTACGCCGGTTAGCTGCGCCTCGGAGGCTGACTCGGGCACGATGGACACCCCCGCGCCAACCGATACGAGCGACAGTGCGGTCTGGATCTCAAGTGTCTCCTGCGCGATCGTCGGTGTGAATCCTTCGCGGCGACACAGCTCGAGAATGTGATCGGCAAAACTCGGACGCGGGTGTCGCGGATATATCACGAAAGGGCGCTGGGAGAGATCGCTCAATGCAATGTGGTTCTGCTGCGCGAGCGTATCTTCCTCCGGTAGTGCGACTGCAAGCGGCTCGCGCTGCACGACCTCGCTGACGATTTCCGGATCACCAATCCCAGGTCTCGCGAAGGCAACGTCGATCGAGCGATTAATCAAAGCGATCCTCAGTTCCGCAGTATTCAAAGCGTGCAGCACCAGCTCCACGTCAGGATGTGCGGCGCGATAGCGGTTAAAGACACCCGGCAGGATTGAGTATGTTGCTGAGCTGACGAAACCCACCTGAATAACGCCGACCGTTCCTTCCGACGCACGTTTTGCGACGCGCGCAGCATCAGCGACGCGCGCGAGAATGTCGCGCGCGCGTGGCAGCAACGCGTCGCCGGCGGCAGTCATCTCGATCGCGCTGCGGGTGCGGTCGAACAGCAAGGCACCTATTCCCGCTTCCAGATTCGCTATCTGGCGACTGAGCGCGGGCTGGGCGATGTGGAGACGTTCGGCGGCACGGCCGAAGTGCAACTCCTCCGCCACGGCGAGGAAGTAACGCAAGCGGCGCACGTCGATCCCCGGTGTGGTCGCGGCAAGCGGTTCGGTCGACGTCAGGTTGCGGGCCATACCTTTTATGTGCGTGACTCGTGCGGCGTGGGCAATACCGTTTCGGCATCAGGATGTGCCTATATTATATTTGCGGGTCATCGCTCGGTGGAACACTCTCCTAGGATCAAAGAGCCCCTCTAGGGGCCTGTTCGAGGAAGAGGTGTCATGTTGGAAGTGCAACACGCTCCGTCACAATCCGGTCGTCGCGTCAAATTGCAGGCGGTGGTTACCGGCGTGACCGACCGCGGCATCGTCCAGTTCGATTTCGTCTACGGCGATCCTGACCTAAGCGTCGAGCTGGTGCTACCCGTCGCCGCTTTCCGTGAATTTTGCGGTGAGAACCGCTGCCTTGTCACCGCCGCTGACCCGGCAGAGAGCGCTGCCGTGCTGCGCCTTGTCGCGGGTTCATCGGCTCCCGTCCGTACCGTCGGAGCGCTTGCATGAACATCGATATCCAGGCCGAAGCGATCACGCCGCGCCGGCAAACCTTTTCGCACATCGCGCGTCGTTTCGGGGTCGACAAAGCCGCCTCACGCTATGAGGAAGCGACATTCGACGTTCAGCCAGTGACAAATTTTCATTATCGGCCGACTTGGGATCCCGAACGCGAGCTTTTCGATCCGCGCCGCACCGCAGTCGAAATGGCGGATTGGTATTCCTTCCGCGATCCACGCCAATTCTATTATGCGACCTACAACATCAATCGTGCGGCGATGCAGCAGTCATTCGACGATGCTGTCAGTTTCGTCGATAAGCGCGACTTGATCGGGAACGTCGACGCGGACTGGCTCAAGGTCTTTGCTGGCTATCTCCTGCCGTTGCGCCATGTCGAATGGGCGGCAAACATGAACTGCCAGCTGATCGCCGACTGGGGCTATGGCACGCAGATCACGTCGGCAGCGTCATTTTGCGGCACCGATCGACTCGGGATCGCGCAGATCATCTCGCGTATCGGCCTGGTGGTCGGTGCCGGCACCGACGAGGCGCTCGTCGCAGCCAAGGCGGAGTGGATGGAGGCGCCGGAATGGCAGCCGATGCGTCGGCTCGCTGAAGACCTGCTCGTGGTTCGCGACTGGTTTGAGGTTTTCGTTGCCCAGCTCGTCGTCCTTGATGGTTATGTGTATCCACTGGTGACGCAGGCTTTCGACCGCGCCGGGGCCGCGCATAACGGTGCACCCCTATCGATGATGACCGGCTTTCTTGCCGACTGGTATGCCGACAACAGCCGGTGGACCGATGCCGTCATCAAGACGGCGGCAGCGGAGTCCGGGGGCAATCGAAAGGTACTCAAAGACTGGTTCGACCGCTGGACCCGCCGAGCCGAAGAGGCGGTGCGGCCAATCGCAGACAGGGTGCTCGGCGATCGCGGGTTGCTTGCGGTTGCGGAAGCTGCGGCCGATCTGCGTAAGCGGATGATCGGCCTCGGCGCGCTGGGCGAGAAGGAACTGGCGGCGTGACCCAGCAGCAGCCCGTATCGATCACCTTGCAGAACTCGCAAGAGGGGGCTGCGATCGCTGACGCGATCATGGCCGACAACCCCGGTGCCCAGCGCCGATCCATGCACGCGATGACCAAAATCGACTGTCCGGGTCGGCTCGAGATCCGCGCCAACAGCGTGTCAGAGCGGCTCGGCCGAGACTGGGACCCGCAGGAAATCCATATGTCCGTCATCTCGTTGTCCGGCACGGTCGACGAGGATGATGATTACTTTGCAGTTTATTGGAGGCAGTGATGACAGCCCGCAAACTGAATCTGAAGCAGAAGTACGGTCACTTCACCCGTGGCCTGGACTGGGAACCGAGCTACCAGAACAAGGACGACATCTTCCCCTTCGCGAAATACGAAGGGATCAAGGTGCATGACTGGGACGCTTGGGAAGACCCTTTCAAGCTGACCATGGACGCCTATTGGAAGTTCCAAGCGGAAAAGGAGCGCAAGCTCTACGCCGTGATCGATTCGATGGCGCAGAATAACGGTCAGCTCGGCATCACCGATGCGCGCTACCTCAATGCGGTGAAGCTCTTCATCCAGGCCGTGACGCCGCTGGAGTACCAAGCGCACCGACACTTCGCGCATCTTGCGCGTCATCTACCGGGGGCGGGTCTCCGCGTCGCCGCGCAGATGCAGTCGATCGACGAGCTGCGTCACTGCCAGACGCAGATTCATACGATTAGCCACTACAACAAGTTTTTCGACGGCATGCATGACTTCACCCACATGCACGACCGCCTATGGTATCTGTCGGTGCCGAAATCGTTCTTCGACGATGCGAGCACGGCAGGACCATTCGAGTTCCTGACCTCGATCAGCTTCGCCTTTGAATATGTGCTGACCAATCTCCTGTTCGTGCCGTTCATGTCGGGCGCCGCCTATAATGGCGACATGGCGACGGTCACGTTCGGCTTCTCGGCGCAGTCGGATGAGAGTCGGCACATGACGCTGGGGCTGGAGGCGGTGCGCTTCCTGCTGGAGCAGGACGAGGCCAATGTACCGATCGTTCAGGGCTGGATCGACAAGTGGTTCTGGCGCGGATACCGTCTCCTGACGCTCGTCGGCATGATGATGGATTACATGCTGCCCAAGAAGGTCATGTCCTGGGCAGAGGCTTGGGAAACCTATTACGAGCAGGCAGGTGGCGCACTGTTCGCCGATCTCGCCCGCTACGGTATCCGCGAACCAAAGTATGCGGAAATCGCCAAGAAGGAAAAGGGCCACATCTCGCATCAGGCGTGGACCATCTTCTACAACTATACCCATGCGGCCGCAGTCCATACTTGGGACGTCGACGACCAGCACCTGGCATGGCTGCGTGAGAAGTATCCTGAAACGTTCGAACAGTTCTACGAACAGCGCTATCTCAAGTGGCGTGATCAGGCCAATCAGGGCAAGCGCTTCTACAACAACGGCCTGCCGCAGCTCTGTCAGGTGTGTCAAGTCCCGATGGCATTCACTGAAGTGGATGATCCGACTACGATCAGCTTTCGTGTCTCTGAGTTCGGTGGTGACAAGTATCATACTTGTTCGGACGGCTGTAAGGACATATTCGATCACGAGCCGGAAAAGTTCTCGCAAGCATGGCTCCCGGTGCATCAGATCTTCCAGGGCAATTGCGGCGGCGCGACCGTTCCTGAGGTGTTGGACTGGTACCACGTCAATAAGGGCGCCGATAACATGGATTATGCCGGTTCGCCCGAAGAGGCCCAGTGGGAAAAGTGGATGGAAGGGCGTCGCCCTGCGCCACCTTTTGCAGCCGCAGCAGAATAAGGAAGGGACATCAAATGCCCACAGCCGCTCTCCATTCCGGCTACTCGGGGCCGACCCGTGATCGCGTGGAAAATTTTCACGGTGCGCAGCTCGTATTCGTACATTGGGAAGGCCATAACAATTTCTGTTCGGCCATCACCCTTCCGCTTCCGCGCGACGTACCGTTCGGAGCCCTGACGGCCGAGATCCTCCCGTCACTCTATTCCATCGATCCGGATTGGGCGTCCGTGGATCTCGGCCGGGCACGTTGGATGCTCGACGGGGAGAACTGGTCGCCATCGCCCGAAAAGAGCCTCGGTGAGCTGGGGGTCGGCCATAAGTCGCTGATCCGATTCTGGACTCAAGAGGGCGGCAACGCCTAACGCCATGGCAACGCTGACGATCGAACCCACTGGCGACACTGTAGAGGTGGCGGAGGGCCAGACCTTGCTCGACGCCTGCCTTCGTGCCGGCCTCTATCTGCCGCACGCCTGCGGCCACGGCCTGTGCGGCACCTGCAAGGTGTCCGTATTGGAGGGGGAGGTAGCTCACGGTGCCGCCAGTTCGTTCGCGCTGATGGATTTCGAACGTGACGAGGGCGCAACGCTCGCCTGTGTCGCGACGATACAAGGCGACGTGACGATCGAGGCGGACATCGACGACGATCCCGATGCACGGCGCATTGCGGTCGCGGATCATGTCGGCACGGTCAGCAAGCTCGAAATGCTGACACCCGATATCTTGGGCGTGTGGCTGGATGTTGCGGGCGAGGGCGTGTTCTTTCAAGCCGGCCAGTATGTCAACTTGTCGATCGACGGCATCGAGGGGACAAGGGCTTTCTCGATCGCGAGCAGCCCGGCCGAGGCTAACATCGTCGAGTTGCACGTTCGCCTCGTGCCTGGTGGAAAGGCGACGACGCATCTGCACGAGCACCTGAAGGTCGGCGATCAGATCCGCTTCGCGGGTCCGTTCGGCCGTTTTTTTGTCCGCCGCTCGGCAAACAAGCCGCTGATCTTCCTCGCCGGTGGCTCCGGATTATCCAGTCCCAAGAGCATGATACTTGAGTTGATCGGCCAAGGCTACGATCAGCCGATTACCTTGATACACGGGGCGCGTCGCCCGCACGATCTCCACTATGCCGATTTCTTCCGCAAACTCGCCGAAGGGAATCCCACGTTCCGCTATGTGCCTGTGCTGTCACAAGCAGAGCCTAAGGATGCCTGGGAAGGCGAAACTGGATACGTTCACGAAGCCGCTGAGCGTCTGTTCGCTGGCCGGTTCACTGGCCATCAAGCATATCTTTGCGGTCCACCGCCGATGATTGAGGCGGGGATCGGCGCGTTGATGAAGGGGCGCCTGTTCGAGCGCGACATCTTCGTCGAGAAGTTCGTTACCGCGGCCGATGCCGAGAAATCAGTACGATCTCCGTTCTTCAAGAAGCTCTGAGTAAAACAACAACCGGAACGCGAGCCGGCGGCTGATGCCGCTGATTGGAAACTTGCGTCCCAAGCAAAGGGGGGAATGTCGTGAAAAACCATCTTCTTGGCGCAGCCGCGATCGTGACTGCTACAGCCGCAACGCCGGCGCTGGCGTCTGAAGGCGGCCGCACCGCCTATCCAAACGGCGCTGAGGCGCTCACTATCGCTGCGCTTCCGCCACCCGGAACGTACCTCCTCAATTACGGCTATTACTACACCGCAGATCGCCTGAACGATGACAACGGCAACAGCGCGGGGCCGCCGGACTTCTCGGTCAATATCGTCGGCGACATTCCGCGCTTTGTCCACGTCACCAATTTCAAGGTGCTTGGCGCATCGGTCGCGATGCAGGCGTTCGTGCCGATCATCAACGTCAACGTCCACGCCGGAGGTGCGCGGCAGAGCAAGTTCGGCATCGGCGATATCATCGTCAATCCGCTCGTGCTCGGCTGGCAACGCAAGAATACCTTCTTTGTCGCAACGATGGACACGTTCGTACCCACCGGCAGCTACAAGCGCACCAATCTCGCTAATCTCGGTAACAACTACTGGACATTCCAACCGGTGCTCGCGGTGACCCACTTCAATCCCAGGGGTCCTGGCCCAGAAGTGTCGCTGAAGCTGATGTACGACTTCAACACGAAGAACCGGGATACCAACTACCGCTCCGGCCAAGCCGCACACGTTGACTTCGCTGCGGCGTATAATTTCAATCCCCTTACGGTGGGCATCACCGGTTATTATTTGAAGCAGACGACGGACGACAAGGTGAACGGCGCGCGTGTCGGCGTTAACGGCAACAAGGGGGAGGTTTTTGCGCTTGGACCGCTCGTCCGTTATCAGGCGGGCAAGGTGCCGATCGCCTTTCAGTGGCAGCATGAATTGTCGGCAACCAACCGTACACAAGGTGACAGTTTCTGGTTGAAAGCGGCGTTCCGTTTCTGATTGACGCGGTTCATCGCGCATTGGTTCGTCGGGTTGCGCCTCTACCGTTGCTGGCCGCCGAAGCTGCAGATTTGACATTAGGATAGCGCAGCGTCGCGGGGGGTATGAACCGCCCTGGGTTCGTCGGAGGCTACAACTTCTGAGAAGGTGGAGCCTATATAAGCAAGACGACGAACAAGTGCGCGCCTGAGGTCCGCGAGCGAGCGATACGGATGGTGCGGGATCACGAGCGCGATCACCCATGGCGATGGGCGGCGGTAGATTCCATTGTCGAGAAGATCGGCTGCATTACGTAGACGGTGCATGAGTTGGTAAAGAAGGCGGAGGTGAACAGCGGCAAGCGCGCTGGCGTCCCGACCGAGGTCGCTGACAAGATGAAGGCGCTGGAACGCGACGTCCGCGAGCTGCGACAGGCCAACGAGATCCTGCGCAAGGCGTCGGCATATTTTGCCCAGGCGGAGCTCGACCGCCCATTCCGGCGATGATCGCCTTCATCGACGATCACCGTAAATCCTATGGGGTCGAGCCGATCTGCCGCGTCTTGCCGATCGCCCCATCGACATATTTCGAGCGTGTCGCGCAGCGGCAGGATCCAATGCGCCTGTCGGCGCGGGCACAGCGGGATCAGGTTCTCAAGCCCGAGGTGGCTCGCGTGTTCGCCGAGAACTTCGCGGTCTACGGCGTCCGCAAGGTCTGGCGGCAGATGATGCGCGAGGGCTTCCCGGTCGCCCGCTGCACCATCGAGCGGCTGATGCGCGATATGGGTGTGGATCGGCGTGGAAAAGGGACCCCGGTAGCGGGGTGATCGGCGTCGAAAAGGGACCCCTCATCCCGTTGGTCTAGGCTGTTCGCTTGGCGGTGTGTCAGGCGGCGAGATCGGGATGCTGGTATTGGAGACGGTGTTGAGGATCCGGCGCGAGCACGCGTCGGGGAAGGCCATCAAGGCGATAGCGCGGGACCTGCACCTGTCGCGCAAGGTGGTGCGCAAGGCGATCCGGGCGCCGGAAGCGGACATGGGGTATCGGCGGGAGGTACAGCCGCTGCCGAAGCTGGGGCCATTTCAGGCGCGACTGGATGCGTTGCTGGAGGAAGATGAGGCACGGCCGCGGCGCGAGAAGCTGCGCCTCACGCGCATCCACGACCTGCTGCTGCGCGAGGGGTTCGACGGCTCGTACGACGCGGTGCGGCGTTATGCGGCCCGCTGGCGCCGGGCGCGACGTCGCGATGTGATGAATGCGCCGGCGTTCATCCCGCTGCTGTTCCGGCCGGGCGAGGCTTACCAGTTCGACTGGAGCCACGAGGACGTGGAGATTTCGGGCAAGCCGATGCGGGTAAAGGTCGCGCATGTCCGGCTATGCGCGTCGCGGGCAATGTATGTGCGAGCCTATCCCCGCGAGACACAGGAGATGCTGTTCGACGCGCATGCGCGGGCGTTTGCCTTCTTCGGAGGTGTGCCGACGCGCGGCATCTACGACAACATGAAGACGGCGGTCACGAGCGTGTTCACGGGCAAGGAGCGTGTCTTCAACCGGCGCTTCCTGGTCATGGCCAACCATTACATGGTCGAGCCGACCGCCTGCTCGCCGGCGTCGGGCTGGGAGAAAGGTCAGGTCGAGAACCAGGTGCAAACCGCACGCGGCCGCTTCTTCCAGCCACGCCTGCGATTTACCAGCCTCGAGGAGCTGAACGGTTGGCTGGAGGCCGAGTGTCGGCGCTGGACAGAGTTGCACCAGCATCCCGAGCAGAAGGAACTGACGGTTGCTCAGGCCTGGGCTGCCGAGCGCAGCGTGCTCCAGCCTGTTGTCGCACCCTTCGACGGCTTTCATGAGAGCGAGCATGCGGTAAGCGGCACATGCCTCATCAGCTTCGACCGCAACCGCTACTCCGTTTCTGCCAGGGTGGTGCGACGTGCCGTTCAGGTCCGCGCCTATGCCGACCGCATCGTCGTGCGCTGCGACGGGGAAGTCGTCGCCGACCATCCCCGGTTTTTCGGCCGGGACCGGACCATCTACGACCCGTGGCATTATCTGCCGGTGTTGGCGACCAAGCCGGGCGCCCTGCGGAACGGCGCGCCGTTCCAGGGCTGGGAGCTGCCGCCTGCGCTGGCACGACTGCGGCGCAAGCTTGGCGTCGGTGACGATGCCGACCGGCGGTTCGTGCGGGTGCTGGCCGCGGTGCTCGACGACGGACTCGAGGCGGTGGAAGCGGCCGTGCGCGAAGCATTGCTGGCCGGCGTCGCCAGCGACGACGTCATCGTCAACATCCTGGCCCGCCGGCGCGAACCGCCGCGACCGCTGACTATTGTCACGCCAGAAGATCTGGCGCTGCGCCATCCGCCCCGCGCCGACTGCAACCGCTATGACAGCCTGCGAGGCCTCCATGCAGCGGCATGAGATGATGACGGCCATGACCGAGTTGGGGCTGAAGGGCATGGCTGGCGCTTTCGACGAGGCGGTCACTACCGGTCTCCAGCGCAAGCGCACGACCATGGAGGTCCTGACCGACCTGCTGCGTGCCGAGGCGACGCACCGCCATGCAGCCTCGGTCCGTTACCGGATGTCGGCCGCCAGGTTGCCCGCGGTGAAGGACCTCGACGCCTTCGTCTTCGGCGACACTCCCATCAACGAGGGACTGGTGCGCTCGCTGTACAGCGGCTCGTTTCTTCCGGGCCGACGCAACGTCGTGCTGGTCGGTGGAACGGGTACCGGCAAGACGCATCTCGCCACCGCCATCACCGCCAATGTGGTACGAGCCGGCGCCCGCGGACGCTACTTCAACACAGTGGACCTGGTGAACCGACTCGAGGAGGAAACGCGCCTTGGCAAGGCCGGCACGCTGGCGGCCCAGCTCTCGCGCCTCGACCTCGTGGTGCTCGACGAGCTTGGCTACCTGCCGTTTGCACGCTCGGGCGGTCAAATGCTCTTCCACCTCGTCAGCAAGCTCTACGAGCAGACCTCCGTCATCGTCACCACGAACCTCGCCTTTGGCGAGTGGCCGACCGTCTTTGGCGACCCCAAGATGACCACCGCACTGCTCGACCGTATTACCCACCATTGCGACATCGTCGAAACCGGCAACGACAGCTGGCGCTTCAAACATCGAAGCTGACGCCCAGGACCACCGGCAGAGAACGCTTCGCGCTGGTTGCGCCTCCGGTCGGGCTACGCCCGCCCTACGCCGCAACCAGCGCGAACGGTGCACCCGTCATACCCGTAACGCTGCTCGACGAAGGGGGTCCCTTTTGGACGCCGATAGGGGGTCCTTTTTGGACGCCGATTGACACGATATGGGTCTACAGGGCGTGATCCGGGGCAAGCCGGTTCGCACGACGATGAGTGACAAGGCAGCGCCGTGCCCGCTGGATCACGTCAACCGCAGGTTCTACGCGCCAGCGCCGAACATGCTGTGGGTGTCGGATTTCACCTACGTCGCGAGCCTTAAGCGGGCTTCGTCTACGTCGCCTTCGTCATAGACACCTACGCCAGGCGGATCGTGGGGCGGCGGGCGAGCAGAACGGCGCATGCCAGCTTCGTCCTCGATGCCCTGGAGCAGGCCCTCCACGATCGCCGGCCGGCCCATCGGGGCGGTCTCATCCATCACAGCGACCGGGGGTCGCAATACGTGTCCATCAAGTACACCGAGCGCCTCGCCGAAGCCGGGATCGAGCCATCGGTTGGCAGCGTCGGCGACAGCTACGACAACGCTTTGGCCGAGACGATCAATGGCGTCTACAAAGCCGAGGTGATCCACAGGCGTGGGCCGTGGCGCAGCTTTGAAGCCGTCGAATACGCCACGCTCGAATGGGTCGACTGGTTCAATCATCGCCGGCTGCTGGAGCCCATCGGCAACATCCCGCCTGCCGAAGCCGAAGAGCAATATTATGCTGCCGCGGAGAACCTGGATATGGCAGCGTAACTCACAACCCACGGCCTCCGGCAAACCCGGGGCGGTTCAATCAGTGCTCTTCTCCCATAGCTAAGCGAACCTCCTGTCGTCGAAAGCACGAAGTCCGCGTTAGGCAGTGAGATCGTCGCAGCTTGGCTTACCGGATATGCTCAAGCTTCAGGTTTTTCACCTTCACCTTTTTCCACTCACGATCGGCAGTGAGGGCAGGTACCCCAAGCTGCACAGCGAGCGCGAGACATGATCGGTCACCCAGTCCACGACCATATTGGCGCGTCTGGGCATGGAGAGCCGCGGCGGCATAGGCCGCTTCGGTATCGTGGGCGCGAACGTCTAGTCGAAGCTCTTCGAGCAATTCGCGGGTGGTTGGCTCGTCGAGGCCACTGAGCAGCAGCTCCTTGATCACCTCCTGGAGGTTGACCGCCGATATCGTTGCGCGCCCGATGTGGGGGGCGACCTTGTCGGCACCGGGTTCATCTCGGACCAACGCCAACACTGCGGATGCGTCGAGAACGATGGATGCCATTATGCGTCTCGATCCGATGCAGCGGACGTGTCCTCGCCGTGATCAGAGGCAGCTTCCGCCTTCCGATCTTCCAGGAAGTCGTCGGTCGTGCGGGCATGTTTGGCATGTGCTCGATAGAGTGCCTGCGCGCGTGATACGCCATGACCAATGGGGGACAGCCGCACCTGATCATCCTCGAGAGTCAGAATGATCTTCGTAGCGCCATGCAGACCCATCGCTTTTCGTACCGATGCCGGAAGAACCATGCGGCCATTACCGGCAACGCTGATATCTATGGATTGTGATGCCACCTCTGCACTCCTTCCAGTCGGTATCGATCTAGAACATGCCAGAAGAGAGAATGTGACACAACTAGGCTCTGGGAAGCGGCTTCCGGGGTGTCATCGTGCATATGTCAATGTGGGTATACCCGTATCGGACATCTGGTATGAAGCGATGGCCGCGTCTAATCAGGGTGGGTTGCAGAGATATTGAACAGGCGCGCCGTTGGGTCTAGAAGCTGTTCGAACAAAATGAGGGTTCGATGGCGCTTTTTGGATATGCCCGTGTTTCTACGACGGATCAGGATCTCGGCATCCAGGAAGCCGCTTTACGCGCAGCTGGATGTCAGACGATCCGGTCGGAGAAAAAGTCCGGGTCCGGGCGCGAAGCCCGAACCGAGTTGCAAGTCTTGCTCGATTTCCTGCGCGAAGGTGACACGCTTGTCGTAACGCGGATCGACCGTCTCGCACGGTCGATGAAGGACCTTCAGGACATCGTCCACGAGTTGAAGGGCAGGGGGGTAGCCCTGAAGGCAACAGAACAGCCGATCGATACCCGCACCGCCGCCGGTAAAGCGTTTCTTGATATGCTGGGGGTCTTTGCCGAGTTCGAGACGAACCTGCGTAAGGAACGGCAGGCGGAGGGGATCGCGGCTGCAAAGGCGCGCGGCGTTTATAAAGGTGGCAAACCTCGTATCGACCCGGAGGCGGTGCGTCGCCGCGCAGAGCAGGGGATGCGCCCGGCGCACATCGCCCGCGAACTGGGGATCTCACGAGGGACCGTCTATCGCTTCCTGCCTGCGGCGTCTCTCGCACCAAACGGTACCTTGCCATCGGAATCCACACTACTGCATAGCGCTTCTACCGATGCCGATCCGTCCTGAGCATGTTTTTCTATACCCGATCGATTGGCAGCATATCTCCGACTTCGTTCGGTTTGTCCGTGCCAAAGGCTGCTGCGAGCATTGTGGTCGGGGACATCTGAAGCGCGTCTTCCACATGGGTGACGGACGGTGGTGGGACGCGGAACGCCGGTATTGGCGGAACGGGCAGGGCAGGCGGGTTCGCCGACCGACCAACGATATTCTTCACGTGGGCAAGTGGACATCGGTAGTTCTGGCGTGCGCCCATCTCCATCACGATCCAAGCGACAGTCGCTTTGAAAAGCTGGCTGCGCTTTGCCAACGATGCCACATGATCCATGATGCCCCCGAGCATCGGCGACGCCGGTGGATGAACGCTCATTTCCGACGGGCACTGGGCGACCTGTTCTACGGCCCTTATCCCGAACATGGTGCCGATTGGATTACTCCGACGCCAGCCAGCATGCTCGATGATCCACGGCTACTTTACTTTCAGGTCTGAGCTGAGCAGCGCGCTGCGTTGGAGTTCAGGTGTTATGCCGGCAGGTTCGTGCTATAGAGTAGGTACGCGCTGGGGCCCTGATCATGCCGCTTCAGACTGCTGCCCATTTGTTGGCATGCCAGCAATTTGCAGGTGGCTGGTCGCCTGAACCACGAGATCTGCGTTCGGCAGGTCCCGGTGATCGATCCACCACTTCGCGTCGTAGATGCGCAGGCACAAGTCGCAGTCGGCCCGGGCACCTGTGTGAGGGGTCGCCACCAGCGCGGCCAAGCGACTGATGCGAATAGTTTCAGCCCAGTTGACCTGCCGCTCGCTCCCGGTAAGCGGCGGCAGGTCGAGATGAGCTATCGTCGCGCTGTCACGCTCTGCGGCATCGGTCTGTTCGGCTTTCTTGTCTGCGACGAAACAGGCCCTGCACTTGGTTGTCCGCAGCCAGCGTGCCTTCCGCGCGACCTGAGAGTCGAAGCCATAGATGACATGAGCCTGCTCGTGGCCGCAGGCATGAATAATCTGCTGTTCCATGCTTCCGAGGCTGCCGGACTACCCATCAACTGCCAAATCCTATGAGTCGATACGAATCGTTTCTGCGACGAACGGTTTTGGGCGATAGCTGCCGTGGGTATCAATCGCGAGAATGCGAGTACCGTGCGGCTCGAAGGCCCCGCATTTTCGGGCGTATGGCGGAGGGTTTCTCCGCCGTCCCTCATTCGCTGATGCGTTGCGGTCGAGCGTTGCCGGAGGAGTTAGATTCTTTCGACGCGCTAGGTTATAACCAGGACACTTCCGCACGCGGTCGCAGCTTCGCGGGGGCTGAGAGACGCAGGTGCTCCCGCTTCACGGGAGAGTCGAAATGTTATCGTCGTGTGACAGGATCGCGTTTATCGGGGCTGGCCACGTCGGCGCGACGGCAGCTTATGCCACCATGCTCAGGGCGTTGTTCCGCGAGATCGTCTTGATCGACAGCAACGAAGCACTTGCGCAAGCCGAAGCAGCTGATCTTACCGATGCAAACGCGCTTGCGCGCCCTGCAAAGATTTGGGCCGGCTCATACGCGGATGCCGCAGCCGCCGACATTGCAGTTTTGACGGCCGGCGCGGCGTCGCATGGCAGCGAGAGCAGACTGTCTTTGGCTTCCGCCAGCGCTACCATAGTCATCGACTGCGTACGGCGCTTGGCCGCGGCGGGGTTCGCAGGCGTCCTCGTCATTGCGTCCAACCCAGTCGACCTGATGACGACGCTTGCCATCCGACACGCCGGGCTACCGAAGAGCAAGGTGATTGGGACCGGAACCCTTCTCGACTCAGGGCGGCTCAAGCAGGCGTTGTCGGCGGCCCTTGAGGTTTCGGCTGGGGCGATCGAGGGCTACGTGCTGGGCGAACACGGCGATAGCGAAGTCCCGGTTTTCTCAACCGTCCGCATCGGCGGAACGCCGCTTAGGGATTTCCTCGATCCCGTCGCGCCTCTAGACTTGGCGGCGATCGGCGAGAACGTCCGACAAGCTGGGTATCGTATCGTCTCTGGGAAGGGCTTTACGTCCTTCGGCGTTGCCACAGCCATCGTACGTATCTGCGAAGCGGTCGTCCGGAACGAACGATGCGTGCTACCTGTGAGCACGTCGGTTGATCGGCATTTCGATCAGAGCGAACTCTGCACCAGCGTGCCCTGCATTCTCGGCGCGGGAGGAATCGAACGCGTTCTGTGTCCGCCCCTCTGGGCGCATGAAGAAGACGCGCTGGTCGAGTCGGCCAAGAAACTGACCAAGGCCTTAGACGCGCTGGACCACGAAACCCGCTGACCTGTCTACGTACGGCATGGTTCTAGAACGCTATGGTTAGGGCCCGCCACGTGATACAAGCGAAAATCGCGCTTTCTTTTCCGAGCATCGCGCGACCGAGAGCAAGATGAAAGCTCCCGCTCCAGTTAGGACGCGGATAATGGACATTAATTACATTCTGCGACGGGAACAGGTTTCCCTCCATAATGCACTGATCGCGAGTTCAGTACCCGCCCGCATGGCGCATGAAGCACTTGCCGAGGCATACGGCGCACTACTGGTGAAGTCCGGGTTTCCCCACCGCTCACGCAAGGAGAGGCTTGCCTCGTTTGAGAAGCCAGTCGCTATTACTGATCGGGGAAGCGGGGCGACCACTTCACGAGATGACGATCGTCCAGTTGCCCGTCCGGTGGCCAATGACGGTTAGCATTTAGGAACAACTGCGACGGAAGCGCTGCGCCCTGGGGCAGGCCGGTACCGGGTATCGAGTGCAGGGCGCCAGGGTAAGCGTGGCGTGAGGACCGCAGTTTATGCGGCTTGGGCTGTTGGCTGATCTGTCTGGGGCACCCAGTTCCACGGCATCAGCTCGTCCCAGCGGGTGGCGGGCCAGTCGCCGGCGACCCTGGCGATGACATCGGCGATATAGGCCTGCGGGTCGACGCCGTTGGCCTTGCAGGTCTGGATGACGGTGTAGATGGCGGCGGCTCGCTCGCCGCCTGCGCGCGAACCCGCGAACAGCCAGTTGCGCCTTCCCACGGCGACGCCGCGCAGGGCCCGCTCCGCGATGTTGTTGTCGATCTCCAGACGCCCGTCACCCAGGAAGCGGCACAGCGCCGGCCAGCGTTTGGTGCCATAGGCGATGGCTTTGGCCATGTCGGACTTGGGCGACAGGCGGCGAAGGGCAGCGTCGAGCACCTCGCGCAAGGCGTCGACCAGCGACTGGCTTCGTTCCTGTCGCGCTCGACGGCGTACATCCGGCGGCTGACCACGCACCTCCGCCTCGACGGCATAGAGCGCGCCGATGCGCTCTAGGATATCGGTGGTCAGCGGCGTGGAGAGGCGCTCGTGCAGGTCGAACACCTTGCGCCGGAAGTGTGCCCAGCATGCCACCTCTGTGACGCCACCGCGGTACAGGGCGTCATAGCCCGCATAGGCATCGGCCTGGAGAAAGCCGCGAAAGCCGGCGAGATGCGCCTGCGGGTGCGCCGCGGTGCGGTCGGGCGTGAAGCGATACCATGTTGCGGGCGGTGTCGTGCTGCCGGACGCCTGGTCGTCGGCGGCGTACACCCACAGCCGCCCGGTCGCGGTCTTGCCACGGCCGGGTTCGAGCACCGGCACCGGCGTGTCGTCGGCGTGGATCTTGTCGGCCTTGAGCACCTCGTCACGGATACGGCTGACCACCGGGTCGAGCAGTGCTGCAGCTTGCCCGGCCCAGCCCGCGAGCGTCGAGCGGTCGATCTCGAGCCCCTGCGCGGCCATCATCTCGGCCTGGCGGTACAACGGCAGATGGTGGTCGAACTTGGAGACGACGACGTGCGCCAGCGTCGCGAAGGTCGCCTTGCCCCGCGCCACAGCGCTGACCGGCGCGGGTGCCTGGACGATCTTCTCGCAAGACCGGCAGCTGTATTTGGGGCGGACGTTGCGCACGACCCGCCAGCGCACCGGCACGATGTCGAGCATCTCGTGCGCGTCCACGCCCAGCCGGCGCAGCGCACCACCGCAGTCCGGGCAGGTGCAGATACCGGACGCCGGCTCGTGGACGACCTCCTCGCGCGGCAGATGCTCCGGCAGACTGCGGACCGGTGCCAGGCGCGGCGCTACTCCAGGCGCCGCAGTCTCGACTTCGGAAACATCCCGCTCCGTTTCCAGCTCTTCCAGCGCCAGCTCGAGCTGTTCGATCTCGCGGCCCAACTTCTCGGAGGAGGCACCGAACTGCATCCGCCGCAGTCGGGCGATCTGCCCGCGCAACGTGTCGATGAGCAGATCGCGGGCGGCGAGCGCGGCATTCGCCCGGGCGAGCGATGCCTCCAGCGCGGCGATCCGCGCGGTGGCATCAGCAGGGGAAACAGGCGCTTCCAGCACCCGCATTTCATAACAGATCACGCATCGACGGGCGAGAAAAAGCGTCGCAAAACCGCCGTTTTCACCCCGCCAGCGTCGGCGTGAACGTCCGCTCTGGGCGACGCCAGTCGATGCCCTCCAGCAGCATCGACAATTGTGCCGGCGTCAGCGTCACCGTGCCCGTCGCGGTCACCGGCCAGACGAACCGACCCCGGTCGAGCCGCTTGGAGAACAGGCACAGGCCTTGCCCATCGAACCACAGCAGCTTGACCAGATGACCCCGCTTGCCCCGGAACGCGAACAACGCGCCCGAGTGCGGGTTCTGGGCCAGCACCTGCTGCACCAGTACCGCCAGGCCATCGAACCCTTTGCGCATGTCGGTGACGCCACACGCCAGGAACACCCGCGTCGGCAACGGCGTGGGGCTCAACGCAGCACCGACAACACTCGCGCCAGCGCGCCGGCGTCCACCGACCCGTCCACGCTCACTCGGACGCCACCCGGAAATTCGATGCAGATGAGGCCAGACGCGGATGTCGCCGGCTGCGGCGCAGGTGCGGCGACATCGGCCACGCGCACCTCGGCGAATGCCGGCAGCGCAGGCGCGACCCTGCCCAGCTTGCCCAGCCGCGCCTGCTTGCGCCACGTATAGATCAGGCTGCTCGACACCTCGCGCCGGGCGATGACATCACGGACCCGCACGCCCGGCCGGAACGCCTCGGCCAGGATCTCCAGCTTCTCCGCGTCCGACCAGCTCCGTCGGCCCGATACCCGGCCGACCACCTCCACACGACCAGTTGTACGAGCGCTCGTACGACCAGTCTCAGAACCGAAAACTTCCCGCACCGCCCGCGCCCTCGTCAAAGACGATAAGCATCCCGGCTACGGCCAAACGGGCAAGGCGGCCCTCAGGCCACGCTTACGCGCCAGGTATTATACGTAACGCAGGCCGCAGGCCCGGCGTTCGCGCGCTCGCGGCGAAGGGTTTCTCCGCCTGTCTAATGTCTGGAAGTGGTGGGGAGCGGCCCGTCTGCTTTGGAGCAGACTGAGGGCTTTATGCTCGTTCGTTCATGTTTGGCTCTCGCAGCCGTTGGTGGGAGCGGGCAAGGCAACCACCGCAACCGCATGCAATGGTCAAGGCGAAGACCGCGCCAGCGATCGAAACCGCCAAGCCAAGACCGGGGGGCTCGGTCTCGCAGCGTAGCGAGCGATCGCGCGCCGTCGCGCGATGTGCCTTCGCCTAGCATGTCCCTGCGGGAGCCCGAATTTGACAGTCGCGAAAAGTCCTAGATCGGGCCTGGCATGATTCCGATCTCCCTCGGATCCAAGTGCTTTACACCCAAAGGAGATGGGCTTTCATAGATTGAGTTAGTCGCACTTTGCGGACTTTAAAACGTAGAGACCCCAAGGTAAGTCAGTCGAACCGGCACCCTTTGACGCAATCGCCCAACCTTCCGCGCGGAGCGCACGAACCGCCGCAGGCCATGTACTGCTGTTGCCCGCCACATAACGCAGCTCTTCCGCCGTTACACGCTTACCCAGCGCCCGCTTAAGGTAGGTGAGCACTGCCGACTTCACATCTGGCGACTGATCTCGGATTGCGACGGCTTGCTCCCACCGGCCGATCGCGTCTTGGTCGCACGTATTTTCGATCAGCAGGTACTCCTCAGCCACCATTTTGGTGGCCTGCTCAGCACCGCGGCTGCGCTTCTCCGTCGCGGCGGCATCTGCACGCATGTCGCGAACCGCCAAACCGGAAATGATCGGCCATCCGTGATCGGCGCGAAGCTCTCGAATACGGCGAGGATAGTCGCCAATGCCGGCGACGATCATGAGCTCGTCGGTGTGTACGATATGGCCAACCTGATGGCGTAGATAGGCTAGGAGCCGAGCGCGACCCGATCCTGCTTCTTCCGGTGCCAGAGACGCGCCGATCGAGGCACCCAATGCGCGAAGATGGAGATTGGCTTCGACCAGGCTGGAGACCTGCTCTCCCACCGTACCGGTACGAAGTCGCTCAGGCAGATCTTGGAGAAGTTCAACCAACTTAAGGCGCAGTTCTTCCGGGTTGCCTGTTTGCGAACGACGAGCCACTCAATCCCCATTTGAAAAATTGATCGACCTTGAGAAGCTCGATCGGGTTGTGCCGGATGCGGCAGGGCTATAGCGATTGATCGGTCATCGCAAGTCGGGCGAAGGGGGGAAGATGCTGGAGCCGTTGGCGACGGTAGATCACATGCTGTTGCGACCGGAAGGCAAGGGCACAATCCGTGCGCTGTCGCGCATCGGCTATGAGCTGCCCGCGGCTATCGCGGACATCATCGATAACTCAATCGATGCACAGGCTACCCGCGTTGAAATCACATTCTTTCGCAATGATCACGAGATCACCGCTGTCACCATCGCCGACGACGGTCGCGGCATGGATATGGCAGCACTTCGAACCGGCATGCAGTTCGCCGGCCGGACCGAACATGACTCCGGCGACCTCGGTACCTACGGCATGGGACTCAAATCTGCATCTTTCAGCCAATCCAAAACTATGACCGTGATCAGCCGGCAAAGCGGCAATGTCGTTGCGAGCCGATGGTCGGTCGAGGCCATCGATAATGACTGGCGCTGTGACGTGCTCGATCCGGTGCAGTCGGGCACGGTGTTCGATGATCTGTGCCTCAGGGGCAAATCGCCCGCTTCGGGAACCTTGGTGATTTGGGAGCGGCTCGATCGCCTGGTGGTCGCTCAACACGCCGATGCGCTCGATGAGTTTCTGAGCACCGCGATGCCTCGACTGGAAGCGCATCTGGGCTTGACCTTCCACCGCTTCCTCGAAAGCGGTGCGCTGTCGATTGCCATTGTTGTGCGCCATGAACGCCGGGCCCTTGCGCTGCCGCGCCCGGTAAGACCGCACAGTCCCTTTCGTTATCCTAATCCCGGCGCCTCAGGCTGGCCCAAAACGCTCGACTGCGAGCTCCCGGGCCTCGGCTCGCTGGCGCTTGAGACGCATATCTGGCCGGCGGGCTCGGCTGCGGACGGGTTCTTGCTGGGCAGCCGCAAAGGTGTCGAATTTCAAGGCTTTTACTTCTATCGCAACAACCGCCTGATCCAGACCGGTGGCTGGAACGGGGTGGTCAAGGGAGACCAGGATTCAGAGCTGCTGCTCGCGCGAGTCGCCGTTGAACTTCCGCCTGTGGGCATCGACGTCAATGTCCAGAAATCTGCGCTGCAGGTGACCGCTTCGCAGGCGCAGGCGCTGCTTGCGGCCTCAGACGGTGACATCGTTTTGGAAGATTATCTCGAAGCCGCGCGAGCTGCTTATCGAGCGTCCCGACGATCGGAGCGTGGGCCGGTTACCGCGCCTGCGGTCCCCGGTGCTGGTATCGCCATGCGGGTTCGCCGCGCGGCGCATAAGCGGATCGCGGGCGATGAGGAGGCCGAGGAAGTCGGCTTCGCCTGGGAGAAGCTGGACGATGGGCAGGTCTTTGATATCGACCTCACCGACATGAACATCGTGCTGAATCGTGAGTATCGCCACGAGATTTTAGACGGCGCCTCGGCATCGGCTGCGGATGCTCCGCTCGTAAAGTTGCTGCTGTTCCAGCTCTACAAAGACGATTTTGCGCGGCATCGTTCATCGCGCAAGCTGCGTGAGCATATCAATCTCACCAACGCATTGCTGTTTGAGGTCATCAAAATCCGCCTGAAAGACCGTGATGACTGATACGCCGACCCTGCTGCCGGATTGGGCAGCGTTTGAGCGCGATTATATCGAAACCGGCATTCCTTACCTCTTTGTGGTGCGGCAGATGCCGACGGTCGCACTGTTCATCGACCCGGGTGCCGAGCGAATCGGTGCTCGCTTTGAGCAAGCGGGGTTGCGCCCTAAAGGCCAGGTATTTCCGTTTGCCGAGATTCATGTCGACGAGGTTGTGGGCCCGGATCGCCGTCACACCGAAATCTGGACCGATGCGCGGCACCTGTTTGGGAACTTCTACCGCCTAGTTTCGGAAATCGTCGCGGCCGTGGTCGAGGACGGCTTGGATCCCGACGCAGCGCTGGCCAACGCTGTGGACCGATGGGAAGCGCTCATCAGTCGACCGTCACTCATGTCGGAGGAGACCCAAGCGGGCCTTTTCGGCGAGCTTTGGTTGTTGGAGCGGCTGATCGCGGTCCAAGGCGTCGACGCATTGGATGCATGGGTCGGGCCGCTGCGCCAGCCTCACGACTTTCGCCTCGGCACGATTGAGTTCGAAGTAAAAACGACCTCCGGCGCGAAGCGTGTCCACACGATCAACGGCCTCGGGCAACTCGAGCCGAGTTTGGACTGCGCCTTGTACTTGCTGTCCTTGAAGCTCGCCATTGCAGGCGCGGGCGGTCGTACGCTTTCAGAGGCCGTCGCATCGATCGAAGCGAGGCTTGCATCCTCGCACGCTGCTCTCACCCGTTTTCGAGCCAGTCTCGCGACGCTCGGCTATGACCCTGTTGATGCGCCGCTTTACGTACGCCGCCGCAGGCTTCGGGACGCAGCAGTGCTGATCGCGGTAACCGATGGTGTACCTCGCCTCACGGTCGACGCGCTTGCGCAGATAGATGGACGTTTTGCCACCGGGCGGATCAGCCAAGTCTCGTACGCTATCGACGTCGACGGCTTCGGGGTCGCTGACGGGACCGAGGCCTTTCTGGCGGTCATACCCGCTGTACCTTCCGAGACTGGAGCCCCGTGATGTTCGAAATTCTCAACGCCGCGCTAGCCGGAATGACTGTAGGCCCGAAGAAGCTTGTCCGCGCGCTCGACTATGCGGCCGAGGATGCAGCTGGCGATGAAGCTTTTACGCCTGACGCTTTGCTTGAAGCGCTTCGAGATGCCGGACCGGGCGATGACACGCTGGGCATTCTGCGGCGCAAGCTTGCGAAGTGGGACAACGAAGTGGCCGACTGGGGCGGAAAAACGCAGATTAATTCGGCGGATCGCCGCACGCTCATCTATGACAGGCTTGGGCTCGATGAGGGCTGGATTGCGCTTTGCAACGAACGATTGCCCTTCCAGGCGCTTGCTCGTCCGACGGTGATCGCGACCGACCATGAGCGATGGTACACGCCTGAAATCCGCGCCGGTCGCGACTATTATTGGGAGCGCTATTCCGAGCAGCTGCTTAAGCAGGGCTGGGCGGAAGACAGCGTGCTTCAACTCGAGGACAGCACCAGCAGCGTTGTCGAGCGCCTCGCCGACCCAGCTGCCGAAACCGCGTACCAGTCAAAAGGACTGGTCATCGGCTATGTCCAGAGCGGAAAGACCGCCAACTTCACCGGCGTAATCGCGAAAGCCGCAGACGCCGGCTACCGCCTGATCATCGTGCTCGGCGGCATGTTGGATGTGCTGCGGTCCCAAACCCAGCGTCGAATCGACAAGGAGCTTGTCGGGCGCGAGTTGCTCGACCGTGAATATGTCAACGACCCCGACTGGGATGAGTTTTTGACGCACGGAGCGAAGCCGAGTGAACTCGGTGCGTTTGACTTGGCGAGATTGACCGGACCCGAAGGGGACTATCAGCGGCTTGCTCTCGGCGTGGCTGCGCTCAAATTTGAACCGCAGAATGCGGCGCTGCCATTCAATCATCCGGACAACCTCTATCGCGCGCCCGCCAGGATTGCGGTGCTCAAAAAGAATAGCAAGGTGGTTCAGCGCCTGCTGACCGACCTGACAGCGTTAGGGCGGCAGAAACTCGGTGCACCGCTGGATCAGGTTCCGGTTCTGATCATCGACGACGAGTCCGATCAGGCAAGCATCAACACCAAGAAGCAGACGCCCGGCGCACTTCAAGAAGAGCGCAACGCGACCAATCAGGCGATCGTTGATTTGCTGCGCCTACTACCGAGGTCGCAATATATCGGCTACACCGCAACGCCGTTCGCCAATGTGTTTGTGGACCCGGCGAGCGAAGGCGACATTTTTCCCAAGGACTTCCTGATCGCGCTGCCCCGGCCGATTGGCTATATGGGCGTGTCCGACTTCTACGATTTCGATGAAGGTAACGAGGACGAGAAGCCGAACAAGAGAGATTTTGTTCGCGAAGTGATCGGTGAGGACAGCAGTCCGAAGAATTTGCGTGCGGCGATCGACAGCTTCGTCCTGGCGGGCGCGATCAAACTTTGGCGCTCTGAGCAGAACCCGAAGCTGAAGTTTCGACATCACACGATGCTGGTGCACGTCACCCAGCTTGTAGCGGATCAGAAGGTGCTTGCGGGCGATGTACGCAAGACCTACGCAGCGGCGGGTTATGATGGCGGCAAAGGGCTCGAGCGCTTGGCTGCTTTGTTCGAAGACGACTTCAAGCCGGTCTACGAACGACGCGGCGACGATCAGAAACTCCCCGCATCGTTCGAGGATTTGTTGCCGCATCTCGGTGACTGTCTCCAACGGATCGGCGAGTCCGAGGATGCCGTCCTGGTGGTGAACAACGAGACCAAGGAGCAGACGCCGGACTTCGACAAACAGTCGGTCTGGAAAGTTCTGGTTGGGGGCACCAAGCTTTCGCGCGGCTACACGGTCGAGGGACTGACGGTCAGCTATTACCGTCGCCGCGCAGGTGCAGGCGACACGCTGATGCAGATGGGGCGCTGGTTCGGCTTTCGACGTGGATACAAGGATCTCGTGCGTCTGTTTATTGGGACGAAAGAGAAGAAGTCCGCCAAGGGCTCGGCGACGATCGATCTTTACGAGGCCTTCGGCGGCGTCTGCCGCGACGAGGAGTTGTTCCGTAAGGATCTGGAGCGCTACGCTTCGATGGAGGAGCCGAGGATGACCCCGGCAAAAATCCCACCACTTGTGCCCCAGCACATGTTGCGTCCGACGGCCGCGAACAAGATGCGCAACGCAGTTATCCAATTCCGCAATTTCGGCGGACAATTGGCCGAATCCACCTTTGCGCCTCATGACGAGGATCTGATCAAACGCAACAACGAGTTGTTGGCTGCCCTACTCAAGGGAACGTCGATCGATCTTAGGTCGCTCCAAGCGGAAGCGCGCGGATCACTCCGGACGTTGCGAGCCCATACCGCGACCTTCACAACTAAGAAGCTGGTGGATTTCCTGCACTCCTATCGGTGGTTCGATCCACGCACCCGAGAGGCAAGCAATGGAAACCCGCTCCAGCTGCAACTGGAATTCCTCCAGGGGAAAGCGGGCAATCATGAGATCGAGGACTGGTTGCTCCTCAGCCCGCAGATCAAGAATCCGCGCGGGCTGAATTCAATCATCGGCACGGACTTCGATGTCGTCTACCGGTCTCGTCATGAGGTGCCGCACCGCTTCCACACCTATAACGATCCGGTCCATCGTCAGTTCGCGGAGCACATCTGCTGCCAGAAGGTGTTGCCGCGCGCGAATGATGAGCTCAAGGCGCTGCGCGCGGCGCATCGCGGCGTCATGATTTACTATCCGATCACCGACGAAAAGGCGGCCGCCAAAAATCCAAAGCCAGCCAAACCGCCATTCACTGTCGGTTTTACCCTGCTGTTTCCGGAGAACCACATCCAATCGCCACTCGGCTTCACGGTTCGCATGCCGGACAAGCCTGAGGACGCCGTTATCACAGTGGCTTAATGCTGCCTCCGACTCAACTCGGCTGGCATCCCGCTCACTCGGTCGATCTTGGCCATTGCTTAAGCGAGTCCGGCCGGGCAATGTTGCCAAGAGTAAGGCGGCCGTGACGTTCGACATCGAATTTTTGAGGTTCGGATCCGTTTCAAACCAATTATAGGGTGGCCCATGGGCTGGAAACTGATCGATCTGTTCTGTGGTGCCGGCGGCATGTCGCTCGGCTTCTCGGACAAGCGTTTTTGCGGCGATTTCGAGCCTGTGCTCGCCGTCGACAACGACGCAGCTGCGATTGCTACGCACAAAGCGAATTTTCTCGGTGAGGCAGTTTGCGGCAACATCGAGCAATGGCTTCACGGGGCCCATATCCCCGCGGCAGACGTCGTCATCGGAGGGCCGCCTTGCCAAGGCTTTAGCCTACTGAACAAGAAGCGCGACGGCGATGCGCGGCGTGCGCTGTGGGAGCCCTATCTCGACGTCGTCGTGCGATCGGGCGCGCGCATCTTCATTATGGAGAATGTGACAGAGCTGCTCCGTTCTCCGGAGCTTGTTGAGATTCGTGAGCGCGCGGCGAAGGAGGGCTTCCGCACGAGTGCGGAAATTCTCAATACGGCAGATTACGGTGCGCCCCAGACGCGCAAGCGCACAATTGTTATCGGCTGGAAGCCCGGCGGCTGGGCACCGGAATTTCCCCCGCTGAAAACGCATGCAGAGCCCGGCACCAACAGCAATCTTCCGCGCTGGCGTACAGTTCGGGACGTTATAGCCGATCTGCCTGTCCCGATCGCAACTGAGATCGAAGGGTCCGCGCCGCTCGACCTGCACATCAAGCGCAATCCGACAGCCGTCAGCCTCAAGCGATACAAGACCGTGCCGCCGGGCGGTAATCGCTTCGATCTGCAGCGCAAAGCGCCCGAAATCACGCCCGCATGCTGGATCAGGAAGACATCGGGCGGCACGGATCTATTCGGCAGGCTCTGGTGGGACAGGCCCTCGGTCACGATCCGCACCGAGTTCTACAAACCGGAAAAGGGCCGCTATCTGCACCCTGATCAGCATCGTCCGATAACACACCGTGAAGCGGCGCGGTTGATGGGCTTTCCGGACGACTTCAAGTTTTGCGGCAGCAAGGTCGAGGTTGCTCGCCAGATCGGCAATGCAGTGCCCCCTCCGTTCGCGGGGGCGCTTGGACGCCTAGTTTCGGATATGCTCGCACCAATGGCCAAAAGCGCTTGATCTGAATGCTCGATGCCGACGAGCTCCCGGACCGTACGGGCGCTGAGCGTCTCAAATCGTTGGTCGACGACCTTGTAAGCCGCCCGGAAAGCGCGGATCTTCGTGAGCGGGTTCGGAGCCTGCTACCTGTTCTTCATGAGCTACGTGCCGTCGGCAAAGCCTTGTTGCCGGAGGATGCGGACCTCTCCGGGCGCGACCGGATCCTTAAATATCTCCAGCGCTATCCGCTGACGGTCATCGAAGGCGACGAGCTCCTTTTAATTTCAGGGATCGGAGACTGGGCTCGTCGGGTTCGCGAGCTAAGAGTCCAACGCGGTTGGGCCATCTTCAGCGGAGTGACGTTCAAGGAAATGGCGGCCGATGCTCCCTACGTCGCCAAAGAACTTGCGACCGCGCTGAACGTCGATCCGGCGACGCTTCGGACCGATCACTACGTTCTCATGAGCACCGAGCGCGATCGCGAGGCTGCCGACCGATGGCACCTGCTGAACTCGATCAGAAAACTGAAGCGCGTAAGCGTCAAGGAGCGGATCCTGCGCTATCTGCGCGAGAATGTGGGGCAGCCGGTGACTTCGGAAGAGCTTCGCTACCTTGCCGGAAACGCGAGTGACTGGCCGCGTCGTACGCGCGAGTTGCGGACCGTAGACGGCTGGCCCGTATTTACCAGCATGCAGGGGCGTCCTGATCTCGCGATAGGAACCTATGTCTTAGACGAGGACCGCCAGGCACCGCCTCATGATCGGCGTGTTAAGGACGAGGTGCGCATTCAGGTCTTGGAACGTGACGGATACGCCTGCACGGCGTGCGGGTGGACCCGCAAACAGGCCCGACCCGATGATCCACGGAAAAGACTCGAGCCGCATCACCTGATTGAGCATGCCAAAAAAGGCAGCAACGAAGCGGACAATCTGACTACGCTCTGCAATGTTGATCATGATCGGGTTCATGCCGGTCGACTGGAAAATATTGACGGCAGATGGCGGGCGGTGGAGCATTGATGGGCTGCGCCCTATATCGTTGATCGCCATGGATCATCTCAGCCCCGCAGCGCGAAGCGCCAACATGGCCAAAATAAGGGGTAAGAACACCCGGCCCGAGCTGGTCGTACGACAGACCCTCCATGCCATGGGATACCGATTCAGACTGCACCGCCGCGATTTACCAGGAAGCCCTGACATCGTCCTATCGCGATACCGGACAGTTGTCTTTGTTCACGGATGTTACTGGCACCGGCACGTCGGATGCGCCCGTTCCACGGTGCCTCAGACAAGGCAAGATTTCTGGCAGACCAAGTTCGCTCGTACCGTTGAACGCGATAGGTCGCAAGCCGAACGCCTGGTCGCGGCGGGTTGGAATGTCGCAGTGATTTGGGAATGCGAAACCCGCAACCGGGAGACATTGCAATCACGCCTTCTGAAGGTGTTTGGCGGCTGATATTGCCCCGACCGCCGTGTTTGCGCACCCATGTCGGGAGCGGGCCCTGGATGTTGCGTCGAACATTGTGCGAACCACCCTGTTGCGCGATTATGGTAAGCGTGGCGTGAGGACCGCAGTTTATGCGGCTTGGGCTGTTGGCTGATCTGTCTGGGGCACCCAGTTCCACGGCATCAGCTCGTCCCAGCGGGTGGCGGGCCAGTCGCCGGCGACCCTGGCGATGACATCGGCGATATAGGCCTGCGGGTCGACGCCGTTGGCCTTGCAGGTCTGGATGACGGTGTAGATGGCGGCGGCTCGCTCGCCGCCTGCGCGCGAACCCGCGAACAGCCAGTTGCGCCTTCCCACGGCGACGCCGCGCAGGGCCCGCTCCGCGATGTTGTTGTCGATCTCCAGACGCCCGTCACCCAGGAAGCGGCACAGCGCCGCCAGCGTTTGGTGCCATAGGCGATGGCTTTGGCCATGTCGGACTTGGGCGACAGGCGGCGAAGGGCAGCGTCGAGCACCTCGCGCAAGGCGTCGACCAGCGACTGGCTTCGTTCCTGTCGCGCTCGACGGCGTACATCCGGCGGCTGACCACGCACCTCCGCCTCGACGGCATAGAGCGCGCCGATGCGCTCTAGGATATCGGTGGTCAGCGGCGTGGAGAGGCGCTCGTGCAGGTCGAACACCTTGCGCCGGAAGTGTGCCCAGCATGCCACCTCTGTGACGCCACCGCGGTACAGGGCGTCATAGCCCGCATAGGCATCGGCCTGGAGAAAGCCGCGAAAGCCGGCGAGATGCGCCTGCGGGTGCGCCGCGGTGCGGTCGGGCGTGAAGCGATACCATGTTGCGGGCGGTGTCGTGCTGCCGGACGCCTGGTCGTCGGCGGCGTACACCCACAGCCGCCCGGTCGCGGTCTTGCCACGGCCGGGTTCGAGCACCGGCACCGGCGTGTCGTCGGCGTGGATCTTGTCGGCCTTGAGCACCTCGTCACGGATACGGCTGACCACCGGGTCGAGCAGTGCTGCAGCTTGCCCGGCCCAGCCCGCGAGCGTCGAGCGGTCGATCTCGAGCCCCTGCGCGGCCATCATCTCGGCCTGGCGGTACAACGGCAGATGGTGGTCGAACTTGGAGACGACGACGTGCGCCAGCGTCGCGAAGGTCGCCTTGCCCCGCGCCACAGCGCTGACCGGCGCGGGTGCCTGGACGATCTTCTCGCAAGACCGGCAGCTGTATTTGGGGCGGACGTTGCGCACGACCCGCCAGCGCACCGGCACGATGTCGAGCATCTCGTGCGCGTCCACGCCCAGCCGGCGCAGCGCACCACCGCAGTCCGGGCAGGTGCAGATACCGGACGCCGGCTCGTGGACGACCTCCTCGCGCGGCAGATGCTCCGGCAGACTGCGGACCGGTGCCAGGCGCGGCGCTACTCCAGGCGCCGCAGTCTCGACTTCGGAAACATCCCGCTCCGTTTCCAGCTCTTCCAGCGCCAGCTCGAGCTGTTCGATCTCGCGGCCCAACTTCTCGGAGGAGGCACCGAACTGCATCCGCCGCAGTCGGGCGATCTGCCCGCGCAACGTGTCGATGAGCAGATCGCGGGCGGCGAGCGCGGCATTCGCCCGGGCGAGCGATGCCTCCAGCGCGGCGATCCGCGCGGTGGCATCAGCAGGGGAAACAGGCGCTTCCAGCACCCGCATTTCATAACAGATCACGCATCGACGGGCGAGAAAAAGCGTCGCAAAACCGCCGTTTTCACCCCGCCAGCGTCGGCGTGAACGTCCGCTCTGGGCGACGCCAGTCGATGCCCTCCAGCAGCATCGACAATTGTGCCGGCGTCAGCGTCACCGTGCCCGTCGCGGTCACCGGCCAGACGAACCGACCCCGGTCGAGCCGCTTGGAGAACAGGCACAGGCCTTGCCCATCGAACCACAGCAGCTTGACCAGATGACCCCGCTTGCCCCGGAACGCGAACAACGCGCCCGAGTGCGGGTTCTGGGCCAGCACCTGCTGCACCAGTACCGCCAGGCCATCGAACCCTTTGCGCATGTCGGTGACGCCACACGCCAGGAACACCCGCGTCGGCAACGGCGTGGGGCTCAACGCAGCACCGACAACACTCGCGCCAGCGCGCCGGCGTCCACCGACCCGTCCACGCTCACTCGGACGCCACCCGGAAATTCGATGCAGATGAGGCCAGACGCGGATGTCGCCGGCTGCGGCGCAGGTGCGGCGACATCGGCCACGCGCACCTCGGCGAATGCCGGCAGCGCAGGCGCGACCCTGCCCAGCTTGCCCAGCCGCGCCTGCTTGCGCCACGTATAGATCAGGCTGCTCGACACCTCGCGCCGGGCGATGACATCACGGACCCGCACGCCCGGCCGGAACGCCTCGGCCAGGATCTCCAGCTTCTCCGCGTCCGACCAGCTCCGTCGGCCCGATACCCGGCCGACCACCTCCACACGACCAGTTGTACGAGCGCTCGTACGACCAGTCTCAGAACCGAAAACTTCCCGCACCGCCCGCGCCCTCGTCAAAGACGATAAGCATCCCGGCTACGGCCAAACGGGCAAGGCGGCCCTCAGGCCACGCTTACCGATTATGTCTCTCGGCCGGTGCTTCTGGGGCTGCCGTTGGCGGCGGCTTCTGACAGGCCGGAAGGGGGGCAGGCGCGACAGCTTGCGACCAACTCTTGCCGTTCGGATGCCGATGCAGGAAGGTCAGCTTACGCCGGAACAGGTCATTCCAGTTGGCCCCGACCAGCAGCTCTGGCAATTAGCTCTTCTGAATGATGGTGTTGGTACGAGGGCCGGACGATCGGCCTTTGCAGCGTCCGACAATCATTTGGCATCGATTAACGTAATATGCAAAGGGCACGGGACGGAATGCGGGACGAAACCGGAGATATGATGCAGGGTCTGGAAACATCCGGTGACCGATTGGTAATGAGCCTCATTCAACGTCATATAGGTGCAACACGCGCTGAATTGACGAAAGCATCATCCTTCACGCAACAATCAGTGTCGCGTATCATCGACCGCCTTGCAAAACGCGACCTCATCAGGATCGGCGAGATTGTCCGCAACGGTCGGGGCCAGCCCAGCCCGATCATCAACCTCAATCCGGATGCCGCATTCTCGCTTGGCTTGTCGATCATGGCGGATGGTGTGAAGCTGGTCGCCATAAACCTGTGCGGTGAGGTGATCTGCGAGAGCGCGATCGGCGTTGAGTCTCCAAGTCCTTGCGATGTGCTGGAAATGGCCAGCAGCTTCATTGCCAGTTTGGCTGAACAAGGGCATGCGCTGACTGCGCTGGCCGGGTTGGGAATCGGGATTACGGGCTATTTCGTCGTTGACGGCAGTCAGGTCAATCCGCCCGCCCTGGATGATTGGGCATTCGTCGAAATAGGCCGCGTGTTCAAGGATGCGCTCGGTATCCCTGTGTGGGTGGAAAATGATGGTACGGCCGCCGCAGTGGGAGAATCCTTGCTCGGCTGTGGTCGTGAAGTCGATGACTTTGCCTATTTGCACTTTGCTGCCGGCTTCGGCGGAGGTCTGATCCGCAATGGGGGAGCGGTTCGCGGCGTCAGCGGCAACGCCGGTGAATTCGGTGGCATGCTGCCGCCCGATTATGTCTCCCCATCGCTGGGCAAATTGATGCAGATCGTCAAGGCCGAGGCGGGAATATCCTATCCGACCTTGCAGGCGTTTCTGGACGCTTTCGATCCATCATGGGCTGGGGTCTCGACCTGGCTCCAGGAAGCGGAACGCTCGCTCACCCTGATCGTCAACGGCATCGGGTCTGCGGTGGACCCGGGCATGATTATCCTTGGCGGACGACTACCAGAAGTGTTGGCCAGCGCGTTGATCGAGCGGTTGCACTTCTATCCCGCAGAACGGCGAGGCTTTCGCCGTCCATCTCCATCGCTTCGGTTCGCCGCATCCCCGTGCGATCCAGTCGCTGTCGGGGCAGCGATGCTCCCGTTCCAAGCTGTATTTTTTTGACATCACTGCTTCAATACTGCGGCTTGATTCGGCTCGCAATGCTAAGGAGCGCCCGCGCCAAACAATGGTAGGCCTTCATCTCTATATAAAATATTGTTTGATTTCATTATATTAAAATAGAGTTTTTCTTTATCACACCAAATGTGTGGAAATGTCATATATTCTACACTTTGGGTGTGGATATGCCGCTGCCAACAGGACAAAGATGCAGGGGCTTCTCCAGATGAAACAGGGATCAAACAGGCGAAACTATTGGGCTGCGGGCCTGATCGCCATCGCTACGGCTTCGGCTGCACAGGCTCAGGTCACACCTCAGCCGGGTGAGACCGGATTGCCGGATAATGTGGAGGCGAAGGGGAATGACGGCGATATCGTCGTCACGGGCGAACGCTATGTGAATCGTGCCGCCATTCAGGCCAAACGCGCCAATCCGCGGATCGCGGACGTCGTGTCCGCGTCCGAGGTCGGCTCGCTGCCCGATTTCGGTTTCGGCGAAGCCATGCGGCGCATCCCCGGCATCTCTCTGGTTCAGAACAATCAGCGGGGCGAAGATCAGTTCGTCGGCATTCGAGGGCTTAACTCGGCCTATACGCTCGTCGTCCGTGATGGTATTGCCCTGCCTTCGACCGAGGTGGGACGCCGCAGCGTGTCGCTTGACGTGCTGCCCTCCACCATTGCCAGCCAGATCACGGTTACCAAATCGTTGACACCCGACATGGACGGCAATGCCATCGGTGGCCAGATCAACTATCGCACGCCCAGCGCCTTCGATCATGATCGCCTGTTCGGTTCGATCCGGGTGGATTATGGCGATTATCAAAATGGTCGCCGTTACAGCAACCGCACGCCGTCCGGCAAAATCGATGCATTGCTAACCACCCGCTTCGGCAATGAAGACCAGTTCGGCCTGGTCGTCGGGGGCAGTTATTTCCGCCGAGACTCTTCGTCGACGGATCCGACCGCTGCCTCCTACGGCTATTATGATGCCGCTGGCGCGCGCCTCGCGCTCAATTCGCCCAGCATCGCCAGCGCCAATGCCGGACCGTTGCGGCGCGACTATTATGTCTACGACAATCTGCGCGACCGCCTCGGCTTGTTCGGGAAGCTGGAATTCAACAACCACAACGGCATTGCCGCCACCATCTCGGCAGCTCAGTTCACGCACAAGAATGACGAGGACCGCAACGACAATGTCCTGGCGGCATCGGGCAATCTTACGAATGTGACAGCAACGAGCGGCACGGCCCAGTCCGGCACCGGCACGGTGCAATATGACAGATATTTCCAGCGACGCCAGATCCGCTATGTCACCGGCACGCTCGATCTCCAGCCGACCGAGCGCGACGAGATCAATTTTCGCGCCAGTTATGGCGTGGGAAGGTTCAGCAGCGCCAATGTGGAAAGCATCTACACAGGCGGCAGCGCCTCGAGCCTGTTCGGCTATGACTATAGCTACAACCAATCGGATTTTCCGATATTGGCGCCGCGCAATGCTGCCGCGACCGACCCGTCCCGCTATCGGCAGACGCTTTACGGCTATGGCCTGAATCGCAACATTGAAAAGGCGACGACCGTGGGCCTGGACTACGGACATAATATGTCCGCGCAGGACCAGGGGCTGGGCTTCAAGGCGGGCACCCAATTCCGGCTGCTTGACCGGAATTACGATCACACCGAAAGCTATTATCAGCCGGTCTCCACGGCGCTTGCGCCGCTATTGAGCACGCAGATCCGCGGCAACAGCTTCTCGCCCTTTATCGATCCGGCCTATACGATGATGCTGGTCGATCAGAACGCTGCGGAAGCCTATTTTCAGGCCAACAAGGGGAATTACGCCCTGCTCGCTGCCACGGCGGACAACAATATCAGCGGTAATTACGGCGTGAAGGAGAACGTCTATTCCGGTTATTTCATGACGACATGGCGGGGCGACCGGCTGCGCATGACCGCCGGCTTGCGCTATGAACTGACCGATTTCAAAAGTTCATCCTATACGCGATCGGCTTACACCACACCCGCGCAATATGCTCTGGCCCAGCGCAGCAGCAGCTATGGCAATCTGCTGCCGTCGTTCAACGCCAGCTATGACGTTACCGGCAATGTGAAGCTCAGGGCGGCCTATGCACGCGCCATCGGGCGTCCCAATTATGATGACCTCGCTACGCCCGCTACGATCACCCGCACGCCGATGGGCTTGTCGGTCGCCAGGGGCAATGCCGATCTCAAGGCCCGTCTGGCCGACAATTATGATCTTTCGTTCGAATGGTATTTCGCCAGCGACAGCATCTTCTCGGCCGCGCTGTTTCGAAAGGATATCGCCAATGAAATCTTCCGGTCTGTGTCGGAAGATACGCTCGACATCGGCGGCGTTCCCACCCTTGTTACCGTGAGCCAGGCGCGTAACCTCGACAAGGCGCGTGTGGAAGGACTGGAACTGGGCCTCGTGGTGTCGAGCCTCGGCTCGCTGTCTTCGCCGCTCAGGGGGCTGGGTTTCTCGACCAACGTCACGCTGCTCAAGACCAATCCCACCAGCATTCTCATGAACAACGGCACCTATCGCCAGCTTAATTCCCTGCTGGAGCAGGCCGATACCGTGTTCAACGCCAGCCTGTTCTACAGCATTGGCCGGTTCAGCGCGAAGGCGGCCTATAACTACACCGGCCGTCAGCTTGCGGTGGTCGGCACGGACTTTGCCGCCAACGACCGTTATCTAGGCGCTGCGAACATCGTGGACCTCCAGGCTTCCTATCGCGTGAGGAAGAATCTCACATTCATGGTCACCGCGAAGAATGTCGGAAACGATCGTCCCACACGCTATTTCGGCCCCGGCGGTGCCGTGACCCGCGATGTGATCGACAATGGCCGGTCATTCTTCGCCGGCGCATCCTACAAATTCTGACGAAAGCACAAGATATGCGCAAATCCCTTTTCGCGGTATCCGTCATTGCCGCCGCCCTGTCGATCGGCCAGCCCGCGCTGGCCCATCGCTCGGATGACATCTGGACAGCACTGATGGCTCCGCCCGGCGCCCGATCCTTCGTTGTCGCGCACCGCGGCGCCCATGTAGAGGTGCCGGAAAACTCGGCCGCCGCCATTCGCCGCGCGATTGAACTTGGCGTCGACATTGTCGAGATTGATGTCCGCTTTACCCGGGACAATGTCGCCATTCTGATGCATGATCCGAAGATTGACCGGACGACGAACGGCCACGGCGAAGTGGAAAGCATGACGTTCGCGGAAATCGAACGGTTGCGCCTGCTCGGTCCCGATGGCAAGCCGACGGCCTATCGGGTGCCGACGCTGAAATCCGTGCTGCGGATCGCGCGGGACAAGATCGTGGTCGATCTTCACCTCAAGGTCGATCGCGCTCCTGAGGTGGCGGCGATTCTGCGGCAGGCGGGCATCCGCCATGCCCTTTTCTATGCCGACGATGCGCCGTGGCTTGATAATATGCAGGCGCAATGGCGTGGCGGCGAAACAGTGCGGCTGGCCCAGTCTCGCGAAGAACTGGATTATTATCTGAAGCAGGCCAGCCCGCATTTCGTTCACCTGACACCGGCCTATCTTTCGCGCGAGTTGATTGAAGGGCTGGATCGGCGTGGGGTGAGAGGCATGGTCAACGTCATTGGCGGTCCCGATCGCGCGGCGGCGGCGGATCGCGGTGCAAGCTATGATGCTTTCATCAACAGCGGAGTCAGCATCATCCAGACCGACCGGCCAAAAGACCTTATCGAGCGCATGACCGAACTTGGCCGTCACAGGATGATCCGTTAATATGACTGGACCGATCGCCACCACTTCCCGCCGGCTATGGGCCATTGCCCTTGTCACATCGCTCTGCATCGGGACGGGCGCGGCAGACCGCGCGCTTGCGCAAAGTCCCCGGCAACGGCTGGCGAACGCTGAAAGCGGCGCCATGGTAGTTGCCCATCGCGGCTGCCATCGCTCAGGCGTGAAGCATGGATTGCCGGGCGCGCCGGAAAATTCTCTGCTTGCGCTCGACCATTGCATCGCCATGGGAATCGACGTCATGGAAACCGATGTCCGTCGCACCCGCGACGGCTATCTCGTCATCATGCACGATGCGACGGTCGACCGGACCACGGACGGCACCGGCAAGGTCGCTGACATGACGCTTGCCGAGATCAGGCGATTGCACCTGCGCGACGGCATGGGCGGCGCGGCTGCGGCGGTGACCGCCCAGCAGGTGCCGACCCTTGCCGACATGTTGTCCCATGGACAGGGCCGCATCCTGTTCAACCTGGATATACAGGAAGCGATCTATGGCGAAGCGATCGACGAAGCTTTGCGCCTGGGCGCGGCGAACGATGCCATCCTGAAAACGAGGGCCGGGTCAGGCTCCCCGCCGCTGGCGGCCATCTCCCCTTATGATCGCGTGCCGTTCATGCCCATATTGTCGAAAGTCAGCGGAACTCCGTCCGAGATGGTGGCGCTCGCCCGGCAACAGCTTGCGGGCGGCCGCCGTCCCGTTGCCTTCGGCACGCCCCGGCTCGACGGCGTTTCCCTTGCGGCGCTGCGAAACGAGGCACGCAAGGCGGGCGTAAGGCTCTGGACGAACACGTTGGGCGATGGCGATGCCCAAGCCATGAGCGATCCGGACCGCATCTGGGGCCGCCTGCTCAGCGATGGTTTCTCGATGATCCAGACCGACGCACCGGAAATGCTCAAGGAATTTATCGCGCGCCAGCATTCAGGCGAGGCGTCACATCGCTGACGCATATCGGCGCTAGCGAGCCCGCGTGCGCCGGAATTTGAAAGTTTTGCATCGGGAAGCGCTTACCGAAAGCCAGGCGGCGCTGTGGCCCTATGGCGTGGCGCATTTCGGAAAGAGCCTTTTCTGGTATTCAAGCGAGCTGGTCTTCGCCTTCTTCCTGACCGAGCGCGCAGGGCTGCCCGCCGCATGGATGGGGGGCCTGCTGGCCGGTGGACTGGTGCTGAGCGCGCTGATCGACCTCGCCATCGGCTGGAAATTGCGCGGCGCCTCGTTCACACTTGCCCGCGCCTGCCGGTTGCAGTTCATCGGGGCTTGCGCGAGCGCGGCGGTGATAACGCCTCTCTTCGCCGCGGATCTGCTGCCCGAGGCATGGCGGCTGATCTGGGCGGTGCTGCTCGCGACCCTCTTTCGTATTGCCTATGCGCTCTATGACATTCCACAGAACGCCACGCTGGGTCTCGCCACGCGCAATGCCAGGGAGCGCGCGCGGCTGGCTGCATTGCGGCTGTCCTGTAGTGGTATGGCCTCCATCGCGGTCGCCACCGCGCTCGCCTGGCTGGTCAGCGGCGGGAGTCAGAACGGAAGCGGCCGTTTTGCGCTAGTGACGCTGGGGATGTCCGTGGTCGCCATCGGCTCGGCCTGGTATCTGACGCGACTGCGGCCACGTCCTGGCGCCGACTGCGCGGTTCCCGCCGCATCGTCCGCTTCGGGCACCGGCATCGGCCTGATCCCGCTGCTCCTGCTGATGTTTCTGGTATCGATAGCGACATCGGTGTTCGGCAAGCTCGAACCCTATTATGTCGCCTATCGCTGGCAGGGCCAGGGAGGGACGATCATCATCGCCGTCTCAGTCGGCCTTACCGTGGCGCAGCCATTCTGGCTGATCGCATTGCGTCGGATGGGCCACCTCCGTACGCTCTGCGTGGCGTTCGTCCTTCTGGGCGCCGGGGCGATCGCCTTCACGCTTGCCGAGACCGCCGGCTATTATGCGCAGGCGGCCTTCGCATTCCTGTTCGGCGCGGCCAATGGAGGCATTGCCACGCTTTTGTGGGCGAGCTTCGCGGATCGGGTTTCCGCCGAGCGTCCGACCGCGCCCGCCTCCGCATTTGCGCTGTTGACGGCGATTTCGAAATTCGGGCTGGCGGTCGCCAGCTTGACGGTCGCGGCGTGGCTTTTTCTGGTGGACTATCGCGTTGACGGCACGGGGCTTGTCCTCGCCATGGCGGGCATTCCAGCGGCCGCCGTGGCAATGTGCCTGGCCGTCATGGTCCTGTCGACCCCGATCCGAAGCGGCGGACGGCTCGGCATTATGCCGCGGATCTGATCGGTGACAACGTTCAATGTCTCCGGCCAAACAGGATTGCACCAAGAGGATGCAATCCGTCGCGAGCCGGCGGCGCCTATGGCCATGTCGACACGGGCGGCTCGATCGGTGGCCAAGCCAAATATTGCCTAGTGCCCCATACCGACTTCAATCTGCTCGAATTCCCCGATCGCGACCGCGCCATGGAGCGTATCCGTGATCTTGCTATGTTGTCGGACATCCTTCCGACCGGCTTTCTTGCTTGGGGTATGGCAGCTTCCCAGAGTCGACTGCCGTCAAGCAGCCATTCTGGAATCGGCCAGCCTTGCTCGTTCCCTGCCCGATCTCCTACGGTTCGCGAACGGCCGGTTTATCCGAAACCTGACACCCACGGATGCGCGCTGAAACGGCGGTTTTGTCCCAAAGCGCGGTGAAGTGGCCCCTCGCGGGAGGCGAGGAGCCAACCGGTCAGATTTCGGTATTCTCCGCAAGGGCAAGCGCGTCTTCCACGTCGATCCCGAGATAGCGCACTGTGTTCTCGATCTTGCTATGACCGAGAAGGATCTGGACGGCACGAAGGTTACCGGTCGCCCTGTAGATGATCGATGCCTTCGTTCGGCGAAGGGAGTGCGTGCCATAGTCGCTTCGCATCAGACCAACCCCTGTCACCCATTCATCGACGAGCCGGGCGTACTGGCGGGTGCTGAGATGCCCATTATGATCAACCCGGCTGGGAAAGACATAGTCGTCGACCGTGCCGCCCCGCCGCTCAAGCCAAGCCAGCAGGCTGCCCCGGGTGTCTGAGAGCAGTTCGAACTGAACAGGCCGACCTGTTTTCTGCTGCATCACGATCGCACGCGTTCGGATCTGCCCGCCGCTGACGATGTCGCCGATCTTCATCTGCACGAGGTCGCAGCCCCGAAGCTTGCTGTCGATCGCCAAGTCAAATAGCGCCCGATCTCGCAAGCGGCGGTGCTGATTGAGGTAGAATCGGATCTCCCAAATTTGCTTCGGTTTCAGCGCGCGCTTCGCACCGACGGTTCGTCCGGCATTCCAGACTTGGCGCTTTGTGGCGGTGGGTTCGGTTTCAGGCATCTCCATGATCATTCTCCGATGGCCAGAGTGGCCGTCCGAAGAACGCTCTGGCGCCTGATAAGCATGATTACCTCGAGGCACCAGCCGACCACTTCCGGTCGTACAGGAGTCCGATGGCCAACGATAGGTTCAGTGAAAACCCGCCATTCAAATCGAGTGCGCGCGGTTGGTGCGCTCTGGCCGTGCCAATGGCAATGGTGGCGCGGGATGCAGTAATCGTTGATTCAATCCCTACTCCAAGCGTTATTGGCTTTTCCGATCACTTCAGTTAGACGAGGGATCGAGAACCGGATCATTCCGGCTTTCATTGATCGCGCCGGTGCCCCCCGCAAGGGGCTTAATCGGGAATGCGGTGCGGAAGCTTGCTTCCAAATCCGTGGCTGTCTCTGCAACTGTAAGCGGATAGCGCGATGTACATCGCTCCTCATTTGAAGGGGCAGCCACTGGGCCGGACGCTAAATCATGCGAGGTCTGGGAAGGCGTGCATCAAGCTGTGACCCGTGAGCCAGGAGACCTGCCGGCGTCTGGTCGCTCTTGCCTTGGTCCAGAGGATGGCTGCGGCACGGTGAACTCCGTCTGAGCGACGAACGAGCGGCTGGGGTCGCATCGGAGACGTGCGTCGGCCACCCATGGCGTCCGGTCGCCGCGCGTGTCGCCCGTTCGCGCGGGTATGCCCCGGCCACGTCGCAAGACGCCGGGGGACTATTTCGTGATCAAGACCATTACTACCAGCAGCGCACTTCCGCTGATCTGTATCGGAACACCGGCCTTTGCCGAAACCTCTGAAAAGGGATCGCAAACAAGCGCGGATGCAGTCGTGGCAGGCAACGACATTGTGGTTTTCGGTCGCGGTGAGGCCATGATCGGCACTGCCAAATCAGCGAGCGAAGGAAGCGTCGGAGGGGCCGATCTCCTCGTGCGGCCTCTTCTCCGCGTGGCCGAACTGCTGGAAGCGGTGCCGGGGCTGGTTGCAGCCCAGCATTCGGGGAGCGGCAAAGCCAACCAGTATTTCCTGCGCGGTTTCAACCTCGACCATGGGTCTGACTTCAGTACTTATATCGATGATGTGCAGATGAACTTTCGTACCCACGGACATGGTCATGGCTATCTCGACCTCAACGGGCTCATTCCGGAGATCGTGGGCCGGGAGGATTTTCGTAAAGGGCCCTACCGCGCCGATGGCGGTGATTTCGCTCTGGCGGGAGCAGCCTATATGACGACCATCAAGGGTTATGACCGGCCATGGGCATCGGCCGAGGCTGGATCATATGGTTGGCGCAGCGTCGCTGCGGGCGGAACATTGCACGACCTGGGTGCTGGAGACCTCACGCTTGTCGCCCAGGCCAAGACCTATGACGGACCGTGGCAGGAACCTGAACGTCTGCGCCACTACTCGGGGTTCGCGAAATATAGGATGCCGACCGGTGCGGGCACATTGGAGGCATCTCTCCATGCCTACCGGGCGACATGGCACCCAACCGAGCAAATCCCCGAGCGCATTATCGGCACGGCGTTTTGTGCGGATGTGTTCTGCTCTCCAGATCCTTCCGCGCGGGGTGAGACGACGCGCCTGGTGGCTAACATCGCGGTCAAGCAACCGACATGGCGCGCCAATGTCTATGCCCAGTTTTATGACTGGTCGATGTTCTCGAACCCCACTTACACCGATCCGGATAGCACAAGCGCGCAGATCAAGCAGTTCGACCGGCGTTGGGTCCTCGGGCTGTCCGCACAAAAACATTGGGAAATCGCTGACAGTCTGGCTGTGAGCCTTGGCACCGAAAACAGATACGACGCCGTCGGGAATGTTGGTGTCGATCGAACGGCTGCCCGCGCATTTCTTGCGTCACTCGGGCACTACCGGGTCGGGGAATTGTCTTCCGCGCTCTACGGCGAAGTCGCTTGGAAACCCTTGGCGGGACTGCGTGTGACAGGTGGTCTTCGCGGGGACTATTATCACTATTCCGTGCGTGCACGAGATTCTGTTGCGGCGTCGCTGGGCGAAGGCAGTGGCTCAGCGTCGATTCTCTCTCCCAAGGCGTCAATCGCCTATCAGGTTACGCCGCATCTTGAACTCTACGCCAACTGGGGCCGTGGATTCCATTCCAATGATGTTCGGGGTGCGGTCAACAGGGACACGCCTGTTCCCGTTCTGGTTCGCGGCATTGGCAAGGAACTGGGAGGACGCATTCAATTCTCAGGGGTCACGTTAACCGCGACTTACTGGTGGCTGCATGTCGGCAGCGAACTTCGTTTCATTGGCGATTCCAATGCTGTTGAACCGTCGGGTGCCAGTGGGCGTCATGGCTATGAAATCGTCGCCTTCTGGCGGCCGTTCCCTTGGCTTGCGCTTGATGGAAACTATACCGCCAGCCATGCGCGCTTCGACAATGGCGATCACATCCCCAATGCATTCGAGAACGCGGCTTCAGCAGGTGCCGCCATCATTCTTGATCCCTGGGAAGCCAGCATTCGGGTGCGCCACCTTGGACCTTCTCCGCTTGTCGAGGACAACAGTGTCCGGGATCGGGGCAGCACGGTCATGAATGCCCGGGCCGCGTGGAAGGGCAAGAAGGTCGAGATATTTGGAGAAGTGCTGAACATCTTCGACAGCCGAGACAAGGACATCGCCTATTATTACGAGTCCTACATCCCCGCCTTTGATGCAGGTGCTCCGGTGGAAGGCCGGTTGAGCCGCGTGGTCGAGCCTCGAACTGTGAGGATTGGCGCAAAGGTCAATTTCTAGCGAAATCCCTTGATGGGCGGCGCTGCGGCACGTCTGCGGCACCGTCCTTCGTTTGTTCATTCCTCAATCGCCGAGCCAATCATGCCCCTCACGAAGACACTGCCGTCCCTGTCTCTGCGCCGACGAATTGGTGCCTTGTTTGCCGGATTGATCGCCGCCAACATTGGCGTCTGGGTCTGGGCATTCAGCCTGTTTCATGCACAGCCGTTGATGCTCGGCACCGCCGTGCTTGCCTGGGGGCTGGGCCTGCGTCACGCGGTTGATGCCGATCATATTGCGGCGATCGACAATGTGACCCGCAAGCTGATGCAGGACGGGCAGCGTCCGGTTTCGGTCGGATTCTGGTTCGCGATCGGGCATTCCGGAATCATTGCCATAGCATCGATCATCATTGCGGTGACGGCCAGCGCGCTGTCGCAGTTTGGCGCTTTCAAGGAAATCGGTGGCGTGATTGCAACCGTGATTTCCGCGCTTTTCCTGTTCACGATCGCCGGCATGAACCTGGTCATCCTGCGCTCTGTCTGGCGGACTTTTGCCCATGTTCGTGCAGGCGGCAGCTATGCCGAGGACGATCTTGATCTGCTATTGGGTGGGCGCGGTCTGCTTTCCAGACTGTTCAGGCCGATGTTCCGCCTCGTGAACAAAAGCTGGCATATGGCCCCGCTGGGGTTTCTGTTCGGGCTTGGGTTCGATACAGCAACCGAAGTTGCCATTCTGGGCATGTCGGCCAGCCAGGCCGCCGATGGCCTGTCGATCGGGACAATCCTGGTCCTGCCCGCCCTGTTCGCGGTCGGTATGGCCCTCATCGATACGGCGGACGGCGTGGTGATGCTGGGCGCTTATGAATGGGCCTTCGTGAAGCCGATCCGCAAGCTCTACTACAACATCACCATTACCCTGATCTCGGCCATCGTGGCGATTGTCATTGGTGGAATCGAAACGCTGGCCCTGATTGGCGACAAGCTGGCCCTTACGGGTAGGCCATGGCGGGTCGCCGCTGAACTGGGCGAAAATTTCAATGGTCTGGGCTTCGCCATCATCGGTCTTTTCGTGTTCTGCTGGCTGGCGAGTTACGCGATCTATCGCTGGAAGCGGTTCGATGAAATCGAGGTTTCGGTCGTTGCCTGACCGTCACTGCGTGGATCGTTGCGTCATACTCAGCCACGATGACCAGTCCTGCACCGTCTCAATCGATCTTGATGTCCGAATGCCGCTCGGGCTTCGCGTACATCACGGCGAGCGCGACGCGGCGATCCGGATGCTGATGGCTCGTTCCAACGGAACATTCGTTAAATCCAGAAAAAGTTGTGTCTTTGATCCGAATTCAAGGCAGGCTGCGGAAGATCTCGTCGATGCCATACGGAAACGGCTTTTCCGGATAGCGTGCAAGCCTGTCAGTCAACGGCAGGTCGAGGATATTCTCTGCATCACGTCCCGCGAGCGAACACGGTGGGCCAAGGACGGCCGCTTGGCCCTATCGGGGGCTTCCAGGATCAGAAAAGGCGTAACCGAAATAACGCTCTGGACTTATCCCTGCGATGCGATCGAGCGCCTGGCAGCCAACCCATCCGAGATAAGGCGATGGCGTAAAGAGGATGAAGCAACAACTTCAATTGGCTTGGCTGGCATTTTCGTCTAGAGCGCGCGGCGAAGGACCGGGGCAACCCGCCCTTCAATGATCGCGCCGGTGCCCCGCAAGGGGCTTAATCGGGAATGCGGTGCGGGAGCTTGCTCCCAAATCCGTGGCTGTCCCTGCAACTGTAAGCGGATAGCGCGATGCACATGCTCCTGAACACAGGAGCTGCCACTGGACAGCGCTTTGGCGCAAAGTCTGGGAAGGCGTGCATCAAGCTGTGACCCGCGAGCCAGGAGACCTGCCGGCGCACCGGTCGCTCTTGCCTGATCCAGGGGATGGTCACGGCACGGTAACTCTCCGTCTGAGCGACGAAGCTGTGCGGCTGGGGCTGCACGGCCGCGTGGTAACGGGTGCTTCATCGCGCCTGCCCGTTGCGATGCGCCGACCGGACTTGTCCGGCAAGCCCCGCCGTTTGTCGCTCTGGCGCGCGGAGGAATTGCTTGTGGCCGACCTGTCAAAGGTGCCTGTCACCATCATTACGGGCTTTCTGGGCGCGGGGAAAACCACGCTCATCAGCCATTTGATCCGCAATGCGGGCGGGCGCAGGCTGGCGGTGGTGGTCAACGAATTCGGCTCGCTGGGCGTGGATGGCCAGATTCTGGAATCTTGCGCCATTCCGGATTGCCCGGCGGAAAACATCGTAGAACTGGCCAATGGCTGCATCTGCTGCACCGTGGCGGATGACTTCATCCCCACGGTGGAAAAGCTGCTGGCGCTTGATCCGCGCCCGGATCACATCCTGATCGAGACATCGGGTCTGGCCTTGCCCAAGCCGCTGCTCAAGGCGTTTGACTGGCCCGCGATTCGTAGCCGGATCACCGTGGACGGTGTGCTGGCGCTGGCCGATGCCGAAGCGGTGGCGGCAGGCCGGTTCGCGCCCGATGTGGCCGCGCTTGACGCCCAGCGCGCCGCCGATCCCAGCATCGATCATGAGACGCCGCTTTCGGAAGTGTTCGAGGACCAGCTTGCCTGCGCCGACATGATTCTGCTGACCAAGGTTGATCTGGCAGGTCCGGAAGGTGTCGCCGCAGCGCGCGCGATCATCGCGGCGGAGCTTAGTCGCCCGGTTCCGGTGATCGAACTGACCGAAGGCGTGGTCGATCCGCGCGTGATTCTGGGCCTTGATGCCGCTGCCGAGGACGACATCGCCGCGCGCCCATCGCACCATGATGGAGATGACGACCACGAGCACGACGACTTTGACAGCACCGTCATCGCATGGGGCGAGATCGCCGATCCGGCAGTGCTTGTGGCGCGGATCGAAACGCTGGCGCGCGATCACCATATCCTGCGCGTGAAGGGCTATGCCGCCGTTGCGGGCAAGCCGATGCGGCTGCTGGTGCAGGCGGTAGGCGCGCGGGTGCGCCACCAGTACGACCGCCCGTGGCGGCCTGACGAGCCGCGCCGCACCACGCTGGTCGCCATTGCCGAGCACGATCATGTCGATGCAGACGCCATTCGCGCGGTGCTGCTGGCGTAAGGCGCGGGCCATGCACGTCATTTTCCGCGAAACGCACGGGATGGAGGAAACCGCCGTCCCGCAGGATCTGGGGCAAGAGCCTGCGGATCTGGTGGTCCTGTCCTTTTCGGACAGCGACCTGGGCGCATTCGCGGCGGCATGGCATCAGGCCCGCGCGGGCGATGTGGCGTTCCCTTCGCTGCGGCTCGCCAATCTGGCGGCGCTGATGCATCCGCTGTCGGTCGACACGTATGTCGAGCGGACACTTTCGGGTGCAAAGGCGATCCTGATCCGGCTGATCGGCGGCACGCCCTATTGGAGCTACGGGCTGCAACAGGTCGAGGCGCTGGCCCGGTCGCGCGGCATCGCCCTGGCCGTGCTGCCCGGCGACGGCTGGGAGGACGCGCGGCTGGATGCGGTTTCGACCGTGCCGGTGCCTGCATTGCGCGAACTTGCGCAGTGGTGCGATGCTGGCGGTGCAGGGGCGGCGCAGGCGGCGCTTGCCGCGCTGTCGCAGCTGGCGGGGCTGATTGATGCCCCCGCCCGGACATGCGATCCGCTGCCGATGGCGGGAGGCTGGCATCCCGGCTTTGGCGTGGTCGATCCTGAAGCCTTTGTGCGCGATCCGGCAAGGCCGCTGGTCCTGATCGTGTTCTATCGTTCTTACCTGACCGCCCACGATCTGGACCCGTTTGCCGCCCTGCATACCGCGTTCGAGCAGCGCGGTTTCGATGCATTGTCGATCTTCGTCCCCTCGCTGAAAGCCCCGCAGGTGCGCGAACAGGTGGACCGCTGGGTGCGCGGACTTGGCCCGGTAGCGATCATCAACGCTACCGCTTTTTCCGCGCGGGGCGAGGACGGCGCCACCCCGCTTGATGGCGCGGGCGTTCCCGTGTTTCAGCTGGCGCTGGCCACGTCCGGGCGCGCGGGATGGGCGGCGGCGTCGCGCGGGCTTTCCCCCGCAGACATTGCCATGCATGTGGTGCTGCCCGAAATTGACGGGCGGGTGTTTGCAGGCATCGCCAGCTTCAAGGAGGCGGGGACGCGCGATCCCGCGCTTGGCTTTGCCCGTACCATCCATCGCGCCGATGCCGGCCGGATCGAAGCGATCACCGCGCGGGTAGCGGGCTGGATCGCACTTGCCCAAACGCCGGTTGCCGAGCGGCGGGTTGCGCTGGTCCTGTCGACTTATCCCGGCAAGGCATACCAGATCGCCCACGCCGTGGGGCTGGATGCGCTGGCTTCTGCCGAGGCGATCCTGGCCGATCTGGCCGAGGCGGGATATGCCACTGACGCGCAGGCCGGACTGGCAGCGCTCCTTGAATGCACACATCAGCACTGGCCGCTGGCAGAGTACCGCAAGGCGTTGGCAGCACTGCCCGATACCCTGCGCGCTGAACTTTTCGCCGCATGGGGCGAGCCGGAAGCCGATGCTGCCGCCGCCGATGGCGCGTTCCGTTTTGCCGCGCTGCCCATCGGCAACGCGCTGGTAGCCTTGCAGCCCGAACGCGGCGAGCGCGCCCATCGCGACGGCGACTATCACGACCTGTCCCGCTGCCCGCGCCATGGCTATGTGGCGTTCTACCTGTGGCTGCGCCAGCGAAGCGTGGACGCGCTGGTGCATGTCGGCGCACATGGCACACTGGAATGGCTGCCGGGCAAATCAGTCGCGCTGTCCGATGCTTGCTGGCCCGAGGCGCTGACCGGCGCGATGCCGGTGATCTATCCGTTCATCGTCAACGATCCCGGCGAAGCGGCGCAGGCCAAGCGCCGGATCAGCGCGGTTACGATCGGGCACGTTCCCCCGCCACTGGTGCAAACGCAAAGCGGTGCGGGGCTGGCCCGGATCGAGGCGCTGCTGGATGAATTCTCCAACGCTGGCGGGCTGGACCCGGCCCGCCGCGACCGTCTGCAAGTGAACATCCGCGACGAAGCGCGCGTGCTGGGACTTGAGGCGGAACTGGGCCTTGATGACGCGGCCACGCTGGTCGAGGCGATCACCCGGATCGACCGCTTCGTTTGCGATGTAAAGGACAGCCAGTTCGGTGGCGGGCTGCATGTGTTCGGGCGGGGAGATCAGGGCGCAGCCGAGCGGGCCGGATTGCTGGCGGCACTCGACGGACGCCGCGTTCCGCCCGGTCCCTCCGGCTCCCCCTTTCGCGGGCGCAGCGATGTGCTGCCAACCGGGCGAAACCTTTATGCGATAGACCCGCGCGCCGTGCCTTCACGCGCGGCCCATGCCCAAGGGGTGACACTGGCAGAGGAGCTGATCCGGCGGCATCTGCAGGATCACGGCGATTATCCGCGCGGGCTGGTGCTCGATCTGTGGGGATCGGCCACGATGCGCACGGCGGGCGAGGAATTCGCCATGGCGCTGCACCTGCTGGGCGCAAAGCCGCTGTGGGACACCGCGTCCGAACGGGTAACAGGCATCGAAATCCTGCCGCTGGCGCTGCTGGACCGGCCGCGTATCGATGTGACGTTGCGGATTTCCGGCCTGTTCCGCGATGCCTTTCCTGCGCTGCCGATACTGTTTGGCCAAGCGGTGCGCGCGCTGTGTTTGCGCGATGAACCGGCGGACTGGAACCCGTTTGCAGGGCAGGCTGCGGCACCGCGCGTCTATGGCCCGGCCCCCGGCAGCTATGGACTGGGTCTTGGCGATGCAGCCGAGGTCTATACTGAAGCGGCCCGGCGCGCTGCTGGTGAGGCATGGCTGGCGGCATCGGACCATGCGTTTGACGCAGCCTCCGATGCGATCGGAACCTTTGCCGATCCTGACGGCCTGCGCCAGCGTGTTGAAGGAGCGGACGCCTTTGTCCATCTTCAGGACTTGCCCGAAACCGATCTGCTGCTGGCCGCCGATTATGCCGCGCACGAGGCGGGCTTTGCCGCTGCCAAGGCGCTGATCGGTGGTTCGGCGGCGCTCTACCACCTCGACAATCGCGATCCGGGGCGCACCGTTGCGCGCACCCTGACCGAAGAGATCGCCCGCGTGGTCCGCGCCCGCGCGGCGCACCCAGGCTGGGTGGCGGGCATGATGCGGCACGGCTTTCGCGGGGGGGCAGAACTGGCCGCGACGCTGGACCATATGGGTGCCTTTGCGCACCTTTCAGGCAGCGTACCGCCGCATCTGTTCGACCTTTATCACGACGCGACACTGGGCCAGACCGATGTTCGCGCATTTCTTGAACGCGAGAATCCGGCTGCGCTGGCGGCGATGGAAGCCCGCTTTGCCGCGCTCCATGCCGCCGGGCTGTGGCAGACCCGGCGCAATTCCATCCTCGCCAGCCTGCCAAGGCTTGAGGACAGGGCATGAGCAGTTTTGCGGTGAAGGGCTGGTGCCCCGATGCCTGGCACCCGATGATGGCGGGCGACGGGCTGCTGGTGCGGGTAAAGCCTCGGCTTGGCCGCCTGACGCGGGCGCAAGTGCTGGGCCTGTGCGATGCCGCCGTGGTGCACGGCAATGGCCTGATCGACATGACCGCCCGCGCCAATCTCCAGCTTCGCGGGGTGCCTGAAACTGGCTGGCAGGCGCTGCTCGACCGGTTGCTTGTGCTGGATCTGGTGGACCCTGACCCTGTCATCGAACAGCGGCGCAACATTCTGGTCGCGCCGGATTGGCGCGCCGGTGATGACAGCCACCGCATTGCGGGCGCATTGCTGACCCGGCTGGATGAGTTGCCCGATCTGCCCGGTAAAGTGTGCTTTGCCATCGATGCCGGTCAGACCTGCATTCTGGGTGGCGAGGCGGGCGATTTCCGCATTGAGCGCGGCGGCGATGGCGGTCTGATCCTGCGCGCCGATGGCCGCGCCACCGGTATGGCGGTTGCTGCTGGCAGGGAAGTGGACGCGCTGATCGCGCTCGCCCACTGGTTTGCGGCCAGCGGCGGCGCGAAAGCGGGGCGCATGGCGCGACACCGGCTGGTCCTGCCCGAATGGGCCTGTGGCGACATTCTGCCCGCGCCGTCGGCTGCTTGCATCGTGCCGGGCCTTCATGATCTGGGCCTCCGTGATGGGAGTTGGGCCTATGGCTTGCCGTTTGGCCGGATAGAGGCGCGGATACTGGCCGGGATGGTGGAAGCATCGCCCGCCGCAGCGGTGCGGATCACGCCGTGGCGTGTGCTGCTGGTGGAAGGCGCGCCTGCCGTTTGCGCCGGTGGGCTGATCGATAATCCTGCCGACCCGCTGCTGCATGTCGATGCTTGCCCCGGCGCGCCCTGCTGCCCGCAGGCCTCGGTTGAAACCCGCGATCTTGCCCGCCGCCTTGCACCGCATGTCGCCGGGCGGCTGCATGTTTCGGGCTGTGCCAAGGGCTGCGCCCGCCAGCGCGCCGCCGATGTCACGCTGACCGGCCGCGATGGCCTGTTCGATCTTTCCCTGAACGCACCCGCCGGTGCGTTGCCAGTTCGCTCTGCGCTCAGCCCAGCCGAGCTTCTCGCCCATTTCGGAGCCGCTTGATGCCCCATATCTATGAAACCGATGGCGCGGCCATCTATCGCCAGTCTTTCGCCACGATCCGCGCCGAAGCCGATCTGGCGCCCTTTTCCGCTGATGAGGAACCGGTGGCGGTGCGCATGATCCACGCCGCCGGGATGGTGGACCTTGCCGCGCATATCCGCTTCTCACCCGGCTTTGCCAGTGCGGCGCGGGCGGCGCTGGCCGCTGGCGCGCCGGTGCTGTGCGATGCGCGGATGGTGTCCGAAGGGATCACCCGTGCGCGGCTGCCTGCTGATAATCAGATCATCTGCACCCTGAATGCGCCGCAAGTGCCCGACATGGCGCGGGCAATGGGTAACACCCGCTCTGCCGCCGCACTGGAACTGTGGCGGCCGCATCTGGCAGGCGCGGTGGTGGCCATCGGCAACGCGCCAACCGCGCTGTTCCATCTGCTGAATATGCTGGAAGATCCCGATTGCCCGCGCCCTGCGGCGATCATCGGCTGTCCGGTGGGCTTTGTCGGCGCGGCCGAATCCAAGGCCGCGTTATGGGCCGCGCCGCCGGTGCCGTGCTGCATCGTTGAAGGGCGGCTGGGCGGCAGCGCGATCACGGTTGCTGCGATCAACGCTTTGGCGAGCGGCAACGAATGAGCGCGGCCCTTTCCTGCGGGACGATCCACGGCGTGGGTTTGGGTCCGGGTGCGCCCGATCTGTTGAGCGTTCGCACCGACCGGCTGGTGCGCGGCGCCCGCCACGTGGCCTATTTCCGCAAGGCCGGGCGGCCGGGTCAGGCGCGGCGGATTGTTGAAGGAATGCTCCGCCCCGACGTGATCGAAATCCCGATGGAATATCCGGTGACGACCGAGATTCCGTTATCCGACCCGCGCTACAACGACTGTCTTTCCGCTTTCTATGCCGAATGCACGCAGCGATTGGTCATGCTGGCGCAGGCAGGCGAAGACGTGGTCGTGCTGTGTGAGGGCGATCCGTTTTTCTACGGTTCGTTCATGCATTTGCACACCCGGCTGGCGGGCACGGTTCCGGTGGCAGTGGTGCCGGGTATCACCGGCATGGCCGGGGCGTGGAACGCAACCGGCATCCCGATCACCTGGGGCGACGATGTGCTGACCATCGCGATGGCGACCCTGCCCGAGGATGAACTGGTGCGACGCATCCGCGATACAGATGCGCTGGTGGTGATGAAGATCGGGCGCAACCTGCCCAAACTGCGCCGCGCGGTGGCCGCTGCCGGGCGCGAGGATGCGGCATGGCTGGTCGAACATGCCGCCATGCCAGGTCAGCGGGTCACGCGGCTGATCGAGGCCGAAACGGTCACGCCCTATTTCTCGATCCTGCTGATTCACGGCCAGGGGCGCCGGCCATGAGTGCCGGGGCCATGAGCGGCTGGCTGGCCATCGCCGGTCTAGGGCCGGGCGACGAGGCGCTGATTACGCCCGAAGTCACCGCCGCTCTGGCCGGGGCAAGCGATGTCATCGGCTATATTCCCTATGTCGCCCGGATCGCCCCGCGCGCCGGGCTGACACTGCATCCGTCCGATAACCGGGTGGAGCTGGCCCGGGCCGCCCATGCGCTGGACCTCGCGGCGCAGGGGCGGCGCGTGGTGGTGGTATCATCGGGCGATCCGGGCGTTTTCGCGATGGCCGCCGCCGTGTTCGAGGCGCTGGAGGCAGGCCCGGCCCACTGGCGCGATCTCGACATCCGGGTGCTGCCCGGCATCACCGCGATGCTGGTCGCCAGCGCGCGGGCGGGGGCGCCGCTGGGTCATGATTTTTGCGCGATCAACCTGTCGGACAATCTCAAGCCGTGGAATTTGATCGAAAAACGGTTGCGGCTGGCGGCAGAGGCGGACTTTGCTATGGCCTTCTACAACCCGAGGTCAAAAGCCCGGCCCGAAGGTTTCGAACGTGTACTGGACCTGCTGCGCGAAGTGTGCGGCCCGGATCGCCCGATCCTGTTCGCCCGCGCCGTATCGACGCCGGACGAGCAATTGCGGATCGTACCGCTGGGTCAGGCCCGTGCAGACATGGCCGACATGCGGACCATGGTGATCGTCGGATCAAGCCTGACGCGGATCATCGAACGCCCAAGTGCGCGAAAGCCTAGCCCCATCCTCTATACGCCCCGCTCGGCCTTGGGTTCGGCATCATGACCCAGCCACACCAGCACATCTTCAGGGCGATAGCATTCGGCCCGGTCCGGAACGACGGGGCGATCAATCATCAGGACCGGCAAGCCCAGATACCGCGCCGCGATCAGCTTGGCCTCAGCGCCTTGCCCGCCAGCGTTCTTGCACACCACCAGATCGATGGCGTGCGCCTCCATCAATGCGCTGTCGCCTGTTGCGGTGAACGGCCCGCGATCGACGATCAGGGTGTGATGGGGCAAGCCCGGCGGCTGGTCTGGCGCATCGACAAAGCGCAACAGATAATGATGCTGCGGCTGGGCAGCGAAGGCTGCCACATGCATCCGGCCCAGCGCCAGCATGATGCGGCGGGTCGGGCCTGCCAGCGCTGCCACCGCACCGTCGATGCTGGCAACGCGGGTCCAGCGGTCTCCGGCGACCGATTGCCACGCCCGGCGGGTCAGCGCTACATGAGGCACTCCGGCCAGACGGGCCGCCTCCACGGCATGGCTGCTCATCGTTGCGGCAAAGGGGTGGGTCGCGTCCACCAGATGAGTCACGCGGTGGTGGCGCAGATAATCGGCCAGCCCCGCCACACCGCCGAACCCGCCGACACGCACCGGCACCGGTTGAGCGCGGGGGTTTTCGGTCCGTCCGGCATAGCTGAGCGTCGTCGCAATGCCCCGCGCGCCAAGCAGGCGGGCAAGCGCGCTGGCCTCTGTCGTGCCGCCCAGCAGGAGGACGTTGGGCATGGCTGATATGGCTCCTGAAGCGTGGTTGACGATCATCGGCATTGGCGAGGACGGGCCGGACGGCCTTTCCGCCGCCGCCGGCACGGCGCTGGCGCAGGCCGGACTGGTCATGGGACCGGCACGGCACCTGTCGCTGCTGCCCGCGATTACCTGTACCATGATCGAATGGCCAGTACCCTTTGCCGATGGCATTGCCCTGCTGATGCAACATCGCGGGCAGCGGGTGGTGATGCTGGCATCGGGCGATCCGTTCTGGTTCGGGGCGGGAAGCAGTGTGGCGAGCCTGCTTGATCCGGGCGAATGGGTTGCGATCCCCGCGCCTTCCACCTTCACGCTGGCGGTTGCGCGGCTGGGCTGGCCGGTTCAGGATGTGGCCTGTCTTGGCCTCCATGCCGCGCCGTTAGATCGGCTCAAGCCCCACCTGGCACCAGGGCGGCGCGTCATTGCACTGTTGCGCGATGGCGCGGCGGTGGCCGCGCTGGCGGACTATCTGACCGGCCAAGGCTTTGGCGCGTCAGCGTTGCATGTGATGGAAGCGCTGGGCGGGCCGCGCGAACGGGTTCGCACCGCGCGCGCCGAGGGGCTGTCTTTCACCGACATCGCCCATCCGGTAGCGGCCGGGATCGAGTGTGCCGGGCATGGCCCGTCCTTGCCGCTGACGGCGGGCCGACCGGATCACTGGTTTGCGTCCGACGGGCAGTTGACCAAGCGTCCGGTACGCGCGCTGACGCTATCGGCGCTGGCCCCGTGTGCGGGTGAGCTGCTGTGGGATATTGGCGCGGGATCGGGATCGATCGGGATCGAATGGCTGCTGGCCCACCCGGCCAACCGGGCCTGCGCGATAGAGGCGGATCCGGTGCGCGCGGACCGTGTGCGGGCCAACGCCGCTGCGCTGGGCGTTGACCGGCTGAAGGTGGTCGTCGGGACGGTGCCGGATACCTTGCCACCGGGACCATCGCCCGATGCGGTGTTCATCGGCGGTGGATTGTCCGATGCTTTGCTGGACGCGCTGTGGGCGCGTTTGCCCGCCGGAACGCGGCTGGTAGCCAATGCGGTGACGCTGGAATCAGAAGCGCTGCTTGCCCGGTGGCATGGCCAGACGGGCGGGAGCCTCCTGCGCATCGAACTGGCCGACGCCGCGCCGCTGGGCAGCCGCCACGGCTGGCGCGCGCGCTATCCGGTGGTGCAATGGAGCGCGGTGCTGTGATTGTCGCGGGCTTCGGCTTTCGGTCGGGCGTCAGCCTGTGTTCGCTGCGCGCCGCGTTCGCGCTGGCGGGGCAGGGGCAGCCGCCGGTCACCCATCTGGCTGCGGCGCATGACAAGCTTGCGGCGCTGGTGCCGCTGGCCGAAGTGCTGGACCTGCCGCTGATGGGCGTGGCGTCCGATGCACTGGCCGCCGTTTCCACCCCCACGCGCTCCATCGCCAGCCTGAACGCTCGTCACGTCGGCAGCGTTGCCGAAGCGTCCGCGCTTGCCGCTGCTGGCGCGGGTGCGCGCCTGCTGTCGCCGCGCCACATCTCCCCCGATCGCATGGCGACGTGCGCCATTGCTGCCAGCGTCAACCTTCAGGAAATCCCAACATGACCGTCCATTTCATCGGCGCCGGTCCCGGCGCGCCCGACCTTTTGACCTTGCGTGGACGCGACCTGATCGCAGAGTGCCCGGTGTGCCTTTATGCCGGGTCGCTGATCCCGGTGGCCGTGCTGGATCACTGCCCGCCGGGCGCGCGGATCGTGAACACCGCGCCGCTGGAATTGGACCAGATCATGGCCGAGATCGCCGCCGCCCACGCCGCTGGGCACGATGTGGCGCGGCTGCATTCGGGCGATCTTTCGGTCTGGTCGGCGATGGGCGAGCAATTGCGCCGCCTGCGCGCGCTGGACATTCCCTTTACCGTGACGCCCGGTGTCCCGGCGTTCGCCGCCGCCGCCGCTGCGCTGGAGGCAGAACTGACGCTGCCCGCGCTGTCGCAATCGCTGGTGCTGACCCGCACGCCGGGCCGCGCCAGCACCATGCCGCCCGCCGAAAGCCTGACCAATTTTGCCATGACCGGCGCGACGCTGGCCATTCACCTGTCGGTCCACAATCTGGCGCAAGTGGTGGCGGACCTGACGCCGGCCTATGGCGCAGATTGCCCCGTCACCGTGGTCTGGCGCGCCAGTTGGCCCGATCAGCGGATTGTCCGGGCCACGCTCGACACGATCGAGCAGGCCGTGGCGGGCAGTATGGAGCGCACCGCCTTGATCCTTGTCGGGCGGGTGCTGGCAGCACAGGATTTTGCCGAAAGCAGCCTTTACGCGCCCGGTTATGACCGCCGCTATCGTCCGCAGGATGCCACGTCACGCTTTGCCGGTGCGGTCGAATGAGCGCGCGCCACCAGACTCCGGGATTGATGATCGCCGCCCCCGCATCGGGCACAGGCAAGACCACGGTGATGCTGGGCCTGCTGCGCGCCCTGACCGAAGACGGGCTGGCTGTGCAGCCGTTCAAGAGCGGGCCGGACTATATCGACCCCGCGTTTCACCGCGCGGCCAGTGGCAGGCCGTCGTTCAATCTCGATAGCTGGGCGATGGAGGACGATCTGATCGCTGGCATTGCGGCGCAGGTCGGGGGTGCGGACATGGTGCTGGCCGAAGGGTCGATGGGACTGTTTGACGGCGTGGCCAGCAAGGGTGCGTCGGGCAATGGTGCCAGCGCCGACATGGCGCGCCGGATGGGCTGGCCGATCGTGCTGGTGCTGGATGTGTCGGGGCAGGCGCAGTCCGCCGCCGCCACCGCGCTGGGGTTCAGCAGCCTTGATCCGGGGCTGCCATTTGCCGGGGTGATCCTGAACCGCGTGGCCAGTCCGCGCCATGAACGGCTGGTCCGCAAGGGGATGGAGGCGGTGGGCATCCCCGTGCTGGGCGCCCTGCCAAGGCGCGGCGACCTGACCCTGCCCGAACGCCATCTGGGGCTGGTTCAGGCGGTGGAGCATCCCGATCTTGATCGCGCGATTGCCGAGTTTGCAGCGTTCCTGCGCGCCCATGTCGATCTTGACGCTATTCGCCTTGCCGCTGGTGCCGCACCACAAGCCGACGGCGGCAAGCTGCCCGCCCCTCCGGCCCAGCGGATCGCCATGGCGCGCGATCCCGCCTTTTCGTTCGTCTACCCGCATCTGATCGAAGGCTGGCGGCGCGCCGGGGCGGAGATCCTGCCGTTTTCGCCACTGGCCGATCAGGCGCCCGCCACCCATGCCGATCTGGTGTGGCTGCCTGGCGGCTATCCCGAATTGCACGCCGGGACCATCGCCGCCGCCACGACATTCCTGTCCGGCCTACGCCGCCATGCCGAAACGCGGCCCGTTCACGGCGAATGCGGCGGCTATATGGTGCTGGGGCAGGGGTTGATCGACAAGAGTGGTGAACGGCACCGGATGGCCGGGCTGCTGGGGCTGGTCACCAGCCATGCCCAGCGCAAGATGCACCTTGGCTATCGCCATGCCGAACTGCTGGTGCCGATATCGGGCCTTGCCGCCGGGACCAGACTGCGCGGGCACGAGTTCCACTATTCCACCATCGTTGAACAAAGCGACGCGCCGCTGGCGCTTGTGACCGATGCCGAAGGCGCGGCGGTGGCCGAAAGCGGATCGCATCGCGGCCATGTCACCGGCAGCTATTTCCACATGATCGCGCCCGCTTCGTGCCGAGAAGCCCAATGATCGACCTCCACCTGATCGGCATCGGCACGGGCAACCCCGATCACCTGACAGCGCAGGCCGTGGCGGCGATGAACCAAGCTGACCTGATCCTGTTGCCGCGCAAGGGGCAGGCCAAGTCCGACCTGATCGACCTGCGCCGGGAGATCTGCGCGCAGGTTCTGACGGGGCCAACGCGGATTGTGGAATTTGACCTGCCAGTAAGAGGTGGGCCAGTGCGCGGTAATGGGGCCACTTATCTGGATGACGTCAATGCCTGGCATGATGCCATCGCGGATGCGTGGCAGGCGCAGATCACCCAGCATTTGCCCGGTGGCGGCACACTGGCGCTGCTCGTCTGGGGCGACCCCTCGCTGTATGACAGCACCTTGCGCATTGCCGATCGGCTGAGCAGCGCGGGCGTTGAAATCACCGTGCGGGTGGTGCCGGGCATCACCAGCCTTCAGGCGTTGACCGCCGCCCATGCCATGCCGTTGAACCCGCTGGCCGGCCCGGTGACGATCACCACCGGGCGGCTGCTGCGCGCCCATGGCTGGCCTGCCGGAGCCGACACGATTGTCGTCATGCTCGATAGCGGCGGCGCGTTCGAGGGGCTGCAACCGCAAGGCATCACCATCTGGTGGGGCGCTTATCTGGGCATGGCGCACGAGGCGCTGGAACAGGGCCCCCTGGCGCAAGCCGGTCCCCGGATCGCGTTGCGCCGGGCGGAACTGCGCGCGCGCCATGGCTGGATCATGGATGTCTATCTCATGCGAAGGGAATTGGCCGATGGAACCTGAAAACCAAGTAGAAGTTGCAGGCGGCGATGCCCGCCACGCCGAAAAGATGCGCAAGAAGCAGACCGCGCAGGCCAAGATCATGGCCAGCAAGACCCGCGAACAGGGCCTGCTGATCGTCCACACCGGCAAGGGCAAGGGCAAAACCAGCGCGGCGCTGGGCATGGTGGTTCGCGCCATTGGCCACGGCATGAAAGTGGGGGTGGTCCAGTTCGTCAAAGGGGCGATGAAAACGGGTGAAAAGGCCGTGTTCGATGCCTTTCCGGACAATGTCGAATTCAAGCCGATGGGCGAGGGATTTACCTGGGACACACAGGACCGCACGCGCGATATCGCGGCCGCCCGCGCCGGCTGGGACGAGGTCAAGCGCATGATCGCCGACCCCAGCTATCACATGGTGCTGGCCGACGAACTGAACATCGTGCTGCGGTATGACTATCTGCCGGTCGATGAAGTGGTGGCGGTGCTGACCGCGCGCGATGCCATGAAGCATGTGATCGTTACGGGTCGCAACGCGCCCGACGCGCTGATCGAGGTGGCGGACCTTGTCACCGAGATGACCATGGTGAAGCACCCCTTCCGTTCGGGCGTGAAGGCGCAGGCGGGGATCGAATTCTGAGCGACGCCCCGCCTGTGTTCGACGCGGAATTTGCGGAGCAATTCACGCAATTGCTGCGCTGGCGGCGCGATGTGCGGCAATTCGATCGCCGCGCTGTGGCGGAAGCGGACATGCGCGCGCTGCTGGCCTGCGCCGCGCTGGCGCCATCGGTCGGCAATGCCCAGCCGTGGCGGTTCGTGCGCATACGGACGCCGGACATCTGCAAGGCGCTGGCCGCCCATGTCGACGGGCAAAGCGCCCATGCGGCAGAGCGTTATGCCGGGCAGGAGCGGCACGATCACTACTTGTCGCTCAAGCTGCACGGCCTGCGTGAGGCGCCCGAACTGATCGCGGTGTTCTGTGACGAACAGCCCGAGGCGGGGCACGGCCTTGGCATTGCCACCATGCCCGAAATGTTGCGCTATTCCTGCGTGCTGGCGATCCACAATCTGTGGCTGGCGGCACGGTTGCGCGGACTTGGCCTTGGCTGGGTGTCGATTGTCGATCCCCCGGCGGTCCATGCCCTGCTGGACGTTCCCGCCACCTGGTCGCTGATCGCGCTGCTGTGCATCGGCTACCCAGCCGATATTTCCGACACCCCCGAACTGGAACAGCGCGGCTGGCAGCCGCGTGAACCGTGGGCCGACCGGGTGTTCGAACGATGATTATCAATCAAAGGACCAGAAAACCATGCTGATACCCGTGGAGGACGGCCCCGCTATCGTGGCCTGCAACACCTGCCGCCACAGTGCCGATGCGCGTGAGGACGCCGCCGGAACGCGCGGCGGCGCGCAACTTGTTGCCGCGCTGCGCTCGGTTCAGCAGAGCGACGCGCGCTATGCCGGGGTTGCCGTGCAGGAAATGGCCTGCCTGTTTGCCTGCACCGATTTCTGCACCATCCACCTGCGCGCGCCGGGCAAGGTCGGCTATGTGCTGGGCCGCTTCGCCCCGGACGAGGACGCCGCTACCGCCATTCTGGACTATGCGGTCCACTATGCCGCCAGCGAGCATGGCCGGGTGCCGTTCAAGCAATGGCCGCAAGGCGTGAAGGGCCATTTCATCACGCGCACCCCGCCGCCGGGCTTCGTCGCGGAATGAGCCGGTTTGCCACGCTGGCCGCGTTTGAAGCAGCCCTTGCAGATATGCCAATCGCTGATGCGGACGCCATCGCCGCTGCGCGCGCGCGGCAGACCAGTCTGACCAAGCCAGCCGGATCGCTAGGGCGTCTGGAAGACATCGCCGTGTTTCTGGCCGGATGGCAGGGCACGGCGCAGCCGGTGATCGAACAGGGTCGCGCGGCGATCTTTGCCGGGAATCATGGCTTCGTCGTCCACGGGGTCAGCTCCTTTCCCGCCAGCGTGACCGCCGCGATGGTCGGCAATTTCACTGCTGGCGGCGCGGCGATCAACGCACTGGCCGGGGCGGCCGGACTGGATCTGCGGGTGGTTGCACTCGATCTCGACCGGCCCACGGCGGACTTCACTGTCGCTGCGGCAATGGACGAGACAGAGTGCCTTGCTGCACTTTCTGCCGGAGCGGCGGTGGTGGAGCCGGGGCTGCACCTGCTGGTCGTCGGCGAAATGGGCATTGGCAATTCGACCGCCGCCGCCGCGCTCTGCGCGCGCAGTTATGGCGGCACGCCCGCGCAATGGGTCGGGCCGGGCACCGGGGTTGATGCGGGCGGAATCGCGCGCAAAGTGGCGGTGGTGGAACAGGCACTGGCCTGTCATGCCAATGCGCCGGACACCCCGTTTGAAATCCTGCGCCGGTTGGGCGGGCGCGAAATCGCCGCGATTGCCGGGGCCGTGCTGGAGGCGCGCCGTCTGCGTATTCCGGTGGTGCTGGACGGGTTCATCAGCTGCGCCGCGCTGGCGCCGCTGGCCGCCGCCGTTCCGGCGATCACCGATCATTGCCTGGCGGGCCATTGTTCGGCTGAACCGGGGCATATCCGACTGCTGGGGCATTTGGGCCTTGATCCCCTGCTTTCGCTGGGGATGCGATTGGGCGAAGGCAGCGGCGCCGCACTGGCGGTGTCGGTAATCCGGGCAGCGCTGGCCACGCACAATGGTATGGCGACATTTGCCGAGGCCGGGGTGGCAGACGGCTTGTGAGCAGCTTTCCACTTTACCTCTTGCGCCATGGCGAACCGGAAGGCGCGGGGCGGCTGATCGGCCGCACCGATGCGCCGCCTACGGCCGCCGGTATCGCGGCCTGCGCCGATCAGGCGCGGGATCTGGCGGCGGAAGTGCTGATCGCGTCCGACCTGTCACGGGCGCGTTTGGCGGGCGAGGCCATTGGGCTGGCGACCGATGTGCCGCTGTCAATCGATCCGCGCTGGCGCGAGCTGGACTTTGGCGCATGGGACGGGATGGCGCCGGGCGATGTCGAAGGCGCGGCGCTGGCGCGGTTTTGGGACGATCCCGATGGCCATGCGCCGCCCGGTGGAGAACGCTGGTCGGCGCTGGTGGAGCGTGTGTCCGCTGCCATTGACGATCTGGCCGCGCGGCCAACGCTGATCGTCACGCACGCTGGCGCGATGCGGGCGGCGCTGGCGGTGTTGTGCGGGTTTGACATGCACCAGACGTGGGCCGTTGACCTGCCCTACAATTGCCTGCTGACGTTGCGCGTCTGGCCCGGAGCAACCCCCACGGCACAGATCGCGGGGCTTTATCCGTGAGGGGCTTCATCATCGCCCTGCAATTCCTGACGCGGCTGCCTATGCCAACTCCACTGCGGACAATAGTCGTGGATGATGCCGCGTTTGCCCGGTCGATGCGCTGGTTTCCCGCTGTAGGCCTGGTTATTGGTGCAGCGGTTGCGGGAGCCGCATGGGCAGGCGCGCTGGTCGATCACCGGCTGGGCACATTAGCCGCACTGATCGTCTGGGTGGGCGTGACCGGCGCGCTGCACCTTGATGGCCTGGCCGACCTCGCCGATGCCAGCGGCGCGGCGCATAAAGATCGCGAGCGGCTGCTGGCCGTTCTGGCCGATCCCCATGTCGGCAGCTTCGGCGTTGTCGCGATTGTGCTCCAACTGCTGAGCAAGTTGGTGCTGCTGGATATGCTGGTGGATGCACGGGCGTTTGGCGCGCTGGTACTGGTGCCGTTTGCCGCGCGCATCGGCCCGCTGGTGTGGACATGGTGGCTGATGCCGCTGCATCAGGGGCTGGCGGCTCGATTCCGTTCCGCCATCGGCGCGATCGATCTTGCGGGCTGGGCGGCCGCGCTGGCAGCGGCGGCGTGGTTCACTCCGGCGCTGCTTGTCACACCATTGCTCGTTCTGTGGTGGGGGAGGCACGTGCGCCGCGCGTTGGGCGGGATTTCCGGCGATGGCCATGGTGCAGGCATCGAGTTGATCGAAACCGGCTTGCTGCTGAGCGTGGCAATCACGGGCCTATGGATACACACGACATGAACAGTTTTAGTTTTCACGGCGGCAGGTTGGCCGATGCCATGGCGCAGTTCGGCATGGGCAAGGCGCCGTGGATCGACCTGTCCACCGGCATCAATCCGCATGGCTGGCCCGGCGCGGACAATCTGGCAGTGGACTGGCAGGCGCTGCCCGACACCGGCGCGCTGAACGATCTGGAGGCCGCCGCCGCCGCCTGTTTCGGCGCGGACCCTGCCCATGTCTGCGCTGTTCCGGGCACGGAGATCGGCTTGCGCATGCTTGGCGATATCCTGCCCGGCCCCGCTATCCATGCCCAGCCCAGCTATCGCACCCATGGCGAGATGATTCCCCGCAGCCGTCCCGTAGCCCTGACCGAATTGGCGGGGACAGAGGAAGCGACCCTCATCATCGCCAATCCCAACAACCCCGATGGGCAGATCACCCCGCCCGCGACGCTGCTGGGCTGGCTGGAGGCGCGGCGCGACAGCGCAGCGTGGCTGGTCGTGGACGAAGCCTTTGCCGATGCCGCCCCGCACAGCAGCCTTGCCGCCCATGTGCAGGACGAACAGCGGCTGATCATCTTCCGCTCGTTCGGCAAATTCTTCGGGCTGGCCGGGGTGCGGCTCGGCTTTGTGCTGGGACCGCGCGCGCTGATCGCGCAATATCGGCAGCGGTTGGGCAGTTGGCCGCTATCGGCAGCGGCGCTGGCCATCGGCACGGCGGCATATCAGGATGTGGACTGGACAGCCGCCATGCGGATGGCCTTGCTTGAACAGGCGGATGCGCTGGACGCGGTGCTGGCGCGGCGAGGTTTCAGCGCGATAGGTGCCTGCCCGCTGTTCCGGCTGATCGAAACGGACAATGCCGCCGCGCTGTTCGAACGCCTTGCGCGCCATGCCATCCTGACGCGGCCGTTCGATTACGATCCGCGCTGGCTGCGCCTGGGCCTGCCCGCCGACCGAGAGGCGCTGGATCGCCTTGATGCGGCGCTGGCTGATGATTGATCTGACTGCTTTCCTGGCCTTGGTGCTCGACGCGGCAGTGGGCTGGCCTCAGCCGCTGTATCGCCGGATCGGCCATCCTGTGGGCATCTTTGCGCGGATTATCGCCGCGCTGGAACGGCGCTGGAATGTCCCCTCGCGGTCCGATGGACAGCGGCGCATGGCCGGGGCGGTCACCGTCCTGCTCCTGCTGGGTGTGGCGGGCGGTGCGGGCTGGGTGCTGCAAAGTCTGCTCGTGGCAATCGCCGGGCCTTGGGCCTGGCCCCTGATCGCTGTGCTGGCCTGGCCGGGTCTGGCGCAGCGCAGCCTGTACGACCACGTGCGCCCCGTTGCCGATGCGCTGGAGCGGCAGGATATGCCCAGCGCGCGCGCCGCAGTCGGCATGATCGTTGGCCGTGATACGGCGGCGCTTGATGAAGCGGGTGTTGCCCGAGCGGCGATCGAGAGTCTGGCGGAAAGTTTCTGCGACGGGGTGGTCGCGCCGTTGTTCTGGCTGCTGGTGCTGGGGCTGCCCGGTATCTGGGCCTATAAGGCGATCAACACCGCCGACAGCATGATTGGGCACCGCGAGGAGCGATGGCGCGCCTATGGCTGGGCTGCGGCCCGCACCGACGATGCGATGAATCTCGCGCCAGCGCGTCTCGCGGGATTGCTGATCTGCCTGTGCGGCGGGGGTGGCTGGCGGATAGTATGGCGCGATGCGTCCAGGCACGCCTCGCCCAATGCGGGCTGGCCCGAGGCCGCGATGGCCGGGGCGCTGGGGCTGCGTCTGGCGGGGCCAATCGCTTATGACGGGATTCTTTCGGACAAGCTCTGGATTGGGGAGGGAGACCGCCCGGCCCGGGCAGAGGATATTCAGCGCGGATTGGGCATCTACGCCCGTGCATGTCTGTGCCTGTGGTTGATAGCGGCCGGAATTGCAGGAGGTGCAGCATGGGCGCTATAATGCTTCAGGGCACCGGCTCTGATGTGGGCAAATCCGTGCTGGTGGCGGGGCTGTGTCGCGCCTTGGTGCAGCGGGGTTTGCGGGTCTTGCCGTTCAAGCCGCAGAACATGTCGAACAATGCTGCCGTCACCAGCGATGGCGGCGAGATCGGCCGGGCGCAGGCCTTGCAAGCGATCGCCTGCAAGGTGGAGCCGCATACCGACATGAATCCGGTGCTGCTGAAACCGCAGGCGGATCGCACATCGCAACTGATAGTGCATGGCCGGGTGCGAGGCACATTGGGCGCGGGCAATTTCCGGCAGGCACGGGGCGCTTTGCTGGGCGAAGTTCTGGCCAGCTATGAGCGGCTCCGTCAGGCCTGCGACATCGTCGTGGTCGAAGGCGCAGGATCTCCTGCGGAAATCAACCTGCGCGCAGGCGACATTGCCAACATGGGATTTGCGCGCGCGGCAGGCGTGCCAGTCGTGCTGGTGGGCGATATTGATCGCGGCGGAGTAATTGCCGCCATCGTTGGCACGAAAACGATTATCGACCCGGCCGACGCGGCGATGATCCAGGGCTTCATCATCAATAAGTTCCGGGGCGATCCCGCCTTGTTCGCCGATGGCTATGCCCAGATCGAAAGCTTGTCAGGCTGGCGGGGTTTAGGTGTTGTCCCGTGGCTGGGGGCCACCGCGCGTCTGCCAAGCGAGGATGCCGTGGTACTGGAACGCGGCAAGATGCGCGCAGGGGGGCGCACCATGATCGCCTGTCCGATCCTGCCGCGCATTTCCAATTTCGATGATCTTGATCCGCTGAAGCTCGAACACGAGGTAGAACTGCACATGGTTCCGCCCGGTCAGCCGATTCCGGCAGAAGCCGCGCTCATCATCCTGCCCGGATCAAAGGCGACCATTGCCGATATGGCCGCTTTGCGCGACGAAGGCTGGGACATCGATATTCTGGCGCATCACCGGCGTGGCGGGCTGATCCTTGGGATTTGCGGTGGTTACCAAATGCTCGGCAAAAGTATCGCAGATCCCGATGGGATTGAAGGTCCGGCCAGCGCTGCCAGCGGCCTTGGCCTGCTTGATGTCGAATCAACCTTGCACGCCCACAAGGCGTTGCGCCCGGTCAGCGGGCTGGCGATGGACGCGCCTTTTCAGGGGTATGAAATGCACATGGGGCAAACCAGCGGGCCGGACACGCAGCGGCCCTTCGCCCTGCTTTCCGATGGACGCTGCGATGGCGCGATTAATGCAGGCGGAACGGTGTTTGGTTCCTATGTCCACGGCCTGCTGGCCGATGCGGAGCTGCGCCGGGCACTACTGTCGCGCATGGATGTAGAAGCCGGGGGCGTGGACTATGGCTTCACCGTCGAGGCGGCGCTTGACGAGATCGCAGTCGCGCTGGAGGAGGATCTCGATATCGACGCGCTGGTGGCGCTGGCGATGGCGGAACGCCCCGCCTCCGTCCCAGCGAGAGACAGTGCATGAGCAGTGCCTTGCCCCATTTGCTGGTGCTGGGCGGAGCTCGTTCGGGCAAAAGCCGCTTTGCCCAATGCCGGGCAGAGACCCTGACAGGTAAACTGGTCTATCTGGCGACAGCCCAGGCCTTCGATGATGAGATGCGCGAACGAATCGCGCTGCACCGCGCCGATCGCGGTCCGCGCTGGTCAACTGTCGAGGCACCGCTGGACCTGGCGGTGGCAATCACGGCATATAGCACGCCGGAAACGGTGGTGCTGGTCGATTGCCTGACGTTGTGGGCTTCGAACCTGATGCTAGCGGAACGCGATACTGCTACCGCTACGGAAGGACTGGCGCGCTCGCTTTCAGCCGCACGGGGGCCGGTCATTCTGGTCGCCAACGAAGTGGGTCTGGGCATTGTACCCGACAACGCCCTTGCCAGAAGGTTTCGCGATGTTGCGGGCCGCATCAATCAGGAAATAGCGGCAGTGGTTGAAGAGGCAGTCATAATGTTCGCCGGCCTTCCATTGACGCTGAAACCTAAAGGATGAGCGGCTAGCCATACCACTTGCCACTGTGCAACTCGTGGGGGCAGGTGGTATGGGGCAAAGCCAGATCCAGCGTGTCGGTGACGTCGCCAGCAATGATTGTGGTGCATAGCTTCCACTAGATGATGTAGCGGGAATAACGGTGTCTGCGGCTCGCTGATTAGCGAGTATGCCTTCGGACTCGGGGATCCCCGACCGCAGAGGTAATCACCGAAGTGCGCCAGTGCTCGCTGTCGACCGGTCTTGACAGCCTGGCCCGTTTTTTGTCCCGGTGTTGACACCTGAGCCGGAAACCTTTTGCCCCAGACCCCCATCCGCCCCATCTCACGCTAGCTAAGGCGGGTTGCGGCGAAGTCTGCCGTTTGAGCGGCGCACGTCGAACGGCAGCATTGTCCCAAATTTCGCCGTATAGCATTGGGAGCGGCTTGGGCCTTCGAACCCAATCCAAAACCTGACTGAATGGCAGAAGTCGGGGAACCGGGATGGCGGCCTGAACGACCGGGATTGGGTCAAGCCGGTCGATCGTGGCCTCTACGGTCGGTGTCGGCTGCCATTCGCCGCATGGCAGCAATCACGTCACCATGATGGATGGGCTTGGAATAGAACTCCGCGCGGACCGGCAGGTCGAGATCGGCCTTGGCGAAGGTTGCAGCGGTTAGGATGATCTCGATCGGCGGCCATCGATTGCGAATCGCAGCCGCGATCTCGATCCCCTTAACGCCCCGTGGCATGTCGAGATCGATATAGACGATCCGGATGTCCGTGCGGGTCTCAAGGATGCTGATCGCCTCATCGACGCTGGTTGCCTCGACGGGAATGAAACCCGCCCGTTCGACCATATCGGCGACCTCGATGCGGAGCACCGGCTGATCCTCGACGATGAGAACAGGCAAAGGCCCGATCGGTTGTGACTGACCCATAACGTGGCTGATCGACTTAACCCTGGATGATCTGGTGAAGCGGCGCGCTCATATCTGCTGTCAGCCCCTCGGTATCATAGTGAAGCTTAACGCCTCCCGACCCGGTAAGACCCATGCGGATGATGCGTGATCCGAAACCACGGTGGGATGGTTCAATCGCCGGTGGACCGCCTCGTTCCGCCCAACGCATGTCGAGGATTTCGACGTCGTCGCTGCGAGATATCGTCCAGCTCAGCGTGACGCGGCCGTCGGGCACGCTCAGCGCACCGTGCTTGGCGGCGTTCGTCGACAGCTCATGCAGCAGCAGCGACAGCGACATGGCGGTCCGCGAGCCGATCCTGACTTCCGGTCCCGAGATGGTGATGCGAGCGGTGTCGAAGGACGCCAGTGCTGCCTCGGCGATCTGTCGGAACCCTGCCGCGGACCAGGATCGTGCCAGCAGTACGTCATGCGCCGATGCCAGCGCCTTCATCCGGTTGCCGAACTCGGTAGCCGCGGCATCGCTGGCGGTGCGCGCCAGCGTCGCATTGGCGATCGCCTGCACCACGCTCAGCGTGTTCTTGACCCGGTGCGCCAGTTCGCCGTTGAGCAACGCCTCCTGCGCCCGTGCCCGCCGCTGCTCGATGGCGACATGGACGCGGTAGGCGACGTCGCGGACGAACTGCACCTCGTCACTGGTCCAGTCACGGGGCGAGGCGGTGCTGACATAGAGCATCGCCACGCAGACGCCCTGCTGCATCATGGGAATATTGACGAAGGCGCGCGCGCCGCGCGCCTCCATCGCAGCGGCTTGGTCGCGCGTACGGGCATCGGAGCGACAGTCGCGAACGACAACCGTCTCTCCGGCTTTCAGATCATCGATGAACGAGCCATAGTCGCGAAGGCGTAGCGTTCCGCTGAGGCTGAGGGCAGGTTCCGCTGTCCAATCGCGTTCGACCGTGATCGTTTCGGCCACGGGGTCGATGTCGCCATAACCGACGAGCTCGACGCCCAGCGTCTCCCCAAGCACGGCACTCGCCAACGGGCCCAGATCCTCGGTTGGTTCCTCGTCCAGTAAACGGTCACTGAGGCGGATCAGGGCCGCCTGTCGCCGTTCGCGCAGCACACGGTCGGTGACTTCGGTGAAGATGATCGTGAAATGATCGTCTCCGGCGTGCTGCATCACCCCGTCATACCAGCGGCCGAGCGTCCCGACCTGGCGCGTGAAACGGACGGGTTCGCCCGTTTCGACCGCAGTCACAGGTTCGAAAACCCATGCGTCTTCGATGCCAGGAAAGACCTCCCGGATCGTCCGTCCGACCGCGCAACCCCGCTCGATACCGACAAGGTCGTACCAGGCATTGTTGACCTTATCATATCGCCAGTCGACGACCCGGCCTGTCTCGTCGCGGACAAGCTCGCCGAGGATGAAACCCTCGCGCAGCGTCTCGAAGATGGTGCGCCACTTCGCCTCGTTGCGGGCGACGGCGTCCTCGGTTCGGCGACGCTCGGTCGTGTCGGCGATGAGCATCGCGACACGGCCGTCGGCGACGGGAAACAGGTGGGCGTCGTACCAGCGCCCGAGCGGCTTCGCCTCGCCTTCGAACCGCACCGGCTTACCAGTCTTGGCGACATGTCCATAGGCATCATGCCAATGCTGCTCGATGCCGGGTGCGATCTCATTGGCCCAGCGTCCCACGGCGTCGGTCAGTCCCGTGTGACGCTCGAACGCAGGATTGGCTTCGACGACCCGGTGATCCACCGGTGCGCCGGTCGCATCGAATTTGACCTCGCTGATGCAGAAGCCGGCATCGATGTTCTCGAAGATGGCCCGATACCGTGCTTCGCTGGCCCGCAGGTCAGCGATCGCGGCGTCACGCTGTCGCTCGACCAGCACCCGGCCGGTTGTCTCGAGCGTCACGTTCAGCAGGCCCGCGACACGCCCCTGCTCATCATGGATCGGCGAATAGGAGAACGACCACCACGTGTCCTCCGCATAGCCGTTGCGGGTCATTAGCAGCGGCAGGTCCTCGAACGTGCATGTCTCGCCCGCAAATGTACGATCGACCAAAGGTTCGATCTCGCCCCAGACGTCCGGCCAGACCTCTGCCATGGGCATGCCGATCGCCTGTGGGTGGCGTCCCCCCAGGATCGGCACATAGGCATCGTTGTAGAGCAGGGTTCGGTCCTTGCCCCATGCGATGCACATGGCATGGCCGGACCCAAGCATCATGTCGACCGCCGTGCGCAGGCTCTGCGGCCAATGGTCGACGGGCCCAAGCGGTGTCGAGGCCCAGTCGGTAGCTCGGGTAAGGTCCGGCATCAGAGAAAGCGCATCGACGAGGGACGGGCTTTTGGCGTCTGATCCGTGGGTCGTCACGCTGGCCGTTATCCATGCTCGGCATGGCCCCGTGCCATCCTGTCACCGTAGATTATCGACCATTCCGATCAAAACCAAGGTTTTGGCGTGGCCGAAGCAACACCGTCGTTCGACGACGCTGGCCGACACGCGCCTCGCTACCGCCTGGTCTGCCAGGTAATCGACTTTCGGAACACGCGGGATAGCTGCTCGATGGAGTAGGGCTTGTGCAACAACTCGAAGCCGTGCCTGCCGTTCTGCGCGAGCACATGGCTGTAGCCGCTGGTCAGGATGACGGGCAGCCGCGGATGGCGACGGCGGATCTCCTGCGCCAGTTCAAGGCCCGACATGCCGGGCATCACCACGTCAGAGAAGACGATGTGGAAACGGCTGCTATCCTTCTCCAGTTCGGCCAGCGCCTCATCGGCGTTGAGCGCCAGGATCGTGTCGTAGCCCAGCTCGCGCAGCGCCTGCGTCGCGAACTCGCCGACGCTGCTGTTATCCTCGACGACCAGCACGCATACGCCGTCACCCGTGGCGGCGACAGGTTCGTCCTCTTCTACTGCTGCGCGACTGCCATCGATCGCGACACGCGGCAGGTAGAGGGTGAAGGTGGTGCCGCCGTGCTCGCCGCTTTCGACCCGGATGTCTCCGTCCGACTGCTTGGCAAAACCGATCACCTGGGAAAGACCCAGGCCCGTGCCCTTGCCGACACCCTTGGTTGTGAAGAACGGCTCGAAGATGCGCGCCACGTTCTCGGGCGAGATACCGCTGCCGGTGTCGCTGATCGTCACCGCGACAAAGTCGCCGGCGATCGGCGGATGCAGCCGGATCTCCGGGATACCCGACACGGGACCGACGACGATGGTGAGATCTCCCTCGCCGTCCATCGCATCGCGCGCGTTGATGCTCATGTTGACGATGGCAGTGTCGAACTGCCCCTTGTCGGCCAGGACGTAGCAGGGTTCTTCGGGCACGACCGTATCGATGACGATGCGCGAGCCGGTAAGCGTCCGGATCATTGACACCAGGTCAGCAATACTCTGACCACAATCGAATGTTTCGGGCTTGAGGGACTGCCTTCGCGCGAAGGCGAGCAGCTGCCCCGTCAGTTTGGCCGCGCGGTCCGCGGTGTCGCCGATTGCATCGATATATTTTGCACGGCGATCATCGCTGAGGTCGGGGCGCCGGAGAAGGTCGACCGAGCCACGGATAACGGTCAGCAGGTTGTTGAAGTCGTGTGCGACGCCGCCGGTGAGCTGGCCGACCGCTTCCATTTTTTGAGCCTGGCGTAATGAATCTTCCGCCAGCGCCAGTCTGTCCGTCTGGGCGCGCTCACCGGTAATATCGCGGGCGCTGGAGTATAGCTTCCCCTCGAATGGCACGGCGACCCACGACAGCCAGCGAATTTCACCGTCCTTCGTGCGGTAGCGATTGTCGAACCGCATCACCGGATTGCCGCCGCGCACCTCTTCGAAGGCCGCGGCACTGGCAAGCTCGTCGTCCGGCATCAGAAAGTCGGAGAACGGCGATCCTTCCAGTTCCTGTGCCGTCCAACCGAGGGCGATCGTCCAGGCTGGATTGACGCGGTCGAAGCAGCCCGTGCGCAGATCGATCACCGACAGCAGTTCCGACGTGACCGTCCACGTCGTCGCCCGCTCGCGTGCGCGCGCGACGATCTGTGCTTCGAGGTCGCTGTTGAGCGCCCGCAGCTCGGCCTCGCGCGCCGCCAGTTCGCGCTCGTGCACGATCTTCGCGGTGGTCTCGGTCGCGATGTTGAGGAAGCCGGCGATGTCGCCCTGGTCATCGCGCAGCGGACTGTAGGCAAACGTCCACCACGTTTCTTCCGGATGGCCGTGCCGTGTCATGGTGAGGGGCAGGTCTTCATGCCCGACCGGCGTGCCGGCCATCGCCGACGCGATCGACGGTTCAATGTCGTCCCAGACTTCCGCCCAAACCTCGCTCAAGCGCTTTCCCAGAGCGGAGGGGTGCCGCGAACCGAGGAACGGCACATAGGCGTCATTGTAGAAGAGCGTCAGCTCCGGCCCCCAGCCGACGCACATGGCGAACTGCGACGACAGCATCATGTCGAGGATGGTTTCGAGCGAGCGCGGCCAATTCGCGCGAGCGCCCAAGGACGTCGCCGACCAGTCACAAGCGTCCGTCAGGCTACGGAGATCGCCACCCCTGCCGTCATTGCCCTGATCGTTTACATCCATCTTCGGTCCCTACCTGATCTCAGGACCAGGACGGCCGGTTGCCAAGCAGCCGACATATAAACCACTTTCACTCGATGAAGGCAGCCCTTCTACAGCGGCTGCGTGGAACGAATGTCGAAGGACAGGTCGTGCGCTTTCCCGTTTGACCATCCTATTCGAGACGGCGAGTTTCGAACCAAACACGTTCGTATCAAAGCCGACAGTGGCTTGTCCCGTTGATTGCAGCCATGATGGGTGGTTAGGCGGATCGTTGACATGTCGCTTGGTGACACCGTTAGTGAGCCGGACCTGATCGCTACGGATCTGACGCAGTATCACGCGGCGCTCTCAATAACTGGGGCAATCACCGATTGTGTCCCGGGAAGCCGCGTCGGGCGACCCCACAGATAGCCCTGCGCCTCGTCACATCCCTCGGCACGTAGCAGGCGAAGTTGGTCCTCGGACTCCAAGCCTTCCGCCAGCACCGGCACTTCGAGGCTATGGCCGAGAGCGAGCACAGCTCGAATGATCGCGCGCGCCTGATGGCTCGTCTCGGAGTCCATGAGGAAGGAGCGGTCGATCTTGATTTTGTCGAATGGAAAGGAGTTGAGCGTGTCGAGCGACGAGTAGCCGGTGCCGAAGTCGTCGATGGCGATCGAGACGCCAAGCGCCTTGATCTGCCGAAGGATATGGAGCGCGCGGACCTTGTCCGCCACGAGTGCCGTCTCGGTGATCTCCAGTTCGAGCCGGCTTGCCGGCAAGCCGCTTTCGATCAGTGCGGAGGTAACGATCTGGACGAGATCGACATGCATGAGTTGCACCGGTGACAGGTTCACCGCCACGCGCAACGGTTCGGCCCAGCGTGCCGCTTCGGCGCAAGCATGCCGCAGAGCCCATTCGCCGATCCGAACAATTTCACCGCTTTCCTCGGCGATGGGGATGAACTCGGCCGGCGAGATCCAGCCGTCGCGTGGATGCTGCCAGCGCAGCAACGCCTCGTAGCCAACGATCTCCTCCGTCGGCACCGCCTTTTGCACCTGATAGGCGAGGCTCAGCTCGTCGCGGACAATCGCCTCGCGCAGGTCATTTGCAAGGGTGCGACGAGCGCGCGCCGCCTCATCCATACCCTGCTCATAATAGCATACTTGGCGCCCGACCGTGCTCTTGGCGCGGTACATGGCAAGGTCGGCATTGTTGACGACCTGCTCGCGCGTCGAACCATCGGCGGGGAACATGGCAATGCCGATGCTCGCGCCGAGGTGGACAGAGAAGCCGTCCATCTCTGTCGATGTCGTCAGGCATTGCTCGAGCCGTCCGACGAACTCCGCCACGTCCGCCTGGTCGGTAAACGACTTGAACGCGGCAAACTCATCGCCGCCAAAGCGGGCGATCGTCTCGCCGTCCAAGAGGGCGGCGCTCATCCGCTCTGCAAGCAACCGAAGTACGGCGTCGCCGGCCGAGTGGCCGTGTAGGTCGTTCACCTCCTTGAACCGGTCGAGATCGATGCCGATCACCGCAACCCGACCGCCGCATCGATCCGCCTGCTGCAGTGCCGTGTCGAGACGGTCGATGTAGTTCACGCGGTTCGGCAGACCGGTCAGGCCGTCATGCAGCGCCATGTGTTCGATCCGCTGCTCGCTGCGTCGGCGCTCGCTGATGTCGTCAAAGGTCGTCACCCAGCCGCCGCCTGCCATCGGACGATGTGCGATCGAGATCGTGCTGCCCCCGGTGAATGGGACGACTAGTATCCCGCCTTCGGGCTTCTCGATCTCCGCCCGGTGTCTGGCTAAAACCTCTTGCAGCATTTCGGGTGGCACCGGGCCGCCTGCCCGCTTCTCAAGTCCAATGCGGAACACATCCTCGAAGCTCGTACCTTCAGGACATTCCTCAGCCGTGACGCCGAAAATGGACCCGACCCGGTCGTTGGAGATGATCAGCCGTTCATCCGCGCCGAAAAGGCAGAGCCCTTGGTGCATGTTCGACAGCGCGGCGTCGAGCTTGTCCTGGTGCTCCTTGAATACCGTCATGTCGCGCGTGATTTTCGCAAAACCGTGAAAGATGCCCCGCTCGTCATGAACTGCTTCGATGGTCACATGCGCCCAGAAACGGCTGCCATCCTTGCGATAGCGCCATCCTTCGCTCGAGAACTTACCGGTTGTCCGGGCTCGTTCGATGCCATGTGACGGGAGGCCTGCCGCGCGATCTTCGGCGGAGTAGAAGTCCGCTAGTTCACGGCCGATCGCCTCCTCGCGGATATAGCCTTTGAGCCGCTGCGCGCCGGCATTCCAAGAGGCGACGCGCCCCTCCGCACTGAGCATATAGATCGCGCAGTCGCTGATACCCTGCACCAGCACTTTGAACTCGCGCTCGCTCGCATCGACGGCTTCGCGCAGGCGGCTGCTGGAGGTCACGGCCATGATGCTGAGCGCGAGGATGCCAAGTGCCACGATGGCGACGGCAAGGCCCATCTGCGGCGAGGAGAGAAGGAGGCTGGTCGGATCGTCGATCCGGTGCGGGAGCAGCGACAGCCCCGCCATGCCGGTGAAATGCAGCGAGAGGATCCCGAGCACGATGAGACCGGCAGCACCGACAGCGCTGCGTCTTCCACGCTGGTCGAGCGCGATGGAGATGGCAAACGGAGCAGGAAGGATCGCCAGTAATACAGACGCCACCACGAACACTGTTGACCATCGGAAATCCGCTCCCATTTCGATGGCGGACATGCCGACGTAGTGCATGCCGGCCACGCCCGACCCGCACAGGACGCCAGCAAGCAGCCTGGCGCGCAGCGTTGCGGAATGAAGCGCGACGGCAAAGCCCGCAGTGATGCTCGTCACGGCGATGATCAGCGAGAGAATAGTCGGCACGACGGCGTACCCGATGATGACACCTGGATCGTAGCCCATCATGGCCGTGAAGTGCGTTGCCCAGACGCCGAACCCGCTCACCATGCCCGCCGCTGCCAGCCACCGTCGGCGATCCGCGCGATGGGCGTTACGCGCATGACGAAGGAACAGCACGATCGCCGTGGCTGCAATGATGCAGATCAGTCCCGCGGCCGCTACCAGACGGAGATCATGATTGTTCTGGATGCAAAAATAGACGTCGAACAATCCAGCCTCCGGTACCGACGCTGAGGATACGGTGTAAGGCTAAGGAATATATTAAGAATGCATCTTTGCGCTGACGTGATGGCGTAGACGGCCACGACGGTTGAGCCTTCGCAGCGACACAAGCGAACAGCACCAGCGCAATTCGCGACACGTTAGGGCTGAGACTCGATCCCATCCAGAAAGCGAGCGCGGTATCGATGGCTACGCCCGACAGGAAATTGGCGGCCAGTTTGTCATAGCGGGTCGCAACTCGGCGGAAGTCCTTTGACGTGAGGGGTGGTTAGCGGACCGGCCGCTTTTGGGTAAAGCAAGGCGCATAGCTGACGTTGGCTACCGCGGCCCGCCGTACCGATTGGGATCCCATGCGAGACGGGATCCCGAAACCTTGGGGTGTCACTCGCCCTCAACCGGACCGGCCACCAGCGGCGCATTTTTCAACAGCCCCGGTCGATTTTCCGGCGGTCTGGCTTTCCGTTTCGCCACGCTCGACAAGCAGTTCGGGAAACGGCACCCGCCTTGCCGTCTGTCGTGCAACTCGCGCATTGGTAGTGCTGGCCGCCCTTCCCAATCGGGATAGAACAAACTGAAAGTCAGGCGATCGTATTCACCACACCGCCGTCAACGCGTAGCGCCGCACCGGTGGTCGCTGACGCCTGTGGAGAGGCGATGTAGACGCAAAGGTTGGCGACTTCCTCGACCGTGGCAGCACGCTGGATGATTGAGGATGGACGATGCGCCTTGACGAAATCGACGCCGGCCTCTTCCAACGATTTGCCCGAGGCGACCGCATCCGCCAGCATCTCGGCTACACCCTCCGACAACGTTGGACCGGGAAGAATCGCGTTCACCGTCACCCCCGTACCCGCCATGCGCTTGGCCAAGCCACGCGACAGGGCAAGGTCGGCGGTCTTGGTCACGCCGTAGTGGATCATGTCCGCCGGGATGTTCAGGCCGGATTCCGAGGACAGGAACAGCACGCGACCCCAGCCCTTGTCGCGCATCCCCGGCAGATAGGCCCGGGACAGGCGTACGCCCGACAACACATTGACCCGGAAGAAGCGTTCCCACTCCGCGTCCGGCGTCTCGAAAAAGTCCTGCGGGCCGAAGATGCCGGCATTGTTCACCAAGATGTCGACCGCTGGAAGCGCGGATACGATGGCATCGCATCCGGCTTCCGTTCCGACGTCTCCGGCCACACCGCGCACATCGGCATCCCCGAACTCACGCTTCAGCTTGGCAACAGCCTCCTGGGTGCGGCTCTCGTCGCGCCCGTTCAGGACGACGATCGCCCCGGCCGCCGTCAACCCCTTCGCAATCGCAAAGCCAATGCCGGCCGTCGAACCTGTCACGAGCGCCGTCTTGCCGGAAAGGTCGATGTTCATGCGCTATCTCCAGGGATGATCTTTATCGGTCGGGGTTGTCCGTAACGTCAGCCCTGCGCGGCGAGTTGCGCCCGCACGGCGTCGGCCAGCGGTGTCGTCGGACGTCCGATCAGCTTCGAGAGTTGGTGGCCGTCATCGAACAGCGCACCGTTCGAGGCATCGACGTCCCATGCCGCAACTCCCTCGGCGAAGCCCTCGGGCAGGCCCACCTGCTTCAGGATCGCAGCGTAATCGGCCTGCGGCAGGTCGCGGTACGGGATGTCGCGGCCGGTCTGGCGCGATATCTCGGCGGCAAGGTCGGCGAGCGTCACCGCGTCGTCGCCGGCCAGCTCATAGGTCTTGCCCTGATGGCCGTCGCTGGTCAGCACGATGGCTGCGGCTTGGGCATAATCGGCGCGGGTCGCGAGCGACAGGCGTCCCTCGCCAGCGCTGCCGACGAGCGCGCCATTCTCCAGGGCTGCGGGAATCGAGCCGGTGTAGTTCTCGGTGTACCAGCCATTGCGCAGGAGGGTCGTCGGGATACCGGAAGACGCCAGCAGCGCTTCGGTCGCACGGTGCTCCTCGCCTAGGCTGATCGGCGATCGGTCGGCGTGCAGCAGGCTGGTGTAGACGATACGCTTGATGCCCGCCGTCTTGGCGGCCTCGATGACGTTACGGTGCTGTGCCTCGCGCTGCCCGACCTCGCTCGACGAGATCAAGAGCAACGTGTCGATCCCGGCCAGTGCCGGAGTGAGTGTCTCAGGCTGCGCGTAATCGAACGCGCGTGCCTCGACACCCAGGTCGCTGGCCTTTTCGGGCGAGCGCACCAGCGCCACGATCGGCTCGCCGGTCGACTTGCGCTTCAAGCTTTCGATGACGAGGCGGCCAAGCTGGCCAGTCGCGCCGGTGACGCCGATGGTCATGACAATTCTCCTTCAGTGACGCGGTGAGATCAGTTGAAACGGAAACCCGAGATGGCGGTCGACAGCACTTCCTCAGCATAGACCCGGGCGCCTTCGCCTTCGGCCGCTCCGGCCGCGACCATCAGGGGCAGCAGATGCTCCTCCTTGGCGGGCGGATGGGCGAACCGCGCCGATGGCGCATCGGCCCAATGCGCCAGACGCTCGGCTCGCTGCGCACCATCCAGTTCCATGCTCTCGGCCAGCCACTGGTCGAACGCCTGCGAGCCGGGCGTCGAGCGCGGGTCGCCATAGGCGCGCATGTTGTGGAAGCTCATGCCCGAACCCAGGATCAGCACACCTTCCTCACGCAGCGGCGCGAGGGCGCGCCCGGCAGCGAGATGGAGGGCCGGGTTCAGCCCCCGCTCGACGGACATCTCGATCAGCGGAATGTCGGCATCCGGAAAGGCGACCTTGAGGGGCACGAACACGCCGTGATCCAAGCCCCGTTTCGCGTCGACAGACGAGGGGATGCCCGCATCCTTGAGCAGGGCCGCGGCACGGGCGGCGAGCGCGGGCGAGCCTGGTACGTCGTAGCGCAGCTGATAGGTATGGGGCGGGAAGTTGTAATAGTCGTAGATCAGCTCGGGCCGTTCGGCGCCGGTCAAGGCAAAGCCGTCCGTCTCCCAATGTCCCGAGACGACGAGGATAGCCTTGGGCTTCTCGGCAAGCGAGTTCGGCAGGCTGCGCAGGAACGCTTCCATACCGCCCCACACGCCGCGCGGATCGTCCATGAAGAAGCAGGGGCCGCCGCCATGCGGGATGAAGTAGGTAGGCTGGACGCTCATGGTCATACACTCCGGTGCAGGCGCCACGGAAGCCGCCTGGATCATTGTTCGATCTGTTGACCGGGATATGCGCCCACTATCGCACAATGATAATCTGCTACGTAGAAGAGTCAGCTTCAACCACGGGTAGGAAATCATGGCGGATCGGTTGACGGGTATGGACGTGTTCGTAAAGGCGATCAGGCTCGGTGGCATCTCTGCTGCCGCACGCGATCTGCACATGTCGCCGGCGATGGCGGCCAAGCACCTAGACGCCCTCGAAGCGCGGCTCGGCACCACGCTGGTCCAGCGCTCGACGCGTCGGCTGTCGCTGACCGAGGCAGGCACCGACTATTTCGAAAAGGCCGAACGTATCCTGATGGAGATCGGAGAAGCCGAGGCGGAGGCATCGTCGCGCTCGATCACCGCCCAGGGACTGCTGCGCGTCAGTGCGCCCGCCACCTTCGGCGTTCTGCACCTTGCCTCACTCATCCCTGCTTTCTCCGCACGTCATCCCGAGGTGACGATCGAACTGGGCTTCAACGATCGTTACGTCGACCTGCTGGAAGAGCGTTGGGATGTCGCCGTACGGATCGGGCGCCTCGCCAACAGTGCGCTTGTTGCCCGCAAACTCGTGGCGATGCGCGTCGTGCTGTGTGCCGCCCCCTCTTATTTGGCGAGGCGGGGAACGCCAACCCGCCTGGCCGATCTCGGCGATCACGATTGTCTGGGCCGCACCAACGCGTCGCTTGCAGGAACGACATCGTGGGCGTTCGGCAAAGACGGGACGATCAAGGTGCCGATCTCAGGATCGATGTGTTCCGACAATGGCGAGGCCTTGGTTCGCGCTGCCATCGCGGGCCAAGGCTGGTCTATGGGCCACGCTTTATTGCGGCAGAGGCGCTTCGCGCCGGCCAGTTGAGCGAGCTTGAGCTGGACGAGCCGCCTATGATGCTGGGAGCGGCATATGCCATCACACACCCGACGCGGCGCCCCGCCGCCAAGACGCGGGCGTGGATTGACTTCTTGGCCGAAGCACTCCCCGCTCTTGGCACCGATTGGTGAGATGCCGAGCTGGCAGACGTCCCGAGTTTTCACCCGAGGACCGCGTCTGCTATCTCGAAACATCACGGTCTTTTACGATTGTAGATATCAGTGACCCAGCGAAAGCGACGCCCACAACCGCACATGGCTGGCATCGATAACGCCGAGGCTTGGTCCTTTTCAGTCGGTGCAGCGGGGGCCGCGGGCGCGGCGGACGTGGAGTGAGCGTGAGCCGCATCACTGCCAACCCTCGATGACGATCTTGCCGCGTGCGGTAGTGCTCTCAAGCGCCTGGTGCGCGCGCTTAAGGTTCGCGGCGTTGATGGGGGAGAACCGTTCGGTGAGGGTGGTGCGCACCTCGCCGGCGTCCACGAGGCTGGCGATGGCCGACAGGATCTGACCCTGCGTTTCCATATCAGCAGTCTCGAACATGGACCGGGTGAACATGAACTCCCAGTGGGTCGACACTGATTTTCGTTTGAACGGGACGACATCGAGTGTCTTGGGGTCGTCGATCAGTGCAAAACGTCCCTGCGGGGCGATCAACTCGGCGATCTGCTCGATATGCTCGTCGGTGTGCGTGGCCGAGAAGATGAAAGCCGGCGCGCCAATGCCGAGATCCGCTACCTGCTGCGCCAACGGCTGACGATGATCGATGACATGGTGGGCGCCGAGCTCATGCACCCAGGCTTGCGTCTCGGGGCGTGATGCCGTTGCGATGACGGTGAGATCGGGAACCTGACGGGCAAGCTGGATCGCCATCGATCCGACCCCGCCGGCACCGCCGATGATCAACAGCGCAGGTGCTGCACCAGCTACAGGAGTCCGCACGGACAATCGCTCGAAGAGGGCCTCCCACGCGGTAATCGCCGTCAGCGGCAACGCCGCTGCCTCTGCCCAATCGAGGCTGGCCGGCTTCCTTCCGACAATGCGTTCGTCGACCAGGTGCAGCTCGGCGTTGGTCCCATCGCGGCCGATGCTGCCCGCGTAGAACACCTCGTCGCCCGGTTCGAAGCCGCGCACTTCAGGGCCAACAGCGCGAACGACACCGGCGGCATCCCAACCCAGGACACGCCAATCACCGTGGATCGAACCCGAGCCAGCGCGCACCTTCGTGTCAACAGGGTTTACCGAGACAGCCTTGACCTCGACGAGGAGATCACGGCCGGTAGCGTTGGGATCGGGAAGTTCGATATCGACGAGAGCTTCCGTGCGATCGATCGTTCCGGGCTGCTGGTAGCCGATTGCGCGCATGATAAATCCTATTGTCAGGGGCTGTATAGCGAACTTTGTCGCGTACGAGATACGCACAAGCGACATCGCGGTTCGACATCGTCCTCAGGCTTGCGACGGCGTGATTGCCGCTGCCGTCTTCCCCGTGAGGTCGGTGATGATCGCGCCGATCAGCGTCCGTAACCAGCGGTGGGCGGGATCATGCCGATAGCGGACGTGCCAAGCCATTTCCACGGGAAAGCTGCCAAGGTCGACCGGAGCCGGCAGGATCTTCAGCCGGGGGTCGTGCATCAGCCGCCTGCAGATGAGCGAGGGCAAGGTGGCGCAATAGTCGGTCACCGCCACCATCTCGGCTACCGCGAAGAAGTTTGTCACGGAGATTGCGACGTCGCGCTTCAGCTGCTGCTGCGCCAGCGCCTGGAACAGCCCGGCGCGCATCCGTCCGGGCGGCACGATATTGACATGCTTCATCGTCTCGAACTGCTCGCGCGTCATGACATCGCCGACGCCCGGATGGTCGGCACGGACGGCGCAGGCGAACCCTTCGTCCATCAGGTGCTGGACGACGAGGTTGTCGGGCGGATCGACGATGCGGCCCAGCACGAGCGCCGTCGTGCCCGACACGACGCCTGTTTCCACAAGATCGTTCCCGTAGGGCGTCAGACGAAGCTTTATGCCGGGGGCGACCTTCTCCAGGCGCGCCACGATAGCGGGGACGAGGACGAACTCGACATAGCCGTTTGGCGCGATCGTGAAGAGCCGTTCGGCATGTAAGGGGTCGAAGGCCTGCTGACCGAGGACCGCGTCGTCGAGCTGGGCGAGTGCCTCGGCGATCAGCGGTGAGAGTTCAAGCGCGATCGGGGTCGGCTGGATGCCGTAGCGCTCGCGGACGAACAGCTGGTCCTGAAGCATCAGTCGTAGACGCGATAGGGCGTTAGACAGGGCGGGCTGCGTCATGCCCATGCGCTCGGCAGCCCGCGTGACGCTGCGCTCCTCCATCAACGCGACGAAGATCGGCAGCAGGTTCAGATCGTAGCGCATGCAGTCATCCTGTCAGACGTATATCTGACATCAAAAAGATAAACTTCTAGAATATATCAACGAGGCCCATTTCCCATCCATCGGCGACGGGCGCCGCGAACATGGAGGTTCAGATGAGCAAGGGTCAGGTTCTCGTTCTTGGATCGAACGCGACACAGCTCGGTCTGCGTAGCGGCAGTACCGCAACGGTCGGTCAGTATCTCAACGAGACGGCAGTCCCCGCGCTGGCACTGCTCGACGCCGGCTATGATATTGTTCTCGCTACGCCCAACGGGACCAAGCCGCACATCGACGCCGGCTCCGACACGAAGGACCACTTTGGCGGTGATGAGGCGGCATACCAGCGCGCCAAGGACTTCTTCGCCAGCCACCCGGCCATGAACGACGTCCGCACGCTGAAATCGGTTATCGACGAGGGTCTGGACGGCTTCGTTGGCGTGTTCGTGCCGGGAGGTCACGCGCCCATCGTCGATCTGATGCAGGACCGCGATGCGGGCACGATCCTCCGTCACTTCCACGCGGCGGCCAAGCCGACCGCGCTCCTCTGCCACGGACCGGTGGTCGTTGTTTCTACGCTCGACGATGCTCCGGCCTTCCGCAAGGCGCTGGAGGAAGGCGATGACGCCGGGGCGGCCGATCTGGCGCGAGACTGGATCTACTCAGGCTACCGCATGACCGTCTTCTCGGCGAGCGAGGAGAAGATCGCTGAGGAGCAAGTGCTGAAGGGCGAGCTCTTCTTCGACATGGAAAAGGCGCTGCGGTCGGCCGGTGGCGACGTCTCTGTCACCGACAAGAACTTCGCTTCGAATGTCGTCGTGGACCGGGAGCTGATCACGGGTCAGAATCCGGCGTCGGACCAAGCCATGGCCGACGCTTTGATCGAAGCCCTCGATCGCGCCGCTGCGTGAGTACCAGGATGACGGGCGGGGCGCTCAGGATGCGCCCCGCTTCGGATATAACCAGGACAGGATATGGTGCCATGACCGCCAACGTGAAGATCGTCGCCGTCCTAACCGCCCGTGCGGATACCGTCGACCGCCTGCGCGCTCTGCTCGACGCCATGCTAAAGCCAAGCCGTGCCGAACCGGGCAATTTGCGCTACGATCTCTGGCAGGACCAGAGCGATCCGAACCGCTTCGTCCTCGACGAGCTGTACGCGGACGCGGATGCGGTTACCGCCCACCGCGCGACGCCCCACTTCCAAAACTACCTCTCTCAGATCGGCGATCTGGCCGAGCGCGCCGCGTTTGTCCTCAACCCCGTCTCCGCGACCTAAGGGTGCTGCCATGGGCAAGCTTAAAGAATGGGTGGGGTCGGCGCTGCTGGCACAACCGTTCTACGTAGAGGAACTGCGGATGATCGGCCTGTTGGCACCTGCGCTTCGCGCGGGCCTTATGGGCTTCGTTCATCCACGCGGCTACCGCTGGCGCGGGGCCGCGACCCAGCGAAAAATCAACATCTGAAGTGAAGGAAACACAGTCATGACCAAAGGTATCGAAGGCAAGGTTGTTCTCATCACCGGCGGGAGCACCGGCATCGGCGCCGAGACCGCGCGTCTTCTCGCCGAACGCGGTGCGAAGGTCGCCATCGCCGCACGGCGCAAGGACAAGCTCGACGAGGTCGTCGCGCAGATCGCCGAGAACGGCGGAACGGCACGCGCCTATGCGCTCGACGTCACTGACAAGTCGGCGGTCCAGTCCGTCGTCGCCGCGATCGTCGCCGACTTCGGCCGTCTCGACGTACTGATCAACAACGCCGGTCTGATGCCGATCCGTCCGATGGCCGAGGTCAACACCGACGAGTGGGACCAGATGATCGACGTCAATTTGAAGGGCACGCTCTACGGCATCGCCGCGACTCTTCCCGGCTTCCTGGAGCAGGGCAGCGGCCACATCATCAACCTGAGTTCGGTCGCCGGCATCAAGGTCTTCGCCCCGGGCGGCACGGTCTATTCCGGCACCAAGTTCGCCGTCAGCGCGATCAGCGAAGGTCTTCGCCAGGAGGTGGGCGAGAAGGTCCGCGTCACGTCGATCGAGCCCGGAGCCGTCGAGAGCGACCTGAAGTTCACGACGTCGGGTACGGCTACTGAGACGGTGCTGGACTTCTACAAGCAGGCCATCCCGGCGGCATCGGTGGCGCGTGCTATCGCGTTCGCTGTCGAACAACCTGATGACGTCGACGTCAACGCGATCGTCATCCGGCCGACCGCACAGCAGTTCTGATTTCGACGAGGAGGCGGGGCCGCGTGTGCTCCGCCTCATGGGGAACGTACCGGCCCGCTCTTCCGTTACTCTGCCGAATAATGACTGTCGGTTTCGCTTGAGGAGTCATTTATGCCCAAACTTGCCCTGTATGTACCACTGAAGGCCAAGCCCGGAAAAGAGCGTGATGTCGCCAATTTCCTGACCTCGGCATTGCCGCTCGTTCAAGCTGAGGCGGGCACTCTGACCTGGTATGCGATCGAGGAAGGTCCCGGTGCGTACGCGATCTTCGATACGTTCGACACAGAGGAGGATCGGCAGGCCCATCTCGACGGCAAGGTTGCCGCCGCACTGATCGACAAGGCAGAAGAACTGTTTTCTGAACCGCCGCAAATTCATAAGTTCACCCTGCTGGCCGCGAAATAGCCGAGCGGTCGGCACCCTAAGGTGCTGTTTGACTGCAGGGTAAGGTTCGTGTTTCTATCCGGAATGGGTGGCCCGGCCGTATCGGGAAATGAATAGATGAATATGGCAGGTCATCCGCAATAGTGGATGACCTTGTCTTCTGCACTTATCATATCTCTGAATTTAACGATAAGGCGCCGTTGATGTGTCGCGACGTGACGGCACCATTCGTTCGCGGGAGGGTGCCGAACGCGAGCGATGACTTGCCCGAGCCCGATATGCCGGTGAACACCACGAAGGCGTCGCGCGGTACATCGACGTCAATATTTTTGAGGTTATTCTGGCGCGCGCCGCGAACCTGCACGCAAGCGGGCGGCCCCGTATGCCCATGATCGGTGGCCGGCGTCGTCGCGTGAATAACCTTGCTCTTCAATTCAGTCTTCCTGCCCTATCCGCCCGTGCAGCCCAAGGTTTATCACAGTCGGGTAACAGATGAATGCTTTTCCGACTCAATACATCCAAAGGTCAGGCTGGCCCGATATTTGGCACCTTTAAAATATTTTTTGCAGCATTGGACAAGGGTTACGACAAAACCATTTTCCCGTTGGGTCGCGCGACGAGGCCACACACACTCCGCTGGTAAGCGCCTGGGCTGGGCGGCCCTGGTCCGTGCCGCTATCGGCATGTAACGACCGTACTTCGGCGCTTGTTACCGCATCGCGACGCGTTGCCCATTTGCCAGAGCGCGCTTCATCATGGCCGGGGTCGGGCCATGATGACGGCCGAGTTGTCCATCCGAGCGCCTCGCGCCGCTTCGGATCGGCGGGTCAGTAGTGAATGACCGTGCGGATCGACTTGCCTTCGTGCATCAGTTCGAAGGCCTCGTTGATCTCCTCCAAACCCATCGTGTGGGTTACGAATGGGGCCAGATCGATATCGCCTCTCATCGCATCCTCGACCATGCCGGGGAGCTGTGTCCGTCCCTTGACGCCACCGAAAGCGGACCCCTTCCATACGCGGCCCGTGACGAGCTGAAATGGGCGGGTGGAGATTTCCTCGCCCGCGCCGGCAACGCCAATCACGATCGACTGACCCCAGCCACGGTGCGCTGATTCAAGCGCGGCGCGCATGACGTGGACGTTACCGATGCACTCGAAGGTATGATCGATGCCCCAGCCCGTCATCTCGATCAGCACTTGCTGGATAGGCTTGTCATGGTCCTTGGGGTTGATGCACTCGGTCGCACCGAACTGGCGTGCCAGCTCGAACTTGGATGGATTGGTGTCAATGGCGATGATGCGACCCGCCTTCGCCTGGCGTGCACCCTGAATCGCCGCGAGGCCGATGCCGCCGAGGCCGAACACGGCGACCGAGTCTCCGGGCTGGACCTTGGCGGTATTGTGGACTGCGCCGATGCCGGTCGTGACGCCGCAGCCGAGCAGGCAGGCATGTTCGGGGTTTGCCTCGGGATTGATCTTGGCGAGCGAGACTTCGGCGACGACAGTAAATTCACTGAAGGTTGAACAGCCCATGTAATGATAGAGGGGCTGACCATTGTACGAAAAGCGGGTGGTCCCATCGGGCATCAAGCCCTTGCCTTGCGTTTCGCGGACAGCGACGCACAGGTTGGTCTTGCCCGACAGGCAGAAGTCGCACTTGCCGCATTCGGCGGTGTAGAGCGGAATCACGTGATCGCCCGGTCCGACGCTGGTGACGCCTTCACCGACCTCGACAACGATGCCCGCGCCCTCGTGGCCCAGAACCACCGGGAAAACACCCTCCGGATCACTCCCCGCCAGCGTGTACGCGTCGGTATGGCACACACCGGTGTGCGTCACCCGTATGAGGACTTCGCCTTTCCGGGGTGGGGCGACATCGATCTCGACGATTTCGAGTGGCCTGCCCGCCTCGAAGGCTACAGCGGCGCGAGATTTCATGTTGGCATACCCTCGTTGAGTTAAAACTGATTGCTGTGCGAGGCCGTTGCGTCAGCGCAAATTCGTGGGGGAGCGATCACTCACTCCCCCGGTGTGCCGGTCAGACCGTAACGACGACCTTGCCGATCTGGTCGTTCGATTCGAGGAAGCGGTGAGCGTCCTGGATGGCGTCGAGCGGGAAAGTGCGCGCGATCCGCGGCTTGAGCGCGCCCGATTCCAGACCCGCCACGATGAACGCCTTGGCGCGATCGAGGGCGGCATCGTCCGAGACGATCTCGCTGTAGAGATACCCCTTGAGCGTGAGGCTCTTGCCCAGCACGGAGAACAACGGGAACGGCGTCGGTTCGCCGCTGAGCGCGCCATATTCGAGCAGGATGCCTCCGCGTGCCATGCTCTCGGTCAGCGGCTCGAACGACGGGCCTCCGACCGGATCGAGCACTACGCGCGCACCCTGACCATCGGTTATCTCCATCACCCTCGCTACCAGATCCTCTTCCCCGGTTGCGACGACATGATGTGCACCGGCATCGATCAGGGCCTGGCGCTTGGCGCCGGTACGCGTCGTCGCGATTACCGTCGCGCCGACCATCCGGGCAATCTGGAAGGCAGCAAGGCCGACGCTGCTGGAGGCAGCAGTGACGATGACGAAATCGCCCTCGCCGAGTTTCGCCTGCTCCACCAGCGCACCCCAGGCGGTGACATACTGCATCCACACGGCCGCCGCTTCCTCGAACGACAGCGCTGCCGGATGCTTGACGACGAGGCGGGCGGGCACGTTGGCGATCTCGCCATAAGTGCCCCAGCGCGCGATATCGAGCGGGGGGATGACGCTGACGGCTTCGCCTTCCGCAAACCCGGTCACGTCCGCGCCAACCGTAACGACAGTGCCGGCAGCCTCATAGCCAAGCCGGCTCGGGAACTCGGCTTCCTGAAGGTAGGCATGGTTGCGGAACATCACCTCGGCGCGGTTTATGCCTATTGCCTTCACCGCGATCTGCACTTCGTCGGCCGCGGGCGCGGGGACTGCCACATCTTCAATCCTGAGGACGCTGGCGTCGCCATATTCGTGGATACGGACGATGCGGCTCATTGGAGATTCCTTGATTATTGAATGATCGTTCTGTAAGGGAGAAGACCACCCGTTTCAAGCTATTATTTATCGATCGTTCCATATCGTGCATCAGAGATGACAGAGACGAAAGCCCGTCGCCGCGCAGGTCGCCCTCGTGTGTTCGACACTGACGCTGCGCTCGACAAGGCGGTGCGGCTGTTCTGGCAGCGCGGCTACGAGGCGACATCGATGGCCGATCTGGTGGCGGAGACTGGCGTCGCCGCCGCCAGTCTCTATGCAGCGTTTGACAACAAGGCGGGGCTGTTTGCGGCGGTGATCGAGCGCTACGCCGCGACGTTCAGCGTCCACATCTATGCACCCATCAACGATCCGGCGTTGTCCACCTACGAGGCCGTCAAAGGCCTGCTGGAACGAGCGGCGTCATCATTCTCGGAACCTGGAACGCCGGCCGGCTGCTTCATGTATTCGGCAGCGGCAGCCGTTTCGCCGGCGTCCGCCGCCATCGAATGCCTGCTGCGCGACAAGCGCATCGCGGCGGAGGCCCTCCTGATCGAGCGTCTGCAACGCGGTGCCGCGCAGGGCGAGCTTGCGGCCAACACCGATCCGGCCGTGCTAGGCAAATTCATCAATACGGTCATGGAAGGCATGTCCGTTCAGGCGCGCGACGGCGCTACGATCAACGAACTGCTCTCCATCGCCAAAATGGCACTCGATCGATGGCCGGCCGCGATATGATCGTTACATGGCGGTCATCTGCCAATCCGCCTCTCGCGACCGAACAGTCGAACTCATCTCATTGGACGAAAGCACATGAAACACGTGACATTGCTCGGCGGGGAAGTGGTTCCTTCAATGGGTCAAGGCACCTGGAAGATGGGTGAACGTTCTGAGCGGCGACGCGGGACAACACTTCCGGCGACATGCCGGTGCCTTCATCGGTAACCGTCACCATGACGTAATTGCCAGGCTCCAGCTCGCCGAAGCCGTGCTCGCCCTTCTCGACCGAACGGTTCCTGACCTCGATCGTCACCTTGCCGCCGTCCGGCATGGCGTCGAGGGCATTGAGCAGGATGTTGATAATCGCCAGCTCGGCTTGGGTCGGGTCGATCCGCGCGTTGCAGGTAGTTTCCTGATGCGTGATTCTGACGGACACGAGGCCGCCGGCAGTGCGCTCGATCAGCGGGCGGATTTCATCCACCAGATCGGCAAGGTTGACCACGCGGCCTTGCAGCTTCTGCTTGCGCGAGAAGGCGAGAAGCTGCTGGGTCAGTGTCGCGCCCCGCTCGGACGCCTGAAGGATCGCGCGCATCGACCGTGCGCCCTTCTGAAAGTCGAAGTTACCGCCGCGCTCCATGTTGTTGAGGACGACATCTGCGAAGCCCTGGATCACGGTAAGCAGGTTGTTGAAGTCGTGCGCCACGCCGCCCGTGAGCTGACCCACTGCCTCCATCTTTTGCGCCTGGCGCAGGCCCTCCTCGGCGTCGCGACGACGCGTCACGTCGAGCTGCGAGCCGAAATAGTAGATCAGCTTGCCTTCGCTATCGAAACCGGCGATATGAAGAGCGCATTCCAAAACGCCGCGCCGTTCTTCTTATAGTTCAGGATTTCGACAGCGGTTTCGCGTTGCTGTTCGATCAAGCGGCGTAGCTCGGAAATCGTGTCCGGATCCGTGTCCAGACCCTGCAGCAACCGGCAGTTCGTGCCGATCAGCTCCTCCCAGCCATAACCGGTCATGTTCATGAAAGCCGGATCGGCGAAGACGATCGGATTATCCGGCAGGTTCGGATCGGTGACGATCATCGGCATCCGCGTCGTCTTCACAGCGGCGAAGAAGATGCTGTTGCTGTCATCCGTCATGTCGTGATTGGCGGCACCTGCCAGATGCGGAGGCAGTGCGCCTTCGGCGTTTCGGGCGTCGGTTCAGCCATCAAGTCTCAGGCGCTAGAGGAAGGCATGCCCCGAAGCGCCGGCCGATTGGCCGTTAACTCCCCGCGCCCGGGAAAAGTTTCGGGTGAAGCAAACTTAGATTTAGATCCGCGATCAAGCAGCGAGCCGAAGCACGTTGCGGCCTCGCGCTTGGCTACGTAGAGCGCCTGATCGGCGCGTCTGAGCAACGTGTTGCACGCTTCGCCGATCGCCAGCTCGGCAACCCCGATGCTGATCGTCACGCAAGGATTGTCGCCCCCCGCTTGAATAGCGACACGGACCCGTTCCGCGACCATCATCGCGACGCTCGCCGTCGCATCCAGCAGGACAATGACGAACTCTTCCCCGCCGAACCGTCCGATCGTATCGGCGCTGCGCAGCTCGCGACCTGCATCGGCCGCGACGCGACCGGACCGAAGCTGTCCCGGCGCTCAGACCTTGCGGTCGCCATCCGCTATGCGCTCACCCGCTGGCAGGTGCTGACCCGCTATGCCGACGACGGTCGCCTCGAGATCGACAACAATGCCGCCGAGCGCTCGCTGCGCGGCATCACCTTGGGTCGCAAGAACTGGCTGTTCGCCGGCTCCGACCAGGGTGGTCATCGCGCCGCCAACATCTACAGTCTTGTGGAAACCGCCAGGCTCAACGGCGTCGACCCCGAGGCTTGGCTCGCCGACACCGTCAGCCGCATCGCCGACCATCCGGCACGCCGGGTCACCGAACTCCTGCCGTGGAACTACCGTCCCACCTGATGTGACGCCTTCACCGGACGCTTACGCTTCTTCCACATCGACATTGCTGAAGTGCAGACCGCCGAAGGCAAGCTCTACCTGTTCGTCGGCATTGACCGCACCAGCAAGTTCGCGGTCACCCAACTGGTCGACAAGGCCGATCGCCGGACAGCTTGGGAGTTCCTCGAACACCTGCTGAAGGCCGTGCCGTACCGGATACACACGATCCTGACCGATAATGGCATTCAGTTCGCCGAGCAGCCGCGCAACCGGAACACCGCCTGGTCGCGCCAGATGCGCTTCGACATGATCTGCGAGGCAAACGACATCGAACACCGGCTTACCAAACCGAACCATCCGTGGACCAACGGACAAGTCGAACGGATGAACCGCACCATCAAGGAGGCAACCGTCAAACGCTTCCACTACGAGAGCCACGACCAGCTTCGGACGCACCTCGCCGACTTCATGGCAGCCTACAACTTTGCCCGCCGGCTCAAGACGCTCAGCGGCCTCACCCCCTACGAATACATCGCCAAGATCTGGACGTCAGAGCCAGACCGGTTCATCGTCGACCCGATCCACAAGATGCCGGGACTGAACACCTAGTCAGCTCGACCAACACGCGCACGCGGTGGCGTCATGAAGCGCTGCCCCTGATTATACCAAGGCGAATGAGGCGCTTCTGCGCACAGGCGACAACATCGTCCCACGGCACACTTCGAAACTCCAGGCGATCGAGGTCGGCCTTCAGAGTTTCAGTGGATGACCCTTGCCCGTAGCGCCCCCCCACCGACACCGGAGCATGGCCAGCAAGCTGGTCGAGACTCTGATGATCGATCCTGAGCCGCCGTCCCTCACGCTTCATGGTGTGGCGGGTTGAATAGAAGGACTTGTCCGGTTCATGGATGCCGAGCTTGCGCAAGGCGTCGTTGATCCGGCGCGAGAGGTATTTGTACCGGTCGCCATACTTGTCGGCCTCAAGATCGTCGAACAGCCACTCCGCGCCACGGTCCCGCTGCTGTTGGGCGAAGTCGACAAAGCCCGCTTCCAGCAGGATCCAGTGGATCGGCACATCGCGGACTGAGCTGCGCGTCTTCTGTCGCCGCGGGCGTGTTTCATTGTTCGTGGCAGTGGTGGGGCGAATGCGGCGGTCGCGGCGGAACCGCATGACCCATTCGCCATCATCCTGCACGATCTCGTTCGGCTTGAGCTTGCAATGCTCGCCCGGGCGCGATCCGTGGAACGGTGCCAGGAACAGAACCCAGAACATCGTGTCGTCGCAGGAATCGGGATCGGTCATCAGCGGCGAGGCATAGATGCGCCGCATGTCTTCATCCGAAAAGTGGTCGCGTTCGTCGCCCTCCCAGGCGGCCCCTTCGACGGAGATGCCCTGCGCCGGATTGCTGGCAATCCACTCCGCATCCTTGGCCACGCTCAGGATCGCGCGAAGTGCGGTCAGCTGCTTGCCGACCGTCGGCGGCGACAGCGTCGGCAACGCTTTCTCATGCGCAAGCGCGATCTGCTCGGTCAGCGGCAGAGCACTGACGGCTTTCTTCGGGCGGAACGGCAGTTGCTCGACCAGCGAGATGAACATACGCACCATCGCGGGTGAGATCGCTTCGACCATGCTGGTGCCGGTGAGTTCCTCGAAGCGTGCGATCGCCTTGGCGAATTCATCGGCGGTCTTGTCCTTGCCGGTGATCCGCTTGCGCTTGCGCCAGAGATCGAAGGCTTCGGACAGCATGTGATGATGGGCCGGTGCAGGGCAGGGTGGTACTGCCGAAAATGTCGGTGGCACCGCTGCTATCGCTGGCGCGGCAACGCTATTCGTCGTCGACGTGACAACGGGGCGCAGTGCTTCACGGATGCCGACTGGCCAGGAGCCGAACGCATGCTCGGCCAGTCGCGTCAGATACGCATGCGCGACGCGGTCATACGCAGCCTTGGTGGAGAGATCGATGGCCGGGACCAAATATGGCAGGTAGCTGACGGCGAAGTGCAACGGTTCATATACGCCGCGCGACAGCAGCTCGCGAGCCAGTTCCTGATAGACGATGCCGCTGGTCGCAGCGTTGCTCTCGAGAATTTCAGCGCGGAGCTGGAATCGACGGCGCTCCTCAACGTCGTCGATCGACGGGATAGACGCTGGCTCCGGGTCGAGCAGGCTTGTCCAGGCCTCGCCAAGATGCTGCCGTTCCACGGCTTGGGCATGGGCGTTGCTCCAGGACGACCGGACGATAGACGCAACCTTCTGCAACTCGCCGGCGATCGCCAGATCCATCGAACAGGAGAATCGAGCTAGCTTGTCGAAAGCCTGATCGACGAGCGCGTCGGTAGATTGCTGTGCTGCCTGCGCCGCGAGCATCCGCAGCCGGATCACCTCACCCTTGTAGTGCGCGCTCCAGGCCGCACGGCGCTGTGCGGCGAGGTTGGGCTCTGCGGTATTTAGCGAATGCTGCCACGACGTCTTGCCAGCGAGGTGGCGAATGTCCTTCGGGACATCCATTCTAAACCATGCATTTCGCGAGGTTGCGCGCTTATGCGAGTGACTCATTCGACGCCCCATTCGTAGCACCCTTTCGTAGCATCGGGCACCTAATGAAGCGTTGATTTCGACCGTTTTCCGTCAAACTCCGCGACTTATCGCTGGAGTGGTGACCCCTACGGGAATCGAACCCGTGTTTCAGCCGTGAAAGGGCCGCGTCCTAACCGCTAGACGAAGGGGCCGTGAAGGCGTGAGCGGGCTGTTAGGGGAGGGATTTGGATTGGTCAACAGACTTTTGCATTTTTCTCAATCCGCCCAGGCCATGTCGTCGATGTGCAGTTCGGCGGCGGGGCGGCTGCCCCAGTCGTCGAGCTTTGCCCGGCCCGCCAGCCATAGCTTGCGGTGCGGTGGGGCGCCCAATAGTGCCATGCCGAGCTCGGTTTCGGCCTGGCGGAACGCCACGCCCTTGAACCGGCGGCCGTCGTCGCCGGTCAGGATCGCGCGGACATGGCCGTTGCCGACGACATCGGCCTTCACGATCCGCACGGGTCCTGCCGCCACGCGCGGCGCGGGCCAGCCCATGCCGTAGGGGCCACCGGCCTCCAACGCTTCGATCAGCAGCGGGCTGACCCCGCCGGGGGCAAGCACCGCGTCGACCAGCAGCGCGCGGTCCTCGCGGGCGCGCTCGACCGGTTCGGCCATGCGGGTGTGGAGGAAGTCGGCGAGCGCGGGGATCGCATACTCGGCAACGGTCACGCCCGCCGCCGCGGCATGGCCGCCGCCCGCGCTGACCAGCCCCAGCTCCTTGGCGGCCAGGATCGTCGCCCCCATGTCGACGCCGGGGATCGACCGGCCCGATCCCTTGCCGACGCCATGGTCGTCGATCGCGATCACCAGGACGGGACGGCCGAGTTTTTCCTTCAGCCGCCCGGCCACGATGCCGATGACGCCGGGATGCCAGCCGCGCCCGCTGACCACCACGCAGCCGCGCGAGTCCTGCGCGCGCGCCGACAGGTCGGCCTGCGCCTGCACATCGCCTTCGATCACGCGGCGTTCCTCGTTCAGCCGATCCAGTTCGACCGCCAGCGCACGCGCTTCCTCCGGGTCCTGCGTCGTCAGCAGCCGGACGCCCAGGTCCGATTTGCCGACGCGCCCGCCGGCATTGATCCGCGGCCCGAGCGCGAAGCCGAGATCGGTGCAGGTCGGCGCGCGGGTCAGGCGCGATGCCTCGATCAGTGCGGCGAGGCCGATATTCTGCCGCCGGGCCATGACCTTCAGCCCCTGCGCCACGAACGCCCGGTTCAGTCCGCGCAGTTGCGCCACATCGGCCACGGTGCCAAGCGCGACCAGATCGAGCAAGTCGAGCAGCTTCGGTTCGGCGCGCCCTGCGAAGAAGCCGCGCGCGCGCAACGTCCGCACGAGTGCCGCCGCCAGCAGGAACGCGACACCGACCGCCGCCAGATGGCCATGCGCCGCACCTTCGCCCTCGTCCAGACGGTTGGGGTTCACCACCGCCAGCGCAGGCGGAAGCTGCGTCGTGCACTGGTGATGGTCGACCACCAGCACATCGACCCCGGCATCGCGGGTAGCGGCGAGCGCATCGAACGCCTGTGCGCCGCAATCGACGGTGACGATCAGCGTCGCTCCTTCCCCGGCCAGCCGCAGCATCGCCGGGGCGTTGGGGCCATATCCCTCCAGCTGCCGGTCGGGAATATAGGGGCGGGCGGCAAGGCCCAGGTCGCGTAGCAGCCGGACCAGCAATGCTGAAGACGTCGCGCCGTCGACATCGTAATCGCCGAAGATCGCGACCGATTCCTTCGCCATCACCGCATCGGCCAGTCGTTCGGCGGCACGATCCATGTCGCGGAAGATCGACGGGTCGGGCATGAATTCGCGGATGCTGGGCGCCTTGTGCGCCGCCAGCCCTTCGCGCGGACAGCCGCGAGCCAGCAGGATACGGGTGACGAGATCGTCGGCGACGAACCCGTCGTCGCACACATCGCCCTCCAACCCGCGCCAGCGCCACGGCTGTCCCAGGATCGAGCGATGCACATTGAGTACGGAACGCATCGCCGCGCTGTACCCGTTGGGCAGGGAGCGGTCCAGCGGGGCGCATCTCCTCTGGAAATTCTTGCCCCAAGCGCGCAAAGACCCTGCCCATGAAGCGCAAGACCGGACAAGACCGCAGCATCACCGCCAACTGGCGCCCCGCAACGCAGGCCGTGCGCGGCGGCACCGCGCGCAGCGAATATGGCGAGACGTCGGAGGCGTTGTTCCTCACTTCGGGCTATGCCTATGACTGCGCGGGCGATGCCGCCGCGCGGTTCGCGGGCGAGCAGGTCGGCATGACCTATTCACGGTTGCAGAACCCGACGGTCGAGATGCTCGAAGAACGCATCGCGCTGCTCGAAGGGGCGGAGGCATGCCGGACGATGGCGACCGGCATGGCGGCAATGACGGCGGCATTGCTCAGCCAGTTGTCGGCGGGCGACCATCTGGTCGGCGGGCGCGCCGCGTTCGGCTCGTGCCGCTGGCTGACCGATACGCTGCTGCCCAAATTCGGGATCGAAACCGACGTGGTCGACGCGCGCGATACGCAGGCGTTCATCGATGCCAGCCGGCCGAATACGAAGGTCTGGTTCTTCGAGACGCCGGCCAATCCGACGATGGACGTCGCCGACCTGACCGCGATCTGCGCGGCGGCGCGCGAGCGGGGCATCGTCACCGTCGTCGACAACGCCTTTGCCAGCCCCGCGCTGCAACGGCCGATGGATTTCGGCGCCGACGTCGTCGCCTATAGCGCCACCAAGCTGATGGAAGGGCAGGGCCGCGTCCTCGCCGGCGCGGTGTGCGGGACGAAGGCGTTCATCGACGACGTGCTGCTGCCCTTCACGCGCAATACCGGGCCGACGCTCAGCGCGTTCAATGCGTGGGTGGTGCTGAAGGGTCTGGAAACGCTCGACCTGCGTGTGATGCGCCAGTCGGAAAACGCGCTGAAGGTCGCGAGCTTCCTCGAACAGCGCGTGCCCAAGATCAACGCGCCGGGCCTGCCCAGCCATCCGCAGCATGAACTGTGCATGCGGCAGATGAAGATGGCCGGGCCGATCTTCTCGTTCGAACTCGATGGCGGGCGTGCCCAGGCGCACGGGCTGCTCGACGCGCTGCAACTGATCGACATCTCGAACAATATCGGCGATTCGCGCTCGCTGATGACGCATCCGGCCTCCACCACCCATTCGGGCGTGGCCGAGGAAAAGCGGATCGAGATGGGCATTTCCGAAGGCATGATCCGCATCAATGTCGGCCTCGAAGACGCCGAGGACCTGATCGCCGATCTGGACCAGGCATTGCGGGCGGTCGCCCTATGAAAGCGCTGTTCCCGCACGAGGCGACGACCGGCGGTATCGTGGTGCGGGTATCGGCGACCTATCTGCCCGAACAGTCGCAGCCTGCGCAGGGCCGCTGGTTCTGGGCCTATCATATCCGCATCGAAAACGGGTCGGAGCGTACCGTCCAGCTGCTGACCCGCCACTGGATCATCACCGACGGACGCGGTGAACGGCATAGCGTGGAGGGCGAAGGCGTGATCGGCGAACTGCCCGTGATCGAACCCGGCGGCAGCTTCGACTATGTATCGGGCTGTCCCTTGTCGACCTCCAGCGGGGCGATGCAGGGCAGCTATCACATGCTGGCCGATGATGGAGAGACGTTCGACGTGACGATCCCGCGCTTTGCCCTGCTGGCCCCGGCGGTCGGCGCATGAAGCGGACGCATCTTCCGCTCAACGGCCTGCGCGTGCTCGATGCCGCCGCGCGCCATCTGTCGTTCACCCGTGCCGCCGACGAACTGGCGGTGACCCCGGCGGCGGTCGGGCAGCAGGTCCGCGCGCTGGAGGATACGCTGGGCGTCGTGCTGTTCCGGCGCACCACGCGCGGTCTGGAACTGACGCCGGAGGGCGAGGCCGGGCTGGCGGCGCTGCGCGGCGGGTTCCTGCAGTTCGAGGAAGCGGTCCGCGCGATGCAGGCCGGGCAGTCGTCCAAGTCGCTGACCATCGCCGCGCCGCGCGACCTGACGCAGAAATGGCTGTTGCCGCGCCTGTCGCGCATCGCCGCCGCCGACCCCGAACTGCGCTTTGCGCTGGTCGCGGCCGACGACGCGCTCGACTTCACCGAAGCCAATCTCGACCTCGCCATCCGCTGGGGCGAAGGACCCGGCGCGCATGAGGGCGAGGCGCTGGAATCGGACGGAATGGTAACCGTCGAGCGCGCAGGCGGCGGTGCCGATACGCGGATCGGCTGGCCCGGCTGCAACCCCGAGGATGCTTCGGCGCTGGTACGGGTCGCCGATGCCGGGCTGGCGATCGACGCGGCGGCAGCGGGGCTGGGCCGGGCGACCGTTCCCGAACTGCTCGCACGCGATGATGTGGCGGCCGGACGGGTCGTGGTGGTCGGGGAGCCGAAGTCGGGGCGGCTCGGCTATTGGCTGGTGGCGCCGTTGCCGCAGTGGCGACAGGCGAAGGTAAAGGCGCTGGTCGACGCGCTGGCGGGGTAGGGCATAGCCCGCATTGCCTGCCCTCAACCCATTCTACCACGCCGCGCGCTTGCCCCGGCGGGCGTCCCGCGCCATCTGGAAGCCATGCACACCGCCACTGATACGCTCGCCCTGATCGGCCATACCCCGCTCGTCCGGTTGAAGGGGCCGAGCGAGGCGGCGGGGGCGGAGATTTTCGCCAAATGCGAATTCGCCAATCCCGGCGCCAGCGTGAAGGACCGTGCCGCGCTGTCGATCGTCGAGGATGCGGAGGCGCGCGGCCTGATCCAGCCCGGCGGCACCATCGTCGAAGGGACGGCGGGCAATACCGGTATCGGGCTGGCGCTGGTCGCCAATGCCAAGGGCTATCGCTCGATCATCGTCATGCCCGAGACGCAGAGCCGCGAGAAGATGGACACGCTCCGCGCGCTGGGCGCCGAGCTGGTGCTGGTGCCCGCCGCACCCTATTCCAACCCCGGCCATTTCGTGCACACCAGCCGCCGGATCGCCGAGGAGACGCCGAACGCGATCTGGGCGAACCAGTTCGACAACATCGCCAACCGCCGCGCGCACATCACCGGCACGGCGGCCGAAATCTGGGAGCAGATGGGCGGGCGGATCGACGGCTTTACCTGTGCGGCGGGAACCGGCGGCACGCTGGCCGGCGTCGGGCTGGGGCTGAAGGAGAAGGACGAATCGGTCACCATCGCGCTGACCGATCCGCATGGCGCGGCGCTGTACGACTATTATGCCCATGGCGAGTTGCGGTCCGAAGGAACGTCGGTCGCCGAAGGGATCGGCCAGGGGCGGATCACCGCCAACCTCGACGGCGCGCCGATCGATACCCAGTTTCGCGTGTCGGACGAGGAGGGCATGGTCTGGGTTCGCCGGCTGCTGGCGGAGGAGGGGCTGTGCCTTGGCCTGTCGTCGGGCATCAACGTCGCGGGCGCGGTGCTGCTGGCGCGGCAACTGGGGCCGGGCAGCCGGGTGGCGACGATCCTGTGCGACACCGGGTTCCGCTATCTCTCCACGCTGTACAATCCCGAATGGCTGGCGGCGAAGGGGTTGGCGGTCGACAGCGGGGCGACTTCGGCGTAACACCGCGCCCAGATGACGCCGCGATCGGATCAATCCCAGTTATTGCAACGCCTGCGCGTCGGCGCGACCGGATTGGTGCTGGTCGTGCTGCTGATCGTGCTCGCCAGCGCCTTGTTCCGCTCGGCGATCGACGAACCGCCGATCGGCGAGGATGTGACGGCGGTCGATGAACAGGCCAATGTCGCTGTCGCGAACCTGACGCCCACCGGCAATCCGGACGAGCCGCTGGCCGAACTCGGCATCTCGCCCGGCGCCGCGCCAAGCAACAGCACGGGCTTGCCCGAGGTTCGCTGAACCCCCTTCGTACCTGATCGTACAGGTCACCCCGGCGAAAGCTGGGATCTTCCGGTGATTGCGCACAGCACGAGCCGCACGAGACCCCAGCCGTCGCTGGGGTGACGTAGCGCTCTGCCGTTTTCCCATCCTCGCCCAGTGTCGCCCAACCACCGGTGGGGCGTCATCCAATCGGCACGTCCGCAAAAGATGGGCGAACAAACAACGTACATCCCAAAACTGCCCGTCCAGTGGTGCTTTTTCCCATTCTCACCCAACTTCGCCCATTGTTACCCAGGTTGCATTTTGGTACGTCTCGGACGTCACAGGGGGCAGGTCCTGGGATCGTCGATTCAAACCGCGCGGCGCGTATTTGCCGGGCGCGACGCACGTCCTGCGTGACCGAAATGGGGCTGTGTTGGAGAGGGAACTCTACCTGAGCTACGGGCTACAGGCGGTCGACGCGAAGGGTCGCGTCGCAGTGCCTGCCAAGCTGCGCTCGGTGCTGGAGAAGAACGCCGACGCCCGCGAACTCCTGCTCAAGCGGCACGGCAAGCATGTCTGCCTCAGCGCGTTCGATGCCGCCTGGCCGAAGATCCTCTACTCCCGCAAACCCCAGGGCAGCGACGAGGATGTCGACACCGATTACAACGTCGCGGGCAAGGCGTTCGGCAATCTTGAGACCGCGCCGTTCGACAGCGCCGGGCGCTTCGTCCTGCCGACCTTTTACCGCCGCCGCGCGAAGATCGACAAATGGGCGTTCTTCCACGGGCGCGGCGACACGTTCAACATCTGGGACCCGCACACGTTGATCGCCGACACGGAAATCGACGCCGACACGCGCGAGCTGTGCGAGTTCCTGATGGAAGAAAAGGGGCTGGTGTGAGCGACGCGCCGCATATCCCCGTCCTGATGACCGAAGCGGTCGCGGCGCTCGCGATCCAGCCGGGCGAGACGCATGTCGACGCGACCTTCGGTGCGGGCGGCTATACCCGCGCGATGCTGGCCGCCGGTGCGCGGGTCATCGCGTTCGACCGCGATCCGACCGCGCATGACGCCGCCGCGCCGCTGCTCGCCGAAGCAGGCGACCGGCTGACGCTGATCCGTGCGCCGTTTTCGGCGATGGCCAGCGAACTGGCGGCGCGCGGCATTGACGCGGTCGACGGCGTCGTCATGGATATCGGCGTGTCGTCGATGCAGCTCGACCAGGCCGATCGCGGCTTCTCGTTTCAACAGGACGGTCCGCTCGACATGCGGATGAGCCGGGAAGGCATCACTGCGGCCGAATGGCTGAACACCGCCGCCGAGGCAGAGATTTCGGACGTGCTCGACCGCTATGGCGAGGAACCGCGCCATCGCCGCGTCGCGAACTTCATCGTCGGGGCGCGGCCGCTGGCGCGGACCGGTGAGCTCGCCGCGGTCGTCCGCCGGGCGCTGGGCCATCGTCCGCATGAGAAGAAGGACCCGGCGACCCGCGCGTTCCAGGCGATCCGCATCCACCTGAACGACGAACTGGGCGAGCTGACCGCCGGGCTCGACGCGGCGGAGCGGGTGTTGCGGCCGGGCGGGCGGCTGTCGGTGGTCAGCTTCCACAGCCTCGAGGATCGCATCGTAAAGCGGTTCCTGCGGGAGCGCGGCGGCGCGATGCCGGCCGGGTCGCGCCACCGTCCGGTGGTGGCGCAGGGTCCGGCTCCGAGTTTCACCGACATCGCGAAGGCGGTGCGGCCGAGTGACGAAGAAGTATCGGTCAACCCCCGCGCGCGGTCGGCGACTCTGCGGGTCGGGGTTCGCACGGCGTCCGCGCCGTGGAGTTCGAACGGGAGTGCGATGGGATGAGTGCGTTCGGGTTCGGGACTTTGGGTAAATTGGTCGCGGTCGGCGTGATGGCGCCGGCCTTCTACCTCGTCATTTCGCAAGGGGCGGCGGAACGCAGCCGGGTCGAGGCGGTCGAACGCTCGATCGTGCAGGCGCGCAAGGACATCCGCGCGCTGGAAACCGAATTCGACACCCGCGCGAACATGGCGCAGCTCGAACGCTGGAACGGCGACGTCCTGGCGCTCGCCGCGCCGCGCGCCGAACAGTTCGTCGGCGGCGAGCATCAGCTGGCGTCGCTGCCGGGCCGGACCGAGGGCGGCAATGTCGCGCTGGCCTATGTCGTGCCGAGCGCACCGATGGAAATCGCCGCCGTGCCCGAACCGACCCTTGCCGAAGCGACCGCGCCTGCCGCGACCCCGGTCAAGGCGGACAAGGCCAAGGCGGCGGCCAAGCCGGTCGGCGCGGTCCGCACGGCGGCGGTGATCCCCGCCAAGGCGCGGGCGGTGGCGATGCTCGACCGCACGCTGCTCAGCGACGCGACGATGGCCGACCTCGCCCGTTCCGCCCGCAAGGAGGCGGCCCGTCCGTGATCGTCGTCGTGGCGCCCCCTCTTCATCAGCAACGGGCCGACGGTGCGCGGCACACCCTGGTCAACATCGCCCATTACCGGCTGATGGTGCTGATGCTGCTGTTCGCGGCGGGCGTCACGGTCATCCTCGCGCGGCTGATGCTGCTGGCGGTCGCCGCCGAACCGCGTTCGGCCATCGCGGCGGAGGCGGCCTTGGTGCCGTTGCGCGGCGATCTGGTCGACCGCAACGGCGCGCCGCTCGCCCGCACCATCGACGCCTGGTCGATCGCGGTGCGCCCGGACAAGGTGATCGGCGACAAGAAGCAGCTGGCGGGGCAACTCGCCGCGCTGATGCCGGAACAGGATGCCGGCTATTATTATGCGCAGCTGAACCTCGATCGCAATTTCGTCTATCTGCGCCGTCGCGCTTTGCCCGAACTGGTGCAGGCGGTGAACGCGCTGGGCGAGCCGGGCATCGCGCTCGGCCGCGAACCCGAACGCCTCTATCCACAAAGCGCCATGGCGGCGCATGCGCTCGGCTATCTCGACATGGACGGTCGCGGCGTGCGCGGCATGGAGAAGTTCCTGAACGCGCGGCTGGTCGACCCGGCCGAGCGCGGGCGGCCGGTCGCGCTCAGCCTCGACCTGCGGGTGCAGGCTGCGCTGGAAAGCGAACTCGCCAATGCGATGGCGGTGTTCCAGGCGCGCGGCGCCGGCGGCATCGTGCTCGACAGCGACACGGGGGAGGTGATCGCGATGACCTCGCTCCCGACCTTCAATCCCAATGCCGTGACCGCCAATACCGGGCAGATGAACACGGTGACGCAGGGCGTGTACGAACTGGGATCGGCGTTCAAGCCGCTGACCATGGCTGCCGCGCTCGACAGCGGCGTCGCGCCGTCGCTGTCGAAGCGCTATGACGCGACGCAGCCGCTTGCGGTCGGGGGTTTTCGCATCCGCGACGACCATGCGCAGAAGCGCTGGCTCAACATCCCGGAGACGCTGGTCCATTCGTCGAACATCGCGACGGCACGCATCGCCGACGAAATGGGGCAGGCGCGCATGGAAAAGCTGTTCCGTGCGCTCCATTTCGATACCGCACCTGACATCGAACTCGAAAAGTCGCGCACCATCTGGCCGCATTACTGGGGCCGGACCACGACGATGACGACCGCCTATGGCCATGGCATCGCCGTCACGCCGCTGCACCTCGCCAGCGCCTATGCCGCGCTGGTCAATGGCGGCATCTGGCGTCCGGCGACCATGCTGAAGCTGAAGCCGGGCGAGGCGCCGGCCGGCAGCCGGGTGTTTACCGAGGCGACCAGCGCGAAGATGCGCGCGCTGCTGCGGCTGATCGTCACCGACGGCACCGGGCGCAAGGCGGAGGCACCGGGTTTCCGTGTCGGTGGCAAGACCGGCACCGCCGAAACGGTGGGCGCGGGCGGCGGCTATTCTAAGAAGGTCAACGTTTCGACCTTCGCCGCCGTCTTCCCGATGGATCGCCCGCGCTATGTCGTGATCGCGATGCTCGACAGCCCGAAGGGAACGAAGGAAACCTTCGGCTTCACCACCGCCGCCTGGACCGCTGCGCCGGTCGTCAGCCGAGTGATTTCGCGCACCGGCCCGTTGCTGGGGGTGATTCCCGACGCCAATGCCGATATTGACCTCGCCGGATTGCGCTCGCTGCTGTGGCGGGCGCCGGGTGATGCGAAGAAGCTGGCGAACGTCGAATGAAATTAGGAACCATCACGGGCGGCGATGAACCGCAGACGGTGACCGGCTTCGCGATCGATCATCGCAAGGTCGCACCGGGCACGATCTTCGGCGCGTTCGACGGGGCGCGGGTCAATGGCGAGGACTTCATCCCCGCCGCCATCGCCGCTGGCGCGATCGCTGTCGTCGCCCGGCCAGAAGCGGTGGTCGAGGGCGCGGTCCACATCGCGGCACGCGACCCGCGCGAGGCGTTTGCCCGCGCCGCCGCGCAGTTCTTCGCGCCGTTCCCGCCGACCTGCGTCGCGGTGACCGGCACCAACGGCAAGACCAGCACCGTCGAAATGGTGCGCCAGCTGTGGCGGATGCAGGGGCACCACGCCGCGTCGATCGGGACGCTGGGGGTGACCACCGCCGACGAACGCGTCGTCACCGGCCTGACCACCCCCGACATCGTCACCTTCCTGTCGAACGTCGCAGGGCTGGCGCGCGAAGGCGTGACCCATGTCGCGTTCGAGGCGTCGAGCCACGGCCTGTCGCAATACCGCACCGAAGGGCTGCCGGTCCGTGCGGCGGCGTTCACCAATCTCAGCCGCGATCACCTCGACTATCATGGCGACATGGCGAGCTATCTGACCGCCAAGCTGCGTTTGTTTTCCGAAGTGCTGGCCGATGACGGCGTAGCGGTCGTGTGGATCGACGATCCCCATGCCGACCGCGTGATGGACCTTGCCCGCGTCCGCGGCAACCGCCTGATCACCGTCGGCGAACATGGCGAGACGCTGCGGCTGGTCGGCCGCGAACCGAGCCTGCTCGGACAAGCGCTGACGATCGAGGCGGAGGGCGCGACCCACAAGGTGCAGTTGCCGCTGATCGGCGCCTATCAGGCGGCAAACGCGCTGACCGCCGCCGGCCTCGTACTGGCGACCGGCGGCACGCTGGCGGCGACGCTGGCGGGCCTCGCCCGGTTGCAGCCGGTGCGCGGGCGGCTGGAGCGTGCGGTGATCCTGCCCAATGGCGCGCCGGTCTATGTCGATTACGCACATACCCCCGACGCGCTCGAAGCGGCCATCGCCGCGTTGCGTCCCCATGCCGAGGGGCGGCTGATCGTCGTGTTCGGCGCGGGCGGCGACCGCGACAACGGCAAGCGGGCGCCGATGGGCGAGGTCGTGGCGGCGCAGGCCGACGTCGCGATCGTCACCGACGACAATCCCCGGACCGAGGATGCGGCGCAGATTCGTGCGCAGGTGCTGGCAGGCGCTCCCAGCGCGACCGAGATCGGCGACCGTCGTGCCGCCATTCGTGCGGCATGCGACATGGCGCAGCCGGGTGATATCGTGCTGATCGCGGGCAAGGGCCATGAACAGGGCCAGATCGTCGGCGACATGATCCTGCCGTTCGACGACGTACAGGTGGCGCGTGACTGTGCGGGCTGACGTGCCGCTCTGGACCGCCGCCGCCATCGCCGCCGCGACCGGGGGCACCGCTTCCGCCGATTTCACCGTGAACGGTGTTGCTTTCGACAGCCGAGAGGTCGGGCCGGGCGACCTGTTCGTCGCGCTTTCCGGCGAGGCGACCGACGGCCACCGCTTCGTGGGGCAGGCGTTCGCGCAAGGGGCTGCAGGCGCGATCGTGTCGCGGCCGGTCGACGGGCCGCACGTGCTGGTCAACGACACCACCGTCGCGCTGAACCAGCTCGCTACCGCGTCGCGCGCCCGTACGTCGTCGCGGATCATCGGCGTGACGGGATCGGTCGGCAAGACCGGGACCAAGGAAGCGCTGTTCGCCGCGCTCGACCGCATTACCCACGGCAACGCCCATCGTTCGGTCAAGAGCTACAACAACCATACCGGCGTGCCGCTGAGCCTCGCGCGGATGCCGGCCGCTACCCAAGCGGCGGTGTTCGAAATGGGCATGAACCATGCCGGCGAGCTGTCGCAGCTGACCCGCCTCGTTCGCCCCGAAGTCGCCATCGTCACCACCATCGCCCCCGCGCACACCGAATTCTTCACCGGTGAAGACGCCATCGCTCGCGCCAAGGGTGAAATCTTCGAAGGGCTGGTCGAGGGCGGCATTGCCATCGTGCCGTTCGACAGCCCGCATCGCGACACGCTGATCGCCGCAGCCCGGCCCCATGCCGGCAGGATCGTCACCTTCGGCCTGCGCGAAGGGGCCGGTGTCCGCGCGATCGAGCATGTCCGCATGTCGGGCGGCGATAGCTTCGTCACCGCGCGGCTGGGATCGCGTGAGGTCAGCTACACCCTCGCCCCGCCCGGCGAACATTGGGTCGCCAATTCGCTGGCGGTGATGGCGGCGGTCGATGCGATCGGCGGTGACCTTGGCGTCGCTGGCCTTGCACTGGCCGACCTAGAGGGGCTTGCCGGACGCGGTGCCCGCCGCAAGCTGAAGCTGGCGGGCGGCGACGCGTTGCTGATCGACGAAAGCTACAACGCCAACCCGGCATCGATGCGTGCGACGCTGAAGGTACTCGCCGCCGAGCGCGCCGACCGGCGCATCGCGGTGTTGGGCGAAATGCGCGAGCTGGGCGAGTCGTCCGACGCCTATCACGCCGCGCTGGCGGTCCCCATCGACGAAGCGGGCGTTTCGCGCGCCGTGTTGGTGGGGGAGGGCATGCTTCCCCTCGCCAAGGCGCTTGAGGGCCGCATCGAAACCGTCCATGTGCCCGACGCCGCCGCCGCCGCACGGGTCCTGTCCGACCTGATCGCGCCGGGCGATGCGGTGCTCGTAAAGGGATCGAACGGGGTGGGGCTGGCGCGGGTCGTCGCCGACCTGTGGGGCCAGGACTGATGTTGTACGAAATCGCCGAATATCTCGGCTTTCCCGGGGTGCTGAACCTGTTCCGCTATCTGTCGTTCCGCACCGGCGCGGCGACGGCGACGGCGCTGCTGATCGGCCTCGTCATCGGGCCGCGCTTCATCGGCTGGCTGCGCGTGCGACAGGGCAAGGGGCAGCCGATCCGTCTCGACGGGCCGCAAAGCCACCTCGCCAAGCGCGGCACGCCGACCATGGGCGGGCTGATGATCCTGACCGCGCTCGCGACGTCGGTGCTGTTGTGGATGGACCTCGCCAACCCCTTCGTCTGGGCGTGCCTGTTCGTGACGTTGGGCTTTGCGGCGATCGGGTTCCTCGACGATTATGACAAGGTGCGAAAGGCCAGCACGGCGGGCGTTTCGGGCCGCACGCGCCTGCTGCTCGAATTTCTGATCGCCGGCATCGCCAGCTGGATCATCATCCGCCAGACCGGCACGATGCTCTACGTGCCGTTCTTTTCGAACGTCGCGATCGATCTCGGGCCGTTCTACATCGTCTTCGCCGCCTTCACGATCGTCGCGTTCGGCAACGCCGTGAACCTGACCGACGGGCTGGACGGCCTCGCGACGATGCCGGTCATCATCGCCTCGGTCGCGCTGATGCTGATCGTGTACATGGTCGGCAACGCCAAGTTCGCCGCCTATCTCGGCATCCCGCACGTGTTGGGAGCGGGCGACCTGTCGCTGTTCTGCGGCGCGATCGTGGGCGCGGGGCTGGCGTTCCTGTGGTACAATGCCCCTCCGGCGGCGGTATTCATGGGCGATACCGGCAGCTTGGCGCTGGGCGGTGCGCTGGGGGCGATCGCGGTGTCGTCGCACCATGAAATCGTGCTGGCGATCATCGGCGGCCTGTTCGTGGTCGAGGCGCTGAGCGTCATCATCCAGGTGTTCTGGTACAAGCGCACCGGCAAGCGCATCTTCCGCATGGCGCCGATCCACCATCATTTCGAACAGCTCGGCTGGGCTGAGGCCACGGTCGTGATCCGCTTCTGGATCATCGCCTTCGTGCTGGCGCTCGCCGGCCTCTCGACGCTGAAGCTGCGGTGATCACCGCTGCCGCCTGGGCGGGGAAGAAGTTCGCGGTGCTGGGGCTGGCTCGCTCTGGCGCCGCGACGGTGCGCGCGTTGCTGGCGGGTGGCGCGGAAGTCATTGCGTGGGATGGAGATGGGGCGAAGCGCGACGCCCTTTCTCCCTCTCCCCGCTCGCGGGGAGAGGGGACTTCTCCTTCTTCTCCGACGACAGCACTCGCGACACCCCCTCTCCCAACCCTCTCCCCCATGGGGGAGAGGGCTTTGGTCATCGCCGATCCGTTGTCGATCGACCTCACCGGCTTCGATGGCGTCGTCGTGTCTCCCGGCGTACCGCTCAACCGCCACCCGATCGCCGCCCACGCCGGCGACACCCCCATCATCGGCGACATCGAACTCTTCGCCCAGGCCCGCGCCGACCTGCCGCCGCACAAGGTCGTCGGCATCACCGGCACCAACGGCAAGTCGACCACCACCGCGCTGATCCACCACATCCTCGAACAGGCCGGCATCCCCACACGCATGGGCGGCAATATCGGCCTGCCGATCCTCGCGCAGGACCCGCTGCCCGCCGGCGGCGTCTATGTCCTCGAACTGTCGAGCTACCAGATCGACCTGACCCGCAGCCTCGACTGCGACGTCGCGGTGCTGCTCAACATCACCCCCGACCATCTCGACCGCTATGCCGGTTTCGGAGCCTATGCCGCGTCCAAGGCCCGTCTGTTCGCGATGCAGTCGTCCGGTCGTGTTGCGGTGATCGGCACAGGCGATGCGGCGTCTGCCGCGATTGCGGACACCGTTCCGCACGCCGTCCGCATCGCCGTCCCGGCCGAAGCGCCGGCTTTCGGTCCCGCGCTCGCCGGCCCGCACAACGCCCAGAACGCGCTGACCGCCATCGCCGTCTGCGAGGCATTGGGCCTCGACACCGACACCATCCGCGCCGGCCTCCAAAGCTACCGGGCCTTGCCACACCGCATGGCGCACGTCGCCGACGTGAACGGCGTCGCTTATGTCGACGACAGCAAGGCGACGAACCCCGATTCCACCGCGCCCGCGCTCAACGCGTTCGCACGCATCCACTGGATCGTCGGCGGGCTTGCCAAGTCGGACGACCTCGATGCCTGCCGCCCCGGTTTCGGCAATGTCGTCCACGCCTATACCATCGGCACCGCCGCGCAGCGCTTTGCCGAACTTCTGCAACCCGACATGGCCGTAACCATCGCCAACACATTGGACGAGGCGGTGAAATTGGCCGCGACAGCCGCGCGACCCGGCGATACCGTATTGCTGTCGCCGGCGTGCGCGTCGTTCGACCAGTTCAGCGATTTCGAAGCGCGGGGCCGCGCCTTCGCGGCGGCAGTGGGGGCATTGCAATGACGGATATGGGTCGCGGGCGCGATGTCCGGGCGCTGCGCCAGCGGGTGGAGACGCTGCAGGGCCGTAGCGCGCGCTCGCCGATCGGCGCGTGGTTCCGCGAAGTCGACCGGGTGCTGCTGCTGATCGCGATGGTACTGATCGCCATCGGCCTCGTCGCGGTCGCCGCCGCGTCGCCCGCATCCGCCGTGCGCTATTCGGGTGGTGACGTCACCGTCCCGCCGATGATGTATTTCTGGCGACAGGCCGGGTGGATCGCACTCTCCTTCCCGGTGATGATCGTCGTGTCGATGCTGCCGGTCACGCTGGCGCGGCGGCTGTGCCTGCTCGGCGCGGGCGTCCTGGTTCTTGCGCTGATGGTCACCCCGTTCGTCGGCGTGGAGGCAAACGGCGCGCGGCGCTGGATCAACCTCGGGGTCGGGCAGTTCCAGCCGTCCGAGTTCCTGAAACCCATGTTCATCGTGACGACCGCATGGCTGTTGTCGCTACGCGCGAAGGACCCGCAGCTGCCGATGCTGTGGGTCACCGGCGCGCTGACCGCGGTCATTGCCGGCTGCCTGATGCTCCAGCCCGATTTCGGGCAGACGGTGATCTTCTGCGGCGTGTGGGCGGCGTTGCTCATCATCTCCGGCATTCCGGTCCGCACCATGGCGATGCTCGGCGCCGCCGGCATTGGCATGGTCGCGGCCGCCTACACCTTCTACGGCACCGCCCGCGTCCGCATCGACGGCTTCCTGTTCCCCGATCCCGAAAGCGCGGCGACCGACAGCTATCAGGTCGACATGGCGCATGCCGTGCTGACCGCGGGTGGGGTAATCGGCACCGGCCCGGGCGGCGGGCGCGTGAAGTTCAAGCTACCCGAGGCACATACCGACTATATCTTTGCGGTGGTCGGCGAAGAGTTCGGCCTGATCGCCTGCGCGATCATCGCGATCATCTTCCTCGCGATTGTCGTGCGCGTCTTCGTCCGCCTGCTCGACGAAGAGGATGCGTTCAAGCTGCTCGCCGCCGCCGGCCTTGCGGTCCAGTTCGGGGCGCAGGCGCTCATCAACATGGCGGTCAATGTCGGCATCGCCCCGTCCAAGGGGATGACGCTGCCGTTCATCTCGTACGGCGGGTCGTCGATGATCGCCTTGTCGATCGGCATGGGACTGCTGCTCGCTTTCACACGCCGGAACCCGTATCTGAGCCGCTCACCTTACGGCCCACAGCGCTGGAGCGGAGCGAAATGAGCAAGCATTATGTCCTGGCCGCCGGGGGCACCGGGGGACATATGGTCCCGGCCGCGGCGCTGGCGACCGAACTGACCCGGCGCGGCCACCGCGTCGCGCTGGTCAGCGACGAACGCGGCGTGCGCTTTCCCGACCTGTTCGATGGCATCCAGACCCATGTCCTGCCGGCCGGACGCCTGTCGGGCGGTCCGATCGGCTGGGCGAAGGCCGCGCGGCAGATGCTGGCCGGCCGGTCGATGGCGATCGAGCTGTACAAGACTTTCCGCCCCTCCGCCGTGATCGGCTTCGGCGGCTATCCAGCGCTCCCTGCACTGCTGGCGGCCTTCGCGCAGAAGGTGCCGACGATCATCCATGAACAAAATGCCGTGCTGGGCCGGGTCAACCGGCTGGTCGCGGGCAGCGTGCATGGCATCGCCACCAGCTACGAACGGGTCGACCGTCTTAAGGACAGCCACGTCCCCAAGACCCATCTGGTCGGCAATCCGGTGCGAGAGAGCGTCCTCGCCCTGCGCGAACGTCCCTATCCGGCGCTGGATGAGGACGGCATCTTCCGCGTGCTGGTCACCGGCGGCAGCCAGGGGGCGAGCATTTTGAGCCAGGTCGTCCCCGACGGCCTCGCGCTGCTGCCCGTTGCGTTCCGCCGCCGGATGCAGGTGACGCATCAGGCGCGGATCGAGGATATCGACGCCGTGCGCGCCAAATACGCCGAACACGGCATCCCCGCCGAAATCGCGACCTATCTCCCCGATCTGCCCGACCGGCTGGCATGGAGCCATGTCGTGATCGCCCGGGCGGGGGCGTCGACCATCGCAGAACTGACAGCCGCCGGCCGTCCCGCGATCCTCGTGCCGCTGCCCGGTGCGACCGACGATCACCAGACCGCCAATTGCCGCGAAATCGTGGGCGCCGGCGGCGCGCGGTCGATCCAGCAGACGCAATTCACTGCGACCGAACTCGCCAAGCAGATTCAGAAGCTCGGCCTCGACCCCGCAGCGCTCGCCAATGCGGCGGCGCGCGCGCGCAGCTGCGGCCGGCCGTTCGCCGTCCGCGACCTCGCCGACCTGGTCGAGAGCGTCGACGCACCCAAGGCGAAAGTGGGCAAGATCACCCCCGCCAAACGACAGAAGGAAGCATTTGCGTGAAGGGCGTCGCGACCGACATCGGCACGATCCATTTCGTCGGCATCGGCGGCATCGGCATGTCGGGCATTGCCGAGGTGATGCATAATCTCGGCTATAAGGTGCAGGGATCGGACGTGGCCGAGGGCTATGTCGTCGACGGCCTGCGCGCGCGCGGCATCGACGTGCATATCGGCCACAAGGCGGAGAATGTGGAGGGCGTGGCGGTCGTTGTCACCTCGACCGCGATCAAGCCCGGCAATCCCGAACGTGACCATGCGCTGGCCAAGCGCATCCCGGTGGTCCGCCGCGCCGAAATGCTGGCCGAACTGATGCGGCTGAAATCGACCGTCGCGGTCGCGGGGACGCATGGTAAGACCACCACGACCTCGCTGATCGCCGCGCTGCTCGATGCCGGCGGCGTCGACCCCACCGTCATCAACGGCGGCATCATCAACAGCTACGGCTCGAACGCCCGGCTGGGCGCGTCCGACTGGATGGTGGTCGAGGCGGACGAGAGCGACGGCAGCTTCCTGCGCCTCGACGGCACGATCGCGGTCGTCACCAACATCGACCCCGAACATCTCGACCATTATGGCAGCTTCGACCGGGCGAAGGACGCCTATGTCGAATTCATCGAGAACGTACCCTTCTACGGCGCGGCGGTGCTGTGCCTCGACCATCCCGAAGTGCAGGCGCTGATCCCACGCATCCGCGACCGCCGCATCGTCACCTATGGCTTTGCTGCGCAGGCCGACGTGCGCGGGGTCGAGGTGACGGCGGGCCGCGACGGCAACCGCTTCGACTGCGTGGTCCGCGACCGTGACGGCCAGACCCGGACGATCGAGGGCATCCAGCTGCCGATGGCCGGTCGCCACAATGTCCAGAACGCGCTGGCAGCGATCGCGGTCGCGGTCGAGCTGGGCCTCGACGACGCGACCATCGCGCAGGGCTTTGCCAAGTTCGGGGGCGTGAAGCGCCGCTTCACCCGCGTCGGCGAAGTCGCCGGCATGACCGTCATCGACGATTACGGCCACCATCCGGTCGAAATCCGCGCCGTCCTGTCCGCCGCACGCGAAGCGACCGGCGGCCGGGTGATCGCCGTGGTCCAGCCGCATCGCTACTCGCGGCTCGGCGCGCTGATGGACGAGTTCGCACAGGCGTTCAACGATGCCGACGCGGTCCATGTCCTTCCCGTCTATGCCGCCGGCGAAGCGCCGGTCGAGGGCGTCAGTGCCGAGGCGCTGGTCGACGGCATCCGCCTGCGCGGCCACCGCTCGGCACAGGTCGCTGCGGACAAGGATGCTCTTGCCGCCGCGCTGGCCGCTGAGGGCCAAAACGGCGACCTGATCGTCTGCCTCGGCGCCGGTGACATTACCAAGATCGCTGCCGGCCTGCCCGCTGCGATTCAGGAGCGGCTCGCATGAGCGACTGGTTCTCGACCGCGATCGAGATGCAGCGCGAAATCCTGCGCGCGCAACAGGCGCAGCTCGACGCCGCCAAGAAGCTGCTCGACACTGCCGAGACGCGCGACATGGCGGAGGTCGGCAAGCAGATCGCCGATGCACAGGCCGAAGCCTGGACCGCATGGGCGCGCTTCTGGGGCAGCGGAAAATGACCCTTCCGCCGGTCCGTGGCAAGCTGACCGCGAACGCCCCGCTCGCGCCCCTCGTCTGGTTCAAGGCGGGCGGCGCGGCTGAGTGGCTGTTCGAACCGGCCGACACGGACGATCTCTGCAATTTCCTCCGGGCGCTCGACCCGTCGGTGCCGGTGATGGGGCTGGGCCTCGGTTCCAACCTGATCGTCCGCGATGGCGGCGTGCCCGGTGTCGTCGTCCGCCTCGGCAAACCGTTCGCCAAGGTTGCGGCGGACGGGCTGACGCTGACCTGCGGTGGCGGGGCGAGCGGCATTCTCGTCTCCTCGACCGCGCGCGATGCCGGGATCGCCGGGGTCGAGTTCCTGCGTTCGATCCCCGGAACGGTCGGTGGTTTCGTGCGGATGAACGGCGGCGCCTATGGCCGCGAGGTAGCCGACGTGCTGGTCGAGGCGCAGGTCGTTACCCGCGACGGCACGCTGACGACGTTTTCGAACGCCGACGTCAACTACCGCTACCGCCATAGCGACCTGCCCGAAGGCGCGATCGTCGTGTCCGCGACCTTTCGCGGCGAGACGGGCGATCCGGCCTCGATCCAGGCCGAAATGGACCGCATCGCGGCGGCCCGCGAAGCCTCGCAACCGCTCCGCAGCAAGACCGGCGGTTCCACCTTCAAGAACCCGGACGGGCGCAAGGCGTGGGCGCTCGTCGACGCCGCTGGCTGTCGGGGCTTGCGCAAGGGCGACGCGCAGGTATCGGAAAAACACTGCAATTTCCTGCTCAACACCGGCAACGCCACCAGCGCCGATATCGAGGCATTGGGCGAGGAAGTCCGCGGGAAGGTGCTGGCGCAATCGGGCGTAACGCTGGAATGGGAAATCCAGCGGGTAGGGCGGGCGTGATGGCCCCGCACTCAACCTCCCCGTTCGGTTCGAGCAGCTTCGAGCGCAGTCGAGAAGCGTCCGTCGAGAACGCCCGTGCCACAACCACCGCCTTCTCGACTTCGGGTCTCGACAGGCTCGACCCTGCGCTCGAAGCAAACGGAACTTGCAACATAACGAAGGAACCGACCGCGTGACCGACCCCCTCAACATCGTCGTCCTCATGGGCGGCTGGTCGTCGGAACGCGAAGTCTCGCTCATGTCCGGCGCCGGCGTCGCGACTGCGCTGGAGTCGCTCGGCCATAAGGTCACCCGCATCGACATGGACCGGAACATCGCTGCCCGCCTGACCGAAGCGAAGCCCGACCTCGTCTTCAACGCGCTCCATGGCTCACCCGGCGAGGACGGCACGGTGCAGGGCATGATGGACCTGATGGGGCTGCGCTACACTCATAGCGGCCTAGCGACCTCGGTCATCGCAATCGACAAGGTGCTGACCAAGCACGCGCTCGTGCCCGCGGGCGTCCCGATGCCCGGCGGGCGCATCGTCAGGACCGAGGAACTGTTCGAACGCGACCCGCTCCCACGCCCCTATGTCCTGAAGCCGGTGAGCGAAGGCTCCTCGGTCGGCGTCGCCATCGTCACCGACGACAGCAATTACGGCAATCCGATCGCGCAAGCCTCGAAGGGTCCGTGGCAGGAATTCGACGAACTCCTTGCCGAACCCTTCATCCGTGGCCGCGAACTGACCACCGCCGTGCTCGGCGACCGCGCGCTGGGCGTGACCGAACTGAAGCCCAAGAGCGGTTTCTACGATTACGACAGCAAGTACACCGACGGCCTGACCGAACATGTCTGCCCCGCCGACATTCCCGACGACATCGCGCAGGCGTGCATGGCCTATGCCGTCACTGCCCACCGCGTGCTGGGCTGCAAGGGCGCCTCGCGCACCGATTTCCGCTGGGACGACGAACGCGGCATCGACGGCCTCTTCGTGCTCGAAACCAATACCCAGCCGGGCATGACCCCGCTAAGCCTCGTCCCCGAACAGGCGCGCCATGTCGGCATGAGCTACGAAGCCCTTGTAGGCTGGATCGTGGAAGAGGCGATGCGATGACCCAGACCGGCAAGCGCGTCGTCCAGACCCGCACCGTCAAGCCCAAGCGCCGCGTGCAGGCCAAGCGCCCGGTGCGCGCCTCGGTCCTCGATCAGGCGGTCGCCGCGCTTCCCGGCGGGGCGGCGACGGCGCGTCGCATCGTCGGCTGGAGCCTCACCGCCGGCGCCGGCGCGATTGCCCTCGCGCTTGCCAACTGGTTCGGCCTGTTCGGCGCGATCGGCGTTGCCGCGGCAGAAGCGGTCGGTGCGGCGGGCTTTCGCGTCGAACAGATCGAGGTGACCGGCCTCAAGCGGATGGACGCGACCTCGGTTTATGCTGTCGCGCTCGACCAGCGCTCGCGGGCAATGCCGCTGGTCGATCTCGACGCCACGCGGCAGAAATTGCTCGATTATGGCTGGATCGCCGATGCCCGCGTCTCGCGCCGGCTGCCCGATACGCTGGTCGTCGATGTGGTCGAACGCGACCCCGCCGCCGTGTGGCAGAACAAGGGCCAACTGATGCTGATCGATGAGGGCGGCGTGCTCCTCGACGGCGTACAGCCCAACAAGATGCCGCGCCTGCCGCTGGTCATCGGCGACGGCGCCAATGCGCAGGAACCGGCCTATCGCAAGCTGATGGCCGCAGCACCCGCCCTCAAGCCCGTCGTGAAGGCGGCGGTGTGGGTCGGCAATCGCCGCTGGGACATTCTTTTCCAGACCGGCGAGCGGCTGGTCCTGCCCGAAGGCGACAAGGAATCGGCCCGCGCGCTGGTGAAGTTCGCGCAACTCGACGGGACGCTCGGCCTGCTGGGCAAGGGCTATGACCGGTTCGACCTGCGCGACCCGACCAAGCTGGTCGTGCGGATGAAGCATGCGACACCGGATAACGGTGACGACGGCACTGAACAGGGCAATGCCGCGTCGATCGCGAAACCGGTCGAAGGCGACTGACAGGGGGCAGGACCATGGCGAAGGTAGCACCGGAAGGGATCATCACCGCGCTCGACATCGGCACGTCGAAGGTGTCCGCGCTGATCGCGAAGCCGGGTGAGGGCGGCGAACTGACCGTGCTCGGCACCGGCCAGCGCGAAAGCCGTGGCGTCAAGCGCGGCTATATCGCCGATATGAAGGCGACCGAGACGGCGGTCCGCGAAGCGGTCGAACAGGCCGAACGTATCGCCGGCTTCAATATCGAGGATGTGTGGGTCAGCTTCTCGGCCGGCGGCCTCGTGTCCGATATCGTCAAATTGGAAGTGGACCTCGGTGGCCACCGCGTCGAACAGTCGGATATCGACGCGCTGTTGAAGGCCGGTCGCAACGCGATCGATCCGGGCCAGCGCATGGTGCTGCATGCCCAGCCGATGCGCTATACGCTCGATGGCCTTGGCGGGGTGAAGGAGCCGAAGGGGCTGCACGCCGACCGGCTGGGCGTCGAGATCCATGTCGTCGCCACCGAAGGATCGCCGGTCCGCAACCTCGACCTGTGCGTCCGCTCGGCGCATCTCGAAACCAAGTCGATCGTCGCGGCGCCGGTCGCAACCGGGCTGGCCTGCCTGTCCGAAGAGGAGCGTGAACTGGGCGTCGCGCTGGTCGAAATCGGCGCGGGCATCACCAACGTCTCGGTGTTCGCCAACGGCGTCCTGACCGGCCTCGCCTCGATCGCGATGGGCGCCAGCGACATCACCGACGACGTCGCCTCCGCCTTCGGCACCAACCGGGCGCAGGCCGAACGGCTGAAATGCTTCTACGGTTCGGCCAACATGTCCCCGCGCGACAATCACGACATGATCGACGTCGCACCCGTGCGCGCCGACGAGGATGCGGAGGGCACGCGCATCACCCGCGCACAGCTCATCACCACGATCCGCCAGCGGCTGGAACGGCTGGTCGCCGAAATCTCGAAGGAACTGCGCCGCCTGAACTTCGACGATCCGGTCGGGCGACAGGTCGTACTGACCGGCGGCGGGGCGGAGCTGAAGGGCATCGCCGATTATGCGCAACAGGCGCTGGGTCGCCCGGTCCGGGTCGGCCGTGCGCGGGGCCTCGCCGCGCTGCCCGATGCGCATTCGGGCCCCGGATTCGCGACGCTCGCCGGCCTCGCCATGTTCGCCGCGTCGAACCCGGTCGACCTGCGCGCGTTGCAGCCGACCCAGCAAATGGTGTCGCGCCCCAGTACGGGGGCGCTGTTCCAGCGTCTGTTGACCGCATTCCGCGCCAACTATTGACGATTTATTACCATCAGGCCGGGTGGAGGGGCTAGGATCGTCCTTCGGCTTGATGCACAACCGCCTATCGAATTACGCGCCCGGTGCCGGCCGGGACAGGGAGACCGAGTATGAGCATCGAATTTCTGGCACCCGACGTCGACGAACTGACCCCGCGCATCACCGTGATCGGCGTCGGCGGGGCCGGCGGCAACGCGATCGCGAACATGATCCGTGCCGAGGTGCAGGGGGTCGAGTTCCTCGTCGCCAACACCGACGCGCAGGCGCTGAAGCAGTCGGAAGCGCCGCAGCGTATTCAGCTGGGTGCGAAGATCACGCAAGGGCTGGGCGCCGGCAGCCGTCCCGAAATCGGACGTGCGGCGGCCGAGGAAACGATCGAGCAGGTGCAGAAGTCGCTTGAGGGCGCGCACATGTGCTTCATCGCCGCCGGCATGGGCGGCGGCACCGGCACCGGCGCCGCTCCCGTGATCGCCAAGGCCGCGCGCGAGATGGGCATCCTGACCGTCGGCGTCGTGACCCGTCCCTTCGCATTCGAGGGCAAGCGCCGCGCGAAGTCGGCCGAGGCCGGCATCGAGGAACTTCAGAAGTACGTCGACACGCTGATCGTCATCCCGAACCAGAACCTGTTCTTGATCGCGAACGCCAACACGACCTTCAAGCAAGCCTTTGAAATGGCGGACGAAGTGTTGCAGCAGGGCGTGCGCGGCATCACCGACCTGATGGTCATGCCCGGCCTGATCAACCTCGACTTCGCCGACGTGCGGTCGGTGATGCAGGAAATGGGCAAGGCGATGATGGGCACCGGCGAGGCCGAAGGTGACAACCGCGCGATCGAGGCGGCGCAGCAGGCGATCGCCAACCCGCTGCTCGACGGCGTGTCGCTGAACGGTGCCAAGGGCGTGATCGTGTCGATCACCGGCGGCGACGACATGCGCCTGCTCGAAGTCGACGAAGCCGCGAACCACATCCGCGAACTGGTCGACGACGACGCCAACATCATCTGGGGTTCGGCGTTCAACACCGAACTGGAAGGCAAGATCCGCGTCTCGGTCGTCGCGACCGGCATCGAGGACGAAGCCCCGTCACAGGCCCAGCCGGCTCCGGCCCAGGCCGAACCGACCCGCGCCTTCTCGTTCAACGCGCCGCGCCGGCCGGCCGCGCCGACCGCTCACGCCGCCGCCCCGGTCGCGCCGAGCGGTGCCGCCGCCGAACATCTGGAAGAAGCGCCGGCGCCTGCGCCGATGGATCGTTTCCCGCAGGGCATCAGCCAGCCGTCGGTGTCGGAACGCGTCGTGCCGCACTCGGCCTATGACACGCCCGCCACGGCGGCGCAGGACGAGGACGAACTGGTGCTGGGCGCCGAACAGGCCGCAGCCCCGATGCCCGCGCCGACCCCGGCGAGCGACTTCGGTACCTCGTCGAACGACGGCCGCCGCCGCTGGCTGACCCCGGACGCTCCGGCCGAAGCCCCACGCGAGGAAGCGGCCCCGGCGCGCAAGCCCGGCGGCACGCTGTTCGAACGCATGGCCAATGCCGGCCGCGCACCCGCCCGCGGCACCGACGATGCCAAGGAACCGCTGGACATCCCGCGCTTCCTGCACCGCCAGAACAACCAGTAACACTTTCGGCGATGCCGCCACGTGCAACGTTCCACGTGGCGGCTCGCTTCGCGCTGGCCGTTCAGATAGTCGGCTTCTCGGCTGGAGCCTTCAACCACGCTCGCGATTTCCTGACCCGCGGTTGGCGTCCGTATCGCTGGGCGCCGATGCCGGCGTTCGAAATTTACTGGTCGGCGCTGCTGTTCCTCGACCTTGCCGTGGTCGTGCTATTGTCCACCGGACGCATACGCCCGGGCCTGCTCCTCGCCGTCGCGATCATGGTCAGCGACGTGGCCATCAATATCGCCGCGACCCGGATGGCGGGTGCTGCCGGCTTCGGTTCAGCGCTGCTCTGGCAGTCGGTATTCCTTGGGTTCGTCGTCGGATCGGTCGGGCTTCTCTGGATCGCAGCGCGACCTGTCGTCGATCACTGACGGCGTCACCGGTCGTTCGCTGAGCGAACCATTTCCTACAGTGCCTGACCGTGCCATAGTGCGGCTCGACGCTTCTTGACTTCGCTGCCGCCTGTATTGGCCTGACCCTGCCGCGCATTCGGTCGCTCGAGCGAATGTAACAAATGATGCCGTAACGCCCCGGCATGGACGACGCGCAAAACGCGCACGAGTGTGAACTTAGTGAACTTTGGACCCGGCCGGCTCGCTTCATCGTCACCACCACTCACTTCGTCGCCGCGACGACACCTGAACATTCCCCGTTCAGCCGCTACATGGTTAAGCGGACCGGCCCATGACCCAGTTCAACCCGCTCCGCGTCGCGCTTCTGCTCGCCACCGCCGCGCCTCTGCCCGTGCTGGCGCAGCCCGGTGCGATCGTCCAGCCGCTGACCCCCAATGCCGACCGGCTGTCGGAACAGATGCGCATCCTCGGTCGCAGCCCGAACGACGTCTCGGCGCTGATCGAGGCGGGGCGGCTATCGGGCAAACTGGGCGATACCGACGCGGCGATGCAGTTCCTTGCGCGTGCCGAAAAGGTCGCGCCCAACGACCCCCGCATCCGCGCCGCGCGCGGCATTTCGCTGGTGGCGATGGAGCGTCCGGGCGAGGCGCTGGCGATGTTCGCCTCCGCCGAGCGGGCCGGAGTGTCGATGACGCCCTACCTCGCCGAGCGCGGTCTGGCCTATGACCTGCTCGGTCGCGGTTCGCTCGCGCAGGCCGACTATCGACAGGCGTTGCGGGCCGGCGAGGACGATGAACTCACCCGCCGCCTTGCCCTGTCGCTCGGCATCGACGGCAACCTCGCCGAATCGACCGCGGTGCTGAACCCGCTGCTGCAAAAGGGCGACCGTGCCGCCTGGCGGGTGCGGGCCTTCGTCCTCGCCATGTCGGGCGATGCGGCCGGCGCGGACAAGATCACCGCCAGCATGCTGCCGGGCTTCTCGGCCAGCCTCTCGCCCTTCTTCCGCCGCCTGCCACAGCTGGCCGGCGCGGACCGGGCGTTCGCCGTCCATTACGGTCGTCTCGCGCCCAGCCCGGAACGGCTGGCCGACGCCCGGCTAGCCCCGCCGCTGCCCGCGCCGGTCCGAACCGCGCCGGTCGCGCTCGCGTCCGCTACCCCCGCAGCGCCGGTCGCCACGACGGCGCGCACCGTCACGCGCGCGCCTACCATGGCCGAACGCCGGGCCGAGCGGCAGCGGCAGGCACAGGCGGCGCAACAGGCCCAGGCCGATGCCGCCCGCCGCGCCGCCGACGTCCAGGCGCAACAGCTCGCCCAGGCCCGTGCCGACGAAGCCGCCCGCCGCGCTGCGCTGGCCCAGCGGCAGCAGGTCGCCGCGCAACAGGCCGAACAGGCGCGCATCGCCGAAGCGACCCGGGTCGAGGCACAGCGCGTCGCCGCACGTCAGGCTGAGGAACGCCGCCTCGCTGCCGAAGCGCTCGCTGCCCGCGACCGCGCCGAACAGGCTGCCCGTCCGCCGGTCCAGGTCGCATCCGCCCCGGTTCCGGTGACCATCGTCGATCGCCCGGCGGAACCCGCCCCGACACCGCCCGCCGCCGCTCCGGTGGAAGTCGCCAGCGTTGCCCCGCCGGCCGCAGCCCCCGCCGTCTCCAGCGCCGCCGCTACGGTCGCGGCTCGCACGCCGTCGAACGACGACGTGCTCGCCCGCATCATCCGCAACCTCGATATCCCGGCGTCCGAACTGGGCGTCGGCCCGCCGCCGGCGCCGGTCGCGGCTCCGGCCAGCAGCGCCGCCCTAGCCGCCGACGCGGAGACCGCGCGCCGTGCCGCCGAGGCGCGTGAAGCCACCGCCCGCGCCGCCGAAGCCGCCGAGGCGAAGAAGCTCGCCGCCGCGCGTGCCGCCACCGCCAAGAAGGCAGCCGAAGCCAAGCGGATCGCCGATGAGAAGAAGGCCGCCGCCGCCGAAGCCGCGCGCGAGGCGCAGGCCAAGCGCGCCGATCCCGAACGCCACTGGGTACAGGTCGCCGGTGGCGCCAATGTCGCCGGCCTGCCCGCCGCATGGGGCATCATGGCCGGCAAGGCGCCGGCGCTGAAGGGTCGGCAGGCATGGACCACGCCGCTGCGCGCCACCAACCGCCTTCTGACCGGGCCGTTCAAGAGCGATGCGGAGGCGCAGGACTTCGTCAACACGCTGCGCAAATCGGGGGTGCAGGCCTTCACCTTCACCAGCGAGGCGGGGCAGAAGGTCGCGCGGGTCCCGGTCAAGTGAGGGCATCCTATGCCGCCGACCCGCAGGCGCATGGCGGGCGGCTCCACCCCGAACCGGGCGATGCGACTCGCGGCCCGCGCGACGCGTTCCAGCGCGACCGCGACCGGATTATCCATTCGATCAGCTTCCGGCGTCTCCGCCACAAGACGCAGGTGTTCATGGCGCCCGATGGCGACCATTTCCGCGTCCGGCTGACCCACAGCCTTGAGGTCGCGCAGATCGGCCGTGCCGTCGCCCGCACGCTCGGCCTGAACGAGGATCTGACCGAGGCCTTGTGCCTCGCCCACGATATCGGCCACCCACCGTTCGGCCATGCCGGGGAGGACGCGCTGGAGGCGGCGATGGCGACCCATGGCGGTTTCGACCATAATGGTCAGACGTTGCGCACGCTGACCTGGCTCGACAGCCCCTATCCGCGCTGGCGGGGGCTGAACCTGACCTGGGACACGCTGGAGGGGCTGGCGAAGCATAACGGCCCGATCCCGACCCCCGGCTGGGCGTTGGCCGAAGCCGACGCGGCACACGGCCTGCGCCTGAACGAATGGCCGTCGCTGGAGGCGCAGATCGCGGCGATCGCCGACGATATCGCCTATGACAATCACGACATCGACGATGGTCTCCGCGCCGGGCTGCTGACGCTCGACCAGTTGTTGGAGGTGCCGTTCGTCGCCGCCGGATGGGATGCCGTCCGCGCCCGCTTTCCGGACGTGCCAGCGGCGCGGCTGGTCGGTGAACTCACCCGCTCGCAGATCGGATCGATGGTCAACGACCTTATCGCCGAGACGAAGCGTCGCGTGGGCGTCGCGGGCGTCGAAACCGTCGCCGACGTCCGCGCGGCGGGCCAGTGCCTCGCCCATTTCTCGCCCGAGATGGCGGAAGCCGAGCGGACGCTGAAGCGCTTCATGTACGCCAATCTCTACCACCACCCGCGTCAGCTGGCGGCGGCGGCGATGGCGGAAACGGTCGTTGCCGGCCTGTTCGCGGCCTATCATGCCGATCCGTCGGCGATGCACGATGGCTGGCGCGAGACGCTGCCGGAGGCGGAGCCGGAGCGCAGTCGCCACATCGCCGACTATATCGCCGGCATGACCGACCGGTTCGCGGTGCGCAGCTATCGGCAGGTCGTCGGCCCGATCGACCTGCCCGACGGATTCTGACGCCGCTGGCATAACTCTGCGACAAGTCGGGCGCTGACTGGTGCCTCGAGATGGGCAGCGGAGTCGTGGGCGATGGCGCTTGCGGAGATTGCATGGAACCGGTTCGGGCTGGGCGCGCGCGGCGATGCGGTGCCGCCGGCCGATCCGAGACGCTGGCTGGTCGACCAGTTCGATCGCTGGAACCCGCGCCCGCCCGCGCTGGGCGGCATCGCGACGAGCGGCGTGGCGGGGCAGGCGGTCGCGCAGGCCCGCAGCGAACTGCGCATGGTCCGGCAGGAACGCCGGGCGGCCATGACCGACGCCGCCGCCATGCCGATGGCGGCCGACCCGCCCGACATTTGCGCGGCGCAGATCCGGCGCGGCGTCCGCCAATTCTACCTCGATGGCGTTGCCGCCCGGACCGCGGCTGCGGTGGCCAGCGACACGCCCTTCGTCGAACGCCTCACCCATTTCTGGTCGAACCATTTCGCGGTATCGGCGGACAAGCTGGAGGTGACCGGCCTTGCCGCCGCCTTCGAATTCGACGCGATCCGCCCGCATGTCCTGGGGCGTTTCCACGACCTGCTGCTGGCGGTCGAGCATCATCCGGCGATGCTGCTATACCTTGATCAGGCGCAGTCGGTCGGTCCCGACAGCCCGTTCGGCCAGCGGCGGATGGGCGGCCGCGCCGGGCTGAACGAAAATCTGGCGCGCGAGATACTGGAGCTGCACACGCTGGGCGTCCGGACCGGCTATGCGCAGGCCGACGTCACCGAACTGGCGCGTGCGCTCACCGGCTGGACCGTGGCCGGGCTGGGACGGGGCGGGCCGCGGATCGTGCCGCGCCAGCCGGGCGAGGCGGTGTTCGCCCCGGCGCTGCACCAGCCGGGCGGGCGTCAGATTCTCGGCAAGCGCTATGCCGAAGGCGGGGCAGGGCAGTCGGCCGCGGTGCTCGCCGATTTGGCGGTCCATCCCGCGACCGCGAAGCACATCGCGACGAAACTGGTCCGCCACTTCATTGCCGACGATCCGCCGCCTGCCGCCGTCGCGCGGGTCGAACAGGCATTCCTGTCGTCGCGTGGTGACCTGCCGACCGTCTACCGCGCGCTGGTCGCCGCCCCTGAAGGTTGGACGACGGCCCCGGCCAAGTTCCGTACCCCATGGGAATGGACCGTCGCCACCCTCCGCGCCATCGATGCGCCCGCTACGGAAGGACGGGGGCTGGTCAATCTCTTCGCGCAACTCGGCCAGCCGATCTGGCGGCCGGGGCAGCCGATCGGGTTCGACGACATCGCCGCCAGCTGGGCCGGACCGGACGCGCTGATGCGCCGGGTCGAGGCGGCGGAACGTCTCGTCGGCCGCTTGCGCGAACCGCCCGATCCGCGCGCACTGGCGACGCGGCTGTTTCCCGACAGTCTCGCATCCGCAACTGCCGCCGCCATCGCTCGCGCCGAAAGCCCGGCACAGGGCCTCGCGCTGTTGTTCGTCGCGCCCCAGTTCCTGCGGAGATAAGCCATGACCGACCGGCGAACCTTCCTGATCGGCGGCGTGGGCGTCCTGTCCACCGCCTTCGCCCCGCGCCTCGCCTATGCCCGCGCCGCCACCGACCGGCGCTTCGTGTTCATCATCCAGCGCGGCGCTGCGGATGGCCTCGCGATGCTGATGCCGACCGGCGATCCCGGCTTCGCACCGTTGCGCGGCGCCTGGGCGGAGGACGCGACGGCGGCGCGCAAGCTGGACGCGATGTTCGCGCTGCATCCGGCGCTGTCGGGCATGGCCGGACTGTACGATGGCGGGGAGGCGCTGTTCGCCCATGCCGTCGCCTCACCCTATCGCGACCGGTCGCATTTCGACGGGCAGAACGTGCTGGAGACCGGCGGCGCGGAGGCCTATGCGGTGCGCGACGGGTGGCTCAATCGGCTGCTGACGCTGCTGCCCCGCGACACCGCACGCGCGATCGCCGTCGCCGCCACGGTGCCGTTGGCGCTGCGGGGCACGCAGGAAGTCGCATCTTACGCCCCGTCGGCACTCCCGGACGCGTCGGGCGACCTGCTGGGGCGGGTGACGCAACTCTATGCCGAAGATCCGCAGCTCCACGGCCTATGGGCGCAAGCCATGCAGACCCGGCAACTGGCGCAGGAGGCGGGCGGCGAGGCCGGTCGCAATGCCGCCGCGACCGGAGCGCTGGCGGCCCGACTGCTCGCCCCGGCGGATGGCGCGCGGATCGCGATGATCGAGACCGGCGGCTGGGATACCCATGCCGGGCAGCGCGGCCGGCTGAACACGCAACTGAAGGCGCTGGATGCGATGGTGGGCGCACTCAAGACCGGTCTAGGCTCCGCCTGGAACCAGACGCTGGTGCTGGTCGCGACCGAATTCGGCCGTACCGCGCGGATCAACGGCACCGGCGGCACCGATCACGGCACTGCCACCGCGACGATGCTGCTGGGCGGCACGGTGATCGGCAAGCGTGTCGTCGCCGATTGGCCGGGTCTGACCAAGCTGTACGAGGATCGCGACCTGACCCCGACCACCGATCTCGACGCGCTGATCGCCGGCGCGGTCGCCGGGCATTTCGGTATCGATCCGGCGCGGACCATGGCCACCCTGTTTCCCGGCAGCACGGGCCGGCGTCCGGTTGCGGGACTGATCCGGGCGTGATCCTTTGCAGGGGCGGCGGTATCGGCTAAGCGGCGCGTTTGGATCAATCGACCGGAACCGCCATGACGCTGTACCCCCGTTTCTTCGCCCATCTCGACCGCGCGCTCGACACGCTCGTCGCCCGTGGCGACCTGCCGGCGGGGTTGGAGCGACGCGCGATCACGGTCGAACCGCCGCGTGACACGACCCATGGCGACCTGTCGACCAACGCCGCGATGGTGCTGGCCAAGCCGGCCAGGACCAATCCGCGCGCGCTGGCCGAGCTGCTGGTCGCCGAGCTTGCCGGCCTTCCCGAAGTCGCTAGCGCCTCGGTCGCCGGCCCCGGCTTTATTAACCTGACGCTCACCGACGACACGTGGCGCGGTGAACTGACCGCGATCGCCGACGCCGGCGACGCCTATGGCCGGTCGCAGGTCGGCGCGGGGCAGGTGGTGAACATCGAATATGTCTCGGCCAACCCGACCGGCCCGATGCACATGGGCCATTGCCGCGGCGCGGTGGTGGGCGATGCGCTCGCAAGCCTGCTGGAATGGAACGGCGCGCGCGTCATCCGCGAATATTATGTCAACGATGCCGGCGGGCAGGTCGCCGTCCTCGCCCGCTCGGCGCACCTGCGCTACCGCGAGGCGCTGGGGGAGACGATCACCATCCCGGAAGGGCTGTACCCCGGGGACTATCTGGTCCCGGTCGGGCAGATGCTCGCGGCCGAATTTGGCGACCGTTACGTCGATGCGCCCGAAGAGGAATGGTTGGCGCTGTTCCGCACCAAGACGGTGGCAGCGATGCTGGAAATGATCCGCGCCGACCTGCAACTGCTCGGCATCCACCACGACGTCTTTTCGTCGGAAGCGGACCTGCAGGCGGCCGGCAAGCCCGAAGCGGCGGAGGCATGGCTGCGCGAACGTGACCTGATCTATGACGGCGTGCTCGAGGCGCCGAAGGGCGAATTGCCCGACGACTGGGAACCGGTCGAACTGCCGCTGTTCCGCTCGACGAAGTTCGGCGACGACCAGGACCGCCCGATCAGGAAGTCGGACGGCAGCTGGACCTATTTCGGCGCCGACCTCGCCTATCATTTCCAGAAGGCGCAGGGCGCCGATCAGCTGATCGACATCTGGGGCGCGGACCATGCCGGCACGGTCAAGCGGATCGTCGCGGCGGTGCAGGCACTGACGGAAGGCAAGACCCGCTTCGACGTGAAGCTGGTGCAGATGGTACGCCTGCTGCGCGGCGGCGAACCGGTCAAGATGTCGAAGCGCGCCGGCAATTTCGTGACACTGGCCGATGTCGTCAACGAAGTCGGCAAGGACGTCGTCCGCTTCACCATGCTGACGCGCAAGGCCGATGCGCAGATGGACTTCGACTTCGCCAAGGTGGTCGAGGCGTCGAAGGACAACCCGGTCTTCTACGTGCAATACGCCCATGCCCGCGTCCATTCGCTCGTCCGCCGCGCGGCGGAGGCGGGCATTGCCGAGGACGCGAACGCCGACCTGTCCCGTCTCGATACGGTCGAGCTGGCGCTGGTGAAGCGCGCGGCGCAGTTCCCGCGTGTCGTCGAAAGCGCGGCGGCGGCGCGCGAACCGCACCGGATCGCCTTCTATCTCTATGATCTGGCGGCGGAGTTCCATGCGGCATGGAATCTGGGCAATGACGATCCGTCCCGTCGGTACCTTCAGGTCGACGACCCTGCGCTGACGCAGGCGCGGCTTTTCCTCGCCCGCGCGATCGGGCAGATTATCCGCAACGGCCTGGCCATCATGGGTGTCGAGGCGGTCGAGGAGATGAAGTGATGGCGGACATGATCGCATCCGGCGATCCCGACCACGAACGCCTGCCCTGGCTGGAAAGCGCGGAGCCGGAGCCGGAACCCGCGCGTCCGATCTGGCGCACGGTGCTGATCGTGCTGATCGGCCTGCTGATGGTCGGCACGATCGCCTTTGCCTTGCTGCGCCATCGAGGCGCGCCGACCGCCAGCGGCACCGGCGACCTGATCGCCGCGCCGGAGGGTCCGTACAAGACCCGCCCGCAGGAAGCCGACGGCATGCGCGTGACCGGCGACAGCGACACCGCGATCGCGACCAGCGAGGGGGCGACTGGGGGCAACGCGTCGGTCAACCTGAACGCCGTTCCCGAAGCACCGATCCAGGGCAAGGCCGCCGCGCCTGCCGCCGGTCCGACCAGCAGCGGCACCGGGCGGGTGGCGACGGCCGTGCCGACCACCACTACGCGGTTGGAAGCGCGTGCGCCAGCGGCGGCCGCGCCGGTCGAAACCGCGCCGGGTGCCGGCGGTTCGGTCGTGCAGCTCGGCTCCTTCCCGAGCGAGGGCGTGGCGAACACCGCGTGGAACCAGCTGTCGCGCCGCTTCGCCTATCTGGCTCCCCTGGGCAAGTCGGTGCAGACGGCGGAGGTGAAGGGCAAGACCGTCTATCGCCTGCGCGTGAATGCGGGCAGCGCGAACCAGGCGTCGGACCTCTGTGGCAAGCTCAAGCTGGCTGGAGAGAATTGCTTCATAGCCCGATGACATACCCCGGTTGTCGCGGTCGGGGACCTGCGGTAGCCGTCACCCTATGAAGCCCGTAATCTTTGGCCTGTCCGGCCCGACGCTGACCGCCGACGAAGCCGCGCTGTTCCGCGCGGCCGATCCGCTCGGCTATATCCTGTTCGGTCGCAACTGCGTCGATCGGGATCAGATGCGCGCCCTGACCGATTCATTGCGCGATCTGTCGGGGCGGGCGGACCTGCCGATCCTGATCGATCAGGAAGGGGGTCGCGTTGCGCGGATGCAGCCGCCGGTGTGGCCCGCCTTTCCCGCCCCCTCGGCCTTCGCCGCGCTGTACGATCGTGCGCCGTCCTCCGCCATCGCGGCGGCGAAGGCCAATGGGCAGGCACTGGGCGTCATGCTGGCGGAGGTCGGGGTGACGGTCGATGCGACGCCGCTGCTCGACGTGGCGCAGTCCGATATGACCGGCGCGATCGGCGACCGCAGCTTCGGTGCGGACCCGATGCAGGTCGCAGCACTTGGCCGCGCGACGCTCGACGGACTGGCCGCGGCCGGAGTGGTCGGCATCGTCAAGCACATGCCGGGCCATGGCCGCGCGACGGTCGACAGCCACCTCGAGCTGCCGCGCGTCTCCGCACCCGCCGATGCGCTCGAACAGGATATCTCGCCGTTTGCGACGCTGTCTTCCGCGCCGATGGCGATGACCGCGCATGTCGTGTTCGAGGCATGGGACGCGGCGCTGCCCGCCACCCTGTCGCCAACGGTCATCCGCGATATCATCCGCGGGCGGATCGGCTTCGACGGGCTGTTGATGACCGACGACATCGACATGAAGGCGTTGAGCGGTGCGCCCGCCGACAAGGCGGCGGACGCCATCGCCGCGGGTTGCGATGTCGTGCTCGACTGCTGGGCGCGCATGGAGGAGATGGCAGCGATCGCGGATCGGCTGGACGATATCGCACCGGTGTCCCGCGCGCGCCTCGACCGTGCGATGGCGGGGATCGGCACTGCCAGCCCGGTTCCGCTCGCCGAACTGGTCGACACGCGCGACCGCCTGCTGGCGCTTGCCTAAGGCGCTTATCGGTTCTTAACCAGGCGGTATTATCCTGCCCGCGCCTGCCGCCTGGGAACCGGAAGATGCTGCCGACCGAGCCTCTGCCCCTGCATCATAGCTGGCCGATCTTCGAACGGGGACTGCGCCTGTCCGAAGGGCTGCTCGACATCGGCTACAGCCCCGGTCTGGCCGGCGACGGCCCATTCTCCTGCGATCTGACGACGAACCGACTGACCTGGTCCGAAGCGACCTTCCTCCTGTTCGGGCTGCCGATCGGCGTACCCCCGAAGCGCGAATGTGTCCTGCCGATGTATCGGCCCGAATCGCGCGCGGCCGTCGAACGGCTGCGCAGCCATGCCATTCGCCACCACCGCGGCTTCACCATCGATGCGGCGGTCGACGCGCCCGGTCAGCCGTTCCGCTGGCTCCGTATCGTTGCCGCCCCCGACATCGAGAACGGCCGAGCCGTCCGGCTGCGCGGCGTGCATCAGGACGTCACGCACGAATATCGGTGACGGATCGCGCGGCGAGCCGGTAGGATCGCGCCATGGACGCCGATGCGCCGGTACTGACGATCGAACTGGACGGGTGGGAAGGGCCGCTCGACCTGCTGCTGGCGCTCGCCCGGACGCAGAAGGTCGATCTGCGCCGGATATCGATCCTTGCGCTGGTCGAGCAATATCTGCGCTGGATCGATCGGGTCACTGCCCTGCGGCTCGAACTGGCGGCCGACTGGCTCGTGATGGCGGCGTGGCTTGCCTATCTGAAATCCGCGTTGCTGCTGCCGCGCGAACCGGAAATGGATCCCGACCCGGAGGAATTGGCGCTGCGCCTGCAACTGCGGCTCGAACGACTCGATGCGATGCGGGAGGCCGGCGCGCGATTGATGGCGCGCGACCGCATCGGCCGCGACGTGTTCCTGCGTGGCGATCCCGAAGGGCTGAACGTCGTGCGCAAGGCGCGGTGGGACGCCGGCCTGTACGATCTGATCGAAGCCTATGGCCGGATCAGCGCCCGGACCCGCCCGGTGCTGCATGTCGTCGCGACGCGACCGGTGATGACGCTGGAGGTTGCGATCGAACGGGTCGAGGCGATGCTCGGCACGCGGATCGACTGGACCTCGATCGCCGCCTTCCTGCCGATCGATGCCGAGGAGCGCTATCGGCGTTCGGCGCTCGCATCGACCTTTTTGGCGACGCTCGAACTTGCGCGGCAGGGGCGGGTGGCGATCCGGCAGGATGCGCCGTTCGGGCCGATCGATATCCGGCGCATCGCATGACCGATCCGTTCGTCCGTGCGGTAGAGGCGGTGCTGTTCGCCAGCGAAGCACCGATGACGGTCGCGATGATCGCCGCCTATGTCGGGGACGGGGATGTCCGTGCCGCGCTCACCACGATCGAGGCGGATCATGCCGGGCGCGGCTTCGGCCTGGTCCGGCGGGGAGAGCATTGGCATTTCGAAACTGCGCCCGACCTAGCCCATTTCCTGCGCCGCGACCGCGACGAGTCGCGCCGCCTGTCGCGCGCCGCGATCGAGACACTGGCGATCATCGCCTATCATGAGCCGGCGACCCGTGCGGACATCGAATCGATCCGCGGCGTGCAGATTTCCAAGGGCACGATCGATGTGTTGCTGGCGGCGGGTTGGGTCCGACCGGCGGGCAGGCGCGAGGTGCCGGGCCGTCCGCTGGCGTACGCAACGACGCAGGCGTTTCTCGACCATTTCGGGCTGAACAGTCGCCGCGACCTGCCGGGGATCGACGATTTGCGCGCGGCGAGTCTGCTCGAACCAATCGACGATGCCTTTGCAAGCGTGCTGGAAAGCGGCGGCGATAGCGACTAAGTGGACGGCAACGATCCGTTTCGCTTGGAGTGTAGACGATGGGTGGTCTTAGCATTTGGCACTGGCTTATCGTCGGCGTCGCGATCCTGCTGCTGTTCGGCAAGGGTCGGTTTTCCGACATGATGGGCGACGTGGCCAAGGGGCTGAAGAGCTTCAAGAAGGGCATGGCCGAGGATGACGATGTGCCGCCGCCCGCGCGTCCGCGCGAACGGCTGGAACAGCGTCCGCTCGATACTGGCTATGATCGTGATCCGGCGCCGCGAGACCCGCTGCACCGCGACCCCGTTCGCGACGACCGCCCACACGGCGACCGCTGACTTCCATTCCCCGGCGGGCCGTGGCGCCCGCCCGACCTTGAGCGCCGATGTTCGATATCGCTCCCACCGAATTGATGGTCGTCGCGCTGGTCGCGCTGGTCGTCATCGGTCCCAAGGATTTGCCGAAGGCCATGCGTATCGTCGGCCTGTGGGTCGGCAAGGCGCGTGGCGTCGCGCGCCAGTTCCGCTCAGGTTTCGACACGATGGTGCGCGAAGCCGAACTGGCGGAAATGGAAAAGAAATGGGCGGAGGAAAACGCCCGGATCATGCGCGAGCATCCCGCCGATCCGCCGGCGGCCGTGCACCCGATCGACGCGCCTTCGCCGCCGCCGCCGGTCCATGATCCCGCTCCGGCATCGCCCGAGGACGATCCGGCTCCGGTGATGGTCGAACGGCCCGAACTGCGTGAAGCACCCGGCGACCATCCGCCCGCCGCTGATGGCAAGGCCCCGTCATGAACGATATCGACGACAGCCAGGCACCCTTGCTCGATCACCTGATCGAATTGCGCCGTCGCCTGCTTTATTCGGTGGTCGCGGTAGCCGCGTGCTTTGCGCTCTGCTTCTATTTTTCGCACCAGATCCTGACGTTCCTGCTCAAGCCCTTGCTGGCGGCGGGGCAGAAGCGCGTGATCTTCACCCAGATTTTCGAGGCGTTCTTCGTCCAGATCAAGGTGGCGTTCTTCGCCGCGATGATGCTGTCCTTTCCGGTGATCGCGAACCAGCTCTGGCAGTTCGTGGCACCGGGCCTGTACCGCAACGAAAAGAAGGCGCTGTTCCCGTTCCTGCTGGCGACGCCGGTGCTGTTCATCGCCGGTGCTGCGCTGGCCTATTACGTCACCATCCCGGTCGCGCTGCATTTCCTGCTCGGATATCAGGGCAATCTGGGCGGCGTCGAGCAGGAGGCGATGCCCTCGATCGAGAATTACCTCTCGTTCGTGATGCAGTTTCTGTTCGCGTTCGGCCTTGCCTTCCTGTTGCCGGTGCTGTTGATGCTGCTGGAGTTGGCCGGCATCGTTACGCGCAAGCAGCTGGTCGGGGCGCGGCGGTACGCGATCGTCGCCGCCTTCGCGATCGCTGCGGTCGCGACGCCGCCGGACATCGGGTCACAGTTCCTGCTCGCTGTACCGCTGATCCTGCTCTACGAACTGGCGCTGATCGCGATCTGGTTCACCGAGAAGCGTCGGGCGAAGCGCGATCCCGCTACGGACGAAGTCAGCGAGGTCGACGACCAGACCATCTGACGCCGGCGTGGCTCTCTGGCGTCCGACACGAAAAAGGGCGGCTCGGACATGGTCCGGGCCGCCCTTGTCGTTCCGGCGTCTCTAGCGCCGGATGCGACTTACTTGCTGTCCTTGGCGGCGCCCGCGACGGCGTTGCCGGCCGACGACACGTCCCTACCGACACCTTCGACGGTGTTGCAGGCGCTGACGGCCAGGGCGCCGGCCACTACGGCAAGGCTCAGAATCTTACGCATATCGATCTCCCGGTTTCGCGAGACTCGCTCGCTCCGGCGAAAGAATGTTTGGCGAAAATATTCGTTCCGGCATGGAAATGGGATGGCCAGCAAAAAGCGACCCGCCGGTTTTGAGGCCGACGGGTCGCTTAGGTGAAACCAGTATATGGACCCGGTGGCACTACCGGGGGGGGGGGGGAGGGTTTGCGCCTACCGGGTCCTTTTAGCGGATAGCGAGAGCGGGGGGCATAAGATCGCTATCCGAGGGTGATAACGGCAGGCCTTATCCTTGGTTCCGGTATTCCGCGTTTTTTTTTGGAAAGCGGCGTCAGCTGGGGAACGCGCCGCACTTCTTGGTCTGCCAGATGCCCTTGCGCCAGCATTTCGGGTTTTCGAACTGGTACAGGCGCACCGGGCGCATATACGGAATCTGCCGCGTGAACTGCTGTTCGCCGTAGGGAACCAGCGAATTGCGCAGCTTGCGCATCCGCAGCTGGGCGAATTCGCCCAGATAGCCGCGCGGCACGAACAGCGCTTCCTGCCCGATCTCGTTCGCGGCCTGGCAGAAGCCGAGCTGCGCCGACACGGTCGAGAAGCTGGAATACACCCGCGTACCGAACTGGTCGAGCGCGGTCTGGCCGGCCTTCAGCGAACCGGTGGTCCGATCGAAATACTTGTCCAGCGCGGCATAGCTGTCCTTCAGCTCGTCGGCATGGTCGAACAGCATCGCGTTGTAGTTGTTCAGCGTCTGCATCGTCGGTTCGAACTGGCATTGCAGCGCCGCGACGTTCAGCGCCGAGCGCATGTTCCACAGCACCGCCGCGCGCAGCTCGGCCGGGGTCGCGCCGGGCAGCACCTGCGTCGTGACGCCCGGTTCCTCCCCGGTGACGCGCGGGCCCTCCAGATCATAGGGCTTGAAAAAAAATTGGGCCGACGCGGGGGATGCCGCGACGGTCAGGGCGGCGGCAGCGGCCAGGACCAGGGTACGCACTACGCTCATCTCTTCCTTTCACGGCGCGGGCTTGGCGCCAGGGCAAGCAGCGATGGTTAAGGCGTTTTTCGTGGCGACCCAAGCCCCAACTTGCATCGGATCGCCACGTTTCGCCGCACAGGGGCGTAACGATCCGGCCGGCCGGGGACGGATAACGAAAAGGGCCGCCCGGTCGCCCGGACGGCCCCTCGCCAGAATAGCCGAAATCGGCTGATTACATGGCGTTGGTCATGCCGGCTTCGTTCGACATCATGGTGTCGTTCGACATCATCATGCTGTCGTTCGACATCATCATGGTGTCGTTGCCCATGGCGCCGTCAACGGCGGTCATGTTGTCCGACATCGTGCCGTCCATCATGTCGGTCGAGTTCAGGTCGGTGATGGTCGCGTTGTCGGCGGTGGTTTCGGTGTTGCCGCCGCAAGCCGACAGCGCCAGCGCCGCGCCGGCGATGATCGAACCGGTCAGGATCTTCGAGAATGCACGCATGGTAAGCTCCCTAAGCTATGGATAGGCGGCGTTTCTTTTGCCGTTAATACCCAATCCGTGCTGGACATTAGTCGAAGGGGTGCTTGCCCTCAAGCCTCTTTCGCAGGGGGGTACAGCCCGTCCAGAAAAGCCGGCAACCCGGCGGCGAGCGCTGCATCGAACATTCCCGGGTCGACCGTCTTTCCAAGCGCCGCTGCGCTGGTCACGGGAAATTCGGCGATCCCACACGGGACGATGCCCCCGAAATGTGACAAATCTGGGGCCAGATTGACCGAAAATCCGTGCAGCGTCGCCCAGCGGCGCACCCGTACGCCGATCGCGCCGATCTTCGCTTCGGTGCCGCCATCGGACGTCCAGATGCCGATGCGATCGGGCACGGCATAGGCATGGATGTCGAAGGTCGCCAGCGCACCGATCACCCACGACTCCACCGCATGGACGAAGCGGCGCACGTCGCGTCCGCGCCGCGTCAGGTCGAGCATCAGGTAACCGATCCGCTGGCCAGGACCGTGATAGGTGTAGCGCCCGCCGCGCCCCGCGGCATGAACGGGAAAGCGCGGGTCGAGCAACTCGGCGGGGTCGGCGCTGGTGCCGGCGGTGTAGAGCGGCGGATGTTCAAGCAGCCAGATCATTTCGGCCGCCATGCCATCGGCGATCGCGGTCGCGCGGGTCTCCATGGTCGCCAGCGCCACGGGGTAGTCGATCTGTCCGGTTTCGGGGCGCCATTCGATCTGCTGCGCGGTCGCGACGGGCGGGACGTGGGGGTCAGGGGCCATTTTCATTCAGGATCAGGATGGGTAGAGCTTCCATCGGATAAAAGGGGAGCAAGTGCAACGATGGCAAAGATCGGGACGATCTGGGACCGCGCCGTGGATTTCGTGCGCGACCATGCCGGCGAACTGATGCCGGTGCTGCTGGTCACGCAATTCGCGGTGCCGGCGCTCAGCGGCAGCCTGAACGGCGTCCGCGCCGATGCGACTGGCGGCATGGCGGCGCTACTGGGAGTTTTGT